>JACKNN010000014.1 GCA_024234855.1 Pseudomonadales bacterium | reverse complement strand
CGCACCGGCAATCCTCCCTGCGGTAGCTAACAGGTGCGGCCCGCATGACCTGGCTTTGCGCCGGGATGCAGGACTCGGCTCCTGCGCCAGGGGGGAAAATCTGCTCACAAAACCGCCTTGATCTGGCCTATACTCCCGCGGCGACTGCTGGAATGGGTGGCGTTACATCATCATCGTGGAGACCATCGTGGGAAGTGGGGCATTGTTGAATTTTGGCCTGGTCGCGCATGACGATCGCAAGCAGGCGATGGTCGACTGGGTTCTGGCGCATGCGGAAGATTTATCGAGGCACAGCATCTATGCCACAGGTACGACAGGTACGCGCTTGCAGGCGGCCTGCCCGCACCTGTCGATAAAATTGCTCCAAAGTGGCCCTCACGGTGGCGACCAGCAACTGGGTGCGATGATCTGTGAACGAAAACTGGACGTGCTCATTTTCTTTGTCGATGCCCTGTCACCCCACCCGCACGATGTGGATGTCAAGGCACTGACGAGGTTGGCAATTTTGTATGACATTCCCCAGGCTTACAGTGAGTCCACGGCTAACCTGATAATGAAATCGCTGGCGGGATAGGTCCCTACCGGGCCCGCCCGAATCCCTCAACGGAATCCCCTGCCCTGCAAAAAATATTTTCCCTTTACCCCCGCGCGCGTTTGATATCCGCTGAACTATACTTGGCCACCTTCCACCTGTAGCAACCGGATGTTGGAATACGTGTGATGACTCCCAGAGCCGCTCCCCGCGCCGCAATACTCGTTCTCTTCCTGCCCCTGTGGCTGTCGCTCTGGGCCCCCGCCCGGGCGGAAGAGGAATTCGATGTGCTGACCCAGGCAGCCGTCCCCAGTCACCTGGCGAGCAGCTCGCTGATCTACAGCATTCGCAGGTTCGGTGAGCGCTACTTCGCCGTGGGTATACAGGGCCATATCCTGTACTCCGATGATGGCGGCGACAGCTGGACCCAGGCCGCGGTGCCGGTGCGCTCCAGCCTCCTGTCCATCGACTTTCCCACGCCCGAACTGGGCTGGGCGGTGGGCCACGAGGGGGTCATCCTGCACTCCTCCGACGGCGGCAAAACCTGGGTCAAGCAATACGATGGGCTGCGCTATGCCCAGGAGGGACTTGCGTTCTACCAGCAGTTGGCCGCCCAGGACCCTGACAATGAACTGTACCCGGTACTGGTCGAGGAGATGCAACTGGCCATCGAGCAGGGAGCGGACAAGCCGTTTTTCAAGGTGAAGTGCCAGAACGAAAAGCGCTGTAACGCGGTGGGCGCGTACGGCATCTCGGTGGTGACCTTCGACGGTGGCGAAACCTGGGAAAACTCCATGTATCGCAACGAGAACGACAACTTCAACCACATGTTTGATTACGCCCCGCTGCCCACCCCCGGCCGCTACTTTATCGCCGGGGAAGCCGGGCTGTTCCTGATCGCCGATATCAATGAGCGCTCGGCCAGGAGAACCTACTCCGTGCCCTGGGAGGGCAGCTTTTTCTCCAGCGCGGCCACCGCCGACGGCGCTATCGTCATGGGCGGCTTACGGGGCCGGATGTTTCGCACCGCTGATGAAGGCGATACCTGGATCGTGGTCGAGAAACCGGATACCAGTTCCATCGTCGCGATCATCCGCCTCAGGGATCATCGCCTGGTCGCCGTCGGCGCCGCCGGTGAGGTGCTGGTGAGCGCAGACAACGGCTTCACCTTCACTCCAACCGACGTCGAGCGGTTCGGCCCACTCAGCTCGGTTGCCGAGGGACCGGGGGATACCCTGCTCCTGGGCGGTCTGAAAGGCATCAAAAAAGTCGCACTGCCGCGCTAGCGTCGGGCATTCGGAGAGCACACCATGGCACACGCACCAGAGGCAGACCTGCCTGTTATATCGGATCTGCGGGAATTCGACTTTCAGTCCGGCACGTTTCTTGAAAAGCTGGTTTTCAACCATCGCCCAGTGGTGATGGGACTGTGCCTGTTGGTCACCCTGGTACTGGGCTACCAGGCGACCAAAATTACCCTGCAGGCGGGCTTTGAGAAAACGTTGCCCAAGGACCATCCCTATGTACTCAACTACCAGGCCAACCAGATTGACCTCAAGGGCCTGGGCAACAATCTGCGGGTGGTGGTCGCCGTCGAGGATGGCGATATTTTTACCCGGGAGAACCTTGAGTACATAGAGAAGGTCAACGACGCCATCTTTTTCATGCCCGGCGTGGATCGCAACGGTATGAAATCGATCTGGACGCCCAACGCCCGCTGGCAAACGGTAACGGAACTCGGTTTTGAGGGCGGGCCGGTAATACCGGGAGACTACGACGGTTCGCCGGAGGCCATCGCCGCTGTCAAAACCAATATTGCCCGGGCCGGGATCATGGGCGACCTGGTAGGCAACGATTCGAAGTCTGCCGCCATCATTGTGCCGCTGCTCGATCGTGACCCGCAGACCGGGGCGCGACTGGATTACAGTGAATTGAGCAGCAAGCTGGAGGATATCCGGGCGCAGTTCGCAGGGGACAACCCGGACCGGGCGATCTATATCATCGGCTTCGCCAAGCTGGTGGGGGACCTGCTGGACGGCCTGCTCGTGGTAATGGGTTTTTTCGCCGTCGCCGTGGTGATAGCCACCGCGCTGCTGTACTGGTACACGCATTGCCTGCGCTCCACCCTGATGGTGATCGGCTGCTCGCTGGTGGCGGTGGTATGGCAACTCGGGCTGCTGTCGACCCTGGGCTTTGAACTGGATCCGTTTTCGATCCTGGTACCGTTCCTGGTGTTCGCTATCGGGGTCAGCCACGGCGCCCAGAAGTTGAACGGCGTGCTGCAGGATATCGGCCGCGGCACCCACCGCTACGTGGCCGCTCGCTACACCTTCCGCCGCCTGTTCCTGGCGGGGGTAACGGCCCTGTTGTCGGACGGTGTGGGTTTCGCGGTGCTTATGATCATCCAGATACAGGTAATCCAGGACCTGGCGATCACCGCCAGCCTGGGGGTGCTGGTGCTGATATTTACCAACCTGATCCTGATCCCCATCACCCTGTCCTACACCGGCGTCGGCAAGAAGGCCGTGGCACACGCCAGCCAGCCGCAAAAAAGCATCCAGGAGATGCACGCCCTGTGGCGTTTCCTGTTACTGTTCACCCACAAGGGACCTGCGGCGGTGGCGATCGTGGTAAGCGCCCTGATGGCGGCGGGCGGTCTGTACGTCTCCCGGGATCTGCAGATCGGTGACCTCGATCCCGGCGCACCGGAGCTGCGCGCCGATTCCAGGTACAACCGGGACGTGGCCTACAACGTGGCGCACTACTCGGTGAGTACCGATGTTTTTGCGATCATCGTCAAGACGCCGGCGGATGGCTGTATCGATTACAAGGGCCTGATCCTGGCCAATGAACTGGAGTGGCGCCTGTTGCAACTGGAGGGGGTCGAGGACGTGCGCGGCCTCAACGTTCGCGTGCGCGAAATTATGGCCGGCATGAATGAGGGCAACCTGAAGTGGCAGGCCCTGTTCCGCAACCAGGACACCATCAATTACGCGGTGAGTGAGCTGGTGCCGGAGTATGTCGACCCGGCCTGCTCCATCTGGCCGATGCAGGTCTACCTGGCCGATCACAAGGCCACCACCCTGACCCGGGTGGTGGAAGCGCTTGAGCAATTCAACACCGACTGGCCCAGCCAGCGCGCCGAGTTCCTCGGCGCGGCGGGCAGTTCGGGTTTCGAGGCCGCCACCAACATCATCGTCAAGCAGGCCAACCGCGACATGCTCTACTACGTGTACGGCGCGGTGATCCTGCTGTGCTTGCTCACCTTCCGCTCACTCATGGGAGTGGTCTGCGCCGTGGTGCCACTGATGCTGACATCCATCCTGTGCGAGGCCCTGATGGTGTGGCTGGAGATCGGGGTCAAGGTCGCGACCCTGCCGGTGATCGCCCTGGGGGTGGGCATCGGTGTGGATTACGCGCTGTACGTGTTGACGGTGATCCTGGCGAAGGAGCGCCAGGGCATGGACCTGACCACCGCCTACTACGAAACCCTCAACTTCACCGGCCGGGTGGTGGCACTGATCGCGGTGACACTGGCGGCCGGGGTGGTGACCTGGGCGGCGTCACCCATCAAGTTCCAGGCCGATATGGGGATACTGCTGACCTTCATGTTTATCTGGAACATGTTTGGCGCCCTGATCCTGATGCCGGCGCTGGCGACCTTCCTGATCAAGCCGAAGCCAGTAGCGCCCCAGCCAAACAAGGCTTAGGCGCACAACGCTGGCGCTGCCGGCTTTACAGGGTCAGGTTGCGGTTGCTGGCGGCAATAAACCCCGCTTTGAGTTCTTCCAGGTTCGCGACGGACTGGAACTGGGGAAACTCGTCGATGACGTTCTGGGGCGCGTGGATCAAAAACCCCACGTCGGCCTCACCCAGCATGGTGGTGTCGTTGTATGAATCCCCGGCGGCGATAACCCTGTAATTCAGGCTGTGCAGGGCCTGCACGGAGGCCCGCTTCGGGTCTTTCTGGCGCAGCTTGTAATCGACCACCCTGCCGCTCTCATCCGTCACCAGGCGGTGGCAAAACAGGGTCGGCCATTTCAGCTGGCGCATCAGCGGCTCGGAAAATTCGTAAAAGGTATCCGACAGGATAATCACCTGGAAGCGTTCCCGCAGCCAGTCGACGAACTCGATCGCGCCCGGCAGGGGAGCCAGCGTAGCAATCACCGCCTGGATGTCGCCTATCTTCAGGTTGTGCTGGTCCAGGATTCGCAGGCGCTGCTTCATCAACACATCGTAGTCCGGGATATCGCGGGTGGTGGCCCGCAGTTCCTCGATTCCCGTGCGCTCGGCGAAGGCGATCCATATCTCGGGGACAAGCACCCCCTCAAGGTCCAGGCAAGCCAGTTCCATCTATCAGTCTCCTTGGGTGGGCGGGGAAATAAAGCGGGACAATCTAGCGAGTTGCCGCCGGGGGTTCAAGCCCTGACCCTAAAAATCAGTAAACCGGCAGGGACAGGTGGGAAAACAGTTCCTCCAGTTCCGCCTTGCTGTGCTGGCGGAAGGCCTCCTGGACCACCTCCCGGGTCAGGTGCGGGGCGAAATCCTCGATGAATTCGTACATATAACCGCGCAGGAAAGTGCCCCGGCGGCAGCCGATGCGGGTGACGCTGCTGGCGAACAGGTGACCGGCATCCAGCGCCACCAGGTCGCTGTCCTTGTTTTCGTCGTAGGCCATGGCCGCGACGATACCAATGCCCAGGCCCAGGCGCACATAGGTTTTGATCACGTCGGCGTCGGCGGCGGTGAACACTACCCGGGGTTCCAGGCCCTTCTCGACAAAGGCCTCATCCAGCTTGGAGCGGCCGGTAAAGCCGAACACGTAGGTCACGATGGGGTGTTCCGCCACCGCCTCGAGGGTAAGTTTTGACAGCTGCGTGAGGGGATGATCGCGGGGCACCAGAATACAGCGGTTCCAGCGATAGCACGGCATCATGATGAGGTCGGAAAACAGCTCCAGCGCCTCGGTGGCGATGGCAAAATCGACCGTACCATCGGCCGCCATTTCGGAGATCTGCATCGGTGTGCCCTGGTGCATATGCAGGGAGACATCGGGGTAACGCTGCATGAACGACTTGATCGTGGCCGGCAGCGCATAGCGCGCCTGGGTATGGGTGGTGGCAATCGACAGGGTGCCCTTTTTCTCGTTGGAATACTCCTGCGCGACCTGTTTGATGCTCTCCACCTTGCGCAGGACCTCGCCGGCGGTCTGCAGGATAACCTCCCCCGCCGGGGTCACATGGGTCAGGTGCTTGCCACTGCGGGCGAATATCTCCACCCCGAGTTCATCCTCGAGCAGGCGTATCTGCTTGCTGATACCCGGCTGAGAGGTGTACAGACTCTGGGCCGTCGCCGAGACGTTGAGGTCGTGATGCGCCACTTCCCAGATATAGCGCAACTGCTGAAGTTTCATGCCATCCTCCGGAGCTGCCCCCCCGGGGCGCCGATTTTACTTATGCAGAATAGCCATTAAACCGGGCAAAGGCCAAATATATAAGTAATAACCAGCGCCTGCCGAAGACTCAGGCGTTGGCGATGCCATGGGGCACATGGCCGGTGGCGATATGGGGGCTGGCGGAGGCGCAATGGGCCGGCTGGTCATCGAAAAACACATCGGCCTGGTAAGCCCGCAGGAACTCGGTCTTGTTGAGGCCACCGAGGAAAATTGACTCGTCGATACGGATATTCCACGCCCGCAGGGTACGGATAACCCGCTCGTGGGCCGGTGCCGAGCGGGCGGTCACCAGGGCGGTACGGATCGGCGCCTCGCTGGCCGGGAAGGCCTGTTGCAGGCGCTGCAGGGCGGCCAGAAAAGGTTTGAAAGGCCCCCCGCCCAGGGGTTCGCGGGCCGCAGCTTGCTCGCTGGCGGTGAAGGCTTCCAGGCCCCGGCTTTTGTACACCCGCTCCGCCTCATCGGAGAAGATCACCGCGTCGCCATCGAAGGCGAAGCGCAGTTGGTCGTTGTGTGAACCGCCACCTTTGCTGGACACCAGCGTGGCAGCCGCCACGCCGCAGTCGAGCGCGTAACGGACATCCTCAGCCTCATTGGACAGGAATAACTGGCAGCCGAAGGCGTTGATATAGCGCCAGGGGCTCTCTCCCCCGCAGAAAGCGGCCCGTTTGATCGCCAGGTCGTAGTGCTGGATGGAGTTGAACACCCGCAGACCGGTGTCAGCACTGTTGCGCGACAGCAGGACCACTTCCACCTGGGACTCCTCACCCAGGCGGTCATTCAGCCGCAGCAGCTTGTGCACCAGCGGGAAGGCCTCGCCCGGTTCCAGCGGCTCCTCTTCCCGGGCCACCTGGTAGGCGGAATACGCCTCCAGGCCCTCGCTCTCATAGACCCGGTGGCTTTCGTCCAGGTTGAACAGGGCCCGGGAGGAGATCGCGATGACCAGTCTGTCGTCCAGGGTTTGTGGCATGGGGCAAGGATAACCAGTTGTCCCGGCGGGCACCAGTGGCTAACTGACCTTCAGCGCGCCCCGCTCCTGGAGTTCCATCATCAGCAATTGCTGGATAATGAAATCCTTGCTCGTCTCGGGGTGTTCGAGCTGAATCCGCTCCAGGAATGGACGTGCCGCCGCCTCGTCGCCGTGATGCAGCAACGCCTTGAAGGCGGCACTGATAAAATGCGCCGGTTCCTCGCTCAGGGCCTTGATCTTGCGCAGGCTCGCGGCCAGGGCCAGTTCCTGGTCGGTGAGATCGGTACCGAAGGGGTACGCCGGCAGCAGGCCCTTTTTAACCAGGGGCGCCAGCGCCTGCTGCAGACGCTCGGGCGTGTTGTTGCGGGCCTCAACGGGGATACGGTAGTCCCGCTCCACCTTGCCATGGTCCCTGGCGAACGCCAGCAGTTCCTCCTGGAAGCGGGAATCGGCGATATTGATCAGGCGCTTGATGATCTCCGAGTCGCTCTGGCCGCGCAGGTCCGCCACGCCGTATTCCGTGACGATGACATCGCGCAGGTGCTTGGGAATTGTGAGGTGGCCGTAAAAGGGCACGACGTTGGATTTCAACTGCTTGCCACTGCCGCGGGTACTGCGGATGCACAGGACCGAGCGCGCGCCCGGCAGGTCATGCGCCATGGCGACGAAATTGTACTGTCCGCCGACGCCGCTGATCGCGGTACCGTCTTCCAGCGCATCGGACGCCACCGCCCCGGTGAGCGTTACCATCATGCCGGTATTGATAAAACGGGCCTGCCTGCGCTGGGCACAGTACAACGGGTAGTTCAGCAGCAACTGGTTGGTGCGTCGGACCCCCGTCATGCAGATCTGTTCCTGGCCGGCGGCGTCCAGCTCACGCAGCTTGCGATAAAAGTCTGCCGGGCCGAGGAAAAACCCTCCGTGCAGTACCCGGCCGTTGCGCAGTTGCCGCCCCCTGCCCTGCGCCAGAACGGCGGAACGGGTAGCGGGTTCGTCCATATCGCTGGCCAGGGACTGGCCGGCGAGGACCAGGGCGCCGTCCTCCAGCACCGCGGTGGCATCGAGTATTCCCCAGTATTTCAGTTCATCCAGGCCTGATTGCTCTAACCGTGCCGGTATCAAACCCCTGGCCCGACAGTAATCGTAGAGCCGCTCGTCAATCTCGTGACCGATTGCGCCACTGTTAAGGCCCAGTTGCAGCGCGAGATTGTCATAGACCTTACGCTTCACCACGCCCTGCTCTATCAGGTGCATCATGCCGTTGACAAACATTTCCGTGGAGACATAGAGCCCCTGGTCGAACGGCTCGCCGTGGCAGGCTACCGCCACCTGCTGGTGGGTGAGCGCGGCGACAGCCGCGCGGTAGTCGCTGTTGTGCTGCTGGCGCAGGATGCAGGAATAGGCCACCGCATCCCCGAGGGCTCCGATACCGATCTGCAGCGTACCGCCGTCAGCCACCAGCGTGCTGGCGTGCAACGCGGTGGCGTAGTCCTGTATCGGTACCGCCGTATTGGGCACCGCAAACAGGGTTTTGTCGTATGCGCTATTGCGCACCAGCAGGTCGAAGGCATCGACGCCAATCTCCGCATCATGCTCCATGAAGGGCAGGTCGGAGTGCACCTGGCCGATGGAAATACAGGTCTTGCCGGACCCGGCGTACATTTCCATCAGCTCCGTTCCGGTGTCGGGATTACAGGACAGGCTCACCGAAAGTCCGTCGGGGGTCTCGCGCGCCGCAACCAGTTGCACCAGGACATTGGCGCCGGCGTCAAACATATCCCGGGCGATATGGGTGTAGTTACTGGAGATGTAATTGCGCTGTGCGGAGGGCACGTTCTTCATCGACCCGGCCTTGAAATACAGCTCACTCACCTGGATGTTGGCGGGCAGGGTGTCGCTGCGCACGGGCTTGATGAAAGCCAGCTCTTCATAGTCGCCAAACAGGCGCTCCATGATGGGCCCCGAGAGCTTGGCTTCCACGCCGGTACCCAGGGGCGGCTTTTCCAAACAGAGCGCCGTGTAGATGTGCAGGCTGAGGCTCGGGTCGGCCGCTGCCCGATGATAAAACGCGTTGACCAGTTGTACCGGTTTACCCAACCCCAGCGGCGCCATCAATACCAGTTTTTTACCGACCCTGGCGATCGCCCTGTCTACCGCCGCTTCCACTGTCGACACTGTCTCTGTCATCGGCCTCTCCCGGATTACACACATTCACTTGCAGCCACTGATATGGCCGACCGATGATAGTACACGCCCGCTGCGTGAGCTTACCTTGATCTGACGCAAGGCTTACCGCCTGTCAAAATACTCGCGGGAGAGGCTGAATACCAGTGGGCTGAGCAGTATCAGGGCGATCAGGTTGGGAATGGCCATGAAAGCGTTGAGGGTATCGGCGATCAGCCACACCAGGTCGAGTTCCACCAGGGCACCCAGTGGGATCGCGATAACCCAGGCGATGCGGAACGGCATGATGACGCGGGTGCCCAGCAGGAATACCGCGCAGCGCTCGCCATAGAATGACCAGCCGATCATGGTGGTAAAGGCAAACAGGCACAGGCCGAAGGTGACCACGTACTGCCCCCCCGGGAAGGCGTTGGCGAACGCCATCGAGGTGAGGCTGGCGCCGCTGACCCCGGTGGGCCAGACGTCCATGATCACGATGACCAGGCCGGTCATGGTGCAGATCACCAGCGTATCGATAAAAGTGCCCAGCATGGCGATCATGCCCTGCTGTACCGGCTGGTTGGTGCGGGCCGCAGCATGGGCGATTGGGGCGCTGCCCAGTCCCGCCTCATTGGAGAACACGCCCCGGGCAACCCCGAAACGCAGGGCGGCCCAGACCGAGGCGCCCGCGAACCCGCCGGCGGCGGCGGTACCGTTCATGGCACTATCGATGATGGTCAGCACCGCGCCCGGCAGCGCCTCCATGTGCGTGACCAGGACCACCAGGCTCATCAGCACATAGCTGAACGCCATAAACGGAACCAGCCAGCTGGCCACGCTGGCGATCCGTTTTATTCCACCCAGGACGACTGCCCCTACCAGCACCATCAGTATCAGGCCGGTGGCCAGGGGTGGAATCGCGAAGGTGTCATTGAGCACCTCGGCGACGGAATTGGACTGGACCGTATTGGCGAGGCCGAAGCCTGCCAGGCTACCGAACAGGGCAAACAGGAACCCCAGCCAGTGCCAGCGCTTGTGCAGGCCGTTGCGTATGTAGTACATCGGTCCGCCGCTGTAATTGCCAAGTGCGTCCTGCTCGCGAAAGCGTACCGCGCACACCGCCTCGGCGTATTTCGTGGCCATTCCCAGCAGAGCGGTAATCCACATCCAGAAAAGCGCGCCGGGGCCGCCCAGGGCGACCGCGGTGGCGACACCGGCGATATTGCCGGTGCCGATGGTGGCTGAAAGCGAAGTCATCAGCGCATTGAAGGGTGAGATATCGCCCTCCCCCTTGCCGGCGCGACCCTGCAGTAACAGGCGCAGGGCCACCGGGATCTTGCGCACTGTCATGAAGCGCAAACCCAGGCTCAGGTACAGACCAGTGCCCAGCAGCAGTACCAGCATGGGGGGACCCCAGGCCAGCTCGTTTATGGCGGTAATCAGTTCTGACACGGTGATCCCCTGTTTTGTTTTATTGTGTTGTGTACCGTGCCCGGCCGTGAGACCGCGGCATCGGGCCTGGCCTTACCCGCTCACCACGCGGTAAACCCGCTGCGCTGGGGAAACAGGCCGAAGATGCCCCCGGTGTGCATGAACACGATATCGGTGCAACCGGCAAAGCGACCCGCGGCGATTTCCGCCAGCATGCCATTGAAGGCCTTGCCGGTATAGACCGGATCGAGCACCAGCCCCTCCAGTGCCGCCAGTTCGGCGATCAGCCCGAATACCGCCTCATCGGCGACGCCGTAGCCGGCCCCCACATGGCCGTCGAGCACGTTCGCATGAATCTCCAACTCGGGCACCTGGGGATACCGCCGACGCCAGTCAGCGGCGTCGGCGGCGACCTTGTCGAGGAAATACTGCGCGTCGTCGCAGACATTAACGCCCCAGACGGTGGCAGGCAACCGGTGCAGGGCAACACCGAGCGTGAGCCCGGCCTGGGTGCCGCCCGAGCCCGAGGCGGTCACGATATGGGCGCGTTCGATCTGGTTGGCGCCCAGGTCTGCCGCCAGTTCCTCGCAGGCGGCGATATAACCCCAGGCGCCGATGCCGTCACTGCCGCCTGTGGGAATAGCCAGGGCCTTTCGACCCAGCCCATCGTAGTGCTGTTGCCATTGCCGGAACAGGGCCTCGACTTCCGCCACATACTGGCGTTTGGGGTAGCAACTGACGGTGGCGCCGGCCAGGTGATCGAGCAGCAGGTTGCCATCGGCCTGATCGGGTTCGTCACCGCGCAACAGCAGGTGCACGGCCAGGCCGAGTTGGGCTCCCGCGAACGCGGTGGCCCGGCAGTGATTGCTCTGCAGGCCGCCGCAGGTGATGAGCGTATCGTAACCGTGGTCGATGGCGTGGGCGGTGATGAACTCCAGTTTGCGCACCTTGTTGCCACTGAGGGTACAACCGGTCAGGTCATCGCGCTTGACCCAGAGGCGATGGCCACAACCCCAGCGGGCGGAGGCCCGCTCCAGGTATTGCAGTGGTGTGGGCGTGCGGGCCAGGGCAATCCTGCGTGGGTATTGAAGCTCCATCGCAGCCCGCCGGCGCGCTAGCCGATGGACTTGAGCGTGCCCTTGGGCAGGACCGCGTGGACATGGACACGCTGGAATTTCATGTCGACGTTGTTGGCGACATTGAGCACCATGTAGTTGTCATCCAGGGCTGTCACCTTGCCCAGGATGCCCGATGAGGTGACGACTTCATCGCCCTTGCTCAGGGCCGACACCATCTGCTGGTGTTCCTTCTGGCGCTTGCGCTGGGGCCGTATGGCAATGAAATAGAACAGCACAAACAAACCGACCAGGAACAGGATCTGGAACATTTCTCCACCCGGGGCCGGGGCCCCGGCGGCCTGGGCGTGTGCACTGGCTATAAACAAACTCATCGACTGCTTCCTGTGGCTGGTTGCACTCCCCTGGGGAGCGTGGAAAACGCGGCTAATGTACAGGGTTTCACCCGTGCTCGCAATTCGAGGGGCTGCCCCGGGGCTAGCTCGACAGCTGTACCTCATACTCCATAATTTGCGGGGCGTGATCGGAAAAGCGCTGTTGCTTGTAGATGCTGGCGTCGCGCACGGTGCTGGCCAGGGCCGGGGAGATCACCTGGTAATCCAGCCGCCACCCCACGTTTTTGGCCCAGGCCTGGCCGCGGTTGGACCACCAGGTGTACTGGTCAGGCTCCCGGTTCACCAGGCGGAAGGAGTCGATGTAGCCCACCTCGTCATAAAGGGTGTCCAGCCACGCCCTCTCCTCGGGCAGGAAACCGGAGTTCTTGCGGTTCGCACGCCAGTTGCGAAGGTCAATTTCCTTGTGGCAGATATTCCAGTCGGCGCAGATGATGAACTCGCGCCGCTTGCGCCGCAGGGTCCGCAGGTGCTCGAGTAAGGCGTCCATAAAGCGGTATTTTTTCTGCTGTGCCTCGTCGCTGCTGGAGCCCGAGGGCATGTAGAGGGAGATGATGCTGAGGCCCTTGTAGTCCGCCTGCAGGTAACGGCCCTCGGAGTCCGCCGGGTCCCAGCCGAGGCGGGTTGTTACGGCCTGCGGCCTGACCCTGGAATACAGCGCGGTGCCGCTGTAGCCGGGCTTGACCGCATCGTTGTAAAAACAGTGATAACCGGCAGGGCTGAATACCGGATCGGACAACTGGTGGCGCTGGGCCTTGGTCTCCTGGATACAGACCACATCCGCCTGCTCGCCCTGCAACCAGTCAAAGAACCCCTTGCTCGCCGCCGAGCGAATACCGTTGGTGTTGCAACTGATAATTTTGGCCATGATTTCGCTTCGCGCTCCGGGAAAGCGGGGCAGTGTAACGGAAACGTGACCCGCCGGTCCAAACCGTCGCCGGGGCGGCACGGCTGCCCGCCGGCGGGAAGCCGATTGTCAGCGCAGGCTTATTTGCTATTATGTCGGCCATAATTATAACGCCCCACCGGAGTCATATTCGTGGATACACCGGACACTGATCAGCAGCAGCAACTCGCTACGCGACGATTATCCGCCACCCTGGCCCGGGTGCTGCGGGAGTTGTCCCGCGATTTCGACCGCAGGGTCACCCGGCTTCTGCGCGAGCGGGGCCACGGCGATATCAGCCTGTCGCACCAGGTTGTTTTCACCAACATCGGACTGGGCCGGACCCGGGTGACCGAACTCGCCGAGCGCGCGCAGATCACCCAGCAGGCCATGGGTAAAACCCTGCGCGAACTGGAGAGCCTGGGTTACATCGAGCGGGCCGTGGACGCAACCGACCGGCGCGCCAGGGCCATTCGACTGACTTCCAGGGGGGTGCAACTGGTGGACGACGCGGTTGCCTGCTTCGAACTGGTCAAACGCGATTACGCCGGCAAGGTTGGCGAGGCTCAACTTGCCGAACTGGAAGCCCGCCTGCGCGACGCGGCGGTCAAACTGGAACTGGACTACCTGCCGCCCGACTGGGCCGACACGAACGGGCGCTAAGCCGCCCTCGCAGCGTGTGTCAGAACGCCATGAAGTCCGGCGTATTGAACACCCAGCTTTTCACCTCCTCCCGGCGACAGATGCGCCAGCCCCCGGGGGTGCGCCGGTACTCATCCTGGTACCACAACCCGAGGAAGAACGTCTGGCTGCTGCCGTCCGGCAAGGCCATCTGCATCGGGTTGAAGCACATCACCCGCCCGGTGGCGATATCGCCAGCCAGGCTGACCTGGATGTTGGCATTGAGGTGCTGCGTATTGGGAAACAGCTCGGTGGTGACCGCCGCGTGGAGAAATGCCAGGGTTTGCTCCAGGTTGCCCACGCCGCCGCCGAACGCGCTGTAATCGACATGTACGTCCGGGGTAAACACCTCCCGCAATTGCTCGAATTGCTTGCTGTCAATCAACTCGGCGTAGTGAAAAATAAGGTCCTGGATCTCAAACCGGTCCGACAGTTCCTGTTGTGACAGCATGGCTGGCTCCTCTTTACTGGCTGGATAGACGGGGCACTACCCGGCGGACATCTTGAATATCTCATGGCCCGGCCGGTCCATCAGGGTCGGTTTGACCCAATGATAGCAGTGGCTGGTGTCTTCACCGGGTTCGGCCGGCATCAGGTCGATGGCACCTATGTTCACTCGCATGGGCAGAGCGCATTCCTCCTGACGGGTTTGCGGTTATTGACATCCTGGTTTATATCAACGTTGTATCTTATTGATATATATAGATACTTATACCTGCATGACCGGTTGATCATCGAGCTCGCTGCGGTGGCGCCGCAGGCGCAAGTGCAGGGTGTCATCGATGGATCGATAGGTATACTGACCGTCGTCGTTGAGCTCGCGCGCCAGCTGGCCGCGCTGGTGCAGGTAGTTGAGGTGGGCGACGCACTCCCCCAGGGCCAGGCCGATACTGTGCTCATCGAGCGCGCGCTTGAACAATACCGGCAGCAGGTCCAGGGCGGTGGGCCAGCCGTCCAGGCAGGCCTCTTCCAGTGCCAGCAGGTGTTCCTCGTGGTGCTCGATCAGGTAGCGCAACCTCGTGTGCAGCCCGTAAAAGGGCGTGTTGTGCGCCGGCAGGACCAGGGCGTCCGCCGGCAGCAGTTCCAGGAAGCGCTCGTGGGAGGCCAGCCAGTCTTTGAGCGGGTTGGCCTCGGGCTCGCCCCCCATCACACTGACGTTGGAGGTGATCTTCGGTATGACCTGGTCGCCCGAAATGAGGATATTCAACCCCTCGCTGTACAGGCAGGCGTGCTCGGGGCAGTGCCCGCGCCCTACCACCACTCGCCAGCGCCGGCCATCAATCAGCAGGCTGGCGCCGTCGACCAGCCGCCGATACGCCGTGGGCATGGGTTTGATGTAGCCGCCGAAACCGCCCCAGCGCTTTTGCGCAGTCTCTATCTGGGTCAGCGAATAGCCGGACTGCTGCAGGAAGAGAGCGGAGGTCCAGCTGAAATGCTCCCGCTGCATCCTGCTGAACGCCAGGCCGCTGAGGAATTCCGCCTGGGTCATGTAAAAAGGCACCTGCCAGCGCTCGCACAACCAGCCGGCCATGCCGATGTGATCGGGGTGGTAGTGGGTTGACAGCACGGCCTTGACGGGCTTGTCGCCCAGCGCTTCGGCAAATACCTGTTCCCACAGATCCTGGGTGGGACCGACGGCGATACCGGTGTCGATAATCCACCAGCCGTCTTCATCTTCCAGCAGGTAGAGGTTGATATGATCCAGCGCCATGGGCAGGGGCATACGCAGCCACTGTACCCCCGGGGCTATCTCCCGCAATTGGCCGGGTGCGGGCACATCGTCGAACAGGTAGCGCAGCGTATTGGTGGAATCGGCGCGCACTTACAGGCCCAGTTCCCTTACCAGCGCCATCACGTCCTCGTGATGGGTCTTGGTGTTGACCTTGTTCATGACATGCTTGAGACGCCCGTCCTTACCGATAATAAAGGTCGTGCGCAGCACACCCATAAATTCGCGACCCATGAACTTCTTGAGTCCCCAGGCACCGTACTTTTCAGTCACCGCGTGATCCTCGTCAGATAATAGGGTGAAATTAAGGTCCTGCTTGTCGATAAACCTGGCCAGTTTCGCCACCGGATCCGGGCTCACTCCGAGCACTACGGTATCCAGCCTGGCGAGTGCTTTTTTGCTGTCGCGGATACCGCAGGCCTGTACGGTGCAGCCCGGTGTCATGGCCCTGGGGTAAAAGTACAGGGCCACATTCTGTTTGCCCTTGAACTGACCCAGGCTGACCTTGTTGCCATCCTGGTCCAGCAATGAAAATGCCGGCGCCATATTGCCGACCTTGGGAAATGCCATGCAGACTACTCCTTGTTTTGCCTGAAAATATTTAACTGCTAAGGTCGCCGCGGCCGGCGCTCTACGGTGGCGACCTGCACCGGGAAATGCCCGGTTTGCGCGTCGATGAAATACTGCTTCAGGGTCTGGTACACGACCGGAAAGGCGATTTCGTCCCAGGGGATTTCATCCTGACTGTACAGGCCTGACTCCAGGCTCTCAGGACCGACGCCGAACTGGCCACCGTCCAGATCGCAGCGGTAAAACATATAGACCTGGCTGATGGAGGGCACGTCGAAGATCCGGTAGAGCTCCAGGTTGCTCACCCGGCCCCGCGCCTCTTCCCAGGTTTCCCTGGCTGCGCCCTCCGGCGTGGTCTCGCCGTTTTCCATGAAGCCCGCCGGCAGGGTCCAGTAGTTCTTGCGCGGTTCGATAGCGCGCTTGCACAGTAATACCTTGCCCTCATACACCGGCACACAGCCGACGATGATCCTGGGATTGGTGTAATGGATCAACTCGCAGGAGATGCAGACAAAGCGCTCCCGGTCATCCCCGGCGGGAATCTGCAAAACGACTGAGTTGCCGCAACTGGTGCAAAATTTCATCGGATAATTGTCGCCCAAGCAAACGAGGCAGTATAAGGCCTTATTGAAATCCCGGCGAGCGGATCACATCGGCCGCTAGGCCAGGTGGTGGTAGTTGCCGGAGTAAAACAGCAGCGGCTCGCCGTCCTCGCGCCGCTGCATGTCCCTCACCCTGCCGACGATGATCAGGTGGTCGCCACCGTCGTGGGTGGCGTGCAGCTCGCACTCGAAGCTGACCAGGGCGCCGTGCACTATCGGCGCACCGAATTTGCCCGGGGTGAAATGCTCCGGGTCCAGCAGGTGATCGCCCTTTTTGGCGTAGCGCCCCGAGTGCCCGTGGTGTTCCTTTGCCAGCACGTTGATGGCGAAAAACTGCGGGGTCGAGAACTCGGCGAACACGTCCGAGTTGTTCTGCAGGCTCCACAGCACCAGCGGCGGGTCCAGCGAGACCGACGCGAAAGAGTTGGCGGTCAGGCCCAGTGGCCGGCCACTGTCTGTCACGGTGCTGATAATACATATCCCGGTGGCAAATCGCCCCAGCGCATTGCGCAATTCACGGCTGTCGATGTCCATAGTATTTAGCTCCACCCCTGTTGCATTATTGTCGCAGCGCCGGCAGTGCCCATTTAACTCCGGGGCCGGCGCGGGGACATCCCCCGTTCAGGCTATGCCCGCCGATCATCATCCCAGCGCGCCGCCCTGGCCTGGTCCCCGGACCTGGCGTCTACCCAGTGCGCGCCTTGCGGGCCCTCCTCCTTTTTCCAGAAAGGGGCCTCATTTTTCAAATAGTCCATAATAAATTCGCAGGCGCTGAAGGCCGCTTCCCGATGCGCCGACGCCACCCCGACCCAGACGATCTGGTCGCCCGCCACCAGCCGACCCACCCGGTGCACTACCGAGGCCGCCAGTAGTGGCCAGCGTTCGCTGGCCTGCGCGAGAATGCCGCTGATGCTGCGTTCGGTCATGCCCGGATAGTGTTCCAGCTCCATGCCGTGCACTGCCCGCTCGGCGCTCGAGCTGCGCACATAACCGGTAAAGCACGCGATTGCGCCCTCCTCGTGGGCGCCGCTGAACAGTTGGCGCTGCAGGGCGGCGACGTCGAAATCCTCTGCCTGGACACTGACTGACAGGGCCACTCGCGGGGACGACTCAGCCACCGGTCACCGGCGGGAAAAACGCCACCTCATCGCCGTCGTGCAGGGGCGTGTTTTCGCTTGCCACCACATGATTGACGGCGCGTATCATGTTGGGTCGCCCCAGCACTTCTACCCAGCGCGCACCGCCCTCGCGACACAGCTGCGCCTGAAGGCTGTCGAGGTCGCCGACCGACTCCTGCCACGGCAGATCGAGGCCGGCACAACCCAGCTCCTCTTTAACCCTGGCGAAAAACAGGATCTTCAGCATCAGTCACCCTCGTCCGACTCGCGCTGCCAACTGCCCGAGTTGCCGCCGGACTTGCGCTGCAGCCCGACGCTGCGAATTTCCATACCCCGGTCCACCGCCTTGCACATATCGTAGATGGTGAGGGCCGCCACCGATACCGCCGTCAGGGCCTCCATTTCCACCCCGGTCTTGCCCGACACCTTGCAGCAGCCCTCGATGCGGACGCAGGACCCGACCGGGTCGATGCTAAAATCGATCGTGACGGAGTTGAGCATCAGGGGATGGCACAGGGGTATCAGATCCGAGCATTTTTTCGCGGCCTGGATACCCGCCACCCGGGCGACTGCCAGCACGTCGCCTTTTTTGTGGCCGCCCTGCTCCAGCAGGGCCAGGGTTGCCGGCAGCATGGATATCACCGCGCTCGCCACCGCCACGCGCTCGGTGACTGCCTTGCCGCCGACATCCACCATACGGGCGGCGCCGGTTTCATCGATGTGGGTGAGTCTGGCCAAGCGGGGCTCCGGCAATGCTGATAGTGGTATGGGGCATGAGTCTATCCAATGGCGGCCCCGATTGACAATCGTATCGACCGGCAAATGCCCTGACCGGGAAAGTCAGCGAATATGGCCGCCGGACCACGTTTTACTCCTCCGACCTTTGCCGTAGAGTAGGGCCACTACTGCGGAGGTGCACAATGGCGAAACTTTCACTCGGGCTGCAGCTGGGCTACTGGGGCGCGCACGCACCCACCGATCACGTGGAACTCGCCCAGGAGGCGGAGCGGCTGGGCTACGATTCAGTGTGGACCGCCGAATCCTATGGCAACGACTGTTTTACCCCGCTGGCGTGGATAGGCGCCCGCACCTCCCGCATTCGCCTGGGGACCTCCGTTGCCCAGTTGTCGGCGCGCACACCGGCGGCTTGTGCCATGGCCGCCCTGGCGCTGGATCACCTCTCCGGCGGGCGGATGATCCTGGGGCTGGGTGTCTCCGGGCCCCAGGTGGTCGAGGGCTGGTATGGCCAGCCCTACAGCAAGCCCCTGACCCGCACCCGTGAATACGTGGATATCGTGCGCAAAGTGCTGGCCCGCGAGGAGGCGGTCACCAGCGACGGCGAGTTTTACCCCCTGCCCTACAACGGCCCCGGTTCCTGGGGCATGGGCAAGCCGATCAAGTCGATCACCCACCCGCTGCGGGCCGACCTGCCTATTTTCATCGGCGCCGAGGGCCCCAGGAACGTCGCCCAGACAGCGCAGATCGCCGATGGCTGGCTGCCGCTTTACTATTCCCCCTACCGGCAGGAGGTCTACGCCGACCAACTGGTGGGGGCCAGGCAGGGGTTTGAGATTGCAGCGCTCACCCTGGTCAATGTCAATGAGGACCTGGCCCAGGCGCTGTACCCGGTCAAGGCCATGCTCGGCTTCTACGTGGGCGGCATGGGTTCCAGCAAGCGCAATTTCCACAAGGAACTGATGGGGCGCATGGGATTCGAGGCAGAGGCCGAGGAGATTCAGCGCCTGTTTTTCGCGGGCAAGCGCGACCAGGCAATCGCTGCGGTGCCGGACCAGTTCGCCGATGAAATTTCCCTGTGCGGTCCCCCCGACCGGATCCGGGAGCGCATCAGGGCCTGGGAGAATTCACCGGTGACCTCCCTGCTGGTTCACGGCGACAGGGCACTGCTGAGAAATATGGCGGAGTGGGTACTCTAGCGGCCAGTACAAGCCGCTAGCAGCCGGCGACCCCTGACGCGCGCGCCGGCGCTGGCCCGCGGGAACCAGGCGCTATATGATTGCCGCTGCACACCGCAGCCCCGATTCAACCCTTGCCAGAGTTTCTCCATGACAGACAACCAACCCTTCGTGGTCTCCCGCATCGATGAGGGACAGATCCTGCTGCAGGCACGCTTCCAGGACCTGGGCTACCTGTTTTTTAAACGCTACGTGCCGGCAGATACCTGCAGTGGGCTGCTGGCGGACCTGCTGGCCCAGACCAACGGGCAAGTGGCCTTCGACCGCACCAGCGGCCTGCCGGTCCTGCACGGGCGGCCCTTCGTCGAATCGGATCCCGATTGGGATGATATCTACCCGCGCATCCAGGCACTCGAGTCGTTCCACCGATTTTTCCACAGCGAGCACACACTCGAGCTGATGCGGCTGGTGTCAGGCACTGAGGTGTTCGTCTATCCCATGAAAATGGCACGCATATCGACACCGGGCAAAGTGGGTTGCGAGACGCCGCCCCACCAGGACGCGTATTCCCACCACGCCGGCCCCACCATGGCAGGTATCTGGGTGGCCCTGCACGATATTTCCACCCCCATGGGGCGGGTGAAGGTGTTGCCCGGCTCGCACAAGGGCGGCGTACGCAAGGTATTTTCCGCCGCGGGAGTGGGCGGCGTACAGTGCGAGATCTACCCCCAGGACACCACCTGGCACGTGGCGGATTCGGATGCCGGCGATGTGCTGATCTTTCATTCAGCCACGGTGCACAAGGCGGAACCCAATCTCACCGACACGACCGTTCGGATGAGTGTGGACACCCGCTTCAGCGACTACGGCGCCCCGGTATTCTTTACCAATCTCGAGCCTCACCACGGCTGGCGCATCGCGGGCCTGAACTGGGAACGCGTGTACCGCGACTGGAAAAGCAAGGATTACCAGTACTACTGGCGCGATTACCCGAACCTGTTCTGAGCAGGGGCCTGCCCATTGGCCCGCGCCCGGGCAACTCCGGACAATATAGCCAGAGACTATGCCAATTTCCGGCTGACCCGGCCGCGCTTTGCTGCTAGCATCTGCACCCGGCGTTCGTACTTAAAAATAACAACGGGGATTGATATGCCTAAAAACCACAGATTTGCGTTGACCGTGGCCGCTGCCGGCCTGGCCCTCCTCGCCGGCTGCTCCGACAGCAACGACAGCCCGGACCCGGTCGTCGGGCCGGTTTCAGCTCCCTTCCAGGAGTTAATCGACCAGGGGGTTACCCGCTACCTGGGCGCCTACAGTCCGATGCTGACTGAAACCCAGGGCGATGTGATCAACCATACGTTTGGTACCGGCGACGGCCCGCTGTGCCTTGATGGCAGTGAATTCACCATGGCCACCCGTGACCAGGGCTCTGAGGAACTGGTGATATTCCTGCAGGGCGGCGGCGCCTGCTGGTCGACCTTCTGCCTGGCCACAGAATCGGCGCACAAGGGCATCCCGAAGGCTGGAATTCTCGACCCGGACCTGGCGGGCAACCCCGTCGCCGGTTGGAATACGGTCTACGTGCCCTATTGCGACGGTGGCCTGCATGCCAGCGACCGCGACAGCGACAGCGATGGGGACGGCCAGAACGACCGCTTCCAGCGCGGCCTGCACAACCTCTCGGCCTCACTGGATGTCGCCGTCAGGACCTTTCCGTCACCAAAGCGCATTCTCCTTACCGGTGTCAGTGCCGGCGGTTTCGGCACGACCTATGCACTGCCCCTGGTTCGCAGCCTCTACCCGGATGTGCCGATCGAACTGGTCAACGACTCGGGGCTGGGTCTCGGGCGGCCGGGCAACCCTGACTTTATCCGTATGCTGATGCGCGACTGGAATATGGCCGCTTTCATACCCGCGAACTGCGAAAACTGTGTAGGTGCGGACGGCCATACCACCGATTATCACAAATGGGAGCTGGCGCAGGACCACAAGCTCCGCCTGTCGATGATGAGCTACACCCGGGACACAATCATCGGTATCACCTTCATTCAGCCGACTGGGTTTCGACCAGCGACTGATACAGCTTACCCGGCGTGCCACGCGAGACAGTCGTAAGCAGCCCTGACCAGGCCCGCGGAACGCGGGTCGCCCTCCGGCTTGAACTGCATGGCGTTCATCACATAGGCGAAGCCCAGACCCGCGTCCGGGTCGGCGAACGCGAGCGCCCCGCCCGCCCCGGGATGGCCGAAACTGCGCGGCCCGGCACCGGCAGCCAGCGCGGGCTGCAGGGCGTAACCCAGGCCAAAACAGGTTTCGTGGAAAATAACGGCATCGGGGCCGCGCACCTGTAGTTCACAGGCTTTTGCCAGCTGAGCCGGACCCAGTATCTGCACACCCTCCACCTGCCCCGTCAGCGCCGCGTAAAACCGCGCCAGCGAGCGGGCGTCCCCCACACCATTGGAAGACGGCATTTCCGCCTGTAGCACCTCGGGCCGATTCCACATGTCGTTGTAGCCGAACAGGCCGTTGGGCCCGGTCATGACCCGGGCCGTCAGGCTGTCGGCACCCAACAGGGCCGCGACCGAATCGTTCCCGCCCACCGGCGGCAGCAGCGTGGCACAGGCGGGCAGGTAATCCGCCGGGAGCCCGACCCAGTAGCGCAGGCCCAGCGGTTGGCAGATATGGCCTGCCAGGTACTGGCCGGCGCTCTGCCCGGTGATAAGGCGGATCAATTCGCCCAGAATCCAGCCAAAAGAACGGGCGTGGTAACCGTGCTTGCTCCCTGGCTCCCAGTTGGGTGCCTGGGCCGCGATCGCAGCCACGACAGGTTCCCAGGCCAGCACCTCGGGCAGCGTCAATTCACCGTCTACGGCGGCCAGGCCAGCCCGGTGCGTCAGCACCATGCGGGTGCTGATGTGCTCCTTGCCATTGCAGCCAAAGGCCGGCCAGTAATGGGCTATAGGTAGATCAAGGTCCAGTTTTCCGGCCTCCGCGAGCTGGTGTATACAGGTCGCTGTCGGGCCCTTGGCCGCGGAAAAAACCAGCGCGATGGTATCCTGTTGCCACTCGTGCCCGCTGGCGGGATCGGCCATACCGCCCCAGATATCCACCACCACGCGGCCGCGATGATAAATCGCGCAGGCGGCGCCCACCTCCTGGTGGAGGGTGAAATTATCGGCAAATGCACTGGCGACCGGCTCGAAACCACTGGCCGCCCTGCCCTGCACCCGGCCTCTTTGCAGCGTAATCTCGATCGTATTCAGTGGTGCACTCGGCATGACATGGTCCTTGTTTCACGGAAATTCTCTGGCGGCGAAACCCGCCCGGCAGCGCGCAAGTGTAAGGGCTCGCGTGATTGATTGCTCTGGATTCTCGCCAGCAGAGTGATTATATTGCCTGCGTTTTCAGCCGCAATGGATACACCGCATGGGCCGCGCCTACCAGAATCGCAAAGTCTCAATGGCCAAGACCTCGGACGCCAAAGCCCGGGTATACAGTAAATATGCCCGGGAAATCTACGTCACCGGCAAAGCCGGCGGCACTGACCCGGACGGCAACCTGGCCCTGCGCAGCCTGATCGAACGGGCCAAGAAAGACCAGGTACCCACCCATGTTATCGAGAAGGCGATCGAAAAAGCCCGGGGCGGCGGCGGGGAGGATTTCGCGGTCGCGCGCTACGAGGGTTTCGGCCCCGGCGGCTGCATGCTGATCGTGGAATGCCTCACAGATAACGCCAACCGTACCATCGGCGATGTCCGCGCCTGCTTCACCAAGACCAAGTGCAAGCTGGGCACACCGGGAAGCGTCAGCCACCTGTTCGATCACAGTGCGATCCTGGTGTTTGCCGCGGACAACGAGGACGCCGTGCTGGAAGCCCTGATGGCAGCCGACGTGGATGTGACCGATCTCGAGTGCGAGGACGGCAGTATCAGCGTGTTCATTCCACACACCGAGCACTACAAAGCCAGGCAGGCATTACAGGACGCGCTCGGCGATATTGATTTCGAGGTGGACGAGGTCCAGTTCATACCCCAGACCACCACCACCCTCGACGCCGTAGACCAGCCGGTGCTGGACAAGTTACTGGACCTGCTCAACTACCTGGATGATGTCCAGAACGTCTACTGTAACGCCGTATCCTGAACCGCCTCGCCCGAAACGACCTGGCCTGGCTGGCATGACCGAAACGCTCATATCCGTAAAACCCGTGTTGGGTATCGGGGCTTGCCTCGCAGGCAAGGCGGTGCGCTACAACGGCCAGACCAAAAGTCCCAACGAGCATGTACGCAGTCTCGGCGACGCGTTCGAGCTGCGCTCGTTCTGCCCCGAGATGGGTATCGGGATGGGCGTCCCGCGCCCGCCCATTCACCTGGTGGGACCCGCCGATGCAGTGCGGGCCCTGGATGTGGAAACCCACTCCCGCGATTACACCGACGCGCTGGCCGACTATGCCCGCACGGTACTCGAATCGGCGCCCCGGTTATGCGGCTATATCCTGGTCAAGGGCAGCCCGAGCTGTGGCTACGACAGGGTCAAGCGTTACGCGCACAATGGCTACGGCATAGCCTCGGACCAGCGGGGCATTTTCGCCGCGGCTCTGGGCCGTGTCGACCCACTGTTGCCGCTGGAAGATGACGGTCGTCTCAACGACCCCGGGCTGCGCGAAAGCTTCGTCACCCGGGCGTACGCCTATTACGACTGGAAGCAGCTTTGCGCTGCCGGCCTCAGCGCCCACAAACTGATTGGTTTTTACAGCCGCTACAAATACCTGGTGATGGCGCACCACGTGGGCGCTTACCAGCGACTGGGCAGGATGCTGGCTGATGCCGGCAAGCAACCACTGGCGGAGCTGGCGGCTGAGTTTATCGTCGAATTCATGGATTCACTGGCGCAGCGGGCCACCCTGCGCAGCCACACCAACGTGCTGTTTCATCTCGCTGGCTATCTCAAGCGCACGGTGCCGGGACCGGAGCGGCAGCGCCTGAAGGAGCTCATCGACCAATACCGCCTCGGCCGGATCCCGCTGGTGGTGCCCCTGACGATGCTGAAGCACCATTTTGCCAACAGCCCGAATGCCTACATAGACAGCCAGGTATTTATGGCACCCTATCCCGACGAGCTGAAGCTGCGCAACCTGATTTAGGACCCAGCAGCGCCTGTTGTCACCGCATCCGCGTCGGGAGTGACCAAGGGATAGCCGGAGCGCATTGCCAAACCCGGTGCACGAGTGATCCCTCTTGCTGTCTCGTTCGTATCAAGCCTATGACTACGCCTATCATCTACTGGTTCCGGCAGGATCTCAGAACCCGGGACCTGCCCGGACTGATCGCGGCGGCCGCCACCGGCAGGCCCCTGCTGGCCTGCTACATCCTGGACGATATCTCCCCCGGCGACGCGCGGCCGGGCGAAGCCAGTCGCTGGTGGTTGCATCACAGCCTGCAATCGCTCTCGGCAGAGCTGTCTGCACTGGGTGGCAGGCTGCTGTTGCGCAGCGGTGCGGCGGCGGATGTGCTGGATCGACTGCTCAGGGAAACCGGCGCTACTGAAATCTTTTGCTCGCGTGTCTACCAACCCTGGGCGACTCACCTGGAGCAATCGTTGCATGACAAGCTGTCTCCGCGCGGGGTGACTTTCAGGCGTTTTGCCGGTTCACTGCTATTCGATCCCGACCGGGTAAAGAACCGAAGCGGAGCGCCTTTCAAGGTATTCACGCCGTTCTGGCGACATTGCCGTTCCGGTCAACTGCCGGCAGCACCCAGGCCGCAGCCCGCGAACATACAGTGGTACCCGGCCTCGCCCGACACGGAGGATCTTGCCGACTGGAGCTTGCTGCCCACCCAACCGAACCGGGCCAGCCAATGGCCCCAACTTTGGCGGCCGGGCGCTGAGGGGGCACACGACAGGCTGCGGGCATTCCTGGCAGGCCCTGTGAGCGACTACAACGACGGCCGCAATCACCCCGCCAGGGATGCCACCTCCCGCCTGTCGGCCCACCTGCATTTCGGCGAGATATCGCCGCGGGCGGTCTGGCAGGCAGCATGCCAGCACGCGCACAAACAGCCGGCGAGTGCCTCCCAGATAGACAAGTTTCTCAGCGAACTGGGCTGGCGCGAATTCTCCCATCACCTGCTGTATCACTTTCCCGCTCTGTGCAGCGAACCATTCCGAGGGGAGTTCAGTCGCTTTCCCTGGTTGGGCAATGCAGTGGCGCTGAGGGCATGGCAGCAAGGCCGCACCGGTTATCCTATCGTCGACGCGGGCATGCGCGAGTTGTGGTCTACCGGGTATATGCACAACCGCGTCCGCATGGTGGCAGCCTCTTTTTTGACCAAGCACCTGCTGATTCACTGGCGCGCCGGCGCCCGCTGGTTTCACGACACCCTGGTAGATGCCGACCTGGCCAACAATACCTGCGGCTGGCAGTGGGTGGCGGGCAGCGGAGCCGACGCCTCCCCCTACTTCCGCATTTTCAATCCCGTGATACAGGGAGAGAAGTTTGATGCCGATGGCGCCTACATCCGGCAGTGGCTGCCAGAACTGGCGCAGTTGCCCAACCGCTTCCTCAACAAGCCCTGGCAGGCCCCGGTTGAAGCACTGCTGGCAGCGGGCGTCAGGCTGGGTGAAAACTACCCGCCCCCGGTGGTCGATCACGGCGCCGCACGGGAGTCTGCGCTGGCCGCCTACGCGCAAATGAGGACGGACTAGGGCGCCGGCCTGCCGCTCACCGGAGGCGTTCAGCCCCCGATTGGGCGCTGCCGCACTGGACAAGGCTTCAGACCCCCTCTACCCTGCTGGTCTGCGCCAGACTGGTACAGTTGAGCGCGGAATGGCTGCCACAGATGGAGTAACACCGATGAAAGCATACCGGGACCTCGAGGCGCGCAAAAAACGGGTCAGCGCAGTTGGCAACGCCATGGGCATCCTGCAGTGGGACCAGCAGACCATGATGCCGGAGGGAGCTGCCCCGGCGCGCGCCACGGTACTGGCTGAGCTCAGTGTGATGATGCATGAAATGGAGACGGGCAACGATTTGTCCGACCTGATTGACCAGGCCGAAGCCGAGGCGGACCAACTCGACAACTGGCAGCGCGCGAATCTGCGGGAGATGCGCCACCAGTTCATCCACGCCAATGCCACGCCCGCGGACCTCGTTGAAAAAATTGTACTGGCCCAATCGGAATCTGCTATGTGCTGGCGGTTGGCGCGGCCCAAAAACGATTTCGCCAGTCTCGCGCCGAAACTGGACGCGCTGTTCCGGCTCAAACGTGAAGAGGCCTACGTCAAGGCCGACATCATGGGGGTCACACCCTATGAGGCCATGCTCGACCAGTATGATCCGGGGCGCAGGGAGGTGCAGGTGGACAGGATTTTTGACGACCTGGGGGGTTTCCTGCCCGGATTCGTCCAGCAGGTCATGGAGAAACAGGCCGCAGGCACCCAGCCGCTTATGCCGCAGGGTCCGTTCCCGATAGAACGACAACAGCAGCTCGGGCACGAACTCATGACAGTGTTCGGCTTTCCCTTCGATCGGGGCCGCCTCGACATCGCCCACCACCCCTTCAGTGGTGGCGCGGACGGTGATGTGCGAATCACCACCCGTTACGATGAAGCCGATTTCATGAAGAGCCTGATGGCAGTGATCCACGAAACCGGCCACGCCCTCTATGAAGACGGCCTGCCACAGCAGTGGCGCGGCCAGCCCGTGGGCAAGAGCCGCGGCATGACCCTGCATGAAAGCCAGTCATTGCTACTGGAAATGCAGGCTGCGCGTTCGGAGGAATTTATCCGCTTCCTGGCACCCACGACTAAGCGCATCCTGGGCGGACAGGGTCCCGCCTGGGAGCCCGACAATATCCTGCGCGTTTACCGCAAGGTAGAACCGGGACTGATCCGGGTGTTCGCCGATGAAGTCACCTACCCGCTGCACGTGATAGTGCGGTACCGGCTGGAAAAGGCCATTCTCGCTGATGAACTGGGCATCGGGGACCTGCCCGGCGCCTGGAACGACCTGATGGCGCAGCTGGTGGGTATCAGGCCGACGGATGATACTGACGGTGTCCTGCAGGACGTCCATTGGCCCGAGGGCATATTCGGCTACTTTCCCACCTATTCACTGGGCGCCATGGCCGCCGCACAATTGTTTAGTGCAGCGCTGGGCGACGACAGTGACATCCTCCCGGGGCTCGGGCGGGGAGACCCGGCACCACTATTTCGTTGGCTGGATCAGAATATTCGCAGCCAGGGCTGCCTTTATATGCCGGATGAATTACTCGAAAAGGCCACCGGGTCGCCCCTGGGCACGGCCGCGTTCAAAGCCAGTATTACAGCGCGTTATCTGGGCCAGGCGGAGTAGCCCTGGCCCGCCAGAGATTGACCGTGCTGATGCTGAGGCGTAGACCGCGATTTTTCCGCGTTTCGCCAAGCCCACATAATATTGCGGGCAATGAAGTCACTATATAATGCATATTATTTACATCTTATAAATTATGTATACAATACCTCTTTAATCACCGCTCTGGTTGATGTTCACGATGCCCCTACAGGGCCATTCACGCATGGCTACATTGACGATGGACCTGACGGAACAGCAAACAGCATTCTGTTCAACCGCATAGCGCAGCAACACGATTGGGATCGGGGCATATACCCGGCGACTTTTACCGCAGGAGATCCAGGTGCAAAACATTCATGCCGGGGCGACGTCCGCAACTACCCCGCCAATACTTCGGCTCGCCTTCCGGCCCCTGTTTCTTGGAGGTACGCTGTTTTCCTTGATCGCGATGCTCTGGTGGACCGTGTTCTGGCTATTCCCGATGGCCTGGCAACCCTATGGGGGCCCTGTCTGGTGGCACGGTCATGAAATGCTGTTCGGCTTCGGTAGCGCCATCGTGGTGGGTTTTCTGCTGACTGCGGTGCAGGCATGGACCGGTGTGCCGGGGCTGCGGGGGGGGCTACTGGGCGTGCTGGCAGGTAGTTGGCTGCTGGGTCGCCTGCTACTGGCGTTCGGCTCCACCCTGCCCCCAGGGTTGCTGGTCACGGTAGATCTGTCGTTCCTGCTGTTCGCAGCCACCGCGATGGCCTATCCGGTGGTGAAGGTCAAACAGTGGCGCAACCTGATGTTCGTACCCATGTTATTTGTCCTGTGCTTGCTGAACGGCGCAAGTCACTGGGGGGTATTGAGCGGGAGGCCTGAGCTGGCACTACAGGCACTGCATGGCGCCATCATGCTGATCACCCTGTTTGTGGTGGTCATAGGCGGCAGGGTGATCCCGTTTTTCACCGCCAACGGGACCGGTCAGCAACGACAGCCGCCCCTGCGCTGGCTGGAGGTGCTCAGCGGCGGTTCTATGATACTGTTGGTGGTTATCGCTTTCGCTGGATTCTCCCGGGTACCGGCGGCGATCATGGTACCCCTGTGCGCCGGCGCCGCCCTGGTCAACGGCTGGCGCTTTCTGCGCTGGGGCTACCAGTACTGCTGGGGCATACCACTGCTGTGGTCGCTGCATCTTGCCTATGCGTTTATCCCACTGGGCCTGCTGGCCCTCGCCCTGTACAGCGCTGGACTATCGCCCAATGTCAGTATGGCCCTGCACTGCTTTACCGTCGGTGCTATCGGGGGCATGATTCTGGCGATGATCTCCCGGGTGACACTGGGCCACACCGGCAGATCGCTGCGTCCGCCGCCAGCGATGACCGCCGCCTATGTTCTGATCCTGGCCAGTGCGGCAGTGCGGGTACTGGTGCCCACACTGCTGCCGGCATTTTCCCAATGGGGCATAGGCATAGCTGGCATGTTGTGGCTGGCGGCTTACGGCATCTTCGTTTACCACTACAGCCCCATGCTGCTCACTCCCAGGATCGATGGTGGCGCCGGATAACGCCCTGTCCCCGATGTCCCGCTCCCGGGAGCGCGTATACGGTTCCCGGTCTGTTGCCGGATTGACCTCACATCATATTGAGGATCTTTACCAGTTCCCGGCGTCGCGTCCCCGGCAGGATATCTTCCAGCGTATAGGCATTCAGTACGCCGAAGAACGCCTCCAGGGCTTCGGTGAACAACGTCTGTAGTGAGCAGGCCGGTGTCAGGACACAATGGTTTTTCGTCCCGAAGCATTCCGCCAATGACAAATCATTCTCCATTGCCCGCACCAACTCACCGATGTTGATCTCAGCCGGGCTCATTTTCAGGCGCAGGCCGCCATTCTTTCCCCGCAACGCTATCAGGTAACCCTGCTGACTCAGCTCCTGCACAACCTTCATAAGGTGATTTCTGGAGATATCGTAGTTTTGCGCAATTTCAGCAATGGTAGCGCTCTCCTCCCCTTTAACGGCGAGATAGATGAGCACTCGAAGAGAGTAATCGGTAAAGGTTGTCAGTCGCATGGGCAGCGCTCACTGGAACAACAGGCGCCCAGTATACATAATAATGAGTATTATTTGCATGTTTTGAGGGAGTGCGTGTCAAGTGCCGTGCTCTCAAGCACGCTCACCATGGGCAAAAACGTGATCCACGGCGCCAGGAAGCCGACTAGGTAATTGCGTTATCATCGGCCTGGCGCTCAACGACTAATCGCATTATTTCCGCCCCGACGATAAGATCAGAGGGTGCGCCAAACCATTGCTTTCTCAGCCGGCCTTTTGCATCAATCAATACAAGCGTCGGCGTACCCTGCATCGCATAGGCGCGCATTGTTTTCGGCATCCCCGACTCGTGACTGGCGTCCACCCCGACGGGAAAGCTTACCTTGTACTCGTGCAAAAACGCTGCCAATGATACCGGAGTCATTGCTGAAT
>JACKNN010000013.1 GCA_024234855.1 Pseudomonadales bacterium | reverse complement strand
GATCAACAGCATGGGCATGGCGCCCAGTTGCGCATAGGCCGCCGGCGTAACCAGGTTGGTGGCGCCGGGGCCCAGGGTGGCCAGGCACACGCCGACCTTGCCGGTCAGCCGACCGTAGGTGGCGGCGATAAAGCCGGCGCCCTGTTCGTGGCGGGTCAGGATCAACCTGATGCCGGAGTTACGCAGGGACTCGAGCAGGTCCAGGTTTTCCTCACCGGGTATCCCGAACACGTACTCCACTCCCTCGGCTTCCAGTGCTCTCACAAACAGGTCCGATGCTTTCATGTATCCCTCACTCGAATTTAAGTCAGTCTGCCGCCACCGGCGGTAGTCTCACAGCCAGCAGGGCGCCCGCGGCGCACATGGCCGCCAGGGCGCAGAGCACCGGCAGGACGCCCCAGACCGAGAGCCAGGATGACAGGGCCCCCATAATCAACAGCAGCGCGCCTATCAGGGTATTGCTGACGGCCACCAGTTGGGCGCGGTTGTCCGGTGTGGCCATGTCGATCAGGTAGGTCTTGCGGCCCAGCCTGACGGCTGCGTGACCCAGGTAGAATATGAATATAACCACAGCGTACCACGCTGCGGCCTGGTTGGCCGTCAACTCCAGGCCGGCCACGATGACCACCGCCACCGAGAGCAGGGCGCAAAGACCACCCCCCAGGGCCATGGTCCAGCGGCTGGAGTAATCGGCCAGGCGACCCCACACGCGACCGCTCGCCAGGTTTGCCAGGCCCGCCATGAGCACCAGCGCACCCAGTTCCCCCAGGGCCCGCTGCCCGCTCTGGCTGGCCAGCGAAACGTAAAAAGGCGCCGCCAGGCCACTGCTGATCAGCAGGGTACGGGTGACCAGGAAGCTGCGCAGCTGGCGGTCTTCCCAGGCCAGGCGCAGGTTGGCAAGGGCGGAGGACAGGCCGTTGTCGCCGCCCTCGGTGGCCCCCGGGAACTCCCGCAGGGTCGCATACACCGCGCTGGCCAACAGCCACATGGTGGCGGCGACGCAGAGCAGCACTACCAGTGGCCAGCGACCTGTGGGCGCGCCGTAGAGGACCAGCACAGCGCCCAGGGCGATGGCGGCCAGGCCGGACATCGAGGCCGCCGTGCCGGTGACCGTGCCGCGGCGCTGCCTGTCCACTGTTTTGCCCAGTACGTCCTTGCTGGCCACCGAGGTCACCCCCCTGCCCAGGGCAAACAGGGACAGGGCGGCCAGCACGCCCCAGCCGGCAAGCGCGCCATCCAGGGTGGCGGCCACCAGCGCCATGGCCAGGATGGCGCCGGCCTGTACCAGGCTGCCGACAATCCAGAAACCCTTGCGCACCGGGTGCTCCCTGATCCACTGGCCCACTGCCAGCTGTGGCAGCAGGGACAGGGATTCCCGCAGGGGCACCAGCCACGCAACCATGAAAGCGGGCGCGCCCAGGGCGGCCAGCAGCCAGGTGAGCGTGAGCTTCGCATCCACCAGGCTGTCGCCTATCTTGGTGAGGGTCAGGGAAACCAGGTGTACCATGCGGTTGCGCGGTTGTTCCCGGCAGGCCTGCTCGGGAATCTCCCTACAGGTCCTGGCGTCCTCGTCGGGGTCCAGCAGTTGCGCGATATCCATAATGCGATTGGTTGCGCAGCAAAGTGAGGGTTAAAGGCTAACCCAGGCGACGTCGCTGTCAACCGCTAATCACAGATGGCGGCGGGAAAGTACATGACCGGCCGCTGCCCGCGCCGATATAATGCGCGGCAATCTTTCCACCACCTGAAGAGCAGGCCCTTGACCACGCTTTCCTGTATCGAGATCAACCCGCAGGCCCCGGCTACAGCAGCCGTAATCCTGCTGCACGGCCTGGGCGCGGACGGCAATGACTTTGCCCCCATGGTTCCGGAGCTGGCCCTGCCCGACAGCATGGCGGTGCGGTTTGTTTTTCCCAATGCCCCGTCTATTCCGGTCACCATCAACGGTGGTTATGTCATGCCGGCGTGGTACGATATCACCGCCATCGATATCGACCGGACCATAGACCACGCCCAGTTGATCGAATCGGCGGAGCGCCTCCGGGAGCTCATTGATCGCGAAGTCGACAGGGGCATACCGGCCAACCGTATCGTTGTGGCCGGCTTTTCCCAGGGCGGGGCGGTCTGCTACCAGACCGCGCTGACCTACATGCAGCCACTGGCAGGCCTGTTGTGTATGTCCAGTTACTTCGCTACCCGGGACACTATTACGCCCAACAGCGCGAACAGGCATATCCCCATCCTGATTTGCCACGGGTCAGCCGATCCCATGGTTCCCGAGCGCATGGGGAAGGAGGCGCAGCAGCATCTGGTGTCGCTGGGCTATCGGGCCGAGTTCAGGAGTTATCCCATGGAGCACGCGGTGTGCCCGCGGGAGATCGCCGACATATCCGGGTGGCTGCAGCGCGTTTTATCCCCCTAATCCAGGTTGCATACAATGAGTAAGCGAGCCACCAAGGTAATACTGCCACTGGTCATTGTTATAGTTGCCATCTTCATGGCCATGGCAATGGTCAACTCCCGCCAGCCGCTCGCCACTGCCGGCAGCGAAACCCGCCTGCCCACCGCGCGCACCCTGACGGTGCAACTGGGTGAGGTGAGACCGACTATCACGGCCCATGGCAACGTGACGGCCCGCTACGAACTGGAACTGGCGGCGGAGGTATCGGGCCGGGTACAGTGGGTGGCTCCGGAATTCGAGCCGGGGCAGCTGGTAGCAGCTGACCAGGTGCTGTTGCGCATAGACCCCATCAACTACCGCCTGGCGCTGGCCGAGGCCCGGGCAGCGCTGGCCAGCGCAGAGCTGACCCTGGCCGACTCCCGGGCGGTAAAGCGCAAGGCGGCCATTGAAGAGGGCGAGCTGAGGGTCGAGGCGGCCAGGCGGGGGGTGGAGAAGGCCCGGCAGGATCTGGCCTACACCGAGATCAGGGCACCTTTCAATACGGTCATAGACAGCAAATTTGCAGAGTACGGACAGTACCTCGCCGCGGGGCAGCCGGTGGCGCGGCTGTTGAGCAGCGATACTGCCGAGGTCAGCCTGCAGTTGCCGCCATCTGACGCGGCACTGCTGGATCCCGGTGCGGATGTCACCCTTGCAGCGACCATGGGTACCGAGCTGCAGCAGTGGCCGGCGCGGTTGTTGCGCATCGAGTCTCGAGTAGACCAGCAAACCCGGGTGATGCCGGTGGTGGTGGAAGTGGACTCACCCTACGACGCCAGCGTACACCCCGATGTCCTGCCCCTGGGCCTCTTCGTCGGCGCCGAGTTGCACGGTAGACCCGTCAGCTCGGCCGTACGCCTGCCCATTTCCGCCCTGCAGGCTGACGAATCGGTATTCGTAGTCGAGGAGGGCGTGTTGCAGCGACGGCGCGTAAACGTGGTGCATCGCGAGGGCAATACGGTCATCGTAAACGACGGGCTAGCCGACGGCGAACAGGTGGTGGTAAACCGTCTCGAGGTCATGTTCCAGGGCATGCTGGTGGAGCGTGTCGATGGCTGAGTCCAGGTACCACAACGAGGGCGGCCCTATCGGTTGGATGGCCTCCAACCCGATCGCTGCCAATCTCCTGCTCGTCATCGTGCTGATCGCCGGGTATATCGCCATCGGCGGCATTCGCAAGGAAGTGTTCCCGAGTTTCCCGACCGACACATTTACCGTGACGGTTCCCTATCCCGGCAGCTCCCCCGAGGAGGTTGAGCAGGGCATCGTCCTCAAGATAGAGGAGGAGTTGCGTGATATCGTCGGTATCCGGGAGATTCGCAGCACGGCAAGGGAAGGCGTTGGCGTGGTCACCGTGGAAATGGAGCCGGGCAGCGATATCGCCAAGGCCCTCAACCAGGCAAAGGTCCGGGTGGACAGTATTCCGGCCTTTCCCCTGGACGCCGAGGAGCCTATTGTCGAAGAAGTCATCAGTCGTGGCTACGCCATGCGAGTCAGCATCTACGGACAGCTGGACGAACTGGGCCTGAAGCAACTCGCCGACCAGGTGCGCGAAGAGATACTCGACCTGGAGGGTATCAGTGAGATACGCGTACTCGGCGAGCGCAACTACGAGATTTCCATCGAGGTGTCCAGTGCCGAGCTGCGCCGCTACGGCCTGGATTTTGACCAGGTGGTCAACGCTGTGAGCAGTCGATCCAGGGATCTGCCCGGCGGAACCCTGCGCACTGACAGCGGCTCGATTACCCTGCGCTCGGTCTCGCAGGCCTACACCGGGGAGGAGTTCGCGGCGCTGACTTTGGTGACGCGCGAGGACGGTACCTCGGTAAAGCTGGGTGATGTGGCCACGGTCGTGGACGGCTTTGAAGACCAACCGGTACTGAGCACGCTCAATGGTCGTCGGGCGATAACCCTGATCGTCGACAGGGTGGGCGATCAGGACGTGCTGCAGATCACCGATGAGCTGCGGGATTATATCGCCCGCAAACAGGCCGGTTTCTCCGAGGGCGTGTACATCACGGGCTGGATAGACGAGAGCAGGATTTTGCGCGGTCGTATCGAGCTTATGCTGCGCAATGCGGCGCAGGGGGGCGTGCTGGTGATCCTGGCGCTGGCGCTGTTCCTCGACCTCGGGCTCGCCTTCTGGGTCATACTGGGCGTACCGTTTGCCATCATGGGCACGCTGGCGTCCATCTACTTCCTCGGTTTGCCGATATCCATAAATGTGTTGTCGGTGTTTGCCTTCATCCTGGTGCTGGGGATTCTGGTGGATGATGGTATCGTTACCGCGGAGAGCGCCTACGCCTATATACAGTCGGAGGGACCGGGAACCGCGAGCGTTGTGCGGGGGGTGCGGCGGGTGTCCACGGCCACGATCTTCGGGGCGACGACGACTATCATCGCCTTTGGTCCCACTCTGTTCCTGTCCGAGGGTTTCGCCCGGGTAATGACCCATATCGGACCGGTGGTCATGTTGTGCATTTTCTTCTCCCTGGTGGAAACCAAGCTGATCCTGCCGGCCCACCTGCGGCATATTCACCCCCGCAGGGAGCCTCCGGCCGGCTGGCGGGGCGCGGTGCGCAGGGTGCAGGACAGATTTTCAGCCGCGCTCAGTAACTTCGCGTCGGGTCCCTATCGTACCCTGCTGGAGTCCTGCCTGCGGCAACGCTATGTGACTTTCGCGTTATTCCTGGGGTTCATGATCGTGTCCCTGGCGCTGGTGCCATCCGGGCTTGTCAGGTCAGTGTTTTTTCCCAATGTGCCATCCGACCAGTTGATGGTGACCCTCGAGATGCCCCAGGGAACCGCCTGGGAGCGAACCCATGACTATGCCCGGCGAATCGAGGCCGCGGCCGGCAGGATGAATGAGCGCTACCTGGCGGCGGAAAACACCTCGGTTGGCGTTATCCGGGAACTGATGGTGGTCTCGGAAAGTGACGCCAGCGCCAGGGTGGACATCGATCTGGTGCCCAGCGAAGAGCGCGCTATCAGCTCCGTGGTGCTGGCCCAGTGGTTGCGCGAGGAACTGGGGCCACTGGAGGGGGTGCGCGAGTTCAGTATCGACGCGGTGGCCGGTCCCCCCGGCTCGGCACTGGAAGTGCAGTTTACCGGCAGCAGCCTGGAGATGCTGCAGATGGCTGCGAAAGCGTTGAAGCATTCCCTCGCTGTAATGCCCGGTGTCGATGACGTCAGTGACAGTTTCAACGCCGGGGGCAAGGAGCTGGATATTCAGGTGACGCCTGAGGGCGAGGCGCTGGGCCTGGGGAGTGTCGACCTGGCAAGGCAGGTGCGCCAGGCGTACTTCGGTGCCGAGATCCAGCGCGTTCAGCGTGGTCGCGACGAGGTGCGTGTCTACGTGCGCCTGCCCGTCGAGGACCGTGCCCAGGTGGGTAGCCTGCAATCCCTCTGGATCAGGTTGCCGGATGGGCGCAAGGTGCCCTTCCCGGTGGTGGGAGAGGCCAGGGAGCAGACCGGGCTGAGCACCATAGATCGCATCGACCGCAAGCGCGTGGTATTCGTGCGGGCTGATGTCAACAAGCGCATGGTCGAACCGGGCGAGCTCTCCAGCTTGCTGAAAACGGAGGTGCTGCCGGACATCCTGCAGGACTACCCGGGTATCAGCTATACCTTCGGTGGTGAAGTGGAGGACGAGGCGGAAACCTCCCAATCACTGGCCTATGGCCTGGTGATCGTACTGATCATGATTTACGGGGCCCTGGCGATTCCGCTCAAGAGTTATCTGGAGCCCCTGCTGATCATGTCGGTGATTCCCTTCGGCATCATCGGGGCGATAATCGGCCACTTTATCCTCGGTAAGGACCTGAGTATCTTGTCGGTGATCGGGATCGTCGGCCTGGTGGGAGTGGTGGTCAACGACAGTCTGGTGATGGTGGATTTTATCAACCACTACATCGACGAGGGGCACGACTGGCGCTCCGCCATCCTCGAGGCGGGTCCGCGCAGGTTCCGCGCGGTCATACTGACTTCGGTGACGACGTTCCTCGGCCTGTTGCCAATCCAGATGGAGACATCCATTCAGTCGGAGTTTGTAAAACCGATGGCGATATCGATTGCCTTCGGGGTGATCTTTGCCACCGTCGTGACCCTGATACTGGTGCCCGTGCTCTATCATATCGCCAAGGACCTGGAGAACTGGGTCATGGGAACGTCGCGCGCAGATCCCGACCCTGCCGCCTGATGGGCGCGGAGCCTGTGCTCAGAAAGCGTACTCGACGCGGATGCCGGCCGAGCGTTCGGCAAACGGCCCCGTCACCGCAAAACCGCTGCTGTTTTGTATCTCCGCCGGGATCAGCCGCTCCCGGGATGTCGTTTTGAGTACGTGTGCCGCCCACAGGCTGGCTTTCAGGCTGGCCTGTGAATCCGTTAGACTGAGTTGCAAAGCGGGGCGCTTGACCTGCCGGGAGCTTGTTACCCCTGTAGAGGGGCTTGTCCGGGATGCCGCCGCTCCCCCATCCTGCGAATAACAGGGTAGTGTGCTGCCGGCGAGGCAGCTCACCAGGACCAGGGGCACAAATTGTGAAAATGGAACGCCCATGAACATGACGTTGGACCCATTTTGAGATGTATTCCACAAAAAATGTACAAAAAGTGCAGAAACCTCAAATTGGTCCCGGCCGACGCGCATACCGGGAAACGATGCACTCCATGCCTGTTATCAAGCGGTGACTGAAGCGGGTGCTCCATACAGCGACCTGACTGGCCGCTACCTGGTATTTGGAGCCTCGGGCTATATCGGCTCCAACCTGGTGCCATTCCTGCGCCACTACCCGGTCACCGTGCGGGCGGCAGCGCGCAACCTGGAGGTGCTGCGGTCGCGGGGTTGGGAGGGGGTGGAACTGGTACAGGCAGATGCCCTGGACAGTGGCAGCCTGGAGCACAGCCTGGCCGGCGTCGACGTGGCGTTTTACCTGGTGCACTCCATGGCGGCCGGCAGGCGCTTCAGTGAGCTGGACCTGGAGGCAGCGCACAATTTTGCCGCGGCAGCTGCTGCGGCCGGGGTGGGGCGAATCGTATACCTGGGCGGCCTGGTTCCCGAAGAACCCTCCGGGGAGCACATTCTTTCTCGTCGTGATACCGGCGATATCCTGCGTGGCGGCAGCGTGCCGGTGACCGAGCTGCGCGCGGGTATCATCATAGGTCCCGGCTCTGCGGCTTTCGAGGTTATGCGCGACCTGGCCCTGAACCTGCCGATGATGATCACGCCGCGTTGGGTCCGCGCCAAATCACCGCCCATCGCGCTGCAGAACCTGCTGGCCTACCTGTTGGGCGTGGCCCGGAGCCCCGCAGCCGCCGGCAAAATCTATGACGCCGGGGGGCCGCAAGAGGTCAGCTACGAGGACATGATGAGGCTGGTGGCAGAACTCGCGGGCAAGCCTGCGCCGCGGATAGTCCCGGTGCCGGTGCTGTCCCCGGGATTGTCCTCCTACTGGCTGGGCCTGGTGACCGCCGTGCCGCCGGACATCGCCAGGGCGCTGGTCGGTGGTCTCAAGCATGATTTCAGGGCCGACGATGCCGCCCTGCGCGCTCTGGTACCACAACAGCTGCTCACGGTGCGCGAGGCCATCGCCGCCGCCTACGCAGCGGAACAGTCGCATTGCACCCAGGCGCGCTGGACCGAGGGCGCTTTCGACCAGCGCGGGCTGCGACATGACGTAGCCTTCTATGCCAAGCAGGCCAGCGGCAGTGCGCTCTCCACGGCCGGACCGGCAGCGGTATGGGCCCAGATAATTCGCATCGGCGGTAACAATCGCTATTACTATATGAACGGACTGTGGTGGTTGCGGGAATTGATGGACTGGTTGGTCGGGGGCGCAGGTTTTTCCCGGGGCCGGCGCGATCCCGATGACCTGCGCCTGGGGGACGTCATCGACTACTGGACGGTGATCGGGATGGAGCCCGAGCACCATCTCACCCTGCATTTCGGGATGAAGGCACCGGGCGCGGGCATCCTCGAGTTCGACCTGAAGCCGCTGCAAGACGGTGGAACCGATCTCACCATAACGGCTTACTGGCACCCTCGCGGGGTGTGGGGACTGCTGTACTGGTATACGCTGGTACCGGCGCATTTGTTCCTGTTTCGCGGCTGGACCCGGGCGCTGGTGCGGCGCGCCGAGGCAGCGGGATAGCAGCGAACCCGGCGGCGGCAGGTCGGCGCCGTCTGAAAACTTTTTTGCTAGCGATAAGGATCGATCATGGTCGACAGACTACCCGGCTTTATCCCTGAGGAGCTTCGTCAATTGGCGCGCTTCGTGCCGCGTCGCGGATGGGACGTTATCGATTGGAAACCCATGCTTGGATCCTTGCGCGTGGTCTCCTGGCGCTATGTAAGCCGTCGCGGCGTGGACCAGCTGGCAGCGATCACTGGCGATGTCGCCGCGCCGGTGAGGATTGCCAAAACGCTTTCGGAAACGGTCCCCCTGGGTGATGTAGACGAACCCGACGCCCTGGCCGCCAGCGGCGACGATATTCTGCGCCTGTATTTCAGTCAGTGGCTGGTGCCCGAGGGCATGTTTATCGATCTGCGGACGGCGCGTTTCGGGGTAGACGAGGCGGGGCTGGTATTCGCGCCCAATGGCTTGTGGCTTGAACTGCGGCCTGGTTTCCGCGAGGGTATGCTGGCCCTGTACCGGTCTTTTTACAGCTCCGATGAACAGGCCTTTGATAGTGCCTTGCGGCGGATGGGCATGTTGCAGGCGGGGCTGGAGGAGAGCGCTGTCGAGGAGCTGAAGCAGTTGTTGCACCGGCACTTCGGGATAGACCAGTCCGCCCAACACTTCTGCATCGATAGTTTCAAGGCATCCTTCGACGAGCTGTTCGGCTTTTTCGTCGCCCATGATTACAAGTTGCACAGCGACTTTGTGTACGTCGGTTTTTACTTGATAACCCTGTACCTGACCCTGGAACAATTGGGCCAGGCACACAACGTGCGGGAGATCTGCGCGCAGGTACTGCTCTAGCTCGCCGGTCTCCCGGCGCCCCTGCCCCGCGCGCTGTCCGGGTTATGGGTGGTTATCAGGCGCTTTTGCGGGCCCTTGGCTTGCGCTGCCGCGGCGTCCGCTTTTGCGGGCGGGTGCTCTCGCCCAGTTCCCGCAGGGTGGCCAGCAGTTGCTCGCGCTCGGCGGCGCTCTCCCGGGTGTGGGCAAAAATATGGCTGGGGTGCTGCTCCCTGTCCAGCCAGAATTTACCGGATACCTTGCCCGCCTCGGTGGCCGCCGCCAGCCAGACCGCCGTGTCCGCGCCCTCTTCGGGGCTGCGCAGCAGTTTGTGCGTGACCCGGTAGAAGGTCTGCAGGGACGATTCCACCCCGGGGGTGTCCGCCCAGCCCGGGTGCATGGCGTTGACGCTGATGCCGTCCTCGCGCCACCGCCGGGCCCACTCCTCGGTGAGGATCATCAGGCCGCGTTTGGCGCGGGCGTAGGCCACCGAACCCGAGTAGCGACCGCGCTGGCTCTGCAGGTCCCGGGGGTGGATCTTCTGGGTGTACATGCCGCCGGACAGCACGTTGACCACGCGGGCCGAGCCGGAGCGGGCCAGCAGGGGATGCAGGCGTTCAGTGAGCACGTAGGGTGAAAGCAGCAACAGGGCAAAACTCTTCTCCAAGCCTTCGGCCGTCTGCTGGCGTGGGTTGAACAGCGCGCCGGCATTGTTGACCAGGATGTCCACGGGTCGGTCGGCGGCCAGCAGCCGGTCCGCCAGCTGGTGTACCTCGGCGATCACCGCCAGGTCACACAGCTCCACGTGAACTTCGGGGTTGCCGGTCTGCCGGCGTATTTTGCGGGCGGTGGCGTCGGCCTTGCGTTTGTTGCGCGCCACCAGAGTCACGCGGGCTCCCAGCCCGGCCAGGGCAGTGGCGGCGGCCTCGCCCACCCCGGAGGTCGCGCCGGTCACCACGGCGTGCCTGTCTCCCAGGTAAGCAGACAGCGGCTTCCAGCGGCGCCGGGCACTGCTGTAGCCCAGCCGGGTGAAGCGCCACAGGCCGGGCAGCACCAGGTTGTCCGCCAGCGCGGTGGCGGTGGATTGCGCGGGAGCAGCGAAGTTGTCCTCCAGGGCGCGCTGCAGCCCCTCCATGGTGCTCTTGCCCACGCGGTCCATGGCGGCCGGGTAGAGGCGATTGGCCAGCGCCAGGGGCGCCGGGAACTTGAAGCGCGCGATATACCTGACGGCGGTTCCCGTGCTTGTCGCAGTGAAGATAATTTCCTCTCGCGCGGTGAACACCCGTGAATCCACAGTCATCAGCATACGGGCATCGGGCTCGAATTCGATGACCGTGTAGTGCAGTGAGAAGCCTGCTTTCATATCTATGCGGTACTCGCTGCCCACTCCGGGTGCCCCGGATGTCAGGCGGGTCCCCCGGGCCACGCCGGGGTCCCACTCCTCGATGCGGGAAAACTCTGCCACGTAGGCAAAGACTTCGTGGAGGGGGCGTTGGACCTCTATGGTTTCGTCTAGGGTAATGGTTTCACTCATGGCGATGCTCCTGGATGGCTACAGGGCAACTTACGGCTCCGCCGGCCTGTTGGTTCATTGCGCTGTTTGGCCTTTTTGCAGATTTGCATATATTCTCGTGGTGGCCTGTTGCTGAATCAGGAGTATGCAGGTGGCGTCAGGGGGCCTCCCCCTGGAGTGCGCCTGCAGTGTCCCCACCTGTTATACCCCCGAGGACCGAGGCATGGAAGATGATAATGCACGCACCATAAAGCGACTGGCCGGTGTCTGGCGGCTGTTGGTGTCGGAGTTCAGGACCTCCAACGGGGATGTCATCTACCCCCTTGGGGAGGATGCCCTTGGCCAGGCGATCTTCACCGAGTCCGGTTACATGTCGGGGCAACTGATGCGCCAGAATCGACCGCTGTTTGCCTCCGCTAACCATACAGCGGGCACGGACGAGGAGGTCAGGGCGGCTATGGAGGGCTACATCGCCTATTACGGCCCCTGCGAGGTGGATGCGGGTAACAAAACCCTCACCACCGTGGTGGAGGGCAGCCTGTTTCCCAACTGGGTGGGTGGGACCCAGTTGCGATACTACGAACTGTCCGCCTCGCAATTGATCCTGAAGACGCCGCCGATCAGCTACGGCGACATGGAAATTACCGGGGTGTTGACCTGGGAGCGGAGGTAGTCGGCGTGGATACAGGCTTTATCGGTCTGGGCATGATGGGTAATCCCATGGCGCAGAACCTGCTGAAGGCGGGGCAAGGCCTGACCGTCTTCGACCTCAGGCCGGAGGCGGTGCAGCCCTGCGCCCGCCTGGGTGCGACCGTGGCGGAGAGCATTGCGCAGCTGGCCGCCTGTGAGGTGGTGTTTATCATCGTCAACACCAGCGCCCAGCTGAACGAGGTGCTGTTCGCTGACGACGGCCTGGTGCACCACCTGCCGGCGGGCGAAAAGCGCACCATCGTGGTGATGTCCACTGTCGCACCCGCGGTGATCAAGGCGGCTCAGGAGCGTATCGATAACAGGGATATCACGCTCATAGACGCCCCGGTCAGCGGCGGTCCCCTGATTGCGGAGTCGGGCCAGTTGAGCTTTATGATCGGCGGTGCCGATGCCGCGACCATGGACAGGTTGCGGCCCGCCCTGGAAGCCATGGGTAAGGATATTTTCACTATCGGCGGGCTGGGAACCGGGCTGGCGGTCAAGTTGATCAATAACATCGTCGCCCTGGGCAATGCCTACGTATTTACCCAGGCCCTGGGGATAGGTGCAGAGGCCGGCCTCGATATCGAACGGGTGGTCGAGGTCATGTCCGCCAGCTCGGGCAAAAACTGGTGCACCGACAACTGGGATATGTACAAGGCATTCATGGGATTGATCCTGGCCGAACCCGATTTCCAGAAGACCGCGGAGAAAGATATCGCGACCGCCATCGAGTGGTCCATGGAACTGGGGCTCGATATCCCGGCGCTGCAGCATGTACGTGCGATTGTTGAGTCTTCTGCGGGCATTCCCGATCAACTCAAGGCGACAATATTTTCAACCAACTAGCAGGAGCACAATAATGTCAGTAGAACTCTTGATGTTGCTTTACAGCGCGTTACTTTTCCTGGTGATCATCCTCGTCCAGGCCGGACTCGGTATCAGCCAGAATGGCCTCATGGCCCAGGCGGGCAACAGGGACAACCTGCCCGAGCCCACCGTGTTGCGGCAGCGGCTGCAGCGACTGTCGGCCAATATGCAGGAAAACCTGGTCATGTTCGCCGTGGTCGTGCTGGTGGCGAGCGCCGCGGGTGTGTCCAATGACGCCACCGTGCTGGGGGCCAGCGTGTTTTTCTACGCCCGCGTGGCGCACGCCATCATCTATGCATTCGGCTGGCCGGTGATCAGGCCACTATTCTATTTTGCCGGACTGTACGGAATCGTGGTCATCGCCGTGCAGGTGATCAAAATGGCCTGAGTCTTTGCCGGCCGTCAGCCGACCTGGCGCTGGCGCAGCCACTGCTCGCGCGCCTCGAAGCTGCGCGCTATCGCCGCCTGTTCGCGCTCGGTCAGGTCGGGGTGCCACAGCTCGAAGATCAGCACCACACGCTGCTGGTCGCTGTTGTTCCAGGCGCTGTGCTGCCAGGTATCGTCGAATATCAGGAGTTTGCCCTCGGCCGGGGTTCGTGTTGCATCGTTTACCTGCAGGCCGCAGCCCGGGGGCACCACTATCGGCAGGTGCACTGTGAGCACCGCGCTGGACACACCGTAGTGTTCCGGGATTGAGGTATGGGGTGCGAGTACGGAAATGAATACTTCCCCGGGATTGCCGTTCTGTGTGGCCAGCGGCACCTGCTCCAGGGCCGCCAGCGTCGCCGGGAACTTGGTGAGCACCTGTCGGTTGGCGACCCCGCGGCTGTAGAGGTGCACGGAGGCCCAGTTCATGGTGTTTACCAGCGGCTGCCACTGCTCCCCCTCCAGCCGATGCCCGTCACCCAGGTAGGGTCTGCCGTCCCGGGCCACGTCCAGGCCGGCGAGGATTTCGGCGCGAATAGCCGGATACCGGGCTTCCAGTTGTTGCGCCCAGGGAAACTCTGACGGTTCGAAGAATGCGGGGGAACGGGCGTGTTGGATGGAAAACACCTGCGGGCGATGCAGCGGGTGATCGTAGCTCACCTCCCGGGCATCCAGCAGCGGCCACACCGCTGCGCGTATGCGCCCGGTGTGGGAGGGCTCCTGCATGGCGTCGACTGCGGCCAGGTGCAGGTCGGTATGGTGCCGGCGCAGGGTTTCCCAGGCCGTTCTGGACATCGCCGCCACCGCGGGACTGGTGTCCGTGCGCTGCCAGAGGCGCAGCAGTTCGCCGTCGCGGCTCTCCCCCAGGGAGAATACCTGGGCCGCCCTGTCGGTTTCGCCCAGCTCGAGGTAGAGGCAGCCTATGGTCAGGTAGATCATGCGCTCGCGGGGGTTTGCCCGCCACAGGGCCAGGTAAACCTCCAGCGCCTGGCGCCGTTTGCCCTGCCGGTACATGGCCTGCGCCAGCTGCGACAGTGCCCGCAGGTCGCCCGGTGACTCCCCCACCAGGCTGCGCAGTCGCAATTCGGCCTCGGGAAAATCGCCGGCCTGCAGGGCAATATCCGCCAGAAACCGCAGCGACGACAGGTGCTTACCGTCCGCCCTCAGGATATCTCGACAGATGCGCTCGACAGCCTGCAGGTCTCCCCGTCGGGAGCAGGCGGCGGCCTGTTGTTCCAGCTCCTCTATGGACTGTGTCATGGCGACTCCCGGGTCGGCCGCGGTAACACTGCCTTCAGTGGCGGCGCGCGGCGTGGGCAAAAATACTATCATAAGCTTCGCAAGCCGAGGGGGATGACTATGAAACCGGGCAGATACCGCCACTTCAAGGGTGGTGAGTACCGGGTGCAGGGCGTGGCGCGGCACTCGGAGACGGGAGAATCACTGGTGGTATATACGCCGCTCTACGGCGAGGGTGGACTGTGGGTGCGACCGCTGGCCATGTTCGAGGAGCGCGTGCTGCGCGATGGGGTGAGCCGCCCCCGTTTCGAGTATCTGGGGCCAGACTGAACCGCTGGCAGCCGGGCGAGGGTACAGAAGAGCCACTGTGTGGGCGGCGCCAATACCGCGTTTCAGGAAGGTGGCCGACGCCGTGCTCGCGTTCGGCGTGATGTAGGGCCCGGGGCCTGCGCTACCACTTGTCCAGGTGCAGTTCGATCAGCTCGATAAGGGTGCCATCGGGGTCCACACAGACAGCGATGTCGGCTTTCCCGTCCAGGGTCGGCTGGGGTGCTGACAGGAAGGTTACCCCCTGCTCAAGCAGCGTGGCATGGTCCTGCGCGAGGTGTTGCGAGCCCATACAGAAGCGCACCAGGCCCAGGTCGGCATTGCCCGGCGGGCTGCGCTGCTCCATATCCGACCATTGAGTCAGGTCCAATTTCGGGAAGCCGTCGTCTAGCTGCATGATGCAGGCGCGACCCCTGCTCGTCGCGGGGATGTCCAGGGCGATGGCCGCGCTCTCCGGCACCGGGCCCGAAACGGCAGAGGCCTCCAGGCCCAGGTAGGGAATCCCGGGCAGCAGCATACTGAACCCCAGTTTCTGGTAAAACGCGATGGAAGCATCCAGGTCGCGGACATTGATATTGATGTGGCCCCATGAAAGGGAGGGTGACGTGCTGGCCATGGGAAAATCCTCGGTTCAGGCGACGGCTCCCATGGTGCCAGCTTTTCAGGCCGTCGGCACTGTTGTGCTCGCACTGCCACCGCTGGCGTTCTGGTCGGTGGGTGCCGGGCCGCGGATTTCCACCATCACCTCGTTGCGCCTCAGGAAGGGCAGCGTCCAGGGGGGGTTGTACTGGTTCAGGGACAGTCCACCGACGACCTCTATATCCCGTCGCTCCAGTTCAGCCAGCAGTTGTGCAGTCTGGTGTTCGACGCGGGAGCTGGTCGCCCAGCCCGAGAAGCGGATGACCGCTACGGTCTTCCCGGGTATTTCCCTGAGGGTTACATCCGCTGCGTTGGGCCTGGGCAGCTCCGCCATCGAGTAAGCGCTGGGCATCGTGAACGCCATGATGGGGCGTGGGGCATCCAGTGTTTCCTGCACCGGTGCCGTCATCGCGATCTCCATGCCCTGGTCGTTGCCGCCAAAGATATAGCCGGCCAGACGGCGAAAGCCGGACGTGGTGGCAGCATCGCTCTCGAGGGTGGTCTGGGCCTGGATGGTTGGCTCATAGTGCCGTATTTCGACAGCGCCGAACTGGTCCAGCAGGTCGAAGTCGGGCTCCTCGATGTCAGCGGCCATTATCGTGCCGCTGCACATCGTCAGTACCAGGGTTGCTATTGCTTTGCGCATCGGACAAGGTCCTCATGTCAGTTTTCGCTGCAGCTGCTCTGTTGAGTGGGGAGTATTCCCTGGGAAATACGGGGGTTTAGCCAAAACAGTTCACTGCGGGGTTTGCGCCGCCAAAGCGCCGACACTGGTTGCACCTTCGGCAAATGCTGCTTAAATTGGCGGTAGGCCACGCCATCACCCGGCGCCTGCATAATTGCAATAATTCGCCACTTGTCAGCCCTAATCCAAGGACATAAAAATATGAGCCCCGATACCCTGCCAGACCTGATTGCCCTCTGGGCTGAACAAAACCCGGACACAACCTGGCTGCGCGACCTGCACGAGCACGGCTCAGAGGATTACAGCTGGCGCCAGGCCCACGAGCAGATCTCCTCCATTGGCGCCATGCTGGAGCAGCGCTTCGGACAGGGTGAAAAAATGGTGGTGTTGTCCCGCAACCGGGCGCACTGGGTACTGGCCGACCTGGCGATCATCGCCTCGGGGAATGTGACCGTGAGCATGTTCACCACCCTGCCGGCAGCCACCGCGGAGTATATTTTCCAGCTTACCGAGGCCCGGGTGATATTCGTCGGCGAGACCAGCAACTGGGAGCAGATAGTCCCGGTGCTACCCAGGGATATTCTCGTGGTGACCCTGCCCGGGGTGGAGCTGGATTACCCCCACGAGAAATGGGAGGACCTACTGGCGCAGTATGCCGGCCAGGCCCCTGCCTACCAGTGCCAGCCTGATGACATGATCTCGCTGGTGTTCACCTCGGGCACCACCGGTATGCCCAAGGGCGTGATCCAGACGCACAACAGCAACCTCATCCCCATCCGGCGCTTCACCAATACCTTCGGCATATCGAAAAACCCGCGCTACTTTTCCTACCTGCCCCTGTCGCATATCGCGGAGCGGCAGATAGTCGAGTTCTCGTCCATCGTGCTGGGCGGCGAGATTTACTTCAACGAATCGCTGGATACCCTGCCGCGCGACCTGCAGCGCACCCGCCCGCACGTCTTTTTCGGGCCGCCCCGTATCTGGGAACAACTGCAGCAGGCCGTCATCGGCAAGTTTGGCGGCAAGGACGCCCTGGCCGCCGCGCAGGCGCAGGACAAGGAGGGGATAGGCAAGCTGGTGCTGGAGGGGCTGGGGCTGAACGAGGTGGAATACTGCCTCACCGCGGCCGCGCCGACCCCGCCGGCGCTGATTCACTGGTGGGAGGACCTGGGCCTGACCCTTATGGAGGGTTTCGGGCAGACAGAGGCCATGGGCCTGATTCTCTCCAGCCACGAGCAGCGGCGGGTGGGCTCCATCGGCAAGCCCATCGGCGAGGTGGAGTACAAGATCACCGAGGAGGGTGAACTCGCGATCAGGGCAGATGGCTGCACACCGGGCTACTACAAGCAGGAGGACAAGACCGCCGAGTTGATCCGTGACGGCTGGCTGCACACGGGCGACAAGGTGCGCGTGGACGAGGATGGCTTCATCTACATCACCGGGCGGGTCAAGGACTACTTCAAGACCATACAGGGAAAGTTTGTGGCGCCGCCGCCCATAGAGGGCGCATTCGCGAAAAATCCCCACGCCGAGCAGCAGTGCCTGCTGGGGCGCGGCTTTTCCAAGACCGTCATGGTGGTGGTGCTCACCGAGGAGGCGCGCGGGGCCGCCGCGGAGGAGGTGGAGGCTTCCGTGCTGGCCACTATTCGCGAGATCAACGAGGAGATCGAGAAGCACGCCCGCATAGGTGCCGTAATTCTCACCCGGGAACCCTGGAGCATCGAGAACGAGGTACTCACGCCGACCCTGAAGATGCGCCGCGAGAAGGTGGAGGAGCGCTTTGCACAACTCGCGGAAGAGCTGGCGCGGCGCTCCGCGGAGGAGAGGGAGTTGCTGCTGCACTGGCACTGATGGCTGCCAGCGCAGGCTGCGGGGCTGCCTATTTGGGCGGCATGCGAATGCCACCGTCCAGGCGGATGACCTCCGCGTTCAGGTAGGGGTTGGTAATACACTCCATCACCGCGAACGCCAGTTCCTCGCCGCTGCCCAGGCGCTTGGGAAACAGCACCGACTGGCCCAGGTGCGCCTTGAAGGCCTCGGCGTGCTCGCCCTCGCCATAGATAGGCGTGTCGATCAGCCCGGGAGCAATGGTGTTGACCCGTATGCCGACGGCGCTGAGGTCGCGGGCCACCGGCAGCGTCATGCCGACGATGCCGCCCTTGGAAGCGGAGTAGGAAGCCTGGCCGATCTGGCCGTCAAAGGCTGCCGCCGAGGCCATATTGACGATGGCGCCGCGGCTGCCGTCCGCGTCCATGGGCTCGGTCTGCGCCATGGCCGCCGCGGCGCGGCTGAGCACATTGAAGGTGCCGATCAGGTTGACCCTGATCACGAAGCTGAACTTGTCCAGGTCCAGCGGCACGTTGTTGCGATCGATGGTGCGCCCGGGAGCGCCCAGGCCCGCTGAGTTCACGCAGGCGCGCAGTGGGCCCAGCGCACAGGCCGCGGCCACGGCCGCGTCGGCGTCCTCGGTTTTGGTAACGTCGCACTTGACGAAAACGCCGCCGATCTCCGCGGCGATCTCCTTGCCCTTCTCCTCGTTGAGATCGGCGATCACGACTTTGGAGCCGGCCTCCGCCAGCTGGCGGGCGCAGGCCGCGCCAATGCCCGAGGCACCCCCGGTGACGATTGACGAGCTTCCCTTAAGATTCATGCGTGGCATAAGCGGTCTCCTTCTGCCCTGGATTTGTAAAGCTGGCGTGGCATGGTGGGTGACTGCTTGCAGGGTGTCAAGACCGGGGCTGCCGGCCCGGCGGGCTTACACCCCCGGTACGATCATCACCTGGACATCGGCACTCATAACTGGTTGAGGGCGCTTTTGTCGAACCCGGCGATCTGCTTGTAGCGCCGGGCGATCGCCTCGAGTTCAGCGTAATCGATGACATCCGCGATGTCCTCGAAGCCATCCGGGGCGCGCTCCTCGGCCATTTGCATCACCTGCTCCGGGCCGTTCTGGCGGTTGGCCAGGACAATGGCCGAGGCCTTGGGGCGGCGCTCGGCATCGTAGGCGGCAAAGGCCGCCTCGGGGCTGGCGTGTTCACGCAGCATGCGGGTGATGCAGGCGGCATCGAGAATACCCTGGGAGGCGCCGTTGGAACCGATGGGATACATGGGGTGGGCGGCGTCGCCCAGCAGAACCACCCGGCCGAAAGCCCAGGCGTCCACCGGGTCGCGATCGACCATGGGAAACTCGTAGATAACGGAGGCATTGCGTATCATGTTGGGAATGTCCAGCCAGTCGAATTGCCAGGACTCGAACTGCGGCAGGAAATCCGCCAGTACGCCGGGGCGGTTCCAGTCCTCCCGGGATGCCAGCGCCTGCGGCTCGTAACGCAGCTCGGCGATCCAGTTGGTGTAGGACTTGCCCCTGCGGTAGTGCTCGGCGCTGATCGGGTAGCACACGAATTTCTGGTCCTGGTGTCCCGCCATGAACATGGAGCGACCGGTCAGGAAGGGCTCCGACTCGGTCACCCCGCGCCACAGGATGGCGCCGTTCCAGACCGGCATGCCCTCGTCGGGGTAATGCATGGCGCGCACCCGGGAGTGGATGCCGTCGGCGGCGATCACGCAGTCGGCCTGGCGCGGCGGCAGGGTGGATCCGCTTTTGCGGTCGATAAAGTTCAGCGTCAACGAGCCGTCTGAGGCGGTGTCGTAGCCCTGCAGGTGGTGGCCCAGGCGCAGGGCATCCCTTCCCAGGCGCTCCACTACCGCGCGCTGTAACAGCCCCTGCAACTGGCCCCGGTGCACGGAGAATTGCGGCCAGCGGTAACCGGCCTCGAGGCCGCGTGGCTCCCGCCAGATCAACTGGCCCAGCTTGTTGAAGTAGCAAAGTTCCGCCGTTTCCACGGCTACCTTGCGCAGTTCGGGCAGCAGGCCGAGGGCTTCCAGTTCGCGCACGGCGTGTGGCAGCAGGTTGATCCCCACGCCCAGTTCGCGCAGCTCGGGAACGCTCTCGTAAATCCTGCAGGGAATGCCCGCCTGGTGCAGCGCGAGTGCGGTTGTCAGGCCACCGATGCCACCGCCTATGATGGAAATTTCCAAGGCAACTGTCCTCTCTTATCCGGCCGGTACGGGCCGGCCGAGTTTATTATGAAGGACGACCTTAGCATCTGCGCCAGGCCTCACCCATTCCCCCGTGGGGTTATTTGGCGAGGGCTTGCCGGCGTACTACACTGGCGCCTCGCCACCTGGAATAATAATGAACCAAGATCCCCAGGCAATCATCGACAACTCTCCCATGGGGCGACTGCAGTACATCGTCATCGCCCTGTGCATTGTCTTGCTCGCCCTGGACGGCTTCGACGTGCTCGCGATCAGTTTCGCGGCCCCGGGGATCTCCGAGGAGTGGGGCATCAGTCGCGGCACCCTGGGCATAGTGCTGTCCATGGAGCTGGCTGGCATGGCGCTGGGCTCGGTCGCCATTGGCGGACTGGCCGATCGCCACGGCCGCCGCCCGACCATCCTTGCCTGCCTGGTGGTCATGTCGGCGGGCATGCTGCTGGCGGCGCTGGCCGACAGCATCCTGTCCCTGTCCCTGATCCGGTTTGCCACCGGTCTGGGCATAGGCGGCATGCTGGCCTCGGTCAACGCCGTGGCCGCGGAATATGCCAACGCCCGCCGGCGCAGCGCCTGTGTCTCGCTGATGGCGGCGGGTTACCCCCTGGGAGTGATCGTGGGTGGCGCGATCGCCTCGGCGCTGCTGGCGCGCTTCGACTGGCGCGCGGTGTTCGAGTTCGGGGCCCTGTTCACCGCGCTGCTGATTCCCGTGACCTGGATCCTGTTGCCCGAATCCGTATCCTTCCTGCTGCTCCGCCAGCCACCGCGCGCGCTGCAGCGGGTGAACGCCACCCTGGGGCGCATGGGACACGAACAGATCACCGCCCTGCCCCGGCCCGCTGCCGGGCCCGCGCGGGCCGGCTGGGGTGAGTTGTTTTCCCCGGGACTGCTGCGGGTGACGCTGTTGCTGACCCTGGCCTACCTCGCCCACATCATGACCTTTTACTTCATCCTGAAATGGATTCCGAAGATTGTGGTCGACATGGGGTTCACCGCGGCCTACGCCGGCAGCGTGCTGGTGTGGGCCAACGTGGGCGGGCTGGCCGGCTCCATTGTCCTGAGCGGGCTCACCCAGCGCTTCAATGTGCGCGTGCTGGTGATCGCTGCGATGCTGGGCTCGGTGGTCATGATCAATATCTTCGGCCGCGGCCAGGCCGATATCAGCGAGTTGGCCCTGGTGGCGGCCTGCGCCGGTTTTTTCACCAACTCCGCCGTGGTGGGACTGTACGCGATTTTCGCCCAGGCCTTTCCCACCAGGGTGCGGGCCGGGGGCACCGGCTTCGTGATCGGGGTAGGCCGCGGTGGCGCGGTGCTGGGTCCCATTGTCGCCGGCTTCCTGTTTGAAAGCGGGCAGGGCCTGGCCACGGTGGCCTTTGTGATGGCGCTGGGCTCGGCGGTGGCGGCGCTGATGCTGGTGCTGCTGGGTGAGCGCCAGGCGTGATGCCCGCTGCGGGTGGGCGCGCCATCGCCGGGCAGATCTGTTTGCAATGCATCCTGTCGTAGTACACTGCCCGCCGGCGCGCTCCCGCGCCCGCTGCCGGTGGCAGGCAATTGCACTCGAGGACACACTGCATGTCGGAATTCAGGAACGTAACGGCCGTCAAGGAAGCCAATATCTACTTTGACGGCAAGGTCATCAGCCGCACCCTGATTTTTGCCGACGGCAGTAAAAAGACCCTCGGTATCATGTTCCCCGGGGAGTACGAGTTCGGCACGGCGGACAAGGAGATCATGGAAATTCTCTCGGGCCAGCTGGAGGTGCGCGTGGCCGGGGACGAGAGCTGGAAAACGATTACCGGAGGCGAACAGTTCGAGGTGCCGGCGAACTCGAAATTCAACCTGCAAGTGCAAAGTCTCACCGACTATTGCTGTTCCTATATCAAGTGAGCCGACCAGGGTTTACCGGTATTGCGCCCGGCCGGGAAAGCAGTGAGCCCAGCACTTGTTAAGCTATAGACACGCCTTTCACGCCGGCAATTTCGCCGACCTCATCAAGCACGTCGTGCTGGTCGAGATACTGGAGCACCTGGTCCGCAAAGCCACGCCATTCGAGTATATCGACACGCATGCCGGCGCCGGTCTCTACGACCTGCACTCGGCCGCTGCGCTGAAATTGCGGGAATACGCCGGTGGCATAGGCAGGCTGCAGCCGCAGGACTACCCCGAGATGGCCCGTTACTTTGAGGTGATCCAGGCCTTCAACGCCGCGGACGAACTGGCCTTCTACCCGGGCTCGCCAGCTATCGCCGGGTATTTCCTGCGCCCCCAGGACCGGGCCTGGTTGTTTGAGCTGCACCCCCGGGACTACGAGTTGTTGCGCGCCAACCTGGCCGGTAACCGGCGCATGAAAGTCCAGTGCCAGGATGGCTTCGAGGGCCTGCAGGCATTGCTGCCGCCCACCAGTCGCCGTGGCCTGGTGCTGATAGACCCCTCCTACGAGGTCAAGTCCGATTACGACCTGGTGGTGGATCGCCTGCTGGCGGCCTGCCGGAAATTCAGCCACGGCATCTACGCCCTCTGGTACCCGGTTGTGGAGCGGCGCAGGATTGACGAGCTGGAAACCCGTATCGCCCGCAGCGGCATCAGGAACGTGCAGCGCTTCGAGTTGGGCGTCGCCCCGGATTCGGCCGCCAGGGGTATGACGGCGGCGGGCATGTTGGTGGTCAATCCCCCCTGGAAGCTGTTGGAAAAAATGGCGGGCCTGCTGCCAAGGCTCGCGCCAGCGCTGGCAGAGGAGGGCGGCGGCTCGTACAAGTGTGAGGTGCTTGCAGGGGAGTAGCCGATGGCCTGATGGTGCCAGGGACGACTCCGAGGAATGTATGGTGGCAAAAAAAGCCCGGCTAGAGCGCGCCGACCTCGAAAGCCCTGGAGCTACCGCTAAACCGCCTGCCAGAGGGGTCGATGCCGCGGTGCGTCAGCCGGTAGCTGCCCGGGCTGGTAGCGGCGGGGATATCCCAGCTCAGGCGCGCGACTGTAACACCGCGGTCCTCGCGCCAGCGCACCCGGGTAGCCCAGTCGCCGTCATCGGCGATAACCTGCCACCCCGTTGCGGTTTCCCGCTCAACGATCAGGTGCTTTCCCAGCTCGGGGAAGTGAGCGGTGGGGTTGGCCGACCGGAACTCCACGACCACCGACTGGCCCGGCTGATAGCGATCCCTGGCAGCTACCATGACCTCGCCGGCACGGGGCTCTATGGTCGGGCTGTTGGAGTTTCCTGTCGGCAGGGGCCTGCCTGCTGACTTGCCGCGCCAGTCGTCGTAGCTGATATCGGAGACCAGGGGCGCGCCTGATTGCAGGGCGCTGGCGACCTGGCTGGCAAGCTGCTGGTAGGCGGGTAGGGTCCAGCGCCCGTGCAGGGTGTGGCCCGCTTCGTACTGCTGAAGCATGTATTCTTCCGGCGTGGTGACATAGCCGCTGTAGCCATTGGTGTAGCCCGCCAGGACAATATACTGCGCCCAGTCGCCCAGTTCGGTCATGACCGTGTCACGCAGTCGCCTGCCCGCCATCGTGGTCACTTCGACCGGCACCGCCAGGATTACCAGCTGCCCGATACGGGCCAGGGTGATGGAGTGGATTTGCGACTGCAGGGGCGGATCGCCGCTGCCGGTTTCAAACAGGATCGGCTTCGGCTGCTGGCAGGTTTTGACCGCCTGTGTCCATTTGGGCGCGCCCGTGACCAGGCGAATCAGCCAGTCCCGCCACCATTGTTGTTCAGTCATCCCCTCCCGGAACAGGAAATGCCCGCCGCCGTCTTCGGTCGAGCCACCCGCAAAGGAGTAGCCGTAGGCGGAGGGGCAGGTGTGTTGCAGGCCGTTACCGGTAAAGCGATCCTCGACTGCGTAATTGCTCAGGTCGATATAAATCTGCCGGGTCTCGATGGGGCCGGCCAATCGGTCCTGCGCATTGGCGAACAGTTCCAGCGCCACGTCCACCTGGCGTTGCCCCATGATGCGGGTTGTTTCCACGTCGGTGTCACCGGGTCCGGTATTGTCGAGGTTGGTATTGGGGGTGACGTCGCCGGGGTCGGCCTGGGCGAAGGCTGCAACAAAGTCATCCGCGGAGTCATAGCGGGTGCCGCGATCATGCTCCACCTGCAATGAGGCATAACCCTTGTGATCGCCGGAGACCAGGTGGTTGTAGAAGTTCATCGCGGTGGGGTGCAGTGCGTACCAGTTGAGCATGCCAATCTCACCGGAGTCATCGAGGAATTTCAGCAGGGTCATTCGGGTGTTGGTATTGTCGCGATAGCGGGCCCGCTCCTGCTCCGGGTTTTCAAGGTACGCGACCAGTGAGCGGTTGGCGCCCGCATTGGCGACGCGGCCGCTGTTGATCAGGATCTCGCCGGGCTGGAGGTCCCGGTGGGCCTTCACAATGGAGTCGGTAATACCCGTGGCGATGGCGTCAAAGTGATCCGGGTAGAGGCCGCCATCCAGGCCGGTCGCGGTTCTCGACTGCCAGTAGCCTCCCGGTCCCGAGTGGGTGTGGGTGGCGCTGATCATGATGTTGGCCAGCGTGTACTGCTGCCCGAAGCGCTGCTGGAGTCGTTCCAGCACTTCCAGGGTCATGTGGTGATCGATGCTGCCCAGGTCGACACTGGCAAACACCAGCCGCTTGTCGGGTGAGTCGGCCTGGGCGATGACAAAGGCGCGTGAGCGCAGGCGGATATGGAGCCCCTCACCGACCTGGTCGGGGCGCCCAAAACCCCACAGGGGTACACCGACCAATGGCCCAGTGATATCGCTGATACCGCGACCGATCAGGTAAGGCTGAGTAGCCAGTGTCGGCGTGGCCAGCGCGAACAGGCAGGTGCCGCCCAGCAGCAGCAACAACGGCAGGGCAGCAAAGCGGCCGCGCAATCGGTTCATTGCGGTGCACCGTCCTGCGTATTCTGCAGCTGGGTGAGAATGAAGGCGTACACCTGTGCCTTCTCATACAGCGATGCGTAGCGTCCCGACTTGCCCTGGTGGCCGGCGCCCATGTTGATGTTCATGATCAGTTCGTTGTCGTCGGTTTTCATGGCACGCATTTTCGCGGTCCACTTGACCGGTTCCCAGTACGTCACCCGGGGGTCGTTTAGCCCGCCGGTAACCAGCATGGCCGGGTAGTCCCGCGCCGCGATATTGTCGTAGGGACTGTAGGAACTGATCAGCTCGAAGGCCGCGGCGGACTCGACGGGGTTGCCCCATTCTTCCCACTCCGGCGGGGTCAGCGGCAGGGAGGCATCCAGCATGGTGTTTAACACGTCCACGAAGGGCACCAGCAGCACGGCGGCGCGGTACAGCTCGGGGGCCTGGATCACCGCCGCGCCGACCAGTTCGCCACCGGCGCTGCCGCCGATGATGGCGATATTGCCTTCGCGACCGTAACCCCGCGCCGCGAGAAAGCGCGTGCCGTCGACGAAGTCATTGAAAGTATTCGGGCGCTGCTCCAGCTTGCCGTCCAGGTACCACTGGCGACCCATCTCATCCCCGCCCCGCACATGCACCAGCGCATACACCACACCGCGCTCCAGCAAGCTCAGCCGGGCCACGGAGAAGTAGGGCTCGGTACCGTATCCGTAGGCGCCGTAGCCTTCGATCACCAGCGGCGCGCTGCCATCCAGGTCGACATCCTTGCGGTGCACCACCGACACCGGCACCAGGGTGCCGTCGCGGGCCGGCGCCCACATGCGGCTGGTCGCGTAGGCCGACTTGTCATAGCCGCTGGGAATGTGCTGCTGGCGGCGCAAGGTCAGGGTGCGACCGGCAGGGGCGTAATCGTAGACCGAATACGGGGTGATCATCGACTCGTAGCCGATACGCACGGTATCGGCGCGGATCTCGGGATTGCGTTCCAGGCTGGCGGCATACACAGTTTCGGGGAAGGCGACATGGTGCTCCTGGCCGGAGTGCTCGCGGATGCGAACCCGGTTCAGCCCGTCGGAAACCTCCTGCACGGCCAGGAAATCCTCGAAAATCGCGAACTCCTTGTAGTAGACCTCGTCCGAGGGCGGCAGCAGGGTCTGCCAGTGGTGCTCATCGGTGACGGACTCACCGGTGGTGGCGATCCGGAAGTTGATGTGCTGGTCGTTGGTGAGCACGTAGAAACGGCCGTTGCCGTGATCCACTGAATAGAAGTGACCGTCGCGGCGCGGCGTGAACAGCTGCGGGCTCGCCACCGCGGCATCCGTGGGGAAGTAGTGCACTTCCGAGGTGGTGCGGTTGTCCAGCTCGATCAGCGCGTACTCCCTCGATGTACTTTCACGCAGGGTGAGAAAAAAACTGCGGTCGGGGTTGTAGAATACCTGCCGGTCTTCGCCGGCGGGGGTGCCGATGCGGTGCGACTTGATGCGCTGGGTGTACCAGCCGTCGGGTTCCAGTTCACCGTAGTAGACGGTCCGGCTATCCGCGGCCCAGGCGAAATCGCCGCTGGCGGCGTTGGCTATCCCGTCGTCAAAGCGCTGGCCGGTTTCCAGGTCGTCGAACACCAGACGGTGGCGCTCGGAGCCGTTGATGTCCGCACTCCAGGCCAGGTAGCGCCCGTCGGGGCTGACCGCGAAGGTGCCGCGGGTGAAAAACTCCAGTCCCTGCGCCTCGGCCGCCTCGTCGAGGATGACCACGTAGTCGCCGCCGGCCACCGGCCGCCGCTCCCACAGGCGGTACTCCGAGCCGGGCGCAAAACGCCAGCGGTAGTCGTAGTCGCCCTCGCGCCAGGGTACCTCGGTGACATCGTCCTCCGTGCGCCCTTTCATCTCGGTGAACAGGGTGTCCACCAGGGCCTGCCGCGGCGCCATCTGCTGGGCGTACCACTGGTTCTCTTGCTCGATATAGGCGAGGATATCCGCGTCGTCGACCACCGGGTAGGAGCTGTCTTTCAGCCACAGGTAATCGTCGTGCAGCACTTTCCCGTGATAACTGCGCGCCGAGGGGCGCGGCTCCGCTACCGGCGCGGCGTCCAGGGTGGCGGTATCGGGAGTGCTCTGGCAGCCGCTGAGCA
>JACKNN010000012.1 GCA_024234855.1 Pseudomonadales bacterium | reverse complement strand
ATTACCAGCCTGCTCCGCATAGCCCTTCACGCCCCATTCATAGGAGGAGGTGCTTGCGAAAGTTGGAGCTGCGGACTCGGAGATGGCATTGTCGCCCCACTTGTAGCCGCTGCGAGCGCTGGTGGACCCGATCCAGTTGGCGTCGGTCTGGGTCTGCTCCAGCTTGCGGCCCCACTTGTAGCCGGACGGGCCACTGGAGGTATAACTCTCAGTTCCCGCGAGTGACTGGCTCACTTTGTGAACCAGGCTGTGTGACGCGGCAGCAGTGGCCGCTGACTGGCCTGCTCCTGCGATGCCCATGGCGGGCACCAGTAATGCAATTGCGATGCCGCCTGCGCCTACGTAACCGAGAGTTTTGATAGTTTTCATAATTTATGCCCGCCTTCGTGAGTTCATTTTTTTTCAAAATGTGACCTGGTTCTGCCACCGAGATCCCATTCTGGGACCGCGTTCACATCTTCTTGTATGGATGCTTGACTTCGTTATACGGGGCGAAAGGGGGGAGTTGAAGGTGGGGATATACCCTTTTTGGGGTAGTCGGCTGGCCGTCCGGGTTTGGCGCAGTCGGCGGAGTCGGGAACTGGGCGCTGCAAGTCAATGGAATGTAATGGAAAAGAGCAGATTAGTGTAAAGACGTGCTGACCCTTTAGGGGCAGCTAGAAAGCAGGTCGGAAGGGCGGGCGTTTCAGTTGGTCGATGAGGGTTGTTGCAGTGGCGTCCGGGAGAGGTTTTCTATCGTTTCCCGTTCCTGGTGGTACAACCCCTCCCAGTCAAATGGATGGGGTCCCGTGGGCGTTTCCGCATTCGGGATGGGGGGATCGTTCCTCTCAATATGGGCCTTTACGCCCCACTTGCGTGTGTGGCTCAAGCCCTTTTCAGGGGTCTCGGGCGAGAGCATGGCGTCGAGGCCGGGCAGGCTGGCGGTGCCGTCTTCTTTCGTAATAGCTGGCCCCTGGGTGTGTGAGGTGCCCGTCAGCTCCTGTTGTATGTCCATCCCGGCGTTTCCGCAGCCTCGCTGGCCAAGGGTGACGGCACGGGTGGCATTGATATAGCCGTGCCCTTGCTGAAAGGGGCTGTACGCCAGCAGGCCGTCCCTGTTAATGGCGGGTTCCGCGCTGGTCATAAGTTTGCACTTGATGTCTTCCGGGCTGAGGTCCGGCTCAAGTTGCAACAACAGGGCGGCCACGCCGGATACCAGCGCGGTGGCCTGTGAGGAGCCGCTCATTACGAACTCACCGGTACGCAGCACGTAATCGGGGTGGTCCAGAGTCAGGCCGGAGCCGGGCCTGGTCAGGCCGGTGAGATGCCCCCCGGGGGCGACTACGTCGGGTTTTATGTGTGCATCGGGTGTCGGGCCCCGCGATGAGAAATCCGGTATGTAGTCGTCATCCTTGTCAAGCGGGGTCCACGAGTCCGTGACAGCCCCCACTGTGATGACAAATGGCAGGTTGCCGGGCGAGCCGATGGTCATCGGATCGGGCCCTTCGTTGCCGGCGGCGGCAATCACTGTGATACCGCTGGCCCAGGCTTGCATAACGGCCTGGTTCAATGGGTCCAGCCAGTAGTGCCAGCGTGGAGTGGCGGTGAAAGAGAGGTTGAGTACGCGGATGTTATACGTCTCGCGGTTGTCCACAACCCACTGGATAGCCCGCACGATGTCCAGCAGGTCGCCCCGGCCCGCGACGTCAAACGCTTTCACCGACACCAGGTTTACGTCGGGGGCGACACCCTTGAAAACTCCAGTCGGTACGCCGTCCCGGGTCACGGGGCCATTGTGCGCGATAATGCTGGTCATATGAGTGCCGTGCCCGCTGGCATCAAAGACCTCTTTTCCCGTGACGTTGGCAATGGCGTCGTACTTCGCCAGTAGTCGCGGCTTGCCGCTGGTGTCATTGGTCAGGGCGGGATGCTCCCACAGCCCTGAGTCGACAACGGCGATCGTAATCCCGCGTCCGGTAACACCGTTGAGGTGCAATGCCTCTACGCCGGCGGCGGCGTTGTAGTGGAAGTTCTCGTGATTGTCGTCATGTCCGGGTATGAGTTTGGTGGAGCAATCGCCGGAAAACTTCGCCTCTAATGTAAAGTCGCGCTGGAGCAGTGGTCGGTCTGTGGCGGATTGAAAGCGGACCTCGAGTGTCTGGATGCCATTAAGCGCCGGCATAGGCCGTCCCGTTGTGCCGCCGAATTCAACCAGCGCAGGGCCCCCGGCATCGTTTGAATCGGGTGGTGGCTCCAGGTCCGTGCCGCCCAGCGTCATGCTTTGAATTGTGCCCATCTGTCGCGGCCAGCTCAGCTTGATCTGCTCGAGCAAGGCGGGAGTGGTTCTTTTGTTAAAGAGCCTCCAGCCGAACCCGGCATTGCCAATCTCCAGTTGCACCGCGCCGCCAACGTCGCACTCTTTTTTTGGCTCCGCAGGCGTGTCCTGCGGTTTATCAGAGACCGACAGGTCTTCGAAATAGCGGATTATCTCAGGAGATTCCAGCACCTTATCCAACTGCTCGCGGGTCAGCTTCGCGCCAACGGCATTGATAATGTGGAGGTCGTGGGTTATCGAGCCGCCCTGCCCGGTAACCAGCGCCGTGAGTCCGGCGCTTGAGCTGCCCTGCAAAAAAACCCGCAGGGGTTCATCCGGTGCGGCTGGCGGCTGCGCCGCGTCGACCGGGGAAATCACTGCAAGGTGCATCGCCAGGGCGATCAAGCACTTACTGCATGTCATCTGGATCAGCGGTTTCAGCGGATTCGTTGGGTTTGCGGGGTGAATTTTTCCCAGGAGAACACCTGCCGCAGCATGTCGGGCACATCCTCCGGATAGATCGGCCTGGCAAAGTAAAAGCCCTGCAACAGGTCGCATTCTTTTGCCACCAGGTAGGACAGCTGGTATTCATCCTCTATACCCTCGGCAATCACCCGCAGGTTCAGGGTCTTGGCCAGCACTATTATGGCGTCAACGATGGCGGCGCCATCAGGGCTGTGCAGGTCGGCGACGAAGCTCTGGTCGATTTTCAGCGTATCGATGGGAAACCGCTTGAGGTAGCTGAGCGAGGAGTATCCCGTACCGAAGTCGTCGACGGCCAACTGCAGGCCGAGGGCCTTGAGCGCGCGCAGTTTGGCGATATTGGTCTTCGCGTCCGTCATGATGGCGCTCTCGGTCAGCTCCAGTTCCAGCCGGTCGGGAGTAAGTTTCGAGCGCCTGAGGAAATTTTCGATCCACTCGGGCAGGTCGGCCTGGTTGAACTGCAGTGGGGATATATTCACGCAGATCCGGAAGGGTTTTATCCCCAGTGAATCCCAGTACAGGCAATGCCGCGCGACTTCGCCCATTACCCATTCGCCCAGCTCGATGATCTGGCCGGTGCGTTCCGCCACCGGTATGAATTCCAGCGGCGATACCATACCGCGCTGCGGGTGCTTCCATCGCACCAGCGCCTCCATGCTGACCACTTCTCCCGTCCTGGTGTCTATCTGTGGCTGGTAGCGCAATTCGAGTTCGTGATTGCGCAGTGCGTTGCGCAACTCCTCTTCCATCTTGAGCTGCTCGACCGCACGCGAGTTCATCTCTTCGTCGTAAAAACGATAGCACGCTCGTCCTTCCGCCTTGGCCACGTACATGGCTGTATCGGCGTTACGTACCAGGGTGTCGGGGTCCTTGCCGTCGTGTGGGAAGATGGCGATCCCTATGCTGGGTGTCACAACCGGGTTGTGCGATTGCAGGGCGATGGGTTCCGACAGGGCATTCAGTATGCGCTTGGCGACACGCTCGACGTGCATGGTGTTTTCGACATCCGACAATACCACGGTGAACTCATCGCCACCCAACCTGGCTATTTCGGTGCTCACGGCGCCGTCGTCATCGTCATCTTCCGCGCTGCGATCCGAGAAGTAGTTGATGGCGTCGTCTTCGCGCAATTCCAGGGTCAGCCGTTTGGCAATCTCAACCAGCAGGCGGTCACCGCGACCGTGGCCAATAGAGTCGTTGATGCGCTTGAAGTGGTCCAGATCGATAAACAGCAGTGCGGCGTTGGAATTGCGGCGCTGGCTGCGCTTCAGGATACGGGTGAGCTGTTCGTTGAAACTGCGTCGGTTGGGCAGGCTGGTAAGGGGGTCGTAGTACGCCAGGTAACGCAGCCGGTCTTCCTGGCGTTTGAGTGCATTGAATGCGTTGCTCGCGCGCAACATGTACTGCACGTCCCGTCCCAGCAGTGACCAGTTGACGGGCTTGGTCTTGTATTGGGTGGCGCCGGCCTTGAAGCCCGCGTCAATCGATTGCCGGTCGTCCGAGCCGGTCACAATCATGATGGGGATGGTCTCGCCCTGTGGCAATTGGCGAATCCGCTCACAGACTTCCAGGCCCGTCATGCCCGGCATTTCCACGTCGAGAAAAACGAGGTCCGGCCGCTCGCGCACGAAGACATCCAGTGTCTCGAGTCCGTCGGCGGCTTCCACCACAATCATGCCCTCGGCCTCGAGACACTGGCGCGTCAAAAGGCGTACGTTCTGGTCATCGTCGCTGACCAGAATTTTGGCACGATGGCGAGGTTGTTCTGTGTTTGACATCTATGGCCGGGTAATGCTTCTTGTAGTGGTTGTAGGCTATCATCACTGGAACCTCGCGCCTAGTGCGGATGAGGTTTATGAGCATTGAGTCGCACTTCATCCCGATGGTGGGTGCACAACAGCAACAGGGGAGACACCAGCGGGCGCCATGCAGACCCATCCGATGGCATTGATGCGGCTGTTAGTGCCGGTGGCGATTATCGGCGCTGCGCTGTGGCTGCGCATCTATATCGACAACCTGGGCACTGAAACGCGGGTAGTGCTGACCTACTTGCCTTACCTGCTCTGCCTGACCGCGCTGTTTCTCGCCTATCAGTTCAATCGCTGCCGCCTGATGCTGGCGACGCTCGGTCTGGGCGTATTTTACTGGTTGCTGCAGTCGCAACTGCAGGTCAGTTTGTCACAGCCCGAGGCCGCCCGGCTCTACCTGGCTACCAGCCTGGCAGTTCCCCTGCTCTGCCTCTACCTGCTGCTGGTGCCAGAGACCGGCATATGGCACCTGCAGGGATGTATCGTCGCGCTGGTATTCCTTTTCCTGGCGCTCGCCAGTAGCCAGTTGGCTGCCTGGTTGCCCCAGACCAGCGAGGCGGCAGCGGGCTATTACCGCGCCAGGCCGTCAGGGGGCTATATCCTTTCCCATGGCGCCACGCTGTTGATGGCCCTGGTACTGGTTGCCGGCCTGGTGTTGGTGTTCCTGCGCGATGACGAAACTGATATAGCGCTGTTGGGCGCGCTGGTGACACTCTACCTGACGCTGGCGCTGCTTCACCTGGAGGATATTTCCATAGTGATGAGTGTTGCCGGCGGGCTCTGCCTGGTGTGGGGACTGCTGCGCAGCACGCACGCCATGGCCTACCGCGATGAACTCACCGGGTTGCTGGGCCGGCGTGCGCTCACTGAGCGCCTCAACCGGCTGGGGCGCAGGTACTGCATTGCCATGCTGGATGTGGATCACTTCAAACAGTTTAACGACAAACACGGCCACGATATCGGTGATGAAGTGCTGCGTATGGTGTCGGCCCGGATTAACCGGGTGGGCAGTGGCGGCACCGCGTACCGATACGGTGGGGAGGAATTCTGCGTGGTATTCCCGCGCAAGTCGGTTGAGGAGGCCGCGGCGGCGCTGGAAGCGGTCCGGACGCAAATCTCCGACTACCGCATGTCCATTCGCGATCGGGACCGGCGGCCCGTGCGCTCCCGCGATGGCGCGCGCCGTCGCGGCGCGACCAGGCTGGGCAGTTCCCAGGTAGCCGTTACCATAAGTGCCGGGCTTGCCGAGCGCAGCGAAGACTTTCCCCGGCCCGATGAGGTGGTTATGAACGCCGACAAAATGCTGTATCGGGCCAAGAAGGCGGGCCGTAACCGGGTAGTCTACTGATTCACTTCCGGCAGCTGAGCAGCCTCAGGAAAAGAGCCGCTCCCTGCGCTTGAATCGCTGTTCCTGGACGAAGCGGGGCAGCTGCTGCAGGGGAATGGCGGGGCTGTAGTAGAAGCCCTGTACCTGCTGGCAGTTATTGCCGCGCAGGAACTCGATCTGTTCGTGGGTTTCTGCGCCTTCTGCCACCACCAGCATGCCGAGGCGGTGAGCCATTTCAATGATCATCGTGCATACCGCTTCCTGGTGGGCGTTGCGCGGCAGGTCGCGCACAAAACACGCGTCGATCTTCAGGGCCGATATGGGTAGTTCTGTCAGGTGGGAGAGCTGGGAAAAGCCGGTGCCGAAGTCGTCCAGCGAGAAGGAGATGCCAAGCGTGCGCAGCTCCTCCATACGCTCCTTGATCGCCCCGGGGCTCTTCAGGATGGTGGACTCGGTCAATTCGAACTCCAGCCTGGAGGCGTCAGCACCGCTGCGGGTGACGATGTCCTTGACGATTTCGAGGAAACGGTTGTCCTGTATCTGCGAGAACGAGATATTGACCGCGACATCGACATGTCTCATACCCTGTTCAGCCAGCCAGATCAGGGCGGAGCAGGCGTGTTGAATGACCTGGTAGCCGATGGTCTTCATCAGGCCCATATCCTCGCAGGCGGACAGAAACTCGCCCGGGCACAGCAGTCCCCGCTCGGGATGATTCCAGCGCAGCAGCGCCTCCAGGCCCACCAGCTGGCCATCGTTCAGGTCGATCCGGGGCTGGTAGTGCAGTTCAAACTGGTTCTTGCGCACGGCGGTTCGCAGTTCTGCTGCCAGCGAGTTGCCACCGGCGACGTCGAACAGCAGCTGTTCTGAGTAGCGCAGGAACTTGCCCCCGTTCACACTCTTGGCCTGTTGCATGGCGCTGCGGGCATTGTCGACCAGATCGGAAAACTCGCGGCCGTCATCCGGAAAGATCGCGGCGCCGATACTGGCCTCGACCGAGACCTGCTGATCGCTGAGCAGCATGGGCGCGGATATCGAGACCAGCATTTTTTCCGCGATTGTCTCCACGTCAGCGCTGGAGCTGACGTCTTCGAGCACCAGGGCAAATTCGTCGCCCCCCAGGCGGGCGATGCTGTCGGTGCTGCGCATCTTGTTGATCAGCCGCCGCGAGATGGTCTTTATCATCAGGTCGCCATCGGCCTCGCCGTAGTTGTCATTCACGTTGGCGAACTGATCGACGTTGATATAGAGCAGGGCGGATTTAAAACCGTAGCGTTCGGAGCGGTCCATGGCCCGCTCCAGGTGGGCGCGAAAGCCCGCGCGGTTAAGTGCACCGGTGAGCGCATCCCGGTTGGACAGTTGCAGGATCTGGTCCCGAGCCTCCTTCAACTGGATGCTGTAGTCGAGTATGCGGTGAACCAGCTGATCCTGTAACTGCCCGCGCACGAGATAGTCCTGGGCACCGTACTCGCGCAGCTGGGTGCTGATTTTCTCGGAGATCTCATCCAGCAGCAGGATGATGGGGGCGGTGGCATTGTTTTTCTGGGCGAGCCGCAGCAGGTACTCGGTTTCCGGGCCGCTGGCCATGATCACGGCGTCGATGGCCGGGTCCAGCAGCGCATCGAGCGGCCGTTGCATCATGCTGGCGGAAGCCAGCTTGAAACGCGTGGGCGCGGCGCGTTCCAGGCAGGCGGACAGGATCAGGTGGTCTGTCTTGTGCTCCGAAATTATTAGTATTGTGTGCTGATCCACTCAATTGCCCTGGCTGGCCACCCCGAGAGCGCTACCAGTCTGCCCGGTGGGGTCCATTTCCCGCTCCGAGTTTTTGGTGGCACTTTATTCTTTATATAACATGGAGTTATACGGAATAATTGAGAGAAATTCTAGTAAATGTTTATAAAAAATTACCATGCGGGCGGTTCCGGCATTGCGGGGCACGTCGCCGCCGCCCGGGCAATGTGGCGCAGCTGCCCCGCGGAATTACCCGCTCAGGGTTCTGTGGTAGACTTTCCGTCCCATTTTCCCCGTCGTTACAGATACTGATGAGCCTAGCCTCCGACAAACTGGAAATCATTCGCCAGCAGGTGCAGTACCATCTGGACCATGAAGAGCAAAAGCAGTTAAACCCGGCCCGCGAGCGCGAGTTGCGGGAGCGGATCAAGGCCAGACTGGTGCGGGAAAATGCCGTCATAGTGGCCCACTACTACACAGCGCCGGCGATTCAGGCGCTGGCCGAGGAGACCGGTGGCTGCATTTCCGACTCGTTGGAAATGGCCCGCTTCGGGCACGATCACCCGGCCCGGACCCTGGTTGTGGCGGGGGTAAAATTCATGGGCGAAACAGCCAAGATCCTGACGCCGGGCAAGCGGGTGCTGATGCCGACCCTCGAGGCGACCTGTTCGCTGGACCTGGGCTGCCCGGTCGAGGAATTTTCCGCCTTCTGCGATGAACATCCCGAGCGCCAGGTGGTGGTCTATGCCAATACCTCGGCAGCGGTGAAAGCCCGGGCCGACTGGGTGGTGACATCGAGCATTGCGCTGCCGGTCGCCGAACACCTGGCAGACCTTGGCCAGAAAATCATCTGGGCACCGGATCGTCACCTGGGCGATTACGTGCGCCGGCAAACCGGGGCGGATATCCTGATGTGGGACGGCGCGTGTATTGTGCATGAGGAGTTCAAGGCCCGCGGCATAGCAGACCTGAAGAAGGTCTATCCCGACGCGGCGGTGCTGGTGCACCCTGAATCACCCGCGGCCGTGCTCGAGCTCGCCGACCGGGTGGGTTCGACCACGCAGATCATTCGCGCCGCGGTTGAGATGGACAACCGCCGGTTTATCGTCGCCACCGACCAGGGCATTTTTTACAAATTGCAGCAGCAGGCCCCGGACAAGGAATTCATCATTGCCCCGACCGCCGGCAATGGCGCTGCCTGCCGCAGCTGCGCCAACTGCCCCTGGATGGCGATGAACGACCTGGAAGCCCTGGCGAGCGTGTTTGACCGGGACGACAACGAGATATTCGTGGATCCGGCGGTGGGCGCGCAGGCCATGAAACCCCTGCGCAGGATGCTGGATTTTGCCGCCAACCTGCAGGTGGCGGTCAAGGGCAACGCCTGACATCCCCCCGGGCGGGGTCAGCCATCCATCTGCGCCCGCATGACGGCGATATCCGCCAGGCGCTGGTTGATCTTTGCGCTGGTAAGGTAGTCGCCGCGGGTCAGTTTGAGGGCGTAGTTCAGTTGTTTCTCCGCCTGGTCGAGGTTGCCGTTCAGGATAAAATACTCGGCCCGCGACTGGTGCAGGGCGACGATATTACCCGCCAGGCCCTGTACTTCCGCCAACAGGTACCACAGCCCGGGATCGTTGGGGTTGAGCTTGCTCTGCGCCACCAGCACCTCCTCGGCGATATGCGGTTTCCCGTCCATCATCAGCGCGTTGGCGTAGGTCATGGTGAGGGCGTGGTTGCCGGGGTTGAGCTTTAATCGCGCAGCCAGTTTCGTCACGGCCTTGTCCGGCTGGTCCCGCGCCATGTCGATCTCGGCGTCGGCGATGACGTATTCGATGCGATCGGGGCTGTTCGACCAGATCCCGTCCAGTTCGAGGCCCGCCTGGTCGGTTTTCCCCGCCGCGGTCAGCGCCAGCACCAGGCCATAGGTCGCGGCTTCGGCCGAGCGGGGCGTGCCCGCCAGTTCGCTGCGGAATTTCTGCACTGCCTCCTCTGGTGAGGTCGCCAGCTCATTGGCGACCCGGGCCCGCATCAGCTGGTAGTCCAGGGAGACGGTGGGCTCCTGTTCGGGGTACTGCCGCGCGCGGTTGCGGGTATCGGCGATACGGCTCTCAGACAGCGGGTGGGTGCGCAGGAACTCGGGAATCCTGTCAGTACTTGAATAGCGTGAGGCCTGCATCATGCGCTCGAACATGGTCGGTGCGGCGTGCGGGTCGAAACCCGCGTCGACCAGGGTTTGCATGCCCACCCGGTCCGCCTCCTGTTCATTGGTGCGGCTGTAGCGCAGGGCGGAACTCTGGGCGGCTGCCTGGGTTGCGGACAGGGCGGCCATGCCGGCGTCGGCGCCGGCGGTGGCCAGCAGCACGAAGCTGGCGAGCATCGCCGCCAGTGTCAGCGGCTGGTTCTTTTGCTGGAATTCCACGCCGCGGGAAAAGTGTCGTTGGCTCAGGTGGGCGATTTCGTGGCTCAATACGGTGACCAGTTCATCCTCGGTCTGGGCGTACAGCAGCAGGCCGTTGTTGATGCCGATGACGCCGCCCGGCACGGCAAATGCGTTGATTTCAGGACTGTCGACGATAACTATTTCTACCCGGCGGTCTTCCAGTTTGCTGTGGGAAACCAGCAGGTAGATGAGATGTTCAAGGTAGTCATGCAGCAGCGGGTCGTCCACGGTGGGCACCTGGCTGCGGAAAATACGCAACCAGGTTCGTCCCAGCTGATATTCGAATTCCGCGGAAAACATGCTGGTGGACGACTCGCCGAGATTGGGTAATTTGAGTTCCTCGGCCCGCAGCGGCCCGCTGATGGCCAATAACATGGACAGCAGCACGGCCAGCACCGGTTTGCTTGCCGGAGCGTTTCTTCCCCAGGAATCACACACGGAAGGACATCACCATATTAACGCTGAATCAGACGGTGGCTATTGTACGTCAGGCAGCCAGCGGGGAGGCAAACGGTTTGCATTGTGTTTTTGGAGTAATTGTCCTTGCGAAAGTTCAATCTCCGTCCGGGTATGGCTATACTGTGCCGCCGTTTGCCCGAGCCGCGACATTATGACCAAACCCCACCTGGTTGAGCTGGATACCCGGGGCCTGGTTTGCCCGATGCCGTTGCTGCAGGCCAAGCGGGCACTGAATGCCATGGCGCCGGGCCAGCGGCTGCAGGTGCTGTCAACCGACCAGGGGTCGGTGCGGGATTTCAGGGTGTTCGCCGAACAGTCCGGCCATATTTTGCTTGCCAGTGACGAAGTCGACGGCGTCTACCGGCACCTTTTACAGAAAATCTGACGATCCCCCGAGGGGAAGGCGCCATGCTGGACATCTTTCACAAGTGGTACAGACGTTACCTGTTCGAGGAGGAATCGGTACTCCTGCTGGTTCTGCTGACCATCGGTATCGCCCTTTTGATGACGATCGGCGATATCCTCACGCCGGTGGTCGCCGCCCTGGTGCTGGCCTTCCTGATGCAGGGGATTTCCGCCCGCCTGCAACGCTACGGTCTGCCGCAGTGGCTGGGCGTTTCGGTGGCCTACCTGGTCTTTGTCGGGGCATTCTTCGCAGTCACCCTGGGCTTGTTGCCACTGGTATGGCGCCAGTTGGCGAGCCTGGCGGCGGAAATGCCACGTATGCTGGAACAGGGCCGCCAGCTGGTGAGTGTCCTGCCGGCCCGTTATCCCGAACTTGTCACCGCGGCCCAGCTCAATGAACTCACTGCCCTGGCAAAGGCCGAAATTGGTGAGCTCGGCCAGACGGTACTGACCCGCTCTGTCGCCTCCATCCCGGGCATTCTCACAGTCCTGGTGTACATGATCCTGATTCCCATGCTGGTATTTTTCTTTCTTAAAGACCGGCAGCAACTGCTCGACTGGGCCGGCAGCTTCCTGCCCAGGGAGCGTCCGCTGTTACGGCGCATCTGGGGCGAAATGAATTTGCAGTTCGCCAACTACGCCCGGGGCAAGGTGCTCGAGATTATCATCGTCGGCGCCGCGAGCTACGTCGCCTTTGCCTGGATGGGCCTTAACTATGCCGCGCTGCTGGCGCTGGCAGTGGGGCTGTCAGTCATCATCCCCTATATAGGTGCGGCCCTGGTGACGCTGCCCGTGGTGATGGTCGGATTTTTCCAGTGGGGACTGACCGGTGAATTTTATACGCTTTGTGCGGTCTACCTTACGATCCAGGTACTGGATGGCAATGTATTGGTGCCGCTGTTGTTTTCGGAGGCAGTAAACCTGCATCCTGTTGCCATTATTCTGGCGGTGCTTTTTTTCGGAGGCATCTGGGGTTTGTGGGGGGTGTTTTTCGCCATCCCGCTGGCAACCATGATCAAGGCGATTATCAATGCCTGGCCAACCGCGGAGCCTGAGAAGGTACCAGAAAAAACGCTATCCCTGATGGAGTAATCAATGCCCCCCATATTCATGCGGCAGGGACTGAATCCCCTGCTAGGCCTGTTCCTTGCCTTCGTATTAACCGCTTGCGCCACGCTGCACGACGCCGGCCAGGAGCCGGTAAAGAGCGCCAACGATGACTACCAGTACCGGCTGTTGACGCTGCCCAACGAGATGGAGGTACTGCTGATCTCCGACCCGAAGACGGTCAAGGCGGCGGCGTCGCTGGATATCGGCGTGGGCAGCGGTGACAATCCCCAGGGCCGCGGTGGCCTCGCGCACTTTCTGGAGCACATGCTGTTTCTGGGCACTGACAAATACCCCGACCCGGCGGAGTACGAGGAGTACATCACCGAGCATGGCGGCACCCGCAACGCCTACACCAGCTTTGAAAACACCAATTATTTTTTCGACGTGAATGCCCCCTATCTGCCGGAGGCGCTTGACCGTTTCGCCCAGTTTTTCATCGCCCCGCGGTTTGACGCGGCCTATGTGGACCGTGAAAAGAATGCAGTGGAGGCTGAATTCCAGATGGGTCTCAAGAGTGATCCGCGCCGCGGCCTCGATGTGCTGCAGGCGGTGATGAACCCCGCGCACCCTTACAGCCAGTTTTCGGTCGGCTCGCTGGAAACGCTGGGAGACCGCCCCGATGCCGCTGTCCGGGATGAACTCATCCGCTTCTACAAGGCACATTACTCGGCCAATATCATGCGGCTGGTAGTGCTTGGCGCCGAGCCGCTCGATGAGTTGGAAGCGCTGGTGGTACCCCTGTTCAGTGCGGTACCGAACACACAATTCGAGCGCGAGGACTATTCGGCACCCCTGTTCGCGCCCGGCACCCTGCCCATGCTGGTCAAGGTCAAGCCCCAGGCCACCCTGCGCCAACTGGACCTGTCGTTCCCTATCCCGGATTACCGCAGGGCCTACGAGGTCAAGCCGGTGTCCTACCTGGGCAACCTGGTCGGGCACGAGGGGGAGGGCAGCCTGCTTTCCCAGCTCAAGTCCGAGGGCCTGGCCGAGGGCCTTTACGCGGGGTCCGGCCTGGGCTGGCCGGGGGGAGAGCTGTTCAGCGTCGGTATTTCACTGACCGAGAAGGGTGTGGCGAATTACCAGCGCGTAATGCAGCTCTTTTTCGCCTATATGGACATGTTGCGGCAGCAGGGGGCGCAGCAGTGGCTCTACGATGAGCAGGCCAGGCTGGCCGATCTCGGTTTTCGCTTCAAGCCGGCGGGCGACCCGATCGGTTACGTCAGTTCTACCGCTGCCGGTATGCACGATTACACCCCGCGGGACGTGTTGCGCGGCCCCTATATCATGGACCGCTACGACCAGGTCATGATCAATGGCCTGCTGCAGCAGATCACGGCGAGCAATGCCGTCATTACGCTCACCGACATGAGTGTGGAAACCGACGAGGTGACGCCCTATTACCAGGTGCCCTACGCGCGGCAGACGCTCTCCACCGAACAACTCGCGGCCTGGAAAACTCCGGTTGATTCCGAGCCGTTTCACCTGCCGCAGCCGAATGCGTTTATCGCCCAGGATGTATCCCTGGTGCCGCTGGCCGCAGACCACCCGGCACTGCCGACCGTGGCCATGCAGCAGGACAGGCAGAAGATCTGGTTCATGCAGGATGACCAGTTTCGGGTACCCAACGGGGCCACATTCATCAATTTCCGCTCGCCCGAGGTGGGCCAGACCGTCCAGCAAACGGCCGCTGCTGTGCTTTATACCGCGGTGCTGAAAGACAATGTCAATGAATACGCCTACCCGGCGCTGCTGGCGGGCCTGAATTTTGATTTCTACAAACATGCCCAGGGCATCAGCCTGCGCATCACCGGCTACAACGACAAGCAGGCCTTGCTGCTCGAGGATCTGCTGGGTGTGGTGGCGAGGCCCGCGTTCGATCCGCAGCGGTTTGACAATATCCGCAAGGACATGATCCGCGCCCTGCGCAACAGCGTGGCGGGTCGTCCCTCCAACCAGGTCATGGATGACCTGCGCGAGACGCTGTTGTACGGGGAGTGGGGAGAGCAGGCACTGATCGCCGCGCTGGAACAGCTGGATATGGCCGCTGTCGAGGCATACGCGCAGCGGTTCTGGGCCAGCGCTTCCGCCGAGGTGCTGGTTTACGGCAATTACCGGCCGGATTTCGTCAACCAGGTGTCCGCCATGCTGGCCGGCGTTCTGCCCGCCACGCCGGCGCCGGCGCTGCCCGATTTGCGTGTGCTGAAACTCGCCGCCGGGGAGTCGGTGCTGTACGAGGTGGAGGTGCCGCACGACGACTCGGTTGTCACCTGGTACCTGCAGGGTGCCGCCGCCGAGTGGAAGGACCGGGCGGCCACGGCACTTACGGCGCAGATCATAAAGTCCGGCTTTTTCCAGCAGCTGCGGACCGACCAGCAACTGGGCTATGTGGTCAGCGCGTTTGACTGGCCGCAGCTGGAAGTGCCCGGCCTGGTCCTGTTGATACAGTCGCCGGTGGCAGATGCGAACAAGGTATCTGGCGCCATGCGCCAGTTCATGCAGTCGGTGCCGGCGGCGCTCGACGAGGAGCAGTTTGCACGCCACAAGGCGGCACTGGTGAGCGATATCCTGCGGCCCGACAAGAACCTGTGGGAGCGGGCGGATTTCTACTGGCAATCGATAGCCAATAAGCAATTCGACTTCGATGCTCGCCAGCAACTGGCGCAGGCCGTGGAGGCGTTCAGCCTCGAGTCCTGGAAAGCCTATTACCAGCAGGTATTCATCGTCCGGCCCCACTCCCTGCAGGTGGTTGCCCCCGGTCGCTGGAAGCGCCTGCCCAAGGGGCATTTTCGACGCTACGACTCAGCGGCCGCGATCAAGGCCGACCACCCAAGCTACCTCATAGACTGAGAAGGCGCGATCTATCAAAATAAAGTTCTAAAATAGAACCAATATTCCATTGCCTGGCGAATTGCTGTACAGTCCAGAGAGCCTGTATAGATTGCGCAGCGTGATTTGATGTTGATCCCGGTGCAAAACGGGCGATTTTCGTGCGGGAACCCATAATCATAATTCTATTTTGAAACTTACTATGATGACCGGTGACCGCTCCCAGGCGCTACTTATGGAGAGGCCGTTGGCATGAATGACGATATTGATCCCCTGGAAACCCGGGAGTGGCTGGAGGCGCTGGACGAAGTGGCCAGGCACAGCAGCCCTGAGCGGGCCTCCTTCCTGCTGCAGGAGCTGACCAAGCACGCCAAGGAGCGGCGGTTGCGGCTACCGCCCGCCATCACCACCCCCTTTTCCAACACCATCGCGCCCCAGGAAGAAAAGATGATGCCGGGGGACCTCTTTATGGAACGCCGCATTCGCTCCCTGGTACGCTGGAACGCCCTGGCCATGGTGATGCGTGCCAACGACAACGATGAGGGGCTCGGCGGCCATATTTCCAGCTTCTCCTCCAGTGCGACCCTGTACGACGTGGGGTTCAACCATTTTTTCCGCGGCACTGCCGACGGCCATCCCGGCGACCTGGTGTTCTACCAGGGCCACAGCGCGCCGGGCATGTACGCCCGCTCTTTCCTGGAGGGCCGGCTGGAGGAGGCGCAACTGGACAAGTTTCGCCGGGAGGTGGACGGGGGCGGCCTGTCGTCCTATCCCCACCCCTGGCTGATGCCCGACTACTGGCAGTTCCCGACGGTCTCCATGGGCCTGGGCCCCATCCAGGCGATCTACCAGGCCCACGTCATGAAGTACCAGCAGAGCCGTGGCCTGGTCGATCACGGCGACCGCAATGTCTGGTGTTTCATGGGCGACGGTGAGTGCGATGAACCCGAATCCCTCGGCGCCATCTCGCTGGCAGGCCGGGAGAAGCTGGGCAACCTGCATTTTGTCGTCAACTGTAACCTGCAGCGCCTGGACGGGCCGGTGCGCGGCAACGGCAAGATTATCCAGGAGCTCGAAGGGGTCTTTCGCGGCGCCGGCTGGCACGTGATCAAGGTGATCTGGGGGCGCAAGTGGGACCCCCTGCTGGAGCGCGACAAGACCGGCCTGCTGCAAAAGCGCATGGACGAGGTCTGCGACGGCGAATTGCAGAACTACAAGTACAACGGCGGCGCGTACACCCGGGAGCATTTTTTCGGTAAGTACCCGGAACTGCTGGACCTGGTGGCGGAGCTGTCAGACGAGGACATCATGTACCTCAATCGCGGCGGCCACGATCCCTACAAGATCTACGCGGCCTATGCCGCCGCGTCCGAGGAGCAGGAGCGCCCCACCGTGATCCTGGCCATGACCGTAAAGGGTTACGGCACCGGTGAGGCGGGGGAGGCCAACAACGAAACCCACTCCCTGAAAAAACTCGACATGGAAAGCCTCAAGGCTTTCCGCGACCGTTTCGCGATTCCCATCTCTGATGCCGAGCTGAAAGGGGTGCCGTACTATCGGCCGGCCCAGGACAGCCCGGAACTGCGCTATATGCGCGAGCGCCGCGAGAGCCTCGGCGGCCCGATTCCGGCCCGGCGCAAACAGATGGAACTGCTCGCCACGCCGCCGCTGTCGGCCTTCGCCAGCCAGCTCAAGAGCAGTGGCAAGCGCGAGATATCCACTACCATGGCCTTTGTGCGCATGCTCTCCACCCTGGTCAAGGACAAGGGCATTGGCGAGCGTGTGGTGCCCATCGTGCCGGACGAGGCGCGCACCTTCGGCATGGAGGGTATGTTCCGCCAACTCGGCATTTACTCCTCGGTGGGGCAGCGGTATACCCCGCACGATTCCGGTCAGATCATGTTCTACAAGGAGGACAAGAAGGGCCAGATACTGGAGGAGGGCATCAACGAGGCCGGCGCCTTCTCGGCCTGGCTGGCGGCGGCCACCTCCTACAGCACCAGCGCTTACCCGATGGTGCCGTTCTATATCTTTTACTCCATGTTCGGGTTCCAGCGCATCGGCGATCTGGCCTGGGCGGCCGGCGACAGCCAGGCCCGCGGCTTTTTGATCGGCGCGACGGCGGGGCGCACCACGCTCAACGGCGAGGGGCTGCAGCACCAGGACGGCCACAGCCATCTGTTGGCCAGCACCATTCCCAATTGCGTCAGTTACGACCCGGCCTATGCCTACGAACTGGCGGTCATCATCCAGGACGGCCTGCGGCGGATGTACCAGGAGGGCGAGAACCGGTTCTACTACATCACCACCATGAACGAAAACTACACGCAGCCCGACATGCCCGAGGGCGTCGAGGACGGCATCGTGCAGGGCATGTACCCGCTGCGCCGCGCCGCCGAAGGCCCGGGCCCGCGGGTGCGGCTGATGGGGGCGGGCACCATCCTGCGGGAGGTCGAGGCCGCGGCCGCCATGCTGGAAAAGGACTACCAGGTGACGGCGGATGTCTGGAGCCTGACCAGCGTCAACCAGCTGCAGCGCGAGGGCAAGGCGGTCGCGCGCTGGAATATGTTGCACCCGGAGGAGGAGCCGAGGGTGGCTTACCTGACCCGCCAGTTGCAGGGAAGCGACGGCCCGGTCGTGGTCGCCACCGATTACATAAAAGCCTATTCGGATCAGCTGCGGGAGTTTGTGCCGGGCCGTTATGTGGTGCTGGGAACTGACGGTTTCGGCCGCTCGGACACCCGCGGTAAATTGCGTACATTTTTTGAGGTGAGCCGCGAATACATTGTGCTGGCCGCGCTCAAGGCGCTGGCGGACGAAGGCCAGATCAAGCCGGCCCGGGTTGCACAGGCGATGCGCGACCTGGCTATTTCAGCCGACAAAACAGACCCGCTGACAGCCTGAAGGCGAGGATAAGAACATGGCAAAACAACAAGTAACCGTGCCGGATATTGGCGGTGCCGAGGCGGCCGAGGTGATTGAGGTGCTGGTGGCCGTGGGCGACGAGGTGGCGGTGGACCAGGGCCTGATTGTGCTGGAATCCGACAAGGCCTCGATGGAGATACCCACGACTGTGGCCGGTACCGTGGTCGAACTGCTGGTGGCCGAGGGCCAGCAGCTGGCGGAGGGCGCGCCGGTCGTGGTCATCGAGGTCGCCGGGGAGCCCGGGCAATCCGCAGCGGCTGAAGAAGCGCCGGCAGAGGCCGATACCGGCGTCGCTGAAGCCGGCGCCGCGGAATCAGTGTCCGCGACTGCCGCCGAGCCCGCGCCGCCTGAGTCCGGGCCAGCTGTCGAGACGCCGGCGGCCGCCACACCGCAGGCGGCTCCCCCGACGGCATCGGGTGGGGGCAGCGGCGGGGTATATGCCGGCCCCGCGGTGCGCAAGCTCGCCCGGGAGTTCGGGGTGGCACTGCAGCAGGTGTCCGGCTCCGGCCCCCGCGGCCGGGTGTTGAAGGAGGACCTGCAGCAGTTTGTGAAGAGCGCGCTGAGCGGCAAGCCCGCCGCGTCCGCCGGCGCCGGGATCCCGTCGATCCCGGACGTGGATTTTGCCCGTTTTGGCCCGGTGGAGGTCACCGAGCGCAGCAAGCTCGACAAGTTGACCGCAGCGAATATGCAGCGCAGCTGGCTCAATGTGCCTCATGTCACCCAGTTTGACGAGGCAGACATCTCTGCGCTGGAGGAATTTCGGGCCGGGCTCAAGTCCGAGGCTGAACAGCGCGGTACCCGGCTTACCCCCATGCCCTTTATCCTGAAGGCCTGCGCGGTGGCACTGCGGGATAATCCCAAGTTCCGCAGTTCGCTGGCCGCGCAGGGCGAACAGCTGGTCTTCAAGGATTACATCCACATTGGCATGGCAGTGGATACCCCTGCCGGGCTGGTGGTGCCGGTGCTCCGGGACGTCGACAAAAAAACGATCTGGGAACTGGCGGAGGAGGTGCTTGTGCTGGCGGCGAAGGCGCGGGACCGAAAGCTCAGCCCGGGTGAGATGCAGGGGGGCTGTTTTACCATTTCCAGCCTCGGCAATATTGGCGGGAACGGTTTTACCCCCATCGTCAATGCCCCCGAGGTCGGTATCCTCGGGGTTTCCAGGGCGGCGATCAAGCCGGTGTGGGACGGCCAGGGATTCGCGCCGCGCACTCTGCTGCCGCTGGCTTTGTCCTATGATCACCGGGTGATTAACGGCGGGGACGGCGGGCGCTTCCTGAGCCGGCTGGTGGCACTGCTTGGGGATATTCGCCAGCTGCTGATGTAATTCTCCGAACGTTTTCTCGCCCCAACAAAAGCGGCCCCGCTCCTCTCCCCGCCGGGGCGGGAAGAGGAGTGGGGCCGTTAGTCGTTCGTACCTGGTTAAACCTGCCTTACTTGTTGGTTCCGGCGCTGGTGATCGACTCCATTACCTTATCGAGATTGAAGCTGCCGGGTTTCTGGCGCGGTGGAAACTCGCGGAAGCTCTGCAGCCATTGGCCGACATAAGCAGCGCCGGGACCGAACACAAACATGTGGTCAACATACCACTTGCCGTAGCCGATGGTCTCGTACTCGGCGCGTTCAAAGGGATCCATGCGCAGGTTGGCCAGCAGTGGCGCTCGCAACTCCTCGAACGGTGACCTCCAGACGTCCAGACCCTCGGCGTTCTGCTTCAGGAAGGTGATCTTCCAGTTGTCGTAGCGCAGGGCGGCAACGCTGCCATCGTCGGTCCAGTAGATGAACTCCCGACGTGGCCACTTGGCTTCGCCCTTCAGCGCCGGCATCAGGTTGTAGCCATCCAGGTGAACCTTGAACTTGGTCCCGCCCACCTGTTTGCCCCTGAGCAACTCCTCCTTGACATTGGGCTCACCCGCCGCGGCCAGGAAGGTGGTCATCATGTCTTCGTGGGCGCCGATGTCATTGATCACTGTTCCGGGCTTGATGACCCCGGGCCACCGGATGGCCGTGGGAACGCGGAACCCGCCTTCCCATTGCGTGGCTTTCTCGCCCCGGAACATGGTGGTGCCGCCATCGGGCCAGCTGAACACTTCCGCGCCGTTGTCGGTGGAGTACATCACGATGGTGTTATCGGCTACCCCGAGCTTGTCCAGGGTATCGAGTAACTGGCCGACCATGCCGTCGTGCTCAACCATGCCGTCGGCGTAGACCCCCAGCCCGGTTACGCCCTGTGAGGCGGGCTTCAGGTGGGTCCAGATATGCATGCGGGTGCTGTTCCACCAGACGAAGAACGGCTTGTCGGCCTTGACGGCCTTCTCCATGAACTTGATAGCCGCTGCGGTCACGTCCTCGTCAATGGTTTCCATGCGCTTGCGGGTGAGCGGACCGGTATCCTCGATTTTGCCGTCGGCGTAGCTGTGGATCACGCCGCGCGGACCGAACTGTTTTTTCAGCTCCGGGTTCTTGAAGTAGTCCGGATGCTCAGGCTCTTCCTCCGCATTCAGGTGGTAGAGGTTGCCCAGGAATTCGTCGAAGCCGTGGTTGGTCGGCAGCATATCGTCGCGGTCACCGAGGTGGTTCTTGCCAAACTGGCCGGTGGCGTAGCCCTCGGCCTTGAGCAACTCGGCGATGGTCGGGTCTTCTTTTTTAAGGCCTTCCGGGGCGCCCGGCAGGCCAACCTTGGTAAGCCCGGTGCGCATGGGAGACTGACCGGTAATAAACGCGGCGCGCCCGGCAGTGCAGCTTTGCTGACCGTACCAGTCGGTGAACACCGCGCCCTGGGCCGCGATGCGATCGATGTTAGGTGTCTTATACCCCATCATGCCCATATTGTAGGCGCTGATGTTGAATTGACCGATGTCGTCCCCCCAGATGACGAGGATATTGGGTTTGTCGGCGGCGTGTACCAGTTGCAGTGGTAATGCCATCGCCAGCGTCGCCGCGGCCCTGATCAACTTTCTTTTCATTATGGGATTTCCTCCTGGCTACGATCGGATTTATCGTGTGCCGGCCACTCTAGCACAGCATCTTCAAAAGTGAACCAATGCGGGAGGCCCCGATGTGAATGATCAGCAGTCTGTTGGCGGGATACCCGGCTGGCAACAGGCGTTCCTGCGACAGCAGGGCCTGGCTGCGGCCTATCTGCGCGAGGCGCAAAGCTGGTTTGATCCACTGGCTACTTCCCTCGCTGCGCTCTGCACACAGGCAGATAAGCCCCTGCTGATCGCCGTCAACGGTTGTCAGGGGTCGGGCAAAAGCACTCTTTGTGCCTATCTTGCCGGGCACTTGCTGGCGCAGCACGGGCTGCGGGTGCTGGCGCTGTCGCTGGACGACTTTTACCTGACGCGTGCCCGGCGCGCGGAACTGGCCGTCGCAGTGCACCCGCTGCTGGCAACTCGCGGCGTGCCCGGCACTCACGACATGGGGCTGCTCGATGACACGCTGGCTGCGCTGTTGTCGCGGTCGCGGCCGGGCACTGTGGCCGTGCCGCGATTCGACAAGGCGAAGGATGACCGCCGGCCGCGTGCTGAATGGGACACGGTCACAGGCGCGCTCGATCTTGTGCTGCTGGAGGGGTGGTGCCTGGGCGCCCGGCCCCAGTCTCCGGCGCAGCTGGACCCGCCGGTCAATGAACTGGAGCGTCACGAAGACCCGCACGCCACCTGGCGCGCGTATGTCAATGATGTCCTGGCAACCGATTTCCCGCCCCTGTACGAGCGCGTGGACGCCTGGGTCATGCTGCAGGCGCCCGCGTTCGGTAGCGTTTTTCGCTGGCGTCTCGAGCAGGAGCGCAAGCTGGCCCGAAGCACGCCTGGGCGGGCGGCGGGCGTGATGGACGCGGATCAGGTTGCACGTTTTATTCAGCACTACCAGCGGCTGACCGAGCACTGCCTGGCAACGCTGCCAGGTGCAGTCGATTACCTCTACCGGCTGGATGAGCAGCGCCGGATCACAGCCAGTCGCTCACCCCCGTAGGCGTCCACCCCCAGCGCCGGGCGATTGCGCTGCGCAGTTGATCCGGGTCAGCGGTCGCCGCGGGCCAGAACGCCGGCGGTGCCGCCGCCAGCTGGGCGAACGAGCGCAGCGGCCAGCCCGCGTCGCGCAGGCCGTGGCTGAATTTGAGTGAGCGGAAAGCATCGAACCACTGGTGAAAGTGGCGCTCGAACTGCGCCGGCGTTTTGCCCTGGCGTCGGCAGTGCGCCAGCGCCTGCGTTATCCCCATGCGGTCCAGGACCGCGCTGGCCGTGTGAGCCAGCGCCGGCTCCAGGCCGGTTTCCAGCAATGCCCCCGTCAGGTCTGGCACGGCTGTCCGATGCAGCGCGGGGAGAGCGCAGAGCAGGCTGCGCAAAGCCGCAAAGCAGGCCGGGTTATCAAACAGGGGCAATTCATGCGGATGGTGGGCGGCGCTGATTTTCGCAACGGCGGGGCCGGTGCCGAAGGGGACGCGCGCGGACTCGCGTGATGCCAGCGCGATACACTCCCCCGCCAGGCGCGTCACGGGAGCGACCTTGGCCAGCTTGTTCAGCAGGTAGAAATCCTCGGCGCCGGCGCGCCGTGGCATGCCGCGCACCTGGGCATAGGCATCGAAGGTCACCGCGAGGCAGCTGCCGAGCGTGTGGCAGGCGTAGGGAGAATCCGCGTACTCCAGCCCCAGCACATAGTGGTGCAGGCGCAGTTCATAAAGCGCGGTGGCCAGGTTGCAGGCGGGGTCAGTCGCCGGTGTGTGCCAGAAGGGGTAAACCGCGGCGGCGGCGCGCGCAGGTGCACGGCCCAGGCGCAGGAAATAATCGGGCGGCAGGCGCGCATCGGCGTCGGTACTGCAGATCCAGTGGCTGTCGATGGCGCCTTCGCACTGCCACTTGAACGCGATATCGCAGCCGATTTTGCGCGCCAGGCCGACACCCTGCGCCTTCGGGATCGGCCCCGAGACCAGGTCGATGTCGTGCAGGTACAGCTCGGCGCCCGGGTTGAGCACTTTCAGCCCGGGGCCACTGCCGGCCAGGCCTCCAATGGCCTGGCGCAGCGCCCGATTGGCGTTGTCATCAGGGTCGGAATCGGGGCGGTTCAGTACCAGGATGACCAGCGTATTGCCGGCGTTCTGCGGCAGGGCCTGAAGGCGTTCCAGCCACCGGGCGGCTTCGCGATAGGCGGGAACCACCAGCACGTTGCGCCAGGCCTTGCCGGGTGGGCTGGCTGGCAGGCCCGACTCCATATGGCGTCGCAGGTAGCGTTGGCGGGCGAGCTCGGTTGACAATGATTGTGCCTGCGGGGCGCGGGCGCGCTAGTGCAGCGCCGCCCGGATCGGCAGGGCGGCGACGATACCCGCCTCGATATCCAGCAGTTCATCCCAGCGCCGGGCGATCATGGCCGCATCCAGGTACACACCGGCCAATTGCAGGAACAGTTCGTAGTGGCGCTGCTCCGAGCGGGCGATGGACCGGTAGAATTTTTTCAGCGCGCCGGCGGGCAGCGCCCCGGCGACCAGGGCGAAGCGCTCGGCGCCGCGGGCCTCAATGATGCTGGCGGTCAGCAGGCGATCCAGCAGGTACAGCTCGGGCCCCTTGCGGATGGCGTCGCGCAGTGCCAGCACGTAGTGATCCTTGCGGTCCGCCGCCGTGAGCAGGCCCCGGCGGTGTATCCATTTCACTACCTCGCGGTAGTGAGTGAGTTCCTCCACTGCCAGCTCCGCCATGGCAGCCACCAACTCCACCCGGTCGGGGTAGTGCGACAGCATGGAGATGGCCATCCCCGAGGCTTTCTTTTCCGCCGCGGCATGGTCCTGGAGGAAAGCGTCGAAATCCGCCATCACCGCCGCGGTCCAGGCAGCGGGTGTGGCCAGGCGCAGCGGCGATTCAGGCAGGGATTCCAATAGCACGGTCCAGTGTCATCTGTCGGGGTGAATGTCGGTACGAAAAAATATCGTGCCCTTGCAGGGCTGGTATTGAACTGTAAGTGAGCGTTGAACACAAGGCGGGCGGGTCCGGGTTGCCGCCGCGTCGGGCCGGTATGCTAGACTTGCCGGCCGAGATCGGTCGCGGCCAGGCCGATATTGCCAGGCTGTATGTTTTCGGGCGAGGACCGAACATTCACCACATCCAGGAATAACGAGCCCATGATAATCAAGCCACGCGTTCGCGGATTTCTCTGCATTACCACTCACCCGGTTGGCTGTGCGGCCAATGTCAAACGCCAGATTGACTATGTGAAATCCCGCGGCCCCATCGCCAACGGCCCGAAGCGGGTGCTGGTGATCGGTGCGTCCACCGGTTATGGCCTGGCCTCGCGTATCACGGCCGCTTTCGGCGCCGGTGCCGCTACCCTGGGTATTTTCTTCGAAAAGGAAGGGAGCGGGACCAAGCCGGGCACTGCCGGCTGGTACAACAGCGCGGCGTTTCACACGTTCGCGGCGGCGGACGGCCTCTACGCCAAAAGCATCAACGGCGATGCCTTCAGCGATGAGATCAAGCAAAAGACCATCGCCACCATCAAGGAAGACCTGGGCCAGGTGGACCTGGTGGTGTACAGCCTGGCGGCGCCCCGTCGCCAGCACCCGGTGACCGGCGTGGTACACAACTCCACCCTCAAGCCGATCGGTGGCCCGGCCACCCAGAAGGGGGTGAATACGGATAAGGAAGAGGTGCAGGATTTCCATCTGGAAGCGGCTACCCAGGAGGAGATCGACAACACCGTGGCGGTCATGGGCGGTGAAGACTGGCAGATGTGGATAGATGCGCTTGACCAGGCCGGCGTGCTGGCGGAGGGCGCCAAAACCACCGCGTACACCTACATTGGCGAGAAGCTCACCTGGGATATCTACTGGCATGGCACCATCGGCGCCGCCAAGAAAGACCTGGACAAGCGCGTGATCGATATCCGCAAGCGCCTCGCGGCCAAAGGCGGTGACGCCCGGGTGTCGGTGCTCAAGGCCGTGGTCACCCAGGCCAGCGCCGCCATTCCGGCCATGCCGATTTACCTGGCACTGCTGTTCAAGGTAATGAAAGAGCAGGGAATTCACGAGGGCTGCATCGAACAGGTGGACGGCCTGTTCCGCGATTCCCTCTATGGCGCCGCCCCCTACCTGGATGAAGAGGGCCGCTTGCGGGCTGACCGCAAGGAACTCGACCCGGCTGTCCAGGCCGCGGTGGGCGAATTGTGGGAGCAGATCAATACCGACACCCTGCGCCAGTTGTCGGATTTCGAGGGCTACAAGCGCGAGTTCCTGCAGCTGTTCGGCTTTGAGGTAGAGGGCGTGGACTACGAGGCCGACGTCAACCCCGACGTGGCCATCGAGCACATGGCCTGAAACGGTGCTGGATCACGGTGTGCCGTTTCGCCTCAACAGCCGCGTGCGGCGGCTGGTGGCGCCCAACCCGGGGGTGATGACCGGGCCCGGCACCAACACCTACCTGCTGGGCAACGATGAGGTGGCAGTGCTCGACCCGGGCCCCGCCATTCCCGCCCATATCGATGCCATACTCAAGACTGCCGGCGATCACATCCGCTGGATCGTTTGCACCCACACTCATCCCGATCATTCCCCGGCGTGGCAGGCCATCGCCGAGGCAACCGGTGCCGAGGTGATAGGCGCGTCCCCGGCGGACGACATGTTCCAGGACGACACCTTTGTCCCCAGCCGCGAACTGCGCCACGACGACATGCTGGTCACGCCGGAATTCAGCTTGCGGGCTGTGCACACGCCGGGCCACGTCAGCAACCATTTCTGCTTTTTTCTCGAGCAGGAGCAGATGCTGTTTGCCGGCGACCACATCATGAATGGCTCCACCGTGGTGATTGTGCCTCCCAGCGGTGACATGAAGGCCTATATCGAGTCCCTGCAGCTGTTGCTGCGCTATCCCCTGAAGTTTATCGCGCCCGGTCACGGCGAGGTCATGGAGGATTCGCCGGCGGTCGTGGAATGGCTGGTGAACCACCGCCTCCAGCGCGAGGCCAAGGTGATCCGGGGCCTGCAGCAGTTGGGGCGGGTGCCGGTCGACGAACTGGTCAGGGTCGTCTACGACGATGTCGATACCAGCCTGCATAAAATGGCGAAACTGTCGCTGGCGGCTCACCTGATCAAGCTGCGACACGACAATATCGCCCTGCACCACGCGGCGGACGACAGCTGGGAACTGCTCGAAGGTCAGCCTCAGGTATAACCGTGAACGCCGAGCCTGGCAACCCCGCCGCCACCCGCCTGCCCGCCGCCATCTGGGCGCTGGGCTTTGTCAGCCTGCTCATGGATATCTCCTCCGAGATGGTGCACAGCCTGCTGCCGGTATTCCTGGTTACCGCCGTGGGCGCCAGTGCCCTGGTGGTGGGAGTGATCGACGGCCTGGCGGAAGCGCTGGCGCTGATCGTCAAGGTATTTTCCGGCGTGCTCAGCGACTACTGGGGCAAGCGCAAGGGACTGGCGGTGCTCGGCTACGGCCTGGGTGCGCTGAGCAAACCGCTGTTCGCGCTGGCGCCCGGTGCCGGGCTGGTGCTGGCCGCCCGCCTGATCGACCGCACCGGCAAGGGCATCCGCGGCGCGCCGCGCGATGCCCTGATCGCCGATATCGCGCCGCCGGAGATGCGGGGCGCGGCCTTCGGCCTGCGCCAGTCGCTGGACTCGGTGGGCGCGTTCATCGGACCCTTGCTGGCGGTGGGGCTGATGCTGCTGTGGGCCAACGATTTTCGCGCGGTATTCTGGGTGGCCGTGATCCCGGGGGTGCTCGCCGTGGTGGTACTGGTGCTGGGCGTGAAGGAGCCGGCACACGCCCACCCCGGCCGTGGCGTCAACCCGATCCGGCGGGAGAACCTGTGCCGCCTGTCCCGGCCCTACTGGCGCGTAGTGGTGCTGGGCGCGCTGTTTGCGCTGGCCCGTTTCAGCGAGGCCTTCCTGCTATTGCGGGCGCAGCAGGGCGGCCTGTCGCTGGCCTGGGTGCCGCTGGTGCTGGTGGTCATGAACGTGGTGTACTCGGTCTCGGCCTACCCGGTGGGCAGGCTGGCAGACCGGATGAGCCATTTGACCCTGCTGGCCATGGGGCTGGTCGTGCTGCTGGTAGCGGACCTGGTGCTGGCCACCAGTAATCACTGGGCGCTGGTGATGCTCGGGGTGGCCACCTGGGGCCTTCACCTGGGGATGACCCAGGGATTGCTGGCGGCCATGGTCGCCGACACCGCGCCGGCGGACCTGCGCGGTACTGCGTTCGGGGCCTTTAACCTCGTCTCTGGCCTCGCCCTGCTGGTCGCCAGCGTGCTGGCCGGCCTGTTGTGGGACGGCTTGGGCGCGCCGGCGACTTTCCTGGCGGGTGCCGGCTTCTGTGCTATCGCATTGCTGTGTCTACTATGGCTGAAAAAAATCGGGGATAATCCGGCCCCTGAGCCCGGCACCGCTGAATTTCAATAATAGGAGTATTCAAGATGAACGGCCTTATGATGAACGTACCCCTGTCTGTCACTTCCATCATGGAGCACGCTGAGCGCGTCAACGGCAACGTCGAGATAGTCTCGGTCACCGGCGACAACCCCCGCCACCGCTATACCTATCGCGACGCCTTCCTTCGCACCCGCCAGCTGGCCAACGGCCTTGCCGGCTGGGGGCTCGCGCAGGGTGACCGTATCGCCACCCTGGCCTGGAACGACTACCGCCATTTCGAAACCTACTACGCCGCCGCCTGCAGCGGCTATGTATGCCACACCATCAACCCGCGACTGTTCCCGGAGCAGGTGGCCTACATCATCAATCACGCCGAAGATCAGTACGTGTTTTTCGACCCCGACTTCCTGCCGCTGGTGGAGAGCGTCGCGGCCGAGTGTCCCGGGGTGAAAGGCTGGATTATCCTCACCAATGAAGCGCACATGCCCGGGACCAGCCTGCCCAGGGTGCAGTGCTACGAGACCCTGGTGGCCGCGGGCGACGGGGTATTCGAGTGGCCGCAGCTGGATGAGAATACCGCCTGCGCCCTGTGTTACACCTCCGGCACCACTGGCAACCCCAAGGGCGTGCTGTACTCGCACCGCTCCACCATGCTGCACGCCTACGCCACCATGATGCCCGATGCCATGGGGCTGTCCAGCAGGGACGTGGTATTGCCCATCGTGCCGATGTTCCACGTCAACGCCTGGGGTACGCCCTATTCCTGCCCGATGGCGGGCGCAAAGCTGGTATTCCCCGGCGGCAAGATGGGCGACGGCGCAACCCTGGCGGCACTGATCAACGAGGAGGGCGTGACCATGTCCGCCGGGGTGCCGACGGTGTGGCTGGGGCTGATCGCCTATCTCAAGTCATCGGGCCTGCGGGTTGACACCCTCGATCGCATCATCGTCGGCGGCGCGGCCTGCCCGCTGTCGATCATGGAGGATTTCGACAAATACGGGGTGGAAACCCGGGTCGGCTGGGGCATGACTGAGATGAGCCCGCTGGGCAGTGTCAACAGCAGTCCCGCCGATCGCGAGCGCTACAGCGACGAGGAGTTTGCCAAAGTGCGGCTCAAGGCGGGCCGGCCGATCTTCGGCGTCGAGATGAAAATCGTCAGCGACACCGGCGCGGAGCAGCCCTGGGATGGCGTTGCCTTCGGTTCCCTCAAGGTGCGCGGACCCTGGATCTGTTCCAGTTACTTCAAGCTGGACAGCTCGGATGCCCACGCCGAGGAGGGCTGGTTTGAGACCGGCGACGTCGCCACCATAGACGCTCAGGGCTACATGGCGATCACCGACCGCACCAAGGATGTGATCAAGTCCGGCGGCGAGTGGATCTCCTCCATCGAGGTGGAAAACGTCGCCACCGACCACCCCAAGGTGGCGGAGGCCGCCGTCATCGGCCATTTCCATCCCAAGTGGAGCGAGCGGCCGCTGCTGATCGTGGTGCGCAATGCCGACGGCCAGGACCTCACCGCGGCGGAAATGCTGGCCTGGTTCGACGGCAAGATCGCCAAATGGTGGACGCCGGAGGCGGTGGAGTTTGTCGACGAGCTGCCGCACACGGCGACGGGCAAGCTGCAGAAGGTGACCCTGCGGCAGATGTTCAAGGATTATTCGTTTCCGGGGTAAGGGCGGGGTGGGTGATCGGGTCTTGTTTTTGTTATTCGTAGAATAGTTGTATTTAAAATACGAAAAGTATTCACAAATCGCTGAATACTGCCTATTATGCTCGTTCAGCCGCTATTTTGTTGCGCTTCCGAGTACTGTAATGCAAGCAGGCCAGTATCAATACCGCACCCTGCCCCAGGTCGTTGCCGAGGCGGCCACCGCCTATGGCGAGCGCGTCGCCATTACCGATGGCGATGTGCTGCTCAGCTACACTGAGCTCAACGCACACAGGGTCCGGGCGGCGCGCGCCTTTATTGCGGCGGGGCTGGAAAAAGGCGACCGCATTGCCGTCTGGGCACCCAACATCTACCAGTGGATTATCGCCGCTATCGGCGCCCAGAGTGTGGGCGGGGTGCTGGTGCCCCTGAACACCCGGCTCAAGGGGGCTGAGGCTGCCTACATTTTACAAACCAGCGGCGCGCGCCTGCTGTTTACGGTGGGTGATTTTCTGGGCGTCAACTATCCCGAATTGCTGCGGGGCCATGAACTGCCGGCACTGGACCAGACTGTGCTGCTGTCGGGGGAGGTCGTCGGCACCCGGTCCTGGGAGGACTTCCTGGCGGGCGGGGACGCGGTTGCCGAAACCATCGTGGGGCAGCGCGCTGCCGCG
>JACKNN010000011.1 GCA_024234855.1 Pseudomonadales bacterium | reverse complement strand
CTGGTCGAAAAGGCTGACCTGTTGACCCTGAGCGTACCGGAAATGACCGCGCTGGTGGGAGGCATGCGTGCCCTCAATGCCAACGCCGGCCAGACTGCCTACGGGGTGTTCACCGATAAGCCGGGAACCCTGAGCAACGACTTCTTCGTCAACCTGCTGGATATGTCTACGGTATGGTCAAAATCCGACAAGGCTGAAGGCGTCTACGAGGGCAGGGATCGTGCCACTAACGACCTGAAGTGGACGGCCACTCCCGTGGATCTCATTTTTGGTTCGAACTCCGAGTTGCGAGCTGTGGCGGAAGCTTATGCCGCCAACAACGAGCAGTTCCTGAACGACTTTGTCGCCGCATGGACCAAAGTGATGCAGGCCGATCGCTTCGACCTCAAGCAAAGCTGAACCGGCAGGAGTAGCAGTTACCGCGAGGTAACTGCTACCTCTTCACCCCTCTCCGAGGCCCATTTTTTCAAGGGACTGGAACCGCTCCTCCATTTTTTCTGCATGCCGTTCCATTTTTTCCTGCAGTTCGCGTTGGGCGTATTCCCCGCTGAGTCCGGTGAGCAGGCCGATTACGCCGAGTATCCCGAACACCAGGGTGGCGGTCTGTTTACTGCGGCCGTGCACTTCGGTACTCGCTGTTATGACCAGCCAGACGCCCCATACGGTGCGCAACACCGTGCCCAGGTAGGGAATGATGCTCACTATGGCGACCACCGGCAGGATTGCCGTGGCATAGGCCATGCACCGATAGGCAGTCTGGTAATCATGGGGTGAGCCCATCAGCTTCCAGATCACAAACATGATAGCCGCGCTGATGAAGCTGCCTATCGACAGTGCGATGGGGGCGAAAATGATCGCCCCCAGCCCTGCCGCGCCGGCGCCGGTGAGGCCGATAATCGACAGCACGCCATAAATGGCCCCCGCCAGGGCGCCCATTACGATTACAAAAATCAGCGGTTCGCCGAAGCCGCCGGATTTCGGCATATTCCGGTAGAAAGTGCCGGGGTCAGTGATTACCTGTTTGGCCTGCGCAATCACCGTGCCGAGATCGAAGCCGCTGGATGAGTTGTCGGAAGTGTTCTCCCCGGGCGACTTGTCCGGCGCAGGTGTCCATTGGTTTTCTTCAGGCATGTCCGTGTTTCCTCTCCTGTAATCTGGCGGCGGGTTCTCCGGTACGAATGATCGTGGGTCCGGTCCAGGCCGCGACAGGTTTGATAATAGTTTAGGGGCCAATGCTGTCAAACGCCCGCAATCCCACTGCGGGACCAGGGTCCGGAGCATTTGGTAATTATTCACCAGTGGGCAATCTGCGCCGGGGGCGCAGGCGTATAACGTTACGAAATCCACCACAAAGGCACTGGATAATGTACATCATGGCATCTGTTTTGTTTATTTACTCATCGGTACTTGCCCTGGCGGTCTGGCAGGAGAAACGCAATGAGGAGAGCAACACCTGAGTCGGCGAGCCGTGCAGAGCGCTGGTCCGATCCCATCTCAACCGCGCCTCCCGCTAACTCCAGTTGAATATCCGTGTATCGGAGATGTCAATCCCGTCCGCATCCCGGATCGGTTTGGGGGGGCAGGTTTTCCGGGTCAGCAGCGAAACCACTACCAGGGCAAGCAGGCTGCACAGGAAGGCCGCCAACGAGCCGGTTACAAACGGCGTCGACAGGCTGTGGCTGGCGAGAATGAAGTCCTCGCTGGATTTGGCCCGGCGCGAGTAGAACAGGCCCAGACCGATAATGGTCAAAAAATACACTGCCACCGAACCCAGGATAAGGTTGGAACTTGCGCTGATATCCACTAAATGTTTCCCCATGCTGCCCGCCAGCCCTGCCGGTACCCTGTGAAAACCTGAGAAGGTACTGGTTGCGCTGGCCAGTTGCATTATGACCTGACCCACCTACAATCCGAACAGGAATATCAAGCCGCAAACGCCGAGGAAACGGGTGCTGCACCTGCGCGAGTACAGCAACTGATCGCTTTCAGGGCCTGTCGACGGCAGCGGAGCTTGGGAGCTGGTCGGTCTTTTACAATAACGGGTGAAAACGGCTATGGCTGGAATCCTTGCAGATCTGGGAGTGGTGGGCAGGCTGGCCCTGCGTACCCTCGGGCGGCGCCTGCGCTCTGGAGTCGAGGCGGCGCCAGACCTCGATGAGTTCCAGTCGGAAATGGAGCAGCTACTATCTGCAGCGCCCGATGAGCTCATCCGGGATCACTGCTGGGTGACCCTGTCCGCCCAGCAGCCACCCTGGCTGGCTACCGGTATGGTGCTGGAAGCGGGCGATGAGGTTACCTACTTCGCCGAGGGCCGTGTCTACGCAAACAGGTTACTGGATATTTATGTGCAGCCTTCCCTGCAGCTTTGGTGCAGGATCGGTGAGCGCGGCGATATTTTTCGCGGAACGCGCGCCAGCCATTCTTTCGTTGCCGCAACAGCTGGCGAGCTCATGCTGGGCAATTATTTTCCCAACGACTGGACCGATCTTAAAGGCAGTCGCAAACAGGATGACAGTGTATACAAGGAGGTCAGCGGGGCATTGCGTGTCCTGGTTGTACGCTGGTCGGGCCCCTGCGCCGCCAGTCTCGGCAGGTTGCGGGCCGGTGGTGATCCCCGGGGACGCATCCAAACCGAGCTGGAGAGAATTCAGGCGGGCGATACGACACCTCCCGGCTGGCAATACCTGTGGCATCTCGGCCCCGCTGAAATTTACCAAACAGGTACTGAGGAAGCGGGCAGGGCCTGCATCCACTGCCGGACTCACGGGGATGTCGGAATACTGCAGAAGGAAGTGAACCTGCCCCTGGAAGAGGACACCGAAATCAGCTGGCGCTGGTGTATAGACCAGCTGCCCTCTAGCATTCGCGAAGACACCGTACCCAGCCACGACTATCTCAGCCTGGCGGTAGAGTTTGATAACGGCAGGGACATCACCTACTACTGGAGCGCCACCCTGCCGGAGGGTGCCGGTTACGACTGTCCACTGCCCAACTGGAACGGTATCGAGTACCACGTGGTGGTGCGCAGCGGGCCTGCGGGCCTGGGCAGCTGGCAGAATGAGCGTCGCAGCCTGCGCGCAGACCACAGGAAGTATATGGGAGAACCCCCCGCCCGAATTGTGCGGGTCTGGTTGATTGCCAACAGCATTTTCCAGCGCAGTCCGGGAGATTGCCGCTATACGGATATTGTCATTCACGCGGGTGGGCGCGAGACCCGGGTCCTGTGACCTGTCGCGGCATCGGCCATGGCAGGCTGACAGTGAACAACAGGGCTACGGCGAGAGAGTGATGGATACCCTGCTGCTCAGAAAGGTCGCTATAGATACCTATAAAGAAAACGTCGCCTACCTGCACAGGGACTGCAAGCTGTACCGCAGTGAAGGTTTCCAGGCCCTGAACAAAATAGAAATCACCGATCAGCAGAGTGGGCAGTCGATCATCGCCCTGCTCAATATTGTCGATGACGCGGGGATAACGGCTCCCGATGAACTGGGTTTGAGCGAGCAGGCTTTTGGCCAGCTCGAGTCCCGTGAGGGTATCCCGGTTCTGGTCGCGCACGCACCGATACCGGAGTCGATAAGATGTATACACAGGAAAATCGCCGGCGAGAGTCTCGCCCTGGAGGATTACCTTGCCATCGCCAGGGATATCGCTGCCAATCGCTACTCGAAAATTGAGATAGCGGCTTTCCTGGTCGCCTGTTCGGAGCTGGGGCTGGAGCGCGACGAAGTTCTGTACCTGACCAGGGCGATGATAGAAACCGGGCGACGCCTGGACTGGAATGAACCCCTGGTTGTGGACAAGCACTGCATAGGCGGTGTCCCGGGGAACCGGACAACCATGTTGATCGTGCCTATCGTCGCAGCGCACGGCATGTTGATACCCAAAACCTCCAGTCGCGCCATCACCTCGCCAGCGGGCACCGCGGATACCATGGAGGTGCTGGCCCAGGTTGAACTGACGCCGGACAAACTGCATGAGATTGTTCGCAGTCAACGCGCCTGCCTGAGCTGGGGCGGGACGGCCTCGCTGGCCCCCGTGGATGACATCCTGATATCGGTGGAGCGCCCCTTGCTGATGGATTCGCCCGGTCAACTCGTGGCGTCCATCCTGGCAAAGAAAGTGGCGGCGGGGGCGACGCACCTGATTATTGATATACCCATCGGCCCCACCGCCAAGGTTCGCGATCGCAACAGTGGACTGGCACTGCGCAAGCTGTTCGAGTACGTCAGTGACCAACTGGGACTGGTGCTGGAAGTGGTTTTCACCGACGGCAGGCAGCCGGTCGGTCGCGGTATAGGCCCGGTCCTGGAAGCGCGTGATGTGATGCAGGTGCTGCAGAATGACCCGCTCGCCCCGCACGACCTGCGGGAAAAGGCCCTGCAACTGGCGGGCAGGATTCTCGAATTTGACCCGGATGTGCGCGGCGGTGGCGGCTACGCCATTGCCCGGGAAATCCTCGAGTCCGGCAGGGCGCTGGAGAAGATGCAGGCCATCATCGATGCCCAGGGTCGCAATCCCGATCCACCGCAACTCGCGCGCCTCAGGCACGATGTGCCCGCCAGTCGGGGCGGAGTGGTTACCGCCATCGACAATCTGCAGCTGGCCCATATTGCCCGCCTTGCCGGCGCCCCTATGGCCAAGGGTGCCGGTGTCGACTTGCAGCATAAACTCGGCGACACGGTAACGGCGGGTGAGCCGCTATACTCGATTTATGCCGAATTCCAGGCCGACTATCGGTTCGCCCGTGATGCGGCGGAAAAGGCGAGCGGGGTAACGGTAGAGTGAGTGTCGGCCAGGTGCTGAGCGGGACTGGTGGCAGTGGCTGCCGGATATGAATACGGGGTAATAATGGCTTGAACAAGTTATCTGCCGGCAGGGGGTTGATGCTCGGTTTTCCTGAGTCCAGGGACGTTGCAGCCAGGGTGGCTGCGGCTGCAGATGTGGATTTTGCTGAAGTAGCGGTGCATAAGTTCCCAGACGGTGAGAGCCGTATAGCTTTGCCCTGCCCGCTGCCGGACAATGTGCTTGTTTTCCGGAGCCTGGATAAACCCAACGAGAAACTTGTTGAGCTGGTATTGGCGGCGGCCACCGCCCGGCAGTTGGGGGCGCGCCGCCTGACCCTGGTCGCGCCCTACCTGTGCTATATGCGCCAGGACAAGGCCTTCAGCCCCGGGGAGGCGATCAGCCAGCAAGTGATAGGTAAGCTGCTGGCTGACTACTTCGACGCGGTGCTCAGCGTTGACCCCCATTTGCACCGTGTGCATCGCCTCGCGGATGCCATACCGGTGAAAGCAGCGGTTTCGATAACTGCGGCAGCAGCCATGTCGGAGTACCTGGACGGCCACCTGGAAAACCCGATTCTCATCGGCCCGGATGAGGAGTCGGAGCAGTGGGTGGCCTCCATCGCCCGGCGCAGCAAGCTTGAATATTACGTGGCCAGCAAGCAGCGGATGGGCGACAAGGAGGTGGTCGTCTCCCTGCCGGGGGCCGCATATGGGGGGCGGCACGTGGTGCTGGTCGACGACATGGCCAGCACCGGAAGAACGCTTGCAGCGGCCAGTCGTGAGCTTTCCCGCTACCAGCCGGCCAGCATCACGGTCATGGTAACGCACGCCCTGTTCGTAGGGGATGCGCTGGCCAAAATCACTGCAGCTGGCGTGGGTCAGGTCTGGAGTAGCGACAGTATCCTGCATCCGAGCAATTGCATCAGCCTGGCAGCCAGTCTCGCGCAGGCCTTGCGCGAACTTAACGATCAGGCGGACTGAGCAAAGGCCCGAGAGGCTGTGCCTAAATTGTCATTGAGCAGCTTGCAGCATGCGTAGGTGCTGCGCAGCAGCGGTGCCGGGGTTTCCGTCAGCTCCGCCAGTTCGAGCACAGAACCCAGCAGGGCATCGATCTCCAGGGGGTTGCCCTTCTCTACATCCTGCAGCATTGAGGTTTTATGGGCGCCGACCTTCTGGGCACCCTCCAATCTTTTCTCAATCGTATGTCGGAAGTGGACACCGAGGCGGTTTGCCACAGCCTGGGCCTCTCGCATCAGTTCGGCCGCCAGCCACCTGGTATGTGGCGACAGGCAGATATCCTCCATGGTGGCGCGGGTGAGAGCGCTGATCGGATTGAACGAAAGCGCGCCCCAGGCCTTCAGCCATAGCTCCGCGCGAATATCATCGATGACATAGGATTTGAATCCTGATGCGATAAGGGTAGTTGCCACGGCCTTGCAGCGTTCGCTTTCACTGCCGTCCAGCTCGCCCAGCGTAAAGCGGTTGCCCTCCACGTGGTGCACGACACCGGGGGCAACAACTTCAGCGGCAGGGTAGGCCGTACAGCCAATGACTCTGGAAACATCGATGCAGGCTGCGATGGTGCCGTCGGGATCGAGACTTTTCAGGCGGCGGCCATCATACTCGCCACCGTGCCTGTAGAAGTACCACCAGGGCAGGCCGTTCTGCAGTGTCAGTATTGCCGTGTCATCTTTCAGAAGTGGGCCCAGGAGTGGCGCAACGGCCGGGATATGGTGTGCCTTGACGGCGAGGATTACCAGGTCCTGCCTGCCGAAATCAGCCGGGCTGACCGAGATGTCGGGTTGTTCAATGAATGCATCCATACCATGGGCAGAGGTCAGCCTGAGCCCGTGCCTGCGCGCCTCCTCCACTTGCGCGGGCTGATCAACAAAGCAAACGCGGTTGCCTGCATTGGCGAGTCTGGCGCCCAGCAGTACGCCCATGGCGCCCGCCCCGAAGATTGTGATATCCATTCCTTTTCTGTTCCCCTGTAAACAGGATGCCGTCGCTAACGCGCGGTATTGCGTAACTGGAAAGTGTGTGGTTTCCCGGATTTTCGCGCGATGCTCAGGTAAAGCTTGTCGAAACCGGCGTTCAATTTCTGCTTGAACTGTATCGATGACGTATTGAAGTATTGGGAGATGCTGTAGTAGCGTTCGCGCCCTATGCTTCGCAGGTGCTGGTAGCACTGGTAGCGCATGTAGGGAGCGAGCCCTTTGCCGCGAAAGCGGGGCATGGTGAAGGCGTCATACAGGTAGGCCTCGTTGTCCGCCATGGCGAAGCGCAAGGGCACATGGTTGCACTCCTCGAGATCAGCCCAGGTGAACGCCACAACATCGTCCCCGTACTTGAGGCCAATGCAAATGTGTCCCTTGTCTATCCGCGCCCTGAGGCCATCCAGGTTATCCCAGGGATGATCCGCTGCGATAAGTTCCATGTCATCGCGATCCAGGATGCATAGGGTATAGTCCTGGAAGGAGTCCAGCCACTGTTGCGGGCAGGAAAAGTTGCCCTCACTGACGAGATAGAACAGATCTATGTTGACGCCGAGTTTGCCGACCTTTTTCAGCAGTTCATGAGAGAGGAGTCCGTGAGCGGAGGCCTCCTTGATCTTTCCCCACAGCATATTGGCAGCCTTTCCCCTTATTCCCGGTTGCCGGAGCGGTCAACAAGCCGCCGATACAAAGCGTGGCACAGCAGTCCAATCCGTCTCAAGCATCCATTGGTGTATTTTTCTGGCGGAAAACCAGACGGTAGCTGGCAGCATCATAACGAATTTCCGGGTTGATGTCGTAGAGGGCATTGGCAAACCTGCCTGCCGGGCACTGCGCGGGTCGTGCTGGTCTTCAGGACGCATACTGCAGGGCAATCTCGGTCAACCTGTCCTTCTGTTTTTCCATGCGCAGCAGGGCGCTGAGCACGAGATCGACCTGGCTGGAGCCAATGGCGCGCTGCCGAGTATCCTTGAGGCCCACGGCCCTGCCCACGTTATACAGCAGCCAACTGATCCAGGCTCCCTGGATCGCGTCAGAGGATGCCGGAATCATGTCCTCAGCTATTACCCCGCCGGCATCCACGTAAGCCCGCAGGATGGTGGTGAAAGGCCTGGCGTCGAAGTGGGCGGTGATGCCGCCCCAGTCCAGCGCCTCCAGCAGCAACTCATAGGTCGGATTCAGGCGCCGCGCTGATTCCCAATCGATCAGCAGCGGCGCCCCTGCCTCGTCCCAGAGGATGTTCTTGTGGTCCAGGTCGCCGTGGCTTATGACCTGGCGTTCTGCGAGGCGCTCCAGCGCCGGCGCGTGCAGCGCCACGATCCGCAGTATGTCTTCCAGGCGAGCTTCGAGAATATCGCTGTAGCGCACGTTGCGCTGTCGGGCCAGCTTTACCAGTTCCACCACCCGCTCGGCGGTTACCGGGAAGGAGGGGACATCGCCGAGCTCAGGTACTTTGATATCGCTGCTATGCATGTGGGCCAGGGTGCCGGCGACGATGGCGGCGTGACGCTCCTCGATGCCGTTCCTGTGACAGGCGCGGGCGTCGGTCCACGGATAGACCAGATAGCCGACACCGTCCAGCAGGTGCAGGTGAGTTCCATCCGCGCGCAGCGCGTACAGGGCCGGAACGCCCCGCGTTGCAAACTCGCAGGCGGTGACTTCTGTGGCGTTTAGCTGGGTGACAATGTCCGGGTTTGCCATGTCCATGTCGCTGGCCAACTGCTTGACGGCAAAGCGGCCGCTTTGGGTCTCCAGGCGCCACATGCAGTGATGAAAACCTCCGGGCACCCGCATTAGGGGGCCGAGAGCTGCGCCCAGGTCAAACAGCGTGCAGAGCTGCTCAATATGCTCCGCATTGTCCGCCAGGGGCCGGCTCAACTGAGGGGTCCGCCGCTTGCTGTCGGTAGTGCCGCAAGGTCATTGACAGGTGGCGCCAGCGGGCGAACCCGGGTCCGGCGGTCGGCTATGGAGTTGAGTCTCGCCAACACTACTGGGCCGGTTCTTCGAAAATGGCGTAGAGTTTGCGGCTTGGTTCCACCACTTCCCATGTTCCCTTGAAGCCTTTGGGAATGACAAAGCTGTCGCCCGCCCTCAGGGTGGTTGCGGTACCGGCCTCGTCAGTAACAATGCTTACCCCTGCCAGCAGGTGACAGGTTTCTTCCTCGGTGTAATTGATATGCCATTTGCCCACCTCGCTCTCCCAGAAACCGGAAAAATACCTGCCGGTGGGATCGGTATAGTGATTCCAGAGAGTTTGTTTGGGGTTTCCCGAAATAAGTTTATGGGCGTCAAGGTAATACTCCTCAGCATCCATCACCTGGTCATTGAGTTTGAGGACTTGGTAAGCTGTCGGCATAATCGATCTCCGCTCCGGAAAAGTTCCAGTCAGGCTGTGTCAAAGCTGCCGCGCATGGATTTTGTACCATTGATAAAATTGTAGCGCAGTAACCCCCCAATGCCTCCCGCCGGCAAAGGGCATTGCACTGCAGCCCGTGGTGCCGGCGAGGATTAAATAATAGAAGCCCGGTTTCCCCGCCTCAACCGGCCGGCTTGCGGGTGACCAGGCGTCGCTCGATAATGTCGACGAGTTGATTTTCTATCAGGTCAAGGAGATCCGGTGTATTCATCTGGCGAACCAGGAAGCCCTGCTTGTTGGCGAAAATGTAGTTGTCATTGGCCCGGTCATACACTGCGAGCTTCACCATGGTCGATACATCCTCATCGTGGAATCCCAGCCATATGCCGACGGGGACGATAGTCGACTTCGATTTATCCGTCGACGGCCGTTCCGTCGCGTGGGTGGGATCCCCGCCCGACTTCGCTTCTGATTCGTTGTCCAGTGGGGTATGAAGTTTCTCCGAGAGTGTCGGAATATCCATGAGAGCATCTCCTGCGCTGGTAATGATGGGTTGTCCGTTCAGATAGTATTCTTGTGGCGTGCCGGCAGTGACTGGCTGGGCCTCATCGATCGGGGTCGGCGCGTCAGCGGCCTGTGGTGATTCGGTCGGCTCCGACAGGTACTGGGGGCCGGCGTATTCGGTCAGGTCGGGCGGTATTTCTGGTGATGCCGGTGCAGGTTCCTGCGCAGCTTCCAGCCGGTGCTCGGGTTCTGGCTCGGGTTCTGGCTCGGGTTCAGGCTCGGGCTCAGGCTCGGGCTCAGGGTCAGGCTCGGGTTCAGGGTCAGGCTCGGGTACGAGTTCGGGCTCCGGTGTACCCGCAGCCTGGGCCTGGCCAGGATCCTGCACAGCAAGGGGGACACTGGCTTCCTGTTGCTCTTCCCCGGACTGCTCCTGATTCACTTCCTGATTGTCTTGCGACTGATCCGACAGCGCCTGCTCCGGTTCCGGCAGGTTTTGCGCCGCAGCCTCTGGCGCGGCAGCGGGGGATTGCGCCGCCCCGCCTGCTTCATTGCTGCCCAAACTGGCCATCATCTGGATTTTCAGGCGTTTGCAAAGGTACTCGGCAGCCACCAGAGCCAGGTCCAGCGACTCTGTCTCCTCATTGCAGAGCCGCAGCCAGATCATGAAGGTGTGCAAGGCCTGTTCAAGTGACTCGGCATCACCCTTGGCAAGACTCGAAGCTATGGCATTGCAAACTATGCGGGTGAACCAGACCATCCGTCGCCAGGAGTCGGACTCCTCACCGAACAGTTCCAGCAGGGTGCTGGCGATGTCCATCCAGGGCCCTTTCATCAACTGGTCGAGGTCGTCCGGTGCCTTATAGCCGGCGATAATACCTTCCAGTTCCTGCAGGATGACCAGGTGGTCGAAGTTTGCAGCGGAATCGCGTGCCTCATCGCTCATGATTTCAGCTCCCAACCAGTAATATAGGCAAAGGTGGTCTTCATATAACGATCAGCGTTGGCCATTCTGGCCGCCCTTGCTGCCCCGCAAATTGCCCGGCTCGGCTGTTGTATCCAGTTCCTTGGTCAGCCGCATGAGTTGTTCCATGAAATGCCAGGGCGTGAGCAGGGGTTTGAGCTGCCTGGCGTCGACTGGTTCGCTGAACAGATAGCCCTGCAAAATAAACACCCCGTTGGCCGCGAGAAAGTCAAACTGTTCGCGGGTCTCGACACCGGTCGCCACCAGCCTGAGTTTCATACATTTGGCCATGGCGATAAAGCCCTTTACCAGATTGGCGTCGGTCTCACTCTCCTGGGACCTGATAATGAAACGGCGGTCAATCTTAAGTTCGTCCAGGGGGAAACGACTCAGGTAGCTCAGTGGGGAGTAACCTGTGCCAAAATCATCTATTGACAGTTCAACCCCCAGTTTTTTCAATTCCTGCAGGGCCTCTATGGTACCGCCGATGTCGGTGATGATTGCGCCCTCTGTGAGTTCAAACTGCAGGCGGGACGGATCCAGCCCGCTCTGGTCCAGAGCGTCTTTTACTGTGGCGATGAATCCTGAATTGAACTGCAGGGCTGAAATATTAATCGTTACCTTGGGCAGTTTGAGCCCCTGTAGCTCAAAGTCGTTCAGCTGGCGACAGGTTTCCTGTAATGTCCATTTTCCGAGCTCAGTTATGATATCCATTTCCTCAGCCAGGGGTATGAACTGCAAAGGAGGGATAAACCCCTGTTCAGGATGATTCCAGCGCAGCAGGGCCTCCGCGCCCACGATGGTACCGTTGCGTATGTCAACCTGCGGTTGGTAATGCAGAACGAGTTCATTGCGCGTAACCGCCTCTCGCAACTCCATCTTCAGCCGCACCTGGTCGAGTCGCGGTTCTTCCATATGATTCTGGTAATACGAGATTCCCGAATGACCGGGCTTCTTTGCATGGTACATGGCGGTATCGGCCGCCCTGATCAACCCCTTCGAATCCGATGCGTCGCCGGGTGCCAGGGCAATACCGATACTGACCGAGATGCTCACCGGCTGGTCTTCGATCAGAATGGGCGCTGCCAGCGCCTCGACGATACGCTTCGCCACGATGCCGGCAGACTCGAGTTTTTCGACCTGGCTCAGCAGAATCGCGAACTGGTCGCTCCCGAATCGGGAGATGTCGAATCGCGAGCTGGATTCGACGTTGAGGCCAACCATATCGCTGTCGCGGACACACCCGTTCAAACGCTGGGCGACCTCCTTGCGCAGCACGTCACACATCGAACGACCAAAGGAGTCGTTGACCTCCTTGAGGTTGTCCAGGTCGAGGAACATCAGCGCTACCTGGTCGCCATTTCGTTGCGCTGTGTGCAGGGTGCGCTCCAGGTAATCGACAAAATAGTGTTTGTTGGGCAGCGCAGTCAGGCTGTCGTAGTAGGCCAGTTTCCACAGGGTATCCCTGGTCTTTGCCGCTTCGCGCAATTCCTCATCGAGTTCTGAATTGCGGCGCGCAAGCTCCGCCACGCGCGCTTCCCATTCGGCACTCAGGTTCTGTTGTGCACTGGACGTCTGCGCCGTGGAGCTGCGTTGCTGCACAACGGTATTGAGTGCGGTGGCGACATCGGCCAGGTCGGTCACTGTATCGATCTGCGCCTCCCCGACCAGCCGGCCGGCGACCAGGTCAGCGGCGAATGCGTTCAAGCGCGCCAGGGGGCGGGTAAGGCGGCGTATCATCAGGTAGCCGACGAATATGGACAGGGCCACCAGCAGTCCTGTCATGGCAATACGCTGCCCGATGACTTGATAATGCTCACCGCTCAGGGTGAGCAGGTATGAGGCGACCCCCAGGAACAAGGCCAGCCCCAGGATCAGTGCATTGAGTTTGCCTCGCAGTGACACCGGTGGCTATCGCGGCGGCCGTGAAACGGGTACCTTGCCAGCACGGCGGTGCAGGTACATTGAAGTCGACTCGATAGTCCCGGCCCCGAGCAGGTCTGCTGGACCGTGGCGTCCCCTGGTTAACAAACAGGACATATAGCAACTTCCATTATCTTATAATCTGTCGTTACGCTATCACAGTCATATAGGACATTGAATCTGTTTGTCTGTTAATTGTAAGTTGCCGGTGCGACATGGCTGCTGCGCCGGATTCAGTCTACCGCTGAATTGGCGGCGTCCCGCTCATGAGCCTTTTGCTGGTCAAAACGGTCATAGAAACGCTGGGCGGCCGGGTGCAGCGGTACTGCCAACCCCAGTTGCATGGTCTCCCTGGAGATGAATGCTGCCCGGTAATAGCGCCGTGCCAGTTCATCTCCTCCGCTGACCAAGAGCTCGAGCATTTGTTCTACCCGTTCATCCGCAACGTTGCTGTGGGTCATAAGCGCTGCGGTGAGGCCAATGGTGCTGAACGGCTCGGTCTGGCCGGGGTATGTCTTGGCGGGCACTGTCAGCGGGTAGTAGGCGAAATGCCGGTCCGCCAGTTTTCCCAGCAACCGGGGCGGCATCGACACGTAGCGCACATCCTCGCGTCGCGACGCCAGCGCCTGAATCGAGCGGGCGGGTACTGCCTCGGTAAGGAACAGCGCGTCTACCTCGCCGCGCTCCAGTTGCGCGATACCCCTGGCCAGGCTGATTTCCCTGATATCGGGCAACTGGTCGTTATCGAGTTCCGCGACCATGCCTATCAGCAGGGCGTTGACGCGGCTACCCGAGCCGCGCTGGCCGACAGCTACCCGTCGCCCGCGCAGATCTTCCAGGCTGCCTATGCCGCTGGCTTCCAGGGTGAGCAACTGTACAGCCTCCGGCCACAGGCTCGCCACGGCGCGCAGCTCTCTATAGGGGTAGAAGCCGGCACTCATGAGGCCGCGATGCAATAGCGTGGCGACATCGCTCTGGACCAGCCCGAAATCCAGCAGCCCCGCCTGCAGGCGACTGGCATTGGCGACGCTGCCCTCGGAGGTCGCGCTGAAAACGCCGGTGCCGCGCTGCTTCGCGTAGAGGCTAAGGGCTTCGCCAAAGGAGAAATAAGTGCCGGTCACCGGCCCGGAACCCAGGGTAGTTTCACCCCTGAGTCGTGCCGCGCGCAGGTCGATACGGTCAATCGCCACTCCCAATTCCTCGGCGATCACTGCCGCCGTCGAGTCCTGCTTGTAGTCCCGTGCGTTGGCCAGCAGCGCGCGGGCGTCACGCAAGATCGACTCCGGGCTGGGCCCGTGGCTGTCGGCGACCGGTTCCGGCTGGCGCGGCGGGGGCGCGGATTGCTTGTCCAGTGACGTCCATTCACCTTTGTCGTTTTCCATGTAGGCAAAGCGACCGTGCACCTTGAGAACGTCCCCACGGGTATTGCCCTGCGCATGGAAGCCATCGACCCCCGACTCGGTCGCGCCAATGGCATAGGCCAGGGTGCCGAGATTCAGCCCACGCCATTCGGCCAGGCTGTAGTCCTTGAGCAGTTCCAGCTCGGCATCGTAATAAACGTAGACACCGGAGGTTTTCTTCTCCAGATCCCTGAACGGCGCCGAGCCGGTGCGGCGAAATTTTTCTACCGAGAACAGGTCCTGCTGGAAATGGCTATCGAGGCGTTCCTGCAGATGCCGTTCCAGCTTTTCCGTAGTGGGGCCGCGGTCGCAGCCGGCCAAGCAGGCCAGCAGCAACAGCAGCAGGTGAACGGTTGTATGGCGTGCCGCGCGGGTCATGGCTATGACCCGAACAGCGGCAGTGCCAGGTAGCCCTGGATCACTAGCGCATTGAGGAAATCGATGAAAAACGCGCCCATCAGGGGCACCACCAGGAAGGCCTGGGGCGACGGGCCGTAGCGGTGGGTGAGGGCCTCCATATTCGCTACCGCGGTGGGCGTGGCGCCCATGCCGAAACCACAGTGGCCGCCGGCGATGATAGCCGAGTCGTAGTTGCTGCCCATGACCCTGAAGGTGACGAGGCTTGCGAACAGGGCCATACCCACTGTCTGTATGAGCAGCATCACCAGTAATGGTCCGGCGAGACTGAGCAACTCCCAGAGGCGCAGCGACATCAGGGCCATGGCGAGAAAGATGGACAGGGACACGGAACCCAGCATGTCAACGGTCGGCCGGTGAATCGCGAGGCTGGGCACCAGGTGTTCCAGGTTGCGCAGGATCACCCCGATCATCAGGCACCACACGAAGCCCGGCAGGGTAAACGCCGCGCCGGCCAGGGCCTTTGCCAGTAACAGGCCGCCGATCAGGCAAACTAGTATGATGAACAGGGTATGCAACAGGGTGTCGCTGTTCACCGGGCTGTGGGTTTCAGCTTCCTGGCGGGCAGCCGGGTACTCGTGGCTGGAGGCCGCCTCTAGGTCGTGCAGGCGGATGAGACGGCCCGCCACGGGGCCGCCTATCAGGCCCCCGAGAATAAGCCCGAAAGTCGCACAGGCCATGGCCAGCTCCATTACCCCGGCGATATTCTGCACATCGGCAAATCTGGCGGCGTATGCGGCCCCGGTGCCATGTCCACCGGACAGGGTTATGGAGCCGCCCAGCAGTCCCACCAGGGGATGCAGGTCCATGCCCATGGCGGCCACCAGGCCCAGGCCATCCTGCAGGATGAGATACACGACACAGACCGCGCCGAACAGCAGCAGCCTGGGCCCGCCGCGCACCAGCAGGCGGAAGTCGGCGCCCAGGCCGATGCTGGTGAAGAAAGCCAGCATCATCGGTTCCTTCAGGGCCATATCGAAGCCGACGCGGAAGTCGAAACCCAGGAAGGCAACCGTGGTGAGCACGGCAAACAGCAATCCGCCAACGACCGGGATGGGGATGTTGTTATCCCGCAGGAAGCCGATTCGCGCCTGTACCGCCGCACCCACGAAAAGCACGGCGATCGCCGCGGCCAGGGTTTCCATGGCATCCAGGCTCACCGCCACTGTCTACCCTCCATTGCCAGCATCGGGCCAGCTCCTGATTGCCAGCATAAAGCAGCTTATCGGGCGAGGCCAGCCCGCCAGCGAGGCGGCAGGGCTCGCGTTCTCAACTTGTCGCCTGCCGCAGGCGCCGCACGGCCTCCCATTGCGCGACGGTCAGCGGTGCGATCGAAAGGCGCCCCTGCTTGAAGATGCTCAGCTCGGCGGTTATCGGGTCGGCCTTGAGTACCCTGGTGGCAATGACGCCGGGAAATTTCTCAATCAGCCTTACATCCACGCAGTACCAGCGCGGCTCCTCGGGCGTCGACCCGGGGTCGTAATACTTGCTCGCGGGATCAAACTGGGCGGGGTCGGGGTAAGCGGCTTTCACCACCTCCATGCTGCCGGCAATGCCGGTGTGTTTGCAACTGGAGTGGTAGAACAATACCCGGTCTCCCGCCCGGACATGGTCGCGCAGGTTGTTGCGCGCCTGGTAATTGCGGATGCCGTCCCAGCGCGCGGTCCTGTTTTTCTCGGCGGCCAGGTGGTCGATGCCGTATTCGTCGGGCTCGGACTTGAAGATCCAGTAATGCAAGGCAAAAATCTCGTGCGGCGGTAAATCCGGGTGAAGTATAGACGGGCAATGCGTCGCATGCCGGTTATCCGGGAGAGACTTATCCAGTGGGCAGGCATTTGTTGTATGCTCTGCGGCTGTGGCACCGGACGGACAGTATTCCCATGAAGATCAAGGCTATAACGACAACCCTGCTGACCCTGGCACTGTTACAGGCCTGCTCGGATGGTTCCGACGGACCGAAGGCAACCCCGTCCGCGCTCACAGTGGTGCCGACGGCGACTCCCGAGGGGGCTCCCGGGGAGCTGAATAGCCTGCGCTTCCGGGTGACCCTGACTGAGCCGCAGCCCCGCGATATCGAGGTCAGCTACGAGACCAGTGCCGACACCGCTACCGCCGGGCAGGACTACCTCGATACCGCCGGGAGCATCACTATCCCGGCGGGTTCCCTGGAGGGCTATATCAATGTGGAGCTGATCGGCGACGCGCAGGAGGAACCGGGAGAGACGCTTACCCTGAGCATCAGCACCAGTGGCAATGCGACGGCGACCAGCACTAGCGTCACCGGTACCATAGCCAATGACGATAGCGCCTGCGACGCGCCCTTCGACATCGTTCCCAATCCCTGGCTGGTCAATGGCGCCGACCCCCTGAACTTCGCCCACCGGGGCGGCGTTACCGACTTCCCGGAAAACACCCTGTATGCCTACTCCGAGGCCGCTCTGGCCGGTGCCGATGTGCTGGAAATGGACGTCTTCCAGACCCTGGACAATCACCTGGTGATCCTGCACGACGCCGCGGGGGTCGGCCGCACCACCAACGGCGAGGGGCGTATCGTTGACCTGACCCTGGCGGAGGTCAAGGCCCTGGACGCGGCTTACTGGTTCATCACCGGTGAAGGTACGCAGCGCGACAGGCCCGCGGAGGACTACACGTTCCGGGGCATCGCCACCGGTGACAAGGCGCCGCCCCCCGGCTACAGCGCCGAGGACTTCAAGATCCCGACCCTGGAAGAGGCCCTGGCCCGCTTTCCCGACAAGTTGATCAATGTGGAGTTGAAGGAAGATGACGGCCAGGGCGATTACGAACGACAGATGGCGGACCTGCTGCTGAGCTATGGTCGCCTGGAGGACCTGATCGTGGCCTCCTTCGACGACGCTGTGAACGGCAGCTTCAAGGCCCTGGCGCCCTGTATACCCACCTCCATGCCACTGGGGCAGGGCCTGACGGCTTTCACCCTGTTTTTGTCCACCGGCGAATTCCCCGCGATGCCCGAGCATATCGCGGCCCAGATTCCGCCGGACGCGAGCCAGATCGGCGACCAGATTCCCGGCGACGATCCCATTCCCATTGTCACGGCCGCGCTGGTGGAAGCCGCGCACGCCGTCAACATGCCGATACAGGTGTGGACCATCAACAGCTGCGAGGAAATGTTGCGCATGATCGACCTGGGCGTGGACGGCATCATGACCGACCAGCCGCTGCTGCTGGAATCGGTGCTGAACCAGCCGCCGGGTGAACGCAGCTGCGAGTAGGCTAGCGAGACGGCTCGCCCCAGAGGGGCTGTCAGGCGGCGGCGTCCTTGTGGTGTAGTTGCAGGCAGCGCTTCAATTCCGGAATACAGGATCCGCATTGGGTGCCGCAGCGCAGGCTGGCGCCCAGGCTTTCCAGGCTGTCGGCACCCGCCCCGATCGCCGCGGCGACCTGTTTCTCCCCCACCTCCCAGCAGGTACATACCAGGCGTCCGACATCGGCAGCCGCGGGATCGACCCCGGCCAGCAGCGCGCTGCAGCTCCCTCCCTCGGCAGCTGCCGGACCCAACTCGGCGCCCAGGCCCGCCAGCCAGTCCCTGGCCGGCAGGGCCGCCCGGTCGGTATTGAGGAACAGGGCGTACTGCAGTTGGTCACCGTGCATGCCCAGATCGCGCACATCGCCCGCCGCGGTATCCAGGTACTCCAGCCTGCGCAGGCCGGGGGCGGCCAGTGACGCCAGCAGGGGGTCGCGCAGGGCCAGGGCTTCGAGCGCGCTCGCCAGCAGGGTCAGGTAACCGCCCGCGACGGCGATAGTTGACCAGTACAGTAGCGGCGGAAGCGCCGGTTTTTCACGACTGAACAGCGCCCCCCAACTGCAGGTGGGGACGCGGTGCAGGGATACCCTGGCATACTTGGACTGGGGCTGGCCGGATACGGGATCGGTGATCGCGGGAATGAGTCCGCTGACGCAGGCCTGGCCGGAAAACTGGTCGCTCCAGTGGATAGGGCTGAACACTTGTCCCGCCGGTACATCCTCGTCCAGTAGCGCCAGGCCGCGGACGCTGCCCTGGGCATTGCTCACCTCCACCAGTTCATGCTCCGCGAGGTTGGCGGACCTGGCATCCAGGGGGTTGAGGCTGATGGCGAAATAGTCGCGATGGCGCATCAGTCTGGGCACCACCCCGGTGCGGGTCATGGTGTGCCATTGATCGCGCAGTCGGCCGGTATTCAGCAGCAGAGGCTCCGGCGGCGCGGCAGTCCCCGCCTGGCCGGGCGACTGCGGCAGGCTGGGCACCACCGGCACGAACCGGGCACGGCCGCCGGGCGTGTAGAACCGACCGTCGGCAAAGGGGCGTTGCGGCGGCCCCCCGGCCGGCACTGGCCACACGGTGGGGGGCAGGTCGTCATACTCGCTGCGGCACAGCCCAGCCAGCGCGCCGATATCGAAATCCCGGCAACCGCCGTTCTCAAAAGCCGACAGGCGGGCGTGCTCGGCGAATATTTCATGGGCGCCCTGGTAGCTGAACTGTTCCCCGTAACCCAGCCGCGCGGCCACCTCCGAGACTATCCACCAGTCAGGCCTGGCCTCACCCGCTGGCGTAACGAGCCGGCGTTGGCGGGAGATACAGCGCTCGGAGTTGGTCACCGTGCCGTCCTTCTCGCCCCAGCCCGCGGCGGGCAGTAACAGGTCGGCGTAAGCCGCGGTATCCGTGGCTGCGCTGCAATCCGACAGTACTACGAACTCACAGCGCTCCAGCGCCCTGCGCACCAGTGCGGTATCGGGCAGGCTGACCGCGGGATTGGTCGCCATGATCCACAGGAAGCGGATCTTGCCATCGGCCGCCGCCCGGAACATATCCACGGCCTTGAGGCCGGGGCCCGTCGCCATATCACGCGCCTGCCAGAACCTGCCGGTGCGCTCGATGTTGTCCGGGGTGAAATTCATATGCGCTGCCAACTGGTCGGCCAGCCCTCCCACCTCGCGCCCGCCCATGGCATTGGGTTGGCCGGTGATCGAGAAGGGGCCCATGCCCTCCCGCGCCAGCCGCCCGGTGGCCAGGTGGCAGTTGATGATGGCGCTGCACTTGTCGGTGCCGGTCGCGGACTGGTTAACACCCTGGGAGTAGCAGGTGACGGTTTGTTCGGTCTCGCCAAACCACTGGTAGAACTGCGCCAGATCGGCTGCGGCCAGCCCGGTACTCGCGGCCACGCTGGCCTGGTCGATATCCTCGACGGCCGCCAGCGCCGCCTCCAGGCCCTCGGTACAGGCGTGCACGTAGTCCCTGTCCACCAGGCCGTTGGTTACGAGATGGTTTAACAGACCCGCAAACAGGAAGCCGTCACTGCCCGGAAGAATCTGCAAATGCAGGTCGGCGATGTCACAGGTGGCGGTACGACGCGGGTCGATCACCACGATACGCTTGGCCGGGTTGCGCTTCTTGGACTCCACAATCCGCTGGTAAGTCACCGGATGGGTCCAGGCGGCATTGGAACCCACCAACACCAGTAACTGGCAGCTTTCCAGGTCCCGGTAGCTGCAGGGCACCAGGTCTGCGCCAAATGCGCGTTTGTAGGCGGCCACCGCAGAGGACATGCACAGGCGGGAATTGGTATCCACGTTGGCGGTGCCCAGGAACCCCTTGGCCAGTTTATTGGCGACGTAGTAGTCCTCGGTCAGCAGTTGCCCCGACAGGTAGAACCCGATGGCGTCGGGCCCGTATTGCTGCCGCACCCGCTGCAGCTCGCCGGCCACCAGGGCCAGGGCCGCATCCCAGTCCTCGCGTCGTCCCCGGTGGGTGGGGTACAGCAGTCGCCCCCGGGGAACGAGTGTTTCAGCCAGGGTGGTCCCCTTGACGCACAGGCGGCCGGCGTTGGCGGGGTGATCGCGGTCGCCGCTGACCGCGATCACCTGATCATTTTCTACCTGCGCGCTGACGCCACAGCCGACCCCGCAATACGGGCAGGTGGTATTGAGCCTGGCCATCAGCGTGCAATCAGCACGCTGTCCCCATCCAGGCGGACGCTGTAGACCTCGACCTTGATCGCCTCGTCCTCGAGGCAGGCCCCGGAGCGCAAACTGAAGTGTTGCTTGTACAGCGGCGAGGCCACCACCAGCTCGCCGCCGATATCACCCACTATGCCCCGGGACAGGACGTTGGCCCCGCCGATGGGATCGCGATTACCCAGCGCGTAGATGGCCGGCTCCTCGTCGGGCAGGTAGAAGAGCGCCACCTGCTCGCCGCCCAGCAGCGCGCAAACCCCGGATCCCGCGACCAGGTCCTCCCGCTTGCACAGCGGTTCCCAGTTGTATTTCTCTGCTGCAGTCATTGTGCTGTTCTCCTTTCTAGCCGCGCCGCTGCCATCGGTTCCCCCGTCACTTTGCCACCGCTACCAGGCGCAGCCGCTCTTCGGCCCGGGCGGGGCGAATCTGCTGGCGCTCCTGTACGAATACCACGCCGTTGTCGGGCTCTTCGGAATTGACGAACTGGCGGAAGCGCTTGAGTTTTGCGGGATCTTCCAGGGTGGCCTTCCACTCGCACTGGTAGGTGTCGACCACCAGCGCCATCTGCGCCTCCAGCTCGGCGGCAATACCCAGGGAATCCTCGATAATCACCTGCCGCAGGTACTCTATCCCGCCTTCCAGGTTGTCCATCCACACCGAGGTGCGCTGCAGGCGGTCGGCGGTGCGTATGTAGAACATCAGGAAGCGGTCGATGTAACTGATGAGGGTGTCGTCATCCAGGTCGGTCGCGAACAGGTCCGCATGCCGCGGTTTCATGCCGCCGTTGCCGCAGATATACAGGTTCCAGCCGTGCTCCGTCGCTATTACGCCGAAGTCCTTGGACTGTGCCTCGGCGCACTCCCGGGTACAGCCGGACACGGCAGACTTGAGCTTGTGTGGCGAACGCAGTCCCTTGTAGCGATTTTCCAGCCGGATTGCCATGCCCACGCTGTCCTGCACGCCGTAGCGGCACCAGCTGCTGCCGACGCAGGACTTGATGGTGCGCAGTGACTTGCCGTAGGCGTGGCCGGTTTCAAATCCCGCGGCCACCAGCTCCGCCCAGATGGCGGGCAACTGCTCCAGCCGGGCTCCGAACAGGTCGATACGCTGGCCGCCGGTTATCTTGGTGTACAGGCCGTAATCCTGGGCTACCTTGCCCAGCACCAGCAGTTTCTCGGGGGTGATTTCGCCGCCGGCGATGCGCGGTACCACCGAGTAGGTGCCATCCTTCTGCATGTTGGCCATGAAGGTATCGTTGGTATCCTGCAGGCCCACGTGCGCGGGCGCCAGGATGTGCTCGTTCCACAGCGAGGCCATTATGGAGGCGACCGTCGGTTTGCAGATATCGCAGCCGCGGCCCTTGCCGTGGGCGGCCAGCAGCTCGGTAAAGGATTTGACCTCGCCGATACGGGCCAGGTGATAGAGCTCCTGGCGGGTGTAGGGGAAGTGTTCGCACAGGCTCTTGTCCACCGTTACGCCGCGCGCGCCCAGTTCGTCCTCGACCAGGCTTTTGAGCATCGCCGAACAGCCGCCGCAGCCGGTGCTGGCGCTGGTTTCGCCCTTCACCTCGACCAGGGAGCAGCAGCCCCCGTCGATGGCGCCGATCACATCACCCTTGGTGACATTGTGACAGGAGCAGATAGTGGCCGTGGCGGGCAGGGCGCTCACACCCAGCAGTGGCTGCCCGGAACTGGCCGGTAGAATCAGGCCCTGTGGGTCAGCCGGCAGTTCGATCCCGTTCAGGTAGTACTGCAACAGGGTGTCGTAATCCTCGCAGTCACCCACCAGCACGGCGCCCAGTAGTTGCTTGCCGTCGCCGCTGGTGACCAGGCGCTTGTAGCAGTCTTCGCGTTCGTCACTGAAGACGAAGGACATGCTGCCCTCGCTGCGCCCATGGGCATCGCCGATAGAACCCACGTCCACGCCCAGCAGCTTCAGCTTGGTGCTCATGTCCGCCCCCTGGAAGCTGCCCTCCCGCTGCGCCAGCTGGGATGCCACCGCCTCCGCCATGCGATATCCCGGCGCCACCAGGCCGTAGATGCGCCCGCCGAACAGGGCGCATTCGCCGATAGCAAAAATATCGGCGTCGCTGGTCTTGCACTTGTAATCGATGACGATGCCGCCGCGTTCACCGACTCCCAGCTCGGCCTTGCGCGCCAGGTCGTCGCGGGGACGGATGCCCGCGGAAAATACGATCATGTCGGTGGCCAGGCTGGTCTCGTCAGCAAACTCCATGGACAGGGCAGTGTCTGTTCCGGCGACGATCCGCGATGTGTTCTTGCTGGTATGGACCTGCACCTCCAGCGCCTCGATCTTGCGCCGCAGCATGCGCGAGCCGCCCTCGTCTATTTGCACGCCCATCAGGCCCGGTGCGAACTCGACCACATGGGTTTGCAGGCCCAGGTTCTTGAGGGCGTTGGCGCACTCCAGGCCCAGCAGGCCGCCGCCCACCACCACGCCGACCTTGCTGTGTCTGGCCTTGGCCTTGATGGCACCCAGGTCATCGATGGTTCGATAGGTGAGGCAGCGGTCGTTGTCCGCGCCGGGCACCGGCGGTACGAAGGGATAGGAGCCGGTGGCGAGCACCAGCTTGTCGTATGCAAAGCGCCTGCCCAGTTCCGTAACGACCACTTTGGCTTCGCGTTCGATAGCGATAGCGGGGTCACCAAAGTGGGCGTCCACACCCCAGCCCTGGTAGGTCTCGCGAGTGGCCATGGCGAGGTCTTCCGCGGAGCGTCCCGCAAAGACATCGGACAGGTGCACCCGGTCGTAGGCCGGACGCGGCTCTTCACCGATTACCGTAATGTGGTCGCCGGTAGCGGCCTCGACCAGGCTGGCAACAAAGTGATGCCCTACCATGCCGTTGCCTACCACCACGATTCTGCGCTGTGTTTTAGTGCTATCCATCAGGGTTCTCCTTCGCTCAGGCGGCCCGTGCCGCCTGCTGCAGGCTGTTGCTAATATCCCGGCCAAACATCAGGCCAGGACGCAATTCACTTATATCGGTACCGTTGCGAATCAGCTCGCTGTACCAGGTGCCGCCGCGCTTATCGCCGACCAGTACCGCGCCGACCAGGCGCCGCTCACGCAACACCAGGCGGCGGTAGATGCCGGCAGCCGCATCCCGCAGCACCAGTTGCTCGCCGCTGCCGTCGAAGTCCCCCGCGCTGTAAATATCGATGCCCGAGATCTTCAACTGGGTGCTACTGTCGACCAGCCGGAAGGCCGGCCCCGGCTGCGCGCTCAAGCGCCGGGCGAGTACCCGGGCCTGCTCGCGGATGGGGGCCACCAGCCCGAAGCAGTGCTCGCCAAACTGTGAACATTCACCCAGCGCCGAGACCCGCGGGTCAGAGGTATGCATCTGCTCGTCCACCATTACCCCGCGCTTGACCGCCAGCCCCGCCTGCGCCGCCAGGCCGGCGTTGGGGGTGATCCCGGTGGCGAACAACAGCAGCTCGCAGGGAATGCTGGCGCCGCTGTCCAACTGGACGCCGGCCAGCCGCTGTTGCCTCGCCTGCAGGCTGGCGAGACTTGTGCCCAGCTGGAACTCGATGCCCATGGCTTCCAGGCGGGCCTGCAACAAGCGGGCCCCTTCGGGGTCGAGTTGGCGATTCATCAGGTAGGGGCGGCGATGCACGACGGTGGTCGCAAAACCCAGCAAGCGGAGTCCGTAGGCGGCTTCCAGTCCCAGTAAGCCGCCACCGACTATGACCGCATTGCCACCGTTACCGGCGATGGCGCGCAACTGCCTGGCATCGTCGATGTCGCGCAATTGTCTTACCCCCGGCAGCCGGGTGCCCGCCAGTTGCGGCCGGTCAACGCTGGCACCGGTAGCGATAACCAGCTGGTCATAGGCCAGGCGGCGACCGCAAGCCGTAGCCAGCGTCCTGCTCTGCCGGTCTATGGAGCACACCCGGGTCCCGGTCAGGAAGGTGGCGGGGGCCGCGGGCGGATCCTGCTGTAACATGTGCAGGTCCTGCTCCCGGTGCTCCCCGGCGAGCAGGCCGGACAACAACACGCGGTTGTAACAGGCCTGCTCTTCCTCGCCGATGACGGTAATATCCAGCCCGGCAGCATTGGCTGCCAGCGCTTGCAGCAGGTATGCGGTGGCCATACCGGCGCCGACGATGACCAGACGTTCTGGCATGCTCATGGCTCAGGCTGCCGCGGTTCCCGGGGCGCCGGGTTCGGGGGAATCCACGGCGGCATCGGATTTTGCCACCGCGGCCAGGCGGGTGCCGGCTGGGCTCACCGCTGCCGCCTCGGCCTGGTTCCCGGCTTGCGTCCCGGCAGGGTGGCCGTGCTTGGCGTAGAGGAACTCCAGGACCTGCTGCCGCAGGTGGACAAATTCCGGGTCCTCCGCCAGCGCCAGGCGGTCGCGGGGGCGCGCCAGCCCGACGGGCAGGATGTCACCGATAGTCGCCGCGGGACCGTTGCTCATCATTACGATGCGATCCGACAGCAATACAGCCTCGTCCACGTCGTGGGTAATCATGATGACCGTATTGCCCAGCTCCGCCTGGATCTGCATCAGGGAATCTTGCAACTGGGCGCGGGTCAGCGCATCCAGCGCCCCGAAGGGCTCGTCCATCAGCAACACCTTGGGTTGCATGGCCAGGCAGCGCGCAATGCCCACCCGCTGCTTCATGCCGCCGGATATTTCGCTGGGCAGCTTGTCCATGGCGTGGTCCATATTGACCAGCGCCAGGTTGTGCTCGATCCAGTCCCTGCGTTCGGCCCGGGACTTGCTGCGCCTGAAAACCTGGTCCACGGCCAGCGCGACATTGTCGTAGACGCTCAACCAGGGCATCAGGGAATGATTCTGGAATACCACGGCCCGATCCGGCCCCGGGTCAAGTACCTCCTTGCCCTCCAGGATGACGCCGCCCTCAGTGGCCCGGTACAGGCCCGCGACGATGTTCAGCACCGTGGATTTGCCGCAGCCGGAGTGCCCGATCAGGGAGACGAACTCACCCTTGTCGAGCTTCAGGTTGACGTTTTGCAAGGCGCGAAACTTGCTGCCGTTGGTATCGAACTCAATGCCGACACCGCTTAGTTCCAGGTAATTGATCATGTTCGCTTCTCCTTGCTCAGCGCAGAACCGCCTGTTTGTCCCAGCTCACCCGCTTTTGCAGGGCGAGCATCAACTTGTCCAACATGAAACCGATCAAACCGATGGCCAGTACCGCCACCATGATGCGTCCCAGTGAATTCGAGCTGCCGTTCTGGAACTCATCCCAGACGAATTTCCCCAGGCCGGGGTTTTGCGCCAGCATTTCGGCAGCGATCAACACCATCCAGCCGGTAGCGAGTGATAATCGCAGCCCGGTAAAAATCATGGGCGTGGCCGCGGGCAGGACAATCTTGTGGATATGGGTCAGCGGCGACAGCGCCATCACCCGACTGACGTTCACCAGGTCGCGGTCGATGCCGGTAACGCCGACGGTGGTATTGATCAGCGTCGGCCAGAGGCAGCACAGGGCCACGGTGATGGCAGAGTTGAGAAACGCCTTGTCGAACATCGGGTCCTCGACGCTATAAGTGGCGCTGACCACCATGGTGACCAGTGGCAGCCAGGCCAGCGGCGAGACCGGCTTGAACACCTGGATAACCGGATTGACAGCCTTGTACATGCTCGCACTCAGGCCGCAGAGCACACCCAGCGGAATGGCGATCAGGTTGGCTATCAGAAAACCCGCACCCACAGTGAGGAGGCTGGTGACGATCTGGTCGAAGAAAGTGGGCTTGCCGGTATAGCTGCGCCACTTCACCTCCGCCTCCGGGTTGGCGGCGAGCTTCCTGGCGTTGCGCTGCTGCTGGCGTTCGTTGAAGGCGGCTTCCTTGTCGCGTTCGCGCCGGTGCTCCGCCGCGAGATTCTGCACCTGTTCCCAGACCTGTACCGGCCCTGGAAACTGCCCCAGGGATGTCTCGATGCGGCTGGCGGAAAGATGCCATGCCAACAGGAATACCAGGATCCCCAGGGTGGGCAATATCAACGCGGAGGCGAGTTTGCCGGGATTGAAGCCGGCCAGGATCCGCTCCAGGCGGTGGTCGGGGATTGCGGCGGCGGCATTGCTGAGAGTGTCTGACATTGTCACGAATTCCTTGTCTAGGGAGTTTCTGCGCCCTTGAGGCCGATGGGAAACTGCTCCAGGTAGGCATTGGGCCTGGTGCCATCGAAGGTCATGCCGTCGATGAATTCGTCCTGGGGTGGGCGAAAGCCGGTTTCGCTGGCGAAATTCGGGAAGTCGCTCGCGGCCATCAGGCCGTCGGCGATCAGTGCCTGCGCCGCCTGCTGGTAAATGTCGGGGCGGTACACGCTTTTGGCGGTCTCAAAGTACCAGTCGTCTGCTTTGGCTGCTGATATCTGGCCCCAGCGGCGCATCTGGGTGAGGTACCACACGGCATCGGAGTAATAGGGGTAGGTCGCGTGGTGGCGGAAGAACACGTTGAAATCGGGTACCTCGCGCTGGTCGCCGCGCTCGTACTCGAAGGTGCCGGTCATGGAGTTGGCGATGACCTCTTCGTCGGCGCCGACATACTCGGGTCGGGAGAGTATTTCCACGGCGACCGGGCGATTGGCGTTGTTGTTTTCGTCCAGCCATTTTGCCGCCCGCAGCATGGCCTTGACGATCCGTACGGTGGTGTTGGGATACTCTTCGGTGAAAGTTTCGGTCATACCGAACACTTTTTCCGGGTTGTTCTTCCAGATCTCGTAATCGGTGATGACAGGCACGCCTATCCCCTTGAATACCGCCTGCTGGTTCCAGGGCTCCCCCACGCAGTAGCCGAAAATCGTGCCCGCCTCCAGGGTGGCCGGCATTTGCGGTGGCGGGGTGACCGACAACAGCGCATCAGCTTTGATCTGGCCTGAAATGTCACCCCTGGCCGGCGCATAGTAGCCGGGGTGAATACCGCCCGCGGCCAGCCAGTAACGCAGCTCGTAGTTGTGTGTGGACACCGGGAATACCATGCCCATGTTGAAGGGCTTGCCCTGTTCGCGGTATTTGTCCACCACCGGCTTCAGGTAATCCGCCTTGATAGGGTGTACCGGCCTGCCGTTCTCCATAGGTACATGGGCTTTCATTTGCTCCCACACCTCGTTGGAAACGGTGATGCCGTTGCCGTTGAGGTCCATGGACAGGGGGGTGACGATATGGGCCTTGGTGCCGAATCCTATGGTCGCCGCCAGTGGCTGGCCTGCCAGCATATGGGCGCCATCCAGTTGGCCGTCGATGACGCCATCCAGCAGCACTTTCCAGTTGGCCTGGGCCTCGAGCGTGACGTACAGGCCCTCGTCTTCGAAATAACCGTTTTCATAGGCCACTGCCAACGGCGCCATATCGGTCAACTTGATGAAGCCAAACCTGAGCTCGTCCTTTTCGGGCTCGCCCAGCTCGGCGGCTGCCCCGAAGGGCGACAGGATGGTGAGCAGGCCGGTTAAAGCGAGTGCGCCGAAGCGACGCTGCAAGCCCGGGAATGTCCGCTGGTGAATCATGCTGTACCCCTTTGCTGTGTTGCGTGCACACACGACAGCGCTCCCCTCACCCCATCGGTGACGATCAGGGTGAGAGGGCTTCGTTGCCCGGGGAGATATTCGATGTGTACTGAGAAAAACTACTGGATATGTAACAAGAGTCGAGCCAGATAGAGATTACTTCATATAATTCATGTAGTTATGATGTAACCCGTTGCCGGTCGGGGGTGACGCGCGGGGTAGAAAGCGGTGTCTTTGCACCATCTCTGCCCATAAACCCGTGATGGCATGCACCGATTACGGGCGCAACAGCAGGTCGGGACCCAGCTGTATACCGGGCTGGAACTCCCAGGCCGCGGCGTGCTGGTTGGCGGGCCGATAGTCGCGGTCCGGGCAGGGCAGTTGCAAAAAACGTGCTGCTTCCCGGTACAGGTCGGTGCGGAAACTCTGCTGTACCAGCGCCTTAACCTGTTCGGTAGGCAGGGACTTGCCCAGCACCGCTGCGATCTCCTGTAGCAGCCACTCCCCGTCGGAGCGCCAGGGAAACCCTGCCTGGTAACGCCCGAACACGTGGAAATCAGCCAGCACAGCCGGTGCCGGCTCACCCTTGGAGAACACCAGTTCGCCGCTGAGGGAGGGCAGCAGACTGCTCACTGGTAGATCCAGGTATTGCGGCCGCGCCAGAGCTTTGGCGGTTTGTTCGCGGTGCTCGGGAGCGGCCAGCCAGCTGCACGTCTCCATCAACGCCAGGCGCAGGCGCAGGTGGCTGGAGGGGTGGTGTTGGTGCCACTCCCCGGTCACGCCCAGTACCTTCTCCAGGCCATTGTTCCACACCTGGTACCCGGTCGCCTGGATCATGCCAACCCCGTGCTGCACGGCCACGGAGTTCCAGGGTTCACCAACGCAATAACCGTCGATTACTCCCCGCGCCAGGCTGTCGACCATCTGCTCCGGGGGCAGCACGATGATGCGCAGGTCGCGTTCTGGATCGATTCCTCCGGCTGCCAGCCAGCGCCGCAGCAGAAAGGTATGGCAGGAAAATGAATGCGCTGTGGCAAAGGTATAGGCCGCGCTACTGCCCTCGGAACGCAAATGGGCTCCCAATGCCCGGGCAGTGCTGCTGGCCCCGGCTTGCACGTCACCTCCCCGGGCTGCAATCGCGTTCGCCAGGGCGGGACTGACAGTAATGGCATTGCCGTTGAGGCTGAGCGCCAGGCCGGTTATCACGTCCGCGCGCATGCCACCGGCTCCCAGGGAGGTCGCCAGTGGCAGGGGGGCGAGCATCTGTGCGGCGTCCAGGCCGCCGGTTACCAGTTTGTCCCTGGCGTTGGCCCAGGATACCTCCTGCTGCAGCTGCACACTCAGGCCATAGTGTTCGTACAGGCCCAACTCTTGCGCCATGATCAGCGGCGCGCTGTCCGTCAGGCGCAGATAGCCCAGCGTCAGGTCGCTTTTTTCGGGCGCGGGCAGGCGCCTGTTGTCCATCATGTCTGTTTGCCTCGCTTTGCCGGGCTGTCCAGGATTGCGATCACGTCCCCGGCCACCTCCCCCAGCGTTCTATGTTTGTCCATGGCGAGTTTCCTCAAGGTGCTGAACGCCTCTTCCTCGGCAATGGAGTGCATCTTCATGAGCAGGCCCTTGGCTTTTTCTACCAACTTGCGTTCGGCCAACTGGCGCCGGGTCGTATCCAGTTCCAGTTTCAACGCGTTGAATGCTGAAAACTGGGCTACGGCAATGTCGATGGCGGCCCGCACCGTCGCGCCGCTGATATCCTGGGCCTGGTAGGCGGTCACGCCCGCCCGAATGGCGTCGCCGATAAAGCCTTCATCACCAGCTTCGGAGAACATGACCACCGGACGCGGATTGTGGGTAGAGGCAATGCTGAGGCTTTCCAGAACGTCCCGGTCCGGTGAATCCAGGGCGATGATCACCACGTCGGGTTCGTGCTGGGCCATCTGGTGCAGCAGTCCGGAGCCGGTGGCGATAACCGATAGAACCTCAAAGCCCATCTGGCGCAGGCCGGCTTCCACGACCGCCGCGCGCTCGCGGTTGTCGTCTACCAGTATCAGGCGCAGGGCTGTACCCCGCGGATTGGCTGAGCTCACATCCACCTCGTGGTGGACAGTGCGGGGCACTGTCCGGGTCTTGACCGGAAATCTGAAAATGGCAGTCAGCCAGGCCCTTTCGTGGCGATGGCGAAAGGCAAGGCTGGCATGACCCGCGCTGAACATCTCGGGCCAGCTTGCGGCCGCAGAGCCATAAGCAACTATCCAGCAACCCAGCAACTATCGGGCCAATAGAGAAAAAGTGCTTTGGTATAAGGGCCGGGGCTACCTGAACCGACTCCACTCAGGCGGGACCAGCACAGGGCAGGGAACGTGATGGTGCACGCTTGCACCGAAGTGGCCAGTATCCGCCGGTACGCGCCGCCTGGTGACGACCAGCCGCCGTGCCGCGGAGCCTAACCCGGCGGATAACAGGTAAAGGTCAGTTCCTGGCCATCCATGGTCGCGGCCTCGCGCAAGGCTCCACCGCTGTACTGCCTGCCATCACCGCCGGTGTAGGTGTCGTCGCCTGTCATTTGCAACTGCACGGGCGCTCCCTCGATGAAACCGGTAACCACCAGCCGGCACTCGGGGCGGGGCGTTTTGACCAGGGCGCGTTGCTCCAGCAGGGCTACCCGTGCCAGTACCGCCGCCTCATTGCCAGCCAGCGTGACCTGCTGCCCGACGATGGGCGCCAGATTGCTGTCCATGGCCATCACGAAGCGGACCACATTCGCCCGGTTCTGGTCCACCGGCGCCGGAAACCTGAATACCGGATCCCTGAAGAAATGATCCAGCGTATCGATAGCCCCGTCGTGCAAATACCCGAAACCGCGCACCTGGTCGCCCATGAAGCGGCCGTCGCTGTTGGGGCTG
>JACKNN010000010.1 GCA_024234855.1 Pseudomonadales bacterium | reverse complement strand
GGCCGCGGTGTATGGCGAGCGCGTCGCCATTACCGATGGCGCGGTGCGGCTCAGCTACACCGAGCTCAACCAGAGCCGGATTCAGGCGGCGCGGGCCTTTGTCGCGGCGGGAGTTGAAAAAGGCGATCGTATCGCCATCTGGGCACCCAACATCTACCAGTGGGTCATCGCCGCCATCGGCGCCCAGAGTGTGGGCGGGGTGCTGGTGCCGCTCAATACCCGTCTCAAGGGGGCCGAGGCCGCCTACATTCTGCAAACCAGCGGTGCGCGCCTGCTGTTTACGGTGGGTGATTTCCTGGGCGTCAACTATCCCCAATTGCTGCGGGGCCATGAGTTGCCGGCACTGGCGCAGACTGTGTTGCTGTCGGGCGAGGTCGTCGGCACCCGATCCTGGGAGAATTTCCTGGCGGGCGGGGACGCGGTTGCCGAAACAATCGTGGAGCAGCGCGCCGCCGCGCTCACCCCCGACGATACCCTGGACATCCTGTTCACCTCCGGCACCACCGGCAAGCCCAAGGGGGTGGTGACCTGCCACGGCCAGAACATCCGCAGCTTCGAGACCTGGAGCGCAACCGTGGGTCTGTGCTCTGACGATAACTACCTGATTATAAACCCGTTTTTTCATTCCTTCGGATACAAGGCCGGCTGGCTGGCCGCCATTATCCGCGGCGCCCACATGCTCCCCGTGCAGAGTTTCGATCTGGATGAGGTCCTGGACCAAATCCCCCGGGACAGGATCTCCATGCTGCCCGGGCCGCCCACTATCTACCAGTCGCTGCTGGCGCATCCGCGGCGGGCGGATTACGACCTGTCCAGCCTGCGGCTGGCGGTCACCGGGGCGGCGCCGGTACCGGTGGCGCTGGTGCGGCAGATGCGAGAGGCGTTGGGCTTCGAGGTGGTGGTGACGGCCTATGGCCTCACCGAGACCTGCGGTGTGGTTTCCATCTGCCGGGCGGACGACAGCGCCGAGCGCATCTCCCACAGCTCGGGCCGGGCCATGGACGGGGTTGAGATGAAGTGCGTCGACGCCGAAGGCAATGCGGTGCCCGCCGGGGAGGCTGGGGAAATCTGGTGCCGCGGTTTTAACGTGATGCGTGGCTACCTGGACGACCCCCAGGAGACCGCCCGGGCGATCACCGCTGAAGGCTGGCTGAAGACCGGCGATGTCGGGGTGATGGATGCCGATGGCTACATTCGGATTACCGACCGCATCAAAGACATGTTTATCGTCGGCGGCTTCAACTGCTACCCGGCGGAAATCGAAAACAGCCTGTGCAGCATGCCCGGGGTGGCCCGCGCGGCTGTCATCGGTGTGCCGGACGAGCGCATGGGCGAGGTTGCCCGGGCATACCTGGTGCTGGCGCCGGGCGCAGTGTTGGACGAGGCGGCGGTGATCGCCTGGTGCCGGTCCAATATGGCGAATTACAAGGTGCCGCGCACGGTGCGCTTCCTCGATGCCTTCCCTGTCAACGCCGGGGGCAAGGTGCTCAAGACCGAGTTGCGCGCGCTGGCGGCGGGCGAACGCCCGTGAGCGGCCTGCCGGCGACTGTCGCCCCGGCGCTGATAGAACTGGACGAGACCGATGAGGCCATTATCGGCCTGCTGCGCACCGACGGCAGGCTGCCCTACCGGGCAATCGCCAGGCAACTCGGGCTGACGGAAAACACGGTTCGCTCGAGGGTGCGGCGGCTGGAGGAATCCAACACCATGCGCCTGGTGGCCGTCACTGACATCGAGGCGGCCGGCTTCAGCATGCTGCTGGCGATTGGCGTGCAGGTGGAGGGTCGCTCGCCGGAAGCGGTCGCCAGGGATCTCGCGACGTTTCCCGAGGTGTTTTCCGTGAATGTGGTGGTGGGCGCCCAGGATATCGAGGTGCTGGTCGTGAGCGAGGACCAGGCGGCGCTCAATGAACTGGTGGGTAAGCGGCTGGCCGCAGTGCCCGGTGTGCAGCGTCTGACCGCGGCGCTGGCGCTGGATGTGTTGAAAAATCAGCCCGACTGGGTGCCGTTTCACGACGGGCCCTTGCCGGACAAGGCACCCGATGCCGGCCGTGCCGCCGCCGTTGCATCGCGCTCCCGGTTGGATAACGTGGACCGACGGATAGTGGCGCAGTTGTCACGCGATGCGCGCCGCGGCAATGGCCAGATTGCCGCCGAGTTGGGGGTGACCGAGGGCACGGTGCGGGGGCGCATCAAGCGGATGGAAGAGGAGAAGCTGATCCGCCTGACGGCGGTCACCAACATCGACCGTTTTGGCGATGCGCTGCTGGCCTACATCTGGATCGAGGTCGAGCGCAGCGATCGCACCCGTGAGGTGGCGCGGACGCTGGCACAAATACCCGAGCTGGGGTTTGTCGGCGTGATGCTGGGGCGTTCCGATATCCTGGCCATCACCATGGTGCGCAACACAGAGCACCTGGCGAAGTTCGTGCACCAGCGCATCAGTCTCATTGAAGGGGTGCGCCGTACCCAGAGCACCCTGGGAGTGAATTTTGTGAAGCACGACTACCGCATGGCGCGGATTGTCAGTTAACAGGTATCTGAATGAAGGAAACAGGTAATGGATAAGCAAATGAGCGCGGCGCAGGTCGTGGCGCAGCTACACGACGGCATGACCATCGGTATCGGCGGCTGGGGGCCGCGGCGCAAGCCCATGGCCCTGGTGCGGGAAATCCTGCGTTCCGACCTGAAGGATCTGACCCTGGTGTCCTACGGCGGCGCTGATGTCGGCATGCTGTGCGCGGCGGGTAAGGTAAAGAAACTGGTGTTCGCATTCGTCTCGCTGGACTTCATCCCGCTGGAGCCCTATTTCCGCCAGGCGCGCCAGAGTGGCGCCCTGGAGGTGATGGAAATCGATGAGGGCATGATGTTGCTGGGCCTGCGGGCCGCAGCCTGGGGGCTGCCTTTCATTCCCACCGAGGTCGGGCTGGGCACCGATATCATCCGGCAAAATCCGGGCATCAAGCTGATTGACAGCCCCTACGATGACAGGGAGTGGGTGGCCATGCCGGCGCTGAAACTGGATGCGGCCTTGATCCACGTGGACCGGGCGGACGTGCGCGGCGTCTGCCAGATCGCCGGTCCCGACCACTACCTGGATGACTGGTACGCGCGGGCCGCAAGCAAGACCTATGTATCCTGCGATGAACTGGTAGAGACGGATTTCTTCCGCGATCCCGCCCAGGCCCGGCTGGTGTTCTGGGAGCGGGCCGCCACCACCGGCGTGGTGCATATTCCCGGCGGCGCTCACCCCACTTCCTGCAACCCGCTGTATGGCTTTGACGTACCTCATTTCAAGGCCTATGCCGCCACCGCGGGTGAGGGCGGGATTACAGCTTATCTGGACAAGTATCTGGGATCTTCCGAGCAGGAATACCAGCAGAACGTGGGTGGCCTTGCCGCCATTCGCGCCATTGCCCTGCCCACGTATTAAGCTGCCACGGAGAACGCATTACAATGAGCAACACAGCAACTGACTACACCCTGGCTGAACTGTGCATCGTGGCCGCCGCGGAGGCCTTCCGTGGCGAGGGCGAGGTGCTGGCCACCGGCATCGGGGTGATCCCGCGCCTGGCCGCCAGCCTGGCGATGAAAACGTTCAACCCCGACCTGATGATGACGGATTCGGAGGCCTTTTTGTTGAGCGAGCCCAACCCCCTGGGCGCGCGCGGCAATGACTTCGTCCAGGCCAACGAGACCTGGATGGGTTTCTCGCGCATTTTCGATAATGTCTGGAGCGGCCGCCGCCACGCCATGCTGGGCCCGACCCAGATCGACCGTTTCGGCCAGTCCAACACCTCGGCCCTGGGCGGCACTTACCAGCAGCCGAAGGTGATGATGCTGGGCGCGCGGGGCTTTCCCGGCAACTCCATTTCCCATCCCAACAGCTTTTTTGTACCCAGTCATAACCGCAAGGTGTTCGTGGAGGGCGAGTGTGATTTCGTGTCCTCCATCGGTTATAACCCGGCGCGCCTGCCAAAGGGCCGCTCGCTTGATGATGTCGATATTCGCCTGGTGGTGACCGATCTGTGCGTACTGGATTTCGGCGGCGCCGGACACCGGATGCGCCTCGTCTCGTTGCACCCGGGAATGACCGTGGAGCAGGTGCGGGAAAACACCGGCTTCGAGCTGGAAATCCCCGCCGAGGTGCCGGTGACGGTCGCCCCCACCGCGGAGCAACTGGCGATCATCGCCGCGCTGGACCCGCACAACCAGCGCGCGCAACAGATCAGGGATAACCCGCCCGGCGATCGCAGCGGTGGCTGACATGCTGAGCACACGCCTGACCGAAAAACTGGGCTGCAAATACCCCATCGTGCAGACTGCCATGGGCTGGGTGGCAGACCCGAACCTGGTGGCGGGCAGTTGCAACGCGGGGGGATTTGGTTTTCTCGCGGGCGCCACCATCCCGCCGCAGGAAATGGAGCGGGATATACTGCGGGTGAAGGAACTCACCGGCGCGCCCTTCGGTGTCAATTTCCACATGTACCAGCCCAACGCGGAGGCCATCGTCGATATGGTGATCCGCCACGGGGTGCGGGCAGTGAGTTATTCGCGTTCTCCCGGACCGCAGATGATTCGCAAGCTGAAAGACGCCGGGGTCATTTGCATGCCGACGGTGGGCCTGCCCAAGCATGCGCTCAAGGCGGTGGAGCTGGGCGCTGACGTGGTGACGGTGCAGGGCGGGGAGGGCGGCGGCCATACTGGCGCCATTCCCACCACCCTGTTGATCCCGCAGGTGGTCGACGCGGTGGGCGCCAAGGTGCCGGTGGTGGCGGCCGGTGGCTTCAAGGATGGCCGCGGCCTGGTGGCCGCGCTGGCCTGGGGTGCCGACGGTATCGCCATGGGTACCCGCTTCCTGATGACCGCCGAGAGCCCGGTGCCCAGGGCGACGCTGCAACGCTACCTGGACTGCAGCAATCCCGGTGAGATTATCGTCTCGCGCGCCATGGACGGACTGCCCCAGCGCATGATTATGAACGAGTTACTGGCGGAACTGGAGCGGGCCGGTACCCTGCGCAAACTGTGGATTGCCCTGCGCAACGGCCTGGCGTTTCGCCAGCACACCGGCGCGTCGCTTGGCAGTCTGTTGCGCTCTGCCATCGCCATGAGCCGGGACGACGAGATGACCGCCAGCCAGGCCATCATGTCGGCCAATGCCCCCATGATCATCCAGAAGGCGATGGTGGCCGGCGAGCCGGCACTGGGCGTGCTCCCCAGCGGCCAGGTGGCGGGGGTGATCAACGACCTGCCGAGCTGCGCCGAGTTGATCAACGCTATTGTGACCGAGGCGGAGCAGCGCCTCACCGCGCTGGCGCAGCGCACCGGCACTCACTGATTCGCAGGAGCCTACACATGTCAACGCCCTTTAAAACAACCATCGCCGACGGCATCGCCGAGATGATCCTGGACCATCCCCCGGTCAACGCTTTCGACAGCGCCGGCTGGTTCGCCATCGCCGCCGAAATCGACGCGCTGGGCGCCAACGATGCCGTGCGGGTGATCATCATCGGCGCGGCGGGCAAAGGCTTTTGCGCCGGCGTCGACATCAAGGAGCTGGCGGCGGAGCCGCAGAAAATCGTCGCGGTGAACAAGGGCAACTACGATACCTTCCGGGCAATACACAGAAACCCCAAGCCCGTCATTGTGGCGCTGCACAGCTTCGTGCTGGGCGGCGGCATCGGTATGGCGGGAGCGGCGGATATTATCCTGTGCTCCGACTGCGCGCGTTTCGGGGTGCCGGAGATCGACCGCGGCGCCATGGGCGGCGGCGCCCACCTGCAGCGGATGTTCCCGGTGCAGAAGGTGCGTTATATGTATTTCACCGGCGAATTTATCGACGCGGCCGAAGCCTATCGCCTGGGGGCGGTGGAGCGGGTGGTGCCGCTGGCGCAGTTGCTGCCCACTGCCCGCGAGATCGCGGCGAAGATCGCCGCCAAATCCCCGGCCATGGTGAAACTGGCCAAGGAGGCCCTCACCGGCATTGAGGACGGCAACCTGGAAGACAAGTACCGCTGGGAGCAGGGCTTCACCCTGGAGGCCTATACCATGGGCGATTCGCAGGAATCGCGCGATGCCTTTGTCGCCAAGCGCGACGCGAAATTCTAGCGCGGAAACCATTATGGATCTGGCATACACACCAAAACAGCAGGCGTTTCGCGCGGAGATCCGGCAGTGGCTGGCGGCGAATGCGCCGGCGCAGCCCCTGCAGTCCTTCGATACCGCCGAGGGTTTCGCCCAGCACCGCTTGTGGGAAGCAAAACTCAACGAGGGTCGCTGGGGCATGGTCACCTGGCCGGAGGAGTTTGGCGGCCGTGGCTGCGACCTGATCGACTGGTTGATCTTCGAGGAGGAGTACTACCGGGTGCGCGCGCCGCTGCGGGTCAACCAGAACGGTATTTTCCTGCTGGGCCCCACCCTGATGGAGTACGGCACCCCAGAACAGAAGGCGCGCATCCTGCCAAAAATGGCCTGCGGCGAGGAGGTGTGGGCCCAGGGTTGGTCCGAGCCCAACGCCGGCTCCGACATGGCGGCCATCCGCGCCCGGGCGGACCTGCGCGGTGACAAGTACATTCTCAACGGCCAGAAAATCTGGTCCACCCGGGCGGTGTGGGCGGACTGGCTGTTTGGCATGTTCCGCACCGATCCCGCGTCCGAGCGGCACCGCGGCCTGACCTTTATCCTGGTGCCCCTGGATACCCCGGGTATCACCGTGCGGCCCATTCCCCAACTGGACGGGCTGCCGGGTTTTGCCGAAGTCTTTTTCGACGATGTCGAAGTGGCGGTGGAAAATCGTCTGGGTGAGGAGGGCGCGGGCTGGCAGGTGGCGATGGCTACTGCCGGCTTCGAGCGCGGCCTGATGTTGCGCTCCCCGGCGCGCTTCCAGGAAACCGCGCGGCGGCTGGTTGAGCTGTATAGAGCCAATCGCGCGTCGGCCGACGGTGATCCCGCGGTGAAAGACGCGGTGATCCGCGCCTGGCTGGATGCCGAGAGCTACTGCCTGGCCACCTACCAGACGGCCTGCCGGCTGGGCCAGGGCGGCAAGATCGGCGCCGAGTCTTCCACCAACAAGATTTTCTGGTCAGAGCTGGACCAGAACATGCACGCCACCGCAATGAGTATTCTCGGCGCCCGGGCAGAACTGCTGCCCCGCGCCCCGGACGCGGCCGGGGTAGGCACCTGGCTGGACGGCTGGCTGTTTGCCCAGTCCGGCCCGATCTACGCGGGCACCAATGAAATACAGCGCAATATCATCGCCGAGCGAATGCTGGGGATGCCGAGGTAGCCCATGGATTTTACGTTTACGCAAGACCAGCTGTTGTTCCAGTCATCGGTGCGCGACTTTTTGACGGCTGAGGTGACGCCCGAGCGGATTCGCGCCGGCTGGGACACGGCAAGTGGCCGCGATCCTGGCCTGTGGCACCAACTCGCTGAACTCGGGCTGACGGGCATTACCGTGCCGGAAGAGTTCGGCGGCCTGGGTATGAGCGAACTGGATTTCGTGCTGCTCGCCCAGGAGTGCGGTTACGTGGCCCTGCCGGAACCGCTGGTGCACACAGCCCTGGTGGCGGCGCCGCTGCTGCGGCAGATCGGCGGTGAACTGGCCGGTAGCTGGTTGCCCGGTATTGCGGCGGGCGAGGCGAAAGTGGTGGTGGGACTGCAGCAGAACCTGCTGGTGGAAGATGCGCACATCGCCGACCTGCTGCTACTGCAGCGCGAGGAGGGCTGGTACGCACTTGCGCCGGGGCAGGTGGAGCTGCGCCACAATGAGTCGGTCGACCCCTCCCGCAGGCTCTACGCGGTAGAGTTTGCCGGTGGCGCACAGCCCTTCGCGACCGGTGACAAGGCAGCTGAGCTGACTGCCGCCACCCTCGATCGCGGCGCCCTGGGCTGTGCCGCCCAGGCCCTGGGCCTGGCCCAGCGGATGGTGGAAATGGCTGTCGCCTACAGCGGTGACCGCCGGCAATTCGGCAAGCCCATCGGCTCGTTCCAGGCGGTGAAGCACCTGATGGCCAACGTCGCCGTGCGACTGGAGTACGCGAAGGCGCCGGTGCACCGCGCGGCCTACAGCGTGGCCAATGGTGAGCCGGTGGCCGCGCGTGCGGTATCCCATGCCAAACTGATGGCCTGTGAGGCCGCCAACCTGGCGGCGAAAAACAGTATCCAGGTGCACGGCGCCATGGGCTATACCTGGGAGGTCGACCTGCATATTTTCATGAAGAAAGCCTGGGCCCTGGCTAATGCCTGGGGCGATACCGCCTTTCACAAGGCGCGCATCGCCGCCGATATTTTCGCCGACGGCACTGCACTTGGCGCCGGTACCACATTTGCCCCGGCCGTGCCCGACGGGGAACTGAATCCCAACTAAAGCAAGGAGTAGACTCATGGCAGAAGCCTATATCGTGGATGCAGTACGCAGCCCCACCGGCAAGCGCCGCGGCGGCCTGGCTGAAGTGCATGGCGCCGACCTCGGGGCCCATGTCCTGCGAACACTGGTCGATCGCAACGGTATTCCCGAGGAGGATTACGACGATGTGATGTTCGGCTGCCTGGACGCCATCGGCCCACTGGCCGGCGACATCGCCCGCACCTGCTGGCTGGCCGCGGGCCTGTCCGACCAGGTGCCAGGCACCACCATCGATCGCCAGTGCGGCTCCTCGCAGCAGGCGGTACACTTCGCGGCCCAGGCCATCATGGCCGGGGTCAACGACGTGGTGATCGCCGGCGGCGTGCAGACCATGTCGAAAATCCCGATATCCGCCGCCATGATCGCCGCCCAGCCGCTGGGCTTCAGCGACCCCTTCTCGGGCAGCCAGGGCTGGCGGGCGCGCTACGGCGACGTGCCGGTTTCCCAGTTCAACTCCGCCCAGATGATCGCCGACAAGTGGAAAATCTCCCGCGAGCAGATGGAGGTGTTCGCGCTGGAGTCGCACACCCGCGCCCTGCGCGCCATCGCCGAAGGTCGCTTCGATCGCGAGGTTGCGCCGCTCAACGGCATAACGATGGACGAGACCCCGCGTCAGACATCCCTGGAGAAAATGGCCGAACTGCAGCCGCTGGCGGAGGGGGGCACCATTACCGCCGGTGTTTCCAGCCAGACCTGCGACGGCTCCTCCGCCATGCTGATCGTGTCCGAGGCAGCGCTCAAACGCTACAAGCTGACGCCCCGCGCCCGCATCGCCCACATGAGTGTGCGCGCAGCTGACCCGATCTGGATGCTCACCGCGCCCATTCCCGCCACGGCCTACGCGATGAAGCGCGCGGGCATGAAGCTGGAGGATATGGACCTGGTGGAGATCAACGAGGCCTTCGCTTCGGTACCCATGGCCTGGCTGCTGGAGACGGGGTATCCGCACGAGAAGATCAACGTCAATGGCGGCGCGATTGCGCTGGGTCATCCGCTGGGTTCTACCGGTACCAAGTTGATGACGACCCTGCTGCATGAACTGGAGCGCACGGGTGGGCGGTATGGGTTGCAGACCATGTGTGAGGGTGGTGGGCAGGCTAACGTTACGATTATTGAGCGCTTGTAGTTGTTTTGGATCGTTTGCGGGTTCTGCCTCCGGAGCGCGGATCAACCACCCGGGACTCGCCGTGAATACGTCCATGTAGGCTCGGTCGGCCATCCATGGCCTCCAACGGTCCCGGGCGGTTGATCCGCGCTCCGGAGGCGAGTTCGGTTCGGTCCGCGTGATCGGTGCGGCGCAGGACGGTAATCAACTATAAATTTATATGAATCACCAGAGTCAGGAACTGAAAGGAAAGGCTAATGAGCAAAATATGCGAAGGCAGGGTAGTAATCATCACCGGCGCCGGCGGCGGCCTGGGAGCGGCCCATGCAAGGGTGCTGGCGAGTGAAGGCGCCTGCGTCGTCGTCAATGACATCAACGAAGCCGCCGCCGCCAAAGTCGTGGCGGAAATCACCGCGGCCGGCGGCAAGGCGGTGGTGAATACCTCCGACATCACCCACTACGACGACAGCCTCAACGCCGTCAAACAGGCGCTGGCCAGTTTTGGCGACCTGCACGCAGTGGTCAACAACGCCGGCATCAACCGCGACCGCATGTTCGCCTCCATGACCGAGGAGGACTGGGACCTGATCATGGCCGTGCACCTGAAAGGACACTTCTGCATCAGCTCCCACGCCGTGCACTACTGGCGCGGCCAGTCCAAGGAGGGCAAGCCGGTGGACGCGCGTATCATCAATACCAGTTCCGGCGCCGGCCTGCAGGGATCGATCGGCCAGTCCAACTACGCCGCCGCCAAGGCCGGTATTGCCGCGCTTACGCTCAACCAGGCGGCGGAACTGCAGCGCTATGGCATCACCGCCAACGCTGTCACTCCGGCGGCTCGCACCGGCATGACGACAGCGGTGCCGGAGATGGCGCAGCGCATGGCCGCGCCCGAGGACGGCAGTTTCGATTACTGGGCGCCGGAAAATGTGTCTTCGCTGGTGGCCTGGCTGGTATCGGCCGAATCAAGGGGTGTGACCGGCCGGGTGTTTGAGGCGGAGGGCGGCAAGATCTCCATTGCCGACGGCTGGCGCAGCACCGAGGGTGTCGACAAGGGTGCACGCTGGGCACCGGCAGAGGTAAAAGACGCCATTGCGCAATTGCTGGCGAAGGAAGTGCCGGCCCAGAAAGTGTACGGCACCTGAGCTTTAAACGAGAAGTGAACTGACAGCGGTAGTGCCAATGGATTTCAGATTTACCGAAGAACAGGAAATGATACGCGCCACGGCGGAGGCGTTCCTTGCGGACGCGTCCAACTCCGCCGCGGTGCGTCAGGCCATGGTCACCGAACAGGGCCATGACCCCGCCCTGTGGCAGAAGATCTGCAGCGAGATGTGCTGGCAGGCCATGCACATTCCGGAGGCCTACGGCGGCCTGGGCCTGGGCTATGTCGAACTGGTGGCGACTCTGGAGCAGATGGGTCGTTACCTGTTTTGTTCGCCGTTCTATTCTTCAGTGTGTCTCGCCGCCAATGCGCTGCTGGTGGCGGGCAGTGAGCAGCAGAAGACCGAATACCTGTCGCAACTGGCGGCGGGCACCACGGGCACCCTGGCCTATACCGGCAGCAGCGGCCGCTGGGATGCCGATGCGGTGGAGGCGGTGTGTGTCGCGGATGGTGATGGCTACCGGGTCAGTGGCAGCTACCGTTACGTGCCCGACGGGCACACGGCGCAGTTGCTGGTTATCGCGGCCCGGGAGCAGGGCAGTGTCGGCGCCGAGGGCATCAGCCTGTTTGTGCTGCCTGCCGCGACCGCGGGCATCAGCCGGCAGTGGCTGCCGACTATGGACCAGACGCGCAGGCAGGCGCAGCTGGTATTTGACAATCTCCCTGTCCCCGCAACGGCACTGATGGGGGAAGCCGGAAAAGGCTGGTCAAAGCTTGCGACGATCCTGGATCTGGCAACGGTAGCGATCGCCGCCGATCAGGTGGGCGGGGCACAGCAGTCTCTGGATATGACCGTGGATTATCTCAAGGAGCGGGTGCAGTTCGGCCGGGTGATCGCGTCCTACCAGGCGGTGAAACACAAGACCGCGGACATGATGGTAAAGGTGGAGGCCAGCCGCTCGGCGGTGTACTACGCCGCCTGTATCGCCGATGAGGCGCTGGCGGGTGGCCCCCTGGGGCGGGAGCTGGCGGAGGCTGCGAGCATTGCCAAGGCCTATTGTTCCGACACGTATTTCTTTAACGCCGGTTGCGGTATCCAGTTGCACGGCGGCGTGGGTTTTACCGCCGAGTACGACATCCAGCTCTATTTCAAGCGGGCCAAATCCACCGAGATATTCCTCGGCAACGGCGCATACCACCGGGAGCGAATCGCGCGAGGCCTGCTCGAAGCGCACCCGGCAGATGGCGCGGTGGAGGCGCTGACATGAAGCTGAGTTTCAGTGCGGCAGATGAGGCGTTTCGCAACGAGGTGGCCGACTGGCTGGCGGCGAACCTGTGCGGCGAGTTCGAGCAGATCCGCTACCGCGGCGGCCCGGGTGACGAACACAGCTACGTCCAGGAGCGCAAGGCCTGGGAGCGCAAGCTGCACGAAGGCGGCTGGACTGGCCTCGGCTGGCCGTGTGCCTATGGCGGCCGCGGCGCCACCATAGAGCAGCAGGTGATTTTCAACGAGGAGTACGCCCGCGCCGGTGGCCCCGGGCGTATGGGGCATATCGGTGAGACGCTCACCGGCCCCACGCTGATAGCCTTTGGTACCGAGCAGCAGAAGCAGCGTTTTTTGCCCGGCATCCTGCGGGGCGAGGATCTGTGGTGCCAGGGCTACTCCGAGCCCAGCGCCGGCTCGGACCTGGCCAACGTGAAAACCCGGGCGCGCTATGATGAGGCTCGCGGGCGGTGGCTCATCACCGGGCAGAAGGTGTGGACCTCACTCGCCCACGAGTCGCAGTACTGTTTCGTGATTGCCCGTACCGATCCCGCCTCGGTCGGCCAAAAGGGCCTGGGGTTTTTCCTGCTGGCGATGGACCAGCCCGGCATCGAGGTGCGGCCCATCGAGCAGCTCACCGGTACCAGTGAGTTCAACGAGGTATTTTTTGATGACGCTGTGTGCGGCGCCGACGATATTGTCGGTGCGCCCGGCGAGGGCTGGAAAGTCGCCATGGGCCTGCTGGGCTTCGAGCGCGGCGTGTCCACCCTGGGCCAGCAGATGCTGTTCCAGAACGAGTTCGACGAGGTTGTCCGTATCGCCAGGGAAAACGGCGCCGCCGCCGATCCCGCCCTGCGCCAGCGCATCGCCGACGCCCACGTCGGCCTGCGTATCATGCGCTTCAACAGCATGCGCATGCTCTCGGGTGGCGGCGATGACGGCAGCCTGAGCCGGGAGGCCATGATCTACAAACTCTACTGGGCCACCTGGCACCGCAACCTGGGCAAGCTGGCGATGGATGTGCTGGGCCCCGAGAGCGAAATACTCGACGGCGCGCCCTACCAGCTGAACCGCCTGCAGTCGCTGTTTTTGTTTACCCGCTCCGACACGATTTACGGCGGCACCAACCAGATCCAGCGCAATATTATCGCGGAGCGGGCGCTGGGCATGCCCCGCGAGCCGCGCGGCTAGTGGCGCCTTGCAGCGTTTCAGCCGGCGCGATACTGCGTTAAAAATGGGCTCGTCTCGCACTCGCCTGAAACGCTGCAGGACACCACTAGCTAATCTAAGGAGTTTTTATGGCACTGAAAGACCCACCCCCCTACGTGAAGGGCCACAACCTGCTGGCGGGCAAGTCGGTGCTGATCACCGCCGCCGCCGGCGCGGGTATTGGCTTTGCCGCCGCCACCCGGGCGGCGGAGGAGGGCGCCCGGGCGGTGATGATCAGCGATATCCACGAGGGGCGTTTGCAGAAGGCGGTGGCGGCGCTCAGGCAGGACACCGGGCTTGCGGCGGTTTACGGCAGACTGGCGAACGTGACCGTTGAGGAGGACGTGCAGGCGCTGGTGGACGCGGCCGAGGGCGAGATGGGCGGCGTTGACATCCTGATCAACAACGCCGGGCTGGGCGGTACCCGCCTGCTGGTGGAGATGGCGGACGAGGAGTGGAACCGGGTGCTGGATATCACGCTCACCGGCACCATGCGCATGACCCGGGCCATGTTGCGAAAAATGCAGCCCCGTGGCGCGGGGGTGATCGTCAACAATGCCTCCGTACTGGGCTGGCGCGCCCAGAAAGAACAGTGCCACTACGCCGCGGCCAAGGCCGGGGTGATGGCGCTGACGCGCTGCGCGGCGCTGGAGGCGGCGGATTTCGGCGTGCGCATCAACGCGGTGTCACCTTCTATCGCCTTTCACGAATTCCTGAAAAAAACCACACCGATGGAATTATTGGAGGAACTCGCGGCCAAAGAAGCATTCGGCCGTGCGGCGGAAGTATGGGAGGTGGCCAACGTGATGATGTTCCTGGCCTCGGATTACTCCGGTTATATGACCGGCGAGATCGTGTCCTGCTCCAGCCAGCGCGCCTGATTTGACGCGCGGGCGCGCCCGTCCGCGCCGTTTTCGGGAGCCCCGCCGGAGCGTGTCACGCCGCGCCGGCATGCTACAATGGCGCTGCCTTGCGCGCGCTGCCTGCAGTCGCCCCCGGCCCACTTCGGCTAAAGACGTGTTGAGTCATGAAAAAAATCGGCGAACTGCTGGTACAACAGGGAAAGATCTCCGAGCGCGATGTGGAGCGCACCTTGCTCGCCCAGACCGAAATGGGCGGCGTATTTGGCCAGGTGCTGGTCAAGCTGGGGCTGGTGTCGGAAGCGGATGTGGCCGCGGCCCTGGCCTCGCAGTTGTCGATCGGCCTGCTGACGGCGGCGGATTACCCGGAATCACCGATCCGCCTCGAGGCGCTCTCCCAGGATTTCCTGCTCAGCAATGCGGTGGTGCCGGTGGCGGATTCGCCGGAACGGGCGTGTTTCGCGGCCACCATGCCGCAGGATCCCTTTCTCGCCAAGGCCCTGGCCATGGCGTTGGACAAGCCGGTCGCAATTTCCCTCGGGCTTGAAAGCGATATCAACAGGGCGCTGCAGCTTTACCTGCAGGAACAGGCGGACGATTCGGGCGAGTCACCGGGAGACGACCAGTTTGGCGGCCAGTCAGACGATGAATTCATTGAACACCTCAAGGATCTCGCCAGCGAGGCCCCGGTTATTCGCCTGGTCAACCAGTTGATTCACCGGGCGGTGGATATGGGGGCGTCGGATATCCATATCGAGCCTTTTGATGACGGCCTGCACCTGCGCTACCGGGTCGACGGCGTGCTGCAGGACTACCCCGACCCACCCGCCGGCAATCTCGCGGCGGCCATCGCCTCGCGTATCAAGCTGTTGTCCCAGATGAATATCGCCGAGCGCCGCCTGCCCCAGGACGGCCGTATCATGACCCGGGTAAAAGGCCACGAGATCGACCTGCGGGTATCGACCATCCCCACCGTACACGGTGAGAGTATCGTGATGCGGGTGCTGGATCGCGAGAGCATCCAGTTGGCGCTGTCCACCATGGGTTTCAGCGAGGACACCCTGCAGCGTTACCTCGGCCTGCTCGCACGGCCCCACGGGGTGTTGCTGGTGACCGGGCCCACCGGCTCGGGCAAGACCACCACGCTGTATGCATCGCTGGCGTCGCTGGATTCGGAATCGCTGAAAATCATCACGGTGGAAGACCCGGTCGAATACCAGCTGGCGGGGGTCAACCAGATCCAGGTGCAGACCCAGATCAGCCTCAGTTTCGCGCGGGCGCTGCGGGCCATCCTGCGGCAGGACCCGGACATCATCATGATCGGCGAGATGCGCGACACCGAGACCGCGCAGATCGGCGTGCAGTCGGCGCTCACCGGCCACCTGGTGTTGTCCACCCTGCACACCAACACCGCCGCCAGCGCCATCACCCGGCTGGAGGATATGGGGGTAGAGCGCTATCTCATCACCTCCGCGGTCAACGGCGTGCTGGCCCAGCGCCTGGTGCGGACTTTATGCAAACAGTGCAAGGACGCCCACGAGGTCGGCCGCGACTATATCGAGCAGACCGGCTTGCGCCGGTTTGTCAGTGCCGACACCCTGCAGGTGTTCCAGGCCCGCGGTTGCGCCGCCTGCAACCAGACCGGCTACGCCGGCCGCACCGGTATTCACGAGTTGTTCGTGCTCGATGACGAGATGCACCGGGTGATCATGTCGGGCGCCGACGCCACCCTGCTGCACGCCGCGGCCAGGCGCCAGGGCATGGTCACACTCTACGAAGACGGCCTGCGCAAGGTGGTGCAGGGCGTAACGTCCATGGAAGAACTGCTGCGCGTTACCCAGGACCAGAGCGAGGGCGAGTCCGCTGGAAAAGCGGCTGATATGGCGACCCCCGCCGTCGCAAGCCTGTCGGCCTGAACCGGGTTTATATGCCGCATTTCAGCTACAGGGCGATCGGTCGTGACGGCAAGTCCCTCAATGGCGTGATCGAGGCCGACGGCCTGGAACTGGCTTCGCGGCAGTTGCGCGGGCAGGGACTCACCCTGCTCAAGCTGGAGGCCGGTGGCCAGGTTGACACGCGCGCAGCCCGGGCAGCGGGCAAACCGCCGGGGCGCCAGGATATCCTGTCCATGACCAGTGAACTGGCGGTGTTGCTGCGGGCGGGTTTGCCGTTGGACCGGGCGCTGAAAGTGCTGATCGACATGGCCGCGCTGCCGCAGATGCACCAGCTGCTGTCGGAGTTGCTCACCCAGGTGAAGGGGGGCAAGGCCCTCAGCCAGGCCATGGCGCCCCACGAGCAGCTGTTCGGCACCTTTTACATCAGCATGGTGCGCTCCGGCGAGGCCAGCGGTCAGTTGTCGGCGGTACTGGACCGGCTGGTGGAATACCTCGAAAACGCCAAGACCAACCGCGACAGCGTGGTCTCGGCGCTCATTTACCCGGCCATTTTGCTGGTGGTATCGATACTGTCCATCGTCCTGATGCTGGGTTTCGTGGTGCCCCAGTTCCAGACCCTGTTCGAGGACATGGGGGAGGCGTTGCCCCTGCTGACCCGCCTGGTGGTCGACTCCGCCGAATTCATCAAGGTGTACGGCTGGGTCATCCTGTTGCTGGTCGCGGGCCTGGTGACTTACCTGCGACGCTGGGTGGCCACGGAGGATGGTAAAACCAGCCTGCATCGGCGCATGCTAAAAATACCGCTGGCCGGGGGGATTATTTTCGAATTTGAGGTGTCCAAATTCTCCCGTACGGTGGGAACCCTGCTGGGCAATGGGGTGTCCCTGTTAAAAGCGATCTCCATCGCCATCGATACGGTTGACAACCGGGTGATCAAGGATGCCCTGCAGGTATTGCCGCCGGCGGTCAAGGCCGGCAAGCGTATGTCAGTGGCGCTGGCGGATACGGGCATGTTCACCCCCATGGTGATACAGATGATACGGGTGGGCGAGGAGTCCGGCAGCCTCGACCAGATGATGCTGGAACTGGCCAAGGTGTTCGATGGCCACGTGCAGTCCGGGGTCAAGCGGGGGCTGGCACTGCTTGAGCCGGTGCTTATCCTCGGGATGGGTTTCATGATTGCCGTCATTATCATTGCGATACTGATGGGCATTCTCTCGGTTAACGACCTGGCGGTGTAACGCTACCGGTCCGGGGCAGGTTTTTTTGGAAGGGAAACTGGAATGATGATGTCGAAGCTCACAGCGATTAACGTGCCGCGCAAACCGGGCCAGCATGGATTCACCCTCATGGAATTGCTGGTGGTGCTGGCGATCCTGGGCCTGCTGATGAGCCTGGTCGGGCCGCGGGTGCTGAATTCCCTGGGTGGCGCAAAGACCAAGACCACGGGTATCCAGATCAAGGACCTGGAGCAGTCGCTGGAGATGTACAAGCTGGACGTGGGGCGTTTCCCCACGACCGAGGAGGGCCTCGCCGCTCTTGTCACCAAGCCCGGTAGCGTCTCTGGCTGGAACGGCCCCTACCTGAAATCCGATGTGCCGCTGGATCCCTGGAACCGCGCCTACCACTACAAATACCCGGGCGAGCACGGCGAGCTGGATATTTTCAGCTATGGCCAGGACGGCCAGGCCGGCGGAGAGGGAGAGGATTCCGACGTGGGCAACTGGCAGTAGGTGTTGCCACGTCGGCGTGCAAGCGGTTTCACCCTGCTCGAGCTGCTGGCAGCCATCACTATTGTGGGCCTGCTGATGGCGGTTGCCGTGCCCGCATCGGTGCGCTCTTATGAATCCATGCAGTATCGGCAGGCGGTGCGGGATGTGATCACCGCGCTGGCATCGGCCCGCTACGGCGCCATCAACAGCGGCCACGCCCAGGATGTCGCGGTGGACCCGGTCGCCAGGACGGTCGAGCTCAATGGCGATATCACGCAGATACCGGATGGCTTTGACGTCGCCGTACACGCCGCCCGGGAGTTGAACCGGGAACGCCTGGGGGTGATCCGTTTTTATCCCGAGGGCGGTTCCAGCGGTGGAGGCATCGACATGGAGCGGGCCAACGGCAGCGGGGTGAGAATTTCAGTCGACTGGCTGGTGGGTCGCGTGAGCCAGGAAACGTATGTTGTCGATTGAGCAACGTGGCCGCCGCCGCGCGGCGGGGTTTTCCCTGCTGGAGATGGTGGTGGCGATGGCGATCCTGGCGCTGGCCCTGGGGGCTCTCTACCAGGCGGCCAGTGGCGCCACCCGCAATGTGCGCAGTGATGAAAAGTACGCCTACGGGGTCGAGCTGGCCCGCACGCTGCTGGCGAATTACGCCCGCGTGCCGCGGGACGGTGTCAGTGCCGGTGGTGAAACCGCAGGTGGTTTCGACTGGCGAGTGGTCACCCGGCCGGTCGACCTGGAGCGCACGGCACTGGCGGCCGCCAGCCTGCAAACGATTGCGGTGACGGTGCGCTGGCAGGATGGGGTGCGGAGCCGCGAGGTTGTGCTCGACTCGGTCGTTGAAGGCAGCGCGCAATGAACCGTGCCCCCGTCGTGGTCAGGCCGGGCGCCGCGCACAGCAGCGGCTTCAGCCTGGTTGAGGTGGTTGTGGCGCTGAGCATACTGTCGCTGGTGCTGCTGGCGACGATTACCGGCCTGCGCACCCTCGCCAACACCCAGGGTGCACTGGATCGCATCACTGAACGGGTCGACGGCATGCGCGCGGTGAGCAGTTTCCTGCGCGATGCACTGGAATCGGCAGCCGTTGGCGCCGGCGCCGGCGGGTTGGTGGCGGGTGGCCCCAGTAAGGCGTCGTCCTATTTCGACCTGGCGCCGGATGCGCTCACCTGGAAGTCGACCCTCCTGATTGGCGAGGGGTTTGGCGGCAGTTACCTGCTGCGTGTGGCGAAGGAGGATGATTTGCTCGTGCTGCGCTGGCAGGAGCCGGATGACACGGGGCGGCCGGGTGACTGGAGCCTGGCCCAGGAGCGTACCCTGGTCGAGGACCTCGAGGAGTTTGATATTGCCTGGCGCCGGGATTACCGGGAAGACTGGCAGCGGCAGTGGCGGCGCGGCGATGTCGCGGCCTGGGTGCGGCTGCAGGTGAAAGCGGCGGGCCGCTACTGGCCCGAGCTGATCATACAGGTACCGCAATAGTGGCCATCGCTGCGTCGGCAGGGACATCGCGCGTGGCGCCTGCCGGGCGCCAGCGCGGTGTCGCCCTGGCTATCGTGGTGTGGTTTATTGCCGGCATGTCGCTGCTTGTTGCCGGTATCGTCGCCCAGGCGAGGCTGGATACCCGGATGGCCCAGATCCATGTTGCCAGGGCGAAGGCGGCTGCGGCGGGTGATGGCGCCATCCAGTTGATGATGGTCGATCTGATGACCAATACTGACGGCCCCGGGGCATCGTCGGGTGGCCGCTACCGGCTGGGCGATGTTGATGTGACTGTTGTGCTGGTGCCCGCGTCTGGCCTGATCGATATCAATCGCGCAGCACCGGAGCTGTTGTCCGCCCTGTTCGTGCTGGTGGGAGGTCTGGGTGAGGACGAGGCGAGGTCGTTGGCTGAGACTATGGTACAGTCGCGCACCGCAGGCCCAACCGAATCCGCGCCATTGAAGCTGGCGGCTGTCGAGGATTTGCTGCGCATTCCCGGTGCCAGCCGCAACTTGCTTGATGCAGTGCGGGACTTTATTGTGGTGAACGACAGCGGTCGCGGTAATACCGACTGGTCGCAGACACCTGAGGCGCTGCTGGACGTGCTGGCGAAGGCCTACCCCGAACAGCTTGAAACTGTCCGGTCGCGCCGCGCCGATGCGAATGCCGGCCCGGGATTGCCCGGCGCCCCCAGGGCGGGCGCCTACCGGGCAGATGCCCTGGTGCGCTACGGCGACAAGACGTGGTTGCGCAGGCGCTGGCTGGCGATCGAAAAGAACGCTTCAACCGCGCTGCCCTGGCACTCAACGCGCACCGAGGCACCGCGGGTATTGACTGAAAACAGTTATCTATTGGGTGGGTTTGTTGATGCTTGAGAAGGGCCAGAACTGGGAATTGTTCGGCTACGACATGCGCCACCTCGGCAAGTACTGGGCCGCGGCCTGGCGCGATCTGCTGTGGGCGCATGATTCGCCGGTGCGCCAGCGCCTGGATGAAGTTGTGCGCGTACACTCAGGCGCAGAATCCGCCTGCTACCAGGCCGGCACTGCCTGCGCCGGCTCCCTGCCCTCCGCCTGCAGTGCAGTGCTGTTGCCGGACGGGTTGGTGCTGTGCAAACAGATCCGGGTACCGCAGCACGCGGAGAGCGAACTCCTTGCCATGCTCGAGCTGGAAGTGCGGGCCAGCAGTCCGTTTGCCGCGGCCGATACCCGCTGGGGCTGGAGCGTATTGGCGCGGGACGAGTCCGGGATCCGGGTGGCGCTGGCCATCGTCTCTGCCAGCGCGACCATGGCCTATCTCGGGCGGGAATACCAGTACCACGACAGCCAGGCGCAGGAAGTGTGGGTTGAGGTCGCCGGGGTGATGGTGGTGGTGCAGGGTTTTGGCGAGGGGCTGCGCGAGCGGCGGTATCGCAGGCGCCTGCTGCACTCAGCGGGCCTGCTGGTGGTGGTAGCACTGCTGGTGCTGGGCATGGCGGGTACGGCCGCGCTGTTCAAGGGTGCCCAGTTGCAGCAGCTGGAGCAGATGTCGATCGTTACCACCCGCGAGGCTGCCGAGGCGACCAGGCTGAAAAGCCTGCTGGCGGTGGCCAACGAAACCATCAGTGCCGCCAATGCAGTGGTCGCCCTGTATCCCAGTCCGCATGCGGAACTGGCGCGCCTGACCCGGTTGCTCGACGATGGCGCCTCTATCAGCAGTTTTGCCATGGCCGGGCCGGAAATACGCCTGCGCGGCAGGGCCCAGGACGCCGCGCTGGTGATGCAACAACTGACGGATGAGCCGGCTTACCGGGAAGTGGTGGCGCCCCAGGCCATATCCCGCGTCGCGGAGGGGCAGGAGCAGTTCTACCTCAATGCGCGGGTGGCGAGCGAGGTGCCTGAATGAACTGGCTGCGACTCCACCAGCGCACGGCGTGGATCTGCGGGCTTACCCTGCTGCTGCCGCTGGCCCTTTACCTCAACGCCCTGTTGGGGTTATGGGGAGTGTACCAGGCCGCGCAGTCCGGGATAGAGCGTATAGAACCGCGCATCGCCCGCCTGCAGGGACTGATCGATTACGAAGACCAGTTGCGGGAAGCCTCGATCGCCGTCGATTCCGAGGTACTGACCCTGGCGTATCCGGCGAGCGAAGACCGGGCAACCGTTTCAGCCAACCTGCAGACCAATGTGCGGGAGATCTTCAGCAAGGCCGGGATTTCGGTGACCAACAGCCAGGTGCTGCCGGTGCGCGAACAGCGCAACTTTGACTATATCGGGGTAAAGCTCACCGTGACCGGTGATTTGCCGGCACTGGATGAGGCCCTTGCCGGTATCGCCGCCTATATGCCCCTGATACTGGTTGAGTCGCTGGATATCTACCCGGCGCGCGCGGCTCGCTCCAGGGATGACAGCGAACAGCAGCTGATCACCGCGGGGCTGCAGGTGTTGTCGCTGAGGGCCGCGAAATGAGCCGGTGGAAGTCTATCGTCAACCGCTACCGGGTGAGTGAAGACCCCCTGCGAACCCTGCGCCGGATAGAATTGCTGGCGCTGCTGCTCGGCCTGTTGCTGTGCCTGCAGCTCGCCTGGGGAAGTTTCAGGCTGGCGACCATGGCGGCACCGGATCCGGTGGCGCCCGCAGCCGATTCGCTGCAGGTGCCGGCGGTACTGGCCCACGAGGTAGTCAACGCCAGGGCGCGCAACGAGATCATCAGCCGGCCCCTCTTCTGGAGCAGTCGGCGACCGGTCGACGCGGTGGCGACGGTGCTTGAGTCGACCAGCCAGCCGGGGGAATTGCAGGGCGTAAAACTGTTGGGCCTGTTTGGCAGTGGCGACCAGGCCGGGATCATCGCGTTGGTCAAGGGCCAGAAGCGGCGTATATTGCTGGGTGAGGAGGTAGAGGGCTGGACCCTGGCCTCGATTACACCCACTGCCCTGGTGGTGGCCAATGGCGAGCGAACCGAGACCCTGGTGTTGCAGCCGGTCCCGGTGACAGCCAGTCCTGCCAGTGAGGGCAGGGCGGAGGCCCGCCAGGGGCAGGTTCAGGCGTATCCCCCGGCGCAGGCCGGAGTTCAGCCGCGGCAGGCGCCGGGCCCGGCACCGCCACTACCGGCGGGCAGGGGCAATGACACGGCCGGGCCGAAACCGGCAGCCGAGCGCACCCTGGGCTTCGGGCCTCGGGGATAAAAACGAATAATGCGATATCCAGAACAAAAACAGACGGGACGACCGGGACATTCCATGCTGAAATATATTACCGCCGCTGCAGTGAGCCTGCTGCTGACAAGTTGCACCACACCCGGCACCGGCCAGGGCGCGGCGTCACCAGCTGTCGCCCCCACCGGGCAGACGCCGCAGCCCAAACCCAGGGTGGATGCCGCGGCGCCCCTGTCCACGTCCGCCGCCGAGCTGGCGCAATCCACTGCCGACGAGGAAAGGTCCAGCGACCCGACCATTTTTCGCGGTACCGACCGGCAGGTGAAGATGCCGGCGGTGGTCGAGCCCATCCGGTTTGTGGGCGAGGACGTCAGCATCAATTTTGAGCAGGCGCCCCTGTCCGAAGTGATGCACGCGATCATGGGGGACATCCTGCAGCTGGATTACGTGGTCGACCAGCCGGTCAACGGCCAGGTCACCCTGCGCACCCGTACGCCCATCCCCCGGGACGAGTTGTTCGGTGTGCTGGAGTCACTGCTCAAGGCCAACAACGTGCTGATGATACGCGGCAGCGACGGCCGCTACCTCGTAACCGGGGAGGCCAACGGCGCCAAACTCGCGCCCGGTGTACAGAACCCGCGCAGCAAGGGCCCGGGTTTCGGCACTATTATCGTGCCGCTGCAGTATATCAGCGCGGCCAATATGGCCGAGATCCTGCAGCCGGTGGCGGACCCCGCCGCATTTGTGCGGATAGATAAAGTCCGCAACCTGTTGATGCTGGCGGGCACCCGGGCGCAGCTGGACGGCTGGCTCGAGATGGTGTCGACGTTCGACGTGGACATGCTCGCCGGCATGTCCGTGGGGATCTTCCCCCTGAAAAACAGCAGCGTCGATGAGGTCGACGAGGCGCTTGCAGCGCTGCTGGCCGGTGGCGGCAGCCCGGACGGCGAGGGTGGCGGTGAGTGGTCCCAGATGATCCGGGTAATCCCCATCGCGCGCCTCAACAGTATCCTGGTGGTGACGCCGCGGGCGCACTATCTCGATATCGTGCAGAAGTGGATAGAGCGCATGGATGATGCCTACTATTCCGAGGCCGATATGCGCCTGTATGTCTACCCGGTGCAGAATACCACGGCTGAGCGGCTGGCGAGTTTGCTCAACAGCATCTACTCGGGTTCGATGACCCAGTCGCCGTCGTCAAGCACCGACAGTTCCCGCTCCAACGCTTATTCCCCCGGTACGGGCAATGATGCATCGGTGGCGCCCGGCATGAACCGCGAGACGATCGGCGGCTCATCGAACAGTGCCATTGGCAATTTCCAGCCCTCGCGTGATAACGCGGGCGGGGACACGGGTGGCAGCATCTCCACCGTGACCATGGGCGCGGACGGCTCCAACTCGCTGCTGGGCAATGTGCGGGTGGTGGCGGACGAGGAGAACAACGCGTTGATGATTTATTCCACCGGCCTGCAGTACCGCGTGATCAAGACGGCGTTGGAGCAACTCGATGTCGAGGCCACCCAGGTGCTCATCGAGGCCAGCATCCTGGAGGTGACACTCACCGACAAGTTGCGTTACGGGCTTGAGTGGAGCTTCAACAACGCCCTCGGTGATGGCTACACCGGGAGTGGCCTGTTGACGCAGGGCACGTCCGATGTGTTGTCTGCCACCGTTCCCGGCTTTTCCTATGCGGTCGCTGACAGCGCCGGGAATATCAATGCGGTATTGAACGCGCTGGCTGAGGACAACCTGATCAATGTGATATCCACCCCCTCTGTCATGGTGCTGGATAACCACGACGCCTATATCCACGTGGGCGACCAGGTGCCCATTTTCTCCGCCCAGACCACGACCGATGGCGGGGTGCAGACCCAGTCGGTGGAGTACAAGGACACCGGTGTCCAGCTTAATGTGCGCCCCTCGGTGAATGCCGGCGGCCTGGTCACCATGCAGATCGAGCAGTCGGTGACGGATGTCGGCGCCATCGACTCCGCTACCGGCCAGCGCGCCTTCCTGGAGCGCAGTATCATGAGCCGGGTGGCGGTGCGTTCCCACGAGTCGGTGGTGCTGGGGGGGCTGATCAGGGAAAATGCCACCAACGCCGAATCCGGTGTGCCCTTTCTCTACAAGCTGCCGCTGATTGGTCCGCTCTTCGGCACTACCGATAAAGAAGACCGCCGCACCGAATTACTGGTCATCATCACCCCCAAGGCGCTCTACAGTGAGCAGGACCTGCGCGAGGTCAGCCAGGAAATGCGCCAGCAGATTCGCCATATGGAGCTGATTGAACTTCCGCCGCATAAATAGAAGGCAGAGCCCGGCCGGGCCCTCAGCGCCGGCCTTGCATGCTGGCAGTAGTGGGGTATAATCGCGCCCCTGTTCAAAAAGGGTAATAAACACAGTATGTTACGTAACTTCCATGATATCCGGGCCGGCGTCGCGGGCACCCTGCTGGTGCTGCTACTTGCGGTGCTGCTGGGGGGTTGCGCCGACAGGGACCAACTGTCCGAGCAGGAGCGGGCCGCGCTGGAGCAGCGGGTGCGGGAGCGCTGGCAGACCCTGGTCGATCGGGACTTCGAGAAAACCTGGGAGTACTCCACACCTGCTTTCCGAAGAATATTCTCTAAATCACTGTATCTAGGTAATTTTTCCTATGCAACGGAATGGGAGTTGACAGGCATCGAAGTACTTAACTATGATGCGCGGGCAGCTGTGGCGAGTGTGGCGGTTAGGGTCATGTCCAAACCGATCAAACAAACCTCTGCAGCATCTATGGCACTTGGCGCCATACCGTACACTTTCCGTGAAAAATGGTTAAACATTGACGGTCAGTGGTGGTACAGCGCTAATTACTGATAGCGGCTGTTTCTGGTTGACAGCTGGCTGCAGCTGGCAATAATAGCGCTAGCAATTCATGTGTATTGTTGTAAAAAATCGAAAACATTAGGAGCTCCTCATATGAAAACAATCTTTAAACCTCTTGGCATTGCTGCTGCTGTTGCAGCGGTAACCGCCGGTTACGCGGGCGTGGCCAACGCACAGACCGCCGTTGCCAACAACGGCCTGGGCGATGTGGCACTGGTGCCTTACTACACCACTGCTGGCGATTTCGTCACGGGCGTTCACATCATCAACACCAGCGCCCAAACCCAGGTAGTCAAGCTGCGCCTGCGTCGCGCCACTGACTCCATGGACGCGATGGACTTTAACCTGATCATGTCTCCGTACGATGAGTGGACTGGTTTCATCACCGGTGAAGAGAATGGCGACATCACCTGGAACACCGCTGATACCACCTGTACTGCCCCTATCATCAACGGCACTGTAACCATGAGCCCGGTCTACCGCCGCGGCGCTGACAGCGGTTACATCGAAGTCATCGGCATGGGCTCTCCCGAACTGGAGACCTACACCATCGCGCGTGATGCCAAGCACACCAGTGCCGGCGTTCCCAAGGATTGCGTGGCAGTTGCCTCCAACTTCTTCGCCAACGGCGTACCCGGTGTTGTCAACGGTAACGTAAACAGCAACGAGACAGTTCAGCTGAACATCGTCGCCGGTGCACCGGTGCTTACCACCAACACCTATGTTGATGGCGGCAATGCCCTGAAAGTGTCCTACTTCATCCGTAACGAAGTGGCTGGCCTGGAGTTCGGTAACAACGCCGTCCACGTTCAGGACTTCTACGATGATGCCATGATGACCAACCAGGAATTCGGTTCGTTCAGCGGCGATATGCGCGGCTTTGACTTCCCGGACCTGACCGGTGGCTCGCCCGTCGACACCCCCCGTAACCTGTTCAATAACCTGCGTGACACCGACGTACTGGGCGTGCTGACCGTACTGAACGACTGGTCCAAGAACCCGGCGAACGGCGTAAACACTGACTGGGTTGTTACCCTGCCCGGCCAGTACACCATGTTGAACCTGCCTGCGTACCTGGCAACCGGTGGTGATGTTCCCACCCAGGGCTCGGTCTGCGGCAACGCGTCAACCATCATCCAGGGTCAGCCCGCAGTTGCTGTAGCCTGTGATACCCGCGATCTTCCCGTAACCGCGAATTTCAAAGCGTGGGACCGTGAAGAGGATACCGCGGTATCCGGCCCCGGCAGCCTGGTGGTGTCTCCGTCCATCCCCGGCCAGCCCAACATCACTCGCTTCCAGCGTGAGGTGAACGTGGTTCAGTGGGGCGATGAGTCCGTGCTGGATGCCAATGTCGTGACCTCCGTGGACAGCGGTGTGGATGCGCCCTTCGGTTGGGCACAGGTGTCTGTCTCCTCAAGGGTCGGTAACCTGGACATCTGTCGCTGGCCGAATGCCAGCTTCGCGCCCAACCCGGCTCTTGCTCTGACCTACATGAGCTGTGACATCGCTGCAACAGGTGCTGTTCCGATGATCGGTTTCGTGGCCTGGGAGCGTAACTTCCCGAGCAACCCGGCTGCCAACTACGGCCGTATCGTTGAGCACAGCTACACCACCTCCAACTAAGGCGGTATAGCAGTACCAGAACCGGCACCCCAGGGTGCCGGTTTTTTTGTTTGTGACCCGAGGATTTACCTATGCTTTACCTGTCTAGACTCCTGCCCCTGCTCGCGCTGCTCCTGTTCCCCGCCGCACTCCAGGCCCAGGTGGTCGTGGAGGACGAGGGCGTCACCATCAGCCGCCCCGAGCTTGAGCAACTGCTGAAACGCTGGACACCGCAGATGCTGCAGTCGGCGGCCGACGATGAAGGCGATCGCCTTGAACTGTTGAATTCAGCCCTGGTGAGCAAGAAACTGGCGAGGGAAGTGGACAAGCTGTCGCTGGAGCAGGACCCGGAAGCCTACTGGGAATACCAGTTCATGATCCAGCGGGTGCAGCTGAACTTTGTGCTGGACCAGTTCACCAAGACGCTGGAAGTGCCCGATATGAGCGAGCTGGCGCAGGAGCGCTACACCACCCAGAAAGACAAATACGCCCTGGTGCCGGAAACCCGGCTATCCAGCCATATCCTGTTCAGTTGCATGGCAGGCACCTGTGATCGCGAGCCTTTGCGAGCCAAGGCGGCTGAAGTGCTGGCGCAACTGCGCGCGGGTGCGAACTTCGAGGAAATGGTAACAAGCTATTCGCAGGACCCCGGCTCAAAGGACAACGGTGGCAAGTTCGACCGCTGGATGATGCTGGGCGAGGAGGGCGTTGAGCCTCATTATACCGGCGGCGTGTTTGAGATAGAGAAGGTAGGCGACTACTCGGAAGTGGTTGATACCCGGTTCGGCCTGCATATTATCCGCCTGGACGGAATCCAGGAGCAGCACTACCTGCCCTATGAGCAGGTGAAAGCGCGCATCATGGCCGACCTGGAGGGGGAGTACCGCACCCTGGCCAAAAAGGAGTATTTTGCCAAATTCAGGCTGACCGACAATGCGCGTATGGATGGCGCCGCCCTGGAAGAGTTGTTCGCACCGTACAAAAGCGAACCCAAACCCGAACCTGAGCCCGAGTCGTCACCGGAGCCTGCGCCCACGCCCGACCCGGCCGGTTAACCCATCGGCCGAAAGCCCCTGCACCGTGGGTGACCACATCCACGGCGTATGCTAATTTCCCGCCTTCGTTGCCTGCCGGTTGCGAGCGACATTTTCGGACTCAATTCCAGGAGAATACTGCAGCCAATGCGCAATATCGCCATCCTCGGAATGCACCGTTCCGGCACGTCAATGGTGGCGGGTGCGCTGGCCTCGGCAGGCGTCCATGTTGGCGAGTCCGAGGCACTGCTGGCCCGGCAGGAGGATAATCCCCACGGCTTCTGGGAGCGGCGCGATGTAGTCGCGCTCAACGATGAGATCCTCGCCTCCGCCGGCGCCAGCTGGTACAACCCCTCCCGCTGCCAGGGCCAGATACAAACCCTGGCCAACCACAGCACCGGTATACGCTCCGTGCTGGCGCAACTGCCCACCAATCGCAGCTGGTTGATCAAGGACCCCAGGCTGGCAGTAACCTGGCCCCAATGGGAGCAAGCCCTGGGCGACGTCGTTGTGGTCTTCGTGTACCGCGACCCGGTTGCGGTGGCCGTCTCTCTGCGGCGCAGGAATGGCTTCCCCCTGGCTCTGGGCCTCGCGCTGTGGGAGTACTATAACCAGTCGGCGCTCACCGCCCTGCAGGGCCGCGACGCCGTTTGCGTCTCTTTCGAGTTGATCGCTGCGGACCCCGGGACCGGTCTGACTCGCCTGGTGGCCGAGCTGGCCGGGCTGGGTGTCGGTTTTGACCACAGCGCTGACTTCGTCACCTTTGATCAGGGGCTGGGTCAGTCCCGGCACGAGAGCAGCGCCACCGCGAGCGCGCTGTTGAGTGCATCCCAACAGCGCTTGGCCAGGTACTGCGAAGCCCTGTGCAGTGGCGCGACCCTGCCGGAACGGCCAGCCATCGATGCCGGCCTGTTGCCGCGGCTGGATGATCTCGCCGCGGCCATGGCGCCGCTGGCACGGGTGCTCGAAACCCGGATCGAGCTGGATGAAATCACCCGGCTGTGCGAACAGCGAACGGCTGAGCGCGATGAGAGCCTGCAACACCTGCGGCAGTTGGAGGCCGAACACGATGATCTCGCCGAAGCCCACAGCGCGGAAGTGGCGCGACACGGTCAATTGCGGCAGCAGCACAGGGCCGAGGGCGACGCTTATCGCGCCCAGGTGGCGGCCCTGCAGGAGAAAGTCGAAGCCCTCTTTGTCGAGCTGAGCCGGACTTACGGCAAGCTGCTGGAGTTTGAGCAATCGTTGCTGGCTGGCATCTGGCGGTTCACCGGGGCCTGTTACAAGCTTGTCACGCGGCGCCGTGGGGTGAACAGCAGCTACGACGATGTGCTGGCGGACGCCCGTGCCCACGTCGACAAACACGGGCTGGCCGGGCCCGAGCCGACGCCCCGGGCTCCCGGGAAGGCCTCGCTGTTTCGCGATGTTATCGCCTATATTGTGCGCAATCCCGCGGGCTCGGTGCGCAGCTTCAGCCTGCCGCGCCTGAAGCGCGCGGCGGCCGTTTTCATGACCTCCAGGCCCGAGGACCTGGAGGTGTGGATAAACAGTCGTTTTCCGGACAATGCCGACAAGGGCCTGATGGCTATCGAGCACCAGCTGGACGCGAGCCTGGACCAGCTGCGGTTGGTATTCCCGCGCGCCGGGCAGCCGCTGGTCTCCATCGTGGTACCGGTATTCAATGAGTACCGGGTAACCATGCGGTGTTTGAAATCGCTGCTGGAAAACACCGCGGACGTCCCCTACGAGGTCATTATTGCGGACGACTGTTCAACCGACCTGACGGCTACCCTGGGCGACAGGGTCGACAATATTACAGTCGTTCGAGGCGAGAAAAACAGGGGTTTCCTGCGAAATTGCAATGCGGCCGCGACGGCCGCGCGCGGCCGTTATATCCTGTTTCTCAATAACGACACCTATGTTTGCCCCGGTTGGCTGGCGCCGCTGGTCGATACCCTGGAAAGCGACGCATCCGTCGGGATAGTCGGCCCCAGGTTGCTGTTCGAGGACGGTCGGTTGCAGGAGGCGGGTGCCATCATGTGGCGCGACGGCTCGGCCTGGAATTTTGGCCGCATGGATGATCCGGACAAGCCCGAATACAATTACCGCCGGGAGGTCGACTATGTATCCGGCGCCTGCCTGCTGGTACGGGCGCAGCTGTGGCAGCAGCTGGCTGGTTTCGATGAACGTTACGTTCCTGCCTACTACGAAGACTCGGACCTCGCTTTCGCCGCCCGCGATGCCGGTTACAAAGTGGTGTACCAGCCGCTGTCCGTTGTGTTCCATTTTGAAGGTCTCAGCAACGGCACCGATCTCGGCAGCGGTGTGAAGCAGCACCAGGTGAGCAACCAGGCCAGGTTCCGGGAAAAATGGCAGCGGGAACTGGATGCTTTTCATTTTCCCAATGCGGAGCACGTGTTCCTCGCCAGGGATCGCTCGCGCCACCAGCGCTGTGTATTATTCATCGATCACTATGTGCCCCACTATGATAAGGATGCCGGCTCCCGCTCTACTTTCATGTATGTCCAGCTGATGCTGGAGCTGGGATACCGGGTGTTGTTCCTGGGCGCGAATTTTTTCCCCCATAAGCCGTATACGCAGACGCTGCAGCAGTTGGGTGTGGAAGTCCTGGTGGGGGAGCATATGGCGCGCAACCAGGACCGCTGGCTGCGCGACAACGCCGCGTATATCGACGTGATCTACCTGCATCGCCCGCACGTCGCGGAGCAGTTCCTGCCCAGCCTGGAGCGACTTAAAACCAGGCCCAGGATCGTCTTTTTCGGGCATGACCTGCACTACCTTCGCATTGGCCGCGAGTATGGCGTGGTCGGTGATGAACAGCTTCGCAGGAGCGCCGAGAAGTGGCGCCGGCGCGAGTATGCGGTGTTCGACCGGGTAGATAAAATCTACTACCCCTCACAGGTGGAAGTCGACGAGATACTGGCGCAGCGGCCGGACCTCGATGTACGGGCGATACCGCTTTATGCGTTCGATGAGGGCCTGGCCGCGACATACGATTTTGCCGCGACCAGCGACATTCTCTTTGTCGGCGGTTTCAATCATCCACCCAATGTTGATGCGGTGTGC
>JACKNN010000009.1 GCA_024234855.1 Pseudomonadales bacterium | reverse complement strand
TACCTGAGGAAAAGGTGCAGTACTACGCCCAGGCCCTGGCGGGTTTCGTCCACACGCAAAACAGTTAGCCTCCGGCGGGGCGCAACCCGTTGGTATCAGTGCCAGCGGCGCCGCTGTTTCCACCGCCCGGTGGGCTGATTGCATCACGGCTTGCAGCCAATAGTCATTTCGCGCACAATACGCGCCCTCTGCGACCCGCTTGCAGACACTGTGGTGATCCAGGCGGTCCCCTCGCAATGATAGATAGTGAACCCCGCCAGGCCCGGAAGGGAGCAACGGTAATTATCGACTCGTGTGCCGGGGTGTGGCTGTCTGGGTCGCCTCCATTCCCGGGCCGCATGGCCGTTTTGCCTCACCTCCCGGCTGGTGTATCCTAGCTCTCTTTTTCCGATCCAAGGCAAATCACCGCATGTCCTACCAGGTACTCGCGCGCAAGTGGCGACCCAAGAGCTTTCGCGAGATGGTCGGCCAGGAGCATGTACTGCAGGCGCTGGTCAACGCCCTGGACCACGATCGCCTGCACCACGCCTACCTGTTCACCGGTACCCGCGGTGTGGGCAAGACCACCATCGCCCGCATTCTGGCCAAGTGTCTCAACTGTGAAACCGGGGTCAGTTCCGAGCCCTGCGGCCAGTGCTCGTCCTGCCTGGAGATTGCCGAGGGCCGCAGTGTCGACCTGCTGGAAGTGGACGCGGCCTCGCGCACCAAGGTGGAGGACACCCGCGACCTGCTGGAAAATGTCCAGTACGCACCGACCCGGTCCCGCTACAAGGTGTACCTGATCGACGAGGTCCACATGCTGTCGGGGCACAGCTTCAATGCCCTGCTCAAAACCCTGGAAGAGCCGCCGCCGCACGTCAAATTCCTGCTGGCCACCACCGACCCGCAGAAACTGCCGGTCACTATTTTGTCCCGCTGCCTGCAGTTCAACCTGAAAAACATGCCGCCCGAGCAGATCGTCGGACACCTGCGCCATGTGCTGGGACAGGAGATGATCAGTTTCGAGGAGCCCTCCCTGTGGCTGCTGGGCCGGGCGGCCGCGGGCAGTATGCGAGACGCCCTTAGCCTGACCGACCAGGCCATCTCCTTTGGCTCGGGCAAACTCAACGAGGACGACGTCCGCAGTATGCTGGGCAGCGTGGAGCTGAGCTTCATCTACCGGCTGCTGGAAACCCTGGCGGCGGGCGACCCGGCGGGGCTGCTGGCTGTGGTGGCCCACATGGCGGAACACGCGCCGGATTTCGAGGGCAGTCTGGATGAGCTGATTTCCCTGCTGCACCGGGTGGCAGTCGCCCAGGTGGTGCCGGCGGCCATCGACAATAGTTGGGGCGATGCCGAACGGATCGCACAGCTGGCGGCGGCGATGACAGCCGAGGATGTTCAGCTCTTTTACCAGATAGCGCTCAATGGCAAGCGGGATATTGCCCTGGCGAGTGACCCCCGCAGCGGCTTTGAGATGACGCTGCTGCGCATGGTGGCGTTCCGGCCCGCCGCGGTGATAGATGACAACCTGGCCGCCGGCGACCTGGCCCCGGCCAGTCCCGGCGCTGCACAAACCGTCGCGCGGGAGGTCGACGCAACGGCAAAAAAGCCTGAAGGGGCGCCCGCGGCGCCGCAACCGCCGGCCGCTGCCCCGGCTCCCGCCCCGACCCCAACGCCTGTGCCCGCCGCCAAAGCCGAAATCCTTGAGGCGGTACCGCCGGTTCCGCCAGTCGCCCTGGCTGCGGTGGCTGCGGTGGAACTCACCCCGGCAAACTGGCACGCGGTGCTGGAGCGGTTGGGGCTGGGCGGAATTGTGTATACCATAGCGACCCACTGTGAGTTGAGGCACTGTAGTGGCGACGACGCGCAGTTCGTGCTCGATACGGCCAATGCGGCCCTTTTCAACAAGGGCCATGCCGGGCAAATTCGAACGGCGCTGGAAAAGTACCTCGCCAGGCCGCTCACAGTCAGCATCGAGCCGGGCGATGTGCTGGGTGAAACACCCGCCATGCGCCAGGCCAGGTTGCGCCAGGAGCGCCAGCAGGCAGCCGTTGCCACTATCGAGGCGGACCCACTTTTACAGCAGCTGATAGCGCGTTTCGACGGAGAACTCGACCGCGCATCCATAAGCCCGGTGGATCCCTGATCGCCGCGAACAGTAGAGGAGTATCGATGAAGGGAAATATTGCAGACCTCATGCAGCAGGCCCAGAAAATGCAGGCCGAGATGCAGAAAAAGCAGGAAGAACTCGCCAATGCGGAGGTGCGCGGCGAAGCGGGTGCCGGGCTGGTGTCCGTGATCATGACGGGCCGGCATGATATCAAGCGGGTGTCCATCGACGACGCGGTGTTCAGCGAGGATAAGGAAGTGCTGGAGGATCTGTTGGCGGCGGCGGTGAACGACGCGGTGCGCAAGGTGGAGGCCCACAACCGCGAGGCGATGTCTGGCCTGACAGCCGGCCTCAACCTCCCCGGCGGCTTCAAGCTGCCATTTTGAGATACCCGCGCCGCCTATGAAATTCAGCCCCGCCCTGCAAAACCTGATGGACACCCTGCGCTGCCTGCCCGGGGTGGGCCCCAAGTCAGCCCAGCGCATGTCCCTGCACCTGCTGGAGCGCGACCGTGAGGGCGCCGCGGCGCTCGCCGCAGCGCTGGTGGACGCGGTGGAGCGGGTGGGCCACTGCAGCCGCTGCCGCAACTTCACCGAACTGGAGGTCTGCGAAATATGCGCTGACCAGAAACGCGACGGCACGACGATCTGCGTGGTGGAAACCCCGGCCGATGTGCTGGCAATCGAGCAGAGCGGGGGCTTCAACGGCATCTATTTCGTGCTGATGGGACACCTGTCGCCGATCGATGGCATCGGGCCGGCCGAGATCGGCCTGGAGACCTTTCACCAGCGGGTGGTCGATGAAGGCATAGGCGAGGTGATCCTGGCGACCAATCCGACCGTTGAAGGGGAGGCCACGGCCTACTACCTCACCGACATGCTGCACAGCGCCGGTGTGAAAGTCTCGCGTATCGCCCACGGCGTGCCACTGGGCGGCGAGCTTGAATACGTCGACGGCTCCACGCTCGCACACGCCCTGACGGGCCGCAGAACGGTGGGCTAAGGCATGCAGTGGCAACGAATTGAATCCGATGCGGCCCTGCTGGACGCACTGGGCGAGGTCGCCGGCAGCACGGTGGTAGCGGTCGACACCGAATTCATGCGGCGCAATACATTTTACCCCCAGGTCGCATTGGTACAGCTGTGTTTCGGTGAGAAGGCGCTGCTGGTCGATCCCCTGGCGATCGCCGATACCGCGCCGCTGGTCGCCCTGCTGAGCGACCCCGGCGTGGTCAAGGTATTGCATTCCGCCAGTGAGGACCTGGAGGTTTTCAGTCGCTGGCTGGGCGTGCTGCCGGAACCGTTGTTCGACACCCAGCGCGCCGCGGCCCTGTTGGATATGGGTTTCGGCATGGGCTACAGCGCGCTGGTCAAGCTGGTTTGCGAGGTCGACCTTCCCAAGGGCGAGACCACCTCAGACTGGCTGCGGCGTCCATTGTCTGACGCCCAGTGCGAATACGCCGCCCAGGATGTCGCCTGGCTGTTGCCGGTGTGGCGACACCTGGAACACCTGTGCCAGCAGCAGGACAAACACGACTGGGTACTGGCCGATGGCCGCGATGCGATCACCGCCTACCTCAGCCCGGGGATTGACTACCTCAAGAAATTCAAATCCGCCTGGAAGCTCAATCCGCGGCAGTTGGCCGTGCTGACGGCAGTGTGCGCCTGGCGCGAGCAGACGGCGCGGCAGCGCAATAAACCCCGCGGCTGGATTATTGACGACCAGGCGTGCATGCAACTTGCGCTGTTTGATCCGCAGACTGCGCAGGAGCTGAAAGCCCAGGTAGGCCTCGATGATTCGACCATGCGGCGCCACGCTGGCGAGTTGCTGGAACTGCTCGCCGCGCAAAGGCAGTTGGCCGACGCCGACCTGCCGCCGCGCCTGCCGGCTCCGCTGGATGCGGCGCAGCGCAACCAGTTGAAGAAACTCAAGGAGCGGGTGCGGATCATGGCACGGGAGTTGTCCACCGCCCCGGAGGCCCTGTTGCAGAGCCGTGATTACGAACTGCTGTTGCGTGAGGCCGGCGGCGAAGCCGTCGAACGCCCCGGGCACTGGCAGGGCTGGCGCCTTGACCGGGTTATCGAGCCGCTGCGAGCTAGCCTGGCGAGAGTCGCATGAAGACAGGTGTAAGCAGCCACGTGAACCGTCGACTGATCCAGGTTTTCAAGGGCTCGCGCAAGGCGGAGGCCTACCTGTACGTGGATAAGGCGAGGGGGCTGGCCGATGTGCCCGAGGTGCTGCTCGCCCAGTTCGGCGAACCCGAGCCGGTGATGAGCCTGATGCTGGATCCCGCACGCAAGCTCGCGCGGGCAGATGCTGCGGAGGTGCTGACTAAGATAGAGGCGCAGGGATACTACCTGCAAATGCCGCCGACGACCTCGGAACTGCTGGCCAGGGAGGGCAGTCGTGGCTGAGTGGTGGCAGGAAAAAGCCCTTGCCGAGCTCAGCCCGGGGCAATGGGAAGCCCTGTGCGATGGCTGTGCCAAATGTTGCCTGCACAAACTGGAAGACGAGGAGGACGGCGAGGTGTTTTACACCCGGGTTCGCTGCCGCCACCTCGTCGAGAAGACCTGTCGCTGCAGCGACTACCCGAACCGTTCCGTCATGGTGCCCAACTGTATCCGCCTGGAACCGGGCAGTGTGCACCAGCTCGACTGGTTGCCCAGTACCTGTGCCTATCGCCTGCGGGCGCACGGCGAGCCACTGGCCGACTGGCATCCCCTGGTGAGCGGTAGCCCGGACACCGTGCACCGCGCCGGCATTTCGATCAGGGGCCGGTCCATATCGGATGAGTTCGTCCACCCCGACGGCTTCGATGAACATATTGTGCACTGGGTTGAATAGGAGAAAGCGGTGTTAAGTGAGAGTTCCTACCTCGCGGCAATGTACGCCTATATCGGCGCCGGACTGGCCATCATGCTGTGCCTCGGCTGGTGGCTATCGCGTCACTGGAGTGCCGGGTGGGTAGCGCTGGCGGTACTGCTGACCGGCGCGTTATTGTTGACGCCGGCCTACCCCAGGGAGGGCGTGGAGACCTTCGCGCCCGCGCTGATAGTGGCGGTATTCCAGTACGTGACCGAGGGCATCGAGGGCGCCGGACACGCGCTGAAACCGCTGGCCTTTACCAGTCTGGTCGCCGTGATCCTGGCGCTCCTGATGCGGCTGACGCTGTTTCGCGGTGGTCGCCGGAAATCGCCCCCCGCGCAGAAAAATGCCCGCGCCAGCGGCTGAACCCCGGCCCGCCCCGCCGGCGCGCAAAAACCACGCCTTGATTAGCGTATTTCCAGTAGGTACCCTGTCCGGCTTTGATTCAATACACGAGTGATAACAGCCTATGAAATTTGAAGGAACAGAACGTTACGTTGCCACCGATGACCTGCGGATGGCGGTCAATGCCGCCGTCACCCTGGCGCGCCCGCTGCTGATCAAGGGCGAGCCCGGCACCGGCAAAACCATGCTGGCAGAGGAAGTAGCCCTGGGCTTGGGCAAACGCCTGATCCAGTGGCACATCAAGTCAACCACCAAGGCGCAGCAGGGCCTGTACGAGTACGACGCCGTCTCGCGCCTGCGGGACTCCCAGCTGGGCGGGGAAAAAGTGCACGACATCGCCAACTACATCAAGCGCGGCAAGCTGTGGGAGGCCTTCGACGCCGACGAACAGGTGGTGCTGCTGATAGACGAGGTGGACAAGGCCGACATCGAGTTTCCCAACGATCTGCTGGTTGAACTCGATCGCATGGAGTTTTTCGTTTACGAGACCGGCCAGACGATCAAGGCAAAACACCGCCCCATCATCATCATTACCAGCAACAACGAGAAAGAATTACCCGACGCGTTCCTGCGCCGTTGCTTTTTCCACTTCATCAACTTTCCCGACCGGGACACCATGCGCGAGATCATCGCCGTGCACTACCCGGACATCACCAAAAACCTGGTACAGGAAGCCATGGAAGTCTTTTTCGACGTGCGCTCCATTCCCGGCCTGAAAAAGAAGCCCTCCACGTCCGAGTTGATCGACTGGCTCAAGTTGCTGATGGCCGATGATATACCCGATGAAATCCTCAAGAACCGGGACCACAGCAAGGCCATACCGCCGTTGTATGGCGCACTGCTGAAAAATGAGCAGGACGTGCACCTGCTGGAGCGGCTCGCCTTCATGCACCGGCGGGAGAGCAGGTAAGCCCGATGTTGATCAATTTCTTCCACGGGTTGAAGGATGCGGGTGTGCCGGTCACGCCGCGGGAGTTGCTCGACCTGCTGGAGGGGCTGACGCGCCATGTCGCCTTCGGCAGCATGGACGAATTTTACTATTTCAGCCGCACCTGTATGGTCAAGGACGAGAAGTACTTTGACCGCTTCGACCGGGCCTTCGGCCTGCATTTCAAGGGGCTGGAGGCGCTGGACGATGTGATCCAGGCGCTGATCCCCGACGACTGGCTGCGCTCGGAGTTCATGAAAAACCTGTCAGAGGAAGACAAGGCGAAGATTGAGTCACTGGGCGGCCTGGAAAAGCTGATCGAGGAGTTCAAGAAACGCCTGGAAGAGCAGAAAGAGCGCCACCAGGGCGGCAACAAGTGGATCGGGACGGGGGGCACATCGCCCTTTGGCCAGGAGGGCTATCATCCGGAGGGCATCCGGGTGGGGCCGAACGGGCGCAACAAGAAGGCGGTAAAGGTCTGGGACAAGCGCGAGTTCAAGAACCTGGATGACAGTGTTGAACTGGGCACCCGCAATATCAAGATAGCCCTGCGCCGCCTGCGCAAATTTGCCCGCACCGGCGCCGCTGAGGAACTGGACCTCGATGACACCATCAGTTCAACCGCCCGCAACGCCGGCCTGCTGGACATCAAGATGGTGCCCGAGCGCCACAATGCGGTGAAGGTATTGCTGTTCTTTGACGTGGGGGGTTCCATGGATCCGCACGTGAAGGTGTGCGAGGAGCTGTTCTCCGCAACCCGCACTGAGTTCAAGCATATGGAGTATTTTTACTTCCACAATTTCGTCTATGAAAGTGTGTGGCGCAATAACATCCGGCGCCAGAATGAGCGCACGCCATTACTGGATGTGATGCACAAGTACAGCCACGATTACAAGGTGATTTTCGTCGGCGATGCGGCGATGTCGCCCTACGAGATCGTCCAGCCCGGCGGCTCGGTGGAGCACTGGAACGAAGAGTCCGGTGAGCTGTGGATGCGGCGCCTGCAGGAAGTGTACGACAAGGTTATCTGGATCAACCCCACCCCGGAGGACGAGTGGCAGTACACCCAGTCGATCGCCATCACCAACAAGCTGCTCGAGGGTCATATGTACCCCCTGACCCTCAAGGGGCTGGAAGAGGGGATGACCTACCTGTCCAAGTGATGCCCCGCACTGAACGCCGGGGCAAAGGCGATCAGGCTGGCGGTGACCGCCACATTGAGTGATTCCACACCGTTGCGCATGGGGATCGCCAGCCGGGTGTCCGCCAGCGACTCCACCTCGGTAGATACGCCCTCCGTCTCGTTGCCCAGTACATAGACGACCGCGGGGCGGGGCCGGTAATCAAACAGCGATTCGCCCGCGTCAGCCGCTAGGGTGCATATCTCGAATCCCCGCTCGCGGCAGCGCCGCAGCGCTTCCGGCAGGCTCTCACAACGCAGCAGCGGTGCGCGGTAGACGGTGCCGGCGCTGGCCTTGATGACCAGCGGGCCCAGGGCGGCGTTGCCGCGGCGGGGGCAGATGATGCCATCCACCGCGCCGGCCGCCGCCGAGCGGATAATCATGCCGAGATTGGCCGGGTTGCTGATACCGTCAAGCGCCAGCAGGCGGACGTGGCTGGACTTGTCCGCGCGTTCGAGCAGGTAGCTGTCAATGCCTTCGAATGCCGGGCACAACACATCGAGGGCAACCCCCTGGTCCTGTTTGCCGTTCTTTGATATCCGCGCCAGCTCGGCCCGGCTGTGGTGGGACACGGGTACATTGCGGCGCCCGGCCAGGGCGGTCAGTTCGGCAATGATCCCGCCCTCGCGATTGTTATCCGCAAGGTGCAGGGCATGACACGCCAGGGACGCGTCCTGCAACGCCTCCAGTGCCGGCTTGCGACCGTACACCGTCAGCATTTTGCCGAACCGTGCCTTCTTCTCGCTGTACAGGGCACTGTCAGCCATGGGGAGTGTGCTCGCGCTGCATGAGTGCCCGCCTCAGGCCACGGTTTCCCGGCCGGCCGCCAGCCGGGTTACCCGGTCCGCCGATTCCTTCATGCGGGCCGCAATTTCGCTGATCTGCGCCCCGGTGATCGCCTCGTCCAGTGAGCCGGCGACAAAGCACAGTACAGGCACTTCCCTGTAGGCGAATATCGGCACCGAAATGGTGCTGACCTCGTAGTGGGTTTTGGGATCGATCCGGTCCAGCTGGTAGAATTCGTCGCAAAGATCGTACTGGAACTGGTTGGCGGCGGCTTCCAGGGCAGCCAGGCTCCAGGCGTCGTGGATGCGGTTCAGTTCGGCCGTGAGCTTGGCTTCCGCCTTGGTGCGCAGCGTCACCTCGTAGCCCCGGGCGCGGATACCGATGGCCGCCACCCGCAGTTTCTGGTCAAGCTTCTCGTCGTAGCCGCCCCTGGCCTGGTGCGCCCGGCTCAGCCAGGCCTCCAGTTCCCGGGCCGGCGAGAAGGCGGTAAAACACGCCGCAACAGGCGCGGTATTGGGCAGGCGCAGGCCGAGCTGGAAGGAGTCGATAAGGGGGGTGGCGTGGCCGTACAGGGCCAGTAGCACCTGGTGCAGTTTGGACCGCCCGGTAACGGCAAAGCCGATGTTCAGGTCACTTTGGAGCGCTTCCAGCTCCGGGCGGGCATATTCGAGCACCGGAAATTGGGCGAACGCGGCATTGCCTGCGGCTATGATGGACGGACCCAGACGATAGGCCTTGGTCTGTGGATGCTGGACCAGGAACCCGTAGTTGCCCATGGTGGTAAGGATCGCGTGGCAGGTCGCCTTGTTCAGATTTAGCCTGCGGGTCATTTCCGTCAGGCCGAACGCCTGGGTGGGGTTGGCCATCAGCAGGTCGAGAATGGCGAGGGCCCGCGCGGTTGGTTGGGAAAATAAAGCCACCTGTTTGCTCCATCGATAAGTCCATTTGGCGCCCCCGAGAGGGTTCGCGCATGGCTTTCGGTATAATTAATTGTACTTGCGGGTGCATGTTAACGCCTGATGCCGCCCCAGTTCAAGCCTGTAAAACCGCCTGTTCTCGGTGCCTTAACATCCGGTGCAGGCCGAAGGAGGGAGTGCAATGACATCAGCGGGTGCCTCGCAGCGTTACACCCTGTACGGAACCGCCGCCTGCCACCTGTGCGAGCTGGCGGAGGCATTGTTGCAGGCCGAGTGCCGGGCCAATGCCCGCATCGCGTTCGAGAAGGTGGATATCAGCGTATCCGAAGACCTGTTCCAGCGTTACGGCGTGCGAATTCCGGTATTGCAGGATCCGGCGGGCCGGGAACTGGGCTGGCCTTTTAGCGCGGCCGAGCTGCGGGCGTTTGTGGGCTAGTCCGGGGATCCCACCCGCACCGCCAATACGTCCCGTTTGGCGCCGTGCAGTACGCCATTGGCGGTGGAGCCCATCAGCAGGGCGAGGCCGTGGCGGCCGTGACTGCCGACGACAATCAGGTCCGCCTGGAGTTCTTCTGCCAGGGCGTGAATTTCCACCTCCGGCCGACCCATGACGATGTGGCGATGAGCCTTGTCGATCCCGTGGCTCTCGGCGAAACGATCCAGCTGCTGGGTGGCCTGCTGGTAGATTTCGTCCTGGATGCCGGAAAAATCCATCGGGATATCGCCGCCGTAAGCAAAGCTGAGGGGCTCTATAACATGAATGATATGCAATTGCGCCGCCGCGCTGCTGGCAACCGCGCGGGCCCGCTGGAGAATCCGGTTGGAATCCTCGCTGAGATCGATGGCGACCAGGATCTTTCCATAATCAGACATGAGAGTACTCCGTAGTTTGCGCGTTATGAGACGCCATTTATAGCATAGAATAGCCGCCGGGCAATGCGGGGGCTGGAAACACCCGACACCCCGCTGTCAGGAAGTGCCATCACCGCCTTACTGTTCCACGGGAAGCCGTGGCAGGCTTTGACCTGAATCAGGATTACCGCTATTGAAATACCTGCTGATACTCTTTGTGCTCGCCATCGCCCTGGCTCCCCTGTCGCATTTTATTCCCAGTAAACGACAACGGGAGATCGCCCGCATGCGCGAATACGCCGCGGTTCATGGTATGTTCGTCGAATTCAGGGCGGTGCCCGGTCGCGACAGCGGACGCTCACGGGACCGCGACAGTGCCGGACACGACACGATTTATTACGGTAAACGCCTGCCGCCGGCGAAGACCAGAGCGAGGAGGGTGGCGCAGGCCTGGCTGTATGACAATGGCGCCTGGGTAGCTCATGACAGTCGCGTGGAGGCACCCGCGGCGGTGAAGCAAATGCCCCCGCAGGTGCTGGCGGCGGGCATTGATGAGGCCAGTTGTGGCGTCTACTGGCGGGAGTCCGGCGGGGTGGGGGCAGTGGAGCAAATCCGGCAATTGCTGGAGGTGTGGGCAGGTGAGTTGCGCGCCTGAGCTGTCCTGAATTAGCTTGACCCGAGGGATCAGGCGACTTATATATGCCACCTTTTCACGGGTTGGACGCACCGGCCCTCACCCTGAACCGGGCTGTACCACAGGAAATTATGGGTAAATCACTAGTTATCGTTGAGTCACCGGCAAAAGCCAAAACGATCAATAAATACCTCGGGCCTGATTTTATCGTCAAATCCAGCGTGGGGCACATACGCGACCTGCCTACCGCCGGCAGTAGTGGAACGGTGGACGCCAAGGAGAGGGCCGCCCAGGCCGCCAGGACCCGCAAGATGGCGCCAGAGAAAAAAGCCGAGTACAAGAAGGTCAAGGCGCGGGAGCAATTGATCCGGCGCATGGGCATTGACCCCGAGCACGGCTGGAAGGCGAATTACCAGATTTTGCCAGGCAAGGAAAAGGTTGTCAGTGAGCTGCAGAAACTCGCTGCGAACGCCGAGGCGATCTACCTCGCGACCGACCTTGATCGCGAAGGGGAAGCTATCGCCTGGCACCTGCGAGAGGCGATAGGCGGCGATGACTCCCGCTACCAGCGGGTAGTGTTCAACGAAATCACCAAGAAAGCCATCACTGAGGCCTTCAAGCAGCCCTCGCAGCTGGACCAGAACCGGGTGAACGCCCAGCAGGCCAGGCGCTTCCTGGATCGGGTGGTGGGCTACATGGTATCACCCCTGCTGTGGGCGAAGGTGGCCAGGGGACTGTCTGCCGGCCGGGTACAGTCCGTCGCGGTGCGGCTGGTGGTTGAGCGGGAGCGGGAAATCCACGCCTTTGTGCCCGAGGAGTACTGGGAAGTGCACGCGGACCTGCTCAGCAAGCAGGGAGACCAGGTCCGGTTCCAGGTGCGCAAGCACGGCGGCGAGACGTTCAACCCGACCAATGAGAGCACGACCATGGCCGCGGTGGCCGAGCTGGAATCCCTGCCCTACGCGGTGCGCGCGCGCGAGGACAAACCCACCCGGTCCAAGCCGTCGGCCCCTTTTATCACCTCCACCCTGCAACAGGCTGCCAGTACCCGGCTGGGCTTTGGCGTGAAGAAAACCATGATGATGGCCCAGCGGCTGTACGAGGCGGGCTACATCACCTATATGCGCACCGACTCCACCAATCTCAGTACCGAGGCGGTGGCCACCTGTCGCGAGTATATCGGCAAGCACTTTCCCAAGGCCTACCTGCCGGTGCAGCCGCGCCTGTACTCTTCAAAGGACGGCGCGCAGGAAGCCCACGAGGCCATTCGGCCATCAGACGTCAATGTGACACAGGCCGCCCTGAAGGACATGGAGCGCGATGCCGAGCGGCTGTACGAGCTGATCTGGCGCCAGTTTGTCGCCTGCCAGATGCCCGACGCCGAGTACATATCCACGGTGGTCACGGTGGCTGCCGGTGAGTACCAGCTCAACGCCAAGGGCAGAATTGTTAAATTCGACGGTTACACCCGGGTCCAGGTCCCTGCCGGTCGCAAGGGTGAAGACATCGTGTTGCCTGACATGAAAGAGGGTGAGGCACTGACCCTGCAGAAGCTGGATCCCGCCCAGCATTTTACCAAACCGGCGCCGCGTTACGGCGAGGCCAGCCTGGTGAAAGAGCTGGAAAAGCGCGGTATCGGACGGCCTTCCACCTACGCCTCGATCATTTCGACGATCCAGGACCGCGGTTACGTCAGGCTGGAAAACAAGCGGTTTTACGCCGAAAAAATGGGAGAGATTGTCACCCAGCGGTTGCAGAAAAGTTTTACTGAATTACTGGATTACGGCTTTACCGCGTCCATGGAAGCCCACCTGGACGAGGTGGCCCAGGGCAAGCTGGAGTGGCGCGAGCTGCTGGACCAGTTCTACGGTGAATTTACCACCCTGCTGGAGAAAGCGGAGGAGCCGGAGCCGGCGGGCATGCAACCCAACGAGCCCACCATGACGGACATCGCCTGCAGCAAGTGCGGCCGTCCCATGCAGATTCGCACGGCCAGTACCGGCGTATTCCTGGGGTGCTCAGGCTATGCCCTGCCGCCCAAGGAGCGCTGCAAGCAGACCATCAACCTCACCCCCGGCGATGAGGCGATTCGCGAGGATGCTGATGACGAGGCCGAATCCCGGCTGTTGCGGACCAAGCACCGGTGCAAGTTGTGCAACACGGCCATGGACAGTTACCTGATCGACGATTCGCGCAAACTGCATATATGCGGCAATGGGCCCGATTGCCCCGGTTTTGAAGTGGAGACCGGCAAGTTCAAGATCAAGGGTTACGACGGCCCGGTCATCGAGTGTGACAAGTGCGGCGCCGACATGCAGCTCAAAACGGGCCGTTTTGGCAAGTACTTTGGCTGTACTGCCGAGGCCTGCAAAAATACCCGCAAATTGCTGCGCAACGGCGAGGCCGCACCACCGAAGATGGACCCGGTGCCGATGCCTGAACTGGCCTGCCAGAAAGTGGAAGACCACTACATCCTGCGCGATGGCGCGGCGGGCCTGTTCCTGGCCGCGAGCCAGTTTCCGCGCAACCGGGAAACCCGCGCGCCCTATGTCGATGAATTACTGCCGCACAAGAGCGAGATCGACCCCAAATACGAGTTCCTGTTCCGGGCACCTGTGGCAGACCCCGAGGGCAACCGTGCGCAGGTGCGTTTCAGCCGCAAGACCAAGGAGCAGTACGTGATGACCGAGGTCGAAGGCAAGGCCACGGGGTGGAAAGCGTTCTACCAGAAGGGCAAGTGGCAGCAGGAACAATCCGGTAGCGGTGGCGCCAGCGGGGGGCGCAAGCGCTCTTGAGCGGCCCCCGCGCCAGAGCTAACCACGCACTTTACCTCGCCAGAATTCTGCTCGCGGCCTGGCGCCGGGAGCTGGCCCGCCAGGATATCCCCGCGATTACCCTCGAACAGGCGTTTGGCGCCGCCGCCAGGGAACACCTGGTGACGGCCTACGGCTGGTTTTTACTGGCGATCTGCCAGGCAGAGGCACCTGGCCACACGGCTCCTCGCAGTTGCAGCGAGCTGCCTGCCATGCCCGCGGGCAGGGTGTTCCCGGCCGAGATCAACGAGTGCCGCCAACTCGAGGCGGCCGGCTGGCTGGGCGATATGCTGCGCGAGCCCGAGCGCGTTCTCCCCGGTGTCAGACAGCAGGGCAATCTTGCGGTTGCCACCGGCGAACTGCCTGGCAGCGAGCAACTGGAGCGCTGGCTGGTGGCACTGGAGGCGCTGTTCGAACGCATGGGCGATTCGCTGGACGAGTACTAGCGCTCCCTCACTCCCGCCCGAGGCATTGCGAGTGGCCAGGCTGGGATACGGGTGTGAGAGTCCTGCCTTCAGACGCACTTTATATTGGACAAGGCCGCGGCTGGCCGGTTGCGGTCGCTGCTGTTAGAATGGTATTGCATCCAGCAACCAGAGGTTAATTGCATGGCTTCATCTCTACTGGAGATTGTTGATCTTGGAGAGGGGGAAGTTGTCCTGCAAAGGGCGGATGATGACTCCGAGCCGTTGGTGACAATCCGGTTTTCTGAGGAAACGCGGATCTACCTGATGGATAACGGCCTTGAAGTCGCCAAGGTGATGCTACAGGCGGGTATCCAGGCCGCCGCGGCGATCGCAGAGCAGGTCGAGAAGGAGTCGGCGGCGGCCCCCGCCAGCGCCTCCCGTATGTTGCACTGAGGCGGCAAACAATCAGCTGCCGCGGCGCAGCACCCCCACACTGATACCTTCAATCGTAAATGCCTGTTCCCGCAAGTTGACCCTGATGGGTTCGTAATCGGCGTTCTCGGGAATCAGCTCTACCAGGTGTTTCTGCCCCGTTCGGCGCAGGCGCTTTACGGTAACCTCGTCCTCTATCCGCGCCACCACGATATCGCCGTTGTTGGCCACCGGGGTGCTGTGCACGGCCAGCAGGTCGCCGTCCAGAATCCCGATATCCATCATGCTGTCGCCCTGGACCACGAGGAAGTAGTCGGCACTGGGTTTGAAAAAACCGGGCGGCAGGTCACAGTAGTCCTCGATATTCTGTTCCGCCAGCACCGGATTACCCGCCGCGACTCTCCCCACGATCGGGATGCCGGCGCTCTCCGGCAGGCGGATGCCGCGCGACGCCCCGGCGATCATTTCGATGGCGCCCTTGCGGGCGAGGGCCTTGAGGTGTTCCTCGGCGGCATTCGCGGACTTGAACCCCAGCTCCCGGGCGATATCGGCACGGGTGGGGGGATAACCGGTCTGGTCGATATGCTGGCGAACGATGTCCAGTACTTGCTGTTGTCGCGAGGTGAGCTTTTCCATCTCAGGCACCGTGGTTATTTATACAGGTGCTGTGATTATATACAGTATTCGCGCAGGTACAACTGTCGCCGGGGCGGTCAGGGCATTGCCTCGCCGGGGAGGTGGGCCGCTTCCGGCCCGGTGGTACTAGAAATCCTCGACCCCGTACATGGCGTCCGGCTCGATGGAATTCAGCGGGCTGTTCCAGTCCTCTGGGTGGAACGGCAGGTCGGGATCCAGCAGGTCCTCGTCGTCCAGTTCAAAGGCCGCCCGCCAGTCCTCGGGGGCCGCGGCCCGTTGCGGCAACATCTCGCGCCAGGTGTCGAGGTCGAACTCCGCCACCTCGCCATCCAGGTACTGTATTTCGATGGAGAGCGTGTCCGGGTCCCAATCGACTACCTCGAACAGCGCATCGATCTCGACGTCCTTGTACCATTTGCCAACAATGGGTTGCTGCAGTTTCATCTTTGCATGCCTTTCATTATCGCCTGTGCTTCAAAATAACATGCTGGTTTTGACTGTCCATTATGTGATTTGGGCATATAAACTGCGCTTCAAATTACTTCCAATGAACGCTGATTTCTTTTTAAAACAGATCAATCAGTTGCGCTGGTCATGTCGAGTTGACTTAAGGTGGCCGGGGCTTTTATATACCAGTTCCATACTAAGCAATGGTCTCCGACATGAATAATCTGTCTAAAAAGTGGCTTGCCGCGATCCGATTTTGCCGACGCCGCAAGCTGCCTGCTGCTGTTATTGTCGCGGCTCAACACCCTTACCCCAGCGGCTGTATGCCGGTCCCGGAGACTGGAAAATGAGACAACTCGGTGTGATCGGTGGAACCGGTATCCACGAACTGGCAGGCCTGGCCGGGACGGCGTCACACAGTCCGGACACTCCGTTCGGAGCGCCCTCCGCGCCGCTGCAGGAGGGCTTATTCGGGGATTGTCGGGTGTTTTTCCTGCAGCGTCACGGCAGCCCGGCTGTCGTGCCGCCACACCTGGTCAACTACCGCGCCAATCTCTGGGCTTTGAAATCACTCGGTGTGACCGACGTCGTGGCGATCAATGCGGTGGGGGGGATAGCATCGTCCATGCAGCCCGGCGTGCTGGTGATTCCCGACCAGGTGATCGACTATACCTGGGGTCGGGCACACACCTTCGACGATGGCAGCGATGGCCAGCTCAGGCATATCGATTTTACCGAACCCTACCATCGCGAGCTGCGACTGGCGCTGGCAGCAGCGGCCGACTGCGCGGCTATATCCTGCCAGACGAGTGCGGTGCACGGCGTGACCCAGGGACCGCGGCTGGAGACCGCGGCCGAGATCCGCCGCCTGGCCGCGGACGGCTGCGACGTGGTGGGGATGACGGGCATGCCCGAGGCCGCCCTCGCGCGGGAGCTTGAACTGGCCTACGCCTCGGTCTGTATGGTCGTCAACCCCGCCGCCGGGCTGGGCGACGAACCCATCTCGCTGGCCGTGATGGGCGAGATTCTGCAGCGCGAGGCCGGTGTGGTCGGGCTGCTGCTGCGGACCCTGGTGGCGCAGCGCTACAGCGCCTGAGCGTCATCCGGCAGCGTCGTCGCCTGCTCCTGCGCTATTGCGGCCAATTGCTCGGCCGTCACCGGGGTGAATTTGATAATCGCACCCAGCATGGGGTGGTCGATATAGTTCACTTCCCCGCTGCGCATGCGCCGTGTCTGCTGTAACAGCACGGCGTGGCGGTAGGGATAGACGGGGGCGACGGCTTCGACTACGGCCACACCGGCCACCGCATCCCCGGCGGGATCTGCCGCCACGGCAGTGACCGTGTCGCCGCTCGCTGCCAGCTCCACCACGGCGGTGGTGGCTTCAGTGGCGGGCGCGCTTTCGCCCGGCACACCGTCGATTGCCGCGGCCATGTCGACCACCTCTTCCTCCTCGATAATAAGGGAGGGCGGCCCGAACGGCGGGGCAGGCATGCGCCAGGTCCCCGGCAGGTACTGGCCGGCGGTGTTCAGCCACAGGTTGGTCTCGATATGCAGGTAGCGGGACAGGTACAACCGGACGGAGCCCTGCAGAGCCGGCCACTGCTGGCTGTCACCGGATCGATCCAGCACGATGGGCAGGCTGCTTGGCTCCGGCTCCAGCGGTTGCACCCAGGTTTCGTGGAACAGCACCGGGTAGCGCCCGCTGCGCTGCATGACGTCGGCCTTGCCGGCAAACTCCTGATAGCTCCGGGGCAGAATTACGTAAGGCCGGGGCAGCGTGGACGACGTGGCGGCCTGGGCTGTGGCGGCCAGGGACGGGTCGGAGAACACGGGTGTCAGCGGTGCCGGTGCCTGTGCGGGTGCCGGGTTCGTCTGGGTTACGGGCGTCGGCGGGGCGGGCGTGACACCGCCGGCTGCACCCGTCGGCGGCATGCCGGTGGCGGTGCCCGCGATGGCCGGGGATTGCGTCAGGATCGTAATAATTTGTCGGCCGTATTCGTCGACCACGCTCTCGCCGTCGAACTCGGCCCTGTTGCCCTCCACCAGCGCGGGATCGACCAGGAAGCGCGAGGCGGTGGGGTAGGACAGCGTCGGTGTGGGATCGAACTGTTCCGCGGTGGCTGCGCCCGCGGGCGCGCCACCGGACTGGTTGGCGAACACCAGCAACTCGACCCGGAACCAGCGATGGTCCTGCGACAGCGCCGCCCCACTGTTCAGCAGTGCGAAAGCGGCGAGGGTAGAGGCGACAAATTTGACTGTTAACTTAGGCATCAGGCGGCATTTTCCGTGGCGTCATGGGCAAAGGATTCCAGCAACTGTTCGACGTATTGCTGGCGTTCCCGGGAATCGGGTAATTCGCGCTGGAAGCGCAGGCGTGTCGCCCCGGCCAGTTTATAGGCGCGGGGGTCGGATTGAACAAGTTTCACAAGGCTGAGGGGGTGCACCCGGGTGTTTGTGTTGAAGTCGATACTACCACCCTCCGGGCCCGCTTCAATCGCCCGGATCCCAAGTGCCTGCGCCTTGAGTCGCAACTGTGCCACCAGGAACAGGTTCCTGACCTGTGCCGGCAACAGGCCGAAGCGATCGATCATCTCCACCTGCAGGTCGCGAAGATCGGTCTCACTGGCGGCAGCCGCGATCCGTTTGTACAGGATCAGCCGGCCGTTGATATCCGGCAGGTAATCTTCCGGGATCAGCGCGGGCATATGCAGTTTGATTTCCGAGCCGTGATCCAGCGGCGCATCGATGTCGGGTATCTCACCCCGTTTCAGCGCCGCGACTGCCCGCTGCAGCATTTCCATGTACAGACCAAAGCCCACGCTGTGGATCTGGCCGCTCTGTTCATCTCCCAGCAGTTCCCCGGCCCCGCGAATTTCCAGGTCGTGGGTCGCCAGCAGGTAACCGGCGCCCAGGTCGCCGGCCGCTTCGATCGCCTCCAGCCGCTTGCCCGCATCCGGGGTGATGGCTGAGCGGGGAGGGCACATCAGGTAGGCGTAGGCCTGGTGGTGCGAGCGGCCCACCCGGCCGCGCAACTGGTGCAACTGGGCCAGGCCGAATTTGTCGGCGCGCTCTATGATGATGGTGTTCGCGTTGGGAATGTCGATGCCGGTCTCGATAATCGTGGTGCACAGCAGGATGTGGTGGCGCTGGTGATAGAACGAGGACATGACCTGTTCCAGCTGGGTTTCGCGCATCTGGCCGTGGGCCACCGCGATACTGAGCTCCGGCAGCAGTTCGCGCAGCTTGCGCGCAGTTTCCTCTATGGTCTTCACTTCGTTGTGCAGGTAGTACACCTGGCCGCCGCGCAGGGTCTCGCGCAGTACGGCCTCCTTGATCAGGCCGATATTGTGCTCGCGTACAAAGGTCTTGATCGACAGGCGCCGGGCCGGCGGGGTGGCGATGACGGACAGGTCGCGCATGCCGCCCATGGCCATATTGAGGGTCCTGGGAATCGGTGTGGCGGTGAGCGTGAGCACATCGACCTCGGAGCGCAGGGCTTTGATGGCCTCTTTCTGCTTGACGCCGAAGCGGTGTTCCTCGTCGATGATCAGCAGGCCCAGGTCGGCGAACTGGAACTTGCTCTGCAGCAGCTTGTGTGTGCCGACCAGGATATCGGTCTTGCCCGCCGCGACGCGCCGCATGACCTCGGCCAGCTCTTTCGCGGACTTGAAGCGGGAGACCACCTCGATGCTGACGTCCCAGTCGGCGAAGCGGTCGCTGAAGGAGTTGAAATGCTGCTGCGCCAGCAAGGTGGTGGGCACCAGTACCGCCACCTGCTTGCTGTTGCGGGTGGCGAGGAAGGCCGCGCGCATCGCAACCTCGGTCTTGCCGAAGCCGACGTCGCCACAGACCAGTCGATCCATTACCCGGGGGCTTTGCATGTCCGCGATGACCGCGTTGATGGTCGTCTGCTGGTCGGGGGTTTCCTCGAAGGGAAAGGCGGCGGAGAACTGTTCGTAATCGGGTTCAAAGGGTGCAAACGTGAATCCTTCCCGGGCCTCGCGCCGGGCATAGACTTCCAGCAGCTGGGCCGCTACATCGCTGGCCTTTTCGCTGGCCTTGCGGCGCGCTTTTTCCCACTGGTCTGATCCCAGCTTGTGCAGGGGTGCCAGTTCCGGGTCGGAGCCCGCGTAGCGGCTGACCAGGTGCAGCGAGGCCACCGGCACGTACAGGCGCGAGCCCTGGGCGTATTCGAGGGTGAGGAATTCCGCATCCTGGCCGTCGACGGTCAGCATCTGCAGCCCGATATAGCGCCCGACCCCGTGCTCGAGGTGAACCACCGGCACACCCTCGCGCAGTTCGTTGATGTCGCGAAAGACATTGGCGACGGCCGCTTCGTCCTGTTGCTTGCTGCGCCGGCGGCGCTGGGCCACCCGGTGGCCGAACAGTTGCGCCTCGCAGACCAGGGTGGGCTGGCCCGGACCGAAGTACATGCCGCGGTCGAGTGGGGCGGTGGCGATGGCAAAATCGGCCCCGGAGGCGACAAAAGCCTGCCAGTTCGCGACGACGGGAGGCTCCAGCTCATGGTCCCGCAGTGATTCAAGCAGGATTTCACGGCGGCCGGCGGACTCGGCGCACAGCAGCACCGGCCCGCGGTGCTCCCGCATGAAGCGCACCAGCTCATCGGTAGGCGACTGATTGCGCTGGCCGGCGGCGAGCACCGGGGGGGGCAGGACTCCGGTCTGGCGGTGCACCGGCGCGTCCGGGCTGTACCGAAGCTCGAGCACCGCGTAGTTGCCGAGGATCTGATAGAGCTCCTCGACCGGGGTAAAGCAGCGCCGGGGCGGCAGCAGGGGGCGCCGGGGATCGATGCCGTACTCGGCGAACCGGGTGTTGACCTCTTCCCAGAAGCGGCGGGCGCAGCCGTGGTGATCGCCGCTGGTGATAACCGCGGTATTGTCCGGCAGGTAGTCAAACAGGGTGGCGCACTGCTTGAAAAACAGTGGCAGGTAATATTCACATCCCCCGGGACTGCGCCCGGCGCTGACTTCACTGTACACCGGGCACTGGTCGTGATCGACATCGAAGGCTTCGTACCAGTTCATCTGGAAGCGGCTCACCGCGCCCGGGTCCAGTGGATACTCCCGGGCTGGCAGCAGGTTGATCGCGTCCACCTTGTCCACCGTCCGCTGGGTTTCCGGGTCAAAGGTGCGCAGCGAGTCCACCTCGGCGTCGAGCAGATCGATGCGGTAGGGCAGCTTGCTGCCCATCGGGAAAATGTCGAACAGCGAGCCGCGCAGGGCAAATTCACCGTGCTCAAACACGGTTTCCACATTGAGGTAGCCGTTGCGCAGGAGGTCGCGCCGGAACTGGTCGATATCCAGCGCCTGGCCGGCCTGCAGTACCAGGCTGGACGCGGCCACGTAATCCGTGGGCGCAAGCCTGTGCATCAGGGTCGGGATAGGCACCACCAGGACGCCGGAGCGCATGCGACGCAGGCTGTGCAGCGTGCTCAGGCGCTCGGAGACGATATCCTGGTGCGGTGAGAAATTGTCGTAGGGCAGGGTCTCCCAATCAGGAAACGCCAGGATTTCCACCGCTGCCGGCAGGAAAAACGGCAGTTCACGCTCCAGCGCCAGGGCCGAGCTGGTATCGGCGGTAATCACCAGCAGCAACTGGTCGGGGCTTGCCAGCTCGGCGATACAGCGGGCATCGGCGCAGCCCGAGAAGGGGCCTAACGCGGTGCGGCTGGCGCTCCGGTGCGGCCAGGGCGTGTTTTTTACGAGTGTGGAGAACATAGGCCTTGGGTTGCTGGCCGCCGGGGCGGCAGGGTGATCAGGATGCGGCGCTATTGTAGCGTCAAGCCCCTGTCCAGCTCCAGTGAAGTCATCGGCTGCTCGTTGAATTGGGCAATAGCAACTTGCGCCTCCGTAGTGCTGCGACGATAATACGCCCCCCAACGCCCCGTACCCCCTAAGGAAGGTAGCCCAACGTGACTGAGCGCAAGCGAGCCCGCCCCGACGATTACTTCAAGAATTGGAAAGAACGCGAGGCGCTGGCCGAGGGCATGATCCCGCTGGTCGGCCGCTTGTCCCGTGAAAAAAACGTCAAGTGCTATATGTATGGGCGCACGCTGGTCAATCGTTCGGTGCTGCAGATCATGAAAGACCACCGCTACGTGCGCCAGGTCGAGGGCAATGAACTGTCGGAATTCGAGACCTACCCGGTGTTCACCCACTTGTCCGGGCTGGACCTCGGCCCCGCCCATATCGATGTCGGGCGGCTGGCGGTTCGTTTCCAGGAAGAGGGTGTGCCCGCCGGGCTCAGCCTGGGGCAATATATCGAACGCGAACTCGCCGGCCTCATCGGCAACAAGGTCAAGCCATTGCAGCAGCCCCAGGATGTGGTGTTGTACGGCTTTGGCCGTATCGGCCGGCTCATGGCCCGCATCCTGATAGAAAAAACCGACGGTGGCGATTGCCTGCGCCTGCGCGCCATCGTGGTGCGCAAGGGCAAGGCGCCCAATGACCTGGTCAAGCGCGTGAGCCTGCTGCGGCGGGACTCGGTGCACGGCGCCTTCGAGGGCACCATCCGGGTGGACGAGGAGCGACAATCCTTTATCGCCAACGGCAACGAGGTGAAAGTCATCTACGCCGACAGCCCGGACAATATCGATTACACCCAGTACGGTATCAATAACGCGATCATCATCGATAATACTGGCGCCTGGCGCGACGAGGCGGGCCTGTCGCAGCACCTCAAGAGCAAGGGCGCGAGCAAGGTGATCCTCACCGCCCCGGGCAAGGGCAATCTCAAGAACATTGTCGCCGGCATCAACAGCCACCTGATCGAGCCCTCGGATACGATCATATCGGCGGCGTCCTGCACCACCAATGCCATCGCGCCGCCCCTCAAGGCGCTGGACGACGAGTACGGCATCGTCGTCGGCCACGTCGAGACGGTACACGCCTATACCAATGACCAGAACCTGACGGACAATTACCACAAGGCGTCCCGCCGCGGGCGCAGCGCACCGCTGAACATGGTGATAACCGAAACCGGGGCCGCCAGCGCCGTCGGCAAGGTTTTGCCGCAACTGATGGGTAAATTGTCCGGTAACGCCATCCGGGTGCCGACGCCAAACGTGTCCATGGCGATCCTGAACCTGACCCTGGCCAAGGAAACCACCCGCGAGGCCCTGAACGAGTTCATGCGCAACCAGGCGCTGCATTCGGCCCTGCGCCGGCAGATCGATTACTCCGCCTCCCCCGAAGTGGTCTCCACGGATTTTGTCGGTTCGCGCCACGCCTGTATTTTTGACGCCCAGGCAACCATCGTGAACGGCAAGCAGGCGGTGATTTACCTGTGGTACGACAATGAATTCGGTTACAGCTGCCAGGTGCACCGCATTCTCGAGCGCATGGCCGGCATCCACTACGCCTACTATCCCCGGGAAGGCTGATTCGCCAGGCTATAGCGATGTCCCGGGCCAATACAGCACAACAGTATCGACCGGGGTCCACCGACTTCGATAAAAATTGTTCGGAATCAAAGAACCCGGGGCTGCTCGGTGGTTTTTTTTGCGGCCATTCCGCTATAATGCGCGCGGTCTGGAGCCTGTCCTCCCCCCGGTTTCCCGTTTTCACGGTGCCACACTACTTTGCGGGCGGCTCCAGCCAATCCACACATGTTTTGTTTCTGTAGGCAGATCATATGGTCAAGATCAAGCGGGGCATGGACATTCCTATCCAGGGTGCTCCCCACCAGGTAATAGAAGCTGCTCCCGCGCCGCGCGCTGTCGGCGTGGTGGGTTATGACTATGTGGGCATGAAGCCGACAATGGAAGTGCGCGAGGGCGACAGCGTCAAGCTGGGTCAGCTACTCTTCACTGACAAGAAAACCCCCGGGGTGCGCTATACCGCCCCGGCCAGCGGGGTCGTGTCGGCCATCAACCGCGGTGCCAAGCGGGTACTGCAGTCGGTGGTGATCGAGCTCGGGAGCGAGGCGGCGGTGGAGTTCCCGGCGTTCAAGCCGGAGGCTATCGCCGCCCTCGACGCCGCCACTGTGCGCCAACAGCTGGTTGAGAGCGGCCAGTGGAACGCGCTGCGTACCCGGCCCTACAGCAAGATCCCCGCCCCGGACGGCGAGGCCGCGGCGATTTTTGTCACTGCCATCGATACTCATCCGCTGGCGGCAGACCCGGCGGTGGTGATCGCCGAGCAGCCGGAGGCATTCACACTCGGCCAGGACCTGCTGGCCAGGCTGACCAGCGGCAAGTTGCACCTGTGCATCGCACCCGCGGCGAACATCCCTCGCGGCAAGGCCGGCAATATAGCGGTGACCGAGTTTGCGGGCCCCCATCCAGCCGGCCTCGCCGGCACCCACATCCACTTCCTGGAAGGCGCCAGCGCCAGCAAGGTCGTCTGGACTATCGGCTACCAGGATGTCATCGCCATCGGCCGCCTGTTTCTGGACGGGCGCCTCTACACCCAGCGCGTCGTGTCACTGGCGGGCCCGCAGGTTGAGCGGCCCAGGCTGCTGCGCACCCGCCTGGGCGTAGACTTGCAGGCCCTGTGCGCCGGCCAGATGAAAGCCGGCGAGAACCGCATCATCAGCGGCTCAGTGCTGGGTGGGCGCATGGTCACGGGCGCCACCTCCTACCTCGGGCGTTACCACAACCAGGTATCGGTATTGCTGGAGGGGCGGCACCGCGAACTGTTTGGCTGGCTTTCCCCCGGCTTCAAAAAGCACTCGAATCTCGGTATTTACGTGACCGGTTTCCTGGGCACATCGCCACTGGCGATGACCACCACCACCAACGGCAGCGAGCGCGCCATGGTACCCGTGGGGAGTTACGAGAAGGTCATGCCACTGGATGTCCTGCCTACCCAACTGCTGCGCGCGCTGATTGTCGGCGACACAGAGATGGCGCAGTCCCTGGGGTGCATGGAACTGGAGGAGGAAGACCTGGCGCTGTGCAGCTATGTCTGCCCGGGCAAGTACGAGTACGGTCCCATCCTGCGGGACAACCTGACTCGAATCGAGAAGGAGGGTTAAGACGTGGGACTGCGAAAAATTCTGGACAACCTGGAACACCATTTCCAGGAAGGCGGGCGCTACCAGAGGTGGTATGCCCTGTTCGAGGTGTTTGATACCTTCCTGTATACCCCCGACTCGGTGACCCGTTCCACCGCCCATGTGCGGGACGGTGTGGACCTGAAGCGGATCATGATCACCGTGTGGCTGGCGGCTTTCCCCGCCATGTTCTACGGCATGTACAACCTGGGCTTCCAGGCAAATGGTGTATTGCCCCCCGGCCAGGGTGTCGAAGGCTGGCACGGATTCCTGATCGAGCTGTTGGGCGGTTATGACGCGAGCAGTATCTGGGATTGTTTCTGGTACGGGGCAGTCTTCTTCCTGCCGATCTATATCGTGACCTTCCTGGTGGGTATCAGCTGGGAGATCCTGTTTGCCATTCGGCGCGGCCACGAGGTCAACGAGGGCTTCTTCGTCACCTCCATCCTGTTCGCCCTGACCTGCCCGCCGGATATTCCCCTGTGGCAGGTCGCCCTGGGTATCAGCTTTGGTGTCGTTATCGGCAAGGAAATTTTCGGCGGCACCGGCAAGAACTTCCTCAACCCCGCCCTCACCGGGCGTGCTTTCCTGTACTTTGCCTACCCGGCGCAGATGTCCGGCGATGCTATCTGGCGCGCGGTAGACGGCTTCACCGGTGCCACCCCCCTGTCGGTTGTGGCGACGGACGGCATGGCGGCGCTGCAGCAGCAGTGGAGCTGGATGGACGCTTTCCTCGGCGCTATCCCGGGCTCCATAGGCGAAACCTCCACCCTGGCGATATTGATCGGCGGCGCGCTGCTGCTGCTCACCCGGGTGGCCTCATGGCGTATTATCGCCGGCGTCATGATCGGCATGGTTGCACTGTCCACGCTGTTTAACCTGATTGGCTCCGACGACAACCTGTCATTCGCGATGCCCTGGTACTGGCACCTGGTGACCGGCGGCTTCGCCTTCGGCATGGTTTTCATGGCGACTGATCCCGTGTCCGCCGCCATGACCGACATCGGCAAGTGGTACTTCGGCATCCTGATCGGTGCCATGACCGTGCTGATCCGGGTGGTGAACCCGGCATTCCCCGAGGGGATCATGCTGGCGATTCTTTTCGCCAATATCTTCGCCCCGATGATCGATCACTTCGTGGTCCAGGCCAATATCAAACGGAGGCTTGCCCGTGTCCAGTAATGAGGGTACCAGTAAGACACTGATTGTTGCGTTCTCGCTCAGCATCGTCTGCGCCATCTTTGTTTCCGCGGCCACGGTGATGTTGAAACCGGTCCAGGAGGTGAACAAGGCGCTGGACCGCAAGCGCAACATCCTCGCCGCGGCGGGGATGTTGGAGGAAGGCAAAAGCGTCGAACAACAGTTTTCGCAGATTTCCACCCGTATTGTGGATCTGCGCACCGGGAAATTCGTTGAGGATGTGGACCCGAAGAAGTACGACCAGCGCAAGGCCGCCAAGGACCCCGCACAGTCGGAAAAACTGACTGCTGAGCAGGACCTCGCCAAGATATCCCGTCGCGAGCACTACGCGGTGGTGTATGTAGCGCAGAACGCTGCCGGCGATATCGACAAGGTCATATTGCCGATACGCGGCTACGGCCTGTGGTCCACACTCTACGGCTTCATCGCTGTGGAGGCCGACGCCAATACCATCGCGGGGCTCGGATTTTACGAGCATGGCGAGACTCCGGGCCTTGGCGGGGAGGTCGATAATCCCCGCTGGAAGGCCTTCTGGCCCGGCAAGGAAGTGTACCGCGACGGCGACGTGGCGGTGGGCCTGATCAAGGGTTCTGTCGACCCGGCCGGTGCCAACGCCCCATGGCAGGTGGACGGCCTGGCGGGCGCAACTCTGACCTCCAGGGGCGTAACCAACCTGCTGCATTTCTGGCTGGGTAAAAACGGTTTCGAACCTTTCCTTAACAACCTTAGAAACGGGGATGCATGATCATGGAATCAGTCAAGCAAATCCTTACCGAACCAGTTATCAAGAACAACCCGATTGCGCTGCAGATTCTCGGTATCTGCTCCGCCCTGGCGGTCACCTCGTCCCTCAAGGTCACCCTGGTCATGTGTATTGCCCTCACCCTCGTCACGGCGTTCTCCAGCCTGCTGATTTCGGCAATCCGCAAGCAGATCCCGGGCAGTATCCGCATTATCGTGCAGATGGTTATTATCGCCTCGCTCGTGATCGTGGTTGATCAGTTCCTGCGGGCCTACGCATTCGCCATCAGCAAGCAGCTGTCAGTCTTTGTAGGCCTTATTATCACCAACTGCATCGTCATGGGCCGGGCCGAGGCCTACGCCATGAAGAACCCGCCGGTGGCGAGCTTTCTCGACGGCATCGGCAACGGCCTGGGCTACAGTGCGGTGCTGATCGCCGTCGCCGTGGTGAGGGAGTTATTTGGCTCCGGCAAGCTGTTCGGCTTCGAGATCCTGCCACTGGTCACCGAGGGTGGCTGGTACCAGCCCAATGGCCTGTTGCTGCTGCCGCCCAGTGCGTTTTTCCTGATCGGCCTGCTGATCTGGGGCCTGCGCAGCTTTCGCACCGAGCAAGTGGAAAAGCGCGAGTACAAACTGGCGCGACATACTGCTGTCGGGGAGGGCGCGTAGATGGAACACTATCTGAGCCTGTTTGTCCGCTCCATCTTCATCGACAACATGGCGCTGTCGTTCTTCCTGGGCATGTGCACTTTCCTGGCACTGTCCAAGAAGATGAATGCGGCGCTGGGGCTGAGTGTCGCGGTAACCGTGGTGTTGACCATCACCGTACCCCTCAACAACCTTATTTATACCTACCTGCTGCGCGACGGGGCAATGGCCTGGGCCGGCCTGCCCGACCTTGACCTCAGTTTTCTGGGCCTGATTTCCTACATCGGTGTAATCGCCGCTGTGGTGCAGATCCTGGAGATGTTTCTCGACAAGTACGTGCCGGCCCTCTACAACGCCCTGGGGGTATTCCTGCCGCTGATCACCGTGAACTGCGCCATCATGGGCGCCGCGTTATTCATGGTAGAGCGGGATTACAACTTCGGTGAGAGCGTGGTGTTCGGTGCCGGCTCCGGCATAGGGTGGGGGCTGGCGATCGTCGCCCTGGCGGGCATCCGCGAAAAGCTGAAGTACTCGGACGTGCCCGACGGCCTGCAGGGCCTGGGAATCACGTTCATGATGGCGGGCCTCATGGCGCTCGGCTTCATGTCCTTCGGCGGCATCGACATCTAGGCGGGATTGAACTGATATGGATATGACTATTGTATACGGCGTCACCATGTTCACGGTGATGGTGCTGATCCTGGTGGTGATTATTCTCTACGCCCGCTCGGCGCTGGTCAGTACCGGTGACGTGCAGATCGAGATCAACGGGGAAAAGACCATCACGGTGCCCGCCGGCGGGAAGCTGCTGCAGACCCTGTCAGAAGCCAGGTTGTTCCTCCCCTCCGCCTGTGGTGGCGGCGGCACCTGCGCCCAGTGCAAATGCATCATCACGGAAGGCGGTGGCTCGATGCTGCCCACGGAAGAGGCGCATTTTACCAAGCGAGACGCCGCCGAGGGCTGGCGCCTGAGCTGCCAGACCGCGGTCAAGCAGGACATGAAAATCCAGGTTCCCGAGGAAGTTTTCGGCGTCAAGCAGTGGGAGTGCACCGTGGTGTCCAACCCCAACGTGGCGACGTTTATCAAGGAGCTGACGCTGAAACTGCCGGAGGGCGAGAACGTCGATTTTCGCGCCGGCGGCTACGTGCAGCTGGAATGCCCGCCGCACCACGTCAAGTACGCCGATTTCGATATCGAACCGGAATACCGCGGCGACTGGGAACACTTCGGTTTCTTCAAGCTGGAATCCGTGGTGAAGGAAACGACTATTCGCGCCTATTCCATGGCCAATTACCCGGAGGAGCGCGGCCTGGTCAAATTCAATATCCGTATCGCCACGCCGCCCCCGGGCAGCAAGGGTATTCCCCCCGGCATCATGTCCTCCTGGGTGTTTAACCTCAAACCCGGTGACAAGGTCAAGGTGTACGGACCCTTTGGCGAATTCTTCGCCAAGGACACGGATGCGGAGATGGTCTTTATCGGTGGTGGCGCCGGTATGGCGCCGATGCGCTCACACCTGTTCGACCAGCTCAAGCGCCTGCACTCCAAGCGCAAGATCTCCTTCTGGTACGGCGCCCGCTCCATGCGGGAGATGTTCTACCAGGACGAGTACGACCAGCTCGCCGCGGAAAATCCCAATTTCACCTGGCAGGTCGCCCTGTCCGACCCGCAGCCAGAGGACAACTGGACGGGCTACACCGGGTTCATCCACAACGTGCTTTTCCAGGAGTACCTGAAAAACCATCCGGCACCGGAAGATTGCGAGTACTACATGTGCGGTCCGCCGATGATGAACGCGGCGGTTATCCAGATGCTAACGGAGCTGGGCGTTGAACCGGAGAATATCCTGCTCGATGATTTCGGCGGTTGACGCAAGAAGCCACTCGACAGGGTGGCTTTTTTCTTTCACTGGATTGTTTTTCCTGTGGGCACTCGCTGCCTGCAGTGGCGGCGACGCGCCGATACAGCTGAGTGGCCAGAGCATGGGCACCAGCTGGCATGTCACCGTTATTGGATCTGCGGGCAGTCCAGGGGAAGCGGATCTGCAGGCCGGTATCGAGGCGGTGCTGGACGAGGTGAACAGCAGCATGTCGACCTACCGGGCCGACTCCGAGATCAGCCGTTTCAACGCGCTGCCGGTGGATGAATGGTTCGACGTGTCTCCCGATTTCTATACTGTGCTGTCTACCGCGATGGCTATTGGCTGGCAGAGTCACGGCGCCTACGATGTGACGGTAGCACCGCTGGTTGACCTGTGGGGATTTGGCCCCCAGGGTCCGGTGGCTGCCCCGCCTTCTGACGACACGGTTACGGATGTACTGGAGCGTGTCGGGCAGGATCATTTGCGGTTGGACGGCGAGGGCCAGCGCCTGCTGAAGCGCAGCCCGGTCACGCTGGATTTTTCCTCCATTGCAAAAGGCTTCGGGGTTGACCGTGTTGCCCAGTGGCTGAGCGCGCAGGGCGTGGCGCGTTACCTGGTTGAAGTGGGCGGTGAAATGCGGCTGGCCGGCCTGAGCGCCCGGGGGGATCCCTGGCGTATTGCCATCGAGCGGCCCGACAGCGGCGATCGCGGGGTAGAGCAGGCTATCCGGCTCACCGACACGGGCGTGGCCACCTCGGGGGATTACCGCAACTTTTTTGAGATCGACGGCCAGCGGTTTTCCCACAGCATAGACCCCCGCAGGGGTTACCCGGTGGCGCACGACCTGGTGTCGGTGACGGTGGTTCACCCCAGCGCGATGATAGCGGATGGCTGGGCCACGGCCCTGGTGGTGCTGGGCTATGAAGATGCGATGGCGGTGGCGCAGGAGCAGGGATTAGCGGTATATTTCATCAGGCGACAGGGGGAGGCATTCAGCGACAGCCATACCCCGGCATTTGAGCCGTACCTCGAAAGCGCCGAGCCCTGACCCCGGCGGCCATCTGACACAGCCGCTGGCGGTGCGAGCAGCGGCAAATATCGGCTCACGGATTCTGGAGACAGTGTATGTCCCTCTTTTTAATATCGGTACTCGTCATCTGCCTGGTCATGGCGGGGATGGCCGTGGGCGTGATGAACGGGCGCAAACCCATCAAGGGATCCTGTGGTGGCATGGGCGCGCTGGGCATCGACACCGCCTGCGAAATCTGTGGCGGCAACCCGCAGCGCTGCGACGAAGAAACCCGCGACGGTGAGGTGGGTAAGAAAGACCCGGCGCTGTATTATCCTGCCGACAAGTAAATCCCCGGAGGTCCTGGTGAACCCCCCGGGTGGTTCCATCCGAAATTACGCCCCGTTTATTGGCCTGCGCTACAGCTTCAGCCGCAAGCGCAACCGGTTTACCTCGGTGATTGCCATGGTGTCCATGCTGGGCATGGTGCTCGGCGTCGCCAGCCTGATCACGGTGTTGTCAGTCATGAACGGCTTTGGCGGCGAGTTGCGCGGCCGTATCCTGTCACTGGTGCCGCACGGCTACGTCAGCTACGCTGACGGCGTATCCGGTTGGCAGGCATTGAGCGCGACGCTGCGACAATCCCCGGGTGTGACGGCGGTGTCGCCCTATATCACCGCCAAAGTGCTGCTGGCGAGCCCTACCAACCTGCGCGGCGCAGTCCTCACGGCAATCGACCCCGCGCTGGAAAAGACCGTCTCCCGCATCCCCGACGCGATGGTGGAGGGTTCCCTGGAAAGCTTGGACGAGGCGGGCTTTAACGTGGTGCTGGGTGCTTCGCTGGCCCGCATCCTGCGGGTGCAACCGGGCGATTGGGTCGACGTCACCGTGCCGCGGCTGACGGTCACCCCTATGGGCGTTTTTCCCCGCAGCAAGCGCCTGCTGGTGACCGGCCTGTTCGAGGTCGGCGCCCAGCCCGATGCGTACCAGGCCTATGTTTCGCTGGCTACCGGGCAGAAGTTGCTGGGCCAGCGCGACCGGGTGGACGGACTGCAGGTGAGGACTGAGGACCTGTTTGCCGCGCCCGCGATCATGTCGGCACTGTCTGCCAGCCTGCCGGCCGGGTACACGGTCAGCGACTGGAGCCAGAGCCAGGGTTCACTGTTTCGCGCGGTCAAGATGGAGAAGCTGATGGTGAGCCTGCTGTTACTGAGCGTGGTGGCGGTGGCCGCGTTCAATATTGTGTCGACGCTGGTGATGTCGGTGGCGGAGAAACGGCGGGATATCGCTGTCCTGCGCACCATGGGCGCCCGCGCCGGTGGCATCATGCTGATTTTCATCGCCCATGGGCTGGGCCTGGCGACGGTGGGTATTTCCGCCGGGGCGCTGCTGGGCACCGCCCTCGGGCTCAATATTTCGCGGGTGACCGCCTTTGTGGAAACCATTTTTGGCGTCAAATTGTTCGATCCCAGTGTCTACTTCATCAGCGAGTTGCCTTCCGACCTGCAGTGGCCGGACGTCGGCGCCGTGGTGTTGGCATCGCTTCTGCTCAGCCTGCTCGCCACCCTCTACCCCGCCTGGCGGGCCACCCGGATAGCCCCCGCCGAGGTATTGCGTTATGAGTGAACCGGTTCTTCGCTGTGAGTCGCTGGGCCGCGTGTATGAAGATGGCGGCAGGACGGTTACCGTGCTGCAAAACGTTGAACTGCGCCTGCTGGCCGGGGAAAAAATCGCGATCATCGGCGCCTCGGGCTCGGGCAAGTCCACCCTGCTCAATTTGCTGGGAGGTCTCGATAACCCCACCAGTGGCAGGGTGCTGATGGCGGGACAGGACCTGGCGACGCTGGCCGAGCAGCAATTGTGCCAGCTGCGCAATCGGCGGCTGGGGTTCGTCTACCAGTTCCACCACCTGCTGCCGGAATTTGACGCCCGTGAGAACGTGGGCATGCCGCTGCTGATTGGCGGGTTGCCGCGGGCTGAGGCCTGGCACCGGGCGGCGCAAATGCTGGACCGCGTGGGCATGTCGCACCGTCTGGACCACCGCCCGGGGCAGTTGTCCGGAGGCGAACGCCAGCGTGTGGCCATCGCCAGGGCGCTGGTCGGCAGCCCCGATGTCGTGCTCATGGACGAGCCCACCGGCAACCTGGATCCCCGCTCGGCGGGCCAGGTGCTGGCACTGATCGATGAGTTGGGGCAGGAGAGCTCGGCCTTCGTGGTGGTGACCCACGATCCCGCGATCGCGGGCCAGATGAATCGTACGCTGGAATTGTACGACGGCGGGCTTCGGGCCCTGCCATGAGTGCCTGGGAGCGCCTGCGCATCGCCGTGCGCTACACCTTCGCCTTCGGCGGGGCGCAGCTGTCCACGTTTCTTTCCAGCCTGTCGATGCTGGGCCTGGTGCTCGCCATCAGCCTGCTGATCCTCGTGCTGTCGGTGATGAACGGGTTCGACAAGGAAATGCGCGAACGCATCCTCGGCATGGTGCCGCACATTACGCTGCATTCGGCGATCCCGATAGCGAATTGGCGGGAGCAAATGGCGCTGGTTGGGCAGCATCCCGATGTACTTGAAGTGACACCCTTTACCGAATTTGACGCCCTGTTCATGCGCGGCGGCCAGATAGAGACCGCCAAGGGTGTGGGTATCGACAGCAGCGATCCCGCCGCGGTCGCGCGCCAGCTGGCGGGCCTGGGGGAGGAGGCGGTCGCCGCGTTCGCCGCTATCCCCAACAGCCTGATCCTCGGGGTGGGTATCGCCGATCACCTCGGTGTAAAACCGGGGGATGAACTGACCCTGATTGTGCCGGGTGCCGGCCCGGGACAGGAAGCCAGGGCAACACGGTTTGAATCCCTCAAGCTGGTGGCGGTGCTTAAGACCGGTACCGAGCTCGACCAGGTGGCGGCGCTGGTCCAACTGCCGTTGGCGTCTGACCTCGCGGGCCTGGGGACGGCTGTCAGTGGCCTGCGCGTTGCCACCCGGGATTTATTCGACGTGACCCGGATCGGCTGGGAGCTGATGAATAATATGCCCACCGGCTATTACGCCACCAACTGGATGATGACCCACGGCAACCTGTATTCGGCTATCCAGTTATCGCGTGACCTGGTGACTATACTGTTGTTCTCCATCATCGCGGTGGCCGCATTCAACGTGGTGTCGTCGCTGGTATTGGTGGTATTCGACAAGCAGGGCAGTATCGCCATTCTGCGCACCCTGGGCGCTGCGCCCCGGGATATTGCCATGATCTTCGTCCTGCAGGGTGCGATGATCGGGCTGGTGGGGGTCACCCTCGGTGCTGTGCTGGGCGCTGCGGGAAGCCTCGTGGTGCCGGACCTGGTGAGCGGGCTGGAACGCCTGCTGGATATGAATTTTCTCAATACCGATGTCTACCCCGTTTCGTTCCTGCCGGTCGACCTGCTGTGGCGGGATATCGTGGTGGTGGGCGCGGTCGCGTTTGCCATGTGCGTGATTGCCGCGATTTATCCGGCGCTGCGTGCCGCGCGGCTGGCACCGGCCATGATTCTCAACCAGGATCGAAACTAGGCATCCGTCTCGCCGCCCCGCCGTCCCCCGCTGCCGATTACGACCGGGTTTCGGGCGGGCTAGCTTTTCTGTCGGAGGGCGCGCCTGCGCTTGCGTTCGCGCCAGTGGACCGACACCCGCCAGCGCCACAACAGGCTGACCACAAAATAGCCAAGACAGCCAAAAAACAGGCCGCAGATCAGGCATCCCAGCAAAAAGGGTTGCCAGATATGAGCCAGTTGGCTGCCCAGCCAGTCAAAACTCAGTTCAAACGCCATCGGCGCAAGCGGGACATTGATGATCAGCGCGCCGACCTGGTAGGCCATGAAAAACAGCGCGGGCATGGTCAGCGGATTGGTAATCCAGACCAGGCATATCGAAATAGGCAGGTTGCAGCGCAGCAGCAATGCCAGCAGGGCCGCGACAGGCATTTGCCCGGGTATCGGCATGAAGGCCACGAACAGGCCGACAAAAAACGCCATTGATGCAGAGTAGCGATTCAGGTGCCACAGGTTGGTGGCGTAAATCCAATCGCCCAGGACGTGCAGTGATTTTATTTCACGTATCCGGGCGGCACTGGGCATCAGCGATTTCAGGGCTTTTTTGGGCATGCGTTGGGTGGCCGGATCTGCTGTGTCGTTCCCTGCTGGCTTGTGATTCACTGGCGGGGCTGTGGTGTTGCGGCCGGGATTTGCAGTGTCGCTTCTGTCCCGGCCGTCGCTATTATGCCTACAAAGCGCCGGGTACTCTAGATGAGATCATGGATGATCGGGCTGGTGTCGGGCATGTTCCCGGTCCTGCTGTTGCCACGCCTGCCGCAACCCTGGCTGACCCTGCTACTGTCGGCACTGGGATTGCTCCTGCTCTTGCGCAGGGGATTTGCCTGGCGCTTCTGCGCCGGACTGGCTGTCGGCTGTGCCCTGGCACTGTCCTGCGGACAGGCGATGCTGGACCGACGCCTTGCCGAAACCTGTGTCGGCCAGCCCCTCAGCGTGACCGGCGAGGTGGCCTCCCTGCCACGCCTGACGGTGTTTCCCGAGCGCGGCAGCCGACAGCGGTTCGAATTCGCCGTGCGGCAGCTGGAGCCGCCGCACTGCCGGGGGCCGGACCGGGTGCTGTTGTCCTATTACGGCCCCGCCAAAATGATTCCCGGCGACCGCTGGACTTTTCCGGTGAGGCTCCGCAAGCCCTGGGGCCTGGCCAATCCGGGTTCCTTCAACCAGCAATCCTGGTACGCCCAGACCGGCATCGACGCCGTGGGCAGCGTCAGCGCGGGCAAGGGAGTGCGGGCAACCCCGCGGCGGGCGCGGTGGACCTCGCTTACTCTGCCTGCTGACCGGCAGCGACAGCTGATTGCCGAGAGAATAAGCGCGCTGCCCCTGGGCACCGACGTCACCGCCATACTGGCTGCGCTGACCGTGGCGGACAAAAGCGGGATCGACACCCGCCTGTGGACGCTGTTTCAGCACTTCGGTCTCAACCACCTGCTGGTGATCTCGGGGCTGCATATCGGCCTTGTTGCGGCTGCAGCATTTGTCTTTGGCAACCTGCTGCAGCGGACACTGCTGATGGCGGGACTGGCACTCAACTGGCTGCCGGCAGTGCTGGCACTGTTCTGCAGCACAGCGTATTGCGCCCTGGCAGGGTTTTCCGTGGCCACCCAGCGCGCGCTGTGCATGCTGCTTTGCTTTATCCTCGCGGCCCTTGCCGGGCGCGGCAGCGCAGCAGCCAACAACCTCTTGCTGGCGGCGGCCGTGGTGCTGCTGATCAATCCCCTGGTGGCGCTGGGCAGTGGCTTCTGGCTGTCTTTCGCCTCGGTTGCGGCGCTGTTGTGGCTGGCGCGATGGCAGCCGGGCCGGCGGCCCTGGCGGCGTGCGCTCTGGACCCACGGCTATATGTCGCTGGTCATGCTGCCCCTGGGCGCCTGGTGGTTTGGCGGCAGCAGCCTCGTGGCGGGCCTCGCCAACTTCGCCATGGTCCCGTTGGTGGGCCTGGTGGTGGTTCCCCTGGCACTGCTGGCGGTAGTGGCGATGTACCTGCTGCCTGGCATGGAGCTGTTCCTCTGGCGGATGGCGGCCTGGCCACTGCAGCAGTTGCTGCCCCTGGCCCAGGGGGGCGTCGACCATGCGGATAGCTGGTTGTACCGGAATTGGCAGGCCGGACTCACCGAGGTCGTACTGGCGGTCACCGGAGTGGTCCTGTTGGTGCTGCCGCTGCAATGGCGGGGGCGGGCACTGGCTGTGTTGCTGGTGCTGCCGATGGCATTGCCACCCGACCTTCGGGCGGCCTTCCCCGCGGTAGCGGAGCCGGCGGGGCTTACGCGTATGACGGTACTGGACGTGGGGCAGGGTACCTCGGTGGTCGTCCAGTCCGGTGACAGAACCCTGGTTTACGATACTGGCGGCGGCGATCCGGCCGGCGCCAATATGGCGAGCACCGTGCTGCTGCCCTATTTGCGCCTGCGGGGCGCAGGCGAGCTGGATACCCTCGTCATCAGTCACCCCGACAATGACCACAGTGCCGGCGCCGCCACCCTGCTGGCCGCACTGCCGGCCGGGCGCGTGTATTACGGTGGCCGGGTGCCGGGCCTGACCCGGGGCCGGCCCTGCCGGGCTGGTCAGGCCTGGCGCTGGCCACGGGGGCAGACCTTCCGCTTCCTCTCCCCTGCCGGCGCCGACGGCGGGTCGAGCAACGACAGCTCCTGCGTCCTGCAGATTGAGGCGGCCGGCCACAGACTGCTGCTGGCCGGTGACATAGAAAACGCCCGGGAACGCGAGCTGGTGCGCTACTGGGGCGATGCCCTGGCCAGCGACTGGTTGCTGGTTGCGCACCACGGCAGCCGCACATCCTCTTCCTGGGCAGTCCTCAAGTTCGTGCAGCCGGCTATGGCGGCCGTCAGCAGCGGCTATGCCAACCGCTTTGGCCACCCGCATCCCGCTGTCGTCGAGCGCCTGCGACGCAACGGCGCGCTGGTGTACGACACGGCTGCGGGCGGTGCCCTGGAGTTCGAATTCGCTCCCGGAGAGCCGATCCGGGTGCGCGCCTGGCGGCAGCGGCAGCGGCGTTTCTGGAGGTGATTCCTCGTAGTTTCTTACCCCTTCGCCCTATGCGTATAATGGCGCCACTACAAAAAACAGGGGAGAGGGCTTGTGCTTGAATTGCTGACTGCAGGCGGCTGGCTGATGGTGCTTATTATGCTGTGCTCCGTCGTTGGCCTGGCGATCTGTGTGGAGCGCCTGTATACCCTCAACCCCAGGAAGATCGCGCCGCCGCACCTGCTCGCCACCGTGTGGAAGCAGCTCAAGGCCGGTGAACTGGACGCCGAGCGCTTGCGCAACCTGAGGAAGGCCTCCCCGCTGGGACGCATACTCGCCGCAGGCCTGGGCAATGCCTACCACGGCCGGGACGTCATGAAAGAGAGCATCCAGGAGGCCGCAGGCCATGTGGTGCACGACCTGGAGCGCTACCTCAACACCCTGGGTACGATCGCGGCGGTGGCGCCACTGCTCGGCCTGCTTGGTACCGTGGTGGGCATGATACAGGTGTTTGCCGAAATCATGGCCCAGGGCACCGGCAACGCCAGCGCCCTGGCCGGCGGTATCTCCAAGGCCCTGATCACCACTGCCGCAGGCCTTACCGTGGCTATACCCGCACTGGTGATGCACCGTTATTTTGTCGGTCGCATCGACGGCATCGTGGTCGAACTGGAGCAGGAAACCATCAAGCTGGTCGATGCCCTGCACAGTGAAGAGAACGCGGAAGCCCACTCTTGAAATTCCGGCGCAAACACCGCGAGGAGGTCGGTATCAACCTGACCCCGTTGATTGATGTGGTGTTCCTGCTGCTGATTTTCTTCATGGTGTCGACCACCTTCACCCGCGAAACCCAGTTGAGCATCGATCTTCCCGAGGCCCAGGGCAGCACCAGGGAAGCCAGTGACCAGCAGATCGAGATCCTGGTGGATGAAGCCGGCAGTTATCGCGTCAATGGCCAGGGCCTGGTGGACAACCGTATGCGCACCCTGCAGGCCGCCATCTACAAGATTTCTGCAGGTGACACCACCTTGCCCATGGTAATCACAGCGGACGCGGACGCCGCCCACCAGTATGTGGTGCGCGCGATGGATGCCGCCGGGCAGATGGGTTTTGTCCACCTGAGTATTACCACCAGGCAGCCCGCCGGGTCGGATTCGGGTGGCTAGTCACGCCGATCTGCCACATCGCCGGCCGGGTCACAGTGGCATGAATGACTGGCAGGTCTACCGCCGCCTGCTCGGCTATGTAACGCCCCAGTGGCCGATGTTCTCCCTGAGTCTGGTTGGCTACGTCATTTATTCCCTCGGCAATGTGTTGCTGGCCGACCTGATGCAGTTCCTGCTCGACTCCCTGGACGACTCCGTGCGGGTGACCTCCGGCATCGTCTCCTCGATCGCCTACCGCTTTTTCGATAACTCTGGCCTGGGGCGGGTGGAATTCGCTCGCATAGCGGTACCGGTGGCGATGGTGACGCTGGCGGCGACCCGGGCCAGCGGTTTTTTTATGGGCAACTATTGCATGAGCCATGTCGCCCGCACGCTCATTCACCGGTTGCGCTGCCAGCTGTTCGACAAGATGCTGGTTGCCCCCAGCATCTATTACGATGCTCACACCCAGGGTGCGCTCATATCCAAGATCACCTTCAACGTGGAGCAGGTTACCGGGGCCGTCACCAAGGCGCTGAAAATTGTGGTGCGCGAAGGGCTCACGGTGATCGCCCTGGCCAGCTACCTGCTCTATCTCAACTGGCGTTTGTGCCTGGTATTTATCGCGGTTATCCCGGTCATCGCCGTGGTCGTCACTTACGTGGGACGGCATTTCCGCCGTTACAGCAGGCGCATCCAGTCCTCCATGGGGGACGTGACCCAGGTATCCGGCGAGAGTGTCAGCGGCTACAAGGAAATTCGCCTCTTTGGCGGACAGCGCCAGCAACATGAGCGCTTCCGCGATGCCAGCCAGTACAACCGCGTCCAGAACCTCAAACTCGCGTTTGCCGACGGGCTCAGTACGCCGGTCATCCAGACGCTGCTGGCGCTGGCGCTGGCCACCCTGGTCTGGTTCGCGCTCAGCCCCGACATCCTGCGCGGATTCACGGCGGGTTCGCTGGTGGCATTTCTCACCGCCGCCACCCAGCTGGGCAAGCCCATCCGCCAGTTGAGCGAGGTGCAGAGCGATATACAGCGGGGCCTGGCCGCCGCCGAGGATATCTTTGCACAGCTCGACCTCGAGGAAGAGTCGGACCACGGCCGCTACGAGGTGGCCCGGGCCGCCGGCGCCATCAGTGTGCGCGGTGTATCGTTTGCCTACCGGGGCAATCCCGACCGAGTATTGCATGACGTTTCCATCGACATTCCCGCCGGCAAGACCGTCGCCCTTGTTGGCCGCTCCGGCAGCGGCAAGAGCACCCTGGTACATCTGCTGGCGCGCTTCTACCAACCCGGCGAGGGCGAGATCCTGCTGGATGGCGTCCCGCTGGCCGATTACCGGCTGGCGAACCTGCGGGCGCAACTGGCGATGGTGTCCCAGCACGTGGCGCTGTTCCACGATACGGTATACAACAATATCGCCTACGGCGCACTGGCCGACAGGGGCGAGGATGCGGTGCTGGCGGCCACCGAGTCAGCTTACGCCAGGCACTTCATCGAGGCTTTGCCCAGAGGGTTCCAGACGGTGCTGGGCGATGATGGCGGCGGCCTCAGCGGCGGCCAGCGCCAGCGCATAGCCATCGCCCGTGCCATTCTCAAGGACGCACCGGTACTGATTCTCGATGAGGCCACGTCGGCCCTGGACAATGAATCGGAACACCGCATCCAGCGCGCGCTGGACAATGTCATGGCCAATCGGACAACCATAGTCATCGCCCACCGGCTGTCCACTGTCGAACATGCAGATAGTATCGTGGTGATGGACGCGGGCAGGGTGGTCGCCTGCGGCAATCACCAGTCACTGCTGCAGGAGGGGGGGCTCTACGCGCAGCTGTATCACCAGAAGTTTTCCCTGTGATTGCCGATCAGCGTAAGACCGCGACCGGGAGCGCCAGGCCGCCAGGCCCCGGACTGCGCGGCGGGCTGGTGCAGGCATGGTATGACAGGGCGTGGTGGTTGTGGCTGTTGCGGCCGCTGGAGTGGGCATTCAGGGCGGCGGCCGCGCTGCGTCGCGGGCTCTACCACCGCGGCCTGCTGAAGGTCTATCGCGCTCCGGTTCCGGTAGTCGTCGTGGGCAATATCACTGTCGGTGGCACCGGCAAGACACCCATCGTGCTCGCCCTGGTCGAGGACCTGCAACAGCGCGGCCTGCGGGTAGGCGTTGTGAGCCGCGGCTATGGCGCCAGGCCTGTTTCCTCGCCCCACTGGGTGAATGACAGCAGCGGCCCCGGCGAGTGCGGCGATGAACCCCTGCTCATCCACCGGCGCACCGCCTGCCCCCTCGTGGTGGCCGCCGATCGGCCCCGGGCGGTGCGTGCACTGCTGGCGAGAACCGCGGTCGATATCGTCATCAGCGATGACGGCCTGCAGCATTACGCCCTGGCCCGGGACCTGGAGATTGCCGTACTCGATGAGCAGCGCGGTACCGGCAACGGCTTTTGCCTGCCTGCCGGTCCCCTGCGCGAACCGGGCTGGCGTCTGCGCACGGTCGATTTCGTACTCTATCGCGGCAGCGCGGACCAGCGATGCGGTGTGCGTTACGCGGCTGATTGCCTGGTGAACCTGGCAAGCGGTGAGCAACGGGACGCCGCGCCGGCGGCCCTGGCGCGGGAGGTTGTGGCCGTGGCGGGGATAGGCCAGCCCGCGCAATTCACGGCAAGCTTGCGGACCCTGGGCTTTGCGCCACAGCTGTGCGCCTTTGCGGATCACCATCGCTACAGTGCCGCGGATTTTGCACCGCTGGCGGGCCAGCCCATTATCATGACGGAGAAGGACGCGGTAAAATGCGCGGGCCTCGCCGGCAGTAATGCCTGGTACCTGAAAATTAGCGCGCAGCTGCCGCGGCACGTTATCGACGCGGTCGCCGCGCTGGTACAACCCTGATCAGCTTTCGGAGTTTACATGTCATATACCGTTGTCATTCCCGCCCGCTACGGTTCCACCCGGTTGCCGGGAAAACCGCTGCTGGACATCGGCGGCAAGCCCATGGTGCAGCGCGTGTGGGAGCAGGCGCGCCGCAGCGGCGCCCGGGAAGTGGTCATCGCCACCGATGATGAGCGTATCCTGAAAGTGGTACAGGGGTTCGGCGCCACGGCGTGCATGACGTCCCCCGATCACCCGTCGGGTACCGATCGGCTGCAGGAGGTCGCCACGCATTTCAACTGGCCCGACGAACACATCGTGGTGAACGTCCAGGGCGATGAACCGTTGATCCCCCCCGCGGTAATTGACCAGGTGGCCGGCAATCTCGCCGGGCAGGACCAGGCGGGCATCGCAACCCTGTGTGAGGGCATCACCGATCTCGCGGAATTGACCGATCCCAATGCGGTCAAAGTGGTGTTTGACCAGCGCGGCCTGGCGCTGTATTTCAGCCGGGCCACCATCCCCTGGCCGCGAGACCAGTTCAGGTCAGTGCAGAACGCCATGCCCACCGGGGGAAGCTGGTATCGCCACATCGGTATATACGCCTATCGCACGGCATTCCTGCACGAATATGTTACCTGGCAGGCGGCGCCGCCGGAACAACTTGAGCAGCTTGAACAGCTGCGGGCCCTGTATAACGGCGTCGGCATTCACGTGGCTGTGGCGAGCGAACGCGTACCCGGCGGTGTGGATACCCAGGCCGACCTCGATGCTGTCCGCGCTCATGCACGTTCTGCATAGCGAGTCTTTGCAGTGCTACAACACACTGGCCCTGCAGGCGCAGGCCCGGGCCCTGGTGCGGGTGTCCAGCGCCGAGCAGTTGCAGCAGGCGCTGGCCTGGGCGGCTGGCCGTGGGCTGGCGGTGGTGCCGCTGGGAGAGGGCAGTAATGTCGTTTTTGCGGGTGACCTCGATGCCCTCGTGCTGCGCCTCGACACCCGCGGTATCGATGTCCTGGAAGAGTCTGGTGACTCCGTGGTGTTGCGGGTGGCGGCGGGTGAGAACTGGCACCGTTTTGTCCAGTGGTCGCTGCGGCACGGGTTCTACGGGCTGGAAAACCTGGCCCTGATACCGGGCACCGTGGGCGCCGCGCCTGTCCAGAATATCGGCGCCTACGGGGTCGAGCTCGCGCCCTTTATACGCCGGCTGCATTGTATCGAGGTGGCAAGCGGGGAGGTCTGCACCGTGCTCGGTTCCGCCTGCGGCTTCGGCTACCGTGACAGTGTATTCAAGCACGAGCGGCGCGATCGGTTTGTGATCACCGGCGTGGAGATCGAGCTGTCGCGCAGGGGGCGGGTGCAGGCGGACTACCCGACCCTGGCGCAGGCACTGGCGGACAGGGGAATACGGCGGCTCACCCCCCAGGCCGTTTTCGACGCGGTGGTCGATATCCGCCGGACCAAATTGCCCGACCCGGAGGTGATACCCAATGCCGGCAGCTTTTTCAAGAACCCGGTTCTGGACGGCGCGCGGGCGCGGCAACTGGCCACGCAGTTTCCCGGGCTGCCCCAGTACCCCCAGGCCGACGGTACCATCAAGCTGCCCGCCGCCTGGCTGATTGACTACTGCGGCTGGAAAGGCCACCGCGATGACGGCCTGGGCATACATCCTGAACACGCACTGGTCATTGTCAATTATGGCAATAATCGCGGTGCCGCACTGTTGCAGCTGGCCGGGAGGGTCGCGGCATCTGTTGAAGACACCTTTGGTGTCGCGCTCGAGATCGAGCCAAGAATCTACGGCAGGTCGTCGTGAGCGAAGGCTTCGACCACAAGGCCTTCCTCAAGACACTGACCACCCGGCCCGGTGTCTACCAGATGTACGACGCCGGCCATAAGCTGCTGTACGTGGGCAAGGCCCGCAACCTGAAAAACCGCGTCGGCAGCTACTTCCGCGCCAGCGGGCTGAGTGAAAAGACCATGGCGCTGGTGGCGCGCATCCGGGATATCCAGGTGACTGTGACGTCCACTGAAGTGGACGCGCTGCTGCTTGAACACAACCTGATCAAGACCCAGCAACCGCCCTACAATATCCTGCTGCGGGACGATAAATCCTATCCCTATATCTTCCTGTCAGGCGAGCACAAATACCCGCGCATCAGCCTGCATCGCGGCGCCAAACGGCGCAAGGGGGAGTATTTCGGGCCTTATCCCAGCGCCGGCGCCGTGCGCGAATCCCTGCATTTCCTCCAAAAAGTCTTCAAGGTACGCCAGTGCGAGGACAGTTTTTTCAGCAATCGCTCCAGGCCCTGCCTGCAGTACCAGATCGATCGCTGCACCGCGCCCTGCGTGGGACTGGTGAGTGAGGCCGAATACGCCGCCCAGGTGGAGAGCACGACGCTGTTCCTGCGAGGCAAATCCCAGGAGCTGATGGTGCGCCTGGCGGATGACATGGAGCGGGCCGCGGCAACCCTCGCCTACGAGAAAGCCGCCGTCTACCGTGACCAGCTGAGCCAGTTGCAGCAGGTGCAGGCCAGCCAGGGTATTGAAGGCGTGACCGGCGACCTGGATATCGTGGCGGCGGCGGTGGCCGGCGGTCGCGCCTGCGTGCAGGTATTGTTTGTCCGGGGCGCCCGGGTGCTGGGCAGCAAGACCTATTACCCGCCGTTGAAACTGGAGGAGACCCCGGCGCAGGTGCTCGCCGCCTTCATCCCCCAGTACTACCTGGGCGCGACCCGGGCTATACCCCCTGAACTGCTGGTCAATGAAGCGCCGGAGGATGCCGCTGCGCTGGCCCAGGCCCTGTCGGCGGCGGCGGGGCGGCAGGTCCGGTTGCGCAGCAAGGTGCGCGATGCCCGGGCCCGCTGGCTGCAACTGGCGCTGCAGACCGCCCAGACCAGCCTGTCCTCGCATCTCAGCGGCCGACAGTCAGTCATTGAGCGCCTGCAGGCACTACAGGAACTACTGGGTTTGCCGGAGTTGCCCGAGCGCATGGAATGCTTTGACATCAGTCACAGCTCGGGCGAGGCCACGGTCGCCTCCTGCGTGGTGTTCGACCAGGGTGGCCCGCGCAAATCAGACTACCGCCGGTTCAATATCGAAGGGATAACCGGCGGCGACGACTATGCCGCCATGCAGCAGGCGCTGGAGCGACGCTATAAAAGGCTCAAGTCCGGTGAGGCGCCACTGCCCGATATCCTTTTTATCGACGGCGGCAAGGGCCAGGTCAGCCAGGCCATGTCCGTGCTGGCGGACCTGCAGATTGCCGGGGTTGAGGTGATAGGTGTGGCCAAGGGCGTCACCCGCAAAGCGGGATTCGAGAGGCTGCTCAACGGGGCGACCGGGCGCGAGTGCCAGCTGGACACTGATAACCCGGCGCTGCACCTGATCCAGCAAATACGCGACGAGGCTCACCGCTTCGCCATTACCGGCCACCGCGCCCGCAGGGACAAGGCGCGCCGCCGTTCGGGGCTGGAAGACATTGCCGGCGTCGGCGCGAAACGCCGACGGGAACTGCTGCGACATTTCGGCAGTGCCCAGGGCGTGGAGAACGCCAATATCGATGAGTTGAAGAAAGTTTCCGGAATTAGTGCCACAATGGCCCAGCAAATATACGATCACCTGCACAATATCAGTGACTAGCTCGACGGGGAATATCGCTGCTTGACCATCAACATACCCAACGCATTGACCATCCTGCGGATTTTGTTGATCCCCGTGCTGGTGGTGGTTTTTTACCTGCCGTTTCGCGATCACCTGCTGGTGGCGGCTGCCATCTTTGCGTTTGCCGCGGTGACCGACTGGATAGACGGCTACCTCGCCAGGCGGCTGGGTCAGATGACGGCCTTCGGCGCTTTCCTGGACCCGGTGGCGGATAAACTGATGGTGGCCGTCACCCTGGTGCTGCTGGTGGAGCGCCACGACACCCTGCTGTTCACCCTGGCGGCCTGCGTCATCATCGGGCGGGAGATCGTGATCTCGGCCCTGCGCGAGTGGATGGCCGAACTGGGGGAGCGCACCTCGGTGGCGGTGTCCTATATCGGCAAGGTGAAGACCGCTTTCCAGATGCTCGCTATCACCGGCCTGTTGGCCATCGACCCGGCCCGCGACGAGAGCTGGCTGCTGGCCCTGTGCTACCTGGTCCTGTACACCGCCGCGGTGCTCACCTTGTGGTCGATGTTTATTTACCTTAAAGCCGCCTGGATCGTTATTAAAGATATGGATAACCCGTTGTAATTCAGTAGGTTGCGAGAATTATCTGGGAATGTTCTTGACTCTCGCCAAGGTGTGAATACAATAGGCGCCGTCAAGTTTGACGTGCGGGAATAGCTCAGTTGGTAGAGCGCAACCTTGCCATGGTTGTGGCGGGGCGCGCAGCCTCGGCGGTTCCGGCGACCACGGCGGTGGATATACGTGAAGTTTTTTGCGGGAATAGCTCAGTTGGTAGAGCGCAACCTTGCCAAGGTTGAGGTCGCCGGTTCGAACCCGGTTTCCCGCTCCAGTTCAACCAGATCAGATAAGTGTAAAACAGGTTTTGAAGTTTCAAGCGTGGTGCGCCAACAGGCTGTTTCCTGCTCCGACTTCCCCCAGTTACGGCTCGGTGACAGAGTGGTCATGTAGCGGACTGCAACTCCGTGTACGCCGGTTCGATTCCGACCCGAGCCTCCATTTACATCAATAAAATCAAAGTGTTAGGGAATAATATTATATTTACCCTGCACTTTGCTCCACGTTAAATAGGTGCGTGTTCATCATCGTACCCGTTGCGGCTGAGGGCGGCTATTCTGTAAGCCCAGACAGCGCATGTGTCATCGATTCAGAATGAATTCAAGGCCTGTAAGGAGAATTGCAGAATCGGGCATAATCCGGGGACAATTCGGGCAGCTGCCAAAGTAAGTATTGATGGGGCGCATAACGGAGGTCAGTGTGTCAGAAATTCGAGTAGCCCATCCGCTTAGCCAGGCAATTTATGAAGGTGTCCTGGAAAAACCCCCTTGGAAGACACTGCTGAAATATCTCGAAGACTTTATGCAGGTGCCCAGCGCCACCATGGTGATGCGCAGGCCCAGGTTGTCCGATCCGGGGCTAACGATGTATCTGTACTCAGATTCAGATATGGGCGCTTTGGAGGATTTTCGAACCCGGGCACATATCGATTCACCGTTTGCCGAGTTGCCCGAGAAAAAGGTCTTTACCCTATATGACCGCGTTACACCATCCGAGCTCAAAACTCTCGAATTCCATGAATACTTGAACGCCTATAATGTGTCGGACCTGATTGGTTTTGATGTCTATGACGAACAGAGCCACATACGGCTTCGATTGCGCCTGGTCCGGATAGGTGATGCCCCGGCATTTTCCCGGGAAGACCGAACCCGCTTGGAAAGCATCGTCCCTTTGATGTCCAAGGCCCTGAAACTGTACAGCGCATATACGCATAACAGTTTTATCGAAGAGTTATACGAGGAACTTCTGGGGTCGATGGATATCGCTTCTGTTATTTTGAACGCAAAGCTGGAAGTGCTTTCTGCCAATAATCAGGCAAAACAGATCCTCACCTCCGAAGATGGCGTGTTCCTGCGGCGCAATTCGCTGCGTTGCAGCCAGAGTTCCGACCAGCAGAAGTTGGAAGCAGCATGTCACGAGCTAATGGGAATACCACGGGGCGATGAGCGGGCCCGGCACACAAGAAGCATTTCAATCGATCGCACAAGTTCAGATACGAAATGGGATGTGCATATTCGTATTGTAGAGAAACAAGACGTGGTATTCGGTGAGGGTGGACCGGAACTGATCCTGCTGTTGCGGGGGCCGGTCCGCGACTGCGTACCCAGTCAGTCACGCTTGATTGAAAAGTTCAGGGTTACGCCGGCTGAGGCGAAACTGATTGCACACCTCGTCGACGGCCTGACACTTACCGCAGCGGCGGGGGCCCTGGGGGTATCTCGCAATACCGCCCGGGCCCAGCTCTCGTCTATCTTTACCAAAACAGGAGTGAATCGCCAGAACCAACTCGTCAAGTTAGTGTCGGATGCATTCGCCACACATTGGCAGTGAACAATCGCGAAGGCCGGCCAGGAACGCCCAACAGAATGCCCTCGTTCTTTCGAATGGCCTCGGCGCTGCATCTGGCACAGGCGCTCAGTAAGGCCCTCGCTCAGCGCGCTGCCACCCCGGCAGCAGTTCACAGGCGCAGGACGCCTCTATCATTCTCAGTTTGCTCGCGGATGCAGCCAGGGGCCGCCAGTCATTTTCCGGCTGGGCAAGTCGGTGCGCAATAACGTAGAGCACCAGGGGATTATGCGCCATGGCCGTGTGACTTCCCGGCACCCGGATGTTTTCGGTAATCTCGCCCGCAATATCCAGGCAATGCTGCCAGCCGATAATGCCATCGCCCCGGCTGTAAACCGAGGTTGAAGGCAGAGGCGGGGGAAAGCACATCATATCACTGCGAGGCAATATATCGTTCTCGGCCCCCGCATTCATACGCTCGTAGGCTCGTGCCAGGGCTCCGCCTTTGGTCTCCGCTCCCTGGCTTTCAAAGGACGCGTTGAAAGGGGAGCCCAGGGTTATGATCTGACGCACATACTGCGCCTGGCGATGGGCGATGGCCCGCACGTAGATGCCGCCGAGACTGTGGCCGATCAGGCTGACCTTGCGCCCGGTGATGTGGGCGATTTCTTTGACTCGCTGTTCCAGGTCCTCACAGGTGCTGTCCCGCAAACCCTGGTTGGTGCCCTGGTTCCATGGATAGACATCGTAACCCAACAACGCAAGCGCGCGCCGCAGTGACTGGGTGAAAGAGTCACTGCTCATGAAGCCGGGAATCACCATCACAGGGTGCCCATCCCCATGAGGTGCAATCTTCAGTACATACCGGCGAGTGAGGAAAAATAGTCCAATTTCTGCAAAGGCTCGTACCTCCAGCACTGTCCGTAACAGCGCCGGCCGGCTGAGGCCTGCAGGTGGAATCAGCCTGGAGGGCACGGCAGGCGCGGTTCCTGTGAGCTTGTTCGCCATCAACCAGGCGGGGCCTGGTTCGCCATCTGCGGTACCTGCTGCATCATCTTATCGATGGCGAAACTCGCGGTCCTTGCCAGCCAATGGGCATGACAACAAAATGGATTTTTCGACTGTTCCAACACAGATCTACTCACTTGTCAGTACTCGCCCCAGGGTAACGTCACCCTTGATTGTAGTACGATTGATCAGCCGTCTCACCCCGGGGCGTGTACCTGTAGCGCAGTGCATGGCGCGCCAGTTGTCCCACAGGATCATGTCGCCTTCAGTCCACTGGTGAAAATAGTGGAACTCGGGTTTGCGCGTGTGTTCAACCAGCATTTGTAACAGCTCGATGGCCTCATCGTTGGACAAGCCGACCTGTTGAGGCGTCACTACCCGGTTCAGGAACTGTTCGACGATACCCAGAACTTTACGGCCGCTGACCGGATGGGTAATAACCGCCGGGTAGACAGAATCGGGAAAATCCGGAAAGTTCATGTCGGACGGTTTTCTGGGGCTGTGGGGTCCGGGTTGGTAGCCCTCGAGATCGACATAGCGCATGTGCCGGCGTTGCATGCAGAAGGAGTAAACCACCTCGATTTTCTCCAGTAGAGCACGAGTGTCTTCATCCAGGGCGTCATAGGCTTTGGCGAGGTCGCCAAAGCCGGTCAGTCCGTCATTCTCCGGCACCACCACTGCCCGCAGCAACGCTCCATGATTGGGCCGTCCTGTGTAATGCAGGTCGATATGCCAGTCCAGGCGACCGACAATTTCTTCGCCGTTATAGCTTGCCGTGAAGAATCGGTCCTTCTCCCCGCCGTTTTCCAGGACGAACAGTTCCGGATAGGCTTCAGAGGTGGTTGCTTTCAAGGGATGCATCTCGAGGGGGCCGAAAACACGGCTGAATTCTATCTGTTTTTCTGCGGTAATATCCTGATTGCGGAACAGCAGAATACCGTACTCATACCACCGCGCCTGCAGCTCTTTCTTCAGGGCTTCGGTCATTGGCTGATTAATATCAAAGCCCGACACTTCTGCACCGACGTTTTCCAGGGGGGTAATTTTTAATGACATGATCTGGTCGCTCGTTAATCTGCCGGAATGGGTGGTTTAGTCGACGATGGTGGGGTCGGCTCGTAATTCTCGCCGGGCCATAGCCTCCCAGCAGAATGGGAAGCCGTTGGCATCGGTGATACCGACTTTTTCGACCTCCTCGTCGGGCAGCGGAACGCCACCACCGAGCAGCTCGACCTCGTAGGCGCGTTTGCAGCGCCATTCCAGCGTGACCACGCGGAGATGGGCCTGGCGCAGGTCCTTTCCGACCACCAGTGCGCCATGATTTGCCAGCAGTGCCCATTTGGCTGTCCCCAGCGCCTGCGCGGCTGAAAGACTGGTGGTCTTGTTTTCAAAAGTGCCTTCGTACTCATTGTAAAGTGGTAAGTCCACGCCGCAGTGAGCCCCGGTCTGGTCGTAGACTGCGGGAACCCTGTGCATATTAGCCCAGATGCCGCTCCAGCGAGTGTGATTGTGGATGACCACGTTTACGTCGGGCCGCAGGGCGTGCAGCTGTATATGCAGGCCGATCGCGGGGGTCGTATTCCACTCACCGTCAATGATAGTTCCCTCACTGTCGAGGGTCAGGATATCGCTTGCGGTAAGTTCATCCCAGGCAAGCTCCCAGGGATTGGTGAGAATGGTACCGTTGGGCAGGCGATAGGTGATGTGACCGGCGATATGTTCGTTCCAGCCCTCGCGAAAGAGCATGCGGCACATCAGGGCGACCCGGGCCTTGTCACTGAGATCCGGCAGCAACGGGCGGCGGCCCGGCCGGGGGGCGTACTGTTCAATCATAGCCCGGTTCAATTCTGCGAACTTGTCCATCGCTGACCCTCTGCTGTCTGGGTGGCCGTACAGGGAACCAGTATACTCCCGGGCACTGCCTGGCACAGTGCTGATCCGGACAGAAATATACCCGATCCCGCCAGATACTATCGACTGAAAAGTCCTGCACGAAAGGTCCTGGGTGCGTGCCCCGTCCATTTCTTGAAAGCCCGATGAAAACCCGAGCTGTCGGCGTATCCCAGGCGCTGGGATACCTGGGTAATTGACAGGGTGGGGTCGCTGAGATAGCGGCGGGCGTGAATTTCACGAACCTGGTCGACCAACTGCTGATATTGCCAACCCTGGGCGGAGAGTTTGCGGGTCAGCGTTCTCGGGCTGCAATACAGCTCGTCCGCCACGGACTGGAGTGCGGGAGGCTCGGCTGGATCGCGGACGACGATTTGCCAAACCCGCCAGGCCACATCTCCCTGGTTGCGGGAAATGCTTTTTTCTTCACAGAGCTTTTCATACAGGGCGGCGCTTTGCGGGCTGGATTGCGGCAGCGGCTGATCAAGGATGTCTGCGTGGAAAAACAGCTGTGTGGCCGGTTTATCAAACTGTACCGGGCATTGGAAAATATCCTCATACTCTGCGGCGTGTGGCGGGGCAGGGTAGTTGCAGCGCAGGCGAGTCATGGGCAGGTTTCTGCCCAACACCCAGCGACAGGTGGTAAGAATATTAGTCAGGATGTCCTCTATAGCAAGGAGTCGCAGCCTGCCCAACTCGGGCTTGGCGTGGACCTGGTAGCAGCCCTCGCCGTCTATTTCACTGAAAGTGGTGATAATCAGGTCTCCGGAAAAGCGTCCGGTGTAGTTCTGGTAACGCAAGCCTGCCTCGCTGGACTCCCGCAGGGTGGCACTGCTCATCATCAGGTAGGCGAACTGGTCGAGGGTGGCGATGGAGCGCTGCAGACCAAGCTTCAGGCCCAGACCCGTATCGCCGCTCTCCTCAAGCGCATCCAGGAGAATACCCCGGTGCTGTTCCTGGGCAATGGCATTGTCCGGGTTATCCAGCACCGCCGGTGACACTCCGTGGCGAAGTGCAATGTTCGCCGCGTCCAGCCCCCTGCTGCACAGGAAATCCAGTAGCCACACCATGTAGCGCGTATCGGTGTTAATTGCAACACTCCCAAAATGAAAAGGTGATGGGCGAGTATAGGCGTGTTATTACCGCGTGACCACGGCCAGAAGGAGCGGCAGGCGGGCCGGCCCATACATCTTCAGGTATAAAAACTTCAGCGGCAATCGCTTTTGGGAAAGGCCGTGCAACGAGATACGTAAATTGCCGGTGGCGGCTTGAAATAGTATTTGGTACAGGGTACGCCTATAATGATTGTGCGCTGCAGGGCACTGGCATGACCGCAGGAGAGTTACGATGTACGAAGTCGACACGTCTACCCCGGTTCTGGTGACAGGCGCCACCGGCTACGTCGCCGGCTGGATCGTCAAGCGATTGCTGGAAGCCGGCGTAACGGTGCACGCTGCCGTGCGCGACCCCTCCAATACCAAAAAATACCAGCATCTCGATGAAATCGCGGCCAGCGCGCCGGGTACGATCAAGTATTTCAAGGCGGATCTACTAGACGAGGGGGCCTATGCGGCAGCGATGGCGGGCTGCTCGATCGTGTTCCACACCGCCTCCCCCTTTGTGATTGAAGTGAAGGACCCGCAGAGAGAGTTGGTGGATCCGGCGAAGCTCGGCACGCGCAACGTGCTTGCCCAGGCCGGCGGGACGCCATCGGTCAAGCGCGTGGTTGTCACCAGTAGCTGTGCTGCGGTCTACGGGGACAACGCTGACCTGGCAACTACAGCGGGCGGCGTTTTCACTGAAGACGACTGGAACACGACGTCATCGCTCACTCACAACCCCTACTCCTATTCCAAGACGGAGGCCGAAAAAGAGGCGTGGAAGATCGCCGACAGCCAGCGCCAGTGGGAGCTGGTGACGATTAATCCGTCACTGGTAATGGGGCCGGGCCTGAACCCTGACGCGACGTCGGAAAGCTTCAACATGATCATGCAAATGGGCGATGGCTCGCAAAAAAGAGGTGCTCCCGACGTGGGTATCGGCGTTGTCGACGTGCGTGACCTGGCCGAAGCACACCTGGGGGCGGCATATATCCCGGGAGTAACAGGCCGCCATATCATATCCGGTCACGACACGAATTTGCTTGAAATGGCCGCAACGCTGTTACCTAAGTACGGTAACGACTACCCGATACCGCGGCGCGCACTGCCGAAATGGCTGATGTGGCTCGTGGCGCCAATGGTGGCGCCGGGTATAAGCCGCAGAATCGTATCCCGGAACTTCGGGTACCCCTGGAAGGGTGACAACTCCAAAAGCATTCGTGTACTGGGCATGAAGTATCGCCCGCTCGCAGACACAATGAACGACTTCTTCCAGCAGATGGTCGACAACGGCCGATTCAGCAATGGCTAGCGTGCCTCCGCGGAGCGCTGTTATACACCATGACGGTCTGTTCACATTCGTTCATAAGCACCCTTGGTATCCTTGATATTGGTTATATCGATATTCGCCGCCACATTGCGCTCACCATGGGAAAAATGACCGCGTGGCCATATCGGGCAAATCACTGTCCAGATTGTCCATTCAGATGTCGTCGTGGACATATATGCTTGCCTGGTTAAAATTTGATCCATCAATCCACCACCATCAGTCTGCTGAGACCAGCAGGAGATCAACGCAATGACAGCACCGAAAAAGAATATGTTCGAGAAGCATGACTCCCCCGTATTGGCACCGGAAGAGATAGCGCAGCTCATTGAAAAGGCCAGGGCGGTCGACGATATGGGGGCGCTGGGTTCTGAACGGGTTTACCGGTTGATTAAACGATATTTTTCGCCAACGGTAGTCGGATTAGAGAATATTACCAGCAAAAATACGCTCTTCGTGGGTAACCACAGTGGTTTTGGGCTCGATGGTTTTCTGGTCTGCCCCATCCTCTACCATGAAGCCGGCCGGTTTGTCCGCGCCATGGGCGATAATGCCCTGCTGCAGAATTCCAAGGTGGGTGATACGCTGATAAAAAGCGGGATGATTCCAGCTCACCCCGAAGTGTGCAGTGCCATGATGGAAGATGGCGTTGACCTGTTGGTGTTTCCCGGTGGCGCTCATGAGGCGATCAAGTCTGAGGCCGACAAATATACCCTGCTGTGGAAGGAACGTTACGGCTTTGTGCGTATGGCGGCCAGGCATGGGTACCCCATTACACCCTTCGCGGTGGTTGGTGCTGACGAGTTCTATGATCAGGTGATTGAGAGTCGGGAGTTTGCCGACAGTCTGCCGGGCAAGCTGTTGAAAAAGGCCGGTGTGATTACGGACGATTGGCGCGACGACATGATGCCCTTTATACCCAAAGGTGTATTTTCGACACTCCTGCCCAAACCCCAGCACTGCTATATCGCTTTTGGCGAACCGATTTCGGTACCCCGCTACCCGAAGGGCAAAACCGTTCCAAAATCTGTCCTGAACCGTGTACGTGATGAGACCGCTGCCAGTATCGATACAATGTTGCGTGATATGCTGTTGTTGCGAGTGCAGGAAAAACGCAAGGATAGCTTTATCCGACGTCTACTGACTCGGTAGTAATCGTTGTCCGGAGGAAATGATCATGAGTACCGTGGCTGAATTGATTCGTGCGCAGGCCGATAATCAGAATCCTGGCCTGTTGTTTGAGGATCAGAGCTGGACGTATGCGCAATTCGCACAGGCCTGTGCTCAGCGCGCAGCCTTTTTGCTGGATCAACCACGCAATGGGCCATTTCATGTCGGTTTACTGCTCGATAATGAGCCGGAGTATCTGATGTGGCTGGGTGCCTGTGCGCTGGCGGGGGCGACACTGGTGGGTGTCAACCCTACTCGCCGTGGGGGCGACCTGGCGCGGGATATCCGCCATACCGAATGCCGGTTACTCATCAGTAACGACAACTACTGGGAGGAATTGCAGTCTCTGGATTTGGGAGGTGCGCACTGTCTTAATACGGATTCGCAGTCGTACTGTGAAGGGCTGTCCAATTTCGAAGGTGCCAGCTTGCCCGATGTGAACGTGTCGCCGAAAGACATGTTTTGCCTGATATTTACCTCGGGCACCACGGGCGCACCCAAAGCCTGTATCTGTTCTCACGGTCGAATAACTGCCAATGTGCAACTTGTAATCGATGACCAAGGACTCACATCCGACGATGTCACCTATATATCCATGCCTCTGTTCCACTCGAATGCGTTGATGACCGGCGTGTTGCCGTCATTGGGTGCCGGTGTACCTATCGCATTGCGACGCAAATTTTCTGCATCGGGGTTTCTGCCTGATATCCGCCGCTTCGGCGCAACGTATTTCTGCTATGTCGGAAAACCGCTTGCCTATGTGCTGGCGACGCCGGAGCAAGCTGATGATGCTGACAATACACTGCGCCGCGGCATGGGTAATGAGGCCGCTCACGCCGACCTGAAGGAGTTCGAACGTCGCTTCGCCTGTCGTCTGCTGGATGCCTACGGCTCCACCGAAGGAGGGGTTGCTACCGTGCGTAATCGGGACACGCCGGCGGGCTCCCTCGGTCTGGCAATGACATCCGGAATGAAGGTCATGAATCCCGCAACCATGACCGAGTGTGAGCGGGCCCGATTGGATGAACGGGGCCGCCTGCTCAACGCTGACCAGGCGATTGGTGAGTTGGTCAATACCGAGGGAGTGCCTGCCTTTGAAGGGTACTGGAAAAATGATGAAGCCAACGCCAAGCGTACGCGGGGCGGTGTTATCTGGATGGGCGATCGCGGTTACCGGGATGCGGACGGGTACTTTTACTTCGTTGGTCGGGACGGTGACGGCATGCGTGTGGACGGTGAAAACATTGGTACCTCGCAGGTCGAGCAGGTGCTGGTCCGTCACCCTGATGTTGTTATTGCGGCCGTATACGCGGTACCGGATCCAGTATTGGGAGACCGGGTCATGGCGGCGTTACAGTTGCGCGAGGGCGCTGAATTCGACGCGGGCACTTTTGCGGCATTCCTGCGCGCGCAGGACGATTTCGGCAGCAAATGGATGCCAAGCTTTTTCAGGATCGCCGCTGCGCTGCCACTGACGCAAACATCGAAAGTGATCAAACACCCCTTGCGACAGGAGAAATGGCGCTGCGCCGATCCCATCTGGTGGCAGCCGCACAAGTCGGCCCCCTGGAGCTTGCTGACGGCAGCGAATATCGAGCAATGGGAGCGGGAGTTCATCGAGCGGGGCAGGGGCGACGTATTGGCGTTTACCTGAATGGCGCTTACCAAATCCGAGTCTGCGGTACACCCGGTCCGATCTACCCGATTACGCCAGAACCCCTATTTGCTGATCTGGTAGTCTGAGTTTTTCAGGTCCCACGTAGCCTCGCTCACGCCCTGGTCGCGCAACTGGAATTTCTGCACCTTCTGGTTGGGGGTGTAGGGTAGTTCGGTGACGAACTCCATGTAACGGGGCACGAAGTAGTAGGGACCATTCCGGTTGATAAACGCGGCGATGTCCTCGTGGGTCGCCGTCGAGCCGGCAGCAAGTATGATATTGATTTTCAGTTCGTCCTCGCTTTCCACTTCCTTCGACGGAATACCAAAAGCAGCCACATCTTTCACATCGGGATGTTGTCGTACCACGCTCTCCACCTCCAGGGTAGAGATATTGCGCCCGCCGAAGCGCACGGCATCTTTTTTGCGGTCCTTATAAAAGTAGGCGCCGGACTGCGGGTCGCGTTGTGCCATATCACCGGTGAGATACCAATCGCCGTGATAGGCTTTTGCGGTGGCCTCCGGGTCATTGAAATAGCCCTTGAACAAAACATTCTCTTCAAGCTCGCGA
>JACKNN010000008.1 GCA_024234855.1 Pseudomonadales bacterium | reverse complement strand
GAAGTATCTCAAAACGCTCAATCCTGATTGGCCCAACCGCATCATTGAGGTGACGCCCGACATCAGTGTTTGCGGTGTGATCGTCTTTAAAGGCGAAGCGCTGTAGGCCATTTAGCACGGCGATAAGGATTTAGGCGACGGGATCGGTTGTCGTAGCAATTAGCTCAGTGCTAATCTTTTGCATACTGCAATGCGACAAACCTGCGAGACCCGTATGAACGACCCTCTTGAATACAGTGTGCCGCTGCCAAAATGGATCCGTGGCAAAAAGCTAACCGAGCTCACCGGTTTCCGTCTGGACGCGCAGAAACATAAACGCGTACAGGGCGTATGGCTGGAAGGTGTGCACTGGGTAAAAGCGCCCGATGGCAACATCATGTACAACTGGCGCGCAATTGATCAATGGACAGAGAGCGGTTATCACTAAAACATCAACAAGCAAGTCATCGACACTGGCACCTGACGCGGAGTTGCCTGACGGCGTACAAGTACACGGGGCCACCATTCGTATCGATTTTCGCTATCGTGGAGTACGTTGCCGAGAAACATTGAAAGGACTGCGGGTCACCAAAGCCAACATCAAATTCGCGGAGAAAAAACGCGCAGCGATACTGCATGAGATTGGCCGTGAGATATTTGATTATTCCAAGCACTTTCCGGAATCCCCTCGTTGCCGTCTATTTGGCACGAACCCAGACCGCGACAGAACCGTCGACCAGGCATTGGACCTCTGGCTAGCCGTCAAGAAAGTCAGAACGGCTCAATCGACCTATATAAACTACAAATCCAAGGTAGAGAATCATGTACGCCCTCGGTGGGGGTCGTACAAACTCACCACGATTACAAAAACGGAGTTGGAGAAGTGGATCGCGGTAGAACTCAGTGCACTCGCAAATAAGACGATCAATGAAATCATGATCATACTGCGTGGCATCTTCAAGGATGCGAAAGCGGACAACATACGCAGTGACTCGCCGATCGACGCGATTGACAATCTTTCACTGGGCGATAGAGAAGACCCCGATCCATTTACCCAGTCAGAAATAGAAAAAATACTAGCTACCCCGACCCGGCGGACCCAGGAAATCAATATGATGGGGTTTGCGTTCTGGTCAGGACTGAGAATCTCCGAGCTCATCGCCCTGGCATGGGAAGATATTGACTTAAAAACCGGTACCGTCAAAGTATGTCGGGCCAGGGTGAACGGATCCTATAAACAAACAAAAACCAAACGCTCCACACGCGAAGTGGAACTGATTGATCCAGCGATTCAATGGCTGCAGGTGCAGCGTCTTTTCACCGAGCGACTGGACACGCGTCGACTCAAAATCATGTCACGCGACAATAAGAAGCAGTTCTTCGAGGACGTTCGCCTCGTTTTCTTAAACAGCAACACGAAGAGGCCACACGAATCCGACGGGACGGTACGGAATAACTTTTGGCGTGCGCATCTCAAAAAAGCCCAGGTGCGCTATCGCGGGCCGAACACTGCACGGCACACCTTCATCAGCCAATTGCTCACCGCCGGTATCGCGAAAGAATGGATCATTCGCCAGGTGGGTCATACCAGCACGCGCATGATCGATGAGCATTACGGCAAGTGGATCTCCGCAGATGCGACCGGGATGGCGCAGTTTGTGTCGGAGCGATTGGGAGTCTCTGAGCGTTTGGTCCCAATATGGTCCCATGGAGGGGAGGAAAAACCAGATTTTCCTTTAAAATCAAATGGATATATGGCGGAGAGCGAGGGATTCGAACCCTCGATAGGGTATAAGCCTATACACCCTTAGCAGGGGTGCGCCTTCAGCCACTCGGCCAGCTCTCCGTAAACCTGTTGTCGATGAGCCCAGGGCTCAATTCGGGGGGCGCTCACTGCTCGCCACCGCCTTAGCTCGAGGCGCGGCATAATACCACAATCAGTGCAAAATCAAAGCCATACAACGGGGTTGCGGGCGATTATTCCTGCTCCGGGGGCGCGTTGGGTTCGTCGTCCTGGATGCGGTTGTAGATTTCCTCCCGGTGTACCGCCACATCCCTCGGCGCATTGACGCCAATACGGACCTGGTTACCCTTCACACCGAGCACGGTCACAGTGATCTGGTCGCCCACCATCAGCGACTCTCCAACCCTGCGGGTCAAAATAAGCATTCTTTTCTGTCTCCGGCCCTGTGCCCGCGGCGTGAGACTGCGGACGCATGGCTATGTCAGCGAACGGGTATACGACGCCCTGACAGCACCGTTCCCCGCCCACTTAGTTTTAGCTGAGATCGCGCAAAACGCAATTCACACAAGCACAGCTTACTTTCCTAACGGGCGCTCACGCCCTGCCATTATCAGGCAGCGCCCTCGTCGTTTGGTTCCTTATCCAGGCCAAAGGATGAGTGCAGGGAACGCACTGCCAGCTCGAGGAATTTTTCCTCGATGATCACCGAAATCTTTATTTCAGAAGTGGTGATCATCTGGATATTAATGCCCACCTCGGCCAGCGCTGCGAACATCTGGCTGGCGACACCGGCGTGGGACCGCATGCCCACGCCCACCACCGACACCTTGGCGATTCTGGCATCGCTGCGCACTTCCCGGGCGCCGATCTGGCCGGCTACCGACTGCAACACATCCATCGCGCGCGGCAGGTCGGTGCGACTCACGGTGAAACTGAAATCGGTGTGTTTGTCCTCACCCGTGTTCTGCACAATCACGTCGACCTCGATATTGGCATCACCGATTGGCCCGAGGATCTTGTGGGCGATGCCGGGCATATCGGGCACCCCCAGGATGGTGAGCTTGGCCTCATCCCGGTTGAATGCGATACCTGCGATTGTGGGCGTTTCCATCTGCGTCGCGTCCTCCAGAGTTATGAGCGTACCGGGGCCTTCCTTGAAACTGTGCAGTACCCGCAGTGGCACCTGGTACTTGCCCGCGAACTCCACCGCGCGGATCTGCAGCACCTTGGAACCCATGCTGGCCATCTCCAGCATCTCCTCGAAGGTAATCCGGTCCAGCCGGCGGGCGCCGTCCACCACCCGCGGATCGGTAGTGTATACCCCATCGACATCGGTATAGATCTGGCATTCGTCCGCCTTGAGTGCCGCCGCCAGAGCCACTGCCGTGGTATCTGAACCGCCCCGGCCCAGGGTGGTGATATTGCCGTGCTCATCCACGCCCTGGAACCCGGCCACCACCAGGACATAACCCTCATCCAGTCCGGCCCGCAGGCGCTTGTCGTCAATTTCCCGGATGCGCGCCTTGGTGTGTGCATCATCGGTGAGAATACGCACCTGGCTGCCGTTGTAGGATTTGGCCTTCACCCCGCGCACATCCAGGGCCATGCTGAGCAGCGCCGTGGTCACCTGCTCGCCTGTGGAAATCAGCGTATCCATCTCCCGTGGCACCGGGCGTTCCTGCACCGCGTGCGCGAGGTCTATCAAGCGGTTGGTCTCGCCGCTCATGGCGGAGACCACGACGATCAGGTCGTGCCCCTGGGCGCGGAACTTCGCAACCTTGTCCGCCACCTGGCCGATGCGCTCGACAGAGCCTACCGAAGTGCCGCCGAATTTTTGAACAATCAGACCCATGCTATCAGGTGCCACACCGCGGGAGGCCCTGAAGGCCCCGAAAAAAGGGCGTTATTAAACAACAAACCGGACAGTATTTAAACCGCCACCCGGCCCAAAGACTGGTGCAGAAGATCGTAATTATTGCAGCTACCGGCTTATTTCAGGGCCGCTGCCACCCAATCCGGCACGCTCTTGAGCACAGCGGGCAGGGCCGCGATATCCGTACCGCCCCCCTGGGCCATGTCGGGGCGCCCACCGCCCTTGCCGCCCAGGCGCTCGGCGGCCTGGCGCATGAGGTCGCCCGCTTTTACCCGGCCGGTGAGGTCGCCGGTGACACCGGCCGCCAGGGCCACCTTGTCGTCGGTAATGGCCGCCAACAGGATAACGGCGCTGCCGAGTTTGTTCTTGCACTGGTCCAGTGTGTCGCGCAGCGATTTCGCATCCGCCCCATCGACGGTGGCGGCGAGCACTTTCACACCGGCCACATCGACCGCCGCCGCGGTGAGATCGCCCCCGGCGGACGTCGCCAGTTTCTGCTTGAGCCGGGCGACTTCCTTCTCGAGCTCGCGGTTTTCCAGGCGCAGCGCGGCCACTTTATCCACCACGTTGTCGCCGCTGCCCTTGACCACATCGCACACCGCCGCCAGGCGCTGCTCGGCCCGGTCGACATGCGCCAGGGCGCCGCTGCCGGTGACCGCCTCGATGCGGCGCACACCGGCGGCCACGCCGGCCTCCGCGACGATACGCAACAGGCCGATATCGCCGGTGCGGCTGGCATGCGTACCACCGCACAGTTCCACCGAGAAGTCGTCGACGCCCATTGCCAGCACCCGCACCTCGTCGCCGTATTTTTCACCGAACAGGGCCATCGCTCCCGCCGCTACCGCATCCTCCATGGACATAATGCGGGTGCTGACCACGGTGTTGGCGCGAATCTGCGCGTTGACCAGGTTTTCAATCGCCTTCAGCTCGGCGGTGCTGACACCCTGGGGGTGGGAGAAGTCGAACCGCAGCCGCTCCGAGTCCACCAGCGAGCCCTTCTGCGCCACATGCTCACCCAGCACCCTGCGCAGGGCGGCGTGCAGCAGATGGGTCGCGGAGTGATTGAGCCGGGTGCGCTGGCGCACCTGGGAGTCTACGCTGGCCCGCAGGCTGTCGCCCTCGCTGACACGGCCTTCCAGCACCTTGACATGATGCAGGTGTTGGCCGGCGGCCCTGGTGGTGTCCGTCACCTCCAGCCGCACACCCTGGCCATCGAGATAACCACAATCCCCCGCCTGACCACCGGATTCGGCGTAAAACGGCGTACTGTCCAGTACCACCACCCCGACCTCACCCACCGCCAGCGACGCCACTTTTTCACCGTCGCGCAACAGGGCCGTAACCGCGCCGCGGCCGGTCTCGCCATCATAGCCGGTAAAGGTAGTGCTGCCCTCCAGCGAGAGCACCGAGCTGTAGTCGACCCTGAAACTGCCGCCTTCCTGGGAGCGCATACGCTGCTCCGCCATGGCCGTGTCGTAACCCGTCATATCCAGGCTGAGGCCGCGCTCCCGGGCGATATCATTGGTGAGGTCGGTGGGGAAACCGTAGGTGTCGTACAACTTGAACACCAGCGCACCGGGTATCTCGTTCGATACCAGGCCCGCAAGCGCCTCTTCCAGGATCTGCATGCCGTTGTCCAGCGTCTTGGCAAACTGTTCCTCTTCCGCCAGCAGGGCTTTTTCCACCTGCGCCTGGCGTTTCACCAGGTCCGGGTAGGCCTCACCCATCTGCTGGGCCAGGGTGCCCACCAGGCGATGGAAGAACGGTGCCGTGGCGCCCAGTTTATTGCCGTGACGGATGGCGCGGCGAATAATACGGCGCAATACATAGCCTCGGCCCTCGTTGCCCGGCATGACGCCATCGACGATGAGGAAAGCGCAGGAGCGGATATGGTCGGCGATGACCTTGAGCGAGCTGTCCTCGAGGTCGGCCACCCCGAGGATATTCGCGGCCGCTGTAATCAGGGCCTGGAACAGGTCGATCTGGTAATTGCTGTGCACCCCCTGCATCACGGCGGCGATTCGCTCAAGGCCCATGCCGGTATCCACCGAGGGTTTTGGCAGGGGATGCAATTCGCCGCTCGCGTCGCGGTTGTACTGCATGAATACCAGGTTCCAGACCTCGATATAGCGGTCCAGGTCATCGCCTTCGCTGCCCGGGGGGCCGCCGGGCACATCCGGGCCGTGGTCGTAAAAAAGCTCGGAGCAGGGACCGCAGGGGCCGGTGTCACCCATCTGCCAGAAGTTGTCTTCGTCCAGGCGCGACAGCCGGGCGGGGTCGATCCCGATCTCGTTGACCCAGATGTCCGCCGCCTCGTCGTCGGAGACGTGGACCGTCACCCAGAGTCTTTCCGGTGGCAGCCCGAGCACTTTGGTGAGGAACTCCCAACCAAAACCAATGGCCTCGCGCTTGAAGTAATCGCCAAAGCTGAAGTTGCCAAGCATTTCGAAAAATGTGTGGTGGCGAGCGGTGTAGCCGACATTTTCCAGATCGTTGTGCTTGCCACCGGCGCGCACGCAGCGCTGGCTGCTGGCCGCGCGCACGTAGGGACGGGGGTCGATGCCGAGGAAGGTGTCCTTGAACTGGTTCATACCGGCATTGGTAAAGAGCAGTGTGGGGTCGTTGGCCGGCACCAGCGAACTGCTGGCCACACGGGTATGGCCGTGCTGTTCAAAATAGGCCAGGAAGGCCTCGCGAATCTCTGGCGTCTTCATATACGTTCCCGGTTGCAAAGGTGTGGTCGGCGCGTGGCGTTAATAACGCCGCAGCGCCGGCGGCGAAGTGTGTGGCATCCCGTTAGCCGGCCATGTGTCCTTCGGCGAAGGTTCGGCCCGCGATAATGTGCAGATGCAGGTGGAACACGGTCTGGCCCGCGCCCGCACCATTGTTGATGATGAGGCGAAATGCTTCAGCCACCCCCAGCTGTTCTGCGATCTTACCCGCCGCCAGCAACAGGTGGCCCAGCAGGGCCTGGTCATCCTCCACCGCATCCACCAGGCGCGGAATACCGCGCCTGGGAATCACCAGCACGTGGACCGGCGCCTGGGGATTGATATCGTTGATGGCGACACAGTGATCGTCCTCGTACAGGAACTGGCTGGGAATTTCGCCGCTGATGATCTTGCCAAAAATGGTGTCGGACACGCTGCTTACCCCAACTTCTCGTCTGCGGTGAGCACGCGGGCCTCGCTTTCCAGCATCACCGGAATGCCATCGCGCACCGGGTATGCCAGGCCGCTGGCCTTGCAGACCAGCTCGTCTTTTTCGCGGTCGTACTCCAGCGGCGCCTTGGTCACCGGGCACACCAGGATACTGAGCAACTTCTTGTCTATCATTACGGCCTCGCCAGGTTGTGCAAAAAGGTCAAGCAAAAAGGGTCGAGCAAAAGCGGCCGGATAAATGGGCCGGGTAAAAGAGAGGCAGTATTATACGGATTTTTCAGGGCTTGGGCATGGCTTTGGGGGCGGGACCCGGTTCCGGCTTCGGCATGGGAGGCACCAGCAATTGCGGATCGATGCGCTCCTCCCGCCAGTTCATGCGCCAGTCCAGGTGGGGGCCGGTGGCCCGCCCGGTCGCGCCCACCGCACCGATCAGGTCGCCCGCCTCGAGCTCGTCTCCCACCTGCACCGACACCGCGCTCATATGCAGGAAGGTGGATGACAGCCGGTAGCCGTGATCGAGGATGACCGTGCCGCCGGAAAAATAGAGGTCGGGCTCCGCCAGCGTCACCACCCCCGCCGCCGGGGCATGCACGGGGGTGCCCCTGGGTGCGGCCACATCAACCCCGTAGTGCGGGTTGCGCGGCTCGCCGTTGTAGAATCGCTGGCTGCCATAGACACCCGAAATCGGACCCTGTGCCGGCCATACGAAACCCGCCAGCACGCTGGTGATCAGCTCCGGGCGTTTGATGCTGGGGGCGCGGGCGTTGGCGACCAGTGTCGCTTCGCGCTGGATGCGCGCCAATTCCTCCGGCGGGGGCGTCACCGTCTTCTGCGGCACACCTTCCACCCGCTGTATGTCGTACTTGCGGCGCGCTATCTGCAGGGTTTCACTACAGGGCGCAGGGCCGGTGACCACCAGTTCCACCGCCGCGGGCGCATCGCGGCCAAAACCGGCAAAGGTGGTGCCATCGGCCAGTACATCCAGGGTCTGGCCACCGAGGCTCACGGCACTGCCGGGCGCCACCTTGCCCCAGATAAAACCACCCTGCTCCAGCGCGCCGTCGAATGACACACATTCGGCGCGCACCAGTGTCGCGGCCAATGACATCGCCACTACCGCGCTCAGCGCGCCCCACGATCCCGTCTTCATTGCCATACCTCTTACCCCCATACCGATCGACTACCGGAGCCGGGGAGATTATGGTATCCGCCCCGGGGCCGCTACAATAGCATCCCATGAGCAGATACAAACCCCCGCGCCGGCGCGGCTCCACCTATATCACCCCCGAGGGCGAGCAACGCCTGCGGGCGGAATTGCACCAGCTGTGGAAAGTGGAACGCCCCGTGGTCACCAACACGGTACACGAGGCGGCCAAAAACGGCGATCGATCAGAGAACGGCGATTATATCTATGGCAAGCGCCGCCTGCGGGAGATCGACTCCCGGGTGCGGTTTCTCAACAAGCGCCTGGACGAGTTGAAGGTGATCGACCAGATCCCCGCGGACACCGGCAAAATTTACTTTGGGGCCCGGGTCAGCCTCGAGGATGAGGCGGGCATGGAGCAGCACTGGCGTATCGTCGGACCCGACGAGTTCGACCTGCAGCAGGGCCGGTTGAGCATGGACTCGCCCATGGCACGGGCCCTGCTGGGCAAGCGGCTGGACGATGAAATCCGGGTACAGAGCCCGGCCGGTGAAAAGGTGTATTACGTCACCGATATCCGCTACGGGGAGCGCTGAGAGCCCCGTCGCCGGTGCAGCCACCACATGGCAATCCCGCTCAGGGCGAGGGTTGCCAGCAGCAGGCCAACAACATCCATCCACAGCACGCCCAGGTGCCCGAACACACGGCCGCTGTGCACATCGAGCAGCAGACGCTCCCAGCTGAGCCACTGCTCCGGCGCGGGGATACCGTCCCGAATTGCAGCGGGCAGCCGCCCGGCAGCCAGCTGGCTGATCTGTGCACCCCCCGGGGCGCGCCCGCCGAAATCCATCCGATCCATGTCCGCCAGCCACCAGGTACCATCGGCCTGCAGCACAACACCGCCATCGATCAGGCCGATGCCCGTGAGCGGCATCGGCAACCCGCTGCCGGCGCTGAGGGATTCAAGCAATTGCCCGTCGGCGGTAATGACCAGTAATTCCTCGGCGCAGGCGACGTAGAGCAGTTCGCCCGCCTGTGCAGCGCCCACCTGCCTGCCATTGCAGGGCGCGACCTCCAGCGTATCGAGATACACCCGGCCGTTGGCGGCCCGGGACAGCCACCGCGCACCCAGTTGGACGGCGGGCATCTCGCCGGAACTGTCACCGTAGGTGCGACTGAGCCAGGGCCAGTCGACAAAACGGCGGTCGAGTCCGAGTTCCGGGGAATGGTTCAGCACGATACCGGTGCTCGCCAGCACCAGCGCAAACACCGCCGCGAGTAAGCCGAGGCGTCGGTGCCAGCGCCACAACACCCCCACCAGACGGGAGCGACGCCTCACGAATCCCGCACCCGCGCATCCAGCCACAGGGCCAGGCGCGTCACGCGTTCTACCGCGCGCACCGACAGTGTCGCACCGGTGATGCCGTCGATGGACCCGGACAAATCGCCGTCGGGTGCCAGGACCAGGCCCCTGAACTGGTCAGTAAAAAAGGGGTAGCGGATTTCCCAGCCTCGACTTTCGCGAAACGCCAGCACCTCCACCCGCTCTATCTGACCGCCGTCAACGGCGATACCCAGGGTGATGGGCTTGTCCTTGCCGATATCCTCGAGAATCCAGGCGGTTTGCGACCCCGCCCGCCAGTAGCGCAGGCGCAACGCGAGGGGAACCCAGCCGACGGCCGCTTTCGCTGCCGCCTTGCTCTCGTCGGTCAGCCACAGCGTCTGCACCGCCGGCGGGGTGTCGCCGAAGACCATGCCCAGGAAATCGTCGCGGCCCAGGTATTCCTCCCCGGCAACGGAAAAAGCCGCCAGCAACAGGATGGCGGCCGAGACGCCGCGCAGGTGCGCGGCTGGTTTACCTCCGGCGAACATCAGAAACTCCAGCCAACCCCCAGGTTCAGGCCTTCCAGTTCTTTCTGGTTGGCGGGCGCATCCTGCCACTGGTAATCGAGCTTGAATACCACATGCTCCTCCAGCCAGTAGTTGAACCCCATGTTCCATTCACTGAACTGGGTATCACCGGCGCCGCCGGCCTGGTTATCCCATTCGCTGTAGCGCGCGAATATACCGAGGTCGCTCAGCAGCAGCCAGGAGGGCTCGATATACCAGCCCTCCTGGGTATCGGCGCCCGCCTTGATGGTATTGATAGCGTCGTCGATGTCCCAGGTCGCCGCCACCGCGCGCAGCCCGAAGGGGCCGGTGCGCCAGGCCACATGTGCCGAGTAGAGCACCGCGTCGACATCCTGGCTGTACTTACCCTGGTACAGGTCCTGCTGGTACTGCACGGTAGCACCCAACTCCAGGCCGGCGATACCGGTGTACTTCAGGTTGGCGGTATAGGCGGGGTCGGAAGCATCGGCCTCGGACACTTTCTGGCGGCCGTCGCGGATCAGGTACTGGCCCTCATCGGCATCCAGCATCAGGCCGGATGTGAACGCCGTGTCATAGCTCCAGCCGGGCGCGAACTCGCCGCTCAGGGCCAGGCCGCCCTCCCACCAGGTGGTGGGGATGATGTTCTTCTCGACGTTATTGCGCTCCACCCCGTAGAACGTGTCAGGCTCGTGGGTCTGGTTGAGAATACCCACGGGGATCAGGAACAGGCCCGCCTTCATGCGCATGTTGCGGCTCAGGTCGTGTTCGATGTAAGCCTGCTCCAGCTCGACTTCGCCGTTCTGGCCGTCACCGGCGACCGAGTGCTCCAACTCCACCTCGGAGAACATCCGGGTGGTGTCGCTGAACTCGTGCCCGAGGTAGAACACAAAGCGGTGAAAATCCAGCTCGTCCTTGTCGCCGCCGTTGTCATTTTCATCGGTCAGGTTGTTGTAGTGCATCTCGCCGTAGCTACCGATCTGGGTGCGCTCGGTCCAGCTGGACGCCAGCGAATGGCGGCCCGACACCAGGCCCTCCTCGACCATGTTGGCGGTGGCTTCCACCTTGATGCCGGTTTCCTTGATCTGGTTGTCCGCCGAGGCCACCTGCTCCTTGAGCCGGGCAATTTCCGCCTGCTGCTGTTGAATGATGGCCCACATCTCCTCGGGCGTGGGCGTGGCCGCGACGGCGGCTGTGCTACACAGGCCGAATACCAGGCCCGCTGTCAGTTTTTTCATCTGTGCTGTCCCCTTTACTGGTCTTGCGCCAACTGGCAAAGGGGATATTAGTAGTAATCATTCTCATTAGCAATACTAAATAGGATTAATTCTTATTAATCCCTATAAGCTGCCCCCCGGGACATAGCCGTCCGTGGTGCAGGGCAGGCTGGGGTCGCAGGTATCGACAAACTTGCCCTGCCCCGGCGGCATTAGGAAAAAGGACTTTTCCGCCTGGGCGGTCGCGTCCTTGCGCGGCAGGCTGTGCGGGTCGGCGCCGTAATCCGGCTCGAACGGCTGGGTGTTATTGATCGGCGGTGGCGCGGTACCACCGTCACTCGCGCCGGCTCCCAGGGGGCCGTTGTCCCAGATGGTCAGGACCGAGCCTGTGTAGTCGCCGGCCGGCACCGGCTCCAGCCCGTAATAGGGATTGCTGTCGGGGTGCCTGCCGGGCTCCAGCGCCGGCACCCTCAGTTTCGCGCCGATGGTGCGGGCCATGAACTCCGCTGCCCACATACTCACCTGGTGATCGCCGTAAGCCACCTGCATCAGCACCGAGTGAACCGGCGTGTTCGGCAGCGGGTGTTGCTCGATATGGTAGACGTAGCCACTGGATTCCGAGCGGTCCCACAGCATTTGCGCCATCGACAGCAGGAAGGCCTGGTCCTTGATGCTGGGGTAGCCGCCGCCGTTGGCGCCGGTGGCCGAGCCGCTGAAGAACGGCTTGTAGACATCAAAGTCGACACTGCGACGCAACAGGAAGCTGTAGGACATTCCCGGCACCCCCAGCACGCCCCGGGTGACATCCTGGATCACGCCCATCAGGGCGCCACCGAGAATCCCGCCCTGGCTATTGCCGTCGTAATAGACGTTGCTGTTGTCGAACACCGGCTCGCCGCCGGCCTGGAACGCCGGGTCGCTGCGCAGGCCCGCCTCGTGCTTGAGCAGGCGGGCCAGGTACATGAAATTGAGCATGCCCTGCTGCTGGCGATCAAAAAACGCCGGCAGCAGCGACCAGTCCTGCAACACCTGTACGGCGTAGCCGACATCCTCCTCGGCGAAGCCGCTCCAGTCAGTGCCGCAGAACATCATCTGGTGACTGTTCGCCATGATGTTGATATTGGCGCCGGTGCCGCGCAGGGCGTCCGAGCCGCTGCCCAGCAGGCCATGGCCATACAGCGAAGGCCTGGCTACGGCCTTGGGCGGCGCTTCAAAATCCTCAGCGACGGAGCGGGCGATACTGCAGTAAAAACGCGCGGTAAACAGATTGTCGCCGCCGATACGATCGGGCAGGCCGTCGTCGGGTTCGGCGTAATAATACGGCGAGCCGGGGCGGCCATCGTCCGAGTCGAGGTAGTTGGGCACCTGGAAGGTGCCGGTGATGGAGCGCGATTTGTACTCGTCCTGGCCCGCCTCACAGCCGGACTCAGCGCAGGGCGCGTAGTCAATCACCTCGGTCACGGCGAATTCCGGCGCCGCATTGCCCAGCGCGGCGAAGGCGTCGTCGCGAATGTGCAGGATGCGCTCGGTGATATTCTCGACACTGGCGATATTGAAGTCCCAGGCCAGGTAGAGATCTTCGCGCGCGATGCCGGCGTCAGCCAGGACAGCGAACATATCCTCCATGGCCTCGCGGCGGCTTTCGATTGCATCGTTGTCGGTGGGGGTGTCATCGCGGAAGGCCCGGAACACCTCCGGCGCCTCGAGCACCTCCCCCGAGGCGTCTTTCAGATTGCGCAGGGCGACGATGTAGCGCTCGCCCCGCTCAAACTGGATCATCGGCCGGATGATCAGTGACTGCTCGGCGGGATCATCGGTATTGGCATCCAACTCGGCGAAGACCAGGTGCTGCTCACCGGTGCTCGCGCGTATCACCACCACCGGCGAGTCGGGGTCGAGTGACTGGGCGAGATCGGTGATCGGCGGCGCCCCGGTTTGCGCCAGGTCCACCCCGGGCACCTGGGCCATGATCATCTGCGAGGGCGAGAAGCCGTCGTTGCGGTTCCACTCGGTGGGATCCACATGCACGCCCTGCTTGTTCGCGGGCAGCGACTGCTGGTTGAGATTCACCCGTACGCCGGTGACGGTGCTGTCGTCCGCCACGGTGAGGGCGCTGCTGGGCCAGGGGAACAGGCAGTTGTCGGAATCGAGGATCTCGCAGCGGTCCGCATTGGGCGTGTCGATGCTGATCAGCTGGGTGGACTTGTTATTGTCGTTGTTACCCGAGCAGGCCGCCAGGGCCAATGCCAGGGTGAGCGGCAACAACAACCGTTGGGTGGGGATAGGCATGGTATGGTCTCCATTTCGAGCACTGCGATTGCATTTGCTTAGGGCGCCAGAGCTGCGGGCCTAGTCCTGGTCGAGGGCGGCGTAGATGATGTTCTCCATCTGGCCCCGGAAGTTGAAGGTACTGGAGGGGATCAGTTGGGTCAAGAACACCACGGCCAGGTCCTCCCGCGGGTCTACCCAGAACAGGGTGCTGGCCAGCCCGCCCCAGAAATAACTGCCCGCAGAACCGGGATAACCATTGCGCACCGGGTCCAGTTTATTGGCAAAGCCCAGGCCGAATCCCACCCCCTCGTAGACCGTTTCGCTGAAACTGCCGGTGGCGAACCGCGCCATGTCGACGCCACCCGGTAAATGGTTGCGGGTCATGAACTGCAACGTGCGGGAGCCCAGGATGCGGCGCCCCTCAAGGCTGCCGCCATTCAATAACATCTGGCAGAAGCAGTAGTAATCAGCCACCGTCGACAGCAGACCACCACCACCGGACCAGAAAGTCCGCCGCGCGAAGTGGCTGTCCTGGCCGTCATCCTGCAGCACCATGTCCTTTTGCAGGTTGCGCTCATAACAGGAGGCGAAACGCCCGAGCTTGTCCGGGGGAATCCCGAAGCCGGTATCCACCATTCCCAATGGCGCGAAAATCGCCTCGTGCATGAATTCGGGCAAACTCCGGCCGCTGATCACCTCGATCAGGTGACCCAGCACGTCGGTCGCCAGCGAGTAGTTCCAGCGCGCACCCGGCGAGAACTCCAGCGGCAGGTGCGCCAGTTGCTCAATCATCGCCTGCAGGGTGTAGCCGCGGCGCGGCAGGCCCACGTCCAGTTCGCGGTAGGCGGCATCGACATTACCGGCATGCAGGAAGTCGTAGGTGAGTCCCGAGGTGTGCATGAACAGGTCGCGTATCGTCATGGGGCGCTCGCAGGGCACCGTCAGAAACTGCGGATGGGAACCCGCCTTGCGCACCCGCAAATTTTTCCAGGCCGGAATAAAGCGGTGAACCGGGTCATCCAGGGAAAACAGGCCGCGCTCGTGCAGCGTCATCATCGCCACCGAGGTCACCGGCTTGGTCATGGAGTAGATGCGGACGATGGTATCGGCGGTCATAGGCAGGTCCCGCTCCACATCCCGCGAGCCCGCCGCGTCCAGGTAACAGACCTTGCCGTGGCGCGCCACCAGGGCGATGCTGCCCGGTATCTTGCCGGGCTCGATGTAACGTTTGCGAAGATGCTCACCCACCCGGTCGAGCTGCCCGCTGTTCATTCCCACTGATTCCGGCGCGACTGTATCGGGCACTGTTTGGTCTCCATTGATTGGCAGGGACGACAGTGAAACCCGTATCCCCACCGGCTTGCAAGTACCGGGCGGGCGCTCAGCCCAGCACCACCCGCAGCCTGGCCCGCAGCTGGGGCAACGCTTCCGCCTCAAACCAGGGATTGCGGCGCAGCCACAGGTTATTGCGCGGTGACGGATGCGGCAGGGGAAAGTAGCGCGGGCCAAAATCCCGCCAGCGCCGGACCCGCTGCGTGAGGTTTTCACCCGGTGCAGCTTCTGCCGCCGCCGGGGTTTGGGGCAGGTAGTACCGCTGGGCGTACGCCCCCACCAGCAATACCAGTTCAAGCCGTGGCAGCATCGCCACCACACGCTGGTGCCACAGCGGGGCGCACTCGGGGGATGGCGGCAGGTCGCCGGATTTTCCCCTGCCGGGATAACAGAAACCCATGGGCACTATGGCCACGCGGGATGTGTCGTAGAACCGGTCCGCCTCCAGTTGCAGCCACTGCCGCAGCCGGTCGCCGCTGGGGTCGTCCCAGGGGATACCGCTGGCGTGCACCCGGGTACCCGGGGCCTGGCCGATGATCAGCACACGGGCGCCGGTACCGGCCCGCAGCACCGGCCTGGGCCCCAGCGGCAGGGACGCCTCACAATGGCGACAGGCGCGAACCTGGGCCAACAGGTCCGTCAGGGCAATTTCCGACTTTTTAACGCGCGCCATGGGCTGCTTTCTCCGGAGTCAGTGTTTAACCGCCATCCGGGCCCAATGTTGCCCGGGCCGGCGCCCAACTGCTACTATCGCGCCCTCAAAACGCCCACCCGCATCGCGCGACCCAGCCAATCCCGGAGCACCTATGAACCGCCCGCCGCTGTCCGATCTGGAGAATCACGAAGATTTCATCCGGCGCCACATTGGCCCCACCCGGGAGCAGCAGGCCGAGATGGCCCGGGCCATCGGCTACGACAGCCTGGACGCGCTGATCGATGATACCGTGCCCGCCGCCATCCGGCGCAGGCAGGCCATGGATTTGCCCGGTGCACAGACCGAGCAGGCCGTGCTGGCCAGGCTGCGCGGGCTGGCCGCGCAAAACGTGGTGAACAAGTCCTACATCGGCACCGGCTACTACGATACCTGGACACCTGCGGTCATCCAGCGCAACGTGCTGGAGAATCCCGGCTGGTACACGGCCTATACCCCCTACCAGCCGGAGATTTCCCAGGGCCGGCTGGAGGCGCTGCTGAGCTTCCAGCAGATGATACTCGATCTCACCGGCATGGACCTGGCCAACGCCTCCATGCTGGATGAGGGCACGGCCGCCGCCGAGGCCATGACCCTGCTGCACCGGGTGAACAAGCGCAATCGCAGCGATACCTTCCTGGTCGCCGCCGACTGCCATCCCCAGACCATCGCAGTGGTCAAAACCCGGGCCGAGGCGCTGGATATCACGGTAGTGGTGGGGGAGCCCCAGGAACTGCTGGGCAACACCGAAGCCTTCGGCCTGTTACTGCAATACCCCGGTACCTACGGCCACCTGGAGGACATCTCGCCATTGGTCGAGCAGGCCCACCAGGCCAACGCGCTGGTCGCGGTTGCCGCCGACATCATGGCCCTGCTGCTGGTGAAATCGCCCGGCGCCCTGGGCGCCGACGTGGTGCTGGGTAATACCCAGCGCTTTGGCGTACCGATGGGTTTCGGCGGGCCGCACGCCGCCTATTTTGCCACCCGCGATGCCTACAAGCGCTCCACCCCCGGCCGCATCATCGGCGTGTCCATCGATCGCCGCGGCAACCAGGCCCTGCGCATGGCCATGCAGACCCGCGAACAGCATATCCGCCGGGAGAAAGCCACGAGCAATATCTGCACCTCCCAGGCGCTGCTCGCCATCATGGCCACCTTCTACGCCATGTACCACGGCCCCCGGGGCCTGCGGCGGATAGCCGAGCGCATACACTACCTCACCGCACTGCTGGCAACGGGGCTGGCGGACGCCGGTTTTGCAGCCCAGAACAAGCAGTATTTTGACACCCTCACCCTCAGGGTCGGCGATCAACAGGCCGCCATCATCGAGCGCGCGCTGGCACAGGGCATGAACCTGCGACGGGTGGGCAATGACAGGCTGGGTGTCTCGCTGGACGAAACCACCAGCGCACAGGATGTCCTCAACCTGTTGTCTGTTTTCAGCGGATCAGCCGCGCCGGGCATGGCGGCGCTGGCCGATGGCCCGGACCACCCCGCCGGCATCCCGGCCGCCCTGCGGCGCGAGGTCGATTACCTGCAGCATCCGCTGTTCAATGACTATCACTCGGAAACGGCCATGCTGCGCTATATGCGCTACCTGGAAGACAAGGACATTGCCCTCAACAGGGCCATGATCCCGCTGGGCAGCTGCACCATGAAGCTCAACGCGACCACCGAGATGCTGCCGATCACCTGGCCGCAGTTCGCCGGCCTGCACCCCTTCGCACCGGCGGACCAGACCGCCGGCTACCAGGCCATGCTGGCAGAGCTGGAACACATGCTGCGCGAGTGCACCGGCTACGACGCGATCTCCCTGCAGCCCAATGCCGGTTCCCAGGGCGAGTACGCCGGTCTGCTGGCCATCCGGCGCTACCACGAAAACCGCGGCGATCACCAGCGCAACGTCTGCCTGATACCCTCCTCCGCCCACGGCACCAATCCCGCCAGCGCGGCCCTGGCCGGGATGGAAGTGGTTATCGTCGAATGCGATGCACTCGGTAACGTGGACCTCGGGGACCTGCGCAGCAAGGCGGCACGCCACCGCGAGGACCTGGCCTGCATCATGGTGACCTACCCTTCCACCCACGGGGTGTTTGAGGAATCGATTATCGAGCTGTGCGACATCGTGCACGAGCACGGCGGCCAGGTGTATGTCGATGGCGCCAACCTCAACGCCCTGGTGGGTATCGCGGCGCCGGGGAAATTCGGCGCCGACGTATCGCACCTCAACCTGCACAAGACCTTTTGTATTCCCCACGGTGGCGGCGGCCCGGGCATGGGCCCCATCGGGGTGGGCGCGCACCTGCAGGCCTTCCTGCCCAGCAACCCCGTGGCCCCGCTGCCGGGACTGGATGCCGGCAATGACACAGTGTCATCCGCGCCGTATGGCAGCGCCTCCATCCTGCCGATTTCCTGGGCCTACATCGCCCTGATGGGCGGCGCGGGCCTGACCGCGGCCAGCAAAGTGGCGATACTGAACGCCAACTACATCGCCCACCGTCTCAAGCACCACTACCCCATCCTCTACACCGGTACCAGCGGCAACGTGGCCCACGAATGCATTCTCGACATCCGGCCCATCAAGGAAGCCAGCGGGGTGACGGAAGAAGACGTGGCCAAGCGCCTGATCGACTACGGCTTCCACGCGCCCACCATGTCCTTCCCGGTGGCGGGTACACTGATGGTGGAACCCACAGAATCCGAATCGCTGGAGGAACTGGACCGCTTCTGCGACGCGATGATCGCCATCCGCGAGGAAATCACCGCGGTACAGGAAGGCCGCCTCGATGCAAAGGACAACCCCCTGTCCAACGCCCCCCACACCCTGGCGGATGTGGCGGCGAGCCTGTGGGAGCACCCTTACTCCCGCGAGCTCGCGGCCTACCCGGTGGACTCCCTGCGCCGCTACAAGTACTGGGCGCCGGTCAACCGGGTGGACAATGTGTACGGCGACAGGAACTTGTTCTGTGCCTGCCCGGCGGTTGATTCGTACCGGGCAGCCGAAGATGCCTGAAGCCTGACCCTGCTGAAACGACCCCGAAAGACCTTCGCAACGGGCTGCCTCGAGGCATCGGGCAGGTCTATTTAACGTTCAGGTACCGCTCCGTCAACTTGTCGATTGACCAGGAATCCGGCTTCTGGCTGGGCGGGTATTCCTTGAACGTCGACAGGAACTGCGCCATCACGGCCATGCCCCGGTAGCCCTGGGGTGCCTTGTCGATCATCCAGTCCCAGTAGGTATTGGAGTTGTGGTCGGCGCGCTCGAAGGGGTCGCGGCGCAGGTTGAATACTTTGAACATGCGCAGCGTGACAAAAGGCTCGGCCCACAGTGCCATCGTCTGGGCGCGGTTTTCAGCGAATACCAGTTTCCAGTCATCGACCCGGATACCCACCGGCATGCCGCTGTCTTCCAGGTAGATGTACTCGCGCCGCGGCGCTTTTTCCACTTCGCCGGTCAGGTAGGGCAGGAAGTTGTAGCCATCCAGGTGCAACCTGGCTTTCTTGTTGCCCACCTGCTTGCCCTTGAGCAGGTCCTGCTTCAGGTTGGGGTCGCCGGCGACCGCTGCCAGGGTCGGCATCCAGTCAAGGTGTGACATCACCTGGTTGGAAATCTGCCCGGGTTTGATTTTGGCCGGCCAGCGCACCATCGCCGGAACCCGGTAGGCGCCTTCCCAGTTGGTGTTTTTCTCGCTGCGGAAGGGGGTAATGCCGGCATCGGGCCAGGTGTTGAAATGCACGCCATTGTCAGTGGAATAAAACACGATGGTGTTATCGGCAATCTTGAGCTGGTCGAGCTGGTCCAGCATCTGCCCCACCAGCCGGTCGTGGGCCACCATCACGTCATTATAGAAACCCTGGCCGGACAGCCCCTTGTTTTTCTCGGCGATGTGGGTGCGAAAATGCATGCCGGTGGTATTCAGCCACACGAAAAACGGCTTGTCAGCCTTCACCGCCTTGTCGATAAACTTCTGCGCGCCGGCGACGAATTCCTCGTCAGCGGTTTCCATACGCTTGCGCGTCAGGGCGCCGGTGTCCTCTATGCGACCGTCGGCGTAGGAGTGAATTACACCGCGCGGGCCGAACATCTTGCGAAAGGCGGGATCAGTCGGGTAGTCGGGGTCTTCCGGCTCCTCCTCCGCATTCAGGTGGTAAAGATTGCCGAAGAACTCGTCGAAGCCGTGATTGGTCGGCAGGAAGATGTCCTGGTCCCCGAGGTGGTTCTTGCCGAACTGTCCGGTAGCGTAGCCCTGGGCCTTGAGCACTTCAGCGATGGTGATATCCCGGTCCTGCAGACCCAATTCGGCACCGGGCAAGCCCACCTTGGTCAGGCCCGTACGCAGGCCCGACTGGCCGGTGATGAACGTTGAGCGACCGGCGGTACAGCTCTGGTCGCCGTAATAATCGGTAAACCGTATGCCCTCGCTGGCGATACGGTCTATGTTGGGCGTGTGATACCCCATAATACCGTCGCTGTAGGCGCTGATATTGGTTATACCGATATCGTCACCCCAGATCACCAGGATATTGGGTTTATCAGCCGCCTGTGAGGGCAGGGCAAAAAGGGCACCCGCCAGTAGCAGCAGCCGTGGCAGGACAGTTCGGTAACTCATACTTATTTTCCTTATCGAAATGAGGTGGAATGGACCGTCCCCGCTCTGGAGCGGGCCTTCACCCGGGGAGTGAAGCCATAACTGCAGAGGGGCCGGATAGTATGGTCGATATGTGCTGAATTTCAACCGCGCAGCCAAACCGGCATTATTGCCAGCTATTCTGACTGCCATGACATTGCACTGTCACAAAAAATCACTACTATGGCGCCCGCTGGCACGAGGCTTGCTTTAGTGAATAAAACCGCGCCAAAAGCCGGGAACGAACGGGCTGCCACGGCATCAAACGCCCCATAAGCACGCACATTCACAAGGCTCCCGCACCTGATCGGTGCGCCGGGTCATAAATGACGTAAACCGGGGCTCGCTGTTCCCCGGGAGGAGACCGCAATGGAAACGAACAACCTGCCGCAGGGCAGAATACGCCGGGCTGTCGACGAGCTGATCATAGCCGAGATGTTTCTCGTCCAGGCGACCATCGAAAGTGCCACGGCCATCGGTGACGGTCTGTCCGCGCTGGGCCGCCAGATCACCGCGGGCGAAGATGCCGGCAGTGCGCCGGCCGACTCCATCGGCGCCACCCTGCGCGGCATTGCCGACGGTGCGCTGGAGCCCTATGCCAGCCGGTTCAGCTACCTGCGAGACCTGGCCAACAGGTAACGATCGCCGGCGTTATTTCGGGTTCGCGGCGGCGAACGCGGCCTGTTGCTCCGCCGTTGCCTCGGTCTGGTACTTGTCTTTCCACTCGCCGTAGGGCATGCCGTAGACCCGCTCGCGGGCGCGGTCGTAGTCGATCACCGCCCCTTCTGCTTCGGCCGCCGCCATATACCACTTGGCCAGGCAGTTACGGCAGAACCCCGCCAGGTTCATCAGCTCGATATTCTGTACATCCTTGCGACTGTCCAGGTGGTCCAGCAGGCGCCTGAATACCGCCGCCTCGATCCGCGTCGCCTGATCGCTGTCGTCTTTCATGCTGTGCTCCCTTTGTTAAACCCACCGGATCAGACCGGCATATACTCACCGCCGTTCACATCGAGCGCGGCGCCGGTCACCACACTGGCGTAATCGGAGGCCAGGAATACCGCCGCCTTGGCACATTCACCGTCATCGGGGATGATCCCCAGGGGAATGTTGCGGGTGACCTCGGCAATCAGCTGCTGCTGTGACTTACCCGACTGACTGGCCTGCCAGGCGAAGTATCCCTCGACCGCCGGGCCCCACATCCAGCCCATATGGCAGCTGTTGACCCGTATCCCGTACTGCCCCAGTTCCAGGGCCAGGTGCTTGGTGGCGCTGCGCAAGGCCGACTTGGAGGCGCCGTAGCCGCCCTGTGTAGCCAGCGGTTTGTGCTCGACCATGGTCGCGATCATTACGATCGAGCCACCGCCTGCGGCGATCATGGCGGGTACGCAGGCCTGGGTGAGTTGCATGGTGCCGAAGAAATTCACCTCCATAGCCCGCCGCCAGCCGTCCAGGTTGGCATCCTTGATCGGCTCGAAGCTGCCGGGATCGTAAGCGCTGTTGAACAGCACGTCGATGCGGCCAAAGGCCGCCAGCGCCGCGTCTGCCAGCGCCTGGCACTGGGCCTGGTCGGCAATATCGGTGACCACCTTCAGCACTTTCGTGCCGAGGCCCAGGGCCGCGATATCCGCTTCGGTAGACGTCAGCTTCTGCGCCGTACGCGCCGCCAGCACCACCGCGGCAGCGCCCTCCCTGGCCGCCAGCACGGCGAGTTCCTGCCCCAGGCCGGGGCCGATCCCGGAGACGATGACGACCTTGTCTTGCAATAACATCAGGTGTTGCTCCTTATTGTCCGGTGCCGAAGGATTCCGGCCCGTGGGTTGTAAGCCGATGATGAAAATGAACCGTCAGGCGTATTGCAGTGCCACCCGCTCGGTACCCACGCAATCGCGCAGTTCCTGCAGCAGCTCGTCGCTGGGCAAGACCTGGAAGCGCTCACCTAACCTCACCCGGGCCTTGCCGCCGGCCTGGCGGTAAAGCAGCGATACCGGGCAGTGCCCGCCGCCGGCGCCGGCCAGGGTTTTCTCCAGCCAGTCGGTGAGCTGCGGGTCCAGCATCTCGTCGCTGACTTCAATGGTCAGTTCTGAGGCGTAGTCCTGGCGCGCCTGTAACAGGCTGCGCACCGTACGCGCGCGCATGCTCAAACCGCCGGAGTAGTCGTCGTTGGCCACCGAGCCCTCGACTATGACAATAGTGTCCTTGGCCAGCAGTTCGCGGTGTTCGGCGTAGGTGTCGGCGTAGACTGTGACCTCGATGCGCGCGCTGCGGTCATCCAGCTGCAGTATCGCCATGGTGTCGCCGCGCTTGGTTTTCATGGTGCGGGTGGCGACGATCAATCCGGCCAGCACCTGGTTGCCCTGCTTGTCGGGTCGCACCTCGGCGATACGCGTGGGCGCGAACCGGCGCACCTCGCTCTCATATTCATCGATGGGGTGACCCGATACATACAAGCCCAGGGTCTCCTTTTCTCCTGCCAGGCGCTGCTTGCCGGACCAGGGACGCACACCCCGGAATGGCGCGTAGACGTCGCCGCGGCCGCGGCCCTGGCTGGGCACCACGTCGCCAAACAGGTCGTCCATGCCGCTGTCGCGGTTGCTGGCACTCTGCTCGGCCGCCTTGAGCGCATCATCGAGGCCGGCCATCAGCACCCAGCGGTCCTCCCCGAGCGAGTCGAAGGCACCGGACCGTACCAGCGCCTCGATCGCCCGGCGATTGACCTTGCGCGGATCAGTACGACTGCAAAAATCAAACAGGTCGAGGAAAGGCCCGCCCTCGTTCCGGGCGACGAGCAGATTTTCGACGGGCCCCTCACCCAGGCCCTTGATAGCGCCGAGGCCATAGATAATCTCGTTGTGCGGGTTTACCGTGAACATGTACTGCCCCTCGTTCACATCGGGCAGTTTCAGCACCAGCTTCATGGCCCGGCACTCTTCCACGAACACCACGATCTTGTCCGTGTTCTGCAGTTCCGAGCTCATCACCGCCGCCATGAAAGGCGCGGGGTAGTGGGACTTCAGCCAGGCGGTCTGGTAGGACACCAGGGCGTAGGCCGCGGAGTGGGATTTATTGAAGCCGTAGCCGGCGAATTTTTCCACCAGGTCGAAAATCTTGATCGCCAGGTCGCCGTCGACACCCTTGGAGCGCGCGCCCTCCTCGAATACCGCGCGCTGCTTGGCCATCTCCTCGGGCTTTTTCTTGCCCATGGCGCGGCGCAGCATGTCGGCGCCGCCCAGGGTATAGCCCGCCAGTTCCTGGGCGATCTGCATCACCTGCTCCTGGTACAGGATGATGCCGTAGGTGGGCTCCAGGATCGGCCGGAGCCACTCGTGCTGCCACTGGGCATCGGGGTAGGAGATCGCCTCCCGCCCGTGCTTGCGATTGATGAAGTTGTCCACCATACCCGACTGCAGCGGCCCGGGACGGAACAGCGCCACCAGTGCGATGATGTCCTCAAAACAGTCGGGGCGCAGGCGCTTGATCAAATCCTTCATGCCGCGGGATTCCAGCTGGAACACCGCGGTCGTTTCCGCCGATTGCAGCAGTTTGAAACTGGCCTCGTCCGCCAGCGGAATCTGGGTGATATCCAGCGGCGCCTCGCCCTGTGCCTCGCGCACCGCGTTGATCATCTTCACCGCCCAGTCGATGATGGTCAGGGTGCGCAGGCCGAGAAAGTCGAACTTGACCAGCCCGGCGTCCTCCACATCGCCCTTGTCGTACTGGGTGACCAGGCCGCCGCCGGTTTCGTCGCAGAACAGTGGTGAAAAGTCGGTCAGCTTCGAGGGTGCGATCACCACGCCGCCGGCGTGTTTGCCCACGTTGCGGGTTATGCCCTCCAACTGCACCGCCATATCCCAGATTTCCTGGGCCTGGGGGTCATCCCGCAGGAACTCGCGCAGCGGCTCCTCCTGCTCCAGCGCCCTGGCCAGGGTCATGCCCACTTCAAAGGGAATCAGCTTGGACAGTTTGTCCGCCAGGCCATAGGACTTGCCCTGCACCCGCGCCACGTCCCGCACCACCGCTTTGGCGGCCATGGTGCCGAACGTAATGATCTGGGACACCGCCTCGCGGCCGTAGGTATCGGCCACGTAGTCGATTACCCGGTCGCGTTTTTCCATGCAGAAATCCACGTCGAAATCCGGCATGGACACCCGCTCGGGGTTGAGGAAGCGCTCGAACAGCAGGTCGTATTCAAGCGGGTCGAGATCGGTGATTTCCAGCGCGTAGGCCACCAGCGAGCCGGCGCCGGAACCCCGGCCGGGACCGACCGGGATATCGTTCTGCTTGGCCCAGCGGATGAAGTCCATGACAATCAGGAAATAACCCGGGAAGCCCATCTGCACGATGGTGTCCAGTTCGAAGTCCAGGCGCTGGCGGTAGCTCGCCTGGCGCTGGGCAAAGTCGGCGGCGGCGGGGTCCAGCAGCACTGCCAGGCGCCGCTCCAGACCCTCGTGGGACTGCTGCCGGAAGAAGTCATCGATGCCCATGCCCGCCGGTACCGGGTAGTCCGGCAGGTAGGGCTTACCCAGTTCCAGCACCAGGTGACAGCGCCGGGCGATCTCCACCGAATTGGCCAGGGCCTCGGGTATGTCGGCGAACAGTTCCGCCATCTCCGCCGGGGAGCGCAGGTACTGCTGGTCGGTGTAACTGCGGGCGCGGCGGGGATCATCCAGGGTTCGGCCCTCGCGGATGCAGACCCTGGCCTCGTGCGCCTCAAACTCCGACGGATCGAGGAAGCGCACATCGTTGGTGGCCACCACCGGGCACTGGTATTCGCCCGCCAGGGCGACCGCCGCATGCACATGGGCTTCATCGCCTTCGCGCCCGGTGCGGTGCAGCTCCAGATAAAATCGCCCGGGGTAGAGATCCATCCAGTGGCGCAAGCGGTCGCCGGCTATATCCGCCTTGCCCGCTAGCAGGGCCTGCCCCACTTCGCCGGCGGCGCCGGCGGAGAGGGCAATGACACCCTCGGCACACGCCTGCAGCCAGGACTTGTGCACGTAGGGAATGCCCAGGTACTGGCCCTCGGTGAACGCCCTGGATATCAGCAGGGTCAGGTTGCGGTAACCCCGCAGGTCCATTGCCAGCAGGCAGATCGGCCAGGCGCGTTCCGGGTCATCGGCATCCAGCACCTTCAGGTCAACCCCGAAAATTGGCTGCACGCCGACGCTGAACGCCGCCCGGTACATCTTGATCAAGCCATAGAAGTTACTGACGTCGGTGACGGCAACAGCGGGCATGCCGAGTTCGGCTACCCGCTGCACCAGCGGCTTGACCCGTACCAGGCCGTCGACGAGGGAGTATTCGGTATGCAGGCGAAGATGCACAAAATCTGTCATCCGACGGATTCTACCCTGCTTGCCCGGATTGTTGTATTGCCCGGGCCCAAAATGCGAACTCCCCGGGCATTGAGCGAACGCCCTAGTCCTCCTGCAGCAGTGCCCGCACCGGTGCAAAGGTGCGACGGTGTACCGGCGTCACACCCAGGGTACGCAGGGCTTCGAGGTGCGCCACGGTCGGGTAGCCCTTGTGGGTGGCAAAACCATAGCCGGGGTAGCGCCGTTCCAGTTCAACCAGTTCCCGGTCGCGCTGGACCTTCGCCAGGATGGATGCCGCGGCGATGGCGGGCACCCGGTCGTCACCCCTGACCACCGGTTCCGAGGGGTAGGGCCAGCGCGGCAGCCTGTTGCCGTCCACCAGCACGTAGGCCGGCTGCGGCTGCAGCGCCTGCACCGCCCGGTGCATGGCGAGCAGGGAGGCCTGCAGTATGTTGAGCTGGTCGATCTCCGCCACGGTGGCGCGGGCTACCGACCAGGCCAGCGCCCGCTCCATGATCAACAGGGCCAGCTGCTCGCGCCGGGCGGCGCTGAGTTTTTTCGAGTCCCGCAGACCGGCGATGGGCCGCGCCGGGTCCAGCATCACGGCCGCCGCCACCACGTCCCCCGCCAGCGGGCCGCGCCCCGCCTCGTCGACCCCCGCCAGGCCCGGGCCGTGGTAATCGCAGGCAAACAGGTCTTGCACGATCAGCTCCCCCCGGCTGCCGCGAGCGCCAGCAGCGCCTCGGCGCAGCGCTCGCCGAAGCCCTGGCTCAAATCGCGGTGGATTTCAATGAAGGCCTGCCGCTGCGCGCTGGCCGCCGCACCATCCGCCAGCAGGGGCTGCACAGCCCCGGCGAGTGCAGCGGGGGTTGCCGCGTCCTGCAGTAACTCCGGGACCAGGGGACGACTGGCCAGGATATTGGGTAGTGCAGCGAAAGGTGTTCGCACCAGCTGTTTCAGTAACAGCCAGCTCAGCCAGCCCATGCGATAGGCGACGACCATGGGCCGATTGAGCAGGGCCGCCTCCAGGGTGGCGGTGCCGGAGGCCAGCAGCACCGCATCACAGGCCGTCATCACATCCCGCGAACGGCCGCTCACCAGGGTAACGGCGAGGTCCGGGTAATCAGCCAGCCAGCCCTCCAGTTCGGCAGCTCGCGCGGCACTGGACGCGGGCAGGACAAAGGCGAGCGCCGGGTCGCGCTGCCTGAGCAGCCGCGCGGCCTGCAGGAACACCGGCGCCAGCAGGCGCACTTCGCCGCTGCGGCTGCCGGGCAGCAACGCCAGCAATTTACCACCCGCAGCCAGCCCCAGCATCCGCCTCGCCGCGTCCCGGTCGGGGCTGGCGGGTATTTCATCTGCCAGCGGGTGACCGACAAAACGGGCCGGCACGCCGTGCCGCGCATAGACGGCGGTTTCAAACGGGAACAGGCACAGCATCAGGTCCACCGAGCGCCTGATTCCCCGCACCCGGCCCGATCGCCAGGCCCAGACCGAGGGGCTCACCAGGTGCGCGGTGACAATCCCGCGGCGGCGCAGGCGCCGCTCCAGTTGCAGATTGAAGTCGGGGGAGTCGATACCGAGGAAGAGATCCGGTGGATTGGCCACGAAATGGTCGTGGACGCTCCGGCGTATCCGCAGCAACTCCGGCAGGCGCTGCAGCGGCTCGACAAAGCCCATCACGGACAGGCGCTCCATCGGCACCATGCTGCGCAAGCCCTGTGCCTCCATCAGCGGCCCGCCAATGCCCTCGACTACCAGGCCAGGACAGCGGGTATGCAGGGCAGCCAGCAGCCGGGCACCGAGTATGTCACCGGAGGCCTCGCCGGCGAGCACGCCAATACGCACTAGGGCGAACGCACCCTGTCGCGGCGTATTGCCGCGGCCAGGGAATTATCCGGGAGGCAACTGTGGCACACTATCTGACAATGCCGCGTTCGGAGGCGCGCAGGGATTCTATCAGCAGGGCGACTTCGGGCGAGTCACTCATCATGAGTTCCAGCCGCTGCAGGGCAATATCGAGCGTCAGGCCCTGCTTGTAGACAATTTTGTAGGCCCGTCGAAGATCGAGGATCGCCTCGGCGGAAAAACCACGCCGGCGCATGCCTTCAAGGTTGATCGTCTTGGCTTCCGCCGGTGCGCCGCTGACGGTGATAAAGGCGGGCACATCCTTGCCTATGGCCGTCCCCATCCCGCTGAAACTGTGGGTGCCGATTTTGCAGAACTGGTGCACCAGGGTGTAGCCACTGAGAATCGCCCAGTCGCCCACGCTGACATGGCCGGCCAGCGCCACGTTGTTGACCAGCACAGTGTGGTTGCCGATGACACAGTCGTGGCCTACATGCACCGCCGCCATCAACAGGTTGTGGTCGCCGATCGTCGTCTCCGAGCGATCCTGTACCGTACCGCGATGAATGGTGACACCCTCGCGAATGATATTGTGATCGCCGATGACCAGCCGGGTGGGCTCATTGCGGTATTTCCGGTCGGGGGTGTCCTCCCCGATACTGGAAAACTGGTAAATGTGGTTGCCGGCGCCAATGCGGGTTGGCCCCCTGATGATGACATGGGGCTCAATGATACAGCCGGGGCCGATTTCGACATTGGGGCCGATAAACGTCCAGGGGCCGACGGTGACATCGTCCGCCAGGGTCGCGCCGGGATCGACAATGGCCTGGTCATGAATCATGACAGCCTGGGCCGGGCTCCAGCGGGGTATCCTGCCGGCTGAGCCGTCCTCATCATGCGGCTAGCGATCAGCGCAGAGAATTGTGGCCGACGCTGCCAGTTCGCCATCGACATCCGCACTGACCGCAAACTTGGCGATACCGCGGCGTTCGGACAGCAGCGTGGCGCGCAGCATCACCCGGTCGCCCGGCACACAGGGCCGTTTGAAGCGCAACTCATCGGCGGCGGCGAAATAGTAAATGGATCCGTCCTGCGGCGTCTTGTTCTTACTCTTGAAGCCGAGGATGCCCGCCGCCTGTGCCATCGCTTCCAGTAACAAAACGCCTGGAAATATAGGCTTTCCCGGGAAATGCCCGTCGAAGTAGGGCTCGTTGATGCTCAGGTTTTTGTAGGCCACTATCGACTCCCCCGGGGTGAGTTCCAACACCCGGTCAACGAGCAGGAAGGGGTAGCGGTGTGGCAAGTACTTGCGAATTTCGCCGATATCCATCATCAGGCTGCTTATCCTTTGTCGGTGTGTTTGCTGCGGCTCTCCAGGGCCGCCAGACGCTTCTGGATGGATTCCAACTGGGAAAAACGCACTGCATTGCGTTTCCAGTCCCGGGTCATTGCCATTGGCGTGCCGGATGAATAGGAACCCGGTTGGGTAATCGACCTGGTCACCATGGTCATTCCTGTCACGTGAACGTCGTCGCATAGTTGCACGTGCCCAACAACGCCAACGCCCCCCGCCAGGGTACAGTTGGCACCTATAATCGTGCTTCCGGCCAGACCGGTGCAACCGGCTATCGCGGTATTTTTGCCGATGCGGCAGTTGTGGGCCACCTGCACCAGGTTGTCGATGATTACGCCATCGGCGATCTCTGTATGGCCCAGTGTGCCGCGATCCACCGTCGTGCAGGCACCTATTTCCACACGGTCGCCCAGGCGCACCCCACCGAGTTGGCAGACTTTTTCCCAGCCCGCGGGACCCGGCGCGAAGCCGAAACCGTCCGCTCCCAGTACCGCCTGCGCATGGATCACACAGTGCTCGCCCAGGCGCACATCGTGGTAAATCACCGCGTGCGGATACACCCGGGTGCCCCTGCCAAGATGGCTGTCGTGACCGATATAAACGCCGGCCCCCAGTATCACGTCGGCGGCCAGTACTGCGCCCGCCTCCACCACCACATGGGGACCGATCGAGGCAGAGGCGTGCACATCCGCATCCGGCGAAACGCAGGCGGACGGGTGCACGCCGGTTACCGGTTGTGGCGCGCGATCGAACAGATGCGAGATACGGGCAAACGCGACGTAGGGCGCTGCCGCTATAAGGCAATCTGCGGGGCAGCGGGGCGCCAGTTCGGGTCGCAGGATAACCGCGCCGGCGCGGGTGGCAGCCAGCTGCGGGAGGTATTTGTCGTTGGCAAGAAACGCGAGGTCACCGGAGCCCGCCTCCGCGAGGGTGGCGATACCGGTGATCATCCTGCCTGCTTCACCGGTGAACTCCAGACCGAAACGGTCCGCCAGTTCAGCCAGTGAATACATGCCGTATCTACTTCGCCGCCATCTGGTTGAGCTTGTCAGTCACCTTGGCGGTGATGCTGTAGCTGGCATCCGCGTGGATAACCGCACCGCGCTGAAGCAGCAGGCCGATACCTTCAGTGGTGATGATATCGCGCAGGACTTCCTGGACCTTGGGGCCCAGTTCCTGCAGCAGCGACTGGGCAGCCGCCTGCTCGGTTTGCTGCACCTTGCCCACCACATGCTCCAGGTCCGCCTGCTTGCTGGCGAGTTTCTGGCGCGCAGCCGTCTGCTGCTCCTGGCTCATGACGGCAGCATCTTTCTGGAACTTCTTGACCATTTCGTCCATTTCTTTCTTGAGGCGTTCAAACTCAGCCTTGTCGGTTTTGAAGTCGTCCTGGCTGCGGATCTCCTCCAGTCGCTTCTGGGCGACGTCCGTCTGCAAAATCGCCTCCTGTAAATCGACCACGGCTATTTTCCCCTGGGCCCAGCCGGCAGCAGGCAGAGCCAGAACCAATAACGCAAATGTAATTTTGAGCAGCTTAGGCACAGTTTTCTCCAGAGAATATCAAAGTACTAGTTAAAACCCACGACCGAGTGTGAACTGGAACACTTCGTCCTGATCGTACTCGTCTTCATTAAACGGCTTGGCCAGGCTGAACGTCAGCGGACCGAAACCGGTAATCCACGTCAGGCCGACCCCCACTGAATAGCGGATCTTGTCGAACTCGACATTGTAACAGTTCAGCTGGGTCTTCCCACAGTCGGTGCTGAACACGTTGCCCGCGTCCAAGAAGAAGGCCGTGCGCAGGCTGTTCTGGTCCTTGATAAACGGCAGCGGGAAAATCACTTCGGCGCCGCCCACCACCAGGACGTTGCCGCCAAAGGGGTCGCCGTTGTTATTCGGCAACTGCACGGCCAGCTTGCCCGCGGCCGGCAGGTAGACATACCCGTATTCATTGCCCTTGGGGCCGCCGTACTGCAGCGGGTTGCCATTCGCGTCAATCTTGGTCACCGGCTGGGCCACGGAGTAGGGCAGCGCCGGGGAACTGCGGGGGCCGAGGGTATTGCTCTGGTAGCCCCGCACGGAGCCAAAGCCCCCGGCGAAAAAGTTCTCGTAGAACGGCAGGCCCTTGGTATCACCCCAGCCGTCGCCGTAGCCCAGTTCACTGCGCAGACGCAGGGTCCAGCTCGGCGGCAGGAAGAAGATCGGGAAGTAGATTTCGCCGTTGTAGGTCAGCTTGTAAAACTCCAGGTCGGAAGCGGGAATCGACACTTCCAGGGCAATCGTCTGGGCCGCGCCGCGGGTGGCCATACGGCCGCGGTTCAAGGTGGACTGGCTCCAGCTGCCGGTAACCGTATAGTTCAAAAATTCATTGCCATTGGCATCGAGGAAGCCCTCCTGCCGCGGCGCAATCTCGTACTCCGGCGGCAGGGTGCTGATCGGCTCCAGCACTTCGACCGCGCTGTAGGTGCCATCGGGACGCAGCGTGTTCACAAACCAGTCATCCACGGATTGCTCCAGGCGTGGGCTGCCCTTGATCTCCTGTACCGCGTAGCGGCCGGCGGTGACATCCGTGTTGGCAACCCCGAAACTGAAGCCAAGGCGCTGGGTTTCCTTGATGGGGTAGCCGAAATTGATATTGCCGCCCAGGGTGTTGGTTGAGTAGCTCGCGACGTTGACCTCGGACAGGTCGGTGGAGCGGTAGTATATATTGAAACCGCGACTGACGCCGTCCTCGGTAAAGTAGGGATTGGTGTAGCTGAAGTTATACAAGTCCTGGTACTTGGAGCGGTTCAGGCCCAGGCCGATGCGTTTGCCAGTGCCCAGGAAGTTGTCCTGCTGCACATTCAAGCCGAGGATAATACCGGCGTCCTGGGCGTAACCGACGCTGGCCCCTATGCTGCCAGAGGACTGTTCCTCGACGGTAAAATCAGCGTCGATCAGGTCGTCGTGGCCAGGCACTTCCTTGGTTTCGACAGTGGCCTTGCTGAAGAAGCCCAGGCGTTCCAGTCGCACCCGGGACTGCTCGATATTGGCCGCCGATGCGGGAGCGGATTCCATCTGCCGCATTTCGCGCCGCAGTACGTTATCGGCTGTTTTCAGATTACCCTTGAAGTTGATCCGTCGCACATAGGTGCGCTTGCCCGGATCGACAAAGAACTTCATGGCAACCGTATTGTCTTCTTCGTTGACCTCGGGGATGCCGGTCACCTTGGCGAAATTATAGCCGTCGTTGCCCAGGCGCCGGGTGAGGTACTCCTCGGTGCTGGTCACCAGCTGCTGCGAGAAAATCTGCCCCTCGGACACCAGCAGGAAGCGCTTGAGGTCCGCCTCCGGCAGCACCAGGTCGCCCGACAGGCCCACCGTGCTGATGGTGAAAACCTTGCCCTCGGTAATATTGGCAGTGATGTAGACCTCTTCCATATTGGGCGAGACCGACACCTGGGTGGAGTCGATGGTGAACTGCAGGTAACCGCGGTCCATGTAATAGGAGGTCAGTTTTTCCAGGTCGCCGGTGAGCTTTTCCTTGGAATACTTGTCATCGTTGCTGAAAAAAGACAGCCAGCCGGTGGTCTGGAGCTCGAACAGGTCGGCGATTTCCTCGTCGCTGAAGGCCTGGTTACCGACCACGTTGATGTGTTTGATGGCCGCGACAGTGCCCTCATCGACGTTGATATTGATAGTCACCCGGTTGCGCGGCTCGGGGATGACCTCGGTCTCGATATTGGCGTCGTAGCGGCCCTGCTGCACGTACTGGCGCTGCAGTTCCAGCTGCATCCCCTCCAGCGTTGAGCGCTGGAATACCTGCCCCACGGCCAGACCGGCTCCCTTGAGGCCATCCAGCAGTGCCTCGGTTTCGATCGCCTTGTTGCCCTCTATATTGATTTCACTGATGCTGGGACGCTCCACCACGACCACCACCAGCACATTGTTGTCCCGGCCGATGTGGATATCGTCGAAGTTGCCGGTGGCAAACAGGCTGCGCGCCGCGGCGCGGATCGCCGCATCATCCACCACATCGCCCACCGCTACCGGCAAAGCGGCGAATACGGTACCGGCGGATACCCGCTGCAAACCCTCGACGCGGATGTCGGCAACGATAAACGTCTCCGCCGAAGCCAGCGGCGCCAGTAACACCAGGGCCAGGGCGAGAAATATACTTATACGCTTAATCAAAATTCTCTCAATAGACGGGTAGTGCCTGCCGGCAGGGACTCACTACAGGCGTGAAAAATCGTTATACAGGGCCAGGAACATTATTCCGAGCACCAGCAACAGGCCCACCTGGTAGCCGAGGGCCTGTATCTTCTCAGGTACTGGCCTGCCCGCCAATAGCTCCGCGAAGTAAAACAGTAAATGCCCCCCATCCAGAACCGGGATAGGCAGCAGGTTGAGCACTGCCAGGCTCACACTGAGCAGGGCCAGGAAGCTGAAATAGGCCTCGAGGCCAGACTTGGCCGACGCGCTGGCCACTTTAGCAATGGTGATCGGGCCGCTCAAGTTTTTTGGCGAGATCAGGCCCTGCACCATCTTCTTAATGGACTTCAGGGTAAAGACGGTCAAATCGCCGGTGCGCAGCAGGCTGGCGCCCAGGGCTTCGAACGGGCCGCGTTCAAACTTGCGCAGCAGCTCCGCCGGCATTGTCGGCAACTCCACCCCCAGGCCGACCCGGCCAATGGCCTCGCCGTCCTCCCCTACAACACGCTCGGGAACGAGGGTGAGCTGGAGCAGCTGCCCGTCGCGTCGATACTCGACGTCAATCGGCTCGCCGGGACGGGCCCGAACGTAGTTCACCCAGTCGAGCCACAGGGGCATGGGCACACCATCGGCGGCAACCACCTCATCGCCGGACAGCAGCCCGGCGAGGTCCGCCGCCCCGCCCGCAATCACCTGCCCCACCACCGGCGGTACCGGGGGGGTGTACATGGTGATGCCAAGGCCACCAAACAGGTCTGGCTGCTCCTCCCCCGCCAGCCAGCGATCAATATGCGCTTCCGACTCGTAGACCATCGCCGAGCCGGGATATTTCACCGTGAAGGTAACCGTCCCGGTATCACCGATGCGGTCCAGCAGGCGAAAACTGAGGGCCTGCCACGTGGGCGTGCCCACGCCATCGATCGCGACGATTTCCTGGCCCGCCTCCAGCCCGGCCACGTCGGCGATCGAACCCACCTCGATCTCGCCTATAACCGGCGCATAGCCGCTCTCACCGGCCGTGAACAGGCCCCAGTAAACGGCGATGGCGAGGATGAAATTGGCCAGCGGGCCCGCGCTGACGACGGCGATACGCTGCAACACCGGCTTGCGATTGAACGCCTGGTCGAGCTCGGTAGCGGGCACCTCTCCCTCCCGCTCATCCAGCATCTTGACGAAGCCGCCCAGGGGGAGCGCGGCTATGCTGTACTCGGTGCCCAGCCGGTCGCGCCAGCACAGCAGCGAGGGGCCGAAGCCGATGGAGAACCGCAGCACCTTCACGCCGCAACGCCGGGCCACCCAGAAGTGACCAAACTCGTGAACGACCACCAATATGGCGAGGGTCGCCAGGGTGATCCCGATAGTGTAAGCCATGTCCATCAAGCGACCCCCGCTCTCCTGCCGCCCCGCAACAGGGTCGCGACCCGTTCCCCGGCGACACTACGCGCTGCTACATCCGCTGATTCGACCACGGCCAGGGAGGTCGGTTCAACTATGGTCATGCGCTCCAGGGTTTGCTCAATCACCAGCGGAATGGCGGTAAAACGGATCATCCCATCGAGAAACGCGGCGACCGCGATCTCGTTGGCAGCGTTGCAGATGGCCATCGCGGTTCCGCCTGCCGCCACCGCCTCCCGCGCCAGGCGCAGGCAGGGAAAGCGGCCCTCGTCCGGCGCCTCGAAGTCCAGCCGTGCGGTAGCGATGAGATCCAGCGGCGCCACCCCGGACACCAGCCGCTCGGGCCAGCCGAGGCCATAGGCGATGGGGGTGCGCATGTCGGGGTTGCCCATCTGCGCCAGCACCGAGCCGTCGCGGTACTGGACCATCGAGTGGATGATACTCTGGGGGTGGACAACCACCTCTATCTGCCCGGGCGCCAGGTCAAAAATCCAACAGGCCTCGATCAGTTCCAGCCCCTTGTTCATCAGGCTGGCCGAGTCGACCGATATCTTGCGGCCCATCGACCAGTTGGGATGGGCGCAGGCCTCGTCGGGTGTCGCCTCGTCCATGCGGGCGCGGCTCCACTGGCGAAATGGCCCGCCGGACGCCGTCAGTAACACCTTGTCCACCCCCGCCAGCGAAGGCGCCGCGCTGGCCGGGTTGACCGGCATGCACTGGAAAATGGCATTGTGTTCACTGTCTATGGGCAGTAGCCGGGCGCCGGACTGCTGCACCGCCTGCATCAGCAGGTGCCCGCCCATGACCAGGGATTCCTTGTTGGCCAGCAGCAGTGTCTTGCCCGCCCGGGCCGCCGCCAGCGCGGAAGGCAAACCCGCGGCGCCGACGATGGCCGCCATCACGGTATCGACCTCCGTGGCCGCCGCGATGCGGGACAGGCCGGCTTCGCCCTGCAGCACCTCGGTACCGCAGTCGGCGGGAAGTTGGCGGCGCAGCTCTTCCGCCGCCGCCGCATCCATCATTACCGCATAACGGGGCTGAAACGCCAGGCACTGGGCCAGCAAAGTGGCAACCGAGGAACTGGCGGCCAGGCCGTAAACGCCAAAGCGGTCCGGATGGCCGGCAATCACGTCAAGGGTACTGACCCCTATCGAGCCCGTGGACCCGAGTACGCTGACCATGCGCCGCCCTGCCTGCACGGCTACCACCCCGCCAGTAGCAGGCCGAGGGCGAACACCGGCGCCGCCCCGCACAGGCTGTCGAGGCGGTCGAGCACGCCGCCGTGCCCCGGCAGCAGGCTGCCGCTGTCCTTCACCCCCGCCTCGCGCTTGACCATGCTCACCGTCAGGTCGCCCACCACGGAGGCCAGGGCCGTGGCCAGGCAAACCACCAGCACGGCGGCGAGGCTGACGTGCGCCTGCTGGTTGGGCAACTGCGACCACAGCAACACGGCCAACGCCACGCAGGCGGACATGCCGCCCCAGAATCCTTCCCAGGTTTTCTTCGGGCTCACCACTTCGGCGAGCTTGTGCCGGCCCCAGGCCTTGCCGGAAAAATAGGCGCCGATATCCGCCGCCGCGACAATCAGCACCATCACCACGATCAGGCCGCCGCCCCGGGGGAAGCTCACCAGGTAGACGGCGGCCATCCAGGCCGGCGCGAGCACGAGCACGCCCATCAGGTTGCGCATCACCCGGTTGCGCCAGAACGCGGCACTGCCGGGATAACCCTTGACCCACAACAGCGCCAGTGACCACCACAAACAGGCCAGCCCGAGAAAAGGCTGCACCTGTTCCCGCTGCGGTGCCGCACCGAGCTGGTTGTACTGGTATAGCGCGCTGAGCACCACGGCAATAGCCAGTGCATAGAGACCGCATGTGAGCGGCGTGTTCCAGCCGCACAGGCGCGACCACTCCCAGGCACCCAGGCATATCAGGATCCCGAACATCAGGGCGAGCCACGGCAGCGACAGAAAGGCCACCGCCGCCAGGAACAGTCCCGCCATGATGAGGGCAGTCACCACCCGCTGCTTAAGCACTCGCTTCCTCCTGCCCGATCAGGCCCGGCGCATCCCGCAGGCCGAAGCGGCGCTCCCGGCGACTGTAATCAGCCAGCGCGCCCGCGAACGCGACCTCGTCGAAATCCGGCCACAGGGTGTTGGTGAAGTAAAGTTCCGTGTAGGCAAAATGCCAGAGCATGAAGTTGCTGACCCGGGCGTCACCACCGGTCCGGATGCACAAGTCCGGGCGGGGCAGGTCACTGATCGAGATGTTCCTGTCCATCAGTTCGGGAGTGATCTCCTGCGGCTTCAGGCTGCCCTCCAGCACACGCTGCGCCAGTTTCTGCGCAGCCAGGGCGATATCCCATTGGCCGCCGTAATCGACGGCGATGACGACCGTGGCGCTGGTGTTGCCGGCGGTGAGTTGCTCCGATTGCAGCATCAACCGCCGCAGGCGCTCGCTGAAGCGGTCGCGCTGCCCGATGAAGCGCAGGCGAATACCGTCCTTGTGCAGTTCCCTGACTTCGCTGCGCAGGTAGCGCGACAACAGGGCCAGCAGGGCGCGCACTTCGGGCTGGGGCCGACCCCAGTTTTCACTGCTGAAGGCAAACAGGGTCAACACTTCGACGCCGTGCCGCCGGCAGGCCCGCAGCACCCCGCGCACAGCCTCTACCCCGGCCCTGTGGCCCACCGGGCCGGGCAGGCTGCGACTCCTGGCCCAGCGGTTATTGCCGTCCATGATAATCGCCACATGGCGTGGAATGACCTGGCCCGGCTCATCGCCCGGCCGGGATGATGTGTCGCTGATGCGCATCCGGGAAGGTTCAGATTTCCATCAGGTCCGCTTCTTTCTCGGCCAGTAGCTTTTCAACCTGGGCGATATAAGAATCGGTTAATTTCTGCACGTCTTCCTGGCCGCGGCGCTCATCGTCCTCGCCGATTTCCTTGTCCTTGACAAGTTCCTTGAGCATTGCCATTGCGTCGCGGCGCGCGTTGCGCACTGAGACGCGGGCCGATTCCGCCTCGGCCCGGGCCTGGCGCGTAAAACCCTTGCGGGTCTCCTCGGTGAGCATCGGCATGGGGATACGGATGACCCCGCCCGCGGTGGAGGGATTCAGGCCCAGGTCGGATTTCATGATGGCCCGCTCGATCTGCGGCACCATGGATTTATCCCATGGCGTCAGCGCGAGGGTACGGGCATCCTCCACGGATATATTCGCCATCTGGGATAGCGGCGTATCGGCGCCGTAGTATTCCACCCGCACCCCGTCCAGCAGACTGGGATGGGCGCGACCCGTGCGGATCTTGTTGAAATGGTGGGTCAGCGCCTCGAGGCTCTTTTCCATCCGCTCGCGGGCTTCGTTCTTGATATCGTTGATCACCTTGCTATGTCCTCCTCGGGGCGCAGCCCATCACTGGATCAGGGTTCCGTCGTCACCGCCCCTGACAATATTGAGCAACGCACCGCGCTTCTCCATTTCGAACACCCGCACCGGCATCTTGTGGTCGCGGCACAGGCAGATGGCAGTCAGGTCCATGACCTCAAGTTTCTTGTCCAGCACCTCGTCGTAACTCAGGCGATCGTACCTGATCGCATCGGGAAATTTCATCGGGTCGGCGGAATAGACGCCATCGACCTTGGTGGCCTTCAGCACCAGCTCGGCATCAACCTCGATGCCGCGCAGGCAGGCCGAGGAGTCGGTAGTGAAAAAGGGGTTGCCGGTACCGGCGGCAAAAATAACCACATCGCCATTACTGAGGGCGCGAATGGCCTTGCGCCTGTCGTAGTGATCGACCACGCCGCTCATCGGAATTGCGGACATGACCTGGGTCGAGATATTGGAACGCTCCAGGGCATCGCGCAGGGCCAGCGCATTCATCACGGTGGCCAGCATGCCCATGTGATCGCCGGTGACGCGGTCGAGCCCTGCGGCCTGCAGGGATGCCCCGCGAAACAGGTTGCCGCCACCCACCACCAGGCCCACCTGCACACCGATACCAACGAGCTGCCCGACCTCAAGCGCCATGCGGTCAAGGATTTTCGGGTCTATTCCGAAACTTTCCTGCCCGGTCAAGGCCTCGCCACTGAGCTTGAGCAGGATGCGTTTGTACTTTTTGTCACCCACCGATTGCGGCATAAATATCCTCTCCTGAGCAGGCCGGTATCTTACAGGAGTCGGCGCCAACACCCTAGGGGAACGCGCTAAAAAAGCGCGGGGGCCGAAGCCCCGAACAGGATACCTGTGCCCGCTCGCTCAGCCTTTGGGCTTGAGCTGGGCCGCCACTTCCTCAGCGAAATCCACTTTCTCAACGGCGATACCCTCACCGACCTCGAAACGAACAAAGCTGCTGACACCGGCGCCGGCGCCCGCCACCAGTTTTCCGACAGTAATATCCGGGTTCTTGACGAAAGCCTGCTCCAGCAGGCTGTTCTCCGCCAGGAATTTCTTGATGCGGCCACCGATCATTTTCTCAATGATATCGGCGGGCTTGCCGGAGTCCTGCGCCTGCGCGGTGTAGATTTCCTTTTCCTTGGCGATCGCCTCTGCCGGCATATCGGCGGGCGAAACCACCTGGGGGTTGACTGCGGCCACGTGCATGGCCACGTCCCTGGCCAGGTCATTGTCGCCGCCGGTGAGCGCAACCAGTACGGCAATACGGTTGTTGCCATGCACATAGGCGCCGACCACGCCCGCATCCGCACTCATCAGCGCAATACGGCGCACGCCAATATTTTCGCCGATTTTCTGCACCAGGGCTTCGCGCGTGGCTTCCAGGTCGCCCGCCATGAGGGCGGCAACATCGGTCTGTCGGCCGGTAAACGCCGCGTCCAGCACCTTGTCGACAAACGCGAGGAAGCCGGCATCGCGGGCGACAAAGTCGGTTTCAGAGTTCACTTCGACCAACACGGCGTAGCTGCCGTCATCGGCAACGCGGGCAGCGACCACGCCATCGGCGGCGGTGCGCCCCGCCTTCTTGGCGGCCTTCATGCCGCTTGACTTGCGCAGTTCCTCGATCGCCAGCTCGATATCACCATCGCAGGCTGCCAGCGCTTTCTTGCACTCCAACAGGCCCAGGCCTGTGCGCTCGCGTAGTTCCTTAACCAGTGCTGCGGACATTGTCATTTCTCCTCTTGAAACTCCAGGAACCCGGAGCTTAAAAATAAAAACCCCGGCGGTTTATCCACCAGGGGCAAGATGTGTCCCGCCACCGACGCTTGCGCCGGCCGCGGGCAGATTACAGCGCTTACTCCGCGGCGGCGGGGACGTCGTCCTCAGCCCTGGCCGCTTCTTCAACGAACTCGTCCTTGGCCACCACAGCTTCGCCTGACTCGACCTTGCCAAGCAGGCAGGCGTCTGCGACTGCGGCCACATAGAGCTTGATCGCGCGGATGGCGTCGTCGTTGCCGGGGATAACATAGTCGACCCCGTCGGGGTTGCTGTTGGTATCGACGATCCCTATGACCGGGATACCCAGTTTGTTGGCCTCGGTGATGGCAATACGCTCGTGGTCCACGTCAACCACAAACAGGGCATCAGGCAGGCCGCCCATGCTCTTGATACCGCCGATGCTGCGCTCCAGCTTTTCCATATCGCGAGTACGCATCAGCGCCTCTTTCTTGGTCAGCCGGGCGAAGGTGCCGTCGGTCATCTGCGTTTCGAGGTCGCGCAGGCGCTTGATGGAGGCGCGGATAGTCTTGTAGTTGGTGAGCATGCCACCCAACCAGCGATGGCTGACATAGGGCATGCCCGCACGCTCTGCCTGCTCCTTGATGATCTTGCCCGCGGCGCGCTTGGTGCCCACGAACAGGATCTTGTTCTTGTTGCCGGCCAGGCGCTTCACCAGGTCCAGCGCTTCATTGAAGGCCGGAACAGTGTGCTCGAGGTTGATGATGTGGATCTTGTTGCGGGCACCGAAAATGTACTGGTCCATCTTGGGATTCCAGTAACGTGTTTGGTGTCCGAAGTGGGCGCCCGCCTGCAGCAGGTCGCGCATACTTACTTGCGACATAAATTTACTACCTTGTGTTTGGGTTAATCCTCCACATACCCCCGCTACCAAACCAGACAAGCCGGCACCCTGGAGCAGGTACTGATATGTGTGCGTCGTTTTTCCCAGCGCGAACGAGGCTGTATTGAACATCCCTAGCCCTCGCGGAGGCGCGCTTTATACCACAACAGGCGAAGGGTTTAAAGACTGTAGCGAGCGCAAACCCGGCAGGCATTACTCACTTTGCCGGCCGAATGGGGTAGAATATGCCTCCCCCGCTGGGGGGCACCTTCGGAATATCCACACTTTTATATGAATTTTCAATAGGTTACAGATGGCTGTATCGATCAAGAACGCAACAGAGATGGAGAAGATGCGCGTTGCCGGGCGCCTGGCCGCCGAGGTGCTGGAAATGATCGAGCCGCTGGTCCAGGTGGGGATCACCACCGGCGAACTGGACCGCATCTGCCACGACCACATCACCGGGGCCCAGCAGGCGACCCCCGCACCCCTCAACTACAACGGCTTTCCGCGTTCGATCTGCACCTCCGTCAACGATGTGGTCTGCCACGGCATTCCCTCGGACACCCGCAAGCTGAAAAACGGCGATATCGTCAATATCGATGTAACCGTCATCAAGGACGGCTACCACGGCGACACCAGCATCATGGTACAGGTCGGCGATGTGGCGCCCCACGCCCAGCGGCTTATCCAGGTGACCCAGGAATGCCTGTACCTCGCCCTGGAAATCGTCAGGCCCGGCACCACGCTGGGGGATATCGGCGCGATCATCCAGCAACACGCCGAGAAGAACTACTACTCCGTGGTACGCGAATACTGCGGCCACGGTATCGGCAAGGTATTTCACGAGGAGCCGCAGGTGCTGCACTACGGCCGCAAGGGCAGCGGCCTGGTACTGGAACCCGGGATGACCTTCACCATCGAACCGATGATCAATGCCGGGCGCCGCCAGACCCGGCTGAACCCGAAGGACGGCTGGACCGTCACCACCCGGGACGGCCGCCTGTCGGCCCAGTGGGAACACACCCTGGGCGTCACTGAAACCGGCTGCGAGGTGTTCACCCGGCGCCGCTCCGAGTCCCTGCCGGTTTGAATATGGCCAATGACAGCGGCGCGCTGCCGCTCGCGATGTTCGATCCCCGTGCCTTCAGCCAGCGGCTCGACCAGGGCAGGATCCTCGATTGTTGCAAACAGGCCATTACCGGGGCCACCGAATACCTGCACGGCCAGTTCCGCAGCGGCGCCAAAACGGGCGACCTCATCCGCCTGCGGGCCACTTTCATGGACACCCTGCTGGGCGCCCTGTGGGACCGCGAGGACTGGGGCGACGCCGAACTCTCCCTGGTGGCAGTGGGCGGTTACGGCCGCGGCGAACTGCACCCGCACTCGGATATCGACATTCTGTTGCTGCTGGGTGACGGCGACCACGGACGGGAGCGGCAGTTGGAGGCTTTCCTCACCAGGCTGTGGGATATCGGCCTGGTGATAGGGCACAGCGTGCGCACAGTGGCGGAATGCACCCGCAAGGCCCGCGAAGATATTACCGTACTGACAAACCTGATGGAGGCCAGGACTATCCGTGGCCCCGGCGAGTTGATGCGGCGGGTACGGGAGGCGACCGGGCCGGACAAGATGTGGCCCAGCGCTGATTTCTTCCGTGCCAAGCTGGAGGAGCAGCGCGCCCGCCACACCAAGTTCGCCGATACCGAATACAATCTCGAACCCAACGTCAAGAGCTGCCCCGGCGGCCTGCGCGACCTGCAGATCATCGGCTGGCTTGCCGAACGCCACTTCGGGGTCGAGTCGCTGGAGCAAATCAACTCCTCCGCCTTCCTCGACAGTGAGGAGATGGAGATTCTCCACCGCGGGCGCGAGTTCATGTGGCAGGTGCGCTACGCCCTGCACATGATCACTGATCGCGAGGAGGACAGGCTGCTGTTCGACCACCAGCGCACCCTGGCGGAACTGTGGGGCTTCAAGGACGGCAAGCGACTGGCGGTAGAGCAGTTCATGCAGACCTACTACCGCTGGGCCCTCTCCCTCGGGCAGCTCAACGAGGTGCTGATCCAGAATTTCGACCAGGCCATCCTGCGGGCGGGTACCGAGGATAAAATCCAGGTCATCAATGAACGCTTCCAGCTGCGCAGCGGTTACGTCGAGGCGCGCCATGACGATGTGTTCAGCGCGACGCCTTCAGCCTTGCTGGAGGTCTTCCTGCTGTGCGCCAACCTGGAGGAGTCCGACGGTATCGCGGCCCCGACGATCCGCCTGATCCGCAATCATCGCCACCTGATCGACGATACCTTTCGGGCCAACCCGCACAACCGCAGCACCTTCCTGGAAATCCTGCGCTCGCCCAACAAGATGTCCCGCCAACTGCGCCGCATGGCGCGCTATGGCATACTCGGCGAGTACCTGCCGGAATTCGGGCGCATCGTCGGCCAGATGCAGCACGACCTGTTTCACACGTATACGGTAGACGCGCACACACTGGAAGTGATCAAGAACGCGCGGCGCTTCCGCGAGCCCGAGTTCGACTCCCGCTTTCCGGTATCCAGCCGGGTGGCGCGCCGGCTGCGCAAACCGGAACTGCTGTATATCGCCGCCCTGTACCACGATATCGGCAAGGGCCGCGGCGGTGATCACTCCGAGCTGGGTGCGGTGGATGCCGAGCGCTTCTGCCACGACCATGGCCTGGACGAACGCGACACCGAGCTGGTGGTCTGGTTGGTGCGCAATCACCTGGTCATGTCGGCGGTGTCCCAGCGCAAGGATATTTCCGACCCGGAGGTCATCCAGCAATTTGCCGGACACGTCCTCGACCAGGAGCACCTGGACTACCTGCTGTCGCTTACCGTGGCGGATATCAACGCCACCAACCCCACCCTGTGGAACGCCTGGCGTGGCAGCCTCCTGCGCCAGCTGTACACCGAAACCCGACGGGCGCTGCAGCGCGGCCTGGACAACCCGGTAGACAAACAGGTATGGGTGGAACGCAGCCGCCGCGCCGCCAGTGACATCCTCGAGGACCGGGGTTTCACCGTGGAGGAACTGGACGCCCTTTGGCTGCAGCGCGGCGAGGACTATTTCCTGCGGGAGCGGGCCGAGGACATCGCCTGGCATACCGAGGCCATTGCCGGCCACCACAAGCGCGACAAGCCGCTGGTGCTGATCCGCAACAACGTCGAGTCCACCGTCGCCAACACCACCCAGATATTCATCCATGCCCGCAGCCACGTGCAACTGTTTTCCCTGATCTGCGCGGAGCTCGAGCAGCTGGATCTCAGTATTCACGACGCCCGCATCTACAATGCCAATAACGGCATGAGCCTGGACACGTTTTTCGTGCTGGACTCCGACGGCCAGCCCATCTCCGAGGATGGCGCCCGGCTCAAATTCATCAAGCAGCAGCTCACGCAGGCGCTACAGGGCGAGCCCGGGGCACCGCAGATCGTGCAGCGGCGCACTGCCAGACGGGTACGGTCACTCTCCCTGCCCACCGAAACCAGTATGTCGGTCGATGACATCAAGCACGTGTCGGTACTGGAAGTGGCCTCGCCCGACCGGCCGGGACTGCTGGCGCGTATCGGCAAGATTTTTGTCCGCTATGGTGTCGAATTGCAGGCGGCGAAAATCCAGACCCTGGGTGAGCGGGTGGAGGACGTATTCTTTATCACCGACGACGCCCAGCAGCCCATTACCGACCCGGACCTGTCGCGGGAAATACAGCAGGCGATCTGCCGCGAACTGGACGACCAGGCTGGAGCCTGAGTACGCATGAACCCGCACCTGCAGCAATTGCACCCCTACCCTTTTGAACGCCTGCGCCAGTTGTTTACGGATATTGTGCCGCCCGCGGGCAGGGCACCCATCTCGCTGTCCATCGGCGAGCCCCGGCACGCCTCGCCGGCCTTCGTCCTGGCCGAGATCGCGGCCAGCCTGGACCGGCTGTCCAACTACCCGACCACCGCCGGCATCCCGCAACTGCGCCAGGCGATTGCGAGCTGGCTGCAACGCCGGTTCGAGCTGCCGGCAGTCGACCCCGACCACCAGGTGCTACCGGTCAGCGGCACCCGCGAAGCGCTGTTCGCCTTCGCCCAGGCAGTGGTCAGCCCCGGTCCCGATGCCCTGGTGATGAGCCCGAACCCCTTCTACCAGATTTACGAGGGCGCGGCCCTGCTGGCCGGGGCCACCCCCCATTTTATCAACTGCACGCAGGACTCCGGCCTGCTGCCCGATTTCGCCAGCGTCTCCGAGCAGCAGTGGCGGCAGTGCCAGTTGCTCTATCTGTGCAGTCCCGGCAACCCCACCGGCGCGGTGCTGTCGCTGGCGCAGCTGCAGCAACTTATCGCCCTGGCGCGGGAGTACGACTTCGTCATCGCCGGTGACGAGTGCTACTCGGAGATTTATTTCGATGAGGCGGCGCCGCCGCCCGGGCTGCTGCAGGCCTGCGCCGCCATGGGCGATGGCGACTACCGCAACTGCGTGGTGTTCCACAGCCTGTCGAAGCGCTCCAACCTGCCCGGCATGCGCTCCGGCTTTGTCGCCGGCGATGCGGACATTCTGCGGGCGTTCGCGCTCTACCGGACCTACCACGGCTGCGCCATGCCCCTGCACCACCAACTGGGCAGTATCGCGGCCTGGAATGATGAAGCCCACGTGATCGCCAACCGCCAGTTGTACCGGCAAAAATTCGCCTCGGTGCTGGCGGAGTTCGACGGCAAGCTGGCAGTCGCCGCGCCGGATGCCGGCTTCTACCTCTGGCCCCGGCTGGAGGCTAGCGACACCCAGTTCGCACGCCGCCTGTACGCCAGCGAAAACGTCATCGCCCTGCCCGGCAGCTTCCTCGCCCGGGAGGTCCGTGGCGTAAATCCCGGGGCAAACCATTTGCGCCTGGCCCTCGTGGCCGAACCGGAACAGTGCGTGGAGGCGGCCCGCCGCATCGTGCGCTGCCTGGCGACCCTGTAAGCCAACGCTGTGCTGAAAGCCGAGCGCGCCGCCTATATCCTGCAACGCCTGCAGGCGCTCTACCCGCATACGCCCGTCCCGCTGGATCACAGCGATCCGTTCACCCTGCTGGTGGCCGTGTTGCTCAGCGCCCAGTGCACGGACGAGCGGGTCAACCAGGTCACCCCCGCCCTGTTCGCCCTGGCGGACACGCCACAGGCCATGGCGGCTGTGCCGGTGGAGCAGATCCAGGCCATCATCCGCCCCTGCGGGCTGTCGCCGCAAAAGGCGCGGGCGATCAGGCGACTGAGCGAGATGATCGTGGAAGAGCACGGCGGGGCGGTGCCGGCCGACATGGAGGCGCTGGAGCGCCTGCCCGGTGTCGGCCACAAAACCGCCAGCGTGGTGATGTCACAGGCCTTCGGGGTGCCGGCATTCCCGGTGGACACCCATATTCACCGGCTGGCCCAGCGCTGGGGTCTTAGCAGTGGCAAGAATGTGGTGCAGACGGAGAAAGACCTGAAGCGTTTGTTTCCCCGGGAGCACTGGAACCGCCTGCACCTGCAGATTATTTTTTACGGGCGCCAGTACTGTACCGCCCGTGGCTGCGACGGCCGCCACTGCGAGATCTGCCGCACCTGCTACCCGGGGCGCAAGCACCCGAAAACAACCCGCAAGGCGTAATAGTAGGTCGGCCTGAACGGCCCAGGCACATCAGGCCAGCGCGGGGCCCGGCTATACGCCGGGTCTTTTTTTGTTAGAGTGGGCATGCGCTGCCCCGCGCTTGAGAGCACCGGCCCGGATGCCGGGAAACGACTACAATTATCAAACTATTTCAGAGAGTCAGGGAATAAATATGTACTACGCAATCCTCTGTGAGGACGTGGCCAACAGCCTCCCCATGCGCCAGGACGCCCGTCCGGCCCATCTCGCCCGGCTGCAGGAACTGGTCGACCAGGGCCGGCTGCTGGCGGCGGGGCCCCATCCGGCCCTGGACACCGCAGATCCGGGAGAGGCGGGTTTTACCGGCAGCCTTATCATCGCCGAGTTCGAGAGCCTGGAGCGCGCGACCGCCTGGGCGGACTCGGACCCCTACGTGGATGCAGGCGTTTTTCACCGGGTAATCGTCAAGCCCTACAAGCTGGTGCTGCCCTGAGTTTAAACTGGGCGGCAATCGGGGTTACACTAGCGCCCTCTTTTCGGGCCGTGGCGGCCCGGTGTTAACAAGACCAGGATTTAAGGACACTATTGTGCGACTCGCATTGCCATTTTTGCTACTCGCCGGGTTGCTTGCAGCCGCGGCCCACGCCCAGGACGTCCGCTATATCAGCGACCGACAGTATGTGCCGCTGCGCGGCGGGGCGGGAAATGAATTCCCCATCGTCCAGCGCGGCCTGCCTTCGGGTACCCGCCTTACCGTTTCACGCCAGTCGGACGACAACAAGTGGATGGAGGTCACCACCGAGGGCGGCGACAGCGGCTGGATCGCGACCCAGTACGTGATGAGCGAGGAGCCCGCCAGGGACCGCCTGACCGAGTTACTGGAGAAGGCCAACCAGGCCGGCGGCCTGACCGCGGCGGTGCAACAGGAGCTCGAAGCCCTGAAAGCTGAACGCGATGAGTTGCTGGGCCAGGTGGCGGAGAGCGGGCTGCAACTGGATACGCTCGGGGAAGAGCTGACGCAGCTCAAGCAGGTATCGGGTAACGCCCTGCAACTGGATGAGGACAACCGTCGCCTGGTACTGGACTCGGAGCAACTGCGTTCAAAACTGGATATGCTGGAAGCCGAGAACCAGCGCCTGCGGGACAAGGTCGACAACGAGGATTTCCTCAATGGCGCCCTCGCGGTATTACTGGGCGTCATCATCACGCTGGTGGTGCCGCGCCTGTGGCCCAAGCGGCGCAGAAGTTCCAGCTGGGCCTGACACCGCCATAACCAGGAGAGACACCGTGTTTAAGAACCTGTTCATTTGCTTTGCAATCATGCTGGCCCCGCTGGCACTGGCCCAGGAGACGCCCCTGCCCAATCCGCAGGTGTTGATCAAGACCAGCGAGGGCGATATCACCCTGCGCCTGTTCCGTGACAAAGCCCCGCTCACCGTCGACAACTTTCTCGCCTACGTCGACGCGGGCTTTTACAACGGCACGGTGTTTCACCGGGTCATCCCCAACTTCATGATACAGGGCGGCGGCTTCACGCCCGAGATGACGGAAAAAGCCACCAACGACCCGGTGGTCAACGAATCCAGAAACAGGGTGCACAATACCCGCGGCACCATCGCCATGGCCCGCACCAGCGACCCGGATTCAGCCACCGCGCAATTTTTTATCAACCAGCGTAACAACCTGCAACTGGACTGGACGCCGGGGCAGGAAGGCTACACGGTGTTCGGCGAGGTGATCCTGGGAATGGACATCGTCGATTTCATCGCCACGGCGCCCACGGGAAGGGTGTCCGGATTTACCGATGTACCGCTGCAGCCCATTGTGATCAACGAGATCGTGCGCACCAAGGCCCTATGATCGCGCTCAGCGTCAATCTCAACAAAATTGCCCTGATCCGCAACTCGCGCGACACCACCAACCCCAGCGTCACCGAACACGCCCGCATGTGCATCGCGGCGGGCGCCGACGGCATTACCGTGCATCCGCGCCCGGACCAGCGCCATATTCGTGCGCAGGATTGCTTCGAACTGGCCGCCATGCTGGCGGTGGAATTCAACATCGAGGGCAATCCCATGGCGGGCCCCCGGCGCAGCGACCGCACCGGCGTCAGCGACTACCCGGGGTTCATGGAACTGGTCAGGGAGATTCGCCCGGCCCAGTGCACCCTGGTGCCCGACGGCGACGACCAGCTCACCTCCGACCACGGCTTCGATCTGAAGCGGGATGGCGACACGGTGGCGCCGCTGGTGGCGGACCTGAAAGCGCTGGGCATACGCACCAGCCTGTTCATGGACCCGGAGCCGGAACAGATTCGGCTGGCAGCCCAGGTCGGCGCTGATCGCATCGAGCTGTACACCGAACGTTACGCGCGGGCGTTCGCCGGAGATAATATGATCGAGGCGGTATTCCGACAGTTTGTCTTGGCCGCCGAAACCGCAGCTGAAGAAGGCCTTGGGCTGAATGCCGGCCACGACCTCAACCTGCTCAACCTGCCACGCTTTGCCACCGTGCCGGGCCTGCTGGAAGTCTCCATCGGTCACGCGCTGACCGTGGACGCCATCCGCATGGGTCTGGCCAACGCGGTGGCAGCCTACCAAAGGGCACTGGGAAAATAGCGCTGCGTCGACGCCGGGCCGAAGCCTGACCCAGTTTACCAGCTGGATACCACCCGACTGGAGCCCCTGTGGATAGAGGCCCCGTTTTGTTCAACCGAACTACCCAATGGTATATGATAGCTCGCAACGCAGTCCGGCAGGAGACACGTCATATGCTCGGTTTCGAACCAGACCTTTGGGATTACCTGACTCTGCTCACGCTGGCGATACTGGTGACCGCGGCGGTCACAGTGCTGGTTATCATCGCCGGCCTGCCGGGAAAGATTGCGATCTCCCGCAATCACCCGGATGCGGAAGCGGTGAAAATGATGGGCTGGGCCGGTTTCCTCGCCGTGGTGCCCTGGATTCAGGCCTTCATCTGGGCGTTCAAGCCAACGGACATTATCGATATCCGCCGCTTTCCACAGGAGGAGCGCGAAAGCATCGCCAGGGAAATCGCGCGCCTGCGTGGTGAAGAGCCGGTGACGGCGCCCGACCCGAAACCCGCCGAGTAACCCGGAAAGGACATCCCCATGGCAGCTGGATTGCTGATTTGTGTCATTTATTCCCTGATTATCTGGGTGGTGTTCTTCAAATTCAGGTGGCTCAAGTTTTCCATCCCCTGGGCCGTGGTATCGCTGTATGTCGGCATCCACCTGCTGCTGATTTTCATGGTGGGGCTGCGCTTCATGACACCCAGCAGCAGCACGGCCACGATTGTGCAGTACACCATCCAGCTGGTGCCGCGCCTGCCGGAACCCACCCTGGTTACTGAAGTACTGGTCGAACAAAACCAACCGGTAAAAAAAGGCGATCCGCTGATTCGCTTTGATCGCCGACCCTACGAGTACCAGGTCCGGCAAATGCAGGCCCTGCTCGCCAGAGCCAAACAGAACGTGGAGGTGCTCAAGGCGGACGTGCTGGTAGCCGAGCAGAAAATCGCCAAGGCCCAGGCGCAACTCGACTACGATCGCTACGGGGAGCAACTGGCGTCGGGACTGGCTGGCCAGGGGGCGGGATCGGTGGAGGAATCAGAGCGCGCCAACGCCCAGGCGAAAGTCGGGCTGGCGACACTGCGCGAAGCCGAAGCTGAACTGGTCGCCGCCCGGGCCAAGTACGATTCCCGGATCGACGGGGTTAACACTTCCGTCGCCGAGGCCCAGGCCAAACTGGACCAAGCGCTGTATTACCTGGATAACACCACCATCGTCGCCCCGGAAGACGGCCGGATCATGAATCTGCAGGTCCGGCCGGGAATGGTGGCCGGTATCGTGCGCTTCGGCGCCATCGCCGCCTTCATCTGCGATGACAATCGCTACCTGTTGGCAACCTATTTCCAGGAAAACCTCAAGTACGTGAAGGTCGGGCAGGAAGTCGAGGTAGCACTGGACCTCTACCCGGGCCAGATATTCAAGGCCAGGGTCCAGGATATCTGGCACGGCAGTGGCAAGGGCCAGTTCCTCCCCAGCGCCCAGATGGACGTGTACATGCCGCCGCCCCCGGAGGCACCACAGGGACAGTTCGCGGTGAAAATCCTGTTCGATGAGCCGGACCAGACACGCTTCCCCATCGGTGGCCAGGGCACAGCAGCCATCTACACGGAAAACACCAGCTTTGCCTATCTGAGGCGGATCGCCATTCGCACCCGCTCCTGGGGTAATTGGCTGTATCCGCTCAACATCTAGCACGGGAACCGGCGGAATGAATGCAGGTAAGGTCAGACGCCGCAGCAGTGCCATCGGGCCCACTCGCTGGTTCGGCCTGGCGCTGGCGGGCCTCTGGCTGCACGGTTGCGCCCTGAGCACCCCGCCTGAGCGCTCCGAGGTACTGGCGCGCGCCCTGCCAACCACGCAGATTCCCGACGCCTGGCAGCAAGCTGACAGCCTGGCCGGCGAGGTCGGCAACAACTGGCTGGCCAGTTTTAACGACCCGCAGCTGACACAGATCGTTGCCGAGGCCCTGGCCAACAACCCGGACCTGCGCCAGTCCGCCGGCAGGGTGTTGGTGGTGGCCCAGAGTATCAACCTGGCCAACGCGCAGATGTTGCCACAGATTGGCGGCCAGGCCGGTGAAACCAAGACCCGCGATTACGACGAGGACCATACCAACAGCGCCCACCAGGTCAATATGGTCCTGTCCTGGGAGCTGGACATATGGGGCCGGTTACGGGCGCAAAAGAGCCAGGCCGAGGCCAACTACGCAGCGGCCGCGCTGGATTACGCCTACGCGCGCCAGTCACTGGCGGCGACCACTGCCAAGAGCTGGTTCGCCGCGGTACAGGCAACGCTGTTGCAGACCCTGGCCGAGCAGTCAACGGCGATCTACACGCAACTGGTGCATGTGAGCGAGGTGCGGAACAAGGCCGGCAAAGTGTCGCAATTCGATGTTATCCAGGCGCAGGCCGCGCTCGATGCCTCCCAGGCCGCATTGCAGGAGGCACGCAACAACCTGGCCATCGCCAGGCGGAATATCGAGCTGCTGCTGGGGCGCTACCCGGCGGCGGAAATCGCGGTGGCCCTGCAATCCAGTGCACTGCCACCGGCAGTCAACGGATCGGCGCCCCTGGACCTGCTGGGGCGACGCCCCGATGTGCTGGCTGCCGAGCAACAGGTGCGCGCGGCCTTTCGCGGCCTGGAAGCTGATCGCCTGGCGTTACTGCCGGATTTTTCCCTCCAACTGGAAGTCGGGCGCTTCAGCGATAACGTGGTGTCTTTGCTGGATCTGAACCCCTGGCTGGGCCACGGCGCCATCGGCATGCAGATTCCGATCTACGAGGGCGGCGCCCAGGTCGCGCAAATCGCCATCGGGGATGCCCAGGAGCAGGTGGCCGTGGCCAACTATGGCAGCGTGGTGCTGAACGCCTTCAACGAAGTCGAGACGGCCCTTGGCAATGAGTACTACCTGGACCAGAGCCTGGTGTACGTCGAGCGCGGCGTGGGCTCCCTGCAGACGGCCGTGCAACTCGCCAACGACCGCTACCGGGCCGGCGCATCCGATATGCAGACGGTACTGCAGTTGCAGACCCGCGAGCTGGCCAGCCGGGCCGATGCCATCACCCTGCGCTACGGCCTGCTCGCCAACCGGGCCGGGCTCTACCTGGCACTGGGCAGCAGTTTTGACGCCGAGCCCATGGTCAGCCAGGCACGTTGATATAATGCCGCTGGCCGCTGCGCTGCTGTGAGCACCCGATGTCAGCAGCCAGCAGGGCATAGGCGACACGGTTTTCACCGCATTCCTCACCCCCGCCAACCCGGGCAAGTGGATTATCGGGGCCGGGCCGGTAGCGCAACTGCCAACCCACAACAACAGCGAGCTGGGCAACCAGAACTGGGGCCTGGGACCGTCTGCGGCTCTGTTGCACCTGGACCACGCAAGCCCCTGGGTCTTCGGCTTGCTGGCGAATAACATCTGGTCGACCACCGATGGCAAACAGGGCGGGACCTACAATAATGGCCTGCTCCAGCCCTTCCCCAATTACAACTTCAAGGGCGGCTTGTACCTGACGAGTTCACCCATCCTGACGGCGAACTGGAAAGCCGAGGAGAGCGGAGATATCTGGACAGTGCCGGTGGGGGGGGTGGTATTGGCAAGATCTTCCACTTCGGCAAACTGCCGGTCAATTCGACCTTGCAAGCCTACTACAACGTGGAAAAACCCGAGTACGGGGCTGACTGGCAAATCAGGGCCCAGGTACGACTGATGTTCCCGAAATAACAACGCTGCCCCGGGGAAGGCAAATAGGCGGGATTAACCGGGACAACAGCGGACAGCGGACTGCCCGCTGCGAAATTTTCGCCGGCAGTCACCTTCGCACCAGGGCTTACCTGGATTCGGCTGCCGGCTGCGCTGCGGCAGCCGCCCGGGACAGCACCAGCTGTCCATCCTTCACGGGGATGACTGAGCCGGGATCATAATCCATGCGCACCGTGCCGGATTCGTCCCCGAGGCGATACTGCACGTCATACCCCGCGGTGCGCTCGCTCACGTCCGTTACTGTATTACAGCGACGTTCGGTAGTCTGGTAGGTGTCATTTTCCTGCATATGGCCCTGGACCTTGTTGCCGGCTATACCGCCGACCACGGCGCCCGCGATCTTGGCGCCGGTATTCTTGCCGCCGCCGCCAATGGCATCGCCCGCCAGGCCGCCGGCCACGGCGCCCAGCACGCTGCCGGTGATCTTGTGCTGATCCTTGACCGGTTGCTTGCGGGTAACCGCCACATCCTTGCATTCCTCACGCGGAGTCTTCACGCTTTCCGTCACCGGCGTTACCGCCAGCACCTCGGCGAATTCCGGGCCTGACAGCATCCGGTAGCCGGCGATGGCACCCACCGTCGTCGCCACGGCGATACCAAGTACGGTGCCTGTGAGCATGGACTTGTTCATATGTGTCTCCTGGGTAGTAAATGAACGCCCTGCAGCGGCGCCCGACTACAACGTTTGACGTCAACACGCCGGTTTCGTTACCAGCTTAGCGCCGCGCGGAGTCGACTCAACCGCTGAGTGCGGGCAATATTACCGCAATTGAAATGGAATACTGACGACCCAAAGCGGTCAGCGTGCCACCAGGCTGATCATCACCCCGGCCGCCACTGCCGAGCCGATGACCCCGGCCACATTGGGCCCCATGGCGTGCATCAACAGGAAATTGTGCGGGTCGGCCTCCAGCCCCAGCTTATTACTCACCCGCGCAGCCATGGGTACCGCCGAGACCCCGGCGGAGCCGATCAGCGGATTGACCGGCGTGCCACCCAGGCGGTTCATCAGCTTGGCGATCAGCACGCCCGAGGCGGTGCCGATGGCAAAGGCAATGATACCCAGGCCGAGGATGCCCAGGGTGTTGATGTCGAGAAACTTGTCCGCCACCAGCTTGGAACCCACCGACAGGCCGAGAAATATGGTGGTGATATTAATCAGGGCATTCTGCGCGGTAAAACTCAGGCGCTCCACCACCCCGCACTCTTTCATCAGGTTGCCGAAGCAGAACATGCCCAGCAGGGGTGCGGCGGCGGGCAGCAGCAAAGCCACCAGGATCAACAGTACCAGCGGGAATACAATTTTCTCGCGCCGTGACACCTGGCGCAGCTGCACCATCACGATCCTGCGCTCCGCCTCGGTGGTGAGAGCCCGCATGATCGGTGGCTGGATCAACGGCACCAACGCCATATAGGAATAGGCCGCCACGGCGATGGCACCCAGCAGATCCGGCGCCAGCATGCTGGCGACATAGATGGCGGTAGGGCCGTCGGCACCGCCGATAATACCGATGGCGGCGGCATCGCTGATGCTGAAATCCATCAGCCCGATACTGCTCAGGGCCACCGCGCCCAACACGGTGGCGAATATGCCGAACTGCGCGGCGGCGCCCAGGAACAGGGTTTTGGGGTTTGCCAGCAGGGGGCCGAAATCAGTCATGGCGCCCACCCCCATAAAAATCACCAGGGGGGCGACGCCGCTGGCGATGGCCACGGTGTAAAAGTTGTAGAGCATGCCATTGCTGAAACTGGCGTGCTCAGCCAGTTGCTCCACCGCCAGTTGCAGGGGTGCCGCAGCGGCATGGTAGGCGGCCAGCAACTCCTTGTGATCGGCCACCAGGCTCACGCCCAGCGCGCGGGCAATTTCGGCCAGCAGCACCGGGTCGCCGGCGTAGACGGCGTTTTCCACCGCGGACCAGGCCATGCCCGCCCCGGGTATATTGGCGAGAATGCCGCCAAAACCGATGGGCACCAGCAATAACGGCTCGAAGCCCTTGCGAATGGCCAGGAACAACAGCAACAGGCCGATAGCGATCATAAAGACCTGCCCGGCATGGATCTGGGCCAGGCCCGAGGAGTCCCACAGGCGAAGAAAGTTTTGCATCGGACCCTACGCCACGCTGATCAGCGGATCGCCGACCGCGACCTTGTCGCCCACCTTCACCATCACCTCGGCCACGGTGCCGGCGCGCTGGGCCCGCACCTCGGTCTCCATCTTCATCGCCTCGAGCACGACAATAACGTCACCCGCTTCCACCTCGTCACCGACGATCACGTTGACGTGGAATATATTGCCCGCCAATGGGGCAGCCAGCGGGTGAGCCGCTGGCACAGGCGCAGCGGTGGCCTGCGCAGTCGACGCTGCGGCAGGCACCGGGCTTATCCCGGACACGTCACCACCAGCCGCCACCTCAACCACATAACTCTGGCCATTGACCTTCACGGTGTAGACGCCGGCACTGCCGCCGGCCGTCGCCGCCGGAGCGGGCGCTGTCGCAAGCGCCGGCGCCTCCGCCGCAGCAGCCGCCGTCGGCGCCGGCTCAAAGGCCGAGGCATCGCCCCGGTGTTCCAGGAAATTCAAGCCAATCTGGGGAAACAGGGCGTAGGTCAGCACGTCATCGATCGCGCCCTCCCCGGGTGAGAGGGCGATCGATTTTTCCTGCGCCAGCGCGCGCAACTCCTCGGTGAGTTTGTCCAGCTCCGGTTCCAGCAGGTCCGCGGGGCGGCAGGTGATCGCCGGCTTGCCCTCGAGCACCCGCAGCTGCAGCTCGGCGTTGACCGGTGCCGGGGTGGCGCCGTACTCGCCCTTGAGCACGCCGGCGGTCTCCCGGGTGATGGACTTGTAACGCGCCCCGGTCAGCACATTGATCACCGACTGGGTGCCGACGATCTGCGAGGTGGGCGTGACCAGCGGGATAAACCCCAGGTCCTCGCGCACCCGCGGAATCTCCGCCAGCACCTCGTCCATCCTCTCGGCGGCGCCCTGCTCCTTGAGCTGGCTCTCCATATTGGTCAGCATGCCACCCGGCACCTGCGCCACCAGGATGCGGGCATCCACGCCGCGCAGCGAGCCCTCGAAGGCCGCGTATTTCTTGCGCACCTCGCGAAAATACGCGGCGATCTCCGCCAGCTTGACGATATCCAGGCCGGTCTGGCGCCCGGTGTCCGCCAGCATGGCCACTACCGCCTCGGTCGGGGAATGGCCGTAGGTCATGGACATGGAGGAGATGGACGTATCAACATTGTCTATCCCTGCCTCCACGCACTTGAGAATGGTGGCGGTGGAAAGCCCGGTGGTGGCATGGCACTGCATGTGAATGGGAATGGCGCAGGCGCCCTTGAGCCGGGTGACCAGTTCATACCCCACGTACGGGTGCAGCAGGCCGGCCATATCCTTGATGGCGATGGAGTCAGCCCCGGTGTCCTCGATGCGCTTGCCCATCTCCACCCAGGTGTCCACGGTGTGCACCGGGCTGAGGGTGTAGGAGATGGTGCCCTGGGCGTGTTTACCCACTTCCTTGACGGCTTTGAGCGCCACCTCCAGGTTGCGCATATCGTTCATGGCGTCGAACACACGGAATACATCGACACCGTTGACGGCGGCGCGCTCGACAAATTTTGCCACCACGTCATCGGCGTAATGGCGGTAGCCCAGGATATTCTGGCCCCGAAACAGCATCTGCTGGGGAGTGTTCGGCATGGCCTTTTTCAGCTCGCGGATGCGCTCCCAGGGATCCTCCCCGAGGTAGCGGATACAGGCGTCAAAAGTCGCCCCACCCCAGGTTTCCAGCGACCAGAAGCCCACCTCGTCCAGTTTGGCGGCGATCGGGAGCATATCGTCAAGCCGCATGCGGGTGGCCAGCAGTGACTGGTGCGCATCGCGCAGCACCACATCGGTAATACCCAGAGGGCGGTTGTTCTGCTCCATGACGGTCAGCCTCTTGCGCTAAACGGGTACGTGACCCCGGTGTTCAGTTATTGGTATTGCGGTGCTGGTGAATCGCGGCGGTGATCACCGCCACAACACCGGGATCGAGCTCCGCGGGGGCGGCTGTACCCGGGCTGCGCACTCTCGCTGTAACCGGCGGCAGCTCCGGTTCGGGAAAGTACCGCGTGATCAGGCCCGACATACCGAAGGTCGCCAGTACCAGCAGGCCCAGGAACACCACCACGGTGCCCATGCCGTACAGCATCAACTCCACTCCCTGCGCGATAATATCGCCCTGCATGCCGTTACTCCTGTCGCTGCCAGGCATTCGCTGCCGGCGTCACGCGGCTCATTTTACGGTAGTACAGACAGGGGCGCCATGCCGGACCGGGACGGCTCGCCGGATAGATGCCGACCGGGCCGTCGCGGCATGCCATAATGCGCACCTTGCCGAGGCCATACACCATGCAACTGATGCTCGCCCCCATGGAGGGCGTTATCGACCACACCATGCGCGAGCTGCTCACGTCCCTGGGTGGCATAGATCGCTGCGTGACCGAATTCGTCAGGGTCACGGAACGTTTGTTGCCGTCAAGGGTATTCCAACGCCTGTGCCCGGAGCTCGCCAACGGCGGCTGCACAACCTTCGGCGTGCCGGTATATATTCAGCTGCTCGGCGGCCAGGCCGGCGTGCTGGCAGACAATGCGGCCCGCGCGGCGGAGCTGGGCGCCGCCGGTATTGACCTCAACTTCGGCTGCCCCGCCAAAAACGTCAATCGTTCGGACGGAGGCTCCATCATCCTGCGTGAACCCCAACGTGTGCACGCCATTGCCGCCGCGGTGCGCGCCTCTGTGCCGGGGCATATCCCGGTGACAGTCAAAACCCGGCTGGGCTACGAGGACCAGAGCCTGTTCCTGGATATCGTGCGGGGTATCGAGGCGGCGGGCGTGCAGGAAATCACCGTGCATGCCCGCACCAGGCGCAACGGCTACCGGCCGCCGGCGTACTGGGAGGAGATCGCCCGGGCACGGGAAGTCGTGTCGCTGAACATCATTGCCAACGGCGAGATCTGGAACCCGGCGGATGCCCTGCGCTGCCGCCAGGCCAGTGGCTGCCAGGACCTGATGCTGGGTCGCGGCGCACTGTGCCGGCCGGACCTGCCGCGGCTGGTGGCGGGGGCGGTTACCGGCAACGCGCCGGAGCCCCTGCACTGGCCGGAGGTATTGCCGTTGCTGCTGCGTTTTTTTGAACTGAACCTGACGCACTACGACGCCCGTTTCGCACCCAACCCGTTGAAACAGTGGCTGGCTTACCTGCGCGCGTATTTTCCCCAGGCGGCCCTGCTGTTCGAGCAGGTCAAGCGGCTGCGCGACCCGGCGCAGTTGGCGCTGGCGCTGCGCGCCGCCATGACCGCGGCAACGCCGCATAGCCACCCGCTCAAAACAGCGTAGGTACTATCGCGTCTATCAGGCGCGGGCCCCGTGCCTTGATCGCCGCCGCGAACTGCTCGTTGAATTCCTCGGCGGTGGTGGCCCGCGACGCCTGCACCCCCATACCCGTGGCGATGGCCACGAAGTCCAGGTCCGGGCCGCCGATGGCGAGCACGCTGGCGGCGTTGGGGCCGGGTTTGCCGCCGCGGGCGCCGGTGCGGCCGAACTCCATTTCCAGCACGCTGTACTTGGTGTTGTTGAATATCACCACGGCGATGTCGAGGTTTTCCCGGGCCATGGTCCACAGGGATTGGATGGTGTACATCGCGCTGCCATCGCCCTCCAGGCATACCACCTTGCGCTCGGGGCAGGCTATCGCCGCGCCTACAGAGGCGGGCAGGCCCCAGCCGATACTGCCACCGGTAAGATTGAGCCAGTCGTGGGGCTGGGCTGTGGTGGTGGCCGGTATCAACGCAAAGCTGGAGGTGATGGACTCGTCCACAACCACGGCGTTTTCAGGCAGGAAATGCGCGACCGCCTGGGCCACCTTATTGACATCCAGCGGGCCGACACCGAGATCGGGCAGGGTCAGGGGATATACCTCGGGCGCTGCGTTCACCGCGTCCAGGCCCTCAAGCAGGTCCTCCAGCGCCTGGTCAATATCGTCGTTGGGGCCGGCCAGCACGAACTGCTGGCAGCCGGGAGGCGCTATGGCGCTGGGGACGTTGGGATAGGCGAAGAACGACACCGGGGCCGGGGCGCCCACCAGGATCAGGCACTCGATCTCTTTCATGTAATCGATAGCCAATTCCGCGAGGTAGGGCAGGCGGTCTATCACTGCCGTGCCGGCGCCACGCGCCACCCGACCGGGAAATACCTCGGTGCAGACCTGCACGCCGGCGGCCTTGCCGATCCGGCTCAGCATCAGGCCGCGCTGCCCGTCCACCTCGCGACCGCCTATCATGATCATACACTTGCGGCCGGACTTGAGCATGGCCAGTGCGTCCTGCACGCGCCCGGCGGGCACGGCCGCGGGCGACGCCACCGCCACCGCGGCCTCGGGCCCGTTGGGATTGTCGCCCCAGGACACGTCCGCCGGCAGCATCAGGGTCGCCACCTGGCCGATCCCGGCCTGCCTCACCGCCTCGGCCGTGTCCCGAGCAATATCGCCGGGGGCCTTCGAAGTGTAAACCCAGTGGGATACGGTGCCTGCAATGCCCTCGATATCCGAGGTCAGCGGCGCATCGTACTCCAGGTGATAGGTGGCGTGGTCGCCGACGATATTCACTACTGGCACATGGCCTTTCCTGGCGTTGTGGGTGTTGGCCAGGGCGTTACCCAGGCCGGGGCCCAGGTGCAACAGGGTGGACGCCGGTTTGCGCGCCATACGGGCATAGCCGTCCGCGGCGCCGCTGAGCACCCCCTCGAACAGGCACAGTACGCAGCGCATACCCTCCACTTCATCCAGCGCCGCCACAAAGTGCATCTCGGAGGTGCCGGGGTTGGTAAAGCACACTTCGACGCCGTTGTTGATCAGGGTATTGAGCAGACTTTCTGCACCATTCATGGGGACACTCTCCGTTGTGTTACCGCAGTAGTTGAATTCGCTATCACCCGCACGGGCCATGTGTGTTTGCTTTGTCGCGCCCAGAATAACCGCTGGCTAGGCCGGGTCAACCCGCGGCACAGACGCCAGCAGCGCCCGGGTATAGGGGTGGCGTGGCGCGGTCAGTATCTGCTCGGCACTACCTTGCTCCACCAGTTTACCCGCCTGCATCACCCCGACATGGTGGGCCAGGCTGGGCACGATCGACAGGTCGTGGGTGATAAACAGGTAGGACACGCCGAACTCGCGTTGCAGCTCCTGCAACAGGCCCAGCACCTCGGCGCGGATGGACACGTCGAGGGCGCTGGTGGGCTCATCGCAGATAATCAGTTCCGGCTCCACCGCCAACGCCCGGGCAATGGCGATGCGCTGCAGCTGGCCACCGGAGAATTCGTGGGGATAGCGGTCGCGGTATTCACGCCGCAGCTGGACCCGGTCCAGCAACAGGCCGATACGCTCCTCCCGCTGCCGGGACGACAGTCCCATGCCCAGGCTGACCATGCCCTCGGCGATAATTTCACCCACCGTCATCCGCGGGTTCATGGAGGAAAACGGGTTCTGGAATATCACCTGGATCAGCTTGCGGTAGGGCAGCATTTCGCGCCGCGCCAGCGAGCCTATCGCATCGCCCTTAAAGCGGATAGTGCCGTCGCTGATGGCCTCCAGGTTGAGGATGGCCCGCCCCAGGGTGGACTTGCCACTGCCCGACTCCCCCACCAGTGCGTAGGTTTCGCCGCGGCCTATAGCCAGCGACACGCCGTCCACCGCCCGGGTGTAATCCACCACGCGCTGCAACACGCCCCTGCGGATGGGGAAATACACCTTCACCTCTTCCAGCTGCAGCAGCGGCTCCTCCACCGCCAGGCTCTGGAAATGGGTAAGATCCGGCAACGCGTCTATCAGGCGGCGACTGTAGGCTTCTTTCGGGTTGTGGAAAAACTCATCCACCGGCGCCCGCTCGATAATCTCGCCGCGGTACATCACCGCCACCTCGTCGGCGGTATTGCGGACCACGCCCATATCGTGGGTAATCAGCAGCACCGCCAGCTGGCGCGAGTGGGTCAGTTCGCGAATCAGCTGCAGCACCTGCTCCTGGATGGTGACGTCCAGCGCGGTGGTGGGCTCGTCGGCGATCAGGATATCGGGTTCGCAGGCCAGCGCCATGGCGATCATGACGCGCTGCTGCTGGCCGCCGGATAACTGGTGTGGGTAAAAACCAAAACGGCTGTCGGGGTCGGGTATTCCCACTTCCGCAAACAGCTGCACCACGCGCTGGCGCAGGCCCTCGCCGCGCAACGGGGTGTGCAGGCGCAGGGTCTCCGCCACCTGCCGCCCCACGGTCTGCACCGGGTTGAGTGCACTCATGGCGTTCTGGAAAATCATCGCCACCCGGCGGCCGCGCACGCTCTGCATTTTCGCTTCGGGCAGCTCGAACAGGTCCCGGTCGCCGACCATCACCGCGCCATGGGTGATATGCAGCGCATCGGGCAACAGGCGCATGGCGGCCAGCGAGGTCACCGATTTGCCGCTGCCGGACTCCCCCACCAGGGCGAAGATCTCCCCCGCCCGCAACTCCAGGCTGACGCCCTTGAGGATCTGTTCACCGGTCTGGGCCAGCACGACCCTGAGGTCCTGCACCTGCATGCGGATATCACCCGACAGGCTCATGCCTGTGACCTCCCGCTGCTGCTGCGGGGGTCAAACGCATCGCGCACCAGGTCCGAGAACAGGTTGGCGGCGAGCACCAGTATGAACATGAAGAAGAATGCGCCGGTGAGTGTCCACCACACCGCGGGCTCCCGCGACAGCTCCGAGCGGGCGCCGTTGATCATATTGCCCCAGCTGCCCATCGACGGGTCGATACCGACGCCGATGTAGGACAGCACCGCCTCAGCCAGCACCAGCGAGCTGAAATCCAGCACGAAAGTGATGAGGATGATATGCACCACGTTGGGCAGGATATGTCGCCCCAGGATGCGGCTGTGGCTGACGCCGAAGGCGTGGGCCGCCTGCACGTAGCCCAGCTGGCTGATCTTGAGGGTCTCGGCCCGGATCAGGCGGCACAGGCTGGACCAGCTGGTCAGGCCCAGGATAAAACACAGGGCGATGAAACGGGCGTCGGCCTTTTCCATACCCACCGAGAAGTAATCCGGGTTGAGGTCGATATACACCTGGAACAGCAGCACCGAGGCCGCGATCAGCAGGATGCCGGGAATGGAGCTGAGGGTGGTGTAAAGGTACTGCACCACGTCATCCACCCAGCCCTTGAAATAGCCTGCCGATACGCCCAGGGTGACGGCGATGGGCAGCATTACCAGGGTCGACAGGGTGCCCAGCAAGACCCCGGTGCGAATACCCTTGATGCTCTGGTAGGCCACATCCGTACCGCCCTGGTCCGTGCCCAGCACGTGGTAGTAGCGGCTGATGTACACCAGCCAGACCATAAAGCAGGTGATCAAGACCTGCACCGCCCAGGAGGCGTACCAGGGATAAATGCTGCCGCGCAGCCAGGACCACTGTGCACCCACCAATACCGCCGAGGCCAGCAACCCCCAGGCCAGGGCGATGGCGCTCAGGCGCAGCAGGTCGGGCCACTTGTCGGCGGGGCTGGCCAGGTGTTGCCCGGCGTGCTCCAGCCACTCGAAGTCGCGCACCTCGTTGCCCTGCTCGTCCTTCATATTGCTCTTTTCAAAGGATTTCAACGCGAACGGGGCCGAGTAGGTGCGCTCGAAGCGATCGCCCATGCCATCGAGCATGATATCCAGTACGCTGGTCACCTTGTTGTCGTAAAACACCTCGGTGGTGTCCACCCCCTCGGGGTGGGGCAGCGCGCGGCGAAAATGCAGCGAGTCCAGCAGCGCGATACCGACGTAAACCATGATGACCGTGAAGGTGATCATACCCAGGCGCGAGCTGAACACCTGCCCCCAGCGCTCCCGCGTTTGCGGGTCGTTGCGCAGGCGGTAGAAAAACGTGGTGAGCACGATGACCAACATGAACACCAGCGCGTCGGACCACAGCAGGACCGGTTTTATCCCGAACTCGCCCATCAGCTGAGTCGCACCCTGGGGTCGGCCCACGTGTAGGAAATGTCAGTCAGAATCAGGCCGATGATGTAGAGAATCGAGCCGATGAAAACCATGGTGCGCACGATGGCGAAATCCTGGCCCCGGATCGCGTCCAGCATATAACTGCCCAGCCCCGGGATACCGAAGAAGGACTCGATCAGCAGGCTGCCCATGAACAGCGAGGGTATCAGCACCACGATACCGGTGAGGATGGGAATAAGGGCGTTGGGCAGGATGTGGTGGAAAAGGATGCTGATTTCACTGGCGCCCTTGGCCCGGGCCGTGCGCACATAATCCTGGCCCGCCTCCTCCAGGAACAGGGTGCGGTACCAGCGCGCGCCGGAACCGATGCCCGACACCACACTCACCAGCACCGGCAGCAGCAGGAATTTCCATGGCTGGAAGTCGGGATCAAAGCCCGAGATCGGCACCAGCATCCACTGCTTGGCCACCAGGTACTGGCCACCGATGATATAAAACAGGTAGGAGATGGACATCAGTGATACGAACACGAACACCGCCCAGCGATCGAGCGCGGTGCCGCGAAACATCACCACCATGAGCGCGACGCAAATATTCACCCAGATCCCCAGCGCGAAACTGGGCAGGGCCACCGCCAGGCTGGGCCACATGCGGGTGGAGACATCGGTGGTGATATCGCGACCGCTCTCGGAGCGGCCAAAATCAAAGGCGAACAGCTTGACCGACTTGGTAAAGAAGATGGTGTCGGTCACCGCCCCGATACCGCTGGCATCGTCGTTGACGAACAGCGGCTTGTCATAGCCGTTCTTGCTCTTCCAGTTGGCGATCGCCTCCGGCGTCACGTACTTCGCGCCCAGTTGGGAAGCCGCCATGTCGTCCGGTGAATTCACCACGAAAAACAGGGCAAAGGTCAGCAGGTTGACACCGATCAGGATGGGAATGGCGTACAGCAGCCGGCGAATAATATAGGCAAGCATCAGTCGCTCCGGGCCCGGCGGGCGGTGGCTTTCTGGCGGCGGCGGTAGGCGACGACGCCGGGCAGCAACAGGCTGACCAGCAACAGCGCGCCGGCGTACAGCGGCCAGGTGACAGGCTGGTTCCACTGCACCTGCTTGCGCGCCCGCTCCTGTGCATCCACCCGCGTGTACATGAGCGTGGCCTTGGAGACGCCGTGGCGCTTGTTGTTGCGAACCCAGCTGTTGTTCAGGTAGATATCCTTGGGGTAGTAGGCGAACAACCAGACCGCGTCATTGCGGTACTGCTCCACCGCCTGCGCCACCAGTTCGTCGCGCTCGGGCCCCGGCGGCAGGATACGGATCTTGCGAAAGGCCTCGTCGTAGACCTCGCTGGCGTAATTCGAGTTATTGGCGCCGTCACAATTGCACACCAGCGGGCTCTCGGGGCCGTACAGCAGGAACAGGAAGTTTTCCGGGTCCGGGTAGTCCGCGAGCCAGCCGTGGGAATAGATCTGGGTATTGCCGGTCAGCAGTTTTTCCCGGGTGCGGTTCCAATCTGCCGGCCGGTATTCCACCTGCACACCGATCTCGCCGAACGCCCGGTCCATCCAGTTCATCATGGTATTGCTGATGGCCTGGGATTGCACGTCGATAAAAATCTTGAGCGGCTCGCCGGTGCGCGCATCGCGGCCATTGGGATAGCCCGCCTCTGCCAGCAACTTGCGGGCTTCATCCAGCGACTTGCGCCGGGGTTCACCGTCCACCCAGTCGTAGACGTAGGGATTGATGCCGGCCTCGCCCTCCAGGTAACCCGGTATGCCCGGGGGAATCGGCGTGTGCGCGGCGATGCCGTTGCCCTTGTAAAAAATATTGAGGTATTCCTCGGTATTGAAAGCGATCTGCAGCGCCTGGCGCAACTTGCGCTTGTCCTCGGTGTACCCCCCCACCACAGGGTCGCGCATATTGAAGCCGTAGTAGTAGATCGCCGGCTTCACATCGGGATCCATGGTGATATCGTGGTCTTCCAGTTCTTCCGACATCTCCACCCCGTCCGGCCCCACCACGAAGGCCTGGTCGTAGACGCCGTTGGTATTGCCGTGCACCTCACCGGAGCGGTCGTAGTAGCCCTGCAGGAACTTGGTCCACAGCGGCAGCACTTCCTTTTCAAGGCGGTATACAGCCCGGTCGACAAAGGGCAGCTGCTTGCCCGCATCCTCCAGCAACCCTGCCTCCCGGTCACCGGGCTCGCCCTCGGCGGGATAAAAAGCCTGGCGGAAATTGGGATTGCGCTCCAGCACGATCTCACTGTTGGGATCGTTCTTCACCATCATGAACGGGCCGGCACCCACAGGCCACCAGTCCAGGGTGAGGTTGCGCTCGGCAAACCCCGGGTTGTGGTAGAAGCGGTCCACTTCCGGGGCGATCGGTGAAAAGAAGTGCATCGCCAGCCAGTACACGAACTGGGGATAGCGGCCCCTGATGGTGATTGAGAAGGTGCGATCGTCCAGCACCCGGAGCCCGGCCATCGGGTAATCGTCAAGGTCGAGCCAGCCGGTACGGGGAATCGCGCCCACCTGCTCTGAAAACTCGGACATGCCGACGATGTAGTGGGCCATAAAACCCAGCATGGGTGAGGCGATCTGCGGATCAGCCAGGCGCTTGATGGCGTAGACGAAGTCGTTGGCGAGTACCGGCCGGCTGCCGGTCTCGGGAAAATCGGGTATCTGCTGATAGCGCGCGCCCTCGGCGGCGGTGGCAAACAGGTACAGGGGCCTGCCCTCCCCGTCCAGGGCAAAAGCCGGGTGCGGCTGGTAACGCTCGTCCGCGCGCACCCTCAGCGTATAGCGCGAGAACGCCAGGGCCTCGTCATCTTCATCGACTTCATTGCCGTCGGCATCCAGGAAACTCAGTTGCGGATACGACTCCACAGCCAGCGGCAACAGTTCATAGGGACGCTTGAGGAAATGGTAGCCCATGGGCGGTTCGTAAATCTGGTCGATGAACAGGCTTTCATCGGAGGCATAGGACGTGGCGGGATCGAGGTGCTTGGGCGGCAGCGGGCTCATCACCGACTGGTAAGTGATGAAATCGTCGTCGTACTGCGGATTGGGGTTGTTCCAGGGCGGGTCGCCACAGCCCGACAGCAACAGCAGCGACAGGCCGAGGAAAGCCGCGACGCCAGGACATCTTATCGTTGGAAAGTGGCTGATTCCCTGTGGCACAGTGCCAGAGCTCCGGTTGAAAGCGCGCAAGGATACCCCGCAGGCACCGCGAGGGCCAGTCCCTGGGCGATGCAATAACGACCGGCGCGCACATTCCCCGGAACAACACGACCTGACAGGCCGTTTCCGGCAACGCTGTTCCCGACACGCAGGGCCCGGCAACAAATTATCGGCAACACGTGCCCTCTGCCGTGCTAAGTCCCTATAATGTCCCGCTGACTTTCCCGACAGGGCCGTTTGAACGGCAGCACAATAATATGGCAACAGCCAGCACTTCCCCCTTCAACCCGGCAGCCGACACCGGGTTTTTCGGGCATCCCCGTGGCCTGCTGGTGTGTTTCACCACCGAACTGTGGGAGCGTTTTTCCTTCTACGGCATGAAATACCTGCTCTTGCTGTACCTCACCAAGTACCATTTGTTCACGGACAGCAATGGCCTGGAAGTGCTGGGCAGCTATGCCGCGCTGGTCTATGCGATGCCAGTGATCGGCGGCCTGCTGGCGGACCGCTACCTGGGTATGCGCAAGGCGGTGGTTTTCGGCGGCTGCCTGCTGGTGCTGGGGCACCTGGGCATGGCCTTCGAAGGCGAGCAGGCCCGCAGCGAGGGTGGCCGGATCCTGCGCGATGACGGCGCCCTGCAGGTGTTTTACCTGTCGATGGCGCTGATCGTGATCGGCGTGGGCTTTCTCAAACCCAATATTTCCACCATCGTCGGCCGGCTCTACACGCAGGATGACCCTCGCCGGGACGCAGGCTTTACCATCTTCTATATGGGCATCAACCTGGGCGCCTTCAGCGCCACCCTGCTGTGCGGCTACCTGGGCGAAACCTTCGGCTGGCGCTATGGCTTTGGCGTCGCCGGTATCGGTATGCTGGCGGGTCTGGCCACCTTCCTGGCGGGGCAGCGCCACCTGCACGGCCAGGCCGAGCCCCGGGACCCGGCCGCACTGTGCCGGAAAACCCGCCTCGGCATCAGCCGGGAACTCACCATCTACCTGTGCGGCCTGCTGGGTGTGGGTGCGGCCTGGCAGATGCTGCAGTTCCACGGCGCGGTGGGTAACCTGCTCAACCTGATGGCCGTAGTCGTGCTGCTTGGCCTGGGCTGGTTTATCGTCGTGAAATGCGACGCGGTGGAGCGCAACCGGATGATCGTGCTGGTGCTGCTCACCATGTCCACCGTCGTATTCTGGGCACTGTTTGAGCAGAGCGCCGCCTCCATGACCCTGTTCGCGGATCGCGTGATGGATCGCAACATCCTCGGCTTTGAACTCACCGCCTCGCAGTTTGGCGCCATGAACGCCTTTTTTATCTTCCTGTTCGCGCCGCTGTTTGCCTGGCTGTGGACCGCATTGGGCCGGCGCGGCAGGGAGCCCTCCACGCCGATGAAATTCGCCCTCGGCATCGCCCAGGCCGGTCTGGGGTTTGGCGCACTCGTGATCGGCGCCGCCAGCCCCGACGACGCCGGCCGGGTCGCCGGCTACTGGATGGTACTGGCCTACCTGCTGCACACCACCGGCGAGCTGTGCCTGTCCCCGGTCGGGCTGTCTGCCGTCACCAAGCTGGCGGTGCCCAGCGTGGTCGGTGTCATGATGGGCTCCTGGTTCCTGGCCACGGCCTACTCCGAGTTCGTCGCGGCCCAACTGGCCAAGCTGGCGGCCATTGAGACCGTCGCCGGGAACGTGGCCGACATCGGCACTGCCCTGGCCAGTTACACTACATTGTTCAGCGACCTGGCGTATACCGGCCTGGGTGTCGCCGCCCTGCTGGCATTGGCTACACCGGTATTGAAAAAAATGATGCACGGCATTCACTGAGGCAGGAATCCATGGCAAAACGCGAATTTGATGTCATCGTCTGGGGCGCCAGCGGTTTCACCGGCCACCTGGTTGCCGAGTACCTGGCGCGATCCCACGGCGCGGGGCAGGACTTGCGCTGGGCCATCGCCGGGCGCAACCGCGATAAACTCGAGCAGGTCCGGGATGAATGCCTGCCCAGGTCCAAACGCAAGGCGCTGCCGATCGTGATCGCCGACAGCGGCGACCCGCAGGGTCTCGCCGCCATGGTGGCCAGGACGCGGGTGGTGTGCAGCACCGTGGGCCCTTACGCCAAATTCGGCACGCCGCTGGTGGCCGCCTGTGTCGAAGGCGGCACCGATTACTGCGATCTCACCGGGGAAGTGCAGTGGATGGCACACGTCATTCCCGCCCACCAGGGGGCGGCACAGGCGTCGGGTGCACGCATTGTCCACACCTGTGGCTACGACTCCATACCATTTGATATCGGCACCTGGTACCTGCAACAGGCCATGCTGGAACAGCATGGCGTGGCGGCCCGACGGGTCAAGACCCGGGTCGGCGGGACCCGGGGAGGCGCCAGCGGCGGCACCATCGCCAGTATGCTCAACATGCTGGAGGAGTTGCAGCACGATCCGTCCATACGCGCGGTGATGACCAACCCCTACGCCCTCAACCCGACGGGCTCACCGGTAGGCCGGGACGGGCCGGACCAGGCCGATGCCCGCTTTGATCCGGACTTCGACCAGTGGACCTCACCTTTCCTGATGGCCGCGGTCAATACCCGGGTAGTGCGGCGCAGCCACGCCCTGCTCGGCTACCCCTGGGGCCAGGACTTCCAGTACGACGAGGCGGTACTCAATCGCTCCCGCGCCGAGGCGACCCTGGCCGCGCTGGGTGCCGGGGTCGGCATGAGGGCCCTGGGCCTGGCCGCCGCGCGCACGGTGGCCCGGCGCCTGCTGCCCGCCCCGGGAGACGGTCCTTCACGGCGCCAGCGGGAAAATGGGTACTGGGAAGTGTTTTTCCACGGCATACACCCCGACGACAGGGGCGCGGATATGCGCCTGAAAGTCACTGGCGATATGGATCCCGGCTACGGTTCCACGGCAAAAATGCTGGGCGAAGCTGCGCTGTGCCTCGCCCTTGACGCACCTGCGACCGGCGGCGGATTCTGGACCCCCGCTGCCGCCATGGGCAGCCAGCTCCAGCAGCGTCTGGCGAGCAATGCGGGGCTGCGCTTCGAATTTGTCGATAGCCATTAGCAACCATGGAAAACGGCGCCGAAAAGCCGTACATTCGACACAAATTATAAAATCGGGCTACAGGGGCGATCTAAACAGGGGTGAACAGGTTTAACCTCACGTTCAGGGGCGAGATCATTGCAGGCCATGACCCGGAGCAGGTGCGAACCAGCCTGGCCCGGGAGCTTGCGATAGAAGACCCGGCCCGCTTGCAGGATTACTTTTCCGGCGACCCGGTGGTACTGCGGCGCAATATGGAGCGCAAGGAGGCCGCCGAGCTGTACGCTCGCCTGCAGCAAATGGGCATCCAGGTTGAACTGGTCAAGATCCCCGATCGCGGCAGCCTGCAAAGCGATGCCAAACTAAAAACCCCGGCGGGAGCCGGCCCGGGACGGACGGAGGCCCCACCCGATAGCAGTCACAGTGTCTCGGAGGCCCTGCGCAAGGCCGACCTCGCGGCCCAACAATCCCTGCCGGAGGAAGACAAGGCCGAGCTGGCAGCCCGGGAAAAAGCGCTGAAAAGAGCGCTGAAAGCCAAGCAGAAGGAAACGGGCAGGCGCAATAAGGCGGCTCCGCCGGACAAGGCAACGTCACCGCGCATGAGCGCGGCCCAGGCCGCGAAACTCAAGGCGCAGCTGCAGCGGCAGGCCGAGGCTGCCGCCAGGCGCCAGGCTGAGCTGGAACTCTCCAGGACCCGGGAACTGGCCCGACAGGCCGCCGCCCAGGCGGAACATGAACGGCTGGAAGCCGAGCAGCGCCAGCGCCTCGAGGTGGAACGCGCGGAGCAGGCCAGGCGCGAGGCCGAAGAACGGCTGCGCCTCGAGGTGGCAAGGGCGGAGCAGGAGCGAGCACAGCGCGAACGGGTCGAAGCGGAGCGAGCGGAACAGGCACGACTGGAGGCGCAGGAACGGGCCCGCCGGGAAGCGGCGCGGCAGGAAAAAGTGCGAATCGAGGCGGAGCGGGCTGAACAGGCCAGGCGGGAAGCGGCAGAACGCGAACGTCTGGCTGCGGAAAAGGCAGCCCAGCGCGAGCAGGAAAAGCGCAGGGCGGAGCAACTTGCCGCAAGGGTCCAGGTCGAGAACGCCCGCCGCAAACGCGAACAGGCGGCAGAAGCCGCGCGCCGCAAGCTGGAGGAGGCGCGCAACAAAGCACGGTTGCAGGCCGAACTGGAAGAACAGGCCGCCCAGCGCCGCGAGATGGAAGAGCAGGCCATTCAGCGCGCAGCCGTCGAACTCGCCCACAAACCCGGGCTCAAACCCATGGATGCCCGCATCAGGACCCGGTTGGAGACGCCCTCGCGCCAGCGTCAGTCGGCGGAAACCGCCCCGGGGGGCAAACGCAAGCGCCAGGCCGGGGCGCCCAATCTCTATCACCTGCGGCCCTTTCGCAATACACCGGAGATCCGCGCCAGGGCGGGGCAGTCGTACCGCATCATGCGCCTGGCCTTTACCGGAGCGGCGATCGCCCTGGTTGCCGGCCTCGCCATGGGCATCCGCCTGTTGAGCCTGCCGCCGCCGGCAACGGTCACCGGCGCGACCGCCGTCACCATCCCGCCCCAGGAGGGACCATTGCTGCTGGCCGGCGATCACCTGTTGTTGCACGACCGGGCGGGCGTCAGTGGCGCCGACATTGTGCTGGGCGACCTGGGTCTTTCCAGCCTGCAAGCGCCGCTCGCCTTCGATGCCGCCGGCCGCCTGCTGGCACCCGGCCAGCTCGCGGGTAAAACCGGCACCCCGCAACTGCTGCGCTGCACGCTCGCGCAGCGGCACTGTGAGCCGGTCTCGCCGGTGCTGGCCGACACCGCGGTCTCGGCCCTGGCCGTGCACCCGATTGACGGCAGCCTGTTTATCGCCGATGCCAGGGCAGGCGAGCTTTTGAGACTGGGCGCAGAGGGCGAGGTGCTGGCGCGCGTTGCCGCGGAGATCCCACCGGCGCCGGTGCTGCGTCTGGATTCCGGCCTGCTGATGATGAACAGCGCACTGGGACCGGCCATCAGCGTGTTTCGTTACGAGGACGAGGCTTTCGGTCAACAACTGGACGAGATCCTGTTGCTGCCTCCCGGCAGTGACGAGAGCACACGGGTACGGGATTTTATCTGGAGCGGCGAGCACTGGTGGGTATTACTGGAGCAGGGCACCAGCGGCGGCGTCGGCCTGTACCGGTTCGACTCCCAGTGGCAACTGCTTGACCAGCCCCGACTCACCGGGGGCAGCCGCCCCACCGGATTGGTGAACTGGGGCACACGGATCCTGGTCCAGGATCCATCGCAGCTGGCCGTGCAGCGTTTTAACAGCGCGGGTGAGGCCGAGGCAGTGCTGATCTCCGGCGCACTGGCCGGGCTGGCGGAAAGCCAGGCACACCGTTCCAGCCTGGTCCTGCTGGGATGGCGCATCGGCCTCGCGCTCTGCCTCCTGGCGGCAATAGCCGGCCTGTGCCTGGGAGCACTGCACCGGGTTCGCAGCCTGGTTTACAAATCCTGCCGCGAGCGCGGCGCGGAACCGATCGATAAACTGGCCGACAGCATTGAGTGGATTGACGCGGCGCCTGAGCGCGCCGCCAGCCTGGGCCGGACCGGGATCGCGTACACGGTGCTGGCGATGGGGCTGGTATTGGGAGCGATTGGCCTGGGCGTATCCAGCCTGCAGTTGTCAGCCCTGCTGGTGACGCTGGCAGGACCGGCCGCAGCGCTGCTGCTCTTACAGCGCAGTGAACCGGAGCATATCGGCATCCTGGGCGCGCAATTACTGCTGGTAGACCACGAGGGCATGTACCAGCTCGGCGGTGGTTCCCGCATTCACTATCGAGGCCCCTTCCTGATGATCGACGACGTGGCTGTATTCACCGGAACCCGCCTGCTGCCCGCTTTCTCCCCCGCAGCCATTGCAACACGGGTGGCCCCGGTCGCAGCCGAGGGCATCAGGGTGGATCGCAAGATCGTCACGGTAAAACTGCTGCAAAGTCGCCATCCCCTGGCGCTGGGTGTGGTGGCGATCGCCATCGCCATCGCCTCCGCGGCGGCCCTGCTGTCACTGCAGGGTATTTTTTGACAGTACAGCGCCGCCCGGGCGGGGCGACAGGGCTTGCCCGTATTCGATATACTGGCGTGCGAAGCGCCAGCCACACCGCCACAATAACCAGGGACTACGGCTAGTATGACCACACCCCCGACAGAACAGCCGAGCCCTCCGCGCACCCTCCGGGTCTCGCTGTTTGTGACCTGCCTGGCTGACCTGTTCCGTCCCTCTGTCGCCTTTGCCAGTATCAAACTGCTGGAACAGGCCGGTTGCGAGGTCAGTGTGCCGCTGCAGCAGACCTGCTGCGGGCAGCCCGCGTACAATACGGGGGATTTCGAATCCTCGGCGCCACTGGCGCAACAACTCATCCGGCAATTCGAGTCGGCCGACTACGTGGTAGTACCCTCTGGTTCCTGCGCCGGCATGATCTGCCACCACTACCCGCTCCTGCTGGAGGGCGAGTGGCGCGAGCGGGCTGTGCGGTTGGCGGCAAAAACCTTCGAGCTGACCACCTTTCTCAATGATATCGCCCGCATCAGGCGCGGCGACCGGCCGCCGGTCGAGTTGCCCAGCGTCACCTATCACGACAGTTGTGCCGGGCTGCGGGAGCTGGGCATCAAGGCCCAGCCGCGGGCCCTGCTGCAGGAACTGTGCGACACCCGGGTCAGCGAGTTGCAACAGACCGATGTCTGCTGCGGGTTCGGCGGCACCTTCTGCGCCAAAATGCCCGAAATTTCCGGCAAGATGGTGGGCGACAAGCTCGCCAGCGCGGTGGCCACCAGGGCGCAGATCCTTGCCGGCGGCGACCTGGGTTGCCTGCTCAATATCGCCGGTCGCGCCCGGCGCCAGGGCGAGTCCATTGAGGTCAGGCATATTGCCGAGCTGCTCTGCGGTGACCTCGACAGCCCCGCCATCGGCCAGGGCACCTCGTGAAGCAGACCAGCGACACGTTCCTGGACAACGCCCACGCGGCCCTGCAGGATCCGGACAAGATCCAGCGCCGGGACATCATGGCGCTGTTCACGCCGATTATCCGCGACGCCGCCATGAACAGCTTCGGCCATTTCGAAGAACTCAGGCAGCATGTCAAACAGGTAAAACAGCACACGCTGACACATCTCGACCACTACCTCGCCCGCTTCGAACAACAGGCGCTGCACAACGGCAACCACGTGCATTTCGCCGATGACGGCGACCAGATGAACAGCATCGTGCTGGACATCTGCCAGCAGCACAGCGCCCGCCGCATCGCCAAGGGCAAGTCGATGGTGACGGAGGAGACCGGGCTCAACGACTTCCTCAAGCGCGCCGGCCTGCGGGTCATGGAGACTGACCTGGGCGAGTACATCATCCAGCAGGCGGGCGAAACGCCCAGTCATATCGTCGGGCCCGCCCTGCACAAATCGGCCGCGGAAATCCGCGAGCTGTTCCTGGCGAAGCACGACCTGGGCGAACGCGACCTGGCCGAGACCGCCGACATGGTGGGCGAGGCCCGGCGGGTGCTGCGCGAGCATTTCCTGAAAGCAGAGGTCGGCATCATCGGCGCCAATGCCCTGATCGCCGAGAACGGCTACAGCATGCTGGTAACCAACGAGGGCAACGGTGACCTGTGCGCCAACCTGCCCAACGTGCTGATCGTCTGCACCACACTCGACCGGGTGCTGCCCCGGGCCAGCGACGCCACCGCCATGCTGCGCCTGCTGGTGCGCTCGGCCACCGGCCAGCCCCAGACCTGCTACACCAGTTTTTACTCGGGGCCGCGGCGCGAGCCCGATACCGACGGCCCGCTGGAGACGCATATCGTGCTGCTGGACAACCGGCGCACCGAGATACTGGCCAGCGACTACCGCGAGATGCTGCAGTGCATCCGCTGCGGTGCCTGCCTGAACCACTGCCCTATTTACGCCGGCGTCGGCGGGCACGCCTACGGCTGGGTGTACCCCGGGCCGATGGGCTCGATACTCACCCCGCTGCTGACCTCACTCGAGCAGAGCAAGGCCCTGCCCAACGCCTGCACCAGTTGCGGCCGCTGCGGCGAGGTCTGCCCGGCCGATATTCCGCTGCCGGAGCTGCTGCGCAACCTGCGCCACGACGAGACCCGGCAGAAGCTGTCACCTCCGCGCTGGCGCCTGGGGCTCAGGCTCCACGCCTGGGTGGCGCGCCATCCTATGCTCTACCACACACTGACGGGGCTGGGCATTTTCGCCATGTACCTGCTGGGACGGCGCAAGGGCGGCTTCGCGCGGCTGCCGATGGCGGCGGGCTGGACCAGCCAGCGGGACTTCCCCGCGCCCCAGGGTAGAACCTTCATGCACCAGTACGCAGCGCTGCAGCGGGAAAACGAGGCGCGCGCACACAAGGGGAGACTGGCCGCACAGCAGACCGCTGCGCAGGGGACGCCCGCACCGCAGCCATCCGGGCCTGATCGGGTAGCGCCGGATCGGCCTGAAACGGGCGGGGATACATCCGGCCGCGCCGCGCCGGGCCGAGGCAAACCTCGCCGGGGTAAACCTGGCCGCGCCAGGCCGGGCCGCGCCAGGCCGGGTCGCAGTGAGAGCGGTCGACCGGGGCCGGGCCGCATAGAGCCCAGCCTGGGCGAGGGGTGGCAGGACGATGAGCGATAACCCGCGCGCCCGGATTTTCGCCCGGGTGGAACAGGCGAGCGGCACGGCAGATACCGACGTGATAGCCCGCGAGCTCGCGGCACTGGGCACCGCACCCGGCGCCGACCTGCCCGCGCAGGACCTCGCCACCGCGTTCCTGGCCAATGTGCTGAAAAATTTCGGCAGTGCGGACTGCGTCGCCAACCGCTCAGGCGTTGTCAAAGCCGTGGCGGAGTACCTGTACCTGCATTTTCGCAGCCACCGCCTCGTCGCCGGTAACGACCCGCACCTGGCGGCCATGCCCTGGCGCGAGGCGGGCGTGCTGCCGCGCTTTGGCACCGTGGAGCCAGGCGAGCCTGTCACCCTCAGTTACGCCCTGCTGGGTGTCGCGGAAATAGGCGCCACTGTCACCCTGACCGGCAAGGCCAACCCCGCGGCGAACAACCTGTTGAGTGAACACCATATCGTGGTGGTAGACAGCGCACGGCTGGTCAGCGACATGGAGCATGCGTGGGAGGCGATCAATCAGGAGATGACAAGAACGGGACGGCCGCGCGGAATCAACTTTATCGCCGGCCCCTCGAGCACGGCGGACATCGAGGGCAAGCTCGTCTACGGCGCCCACGGTCCGCGCAACTGGCACGTCATCCTGATGGGTGACGTGCCTGCCAGCGCACTGGAAGAGGCCCACGCATTGGCGGGCCGCTAGCTCAGCGCACCTGTACCGGGGTTCCCGGCGCCGGGGCCGGGGGTGCGGCCGGCACCGCCGCCGGCGACGCGGCGGCGGGAACTGCCGCTGGCGCCGGTCTCGCGTTGAGCGCGGTATAGCTGTACTTCTGCCCGCCCAGCGCCACTTCGAACATCAACCCGCCCTTGGCGATAGTGAACACCGCCAGGCCGCGGCGATAGCCGCCGTGGGCCGTGGTGGCATCGTTCCTGCCACCGCTGGCGCCGGCCGCCAGACCGCCGGTGGTACTGGCATCCGCCGATACTCCCGCGGTGACGGCCACTGCGGTAGCCTGGGCGCTGAATTCGAAGTTGCCCGAGGTGAACTCCTGGTAGGCCGACTGGTTCTGGAAAAAGATAATCTGGCTGTAGGCCTGGGCACCCAACTGCCAGCCGGCAGTCAATTGGGTCATGCTCGTATCACCGACATACTGCCCGGCGGCGTAGACCCGACCCTCGCCATATGCCCCGCCCACCACGAAACCCATTTTGCCGATGGTCGGGAAAATCGCGTAGCCGTAAGCACTGTCGAAGAACTTGCCGCTCTCTCCGGCGCCCCTGAAAGACTTGAGGGTGTCGCTGTACTCGTCCGCCCGGGCCGGCGCCACCGCAATCAACAACAGGGATAGCAGGGGCAGAAGAAAACCGGCCTTGAAAAGTTTTTGCATATCGATACACCTTTTTATGGGTTGGATTGGCACGTAGTCACGCTGACCGTATTCTGGGTTGATGGACACAGCGGGTCAAGGCCAAGTCACCGACGCGGTTGCGGCCAACAAAGCCGCGGGGGTTGTTCAGCCCGTGTTGCGCATGCCGGCGGCTACTCCGGCGATGGTTACCATGATCGCCCGCTCCAGCACCGGTTCGGGAGCCTCCCGGTTGCGGCGCAGCAGCTCCGCCTGCAGCATGTTGAGCGGTTCGGTGTAAATATTGCGCAGCCGCAATGATTCGCTGATCCAGGGTTCGGAGGCGAGCAGCCCGGGGCTGCCGCCTATCTCCAGCACCGTACTGACGTCACTGGCCAGTTGCTCGCGCAGCGCTGCGCCGATACGTCGCAGCCCGGCCGGAACCAGCCGCTCGTCATAGTAGGCGGAGATACCGGCATCGGTTTTGGCGAATACCATTTCCAGCATGGCGAGGCGGGTGGCGAAAAACGGCCAGATCGCGGCCATCTCGCGCAACATATCCCCCTGCCCCCGGTCCAGGGCTCCACGCAATGCGGCGCCGGCCCCCAGCCAGGCGGGCAGGATGAGCCGGTTCTGGGACCAGGCGAAAATCCACGGTATGGCCCGCAAGCTCTCTATTCCGCCCCCGCCAGCCCGTCGCGCCGGGCGTGAGCCCAGGGGCAGCTTGCCCAACTCCTGTTCCGGGGTGGCGTGACGAAAATAGGCGACGAAATCCGGCTCCTCACGCACCACCGCGCGATAGGCGTCGCAGGATTCGCCGGCCATGGTTGCCATGAGTTCGCGCCACTCCGGGCGCGGCGCCGGTGGTGTCAGCAGGTTGGCCCGGCAAATCGCCCCGGTGTAAAGCGCCAGGGTCTTGACTGCCATCGACGTCCAGCCCAGCTTGGCGCGGATCATCTCGCCCTGTTCTGTCACCCGCAGGCCATTGCGCAACGAGCCCGGTGGCTGCGACAGCAGCGCTTCCCGGGCGGGGGCGCCGCCGCGCCCTATGGTGCCGCCGCGGCCGTGAAAAAGGGTCAGGCGGGTGTCGTATTCGCCGCAGGTTTGCAGCAGTTCCTCCTGGGCGCGGTATTGGGCCCAGGCCGCGGCCAGAACCCCGGCGTCCTTGGCGGAGTCGGAGTAGCCTATCATCACCATCAGCCGCCCCCCGATATGGCCGCGGTACCAGCTGTCCTGCAGCAGGTCCGCCACCACGGAGCGGGCCCGGGACAGGTCGTCCAGGGTTTCAAACAGGGGCGCCACCGGCAGGTTGTGGCTGCAACCGGCCTCTTTGAGCAGCAGGTGCACCGCCAGCACATCCGAGGCCTGGCGCGCCATGGAGATCACATACGCACCCAGTGCCTGGGCTGGCTGACCGGCCACCACGGCACAGGTGTCCAGCACCTCGCGCACCGCGTCGGAGGGCTGCCAGTCATGCGGAACCAGCGGGCGGCGGCTGGCAAGCTCCCGCAACAGGAAGCTGCGCCGGGCGTCTTCATCCCAGCTGGCGTAGTCGCCCAGGCCAAGCCAGGTGGTCAGCTCAGACAGTGCGTCGGTGTGGCGGGCACTGTCCTGGCGCACATCGTGGCGTACCAGGTGCACGCCAAAGCAGCTCACCCTGCGCAGTAAATCCAGCAGTGCCCCGTCGGCAATAATCCGCATGCCGCAATCCACCAGCGACTGGTAGCAGGCCTGCAGGGGCTGCCACAGCTGGTCGGGTGAACGCAAAACCTCGCCCTCCGGCGCCGCGTCCCCCGCCAGCTCCGCCTCGATGACCGCCCGGGTATGGCGCAACAGGTCGCGCAGCCGGCGCAACACCACCCGGTAGGGTTCATGGGCACCCCCGGCCAGCTGGCGCAGGGACTCGCTGCACCGGGTCATGGACAACTCTTCCACCAGGTACACCACATCCGCCAGGTACAGGTCAGCGGCCTGCCAGCGACTGAGCAGCATCACCTGGGCGGTGACAGGGGCGGTCACATTGGGGTTGCCGTCACGGTCACCACCCATCCAGGAGACAAAGGACACCGGCGAGATATCCAGCGGCAGGTGCTCGCCGCAGCTGTCATACAGCGCCCGGTCAAGGCGCCTGAGGAATTCGGGCACCGCCCGCCACAGGGAGTCCTCCACCACGGCGAAACCCCACTTGGCTTCGTCCACCGGGGTTGGGCGCTCAAGCCGGAAATCGTCCCCGAACCAGATCTGCGCTATCAGCTCTCGCAGGCGCATGTGCAGGCGCTCCCGCTCGCGTTCGGTGAGGCCCTCGAGCTCCAGCTGCGCCAGGCAACGACCGATCTCGCCGTGCTTGTGGATCAGGGTGCGGCGGGTGATCTCGGTTGGATGGGCAGTCAGCACCAGCTCGATGCGCAGTTCACGCACTGCCGCTACCACTGCCGCAGGCGCAACGCCCTCCGCCAGCAGTTCGCCGATACCGCTGGCAAGACTGTGGGAGGCGGACAACAGCGGATCCGCCTCGCGCGATACATTGTGGTGCTGGTCGGCGATATTGGCGAGGTTGAGAAACTGGCTGAAGGCCCGAGCCACCGGCACCAGTTGCTCATTGCCCAGGTTGCGCAGTACCGACTGCAACTCCTCCCGCGCCGCAGCGGAACCCTCCCGGGCGCTCTTGGACAGCCCCCGGATCTGTTCAACCAGATCCAGGAAAGGCTGGCCCTCCGCTGCCGCAACGGTGTCACCCAGCAGGCGACCGAGGAAGCTGACGTTGCCGCGCAGCGAGCTGTAGGCGGCGTCGTCCAAAGCGCGTCAGGCCCGGCCCAGCCGGGCCAACAGGTCGCACACCCTGCAGGAATAGCCCCACTCATTGTCGTACCAGTTCAACACCCGCAGGTAGCGCCCCGCGGTCACCCCGGTAAACCCGGCGTCATAGATCGAAGAGTGGGAATTACCGATGATATCGGAGGAGACGATGGGCCGGTCACTGAACTGCAGGATACCCCGGAGGCGATCCGATTCCGCCGCCGCTTTGACGACGGCGTGGACATCACCCACGCTGGCGGACTTGCCCAGCTTGCAGAACAGGTCGACCACCGAGCCATCGGGCACCGGCACCCGGGCCGCGATGCCGTGCAGCTTGCCCTTGAGCTGCGGCAGCACCTCACCCACCGCCTTGGCGGCGCCGGTCGAGGTGGGGATGATATTTTCCGCCGCCGCCCGGCTGCGCCGCCAGTCTGAGTGGGGCACGTCCGCCAGGCGCTGGTCGTTGGTGTAGGCGTGGACCGTATTGATCACGCCCTCCTCGATGCCAAAGGCGGCATCCAGCACGCTGGCAATGGGTGCCAGGCAATTGGTGGTGCAGCTGGCGTTGGAAATAATCCGGTGCTCCGGTCGCAGCCCGTCTTCGTTTACCCCCAGCACCACGGTGTAGTCCACCGGGTCCTTGGCGGGTACGGTCAGTACCACATGTTTCGCGCCCGCCGCCAGGTGCTGCTCCAGTTGCTCGCGCTTGCGAAATACGCCGGTGGCCTCTACCACGGCGTCAACCCCCAGCGCCGCCCAGGGAATATCCGCCGGGTTGCGCTCGCTCACCAGTTTCACCCGGCTCTTTCCGGTGACGAGATGGCCATCCTCCAGCTTGAGCGCCTTGCCGAAAGGCCCCATCACCGTGTCGTAGTCCAGCAGGTAACGCAATGCCTCGTAGTCGAACAGGTCGTTGACGGCGACAACATCTATGCCCTCGACATTCTCAAGGATGCGGAAGACCGAGCGGCCGATACGGCCAAAACCATTGATCCCGATTTTCATTACGCTGCCTCCTGCCGTGCATCCAGTTGATGATAGATCCGCACCACGTCCAGCAGGCGGGCCGCGTGCCCGAGATTCTCGTACCAGCTCAGGGTCTTGATAATATTGTTGCCGGCCTTGATGGTGCCCTTGGCATCAAACAGCAGGGACAGCGGACTGCCTATCACGTCCGAGGAAACGATGGGATCCTCCACCACGCCGACAATGCCCGGCAGATTCGCGCCGCGCATCGCCTGGTTGATTTCCTCGGCGCCCACGGCCGCATCCGCCAGCACCAGGTTCACGTCCAGAAGGCAACCTTCATGGATGGGTACATTGAGCGCCGAGGTAAGAAACTTGCCGGCAAAGTCCGGCAAAATACTGCCCAGCCAATCACCCGCCTCGTGGCTGTTGGGAATAATGTTCTTCGCCGCGGAGCGGCTGCGACGGATGTCACTGCCGGCGTAGTCCTGCAACGCCTGGTCGGAGGTATAGGCGTGTATGGTGGTCATGCTGCCGCACTCGATCTGAAAAGACCTGGACAGCACATGCAACAGCAGGCACAGCGCGGTCGTCGTGGCCGAGCCGGCGGATATCATGCAATCCGTGGCGGCGGCATCGGCGTCGTTGATGCCGGGAATCACGATGCGGTCTATGCCGTCCACCGGCAGGCTGCGCTGCAGCACCCTGGGCGCGCCATTACTCAGGTGGTCCTGCATGTAGCAGGTCTCGCGGAACTTGCCGGTGGCATCGATCACCATGTCCACGCCGAAAACGTCCCAGGGCATCTCCGCCGGCCGGTCGATCTGTACCAGGCGTGAACGAAAGCGTGGATTGGCCAGGAAATTACCCTGCAATTCATGGCGCTGGGGTTCGTTGACCTCCGCGCCGAGCAGGTAGTGCAGGATTTCCGGCTTGCCGATATCGGCAATGGCCACCACCTCGACATCCTCGCTGCGGGAGGCGAGCTCATAAATCTGTCGGCCGGTCTGGCCGAATCCCATAATACCCACCCTGATGGGCTTGCCCTGTGTCATACCTACTCCTCCTTGCCCGGCCGCGAAGCGGCTCGCTGTCCAGCATTATACGGTGTCGCCCATGGCCCCACGGGCCAGCGCCTCGATCTCTTCCCACCGCCCATTATTCACCAGCCCGGCCCCGACCATCCATGATCCACCGCAACAAATAACGTTGGGCTCGGCCAGGTAGGTCCGAAAATTACCCGGGGTCAGGCCGCCAGTGGGGCAAAAGCGCGCATGGGGGAAGGGCCCGGCGAGAGACTTGAGCAGGGCCAGCCCGCCAGCGGCCTCGGCGGGGAACAGCTTGAAGATTTCAAAGCCATGATCCATACCCAGCATCACCTCGGATGCGGTGGCCACCCCCGGCACGAAATCCACGGCGCGCTCCCGGGCAGCCCGCAGTAACTGTGGTGTGGCGCCGGGGCTCAGCACGAGGCTGGCCCCCGCGGCCAGGGCCTGGTCGAGCTCCGCCGGGTTGGTCACCGTTCCCGCCGCCACCCGCAGCCCGGGCACCCGGGCGCTGACCGCGCGGATACTGTCCAGCGCCGCGGCGCTGCGCAGGGTGATCTCGATCGCTCGCATACCGCCGCGCTGCAGTGCGCCGGCCAGCTGGACGGTCGACTCGACATCGACGGCAGTGACCACCGGCAATACCCGGCAGTCCTGGAGGATGGATGACAACACGCTGGCTGCACTCCGCTACAAATGAGTTGAGGGCGCTGTCGCTTACCGCTTGCCACGGATCATCGACAGCTGCCGCTGGAGGGCATTGTAGCCCGAAAACACGTGTCGGGTGTGACAGCAGGGCTCAGTGGGCGAAATTCATGCACACCATGCGGGTCTGCACCATCTCCCGAATGGCGAATTTCACGCCCTCACGCCCCAGCTCACCATGTATGAGCACGTCACCAACTCCAGCGTCAACGCCATAGACTACCTGCTGCAGCAAAATTGAACCGGCCGCACCCGGCGGTCACCCCGCCAGCGTCCGGTATAGCATCCTGACGGCGACGATCATCAGGAATACCCCAAATGCCAGGCTCAGCTGGCGCCGGCTCAGGCGATGGGCGATGCGGGCTCCCAGCGGCGCAGTCATGACGGTCACCGGCGCTATCAGGGCCAGTCCTATTACATTGACGTAACCCAGGCTCCCCGGTGGCAGGCGCGGGTCGCCCCAGCCGGCGATGACATAGCCCAGCGCGCCGGGAACGCTGATCAGGAAGCCGAACAGGGCCGCGGTACCCACCGCCCGGTGAATCGCCTGGTTCATCAGGGTGAGCACCGGTACGCTGAGCGTGCCGCCGCCGATCCCCATCATGCTGGACAGACCGCCGATGCCCAGCGGCGCCAGCGGCGCGAACAGGCCGCGGGGGATATCCCGCGCCAGGTGCACGTTTTCCAGCGGCAGTATCATCTTGATCGCCACCAGCAGCGCCACCACGCCGAACAGGGTGGACAGCACCGCGCTGTCCACCTGCGCGGCGAGCACGGTGCCCAGCACCGACCCCGCGAACACCCAGGGACCCCACAGGCGAGCCAGCGACCCGTCCACCGCGCCCTTGCTGCGATGGGCACGGGTGGATGATATGGAGGTGGGAATGATAGTGGCCAGCGAGGTCGCAACCGCCACGTGCATACGAATAGCCGGGTCAACGCCGTAGATGCCCAGTGCGGTATCGAGTACCGGCACAATCACAATGCCACCGCCCACACCCAGTAGGCCCGCCAGCAGGCCGCCGATGACGCCCGTCAGCAGCATGACCAGCACCAGCGGCAGATAGGCGGAAACAAGATCCATCGCTGGCCCCCTCAGGCGATTAACGCAACCGCCACGGTGCAAACGGAATTCAGAGCAATATGCCTATCTTCTATCATGGGTACAGTTTATTTTGTCCGCATACTAACCGCCAGCACGGTCAGGCTCGCGCTGCGCCTGACTCTGTAGTGCACAAGGGTACGACACACGCTTTGTCACCTTCAGGAACGACTACTGGCCGGGCACCGGCCGCGTCGGCATCCTGCCCTATAATTTCTATAACGCGGGCCTGCAGGTATTCGACGTCAGCGATCCCACGAAGCCGCGGATCGCCGCCTATTTCGTGCCGCCGTTCAACACCGAACGGGTGGCCGAGTTCGCCCGTGGCAACCTCTCGCACGCGGTTTACGTGGAGTACGACCGCAACCTGTTCTGGCTGTTCACCAACCACGGCTTCTACGTGCTCTCCAGCCCGCTGCTGGGCGAGCCCAACCTGGCCGCCCCGACCCGTGTCTGGCCGCCCCGGTAATACGGGGCGACGCGACCCGGCGGGTGCCCATAACGGGTAATCCGCCGGCGCGGCCGCCACTGGTTTCTGCCCCGCCGGGCTGATACGATACCCGGCCGATTCCGGAAAAGGGCAGCGATTATTATGTTCGATCGTCACAAGAACAAACCGGCGGCCCCCAGGGCACCAGAGCCCGTGGCTGCTGAGCCTGTGGTGACGGCGCCCGTGGTCGCCCCGCCCGCCGCCCCACCCCCTGTTACCCACAGTACTGCCAGGAGCATCGCTATGATTGGACCGAGCATCAAAATCAAAGGTGAAGTGTCAGGTGATGAAGACCTGCTGATACAGGGACGGGTAGAGGGCACAATCACCCTGAAGGCCCACGAGGTCATCGTCGGGGAATCCGGCGAGGTAAACGCCAATATCATCGCCAAGACAGTCAAGATCGATGGCAAGGTGAACGGCGATATCACCGGCACCGAGAATATTGTGATCTCCAAGATCGGCAATGTGCGCGGCAATATCGTGGCACCGCGCGTACTGCTTGAAGACGGCGCCATGTTCAAGGGCAGCATCGATATGGATCCGCGCGACTCCGCCAAGGCGGTACCGCCGCCCAGCAAGGAACCCGCAGCCTTTCCCTCCCAGGACAACAAGGCGCCAAAACTCGACCTGAAGAGCGGTTAACACCATTTCCCTGCCGCTGAAGGCAGGGCCGGACCGCCTTGCCGCCATTCCCAGCCAGCCCTCAGCGCTGCTGGCGTCGCTGTTTGAGCGAATCGATGAGGGGCAGCGCCTGACGGTGCTGCATATCGGCTGCGCCCTGCCGGAGACCGTCGAGTTTTTCTCCCGCTACCGCTGCAAGCTGATTTTCGTCGACCTGTTTGACGACCTGGACCAGCTGAAGCCCGGCGAGGACGCTACCCGGCCACTGGAGCAGGTGATTGCCGGTCTGATGCACATACCCGCCGGTACCCGGCTGGACATCTGCCTGTTCTGGGACCTGTTCAACTTCCTCGACAAAGCGGCCATTGCCGCCCTTATGCATGTCCTGCGGCCCCACCTGCACACCGCCACCCTCGCCCACGGCTTTGCCGTGCACAACCTGAAGACGCCCCAATCCGGCAGGGTGTACGGGATCAGGGAGCTGGACAAGCTCAGCGTCCGCCCCAGGCCGGGCCAGCTGCCGGGGTACAGCCCCTACAATCAGGGCCAGCTGGAAAAAGCGCTCGATTACTTCAAGGCCACCCGCAGCGTGTTGCTGGCGGATAGCCGGCTGGAGCTGCTGCTGAGCGCAAGCCTGCCCGCCTGACTCCCGGTACCGGGCGCAGCGCGATACCCAGCGGGCCCAACGTCATCGGATTCGCCTCCATCCGTGTGTCCCAAAAAAAAGCCGGCCCAAAGGACCGGCATAATTGGAGTCTCACTAGGGGGATTGCAACAGACCTGGATGGAATCCCGAATGGCGACGGAGCCAGCGCAGAGCAGGCCCCGTCGTCACTGTCATATGGGAGTTTCCAGCGGGCTATAAAGTTCCCGCGGGCTCGAACTTTATTTTCGCGGCTGACCCACTGTGCACCGCCGGCTAACCGCCCCAGGCCATGGACAGGAGCGGAACCGGATACTAGTCTAGTCCTGCGACCCATTCGCCTTCCCGCAGCAACGACAGGAACCCCATCATGAGCAAGATTTTCAGTGACAACTCACAGACCATAGGCAACACTCCGCTGGTCAGGATCAACCACATCAGCGACGGCAATATTTACGTCAAACTGGAAAGTCGCAATCCCGCGATGTCGGTCAAATGCCGCATCGGCTCCAGTATGGTGCTGGCGGCGGAAAAGGACGGCAGCCTGAAGCCGGGCATGACCATCGTCGAACCCACCAGCGGCAATACCGGCATCGCACTGGCATTCGTCGCCGCCGCTCGCGGCTATGGCTGCATACTCACCATGCCCAACACCATGAGCCTTGAACGCCGCATGCTGATGAAGTCCCTGGGCGCGGAAGTCATTCTCACCGACGGCGCCAAGGGCATACCCGCCGCCATCCAGCGGGCCGAGGACATCATCGCCTCGGACCCGGCCAGGTACTGGGGTCCGCACCAGTTTGAGAACCCGGCCAATCCGGCTATCCACGAAAGCACCACCGGTCGCGAGATCTGGGATGACACCGACGGCAAAATCGACATTCTGGTCTGTGGCGTCGGCACCGGCGGCACCCTCACCGGCGTCTCCCGGCATATCAAGCAGACCCGGGGCAAGGCCATCATGACGGTGGCGGTGGAACCCGATAGCACGACCATGATCACCGCGGCCAAGGCCGGCACACAACCCAGCCACGCACCGCACAAGATCCAGGGGATAGGCGCGGGCTTCGTGCCCGCCAACCTGGACCTGGCTATGGTCGATGTGGTGGAGCAGGTGTCCAGCGAGGAAGCCATGGATTGGGCGCACAAGCTGATGCGGCAGGAGGGGATTCTGGCAGGCGTGTCCTGCGGCGCGGCCATGGCCGTGGCCCACCGCCTGTCGCAGCAGGAGGCTAACCGGGGCAAGCTGATCGTCGCCATCCTGCCCGACTCGGGTGAGCGTTACCTGACCTCACCGCTGTTCGCCGGGCGTTTTTCCGACAACGAAACGGTGCAGGCGACCGTAAGCTAGGCAGGTAAAGCCGCCAGCCCGGTCATGCAGGAACCCACAAGGCGGTTTCGATGCGGATCGGCGAGGCCGGCGGGTTCGCCCCCGTTCAGGAGCGGTCGCGCAGCAGCGTGAGCCGCTGCTTCACGTCGGGCCAGTCGCTGTCGATCACGCTGAAATACACCGAGTCGCGCACAAAATTGCCCTGCACGATCATGTGATTGCGCATGACCCCCTCGCGGGTCGCGCCGATGCGCTCCAGCGCGCGCTGTGATCGCAGGTTGCGGGCATCAGTCTTGAATTCCACCCGCAGGCAACCCAGCCGCTCAAAGGCGTGCGACAGCAACAGCAACTTGACCTCGGTGTTGATCCCCGTGCGCTGCCACTGCTGCCCCAGCCACGTCCAGCCAATTTCCAGCGCGCGGTGTTCGGGGCGGATGTTGAGATAGCGCGTGCTGCCTACGACCTTGTCCTTGCCGTCCTCGATGATGGCGAAGGGCAGCTGGTGCGGCGCCTGCAGGGCCTCGTCTATCCACTGCCGGGTATCGGCCATATCGATAAAGCACGGCCGGGGCAGGAAGCTCCAGTCCGCCGCGTTACGGCCGCGGTTGTACAGGCCGTTGGCGTGTTGCTGTTGCAGCGGCTCAAGCCGCACGCCGTCACCGTGCAGTATGAGCGGCTCGACCCGCAGTCCGGTCATCACGGCAGGATGACGGTGGAGCCGGTGGTGCGACGTCCCTCCAGGTCCCTGTGCGCCTGCTGGATATCGGCCAGGGCGTAGCGCTGGCCAATTTCAACCCGGACCTGGCCTGCCAGCACCCGGGAGAACAGGTCGGCACTGGACTGGCGCAATTCCTCGGTGGTGGCGGTATAGGTGAACAGGGTGGGGCGCGTCACGAACAGCGACCCCCGCACCGACAGCGCCTGTAAATCCAGCGCCGGGGGCAGCCCGGAGGCGTTGCCAAAGCTCACCATGAGGCCGCGCGGCCGCAGGCAATCCAGTGAGATATCGAAGGTATCCTTGCCTACACCGTCATAGACCACCGGCAGTTTCTGGCCGCCGGTGATCTCCAGCAGTCGCTCCACAACATTTTCGGTGCGGTAATTGATCACGTGATGATAGCCGTGCGCCAGGGCCAGGGCGGCCTTTTCTTCCGAGCCCACGGTGCCGATTACCGTGGCGCCAATACTGTTCGCCCACTGGCCAAACACCAGGCCGACGCCGCCGGCGGCGGCGTGGAACAGGCAGCTCTCGCCCGATCGGAGCGGGTAGGTTCGCTGCAACAGGTATTCGGTGGTCTGGCCCTTGAGCATGATCGCCGCGGCCTGTTCAAAATCAATGCCCTCCGGAATAGGCACCAGCCGCGCCGCCGGCAGGTTGAGCGCCTCGGCGTAGGCGCCGAAGCCGGCTGAGCAATAGGCCACCCTGTCACCCACCGCCAGGTCGACCCCCTCCCCAACGGCCTCGACCACACCTGCACCCTCCAGGCCTATGCCGGTTGGCAGCGGCAGGGGGTAGGTACCGCTGCGATGGTAGGTGTCGATAAAATTGAGACCGATGGCGCGGTTGGTCACCGTCACCATGCCCGGGCCTGGGGGTGGCAATGCCACGTCCTCGAGCACCATGACTTCCGGCCCGCCGGCCTGGTGAATTTTGACTGCTCTTACCATTACTGCTGAACTCCCTGGTTAAACACTGCCTGGCCGGTGGCTCTGGTCTCGAAACCGCGCCCGGACGGTTGTTCCCCTGCCGTTTGGCCTAGTGTACCTTGTCACCCCTGCTGTTACATTCTGCGAATCACCAAAAGGAAGCAATGCCGTGCTGGAACATCTGCAACTGGACAGGCGACTGCAGCTGGCGCTGGATGCTCTGGCTTTCACAGCCACCACCGAGGTCCAGGACCAGGTGATTCCCGCCGCGCTGGCGGGGGATGACCTGGTAGTCAGCGCCGAAACCGGCAGCGGCAAGACTCTCGCCTACCTGGTGCCCATGGTGCAGAAGCTGCTGGCGCTCGATACGCCGCGCCGGGACGGCCCGCTGGGCCTGGTCCTGGTTCCCACGCGTGAACTGGCCAGGCAGGTGCTCAAGCACTGCCGCGCGCTGCTGGCAAAAACGCCGCTGCAGGTGTACGGCATTACCGGCGGCGCCGACTTTCGCTACCAGCAGTCCCTGTTTCGTAAAAATCCCGAAATCATCGTCGCCACCCCGGGGCGTTTGCTGGAGCACTGCGAACGCAAGAGCACCAGCCTGGAGTTTTTGCAGATCCTGGTACTGGACGAGGCCGACCGAATGCTGGACATGGGCTTCAGGGACGATGTGCTGAAGATCAACGCCTGCTGCGCGAGCTCGCGGCAGGCCATCATGATATCGGCCACGATGAATCACCGGGAGCTGGGGACGATCAGCAATTCCCTGCTCAGGACACCGCGCAGCATCGCGGTCAGTGCCGCCCGTCAGCCCCACAGTACTATCGCCCACCAGGTCATGCTGGCGGACGGACAGGAGCACAAGGACAAGCTGCTGCCCGCCCTGCTGGAAAGGGGCGGCTTCCAGCGCGTGCTGGTGTTCGGCAACAAGCGCAGCACCGCGGTGCGCCTGTCGGGCCTGCTGAAGTACCACAAACTGCGCTGCGCCTGCCTGCACGGGGAGATGACGACGGAAGAGCGCCGGGAGGTAATGACCCGGTTCAATGACGGCAAGATCAGCATCCTGTGCGCCAGCGATGTTGCGGCCCGCGGCATCGATGTGAAGGATATCGACCTGGTTATCAACTACGATCTGCCCCACAGTGGTGACGATTACCTGCACCGCACGGGTCGCACCGGCAGGGCCGGCGCCAGCGGCCTGGCCCTGTCCCTGGTCACGGCGGCGGACTGGAACCTGATGATCAGCATCGAGCGCTACCTGAAGCTCAGTTTCGAACGGCGCAACCTGCCCGGGCTCAAGGCCCGCTTCAGCGGCCCGAAGAAACTGAAGGCCTCGGGCAAGGCGGCGGGCAGCAAGAAGAAAGCGCCGAAATCCGCGACAGCCAAAAGCAAGTCTCGGCAGCGCAACCAGAAAAACGTCGGCAAGCCGGCGGCCGGGAAGAAGCGCGAGCCGGCTGCGCCCAATGACGGCTTCGCGCCGCTGATGAAGAAGAAGCCCACGCCCTGATGCGCACGTTTTTCGGGCTGGAGCTGCCGGCGAATGTCGTTATACAGATCGCCGATTGGCGCGATCGCCAGCTCGGCCCCCTCGGGCGGCCGGTCCCGCCCGCGAATTTTCATATCACGCTGGCTTTTATCGGCGAGATCGCCGACGGTCCGCTGGAGCGCCTGTGCCGGGCGGTGGACGACTGGCAGGAAGGGAGTCAGCTGCAAGGCGCACAGTTGCTGCTCGACTGCCCCGGTTACTGGCCCAGGCCGGCCATCTTCTGGCTGGGTCCGGGCCACTGGCCCGATCCCCTGACCCAGCTGGCAAAAAAACTGCGCCAGCTGGCCACGGCCGCCGGCGCCCGGCGCGACCGCAACCCGTTCCAGCCCCATATCACCCTGTATCGCCACTGCCAGCCGGCGCCGGCAGCGCCGGTCGCCCAACCCGGAATCGTCGCGGCGTACAGCCACTTCACCCTGTTCGAATCGCGCCAGGGAAAAACCGGTGTCAGCTATCACCCGCTGCAGCACTGGCAATTGTTACCACCGCAACTTTAGGGGCGGCGCGCAGTTTGCGTTAGAATTGCGCCCTCCTTCGCCACCGGAATTTTGCGACAATGTCCAACCCCCTGCTCGAACAACACGCCCTGCCGCCTTTCTCCCGGATAAAACCGGCGGATATCGAGCCGGCCATCACCCATTTGATCGCACGCAACAAACAGGCGATCGAGACGCTGCTGGCAGAGAATACCCAGTACAGCTGGGAAAACCTGTGGCAGCCGATTGAGCAGATGGAGGACGAGTTGGCCCAGGCCTGGTCGCCGGTGTCCCACCTTAACAGCGTGGCCAACAGCGAGGAGCTTCGCGCCGCTTACAACACCTGCGTGCCACTGCTGTCCGAGTACAGCACATGGAGCGGCCAGCACCTGGGCCAGTACGAGGCCTACCGCCAGCTCGCCGGGAGCCGGGAGTTCGCCGCCCTCAATGGCGCCCAGCAAAAAGCCCTCAATAACGTGCTGCGGGATTTTCGCCTGGCGGGCGTGGCGCTGCCCGATGCGCAGAAGCAGCAGTACGCGCAATTGCGCAAGCGCCTGTCGGAACTGGGCAGCCAGTTCAGTGACAACGTGCTGGATGCCACCAATGCCTGGAGCAAGCAGGTCAGCGAGGAGCAACTGAAAGGCCTGCCTGCGACCGCGCTCGCCAATGCCCGGCAGGCGGCGCGGCAGGCGGGCCTCGAGGGCTGCCTTATCACCCTGGAATTCCCGTCCTTCTATCCGGTCCTGGCCTACTGCGAGGACGCCGCGCTGCGGGAGGAAGTCTACCGGGCCAACAGCACCAGGGCCTCCACCGAGGGACCACACGCCGGCCAGTGGGACAACTCCGCCATCATCGAGGAGACCCTGGCATTGCGCCAGCAACAGGCCCGGTTGCTGGGTTTTGCCAATTATGCAGAACTGTCCCTGGCCACCAAGATGGCGGAGACGCCGGCGCAGGTCCGCGAGTTTCTCGAGCAGTTGTCGCGGCAATCCCGCCCCCAGGCGCAAGCTGAGTGGGCCGAGCTGCAGGCGTTTGCCCGCCGGGAGTACGGTGCCGAAACCGTCAACGCCTGGGACGTGAGTTTTTACAGCGAGAAGCTGCGGGAACAGCGCTACCAGGTCTCGCAGGAGGATATCCGCCCCTACCTGCCCATTACGCGGGTCCTGCCGGGGCTGTTCGCGGTGGTGGAGCGCCTGTACGGGGTGACCGTGCGGGAAACCGGCACATTCGACAGCTATCACCCGGACGCGCGCCTGTTCGAACTGTTGCGGGACGGCGAGGTCATCGCCCGTTTCTACCTCGACCTGTATGCCCGCGCGCAGAAACGCGGCGGGGCCTGGATGGACAATTGCCGGGTGCGGCGCATGGCCGGGGCCACGCTGCAGGTGCCCGTGGCCTACCTGGTATGCAATTTTACGCCGCCGGTGGGGGATACCCCGGCGCTGCTCACCCACAGCGAACTGACCACCCTGTTCCACGAATTCGGCCACGGCCTGCACCACATGCTGACCAGGCAGACGGTGGCATCGGTATCGGGGATCAACGGGGTCGCCTGGGACGCGGTGGAACTGCCCAGCCAGTTCCTGGAGAACTGGTGCTGGGAGCGCGAGGCGCTGGCGCTGATCTCAGGGCACCACGAGACCGGCGAACCCCTGCCCGTGGCGCTGCTGGACAAGCTGCTGGCGGCCCGCAATTTCCAGTCCGCCATGATGATGGCGCGCCAGCTAGAGCTGGCGCTGTTCGACCTGCGCCTGCACAGCGAGTGGGATGCCGCCGGGGGCAGCTCGGTAGAGAAAATACTGGAGGAGGTGCGCTCGGCCGTCGCTGTGGTCTTGCCGCCGCCTTTCAACCGCTTTCAGCACAGCTTCTCGCATATTTTCGCCGGCGGTTATGCGGCAGGCTACTACAGCTACAAGTGGGCCGAGGTCCTGTCTGCGGATGCTTTTTCCCGTTTTGAGGAGGAAGGCATATTCAATCGCGAGACCGGGGAAGCCTTCAGGACGCACATCCTCGAGGCCGGTGGTTCGAAGGAACCGATGGAACTGTTCGTCGCCTTTCGCGGGCGTGAACCAGAGATAGGACCACTGTTGCGCCACAGTGGCATTGCGACAGCTGACGCGGCCTGAGGGCAGCCGCTCAGCCCGGTGCCCAGCTGGCGCAGCCTTTCTGGCCGGGTCCGGAGGCGACACACAGTTCAATCTGGCGTATATCCTCACCGACCGACAGGGTCACCAGGCCCCGCAGCAGGTAGCGGGAGAACTCCTCCACCGTGGCGTTGCGGATGGGCAGCACCAGGGTGTCACTGCGCAGGAACTGCATCTGCTGACCCGCGAAACTCACCCGGTAATAATCGCCCGCCTCCTCGATCCGCTGGTGCGGCGACTCCCCCGCCAGCAGCATATATTCATCCAGTGCCTCGCACAGCGCGCCTATGCGCTGTTTATAGACCGTGTAGTCGGCGGCGAAACCATTGTCGCCCATGGGGGCCACGATACGGGCCGACACCGAATAATTATGCCCGTGCAGGCGCTCGCGCTCGGTCGCGGAAAATATGGTGTAGTGTGCCGCCGAAAACTTGTGGCGCTCCTTGTCGATATAAAGTGTGGTCAGTTGTTCCATTGAGCGGGTCTGTCTCGTACAAAGTGAGGGTCATTGTTGCGCCTGTACGGCGATCACGCAACCACAGCGCCACCGCTTGCCGACACGGGCCCGCGCTGTGCGCTATGATGCGTGGCGGCGAGCCGCCGTCTACCACCGACTTTAAGGCCAGGGGAACCGACACATGAATATCGCAATCATTACCGGCGCCAGCGTGGGTATCGGCCGGGCAGCCGCGGAGGCCTTCCTGGCGGAGGGCTTCACGGTGTACAACCTGTCGCGCCGGCCCTGCCCGGTGCCGGCGGTCAACAACCTGCACTGCGACCTGTCCTCCACCGAATCCATCAACCTGGCCTGCAAAACCCTGGCGGCAGCGGTGGCCGGATGCAGCTGCGTTGCCCTGGTGCACAACGCCAGCCAGATGCTCAAGGACAGCACCGCGGCGTGTGACAGCAACGAGCTTCGTCGCGTGCTCGAGACCAACGTGGTGGGCATCAACAGCCTCAACCAGCAGTTGTTGCCGCAGCTGCCCCCCGGCTCCAGCGTGCTTTATGTCGGCTCCACCCTGTCGGAGAAAGCCGTGCCCGGCTCCTTCAGCTACGTCGTGAGCAAGCACGCCCAGCTCGGGATGATGCGCGCCACCTGCCAGGACCTGATGGGCAGCGGCCTGCACACGGCCCTGATCTGCCCGGGTTTTACCGATACCGAGATGCTGCGCACCCACCTGGGCAGCGATCCGGGTGTCGAGCGGGCGATCGCCGGCATGAACAGTTTCAATCGCCTGATCACCCCCGCCGAAATCGCTGAGCTCATTCGCTGGGCCCACCACAACCCTGTGATCAACGGCGCGGTATTGCACGCCAACCTGGGCCAGAAGGAGAGCTGATGCATGCTGTACGTGGCGGACTTGCGGGAACGGCGGGAGCGCACTTTCCTGGTGCTGGCGGGTTTCTTCCTGTGCACCATGACCCTGCTCAATGTCATCGGCATCACCCGCTTTATCCAGCTTGGCCCCATGGCGCTCGCGGTGGGCGTACTGCCCTACCCGCTGACATTCCTGTGCACTGACCTCATCTGTGAACTCTACGGCAAGGCCCGCGCCAATTTCCTGGTGAGCGTGGGGCTCGGCCTCAACGCGTTTATCCTGCTGGTGCTGTTCCTGGGCAATACGATCGATTCGGTGCCGCCGGAAAGCATGCCGCCCTGGCAGGTACTGCAGCTGGCCGCCCCCGTTGCCCTGCCCAATGGCGAAATCGTCGAACACAGCGTCGGCCTGTACCAGCTGATCTACGCCACCACCTCCGGCGCCATGGTCGCCTCCATGCTGGCCTACATCGCCGCCCAGTACTGCGATGTCCACCTGTTCCATTTCTGGAAGCGGGTGACCAGGGGCAAGCACCTGTGGATACGCAACAACTTCAGCACCCTGTTGAGCCAGATGGTGGATTCGGTGATGGTGATCTCCGTCACCTTCGGCGCGGCTTACCTGCGCGGCGATATAAGCTTCGACGCAGTGCTGGTGCTGGTGGGCAGCAACTACCTGTTCAAGGCGGTGGTGGCCCTGCTGGACACCGGGCCGCTATACCTCGCGGTTCACTACCTGCGCCGCTACCTGCAACTGCCGGGCAACGAGACCGTGGTGACGGTGATCGACCCGGTCGCGCCGGGCTAGTCCGCCGCGCGAGGCTTGGCCAGCCTCGCGCTAGGCCACTTCCACCAGGGTGACCACGTCGGCCGGCCGCTCGCCGCTGAACTCCCGCAGCAACTGCTCCCGACGGGGCGCCAGCAACTCCCGGTTGCGGTCCCTGACGTGGCCGAAGCCGCGCAGTTTGGCGGGCAGGCGCGCCAGTTCCAGTGCCGCCGTGTAGTTTGACTCGCCCAGCCCCGCCACCAGGGTGTCCAGCAGCGCGCGATAGTCCGCCAGGTCCGCTCGCTCGCGCCGGCGCTCGGCGGTATAGCCGAAGACATCCAGAGCCGTGCCGCGCAGGAAGCGCAAGCGCGCCAGCAGGGTGAAGGCCTGCATCATCCACGGCCCGAATTCCTGCTTGATCAGCTGTCCGGTGTTCGGGTCCCGTTTGGCCAACAGCGGCGGCGCCAGGTTGAAGCGCAGCTCGTAATCGCCTTCAAAACGGCTCTCCAGCTGGCGGCGGAACTCGCCGTCGCTGTACAGACGGGCCACCTCGTACTCGTCCTTGCAGGCCATCAGGCGATACAGCTGGCGCGCCACCGCCAGGGTCAGGGAGTCGGGCTGGTCGGCGTGCGGGTCCGCCGCGCGCACCCGCGCCACCTGCTCAAGGTAAGCCCGGGCGTAGGCGGGATTCTGGTAGTCGGCCAGGCGCCGCTGCCGGTCGGCGATCACGTCGTCCAGGCTGGGCGGCGCGACGGGGTCGTCGGACCGGTCCAGCAATTGCATCACCCGCTGCGGTTGTTCGGCGTAGCGCCGCCCCCACAAAAAGGCCTGGCGATTGAAATCGACCGACACCCCATTGAGCTCGATCGCCTGCTCCAGCGCGGCGGCGGAAACCGGCACCAGCCCGCGCTGCCAGGCGAAACCGAGCAGGAACAGGTTGCTGGCGATGGAATCCCCCAGCAGAGCCGTGGCGATGCGGGTGGAGTCGAGGAAATAACAACCCGCCGCGCCCACTTCCGCCAGGATCTTGTCCTTCATCGCCCGGGTGGGAAACCTCACATCGGGGTCGAGCACGAAGGCGGCTGTGGGTACCTCGGCCTCATTCACCACCGCGTTGGTCCGGCCCTGGGCCACCTTGCCCATGGATTCATAGGTCGTGGTCACCACCAGGTCGCAACCCAACAGCAGGTCGGCTTCCCCCGCCGGGATACGCACTGCCTTGATGTCTTCCTGGTTGGCACTGACCCGCACATGGCTTACCACGGCGCCAAATTTCTGGGCGAGTCCCGTCTGGTTCATGGTGGCGCAGCCCTTGCCCTCGATGTGGGCGGCCATGGCGATCAATGCCGTCACCGTGAGCACCCCCGTGCCGCCCACGCCGGTGACCACCGTATTCCAGGGTCGCCGCAGGGCAGGCAGGGTTGGCTCAGGCAGGGGATCGAACAGGGTATCGATATCGGCGACTTTCACCCTGGTCTTTTTCAGGCTGCCGCCCAGCACCGTGACGAAACTGGGACAAAACCCCTTGTTACAGCTGTAATCCTTGTTACAGGCGCTCTGGTCGATCTGGCGCTTGCGCCCCAGCGGGGTATCCTTGGGCAGCACCGACAGGCAATTGGATTTGATGCTGCAATCGCCACAGCCCTCGCACACCTCGTCGTTGATAAACAGGCGCCGTGCCGGGTCCTCCGCCGAGCCTTTCTTCCGGCGCCGGCGCAACTCAGCCGCGCAGGTCTGCTGGTAGACGATCACCGAGGTACCCCAATACTCCCGCAGTTCTTTTTGCAGGGCGTCCAGTTCATCCCGGTGGTGCAGGCTGTAGCCCGGCACGGTATTGAACCGGCCCCGCCAGCGGTCTGGATCGTTGCTGACCAGGGCGATACGGCGCACACCCTCACCGCGCAACTGGTAGACCAGGTCCTCCACTTTCAGGGTGCCGTCTATGGGCTGGCCACCGGTCATGGCCACCGCGTCGTTGTAGAGAATCTTGTAGGTGATATTGACCCCGGCGGCCACCGCGGCGCGAATGGCCAGGATACCCGAATGGAAATAGGTGCCGTCCCCCAGGTTCTGGAACACATGCTCGGTGTCGGTAAAAGGCGCCTGCCCGATCCAGGTCGCGCCCTCCCCGCCCATCTGGGTAAACGTGTCGGTGGCCCGATCCGGCATCCAGGTGGCCATGTAGTGGCAGCCTATGCCGCCCATGGCATGGCTGCCCTCAGGCACCCGGGTAGAGGTGTTGTGCGGGCAACCCGAGCAGAAGTGCGGCACACGCTCAATGATATCCCGGGGCACGGCGAGGGAGGCTTCCTTGCGCTCGATCCAGCGGATGCGCTCATCCATGGTGTCTGAGCGGTAAAAACGGCGGATGCGGCTGGCGATGGCAAGGGCCACCATCGCCGGCGTCAGCTCGGCCAGGTTTGGCAGCAGGTCGCGGCCATTCTCGTCGAACTCGCCGATTACCCGGGGCCTGGCCGCCACCGGCCGGTTGTAGAGCTGGCCGGTGAGCTGGTCTTCGATGATGGAGCGTTTTTCCTCCACCACCAGGATCTCCTCCAGGCCCTCGGCAAATTCGTGGGTGGCGCGGGGCTCCAGCGGCCAGGGCATCCCCACTTTGTACACTCGCAGGCCGATTTCGGACGCCACCGGGTCGGTAATGCCCATGTCCTCCAGCGCCTGCATCACGTCGAGATAGGCCTTGCCGCTGGTGATGATGCCAAAGCGCGGATTCGGGCTGTCGACCACAATGCGGTTGAGCCCGTTGGCCCGGGCGAACTCCCGGGCCGCGTAGATCTTGTACCTGTTCAGGCGCAATTCCTGCTCCAGCGGCTTGTCGGGCCAGCGCGCATGGACGCCATCCGCCGGCAGGGCGAAATCCTCGGGAATAACGATATTCACCCGCTGCGGATTGATATCGGCTGAAATGGCCGAATCCATGTTTTCGGTGATGGCTTTCAGGGCCACCCAGCACCCGCTGTAACGCGACAGCTCCCAGCCGAACACCCCCAGATCCAGCACTTCCTGCACATTGGCCGGGCTGAGCACCGGCACCGAGGCGCCGATAAACATGTGCTCGGACTGGTGCGGCAGCGTGGACGATTTGCAAGCGTGGTCATCCCCCGCCACCGCCAGCACCCCGCCATACTTTGATGTGCCGAAGGCGTTGGCATGCCTGATTACGTCCATGCTGCGATCGACCCCGGGCCCCTTGCCGTACCACATACCGAAAACGCCATCATAGCGAGCCCCGGCAAACAGGTTGGTCTGCTGGCTGCCCCAGACGGCGGTGGCGGCCAGGTCCTCGTTCACGCCCGGCTGGAAATAGACATTGTGCTGTTGTAAAAAGGGTTTGGCTTTCCACATGGCCTGGTCCACCCCGCCCAGGGGAGAGCCGCGGTAACCGGAGATAAACGCGGCCGTGTTGAGCCCGCGCTGCGCATCGCGCTGGTGTTGCAGCATGGGCAGGCGCACCAGCGCCTCGATACCCGTCATGTAGGCCCTGGTCGCATCCAGGGCATACTTATCGTTGAGAGATACCTGTTCGACCGCCCGGGAGTGACCTGTTGCCATGACTTCCACCCGCTAAATTATGTGACAAAATTGTTGCCCAAATTTTGGGGTATTGTTATGTGATCTCTACCCTCATTATGGCTAAATAGGCATAAACAATGCTGAATTTAATTCTCAGGAGGTCAATTTGACCCTTTCACTCGCGAAGCAGGATGTCGAAATCCTCAAGCTCCTGCAACAGGACGCCACCCTCAGCACCGCCGCCGTCGCCGAGTATATCAATATATCCCAGTCACCCTGCTGGCGCCGGATAAGTCGCCTGGAAGAGCAGGGGCTGATCAGGCAAAGGGTGGCCCTGCTGGACAGATCCGCCCTGGGCATGGAGGTGGTCGTCTTCGCCACTATCAACCTGACCTCGACCGGTCGGCAAAACCTGCTGGCATTTGAACAGGAAATTGGCAGACACCCGGAGGTGATGGAGTGTTATACCATGACCGGTATCTGGGACTATATGCTCAAGATTGTCACCCGGGATATCCGTCACTACGAGGACTTCGTGCGCAACACCCTGACGGCCAGCCCCGCCATTCGCGAGTTGCACTCGCATATGGCCGTGACTGAAATCAAGAATGTCACCCAGTTGCCACTGGAGACCCAGCTGTGAGCGCCGCGAGTTGACTCCCCGATGATAACGAGCAAGCTGCCTCATGTCGGGACCACCATATTCACCCGCATGTCGGCGCTGGCCGCCGGGTGCGGTGCCCTGAACCTGTCGCAGGGATTCCCTGACTTCGACGCCCCCCAATCACTGCGCGAAGCAATGGCCCGCCACGTGATGGCGGGACACAACCAGTACGCACCCATGGCGGGTGTCATGCAATTACGGGAGCAGATCTGCGCCCAGTTGGGCCTGCACCGCAACATCACCGCCAACCCGGATACCGAAATCACCGTGGTGCCGGGTGCCACCGAGGGCATTTTCTGCGCGGTGATGGCCTGCGTCCGCCCCGGGGATGAGGTGATCATGTTTGATCCGAGCTACGACAGCTACCAGCCGTCGGTAGAGCTCGCCGGCGGGCGGGCAGTCCACGTGCCGCTGCGACCTGGAACCTTCGCGCTCGATCGTGAACGGCTGGAGGCCGCAGTGTCTCCCCGCACCCGGCTTGTCATGGTGAACTCACCCCACAACCCCAGCGGCAGCACCCTGTCGCGGGAGGACCTTATCTTCCTGCAGGCGCTGGTGGAGCGGCACAATCTGCTGGTGATCAGCGACGAGGTCTACGAGCACCTGGTATTTGACGGCCGGCGCCATCACAGCGCCCTGGAATTCGAGGGCTTGCGCGCCCGCAGCTTCGTCCTGTTCTCCTTCGGCAAGACCTTCAGCGTGACGGGCTGGAAGACCGGCTATTGCGTGGCGCCCCCGGCGCTGACCACGGAACTGCGCAAAATCCACCAGTTTGTCTGCTTCGTCGCGGTCACTCCGGTGCAACTGGCAGTGGCGGATTTTATGCAGGCGGAACCGGGTTACCCCGCCACCCTGGCAGCCTTCTACCAGCACAAGCGCGACCTGTTCTGCAAGGCGCTGCAAGGGTCCCGCTTCAGCTTCGCACCCAGTGCGGGCACCTACTTCCAGTTGCTGGATTACAGCGCCATAAGCGATGAGCCCGATATCGCTCTGTGCGAGCTGTGGACCAGGCAGCACGGCATTGCGTCAATACCCATTTCGGTTTTCTATGAAACACCGCCAACGCAGCATTACCTGCGCTTTTGCTTCGCCAAGAGTGACCCGGTGCTGGTGGCGGCAGCGGAGCGACTATGCGAGATTTGAGCGTCACCCTGATCCAGTGTGAGCTGGCCTGGGAGCAGCCTGCGGACAACCGGCAGCAGATCGGCGGGATCATCGCCGGGCTGGAAGCGGCCACCGACCTTATCGTGCTGCCGGAGATGTTCACCACCGGCTTTTCCATGAACGCCCTGGGGAACGCCGAACCGCCGGGCGGGGACACCGAGCAATGGCTGCACGAACTCGCAACACGCCTGGATTGCGCCCTGGCGGGCAGCATTGCCGTGCAGGCGGAAGGCGGTGTCTATAACCGTCTGTTGTTCGCGACTCCCCAGGGAGTCACCCACTACGACAAGCGCCACCTGTTTCGTATGGCGGGGGAGCACAACCGCTACCTGCCCGGGGCTGACCGGGTTGTCGTCCGGTGGCGCGGCTGGCGCATCCTCCTGCAGGTGTGCTATGACCTGCGCTTCCCGGTATTCAGCCGCAATCGCGAGGACTACGACCTCGCGCTGTATGTCGCCAACTGGCCGTCTGCACGCAGGTTGCACTGGCGCCAGTTACTGGTGGCCCGGGCGATCGAAAACCTGGCTTGCGTGGTGGGGGTGAACCGTATCGGCAGTGATGCCAGGGGGCTGGATTACAGCGGGGACAGCATGGCTATCGCGGCGGATGGCTCGGTGTTAAGCGACATGACAAACGAAAACGGCGCCGCCAGGGTGATCCTGAGCGGCGCCGCCTTGCAAAACTATCGGGAGAGTTTTCCCTGCCAGCTGGACGCCGATGGCTTCCAGCTGGACTGAGAAAATTTACTCCGAGTACTCGACTTCCAGTGAAGCCATTACACGGCGGTTCTCGGCACGGCCTTCAGCAGTATCGTTGCTGGCAACCGGGTTTGATTCACCGTAACCTACCGCCTTCAGGCGTGAGGGTGCGATACCGTAAGTCTTGACCAGCATATCAACAACAGCCTGGGCACGGCGCTGTGACAGTTGCTGGTTATAGCTATCGGCGCCGACGCTGTCGGTGTAGCCGTCGATGCTCACATCCACCTGGTCAAAACGCTTGAGGAACTTGGCCAGTTCACCCAGGTCGGTGAAGTACTGCTCCTGCACCACGGATGAATCAAACGCGAAGTTCACCTTCAGCTTGATGGAGGCCACCTGGGCGACAGGCAGCGGGCAGCCGGTGGCGTCTACACGGGTGTTGGGCGGGGTGCCGAGGCAGGCATCCACTTCATCACATACGCCGTCGCCGTCTTCATCCGCACAGGCGGTCGGTGCCGGGGTCGGCGGGGGATTGACGTTACCCAGGTAATAGTTGAGGCCGAGGTAGGCGATGGTATCGTTGTTGCTCTTGTCCACGTTGTAGACAGTGCGACCATCCAGGCTGGCGCTGAAGCGCGAGGTCAGCATCCAGCGCACGCCGAGGCCGGCATTGACGGTGGTGTCATCATTTTTCTCGCCGCCTGCGCGATTGGGATCAGTGGAGAAATAACCAGCACCCAGCACTGCGTAGGGGCGCAGCCTCATGGCGCCTGCTGACGGGTCGACAATATAGCTGCCAGCGTAGTACTTCATGCCCAGGTTTGCCAGGGTCACCTCGGTATTGGTGCCGGGGTAGGCCTCATTGTTGGCGTCGTCCTGGGTAAACGAGATTTCGGTCGCCCACTGGTCGTTAAAAGCCCATTCCAGACCGGCCCAGGGGGAGTTCATGTTGCTGAGGTCGCGGTCGCTGGAGAAATACCAGTGCGCCACACCGGCGTTCAGGGTGATAGGTACTTCGGCTTGTGCCATGCCGGCAAAGACAAACCCTACCGCCGCCACGCCCGCAGCTAAAATCTGTTTTTTCATTTTTGAGGAACTCCTGTCCTTGGTTGATTTCTAACGGCGAAGAATAACACCGGATTAAGCCATTTCCACGCAATTTTTTGGTCATATTTCGCTATCGGCCGGAACAATACGCCGGCGGGTCACCAACCCAGCACCGACTTTATGAAGGGAATTGAAAGAGCCCGCTGCTCCACCAGGGAGGCATTATCGAGTGTTTCCAGCAGGGCCAGCAGTGCTTCCATCTCCCGCACCGAGCGGGACACGACATAGCCGCAGACCTCACGGCTCAGCACCAGGCCCCTGCGGGCGGCCCGAAACTGCAGTATGGCGACTTTTTCCTCATCATCCGCCTGCGCCAACTGGTAGACGATACCCCACGCCAGGCGCGAGCGCAGGTCCGCCAGCGCCATAGCCAGGGCGCGCGGCGCGGCATTGCCTGCCACCAGCAGGGCGCAGCCGCACTGGCGGGCACGGTTATACAGATTAAACAGCGCCAGTTCCCAGTCCGCCCGCCCCAGCACCCGGTCCACATCATCAAGGCACACCAGGTCCAGGGTTTCAATGCCCTGCACCACCTCCTCCGGGCAGTGGTCGGCCATTTCCCCCAGGGGCAGGTACAGGGCCCCGGTACCCGCGAGATGGCAACTGGCCTGCAGCAGGTGGGACTTGCCCGCGCCGGCCGGGCCGTAGATATAGATAATTGCCTCGCCACGACCCTGAGCCTGGGCCTTCAGAGCGGTCAGCAGGGCCTGTGTCGCCGGCGTCGGCAGGAAATTATCGAAAGTGGCCTCGTCCCGCAACCGCACCGGCAGGGGAAGTTGCCGTTGGCCGTGGCGGGTCACTCAGTTGCCGCCGTAGATATCGCTGGCCCGGTAGTGGCCCAGCGCATGTCGCAGGAATACCGCGATGACCGCGGCAACCGGGAGCGCCACCACCACCCCGACAAAACCGGCCAGCTGACCGCCCGCCATGAGGGCGAAAATAACGGCCACGGGATGCAGGCCGATCCGGTCCCCCACCAGTATCGGCGTCAGGACGACACTCTCCAGCACCTGGCCGACACCGAATACCAGCAGCACCCACAGCAACATGGTCCAGTCACCGAACTGGGCGTAGGCGGCGAGGCAGGAGGCCAGCACCCCGACGGTAAACCCCAGGTAGGGCACGATGCTCGCCAGGCCGGCGACCACCCCGAGCAAAAGGGCCAGTTGCAGACCTACCAGCCACAGGCCACAACCATAGACCGCCCCCAACGCGCACATCACCAGGAACTGGCCGCGCAGGAAGGCGCCGACCACCTCGTCCGCCTCGCCGACGATGTCGGCCACCTTACCCTGCCACACCACCGGCAGCACGGCGAGCGACCTGCCTACCAGCAGGTCCCAGTCGCGCATCAGGTAAAATGCCACTACCGGCACCAGCGCCATGTTGGCGAGACCCAGTAACAGGGAAGCACCCGAACCCGACACTTTCACCAGGGTCCGGGCGGTCATTTTGCCCAGGGATTGCCAGTGATCGGCCAGTTGGCCGGACCAGTCCAGCCGCGGCAGGCGCTCCAGTGTCAGATTGAACTTCTGCTGCGCCCAGGGCAGCGCCTCCTGGGCAAACCAGGTATAAATCGCCGGAATCTTTGCCACCAGCAGATCGAGTTGGTGCAGCAACATGGGCACTGCAAGAATCATCGCCGCCACCACCAGTGCGGTGAAGACCAGGAACACCAGCACCACGCCCAGGGTGCGGCTGAGCCCGCGCCGTGCGAGCGTATCGACCAGGGGATCTCCCAGATAGGCGACCAGGGCGCCCAGGACAAAGGGCAGCAAAATGGGCTGCAGCAGGTAAAACAGCCCGGTGGCGACAACACCGGCCGCGAGGGCGAGTGACCAGCGATTGAGCAGTGCCGGGCCCCCCGGCGCTATCTCTGCCATTGGTAGTTCAGTTGGGCACCGGGGCCGGCTACCGCCAGTGGCACCAGGTGTTTGTTGAGTTCGATGGTGGTCGCCAGTTGGGTCGCATCCGCCCGTGCGAGCAAACGCAGGGTAATCGTGTCACCACTGACCGACTCGACATTGGCCCGCTCCACCAGTTCCAGCTTTTCGAGCCAGGCAATGATCGCCGCGTAGTCGGCGTAAGCCGTCACCCCCGTCACCGCCAGTGTAACCCCGCCCTCGGCAGCCCCGGTAGCCGCGACAGCGTAGCGGGCAGCCATGGCTTCAGCCGCGAGCGCCGCGCCATCGCGCAGGAACAGCGCCTCGCTCGCCACCGTCGCGGAGCGGCGGATGACGTCCTCCCCGTTGCGGAAGCTCCACTCCCCCTGTGCGCTGCCGTTTGCCAACAAAGACAAGCGTCCGCTGAGGACATTCTGCAGGCTGTAGCGAGCGGAGGCCTGTGCCAGAGCCGGATCATCCAGGTTCCAGGCCTGGTCAGGGCTCAGCGCGGCGGAATCGACCAGGTCAAAAAGCGGCAGCTGCAGGGGAACACCGCGGCGGGAAAACTCTTCCCGCAGGGTAGCGACCAGTGCCGGAGCGGTATCCGGGTTGACGAATATCCGGCCGGCGGCGTCTTCCACCACCAGCCACACCAGGACCGCGGGCCGGCTCGCTGTCCAGATCGGCGCACCCGCCTCGATCACCAGTCCGGTGATATAGGCGCTGTCGAACAGCAGGCGCACGGCGAGTTGCTGCGGCGCCGCCGGGTCCCCGCCGTAGGAATAGCGCTGGACCTGGTTCCTGGCACTGGCCAGGGCGCTCGCAATGACCGGGTTGCGCAATACGGCCTCGCTGCCGGAGACCTTCACCACCACCTCCGACAATGCGAGCCGCGAGGCCCGGGCCAGTTCTGCGGGCGACTGGTCGGCTACCGGCACCTCTGCCGAGTACATATCCTTGATGACCTCGGCCCAGGCCGCACCCGTGGCGCCCAGCAGCACCAGCGCAAAACCGAAGCTGCGCACAATATGCTTGATCAAATCGTTCTCCCGGACCGATGAAAAAGGCGCATTGTAACAGGAGTGTGAGCCCCGCGGGGAAGCGCAAAATTGTCCCTGGCGGGATGAACTGGCTGCGGATTGCCGCTAGAATAGCCGCCCTCGGACCCACACCCAAAAGCCAGCGGATACCCCCCATGAAAGACGACAACGGCAAAGCTTCTCTCAGTTACAAGGATGCCGGGGTCGATATCGATGCGGGCAACGCCCTGGTCGAGCGAATCAAGGGCGTATCCCGGCGCACCACCCGGCCGGAAGTGCTCGGTGGCCTGGGCGGATTCGGCGCGCTGTGCGAGATCCCGGCCGGGTATCGACAACCGGTACTCGTTGCCGGCACAGACGGCGTCGGCACCAAATTGCGCCTGGCGATGGACATGGGCATCCACGATACGATCGGGATCGACCTGGTGGCCATGTGTGTCAACGACCTGGTGGTCGCGGGTGCGGAACCGCTGTTTTTCCTCGACTACTATGCCACCGGCACCCTCCACGTCGATACCGCCGCCGCCGTGGTCACCGGTATCGGCGCCGGCTGTGAACTGGCCGGCTGCGCCCTGGTGGGCGGCGAGACGGCCGAGATGCCCGGGATGTACGAGGGCGAGGACTACGACCTGGCGGGCTTCTGCGTGGGCGTGGTGGAGAAGTCAAAAATCATCGACGGCACTGCCGTCGCGCCCGGCGATGTGTTACTGGGCATCGCCAGCAGTGGCCCGCACTCCAACGGTTATTCCCTGATCCGCAAGATCCTGCAGCGCAGCGGCGCGGACCTTGCGCAACCTATGGGTGACGCCACCCTGGGACAGGCCCTGTTGGCCCCGACCACGATCTACGTCAAGGCCCTGCTTGCACTGTTCCAGCAGGTGCAGGTAAAAGCCCTGTCCCATATCACCGGCGGCGGCCTGCTGGAAAACCTGCCGCGAGTACTTCCCGCCGGGTGCCGGGCGCAGATCGACACCACAAGCTGGCAGTGGCCGCCGGTTTTCCACTGGCTACAGGACGAGGGCAACGTCAACACCCGGGAGATGTACCGCACCTTCAACTGCGGCGTGGGCATGGTGATCTGCGTCGCCCCAGCTGAGCGCGACACCGCACTCGCCCAGCTGGCGGCAGCCGGGCATCCGGCCTGGGAGATCGGCCGGATCAGCGCCGGCGACGCCGGGGTTGAACTGCTGTCGTGACAGCCGATGGCAAGGCCAGGCTGGCCATCCTGATCTCGGGCCGCGGCAGCAACCTGCAGGCGTTTATCGACGCCTGCGCCGACGCTGCGCTGGCAGCCGACATCAGCGTGGTCATCAGCAACAACCCCGATGCCGCAGGACTACAGCTGGCGGACGGCGCCGGCATTCCCACCCGCTGCATCGACCATCGCGACTTTCCCAGCCGCGAGGCATTCGACGCCGCCCTGGCCGCCGAAGTCGCCCGGTGGCAGGTCGACCTGGTGATACTCGCGGGCTTCATGCGCATCCTTACCCCGGCCTTCATCCAGCCCTTCAGCGGCCGGCTGCTGAATGTGCACCCCTCGCTGCTGCCCAGGTATCCCGGCCTGCACACCCACCAGCGCGCCCTGGACGCGGGGGATCGCGAGGCGGGCGTAACAGTGCATTTTGTCACATTGGAACTGGATGGCGGACCACCTATCATTCAGGCGCGGGTACCTGTTCTCCCCACGGACAGCGCGGAGTCGCTGGCCGCCCGGGTCATTGTGCAGGAGCATCTTATCTACCCGCTGGCGGCACAGTGGTTCGTTACCAAGCGCCTGCAGATGACAGAGCACGGAGTTTTCCTGGATGGTGAGCCGATACCGGCAACAGGCGTTGACTATTCGCAGGAGACCTGCTGAAACGCTGGTCGCGCTGTTTTTTGCCCTGCTGGCAAGCCTGGCCAGCGCCGCCGAATCCACCCCCGCCCTGCGCCCCTACATCGCCGAGTACAGGACCACCGCCCGGGGCTTTGACCTCAATATTACCCGCAAGCTGGAAGCGGACAGCAGCGGCCACTACGTTCTCACCAATGGGGGCAAGATCCTGGTGGTGGGATTTCACGAAATCAGCGTATTCCGGGTCGAGGATGACAGGGTACTGTCCATATCCTACATCTACCAGGGCACAGGGCTGGTAAGCCGCCGCCAGGAACTGCATTTTTTACCGGATGAAAACAGGATCACCAGTCTGTACAAGGGCGCCTGGTACGACCTCCCCTACACCGCCAACACCCTGGATCGTATGAACCAGGTTGAGCAGCTGCGGCTGGCCCTGCTGAAAGACCCCCTCGCAGCGCGCGATATCACCCTGCGGGTTGCCGACAGCAAAAGAGTGAAAGACACCCACCTGGTACTGATCGGGAAAGAGACCCTGCAGACCCCGATGGGTCCGCTGGCAACCCTGCACTACGAACGCCTGCATGCCACCGCCGACCGCAAATCCGACCTCTGGTTCGCTCCCTCATGGGACTACCTGATGGTGAAAACAGTGCATATAGAGGATGGCGACAGGGTTGAGATGGCGATAACCAGCGCGACACTCGATGGCGAGCCGGTAGGGACTGACTAAGGCGCTCATCACTGGCGCTGCTGCGCGTCAAACGCTAACAGCTCGGCCACTTCAACACGCACATTCTCCAGCCGCTGGGCCAGTTCCCGCCTCATCTCTGCATGAGTGTTGAGTTTAAGGTAAGTCCTGAGTTCCTCCAGCAGTTGGGCGTGGCGCTCGCGAAACAGCAGTGATGCGATGCCGCTCAGGGGCGCCAGCAGCCACCAGACCAACGGGGACAACACCTCGGTCCCCAGCCATTGCGCCTGCGCCGTCCAGCACAGGGGGTACAGGACAAGCCCCCCGAACAGCTTGGCAGTGGATTGCCGGTCGGCGCGAATTCTCAGGCGGCTCAACAGCCGGGTCAGGAAAAACGGCAGGCCATTGAGAAAGATACCGAGCAGGGCGAGGGGCAGGCGCACCAGGAACAGCGATAATTTCCGCAGGCTGTAGATCGCCTGCAGTAGTTTGGGGTGCTCCTGCACGACGTGCTCATGCCGGACCGAAAGCACGCGCAGCAGGCGATCATAGCCATTAACGGCATCGATAATCCTGGCGATGCGCCGCGGATTGCTTTCCTTTGTTCGCAGGTAGGCGTCGGCCAGCTGTTTCTGCACCGAAAATTCACTGGCGAGACTGTCCCGCTCCATCGTCTCCTGTGTGCGTTGATCGCACAGCGCGGCGGCGCGCCCTACCAGCGTTGCCTCCTCCCAGCTCGGGTAATTAAGCGTGACGGATTTGATCCCCGCCTCCACCAGGCTCATCACCCCACCCACCGATTCCCTGGATTGGGCATCCACCTCGGCCAGGCCCGCGATGGGGTCTATCGGCTCGCCGATGGAGATCAGGACCCGCGAGCGAAATTTCTGCTTGGCGTCAAAATTCAAGCCCACGGGAACAATACGCACCCCCAGCGGGCCCCGCAGTTGTTCCGCACCCAGCGCAATCCTGGCAACCCCGGTTTTGAGTTTGCGCAGCGCCGGATCGGCGTGGCTTTCGCCCTCGGGAAAAACCACGATGCAGCTATTGCGCGCCAACGCGTCGTGGCAGGCTGAGAACATACCCTGGTTCTGTTCAGTATGGCCGCGGACGGTTGAATCCTGCTGGCGATAAACCGGAATCGCGCCCACCGCTGCCAGTAGCGGGCGCAGCACCGCAATGTCCCACAGGGTGACCGACGCCAGCGGCCGCGGCTCCCGCGGCAACGAGGTGCGGGCCAGCAGGCCATCGACCAGAGAGTTCATATGATTGGGGGTGTAGATGACCGGCGCGTCAGCGGGGACATGCTCCCTGCCGGTGATCTCTATCTTGCGAAAAAAAATACCCAGCAGCAGGCCGACGAAGGGAACCAGTACCGCTTCGAGGATCTTCTGCATCAACCGGCACCTGCGGGTATGGCCGGCCCCGATTCAACACCAATGCCCACCATGATTACCCTTCCCCTGTCGCGTCGGCTCACCCGATAGTATCAGGCCTTGGGCAGGGTTACCCCTGTTTGCCCCTGGTACTTGCCGCCGCGGTCCTTGTAACTGACCTCGCACACCTCATCGGATTCGAAGAACAGCATCTGGGCGACACCCTCGTTGGCGTAGATCTTGGCCGGCAGGGTGGTGGTATTGGAAAACTCCAGCGTGACATGGCCTTCCCATTCGGGTTCGAGCGGCGTGACATTGACGATGATTCCGCATCGGGCATAGGTCGATTTGCCCAGGCAGATGGTCAGAACATTGCGCGGAATTCGAAAATACTCGACAGTGCTGGCCAGCGCAAAGGAGTTGGGGGGAATGACGCATACGTCGCCCACTACATCGACGAAGCTGTTCTCATCAAAATGCTTGGGGTCCACCGTGGCGGAATTGATGTTGGTAAACACCTTGAACTCGCGGGAGCAGCGCACATCGTAGCCATAGCTGGAGGTGCCGTAGGAGATAAGCCTGTTCGCGCCTTCCGTTCGCACCTGGCCCGCCTCGAATGGTTCTATCATGGCGTGTTCGGTAGCCATGCGGCGAATCCACTTATCTGACTTTATACTCACATTGCACCTATCGTCTCAGTCGTCGGAGATGGAAATGGGGGGAAACTCATGCACGGCGCCGGCGCCGCCTGCTGCCAGTGCCGCCTGCACCGCCGTGGCGATTTCCAGGTAAACAGCCGTCACCGGCGAGTCGGGATCCGCCACAACCGTTGGCCGGCCGGAATCGGTCTGTTCGCGGATGGACATGGCCAGGGGCAGGCTGCCCAGCAGCGCCACACCGTATTCCCGGGCGATGCGCTGCCCGCCCTCGGCACCGAAGATATGTTCCCGGTGGCCGCAGTTGCTGCAGATGTGAACAGCCATGTTTTCCACCACACCCAGAATGGGTATATCCACCTTGCGGAACATCTCGATGCCTTTCTGGGCATCCATCAGGGCGATATCCTGGGGGGTCGTCACAATCACCGCACCCGCCACCTTGGCTTTCTGCGACAGGGTCAACTGGATATCGCCGGTACCCGGCGGCATATCGATCACCAGGTAATCCAGCGCGCCCCACAGGGTCTGCTCCAGCATCTGCGCCAGGGCACCCCCGGCCATGGGACCGCGCCACACCATGGGCGTGCGCTCGCTGACCAGGTAGGCCATCGACATGGTCTTGAGGCCGTGGGCCTCCACCGGCAGCAGGTACTGGCCGTCCTGCTGCTGCGGCCGCACGCCGTTGGCGACCCCGAGCATCAGCTGCTGGCTGGGGCCGTAGATATCCGCATCCAGCAAGCCGACCTTCATACCCTGGGTTTTGAGGGCGAGCGCCAGGTTGACGGCGGTGGTGGACTTGCCGACCCCGCCCTTACCGGAGGCAACGGCGATAATATGTTTGATGTCGTTCATGGTTACCCTTGCGTGACACGATAGCGGCAACAACCGCGCGGTCACTGTATGTCTGGTAAATTTCGGGGCCATTCGGCCCGGCGCCGGCTGCAAGCGCAGCCGGCGCTAGTATAAGGACATGCCGGCGGATCAACAACGACATCCCGCCACGGATGAAAAGCCACCGCAAAAAAGCTATAGTGGCGCCCCTTTTTCCGGCACACGGACAATCGACGATCATGGCCCCGACAAGCCCCCGCAAAATTCTGGTCACCAGCGCGCTGCCCTACGCCAATGCCCCGCTTCACCTGGGCCATATGCTGGAGCAGGTGCAGGCGGATATCTGGGTGCGATTCCAGCGATCACGGGGGCATGACTGCCTGTATGTCTGTGCGGATGACGCCCACGGCACCGCGATCATGCTGGCCGCGGAAAAGCAGGGCATTACGCCGGAACAACATATCGCCCGCATTCACGCGCACCACCAGCGGGACAGCGCCGGCTTCCTGATCGACTTCGCCAACTTCCACAGTACCCACTCCGCGGAAAACAGGTACTGGAGTGAGGAGATTTACCGCCGGCTGAAAGCCAATGGGCACATCGCTTCCAGGGCCATCACCCAGGCTTTCGACCCGGAAAAGCAGCTGTTCCTGGCTGACCGGTTTATCAAGGGAACCTGCCCCCGCTGCAAAACGCCGGACCAGTACGGCGACAACTGCGAGGCCTGTGGCGCCACCTACACACCGGCAGAGCTGATAGATCCTGTTTCGGCCATCTCGGGTGCAACTCCCATCGAGAAAGATTCCATCCACTTCTTTTTCAAACTGCCCGAGTTCGAAGCCATGCTCAGGCAGTGGCTGGACTCCGATACGCTGCAGCCCCAGGTCGCCAACAAGCTGCGCGAGTGGACCGAGGCCGGCCTGCAGGAATGGGACATCAGCCGCGACGCGCCCTACTTCGGCTTCGAAATTCCGGGTGAACCCGGCAAGTACTTCTACGTCTGGCTGGATGCGCCCATCGGCTATATCGCCAGTTTCCAGAACTACTGCGAGCGCACCGGCCACGCCTTCGATCCCTACTGGTTACCGGGCGGCGATACCGAGCTGTATCACTTTATCGGCAAGGACATTATCAATTTCCACGGCCTGTTCTGGCCCGCCATGCTGCATTCCGCCGGCCTGCGCACCCCGTCCGCTATTTTTGTCCACGGCTTCCTCACCGTAAACGGCACCAAGATGTCCAAGAGCCGCGGCACTTTTATCAACGCCAGCACCTATCTGGAGCACCTTGACGCGGAGTACCTGCGCTACTATTTCGCCGCTAAATTGAGCAGCGCAGTGGACGACATAGACCTCAATCTCGAGGATTTCGTGCAGCGGGTAAATTCAGACGTGGTGGGCAAGATCGTCAATATTGCCAGCCGTTGCGCCGGCTTCCTCGCCAGGGGCTTCGACAATCGCCTGGCCGAAACCTGCGCCGAACCCGCACTGCTGGCGGATTTTATCGCCCGCGGCGAGGCCATTGCCGGGCTGTACGAGCAGCGCGAGTTCAACAAGGCGATGCGCGAAGTGGTGGCGCTCGCGGATCGGGCCAACCAGTACATCGACGAGAAAAAGCCCTGGCTGCTGGCAAAGCAGGAGGGCAGTGCCAATGAGGTGCACGCGGTCTGCAGCGTGGGCGTAAACCTGTTCCGGGTACTGATGATCTACCTCAAACCGGTACTGCCGGCCATGGCGACCAAGGCGGAGTCATTCCTAGCCTGCCCGCTGGACTGGACCGCATTGGATACTACCCTGGCAGGACATCGGCTGGGCAATTTCGAGCCGTTGCTGACCCGAATCGACGTCAAACAGGTGGAAGCCATGGTGGAAGCCAGCAAGCAGGCGGCGCCGGCCAAAACCCCCGCGCCGACCGCGAAAGCCGAGTCACTGCCTGCAAGTACCATCGCGTTTGAGGATTTCGCCAGGGTCGACCTGCGGATTGTCGAGATCGTGGCCGCCGAACTGGTGGAGGGCGCCGACAAGCTCCTGCGCCTGACCCTCAGCCTGGGCGACAGCCAGAAACAGGTATTTGCCGGGATACGCTCCGCCTATGAACCGGCCGACCTGGTGGGCAAACTCACGGTGATGGTCGCCAACCTCGCACCGCGCACGATGCGCTTCGGGGTCTCTGAAGGCATGGTGCTGGCCGCCGGGCCCGGCGGCAAGGACATCTTCCTGCTGGAACCCCACGCGGGCGCACAGCCGGGTATGGCGGTGAAATAGTCCCACCCCGCTACGTGGAAAAAGGTCTCATTAACTTATTGTTTTTTAAGAAGATACTTCATACCATGCAACAACTTGGCAGCCCGGTCGGGGCTGTTACCACGAGAGCGCGGCCATGCTGGCAGACTACTCAATCCTGCTGATCGGGGCGATCCTGGTCAACAACTTCGTACTCGTACAGTTCCTGGGGCTGTGCCCTTTCATGGGCGTTTCGAACAAGCTGGAAACGGCCATGGGCATGTCCATGGCCACCACCTTCGTGCTGACGCTGGCGTCGGCCTGCAGCAACCTCACCTACCAGTTCCTGCTGGTGCCGCTCGGGCTGGGCTATCTCAAGACCATCGCCTTCATCCTGGTGATCGCCGTGGTGGTGCAGTTTACTGAGATGGTGGTGCGCAAGAGCAGCCCGTTACTGTACCGGGTGCTGGGCGTCTACCTGCCGCTGATCACCACCAATTGTGCGGTTCTCGGCGTGGCACTGCTCAATATCAACAAGGACCACAACTTCCTCCAGTCCCTGTTCTACGGCTTTGGCGCCGCGCTGGGCTTTTCCCTGGTGCTGGTGCTGTTTGCCGCCATGCGCGAGCGCCTGAACGTGGCCGATGTGCCCGTGCCCTTCAAGGGCCCGGCCCTTGGCATGGTGACCGCGGGCCTGATGTCCCTGGCCTTCATGGGCTTTGCCGGCCTGGTATAGCGAGTGGTCGACTTTATTACCCAGTATCCGTTGATGGCCGCGCTACTCGCCCTGGTGGGGCTGGGCGCGGTATTCGGCGCCGTGCTGGGCTTTGCCGCGGTGCGCTTCAGGACCGAGGGCAATCCCATCGCCGAGCAGATCAATGACATTCTGCCGCAGACCCAGTGCGGCCAGTGTGGCTACCCGGGTTGCCGCCCCTATGCCGAGGCCATCGCCAGCGGTGACGCGGCCATCAACAAATGCCCTCCCGGAGGCGAGGCCGGCATCCAGGCGTTGGCGGCGCTGCTGGATGTCGAGGCCATCCCACTGGACGAAGAACACGGCGAGGAAAAGGTCAAAGCCGTTGCCTATATCCGCGAGGCGGAATGTATTGGCTGTACCAAGTGTATCCAGGCCTGCCCGGTCGACGCGATTCTCGGGGCGGCCAAGCAGATGCACACGGTTATCGCCAGTGAGTGCACGGGCTGCGATCTCTGTCTGGAGCCCTGCCCAGTGGATTGCATCGACATGATCTCCGAGCCGCAGAGCGTGCAGAACTGGCACTGGCCGCTGCCGGATACCGCCAGTCGCCAGCCCCAGATCATCGCCACCGATGCGGGCCAGACGCAAGATCGGGCCGCATGAGAAAGATTTTCGATTTCCACGGCGGCATTCACCCGCCCGAAAACAAGCATCAGTCCCTGCAGCGGCCGATCAGGGACGCGGGAATCCCGCCGCGGCTGGTGCTGCCGCTGTCCCAGCATATCGGCGCGCCGGCAAGCCCGGTTGTCGCCGTGGGCGAGCGGGTACTGAAGGGGCAACTCATCGCCGAAGCACTGGGCTTTGTCAGCGTGCCCGTTCACGCCCCCACCTCCGGCACCATCGTGGCAATCGAGGATCGGCTGGTAGCGCACCCGTCCGGCTTGCTGGCACCGTGTATCGTCATCGCCACGGATGGATTGGACGAGTGGACATCGCTTGTCGCCCCACCCGACTACCGCGACATGACAACCCGGGAATTGCTGGCGCGGATTCGCGATGCGGGCATTGCCGGCATGGGAGGCGCCGGTTTTCCCACCGCTGTCAAACTGACCACCAAACCGGGCAGTGCAGTGGCCACCCTCATTATCAACGGCACCGAATGTGAACCCTATATCACCGCCGATGATATTCTGATGCGTGAATGCCCCGACCGTATCGTCGAGGGCGTGAACATTCTCCGCCAACTGCTGCAGCCGGGTGAAATCCTGATCGGGGTAGAGGACAACAAACCCGAGGCGATTGCGGCCCTGCGCGCTGCCGCCACCGGCTCCGCGATCGAAGTGGTGTCATTCCCCACCAAGTACCCCTCCGGCGGCGAGAAACAACTGATTGAGCTGCTGACCGGCGAGCAGGTGCCCAGTGGCGGACTACCGCTGGATGTCGGCGTTATCTGCCAGAATATCGGCAGCGTGGTCGCCATTGCCGACGCGGTTGTGCGCGGACAACCACTGATATCGCGCATCACCACGGTCACCGGCGAGGCCGTGGCTGAACCCGGCAATTTTTCCGTGCTGCTTGGCACTCCCATGAACTACCTGCTGGCGCAGGCGGGCTACCAGCCGGGAAGGAATCGACGCCTGGTCATGGGTGGCCCGATGATGGGTTTCACGGTGCCCGACGCCAGCGTACCGATAGTGAAGACGACCAATTGCCTGCTGGCCCCCAGCGAGGCTGAACTACCCGTCCCGCCACCGGCGCAGGCCTGCATACGCTGCGGCATGTGTGCCCAGGCCTGCCCCGCCAGCCTGTTGCCGCAGCAGTTATTCTGGTTCGCCCAGGCCAGGGAGTTCGACAAACTGGAGCAGCACAACCTGTTTGACTGCATCGAGTGCGGCGCCTGCTCCTGGGCCTGCCCCAGCAATATTCCGCTGGTGCAATACTACCGCGCCTCCAAGGCCGAAATACTGCAGCTGCGACGGGAACACGCCAAGGCGGAGCAGTCACGCATGCGCTTCGAGGCGCGCCAGGCACGGATTGCACAGGAGGAAGCGGCCAGGGAAGCCAAGCGCGCCGCCCGCAAACTGGCAGCGGAGCAACGTGCCCAGACAGCTGCCGCCGGCGGTGAGGGTGTCGAAGACCCGATCCAGGCAGCGATAGACCGCGCCAAAGCCAAAAAGGCCGCGCAACAGGTGGTCGCGACCCGCGCAACAACAGAAACCGGCGAGCGCGACAAGCTGGAAAAGGCGGTTGTCACCACCCGCGCGCGGCTGGATACCGCCAGCAGCAAGCTCGAACAGGCCCGGGCCGAGGGCAGCGACCTGGTGGATGCCCTGCAACTGGGCGTAGACAAAACCAGGGCAAAACTCGAAGCCGCGGAACTCGCCCTCCAGGCGTTCGTGGATGCGGGACAAACAGCGCCGCAACAGGCCGTGCCAACCGATGCGGCATCAGTGGCTATCGCCAGGGCCGTGGCCGCCCGGGCAGCGGATGCCGCCTTGGATCCCGTCGAAAAAGCCCGCGCCCAACTGGCAGGCCTTGAGCAGCGCCTGGCGAAAACCCGGGCCAGGCTCGCCGCGAGCCGAAGTAAGGGCGAGGAGGAGAAAATAATTGGAATACTGGTGTCCACGGAGGCAGCGCTCGAGGAAAAAGTGAGCGCTGCCAGAGCGCAGTTGAACGGCAAAGGAGACACCTGATGGCCACCCTGCTGCGCGTCACCTCACCCCACGCCCACGGGCCTGTAAGCACACCAAAAGTGATGCAAAAAGTGCTGCTGGCTACCGTTCCCGGCATCATTGTGCTCACCCATTTCTTTGGCTTCGGCACTCTGGTGAACCTGGTCTGGGCCTGTATCGTTGCCCTGGCCTGCGAGGCCCTGGCCCTGTGGCTGCGGCGGCGACCCATAGGCTTCTACCTGAGAGACTACAGCGCCCTGGTGACGGCAACGCTGCTGGCGATCGCCCTGCCGCCATATGCGCCCTGGTGGCTGATTGCCGTGGGGGTCGCCTGCGCAATTTTACTGGCAAAGCATATTTACGGTGGCCTGGGTTACAACCCGTTCAATCCCGCCATGGCCGGCTATGTGATCCTGCTGATCTCCTTCCCGCTGCAGATGACGGCCTGGGCGCCGCCGCGCGGCCTGGGGCAGCTGCCCAGCCTGGTGGAGGCCCTGCAGGCCTGTTTCTGGCCTGCCGGGTTTGACGGCATCACCATGGCGACACCACTGGACCTGATGAAACAGAACAACAGCCTGCTGGTTGCGGACCTCTATGCCCAGACCCCGCAATTCGGCCGCTGGGCGGGCCTGGGCTGGGAATGGGCCAACCTCGCATTTCTCGCCGGCGGTATCTGGCTGCTTTACCAGCGCGTCTTCAGCTGGCATGCGCCGCTGGCCATGCTGGCCAGCCTCAGCCTGCTCGCCGCGATATTTTATGACGGTGGCAGTTCCGCCAGCGGCGGTTCGCCGCTGTTCCACCTGCTCAGTGGGGCGACCATGTTTGGCGCGTTTTTTATCGTCACGGACCCGGTCACTTCGGCAGTTTCGGTGCGCGGCCGGCTGATCTACGGCGCCATGGTCGGCGTACTGGTGTATACCATACGGGTGCGGGGCAACTACCCCGACGCTGTCGCTTTTGCGGTGCTTGTCATGAATTTTGCCGCCCCCTTCATCGACAATTACACCCAGCCCCGCACCTACGGCCATCAACCGGGCAAGGGAGGCGGCTGATATGTTGCGTGAATCCATTACCCGCAACAGCTGGCTGCTGGCCATGTTCGCTGTGGCGACAACCCTGCTCATCGCGGGCACCTACCTGCTCACCAAGGAGCGGATTGCCGAGCAAAAACGCATGGCCGAGGAAAAAGCCCTGCTGGAGATCGTGCCCAGAGAGCGCCATGACAATTCCATGCTCGATGACATCATCCCCGTCGGCCCGGAATCCCGGGGGCTGAATCTTACCGAGAACAAGCGGATTTACCGCGCGCGCCGGGGCGATGTGGTCATCGCCGCCATCATCCCGGTCAGGGCGCCGGACGGTTACACCGGCGACATCGACCTGATAGTGGGAGTCAACGCCGATGGCAGTGTCGCCGGCGTGCGCGCACTCAGCCACAAGGAGACCCCCGGGCTGGGAGACAAAGTCGATATCAGGAAATCGAACTGGATCCTGGGTTTTGACGGTCATTCACTGGACAATCCCGCTCCGGCCGGCTGGGCGGTCAAGAAAGACAAGGGGGTATTTGACCAGTTCACCGGCGCGACAATTACCCCCAGGGCGGTTGTCGCCGCCACCCTGCGCGCCTTACAGTATGCACAGGCGAACAGTAAAACACTGTTTGCGCAGCCGGATGAAACCCCGGTGGCAGGAGGTAATTAATGTCGGATGTCAGTTACAGGGAGTTGTCGCTAAACGGTTTGTGGAAAAACAACCCGGCCATAGTGCAACTGCTGGGACTGTGCCCGCTGCTGGCCGTGACCGGCAGCGTCGTCAACGCAATCGGGCTCGCCGCGGCCACCACCCTGGTACTGGTCTGTTCCAATACGGCGGTATCCCTTATTCGCAATATTGTCTCCGACGCCATTCGACTGCCGGCCTTCGTGATGATCATCGCCGCAGCGGTGACCTGTATTGAACTGCTGATGCAGGCTTTCGCTTACGAGCTGTACGAGATACTGGGTATTTTCCTGCCCCTGATTACTACCAACTGCGTCATACTCGGCCGGGCCGACGGCTTTGCCAGTCGCAACCGGCTCGCGCCCGCTTCCTATGACGGCCTGATCATGGGGCTTGGCTTTGGCCTGGTGCTGGTAACGCTGGGTGCCCTGCGCGAACTGCTGGGTACCGGCGCCCTGTTCGCCAACATGGATCTGCTGTTCGGGCCCGAGGCCGCCCATTGGAAAGTGACGGTGATCAATGACTACCCCAACTTCCTGCTGGCTATTTTGCCGCCGGGCGCTTTCATTTTTACCGGCCTGCTCATCGCCGGCAAAAACCTGGTCGACGCCCAGATCAAGCGTCGCCAGGACGCACTCAAGGCTCGCCCGGTCAAGGGCGCCAAGCGGGTGCGGGTCACCGGGCACATTTCCTAGCGGAGGCCGACGGACTTCGTCCCTCCGCGGGCCCGCTGCAACGCCGGCGATAAACGCGCTAGGATCCGTGCTCCCCCGCGTCCACCAGCAGCAGCGTATCCAATAGTTCGTCGACGGCGGCGTCATCCATGCCGCGATTTTCCTCGTCGCAACTGTAGGTGATAAACAGCAGCATGGCACCGTTCATGACATACCATTCCCTGACGGCGGTGTCCTCTTCCACAAACTGACTCACCACACCACTGAAGTCACCCAGTGTGACCTTGTGCCATACCTGCGCGGGATTGGATTCCGCACCGGCAATCGCCCTGATTTCCGCCAGTTCGAACTGCCCCTGCTCCTTGTGCAATGTCGAGATTTCAATACAACCGACGTTGTCGCGATCCCCCACCAGGATGCTGTCCTCCTCCGTATCCGCCCACCACTCGGGGGGGACGGCCATTGTCCACCATTCGGTTTCCAACACGTTCACATCAGCACTCCCGCTCGGCCAGCCGCCGCGTCATCAACAGCGCGTCTTCGCGACCGGCCGCCGTGGGGTAATAGTTTTTGCGCACACCATCAAGCCGGAACCCCAACTGTTCATAGAGCCCGCGGGCAGCGTGATTGGAGGCGCGTACTTCAAGATGGCAGCGCATCGCACCCGCATCCCTGGCCGCTGCCAGCGCTGCCGCCAGCAGCAAGCGCCCAAGCCCCCGGCCCTGCCAGGCGGGATGTACCGCAATATTGTGAATGCAGACCTCGTCCAGCACCCGGGAGTACACCACGAAGCCCTGCGGTTGCCCCTCACTTGCCACAACCAGGGCCCGTTCGGGTTCACCATTGTCCTCGCCACAGGCGCCGGCGAACTGCCGCTCCGTCCAGGGACTGGGATTTACCTGTCTGTCCAGCAGGGCCAGGCCACTGACGTCACCGGGCTGCGCCGGGCGCACAACGCCGGGCTCACCGGGCGTGGTCACTGCGTACCGGCAAGACGTCGCAAGTCCCGCCAGGCCTGTTTTTTCAGCAGCGGATCGAGCAACATGGCGGCGGTGCTGGCAATGCGCCGGTGCCGGCGATCGTCCAGCTGATCCATTGGCACTCTCTCCGCACTGTTTGGACCCAGCAATACCAGCCCGCGACACCCGTTCTCCCCAAGTCTGCGCTGGATAAACGCCGCCAGACTGCTGCGGGCGGCGTCCTCGGACTGGTCGAGTTGCAGATTGTTGTGTATCGGCCAGTCAAATTGCGTCGCCAGTGCCGCCGGCTCGCCGTTATCGCCAGACTCCCCAGCGGTAAGCCTGCCCATTGCCCTGGCCATGGCTTGCACCAGGTGTAACTGTTCGGCGCTGAAAACCTCTCCCTCCAATTCCTCCAGCCACAACCAGCCTCCGCAGGTAATGACCGCAAGACTGAACCTGAGTGGCGATAAACGCCCTTCCCGGGGCGCCGCGCCAGCAGGCACGACCGGCGCGGCGATACTGGCTGGCTCGATACGCGGCATCTGGACAGGGGTCGCCGTGGCAGGCAGCGGGACCGGGCTGGAGGGCACTATCGCCAGGCGCTGCGTTGTCGCCGCGCCGGGCAGTTGCCGACGCGACACATAGGCATCTATACCCATTGCCTGCAGGTAGATCGAGTGTCTCAGTATATTCATGGGGACATCGGGTCACTCATTTTGCTTGGGGGAAAGTCTAGCAGTTTTCGCCCCCCGGCTATATCCAACGCCAGCCGTGTTGCCCGAAGAACGTGATTCCAGAGCGGATAAAATACTTCACGTGCTGGATACCCTTTTTGGCGGCGTAGCCGCCGTGGTGAACGATCTGGATCGCGGGATTGAACACGAGCCGTCCCTGGCTACCCAGCCGAATCGACAGGTCAAAATCCTCAAAATAGAGGAAATACTTATCATTGAACCCACCTACCGACTGCAGGGCTGCCGTGCGTGTCAGCATAAAACAGCCACTCGCCAACAGGATATCGGCCTCCCGGTTACTGCTGCATCGGTCGCGCATCTCATAGCGGTACAAGCGCCGGCGAAACAGCCACCTGATAAAACGCGGCGCGAACGGCCGCAGCAGTAAGACAAAAAGCGAGGGATATCGCTTGCAGAGGTACTCCTGGGCGCCGTCCTCACCCCGCACCTTCGGGCTGAGCAGGACGATACTCTTATCCTCCTGTAAGCTGGACAATCCAATCGTGAGCGCATCCTCCGCCAGTTCCGCGTCGGGATTCAGCACCAGGTGATACTCGCTCTGCAAATGCGCAAGCGCCACATTGTGCCCGGCGCCGAACCCGCGATTATCCGGCAGGCCGCGGTACACTACCTGGAATAATCCCGTACGCGGCCAGGCGGCTATGGCCTCACAGGCGCGCCGGCGAAACTCGATCTCGGAAGAATTGTCCAGTACCTCCACCACTACCCGGTCGACACACCCCGCTTTGTGGGCAGCATCCGCCGATCGGTGCAAGCTTTCCAATACCCCGTCCAGCATGTCCAGGGAACTGTGATGCAAAACGATCGAGACCGACAGGCGACTTTCTTGAGGTGGGTAGTCTTTCATGGCGCGAATGGTAGCAGCAGACGGGCTCGGGGTAATAACTGTACCTGCCCGGGATGGCGATGTATGTGTTTTCACGGGCCGGAGCAGCCAATATCAGCAATATTATAACCATATGGAATAAAATAACTGGAGATTATTACCGCCTTTTGCCAGCGCATCGTAGAACCGGCCAATTACTTTGTGTAGAAAATCACAAATAAGGTCTATCACCATGTTATTTATCGAGTTTTTGACTTGCGGCGTGGTAACCTGTAAAAAGTGGATTGAATTGTTGACTCTCTGGCTGAACACTCCAGAATCAGGATGCAACGGATCATAAAAAAGCTCGCTATATAGCGGGCAAAAGGGGATAAAGATGATTACTCGGTTCGCCTCACTTTCTGGCCGCCTGCTGGTGGCTGCTGTTTTCCTGTTTACCGTGACGGCCTGTGGAGGCGGCGGTGGCGGTAGCGGTGGCGACAGCTTCTATGGGGGCGATAACGGTCCCACTACTTATTACCTGGCAGCTGTACTACTCGATGCGAACGGCGCCCCCACCAACGAAGTCACGTCTGCCTCGCCCGCCACGCTCCAGGTAACGGTCACAAAAAATGGCAAAAACGGCGCCGCAGTGTCTGGCGTCGTAGTGACAGCGACCGCATCCACCGGGCTGATATCGCCGGCAAGCGGTACGGCGCTCAGCAATAGCTCGGGAATCGCCACATTCAGGGTAGATGCAGATACCACCAAGGGGGCTGGCACCATTACTGTGAGCGCCGAGTCTCCCGCGGGCAGCGTGACGGCCACACTGAGCTTCCAGGTGGGCAGCTCCGGCCTGCGACTGGGCTATATCGACAGCGACGGCCTGTTTATCGAGAACGCGATCGGCATCGAGCCGGATTCCCTGCTGGCCTCCCAGGCCGTGGCACAATTGTCCCTGGCAATTCTCGATGAAGACGGCAACCTCGCGAGCAGTTCCGAGAGCGTCGCTTTCAGCAGCGGTTGTATCGCTTCCGGCCAGGCGGTGCTAGACCCGAACAGCCCGGTCGTATCCGGTGACGGCAAGATCAGTACGTCTTATACCGCCGCCGGCTGCTCGGGCGACGACCAGATCACCGCCAGCCTGGAAGGCTCTACCGCCCAGGCCTTTGGCACCATCTCGATCGCATCCCCCCAGGCCAACGGCTTCACCTTTGTCGACGCGGTGCCCACGACCATCGTGCTGCGCGGCACCGGAGGTGGCGGCAGCGACCGTTCAGAGTCCTCCACGGTTTCCTTCAAAGTAGTGGATAGCAACAATGCGCCCCTGGGCGGTATCAAAGTGGATTTTGCCCTTACTACCTATGTGGGGGGCCTGAGACTGTCGCCCGCAACGGCGGTCAGCGCCACCGACGGTACGGTGAAAGTGAATGTTTTCGCCGGCGATATCCCGACGGCAGTTCGCGTCATTGCCACCGCCGCGGCGGGGGATGGCAGCGGTCAACAGGTGTCTACGGTTTCCGACATCCTGACCGTCAGTACAGGCCTACCGGACCAGAACTCGTTCAGTGTCTCGGTCACGGATGGCTTCGTTGTTGAAGATGGTATGACCATGGACGGCATCGAGAAAACCATCACCGTCCGCATGGCCGATAAATTCAACAACCCGGTCCCCGACGGCACCGCTGCAGTGTTCACCACCGAGTACGGTGCAATTGAACCATCGTGCACGACTACGGCCGGCAGCTGCAGTGTGACCTGGACCAGCCAGGCTCCGAGGTTCCCGACGCTGACTGGCTCGGAATACATACGGACCATATCCGGCGGCGCGGGTTATAAATGCCCGAGTCTCAACACCACGTCCGGTCCTTGCCCGGATGACCTGGGATACATACGGGGCGGCCGCTCCACGGTACTTGTTACCGCCATCGGCGAGGAGTCTTTCATCGACAGGAACGGCAACGGCATCATGGACGAGGCGGAAAAAGACCTGTTTGCCAACCTGCCCGAGGCTTTCCTCGATAACAACGAAGATGGTATTTTCAATCCTGCCAGCGCGGCGTGCCAGGGCGCCGGAGCTGAGTCACTGCAATGCATAGCTGGCCAGGAAGAGATCTTTGTCGACTTCAATGACAACGGCGTGTACGACAAGAACAACAACCCGGCGGTGTACAACGGCCTGCTCTGTCCTATTGAAGGCAACGGCGTCTGGTGCAGCCGGTCAGTGCTCAACGTTCGCAAGTCCGCAGTCCTGATTCTTTCCGGTGGTGAAAATGATTGGTTCCTTGAGCTGTACGAGGGCAGGAATCGCGTTGCCAACACACTTTATGGAAGGAAATATACGCTCTACATCTCCGATATATTCAACAATAAGCCGCCGGAAGGCTCTGAGATAGAGATCACTACCGCCAGCGGTGATTGCGAAATAACCCTCAATTCGGGTGGGGCAGTAACCAATACTGAATCTTACGGTGCTTTTGCAGTCTCCTTCAGCGTTAGCGGTGTTGGTGACCCGGGAACGATAGATATCACCTTGAACCCGCAGGGTTTTACCAGGTCTTATCCCTGTACCCCACAACCGGCACCTGACCCCAACGACCCGCTGGTGGTTGGCCCATAAATCAGCAGTAACAACAAAAAGCCGCGGCCAACTGGCCGCGGCTTTTTTATTTCCGGATGCTTCCCTCCCCCCGACCAGGACCGATCAGTCCGCACCTCGTCTCCGGTAACGCTGCAGTGACGCCCTCCGTTTAACCCGAAAAAGCGACACGCCGCGCATTTACTGACTTATTTCGGTGAGCGACGGCCACAATCTGCTTTATCCTGTGATTGCAAATTCCAGCAAACCGCAGGGCCGGGTATGACCAGGACAATTGGCAAATTGCGCACATCCATTCGCCCCACAGTGGTAGCGGTGTTTTTCCTCGCCACCACATTGACGGCAGCGCTGGCCATCGGCCTGCAATACTACTTCGGCCAGGCCATGGCGCGGCAGAACGCGGCAAAGCTCTATACCGCCGCAGCCGCGAGCATCAGCAAGGAGCTGGACAATATCAGCAATGTCAATGACAACATAATGGCGCTGCTTGTCGACAACCCGGTCCTGGCACAAGTCGGGAACCAGCAGACCCAGTTGCGCCTGTTTACCTCTGTCCTTACAAAAAACCCGCTCTATTACGGCATCTACCTGGGCCGCGCTGACGGTAGTTTTTTTGAGGTGATCAACCTGGATAACAACAGCTACAGCAGGGAATCCTTTCGCGCTATACCGTCCGACCGCTGGCTGGTCTTGAACGTCCGCAGCACCCCGACTGGAAACCTGCGTACGTTCACCTACATAGATAAAACCCTGCAAACACGCCTTACCCGATCCGAGCCCACCGATTACGATGTTGTCGAGCGTCCCTGGTACAAGGCAGCCATCGAGTCGGAAGCGCTGACAACCACCGAGCCCTATCTTTTTGCCCAATCAGGTGTGCCCGGGCAAACCCTGTCCCGGCACATTGCCGGAACAGGCACAGTCGTCGGCATTGATATGACCATATCAACCATATCGACCTTCCTCAAGGAGCACGCCGCCGTCGAGAAAAGTGAGATCTATCTGTATAACTCGGACGGGGAGGTGATGGCATCGAGCCTGGAAAGTGAAATCCGGTCAGCGGCGCCGACACTGCCCGCACTGTCCCTGACTGCGGCGGAAATCGACTATATCCGCACACTGCCAGTACTCAAGGTATCAAATGAGCTCGACTGGCCACCATTCGACTTCGCCCAGAGTGGCCAACCAAAAGGCTACTCGATTGACCTGATTGCCATGCTGGGGCAAATGACGGGCATAAAATTCAAGTTTGTGAACGGCTTTTCCTGGCCCGAACTCAAACGGCAATACCAGCGTGGCGAAATTGACCTGCTGCAGTCAGTTGCCCTGACCGAATCAAACCGTTCACTGGGCCTGCCCGGGCTCGCCTACGCCGCTCTGCCTTATGCGCTTGCAACGTCAATGAGCAGTGAGGCGCCTGGCAATCTGGCACAGATGGCCGGCAAATCAATGGCAATTCCATCTGGCTGGTCGATCATACCGACGGTGCAGGCAAAATTCCCGGCCATAAACATTGTCGAGGCGAGTTCAACCCTGCACGCACTCGAGCTGGTCGCCAGTGGCGAAGTCGACGCTGCGCTGGATAACGAGATCATCATGCGCTACATCGGGCGGCATTACTTTCTGGACAACATCCAGTATCGCTCTGGTATTCAACCCGGGAATGAGACGTTCCCCGACACACTTCACATCTTCGTACACGAAGATAAGCCGCAATTGCGCGCAATACTGGACAAGGCCATTGCGGCTATCAGCCCCGCACAACGCGCCTATCTGGACAACACCTGGTTCAATTTTGAAGATGACGCCAGGATCAAGACGTCCAGCGTCGTGCCCGATAGCGCCATGGTGAAACTCGCTTTGGAAGCCGGCGCGCACAGGCAACTGGTTGAATCGCCGCTAGCTGGCCAGAACTGGCTACTCTATATTGCCTCGATCACTGGCAGTGGGGCGACGTCACAGCCACTCTACCTCGGCATTCGCGCCCCACTGGCCCAGGTGGTTGCACCCTTCATGGAAGAGGTCAAGCTGTCAGTGGCTGTCACAACGGTTTTTTTGCTGTTACTCATCCCGCTGTCCTGGTTCTTTGCAAACCCGATCGTGCTGCCGATACGCCAGCTTGCCGCGGAAAACGATAAGGTGCGCAGGCGCGATTATGCCCAGGTCGCACGGGTACGGTCGCGGGTGCTGGAACTGGACGAACTGTCCGAGTCCATGGTCAACATGGTAGAGGCAATAAAAGCCCATGAGTTGGCTCAACGCAAACTCATGGACTCATTCATCGAGCTGATTGCCCAGGCGATTGACGATAAATCCGCCTATACAGGAGGGCATTGCAAGCGAGTTCCGGAGCTCGCTCTGATGCTGGCGAAACGTGCATCGGATTCTACCCTACCGGCTTTCAGGGGATTTGCACTCTCCACCGACGACCAATGGCGCGAATACCGTATAGCAGCGTGGTTACACGATTGCGGCAAAATCACTACTCCGGAACATATCGTTGACAAGGGCACCAAGCTGGAAACCATTTACAATCGAATCCACGAAGTGCGCATGCGCTTCGAGGTATTGTGGCGTGATGCCGAAGTCAGATACCTGAAAGTAGTCTTGAACCAACCACAGCTTCAGCATGAAGCAGAGCAGGAGTTTGAGACCATGAAAAAGCAATTGATCGATGATTTTCTCTTCGTTGCGCAGTGTAACGTGGGTGGTGAATTTCTTGGTGAAGAGGAACAGGCTCGCTTACGCACGATTGCAAACACACCCTGGCAGAGGCACTTTGATGACAGGGTTGGTTTATCACCGACAGAGGAAATGCGCCAGCCCACCGCAGCGCAAGACCTGCCCGCTACTGAACTGTTACTCGCGGACAAGCCCGAACATCTTGTACTGCGCGCGGCCAGCACCGACTACCCGCCTGAATTTGGTATCAATATGGAGGTACCGGCCTTCCTTGGCAATCTCGGCGAAGTCTACAACCTGTCTATATCAAGGGGCACGCTTACTGCAGAAGACCGTTTCCGGATCAACGAGCACATGATAAGCACTATCAAAATGCTGGAGAGCCTGCCATTTCCCAGCGAGTTGAGTAAAGTGCCGCGCTACGCGTCCACTCATCACGAAACCCTGAGCGGCTCCGGATATCCCAGGAAACTGCCGGCGGAAGAGTTGAGCATCCCGGAACGCATCCTGGCAGTAGCGGACATCTTTGAGGCACTGACGGCGTCTGACCGACCCTACAAAAAAGCCAAATCGATCAGCGAAGCAATCGATATCCTGCACAGGATGGTGCTGGAAAACCATATTGACAAAGACTGTTTTGAGTTGTTTATCACGGAAAAAGTCTACCTGCAGTATGCCAGGGAGTTTCTGGATCCGGGGCAGATTGACGAGGTGGATGTGGGGAAATATGTGGCCGGTGCGGTTTGAGGG
>JACKNN010000007.1 GCA_024234855.1 Pseudomonadales bacterium | reverse complement strand
GCTTGGAAAAGAAAATAGTCCGGACAGTCCAGCCGATTCACAATTCAAGACCTGACCCCCTGTTAATTGTCTTCAGAACGTCTCCGCGGAGACGCGCGGCACGGGTAAAGCGGTCAGCCCGCTGTCTTTCACAATACCCAGGGGTGCACCGCGTTTGGTGCCGCTTGTTTGATCTACCGCAAAAAACCGCCACTGGCTGCCCCCCAAGCCACTGCGGGAGCAAGCGCTGCATTGCCTCAGGCGGACGGAGCCCATATGCTGGGCGGCATGTATAAGATCACCTGCTCTTACTGCGGCTGCCACGAGGTGACCCGCCTTCGCCGCTCCAGACTCGAGAGAATCCTGCGCAGGCATCCAAAGTTCCTCTGCCTGCGGTGTCGCCGCAAGTTTTTCAGGCAGCTGCCCCCCGAGCAAACCCATCGGCCAAGCTGAGCAACAAAAGCAGGGGATCAGCCTTCGAAGGCTTTTACGGGCTTGGAGACGCCGGCGGACTTGGTGCCTTTGAGGTAGGCCATCATGGTGTCGGCGTCGGAGACTTCGAAGGGGTCGGTGGGGCAGTTGTCGCCGAAGTCCTGCTCGATGAAGATTTTCTCGATCTTGCAGTCGTCTACCAGCATGGAGTAGCGCCAGGAGCGCATGCCGAAGCCGACGTTGGACTTGTCTACCAGCATGCCCATCTTGCGGGTGAATTCGCCGTTGCCATCGGGCAGCAGGAAGATGTGCTTGTTGCCCACGCTCTTGCCCCACTGGAACATGACGAAGGCGTCGTTGACCGACACGCAGATGATTTCGTCCACGCCCTGGGCCTTGAACTCTTCGTACAGTTCGTCATAGCGCGGCAGGTGGTTGGACGAGCAGGTGGGGGTGAAGGCGCCGGGCAGGGAGAACACCACAACCTTCTTGCCACCGAAGATATCCTGGGTGGTCTTGTCTTCCCAGCGGAAGGGGTTGCTGCCGCCTACGGATTCGTCGCGCACGCGGGTCTTGAATGTCACCTGGGGCACACGTTCTACTACAGCCATGTTGAACTCCTTTGGTTTAGGTTAAAGCGTTACAGTTAAGCGTTTTACAGTTAATCATTCTTCCGTCACTAAAGCCTGGCGAGGCACTCCCCGCGAACGGGAAACAGCCAGCCTGCCCTTGAAACTCCGAGCATCATAGGCGAAAACCATTCATATATAAAATAGTATTTTTATATTGTATTATCCGGTTTTATCTATCACAGATGAGGACGGAAAAACGTGCAGAAACTGCCCAGCGTGCGCCAGTTACAGTATTTCGTGGCCCTGGAGGAGCTGGGGCATTTCGGCCGGGCGGCGGAGGCCTGCTTTGTGTCGCAGTCGGCGTTCAGCACGGCGATCCAGGAGCTGGAGGCCACCCTGGGGGTGCAGCTGGTGGACCGCACCAACCGCCGGGTGATCATCAATTCGGCGGGGCGCGACGTGGCGCTGCAGGCCCGGCTGTGCCTGCGGGAGCTGCAGGACATCGCCCGGGTCGCGCGCGAGCAGGACGCGCCGCTGGCGGGCAAGCTGGTGCTGGGGGTCATTCCCACCATCGGGCCGTTCCTGCTGCCGCCGCTGATGAAAAAACTGCGCCGCACTTTCCCGCAATTGCAGCTGTACCTGAAGGAGCAGCGCAGCGACGAGCTGTACGCCGCGCTGCAGGAGGGCACCGTCGACCTGCTGCTGATGGCGCTGCCCTACCCCATGAAAAATGTCGAGACCCAGCTGCTGTTTCGCGACGGCTTCCTGCTGGCCTGCCGCAAGGGCACCGAGCGGGTCGACCCGGCCCGCTTCAATATCGACCATATCAACCCGGAGAGTGTGCTGCTGCTGGAAGACGGCCACTGCCTGCGCGACCACGCGGTGTCGGCCTGCCACATCAGCGAGCTGGACAAGGTGAACCGCTTCGCCGCCTCCAGCCTGCACACCCTGCTGGAGATGGTGGAGAGCGACCTGGGCATCACCTTCGTGCCGCAGATGGCCCAGGGCTCGGCCCTGCTGCGCGGCACCCGCATCGCCACCTACCCGGTGAAAAGCGCGGGCCACCGGGATATCGCCCTGATCTGGCGCAAGGGCAGCAACCACGGCGACGAGTACCGCGCGCTGGGGGAGTTTATCCGGGAAAATCACTGAGGTTATATAGATCGGCGTATTCAGAACCAAACGGTAGTAGCGCAGGCGACCGAGCTTTGCTTTGATGGGGTTGTGCCTCGCGGCACCCTTCGTTGTATTGCTTCGCTGTATGTTAAGCCTATACACGTCACATCTAGCCAACGCCAGTAAGCCCCCGGGCAGCTACTGCAGGGGGGTTGCCCGGTTCGCCGGGCCCGGCGCAAGAGACGGAGAACGACTCTATGAGAAGACAGAAGCGCGATATGAATTCCCGGGCATTTGACCGCGGCTACCAGGCGGGCGTCGCCGGCCGCAGCCAGGACATCTGCCCCCACACCGAGGAGGAACATCGCCAGAACTGGCTGACCGGCTGGCGCGAGGGCCGCTGCGACCAGTGGGACGGCATGACCGGTGTATCGGGCGTTCATAAAATTCGCGCGGTCTGACAACCAACACCCGCCGCGTCACTTCACCACCATACTGCTCTGCGCCAGGTCCAGCAGCTCGCGGTTGGCCACCGCGAACATGGCGAAATCCGGCGCCGGGGTGGCGTGCAGCTCCGCCAGCATCTGGCGCCAGCGCTGCAGCAGCAGCGACTCCTGTTTCTCCCAGCGGTTGATGCACTTGAGCAGGTTGAGGTCTTCGCTCATATGGCGCAGCGCGCCGATGGCCAGGGTGCGCTGCTGCCACTCCAGGTCTTCCAGGTAGGTGTCGCGGGCCAGGGCCTGCCACTCGTTGTCGATCTTGGAGGACAGGATCAGGTCGCTGAACCAGTCCAGCTCCAGCCGCTCGCCCATGAAGAAGTACAGCCCGGCCACGTCCATCAGCGGCGCCTCGGTGTCGCCGGTGGCCTGGATGATGCCCAGCGCCGTGTAGGCGTGGTCGGCGGCGGCGATCTCCCGCGCCAGTTCCGGGTCGACCCCGGCGTCGATAAAATGCCCGTGCAGGGTCTCGAACTGCGCCGCCGCCCGGCCCCGCAGCATGGCCGGGTAGGCCTCGCGCAACTCCTCCAGGCCGCCGGCAAAACCGGCGATGCAGTCGGTGGGCGTCAGCTGGTGGCGCCGGTTGCGCAGCAGCCAGCGGGTTGAGCGCTTCACCAGGCGGATGACGCTGAGCATCATTTCCATCTGGATGGCGGAATCCACCTTGTGGTCCAGCGCCTCGATCTGCTTCCACAACTCGCGGATGCCGAAGATTTCCATGGCCGAGATATAGGCGCGGGCCACGTCCGCCACGGTCGCGCCGGTGGCGGTCTGCTGGCGCTGGATGTAGCTCATGCCCATGCGGTTGACGATATCGTTGGCCAGCTGGGTGGCCATGATCTCGCGGTGCAGGCGGTGGGCGCGGATTTCCTCGGGGTACTCGTCCACCAGCCGCTGCGGGAAGGCGGTATCGACCGCCGCCGCCAGGTAGGGGTCGCTGCCCAGCTCGGCCTCGATCAGCTGTTCCTTGAGCACGCCCTTGCTGTAGGAGATCAGTATCGACAGCTCGGGCCGGGTCAGCGCCTCGCCGCGCACCCGCCGCTCCAGCAGCTCCTCGTCGGAGGGCAGGAACTCCAGCTTGCGGTTGAGCCGCCCCGCCTCCTCGAAGGAGCGCATGAAGCGCTGGTATTCGCCGGTCCGCTGCACCGACTGGAAGGCCGCCATGCTGATGGCCTGCACCTGGTCGTAGTTGTTGCGCAGCACCAGCCCCGCCACGCTCTCGGTCATCTCCGCCAGCAGGGCGTTGCGGTGTTTCTCGGTGAGGTCGCCCCGCGCCATCACGGCGTTGAGCAGGATCTTGATATTGACCTCGTGGTCGGAGCAGTCCACCCCGCCGGCGTTGTCGACGAAGTCGGTGTTGGAGCGCCCGCCCGCCAGGCCGTACTCCACCCGCCCCAGCTGGGTCATGCCCAGGTTGCCGCCCTCGCCGACGACGCGGCAGCGCAGCTCGGTGGCATCCACCCGCAGGCCGTCGTTCGACTTGTCGCCGACGTCGGTGTGGCTCTCGCGCCTGGCCTTGACATAGGTGCCGATGCCGCCGTTCCACAGCAGGTCGACCGGCGCCCGCAGCAGGTACGAGATCAGTTCCAGCGGCGGCAGGTGATCGGCCTCGATGTCGAAGCGGGCCTTCATTTCGGCCGAAATCGGGATCGACTTGGCGGCGCGGGAGAACACCCCGCCGCCGGCGGACACCAGCTGCAGGTTGTAGTCGCCCCAGCCCGAGCGCGGCAGCTCGAACAGGCGCTTGCGCTCGGCGAAGCTGGTGGCGGCGTCGGGCTCGGGGTCGATGAAGATGTGCTGGTGGTTGAAGGCCGCCACCAGCCGGATATGCTCCGACAGCAGCATGCCGTTGCCGAACACGTCGCCGGCCATGTCGCCGATGCCCACCACGGTGAAGTCGGTGCTCTGCACGTCGATGCCGATCTCGCGGAAATGGCGCTGCACCGACACCCAGGCGCCGCGGGCGGTAATGCCCATCTTCTTGTGGTCGTAACCGGCGCTGCCGCCGGAGGCGAAGGCGTCGCCCAGCCAGAAGTTGTACTCGGCGGAGATGGCGTTGGCGATATCGGAAAAACTCGCCGTGCCCTTGTCCGCCGCCACCACCAGGTAGGGGTCCTCGTCGTCCTTGACCACCACCTGCGGCGGCCGGATCACGCCGTCGGCGCTGCGGTTGTCGGTGATGTCCAGCAGCGCGCGGATATACAGCTGGTAGCAGGCGATGCCCTCCTGCTGGATCTCGTCGCGGCTCATCTCCGGGCGCAGCTGGCGCGCCACGAAGCCGCCCTTGGCGCCCACCGGCACGATCACCGCGTTCTTCACCTGCTGCGCCTTGACCAGGCCCAGCACCTCGGTGCGAAAATCCTCGAACCGGTCCGACCAGCGCAGGCCGCCGCGGGCGACCTTGCCGCCGCGCAGGTGCACACCCTCCACCCGGGGCGAGTACACGTAGATTTCATACAGCGGCACCGGCTTGGGTATGCCGGGGATATCGGCCGGCCGGAGCTTGAACGAGAAGTAGCTCTTCAGGGAGCCGTCGGCCTCGGGCTGGAAGAAGTTGGTGCGCAGGGTGGCCTTGATCACCAGCACGAACTGGCGAATGATGCGGTCCTCGCCCAGGTTCTCGACATGTTCCAGCGCGTCGAGGATGCGCTGCTCCACCGCCTGCTCGCGCTGGGCCCGCCAGTCGGCGTCGCCCTCGAACACCGGCGAGAAGCGGGTGAGGAACAGCTCGACGATACAGCCGGTGATCTGCAGGTGGTGGCCCAGGGTCTCGCCGATATACTCCACGCTGAAGGGAAAGTGCACCTGCCGCAGGTAGCGGGCGTAGGCCCGCAGCATCGCGAGTTCGCGCCAGTCCAGGCGGGTGCCGATCAACAGGCGGTTGAAGCAGTCGTTCTCCGCGCCGCCGAACCAGATGCGCGAGAAGGCCTCCTCGAACTCCTGCTTGACCTCCTCCAGCACGATGTTGTGCGACAGCGCGTAGATCAGGGTGAACTCCTGTATCCAGTAGACCTTGCCATCGTGGGCGCGCACGCCGTAGGGGCGCTCGGTCATCACCCGCAGGCCGAGGTTCTCGAGGATGGGCAGCACGTCGGACAGGGGCAGGCTCGCGCCGCTGTGGTACAGGCGCAGGCGCAGCATCTCGCCGCCCTCCTCCACCAGCCGGTACAGGGTCATGCCCAGTGCCTCGCCCTGCTGCAGGCGCAGGATCTGTTTTATGTCCAGCACCGCCACCCGGGGGTCGAAGTCGTCGCGATAGCCCGGCGGGAAACCGGTGGCCAGCTCGCGCACGAACACCTCGCCGCGCTCCTCGCCGAACTCCTCGATCAGGCGGATGCGCAGGCGGTCTTCCCAGGCCAGGGTGGCCTGCACGATCTGGTTCTCGATCTCGCTGGCGTCGTACTCCAGCGACACCTTCGGGTCGACCCGCAGCACGAAATGGCAGCGCACCAGGATGGACTCGGAAAAGTGGGTGGTGAACTCCGCCTCCTCGGCGTTGAAGGCAGCGCACAGGATGCGCTCGATTTTCTCGCGCTGCTCGGTGGTGTAGCGGTCGCGCGGGATGTACACCATGCAGTTGACGAACTTGCCGTGGACGTCGCGCCGCACGAACAGGCGGGTCTGGCGCCGCTCCTGGATGCGGTTGACCGCGGTCACGGTGTCGTACAGGTCCTGCACGCTGGACTGGAACAACTCGTCGCGCGGGAACAGCTCCAGCACCCGCACCAGCTCGCGGCTCTCGTGGTCGGAGGTGTCGAAGTGCGACTGCTCCAGCACCTGCTGCACCTTGCGCCGCAAAATGGGAATCAGCTCGGGGCTCATGGTGTACACCGACGAGGTGTACAGGCCGATCAGGCGGTGCTGGCCGATGACGGCGCCGGCGTCGTTGAAGACCTTGATCTCGACGTAGTCGGGATAGGTGAGCCGGTGCACCCGCGAGCGCTGGCGCGACTTGGAAAAGCTCAGCTGGCGGCGCCGCAGGTCGTCGGCCGACATGTGTTCCAGGTCGGCCGCCAGGTCCTCGACCCCGCGGGTGGTGCGGTGCCGCAACAGGCCCAGGCTGGCCTCGGCCACCACGTTAACCTGCTGGCCCGGCTGGCCGGCGTCCGCCACTTCGAGGTACTCGTAACCGAGCAGGGTCATGTGGCGCTGCTGCACCCAGGCCAGGAAGGCCGCCGCCTCCTCGCGCAGCTCCAGTTCGATACACTCGCTGGCGCGAATCTGCTGCTCCACCGCCTGCAGGCGCTCGCCCATGGCGGGGAAATCGTCCACCACCAGCGCGACCTCCTGCAGGATATCGCCCAGGGTGAGGCGCAGCTCGTCCAGCTCCGCCGGGTTGGAGTGGCGGCCGATCTCGAAGTACAGCACCGCCTCCTCGGGCAGGCCGCTGGCCTGCCCCTCCTCGTCCGACAGCACCGCCTCCAGTTCACCCGCGGCGTCGCGGCGCACCGGCAGGTTGGAGCTGGCGATGCCGTGGATGGTCAGGTTGCGCCGGTTCAGTTCGCCGCGCACGGAGGCGGTGCAAAAGGGGATGCCGCGGCAGATGATGGCCACCACCGTGTACTTGCTCTCCCAGCCGTGGCTCTGGATCTCGGGGTTGAAGATGTGGATCCTGGCCGCGGCCTCGGGCCAGGAGCGCAGGAAGCGCAGCAGGCCGTACAGGCAGCCGTAGAGGTTCTCCACCGAGCGCTCGCGCATGTCCTCCGCCGGGAAGCGGCCGTAAAAGGCGGCGGACAGGTTGTGCAGGGATTGCCGGTCGGCCGCGTCCGCGCGGCTGTCGATGCGCTGGCCCAATTCCGCCAACAGGCTTCTTTTCACTGTGTCCCAGATCATGTGTCTTGTCATCGCTCCGTCGCCGGGGCCGGCGGCCCCGCTGTAATTGTCGCCCTAGTCTAGCGTAATCCGCCGGCCGTGTTGCGAACCGCCCGGAACTTTTTGGGGCAGGGCCAGTCACAGCACTCGTCCGCGCCACGGCGAGCCGCAAACACGCTGCAGGCGCGGGGGCAGTGGGCTACTATACGGACCCTTTTTACCGAACCCTATTACGAGCGACGGGAGACACAGTGGCAAGCGCAGACGTGAGAGCACTGGAAGACTGGCTCAGCAGCCAGATTATCGGCCAATCCCACCTGGTACAGCGGCTGATCATCGCCCTGCTGGCCAACGGCCACCTGCTGGTGGAGGGCGCGCCGGGCCTGGCCAAGACCCGCGCCATCAAAACCCTGGCAGACGGCGTGGAGGGCTCGTTCCACCGCATCCAGTTCACCCCGGACCTGCTGCCGGGGGATGTCACCGGCACCGAGATCTACCGGCCCCAGGAGGCCAGTTTCCACTTCCAGAAAGGCCCGATCTTCCACAACCTGGTGCTGGCGGACGAGGTCAACCGGGCCCCGGCCAAGGTGCAGTCGGCCCTGCTGGAGGCCATGGCGGAACGCCAGGTGAGCGTGGGCAGCCAGACCTACCCGCTGCCGGAGCTGTTTCTGGTGATGGCCACCCAGAACCCGATCGAGCAGGAGGGCACCTACCCCCTGCCCGAGGCCCAGCTCGACCGCTTCCTGATGCATGTGAACGTCGACTACCCGGACGCCAGCGCCGAGATGGAGATCCTGCGCCTCACCCGGGCCGAGGCCAGTCACAAGAATGCGCCGATGCCCACCCCCCTGCGCCAGGAAACCGTCTTCGCCGCCCGCCAGGACGTGCTGGCCATGCACATGGCGAGCGCCGTGGAGCAGTACATCGTGCAGCTGGTGATCGCCAGCCGCAAACCCGCCGCCTACTCGCAGCAGCTGGCCGGCTGGATCGAGTACGGCGGCAGCCCCCGCGCCACCATCGCCCTGGACCGCTGCGCCCGCGCCCACGCCTGGCTGCACGGCCAGGATTACGTCAGCCCCGACGATGTCCAGGCGGTTGCCGCCGACGTGCTGCGCCACCGCCTGCTGCTGAGCTTCGAGGCCGAGGCCAACGGGGTCACGCCGGACCAGGTGATCCGCGAACTGCTGGCACTCGTCCCCGTAGGCTGAGCATGCGCCTGGCTGATGTCACCGTACCGGCCCGCGGCGCCTATGTGGCGCTGGAGGACCTGATCGCGCTGCGCTTTCCCGCCCGGCAGTTGCGCCTGGCGCGCCGCAACCGGGCGCTGAGCGTGCTGGCCGGCCCCAACAAATCCAACTTCCGCGGTCGCGGCATCGACTTCGAGGAGGTGCGCAGCTACCAGCCCGGCGACGATATCCGCGGCATCGACTGGCGCGTCACCGCCCGCACCGGCAGCGCCCACACCAAGCTGTTCCGGGAGGAGCGCGAGCGGCCGGTGCTGGTGGCGGTAGACCAGCGCAGCAGCATGTTCTTCGGCTCCAGCCACTGCTTCAAGTCGGTGCTGGCGGCGCAGCTGGCCGGCCTGCTGGCCTGGAGCGCGCTGGAGGCCGGCGACCGGGTGGGCGGGCTGGTCTTCAACGGCGCCGAGCACCGCGAGATCCGGCCCCGGCGCAGCCGCCGCACGGTGCTGGCGCTGTTGTCGCAGGTGGCCGAGTACAACCGCGCCCTGCCGCTGGCCGCGCCCGACAGCGCGGATTTCGCCGGCATCCTGGCCAACCTGCGGCGCATCGTGCGGCCCGGCAGCAGCCTGTTCATCGTCAGCGACTTTCGCGGCGCCAGCCAGGAGCACGCCCGCGAGCAGTTGTTCCAGCTGTCCCAGCACATCGAGATTACCGCCATCGCCTGCAGCGACCCGCTGGAAGCGGACCTGCCCCGGGCCGGTCGCTACGCCGTCACCGACGGCCAGGCGCGCAGCGAGCTGGACACCGCCGACCGGGGCCTGCGCAAGGCCTATATCGAGCGCGCCGGGCAGCAGCGCGAGCTGCTGTCGATGGAACTGCTGCGGCTGGGCATTCCCCTGCTGCAGGCCAGCACCCGCCAGGCCCCATTCAGCGTGCTGCAACCCTTTTACGGAGACCCGCGCCGGTGAACCCGCAGGATCCGCTGGCCAGCCTGCACCCGCTGCGGGCACCGCTGCCCATCGGCTGGTGGCCGCCGGCCCCGGGCTGGTGGCTGCTGGCGGCGCTGGTGCTGCTGGCGCTGGCGGTGCTGGCCTGGTGGCTGCGGCGCCGTCGTCGCGCCAATGCCTACCGGCGCCAGGCGCTGGCGCAACTGGCGCAATTGCAGCAGCAGTACCGGCAGCAGCCGGACAGCCAGCGCTTGCTGGCCGATACCAATGCGCTGTTAAAGAGCGTGGCACTGGTGGCCTACCCCCGGCGCGACGTGGCCGCCAGCAGCGGCGAGGCGTGGCTGGCCCTGCTCAACGCCCCGCTTAAGCCCGACGAACAATTCCCCGCCGACTTCGTCGCCGCGGCCTACCGCAAAGACGCGCCCGCTGTCGATGCCCAGCGGTTGCAGCGCAGTGCCGCGCGCTGGATCAGGCGCCACGAGGTGGCCCGATGATCGAGTGGATCTGGCCCTGGATGCTGGCGCTGGCGCCCCTGCCCTGGCTGGTGCGCCGGCTGGCGCCGGTGGCCCGCAGCCAGGAGCCCGCCCTGCGCGCCCCGTTTTACACCGAGTGGCAGCAGCTGAGCGCCAGCCAGGGCGCCCGCCGCAGCGGCGGCGGCACCCTGCCGGTGGTGTCGCTGTGGCTGATCTGGCTGTTGCTGCTGCTGGCGGCGGCCCGGCCCACCTGGCTCGGCGAGGCCATCGAGCTGCCCAACAGCGGCCGCGACCTGATGCTGGCGGTGGACATTTCCGGCTCGATGCAGATCGAGGACATGCAACACGGGCAGGCCCTGGTGTCGCGTATCACCGCGGTCAAGGCGGTGGGCGCCGACTTTATCAGCCGCCGCAGCGGCGACCGCCTGGGCCTGATCCTGTTCGGCAGCAACGCCTACCTGCAGTCGCCCCTGAGTTTTGACACCAGTACGGTGAAGCGCTTCCTGGAGGAGGCGCAGATCGGCTTCGCCGGCCAGGAAACGGCCATTGGCGATGCCATTGGCCTGGCGGTCAAGCGCCTCAAGGAACGCCCCGCCGAGAGCCGGGTGCTGATTTTGCTGACCGACGGCCAGGACACGGCGAGCTCGGTGCGGCCCCAGGACGCGGCGCAACTGGCGAAGGACCTGGGTATCCGTATTTACACCATCGGCATCGGCGCCGACCGCATGACCCTGCCGGGCCTGTTCGGCTCCAGTTTCGGCAGCCGCCAGGTCAACCCCTCGGCGGAGCTCGACGAGGCTGGCCTGCAAAAAATTGCAGCCACCACCGGCGGCCAGTATTTCCGGGCCCGCAACCCGCAGGAGCTGGCCAACATCTACCAGTTGCTCGACCAGCTGGAGCCGGTGGAACAGGCCAGCGTGACCTACCGTCCGCGGCAGGCGCTGGGCTATGTGCCGCTGCTGCTGGCGCTGGTATTGAGCTTCGCCCTGGCCCTGCGCCAGTTGTGGCTGGGCGGTGGCTGGCGCCGGCTCATGCCGCTGGGGGGTGAGCTGTGACCGACTTTCACCTGATGCGCCCGGAGTGGCTGTGGAGCCTGCTGCCCGCCGCCATCCTGGCCCTGCTGCTGTGGCGCCACCGCGGCCGCCTGGGCAGCTGGAACCAGGTGATCGCGCCGGAACTGCTGCCCTTCCTGGTGAGCCCCCAGGCGGGCTCGCGCGGGCCCAACCTGCTGCCGCTGCTGCTGCTGGGCTGGCTACTGGCGGCGCTCGCCGCCAGCGGCCCCAGCTGGCAGCAACTGCCGCAGCCGGTACACCAGAAGCAGGACGCCCTGGTGCTGGTGCTGGACTTGAGCTACTCGATGAAATCGGGCGACCTGGCCCCCTCGCGGCTGGACCGGGCGCGGCAGAAACTGCAGGACCTGCTGGCCGCGCGCAAGGAGGGGCAGACCGGGCTCATCGCCTACGCCGGTGACGCCCACATCGTCACGCCCCTGACCGACGACACCCCCACCATCGCCAACCTGCTGCCGGCGCTGGACCCCGGCATGATGCCGCTGCCCGGCAGTGACCCCGCGGCGGCGGTGGCGCAGGCCGTCGACCTGCTGCATTCGGCCGGCATCCGCGACGGCAGGATACTGCTGGTGACCGACGGCATCGGGGACAAGGACCGCGCCGCTATCGAGCGGGCCCTGGCCAACAGCGGTGCGAGCCTGGCGGTGCTGGGCGTGGGCACCGCCACCGGTGCGCCGATACCGCTGCCCCGCGGCGGCTTCCTCAAGGACGGCGACGGCACCATCGTGATGCCCGCGCTGGACGAGGCGCTGCTGCGCGAGCTGGCCGCCGACACCGGCGGCCGCTACATGGCCATGCAAATCGACAACAGCGACCTGGACACGCTGCTGGCGGAATCGCCGCTGGCGGGGCGCGAACAGACCGTGACGCTGGATCGCACCGCCGACACCTGGGAGGACCAGGGCTACCTGCTGGTGCTGCTGCTGTTGCCGCTGGCGCTGGCGCTGTTCCGCCGGGGCTGGGTGCTGTGCCTGCTGCCGCTGCTGCTGATGGCCCAGCCGCAACCGGTCCGGGCCGCCGGCTGGGACGACCTGTGGCTGACCCCGGACCAGCAGGGCCAGCGGGCCCTGCAGCAGGGCGACAGCGAGCAGGCAGTGAACCTGTTCGAACGCCCGGACTGGGCCGGCACCGCGGCCTACCAGGGCGAGGATTTTGCTACCGCCGCCAACAAGTTCGCCGAGGGTGACGATGCCGACAGCTGGTACAACCGCGGCAACGCCCTGGCCAGGGCCGGTAAACTGGACGAGGCCATCGACGCCTACAAGGAATCCCTGGCGCGGGCACCGGACCAGACCGATGCCAGCGAAAACCTGGCGCTGCTGGAGCAGTTGAAGCAGCAGCAGGAGCAGCAACAGAACCAGGATCAACAGCAGAACCAGGACCAGCAGCAGAACCAGGAGCAGCAGCAGAACCAGGACCAGCAACAGAACCAGGACCAGCAACAGAACCAGGACCAGCAGCAGAACCAGGACCAGCAACAGAACCAGGACCAGCAACAGAGCCAGGAGCAGCAGCAGAACCAGGAGCAGCAGCAGAGCCAGGAGCAGCAGCAGAGCCAGGAGCAGCAGCAGAACCAGGAGCAGCAGCAGAACCAGGACCAGCAGCAGAACCAGGAGCAGCAGCAGAACCAGGACCAGCAGCAGAACCCGGAGCAGCAGCAGAACCCGGAGCAGCAGCAACAGCAGGAAGAGCAGGAGCAGCAGGCGGCCGCGCAACAGGCCGAGGAGCAGGAGCAACAGGAGCGGCAACAGCCCCAACAGCAGGCGGCGCAGCAGGCCGAGGTCGACCCGGAGGCACAGGAGCGCGACCAGGCGATGGAGCAGTGGCTGCGGCGGGTGCCGGACGACCCCGCCGGGCTGCTGCGGGAAAAATTCCGCTACGAAAGTTACCAACGGCAACAACAGGGAGCCGGGAGTGATAATGAAACCTATTGGTAGGGCGCTGGGCGCCCTGTGCATCGTGGTGTTGACCCTCGCCGCAAGCGCCAGCTGGGCGGCGATCAGCGCCAGCCTGGACCGCAGCCGCGCCGCGCTGGGCGACACCCTGCGCCTGACCATCAGCGCCACCGACGGTGAGGATGTGGCGGATATCGACCTGGCGCCGCTGGCGGCCGACTTTGAAATCCTGGGCCGCTCCAGCAGCAGCAAGACGAGCTATATCAACGGCCAGTTTTCCAGCAGCAGGGAGTTGCTGCTGGACATCACGCCCAGGCGCGAGGGCAACCTGGCCATTCCGCCGCTGCGCCTGGACGGCCAGAGCACCAACGCCCTGGCCCTGCGGGTGGGCCCGCCGCCCCAGGGCAGCGCCGGCGACCAGGACCTGGTATTCGAGGCGGAGCTGGATCGCCCGGAAGTGTACGTACAGGGCCAGGTGATTCTCACCCTGCGGCTGCAGCAGGCGATCAACCTGGACGATCGCAGTATCACCCAGCTGCAACTGGACAACGCCTTCGTGCGGCCGCTGGAACAGAACTCGTTCCAGCGCACCATCAACGGCCGCAACTGGCTGGTGCACGAGGTGCGCTACGCCATTTTCCCCGAGCAGAGCGGCACGCTGGAGATCCCGGCCCAGACCTTCGCCGCCCGGGAAAGCAGCGGCCGGCGCAGCCTGTTTGACATGGGCGGCGGCCGCCAGGTGCGGCGCAGCACCGAGCCGCTGGTGATCGAGGTACTGCCCCGTCCCGACAGCTACCCCGCCGCCGAGTGGCTGCCCGCGTCCCGGCTCACCCTCGAGGAATCCTGGTCGACGCCGCCGGAGCAATTACAGGTGGGCGAGTCCGCCACCCGCACCATTACCATTGTCGGCGACGGCCTGCAGGGGGCCCAGTTGCCGCCCATCATGTTCCCGCCCGCCGACGGCCTGAAGTACTACCCCGACCAGCCGGTCATCAGCGACAGCGAAACGCCGACAGGCCTGCAGGGCATGCGCGTGGACAGCGTCGCCGTGGTGCCGACCAAGGCCGGCCATTACCGGATTCCGGAGCTGCGCATCCCCTGGTGGGACACCCGCAGCAACGAGCTGCGCTACGCGGTGCTGCCGGCGCGGGAGCTGGACATCAGCGGTACCGGCCCCGCCACGACCCCGGCAGCGCCCGCTCCCGCTGCGGCGCCGGCACCGGTGGCACTGGCGCCCTCCGCCCCGACGACGATTCCGATCATCGGCGGCGACAGCCGGCCCTGGCAGATCGCCAGCGCGGTCACCGGCACCGGCTGGCTGGTCACGCTGCTCTACCTGCTGTGGTCGCGGCGCAAGCGCAGCGCCCCGGCCGCGGCAGCTGTAGCCGATACCGGCGAAAAAAAGGCCTTCAAGGCATTGCTGGCCGCCTGTGATGCGGGCGACCCGCAGCGGGCTCGCCAGGCCACCATCCAGTGGGCGGCGGCACTGCTGTCGCAACCCGGCATGGCGTCCCTGGCCCGGGTGGGCGCGGCGTTCGGGGATACCGCCCTGGACACGGCGTTAGCCGCACTGAACGCCAGCCTCTACCGCGACCGGCAAGCGGCCTGGGATGGCGCCGCCCTCGCCGCTGCCTGCCAACGGCTGCGCGCGCAGCACCGCGGCGGCGGCCGGGGTGAACCGGCGCCGCTGCAACTCTACCCGGCCTGAGCTGGTCGGTATCCGGGCCGCCGGCTGGTTCTGGCCGAGCCCCTGCGGCTCGCGCCTCATCCGGCCCGGTGCCTGACTGAAAATTTAAAGATGCATCTAGTTTACATCTATTAAAGATGCATATAGTATGCACTTTATCCTGCGGGTAACCGGCTCAGTACTTGCGAGAGTCCGATCACCGTTCCGACGGGACAGCTCCGGGTAAATTCATCGTGCAGCATTTCACCAGGCTTATTTAAGGAGAGTTCATATCATGGCCGAGTACCGCAAACTGTGGTGGCTGTTAATCGCCACGCTGGGGATAACCTTTGGCTTTCTGGGTTATTTCGGCAAAGAGATCTATCGTGCGGCGCCACCGATCCCGGGGGTAGTCCAGAACGAAGCCGGCGAGGTCATTATGACCCGCGACAGCATTCTCGACGGCCAAACGGCCTGGCAGTCTGTCGGCGGTATGCAGCTGGGATCAATCTGGGGGCACGGCGCCTACCAGGCACCGGACTGGACCGCAGACTGGCTGCACCGTGAACTGCTCGCCTGGTTGGCGCTGGCGGCGGAGGAGGTGTATGACACCGATTATGCGAATCTGACCGCCGCGGAAAAGCATGTGCTTCAGTTTGACCTGAAACAGGCCTACCGCACCAATAGTTTCGACAGGGCCAGCGACACCCTGCACATTTCCGCGCGCCGGCAGGCTGCGATAGAACAGACAGCGGCCTATTACAGCGCACTGTTCAGTGACGACGCCGCGCTGCGGGATACCCGGGTAAGCTACGCGATGAAGGAGGATACCCTGCCGGATGCGCAGCGGCGGGAACGCCTGACTGAATTCTTTTTCTGGACGGCCTGGGCGGCCGCCACGGAGCGGCCCGGGGGCGTTGCGACCTACACCAACAACTGGCCGCATGAACCACTGATCGACAATAAGCCCACCGCAGAGAATATCGTCTGGTCGATAGCCAGTATTGTGCTGCTGATCGCCGGGGTTGGTGGGCTGATCTGGGCGTGGGCGTTTCTGCGCAGGGAAGACGACGAGGAACCGGTTGCACCGGCACGAGATCCGCTGACGCTGGTCAAGCTGACGCCGTCCCAGCGGGCACTGGGCAAGTATCTCTTCCTGGTGGTGGCGCTGTTTATCTTTCAGGTATTTATCGGCGGCTTTACCGCGCACTACACGGTCGAGGGCCAGGAGTTCTATGGGGTAGACGTTTCCCAGTGGTTTCCGTACGCCCTGACCCGCACCTGGCATATCCAATCCGCCCTGTTCTGGATCGCGACCGGCTTTCTCGCTGCCGGGCTGTTTCTCACGCCGATAATCAACGGCGGGAAAGACCCCGCCTACCAGAAGCTGGGGGTGGACATTCTGTTCTGGGCACTGGTGGTCGTGGTGGTTGGATCCTTCGTAGGCAACTACCTGGCGATTGCGCAATTGATGCCACCCGAGCTTAACTTCTGGCTGGGCCACCAGGGCTATGAATACGTTGACCTGGGACGCCTCTGGCAAATCGGCAAATTCAGCGGCATCGCGTTTTGGCTGGTGCTGATGCTGCGGGGCATGGTGCCCGCGCTGCGCCAACCCGGCGGTGATAAAAACCTGCTGGCGCTGCTGACAGCATCCGTTGTGGCCATCGGCCTGTTTTATGGCGCGGGCTTCTTTTACGGCGAGCGCACTAACCTGTCCATCATGGAGTACTGGCGCTGGTGGGTGGTACATCTGTGGGTGGAGGGCTTTTTCGAGGTGTTCGCCACCACGGCCATCGCCTTCATCTTCTGCAGCATGGGCCTGGTGTCCAAACGGATGGCAACAGCGGCCAGCCTGGCCTCCGCCTCGCTGTTCATGTTGGGAGGAATCCCCGGCACCTTCCATCACATGTATTTTGCCGGCACTACGACACCCGTGATGGCGGTGGGCGCCACCTTCAGCGCGCTCGAAGTGGTGCCGCTGGTGGTTCTCGGCTATGAGGCCTGGGAGCACTGGCACCTGCGCAGCCGGGCGCAATGGATGGTCAAACTGAAGTGGCCCCTGATGTTCTTCGTGGCGGTCGCATTCTGGAATATGCTGGGCGCGGGCGTGTTCGGCTTCATGATCAATCCGCCCATCTCCCTCTATTACATCCAGGGCCTGAATACCACGCCGGTACACGCACATGCGGCACTGTTCGGCGTTTACGGATTCCTGTCACTGGGGTTCACGTTATTGGTATTGCGTTATATCCGACCCCAACTGGTGTTTAACGAACGGCTTATCAAAACCGGATTCTGGTGGTTGAACGGTGGCCTGGTGCTGATGATCTTCACCAGCCTCCTGCCGATCGGCATCCTGCAGTTTGTGGCCAGCGCCTCCGAGGGGCTGTGGTATGCCCGTAGCGAGAGTTTTATGCAGCAGGAACTGCTGCAAACCCTGCGCTGGGTCCGCACTTTCGGCGATGTGGTATTTATCATTGGCGCTCTGGCGGTAGCGTTGCAGGTGGTTATCGGCCTGCGCACCACGGCGCCCGGGCGAGCGACATCCCCGGGTATGCCGGAGCCCGCTCTGGCAAGATCTGAACCCTGAGTCGCAGCTGCAGGGGGCCTCTGCCGGGAGGCCTCCTGTTATTCACAATGACGGCCATCGTCTTTTTTGCTTTACGATAATCTTTCATATTAGTTTCTCCTGTAATCATGTGGAGTCACTTTCTCAACCTGAACATAGACATTCTCACGATCAATTTTGTAAATCACGCGATATTGAAGGCTTAATCTGGAGGAACGGTGACCCTTCCATTCGCCTCTCTACTTCCGCCACGAAACTCGGTGAATACGTTTTTGCTGCCCACTCCCAGTGGCGGCCAGCGTAAGAGTCGGGACCAGCAATTCCGAATATAACACCCGCATACCCGGTCCATTCATCCTCTTCGAGCAGTCCATGTCGGTACTGGTAGTGTGCATTCTCGAATACTCTCATTCTCGCAAGTACCCAGCGTACGTAATTGGCGTGCTTGACCTGAAGAGCGAGGTAGAAGATTGAAGCGATCACCGTCACCGCCCCAAGCATCTCAGCGATAGCGCCGATAGCTTCCCAGTTCATCTTTACTCTCCTATTATTATTTATTATTGCCACGCAATTACTCTCCTGGACACATAACGCCGCCATTTGCGGCAACTGCAAGTTGTCCGCAACATGGCCTTGTTACATGCTCGCCGCGACCAATGGTTCGACGTGGTGATCCGGACGATTAGCGGAGAGCTCGTGAGCGGACTGAAGATTGAGCCAAAATTCAGGTGTTGTACGTAGTGCCTCAGAAAGAAGCCACGCTGTTTCTGGTGTAACACCGCGTTTGCCACGAACAATCTCATTAACACGCTGCACAGGAATGCCGACATGGGTAGCAAGTGCTTTTTGTGTTAGCTCCAAAGGCTCCAGAAACTCTTTGAGCAAAATGACCCCTGGATGCGTTGCGATTCTATTGCTAGGAATCATGTAGTACCTCCATACTGTTAATGATAGTCCACGACCTGAACATCAGTTGCGCTATTCGCGGCCCAGCGAAAAATTATGCGCCACTGAGAGTTGACACGAATGCTATAGAAACCCTTAAGTTCACCCCGCAATGGCTCAAGCCTATTGCCCGGAGGGGAGCGAAGGTCCTCGAGAACTTGCGCCGCATTCAGAACATCGAGCTTGTATAGCGCGAGCTCATGTATCTGGCTTGGAAGTTTTCGAGCATAGCGACTGGAAATACCGTGAAACAGGTCAGATGTGCCTCGGTCGCCGAACGATATAATCATAAGCCGAGAATAACGGATTCACGGTATCCATGCAACACCTTAAAAGGACATGTAACAGCTAAATATAGAGACTAAGTTTATTGAAAAACGGAATTCGGGTTTCACTGGTAACGCACCTTAAGAGTCGTTAACGGTCGTCCACAGCCTCATCGCCTACGTGCCAGGAACGACCATACCCTATCGTTCCGTTGTTACTATATCCACGACAAGTTGCTGGGATGGAGCCTTCGTGATTGACGCAACTACATTCCCGAGCCTCTCTACTTCCGCCACGAAACTCGGTGAATACGTTTTTGCTGCCCACTCCCAGTGGCGGCCAGCGTAAGAGTCGGGACCAGCAATTCCGAATATAACACCCGCATACCCGGTCCATTCATCCTCTTCGAGCAGTCCATGTCGGTACTGGTAGTGTGCATTCTCGAATACTCTCATTCTCGCAAGTACCCAGCGTACGTAATTGGCGTGCTTGACCTGAAGAGCGAGGTAGAAGATTGAAGCGATCACCGTCACCGCCCCAAGCATCTCAGCGATAGCGCCGATAGCTTCCCAGTTCATCTTTACTCTCCTGGACACATAACGCCTACGTAAAGGCCGCGCGGTAAGCGCGTCACATTTCACGTGCTTGTTAACTGCTGCTACCTAGTACCGACCAAAAGGCCCGCAACGCTCAAGTCCTCGTCGATTTCAGGCCAGTGAATGCCTTCTCCGTCTCCTAGAAGCTCCCAGGCTTCCCTTTGGGATTGCGTTGCTCTTGAAAGCGTAGGAAACCATGCGATTGGCACTGAGATCGTACGCCCATCCAAGAGATCGACGTTCAAGGTATCTTCAGTAAAACTAACATTGTGAGCTAAGGGGTGGAGTTCAACTGCCAAAGTACCCATTCCAAGCCTCCAGAAGCGTAGTACAATTTTCGTTCACCAGAACCTCAAGCTTTCGAAGCTCTTGAGGTGAGAAACGTGTTGAACTGGCAAGAATTGGTGGATTCAACCAAAATTTCGCCAGCATTCGATCCCGCTGAATATGCACGTGCGGCGGCTCTCCTTCCTCGTTGCTGTAGAAAAAGAATCTATAGGGGCCAACTCGGAATATTGTGGGCATCCGGGAAGCTTACCCAAATCAGGGGCTTGGGACAATCTGGGCAGTTAACGCTTCGAGCTGGAGCACAGTGCCGACGCGAAGCGGCGGTGCTGTGTACCAGCCTTGACTTGTTACGCGGCTGACACATTGATTTTTACACCAAGAGAATGAAGAACTTTTTGTACTGTTTCATATCTTGGTTTTGCCCCGGGAGCAAATGCCTTATATAGACTCTCCCGCCCTAAGCCTGACTCTTGCGCAATAGCAGACATGCCCCGTGTGTCTCCTGGATCTGCAGATTCGTGGCACTCAGAGTTTTTTGAACCTTGATCCGGAAGATCGCCTGAAGTTCGATCTTTTACTCCGTATCCTGTTTCAGCAGTCACAAACAATGTATCTTCGATATCTTCTGTTTAACCACGACCCCGACGAGTAAGCTGGGACGGTACATCTTCTTGAGAAGTCGCTTCGCTCGCGGGGGATCCGCGAATGGCTTGACCAGGCCGAAACCGATTGGCGCCCTGAATTCCGAGAGCTGATGCAGGCTGCTATCGAGCGGATCGACCGTGAGGAAGACCATGCGTGTGTCGAAGAACAGCAACGCAAAGGAGAACAGCCTTGAAGAGATTTCTCACAATTACCCTTTCCTTCCTGGTTTCAGTCGGCGCCTGCGCCCTTGCCGGGGAGCCGCCGTCTTTTGATAATGGCTTCGACCTGGAAAACGGTCTGATTCCGGCGAATGAAATCGACCAGGGCGGGCCCGGCAGGGATGGCATACCCGCCATCGATAAGCCCCGCTTTGTAGCGCGACGCGTCGGCCGGCTCAGGCGGCCGCGGTGCTAACGCTGCAGCGACTTGCTCACCAGTTCGAACACATCCGGCGACAACTCCGGTAGCGCCGCCAGGCGCTCCAGCTGGGCGCACATCAGCTCGGCCCGGCCGGTGTAGTTGCGCCACCTGGTCAGGGGGGTGAGCAGGCGCGAGGCCAGTTGCGGGTTGGCCTGGTTGAGCTGCACTACCCTGTCGGCGAGGAAGCGGTAACCCGCGCCGTCGATGCGGTGAAACTGCACCGGGTTCTGGCTGGCGAAAACACCGACCAGTGAACGCACCTTGTTGGGATTGCGCACATCGAACGCCGGGTGTAACAACAGCGCCTGCACCCGGGCCAGGGTATCGCCCAGCGGCATCGCCGCCTGCACCGCGAACCACTGGTTCATCACCAGCGTGTCGTGGTGCCAGTCCCGGTGGAACTGCGCCAGCACCTGTTCGCGCTCCGCCGCGACGCCGTAGAACACGATGGCCCGCAGCGCCGCCAGCCGGTCGGTCATGTTGGCGGCTGCCTCGAACTGGCGCAGGGCCAGTCCCGGTTGCAGTTCAAAGGCGCAGCACAGGTAGTCCAGGCAGGTATTGCGCAGGCTGCGCGCCGCGACCTGGTCGGCGGCGGGTTCATAGGGCCGGTCACTGGCCAGGCGCTGGTAGGCGTCGAGCAGTTCCGCCTGGCAGGCCCGGGCGAGTTCGGCCTGCACCGCCCAGCGCGCGTTGTGAATGGTGTCGACGTCGGCGCCGCCGGTGTGGCTGGCCAGTTCCGCCAGGTAGTCCTCGGTCGGCAGCGTCAGCATGGCGGCGACCATGGCGGGGTCCAGGGAGGCATCCGCCAGCAGGCCGCGACAGGCCTCCACCAGCAGCGGCTCGATCACGACCGGGGCACTGTGCCGGAGCTGCTGCTCCACCTCGTGGATCACCCGGGTGGCCAGGGCCTGGGCCGCGTCCCAGCGCACGAAGCCGTCAGCGTCCCGGCTCATCAGGGCGCACAGGTCGGGCTTGCTGAAATCGTATTCCAGCCGCACCGGCGCGGAGAACCCGCGCAGCAGCGACGGCACCGGCCGCTCCCGCACCTGCTCGAACACGAAACTCTGGCGCGGCTGGTCCACCAGCAGCACGTGGTGGGTGTTGTCCGCGCTCTCGGGGCCGGGGCCGCCGGCGAGGGCCAGCGGCAGGTTGCCGGCCTCGCCCAGCAGGCCCATGGCCAGCGGTATCACGAAGGGCTCTTTTTGCGGCTGGCCCGGCGTCGGCGGGCAGGACTGCTCGACGTGCAGGGTGTAGCGCCCGGCGACGGCATCGTACTCGTCGCGCACCCGCAGCAGCGGCGTGCCCGCCTGGGCATACCAGCGACGGAACCGGGTCAGGTCGACGCCGCTGGCGTCTTCCATGGCGCGCACGAAATCCTCGCAGGTAACGGCCTGGCCGTCGTGGCGCTCAAAATACAAATCCGCGCCCCGGCGAAACGCCTCCGCACCCAGCAGGGTGTGGATCATGCGCACCACTTCGGCGCCTTTTTCATACACCGTCAGGGTGTAGAAGTTGTTGATCTCGATCACCGCCTCGGGCCGCACCGGGTGCGCCATGGGGCCGGCGTCCTCGGCAAACTGCGCGGTGCGCAACAGGCTTACATCCTCCACCCGCTTGACCGTGGGCGAGCCCATGTCGGCGGAAAACGCCGCGTCGCGAAAAACGGTAAAACCCTCTTTCAGGCTGAGCTGGAACCAGTCGCGGCAGGTGACGCGGTTGCCGCTCCAGTTGTGGAAATACTCGTGGGCAACAATCGATTCGACGGTCTGGAAACCCCGGTCGGTGGTGGTCTGGGGGCTGCACAATACGCAGGAGCTGTTGAAGATATTGAGGCTCTTGTTTTCCATCGCCCCCATATTGAAATCGTCCACCGCGACGATATTGAAAATCTCCAGGTCGTACTCCCGGCCGTAGACGTCCTCGTCCCAGCGCATGGCATGCTTGAGCGAGCGCATGGCGTGGTCGCACTTGCCCAGGTCTTTTTCCTCGACGTAAATACGCAGGCAGACAGCGCGACCACCGCAGGTGCGGAAACTGTCCTCGATAAAACGCAGGTCGCCGGCGACCAGGGCGAACAGGTAGGCGGGCTTGGGATAGGGATCGTGCCAGCTGGCGCGGTGGCGGCCATCGGCCACATCCTGCGCGACGGTGAGGTTGCCGTTGCTCAGCAGCACCGGGTAGCGCGCCTTGTCCGCCTCGATGCTGACGGTGAACACCGACATCACGTCGGGCCGGTCGGGATAATAGGTGATCTTGCGAAAGCCGTGGGCCTCGCACTGGGTGCAGAACATCGAATGGGACTTGTACAGGCCCTCCAGCGCGGTGTTGTCCTGGGGCCGCAGCCGGGTTGTGCATTCCAGCACGAAGCTGGCGGGCACATCGGCAATTTCCAGGCCCTCGTCAGTAAGGCTGTAGCGCGCCGCCGGGAGCGCTTCGCCGTCGAGTGCGATGGCCAGCAACTCCAGCCCCGCGCCGTGCAATTGCAGCCGGTCGGTGGGCGCGGCGTAGTCATTGCGGCGCAGGTGCAGGCGCGCATCGACCAGGGCACAGTCCTCGTGCAGGTCAAAGTGCAGTTCGGTGCGTTCCACCCGGTAGGCCGGTGGCTGGTAATCCTTGAGGTAGATAGCTCCGGGTTTGGCGTCGCGCATGCTGGGTCCTGGTATCGGGTGGCGCCGGGGCGCAGGTCATCCAATGGATAAGGATAGCTGGTAGCCGCCGTATTTGCGCATATTGATCACGCCGGCGTCAAAGATCAGGTACTGGCCCTTGATGCCGAGCAGGATGCCGCCGGCACGGGGCACTTTGTCGAGGTTGAATGAGCTCACCTTCTTCGGGTACTCCAGCACGGGGTAGCGGATCAGCGTTTGCGGCTGCCCCTCCAGCACGGTAATCGCCTGCAGGCCGAACTGCTGTTGCAGCGCATCGATCTCGCCGGCGCACTCGGCCAGCAGGCGCACCCGCGCCCCCTCCAGGTCGACCGCTTCGGCCTCGCCCTTGAGCATGGCCTGCCAGTTGGTCTTGTCGGCGATGTGCTGCTTGAACACGGTCTCCACCAGGCCGGAGTGCAGGCGGGTATCGACCCGGAAGATGGCCTGCGCCTGGGTGGCGCCCTGGTCCATCCAGCGGGTGGGCACCTGGCTGCCGCGGGTGATGCCGACCTTCAGGCCCGAGGTGTTGGACAGGTAGACGAAGTGGTCGATCATGCAGTGCTGCTCGCCCCACTCGGGCTCGCGACAGGTGCCGGCGGCGTAGTGGCATTTTTCCGGGCTCATGATGCAGCTGTCGCACTGGGCCAGGCGCTTGAAGCAGGGATAGCAGTAGCCCTGGTTGAAGCTCTTGGCGGTCTTGCGGCCGCAGTGCATGCAGTTGATAGCGCCGCTGTAGTGCAACTCCAGCCGCTGGCCCAGGTACTGGTTCATGGGGATTTCGTGCTCGCCCAGCCGCAGGGCGTACTGCACCGGGTCCGCCAGGGCGGTGCGCATTTTCTCCACGGGGCCCGCGGCCAGCAGCTCACTCACTGCGCATCATCCCGCCACGTCAATGGGGTTTCCGGCGGCTCGTCACAGCTGTCGCCGGCCTTGTGGCCCTTGTCGATAAAGCCCACCCGTTCGTTCGGCGGCAGGTGCAGCTCGCCCCAGGCGATAATCGCCTGCAGCGCCTCGCCGCGCTGGGCCGGCGTTAACGGCTTGCCGTCGGGCCACTTGCCCAGTTCCACCGCGCGCCGGAGGCTGCGGTAGGTCGCGGGCGTCATGGTGTCGATCAGTTGCCGGTAATCCATATCGATACCGCCCTCAGGCCTGGATGCGCTGCAGCTGTGCCATGAAATGCCAGGGGGCCAGCATCTGCTGCAGCTCCGCCGCCGGCACCGGCTTGCTGAACAGGTAACCCTGGATCACGGTGGCGCCCTTGTCGATCAGGAAGCGGTACTGCTCCTCGGTTTCCACGCCCTCGGCCACCACGCCCAGCCCCAGGCTGCTGGCCATCGAGATAATGGCGATCACCAGCCGGGCATTGTTGTCATTGCGATCGCAATCGACCACGAAGCTGCGGTCGATTTTCAGCTCGTCCAGCGAGAAGTGACTGAGATAGCTCAGCGGCGCGTAGCGGGTGCCGAAATCATCCACCGACAGATGCACGCCCAGGGCCTTGAGCTCGCGCAGGCTCTGGTTGGTGTCCCGGTCCTGGTCCATCAGGATGTCTTCGCTCAGGCCCAGTTCCAGCCGGGACGCCGGCAGCCCGTGCTGCTGCAGGATGGCCCTGACGCTGTCGCAAAACGCCGCGGTGAACTGGAAGGCCGAGACGTTCACCGCCACCCGCGGCAGGGTCAAACCCTGCTCGTCGAAGGCCTTCATCTGGCGGCAGGCCTCCGCCAGCACCCAGTCACCCAGCTCGCCGATCACGCCGATCTCCTCCGCCAGGGGAATGAACTGGAACGGCGGAATCATGCCGTGCTCCGGGTGATCCCAGCGCAGCAGGGCCTCGGCGCCCGCCACCGCCCCGGTCAGGGTATTCACCTGGGGCTGGTAGTGCAGCACCAGTTGCTTGCGCTCCACCGCGCGGCGCAGCTCCGACTCCAGCTTGAGCCGGCCCACGCCGGTGGCGTCCATGTGCTGGCTGAAAAACAGCACCTTCTCCCGCACCGACTCCTTGGCGTGGTGCATGGCGACCCCGGCGGCCCGCAACAGGATTTCCACGTTGGTGCCGTCCCTGGGCGCGATGGCCACACCGATACTGGGACTCACCACCACTTCCTGGCCGTCGATGATCATCGGCCGCTGCAAGGCCTCCAGCAGGCGCCGGGAGACCACCCCGGCGGAGTTGACGGAGTCGAGCTGGTTGAGAATCACGGTGAATTCGTCGCCGCCCAGGCGCGAGACGTCGATGCGGTGCTCGCCGTCCACGTAGTGCGCCACCGGGTCGCTCTCGCGCACGCTGTCGGCCAGGCGCTTGCCCACCTCCAGCAGCACCTGGTCGCCGGCGCTGTAGCCCAGCGACTCGTTGATGCGCTTGAAGTTGTCGAGATTGAGGAACAACAGCGCCAGGGTGTGGCCGTTGCGCTGGTTCAGGCCCAGCAGCAGGTCGAGCTGCTCGGTGAACAACTGGCGATTGGGCAGGGCCGTGAGGTTATCGTAATAGGCCAGTTGCTGCAGCCGGGTGCGGGTCTCGGTGATCTCCTCCGCCGCCTTGTTCAACGCCTGGTCGCGACTGGACAACTGGCTGGTGCGCTCGTCGACTTTCATGTTGAGCAGGTGCTGCTCGGTATCGACTTCCCTGCGCAGGCGGGCGAAGCCGCCGATCAGGCTGTTGAGGACATGGGCGATGTCCTTGAACTCGCTGCTGGCGCCCATATCCACCGGCGTCTCCAGCTTGCCCGAGGCCGCCTCGTCGGCAAACCGCGACAGCCGCGCCAGGTCGCGGGTGATGCGGCGGGTCACCAGGGCCACCACCAGTGCACACAGGGCAGACAGGCCGAGGCCGACCGTGAACACCCTTTGCACGTCGGGCCAGATACCCGCGAGCAGGTCGGCCCGGGATATTTCCAGCTGCAGGTAGCCGATCACCCGCTGGCTGGCATTTGCCTCGGGGTCGGCCTGGGCCACGAAGAAATCCTGCGGGGTCAGTCCGCGCTGGCCGGGATTGACGGCGGTGAACACCGGCAGCGTCAGGTACATGGGCAGGTCGGTGTATCGCCAGGCGGCCCACAGACCGGTATCCGCCGGCGCCAGCGCCGCGTCCAGCGCCAGCAGGTGGGGCTCCGCCGCCGCCACATCGCCGCGCAGCAGCTTGAAGGGCGGCTGCGATGCGCCGCTGCCGTTGCTGTCCTCGCGCCGCGCCAGCGCCTCGCCCAGCCCGTCGCGGGCGACCGCGGAATTAACGGCCGGCAACGCCAGAAACGACGCCAGCGCCCGCTGCAGGCGGGCGTCCTCGCGCCGGTACAGGTCGACCTGCAGCTCCGGCTGGCCCGCGGCTTCGGCCAGGGCAAGATCCACTACCCGATCGAGCGCGAACTGGTACTCGCGAAAAGCCGTGAACCCGGCGAACGCCAGCACCAGGGCCAGCGCCGTGGCGATGAACAGCACATTAATCTTGCCCGCTATCGTCATTCATCCTCCCCTTTTTTCCCTGCCGACAGCATGCCAAACAGCACACCCAACACCGCGCCGCCGAGCAGGCCACCGAGGTGGGCCGCGTTGGCGATGGCGCCGAAGCCCAGGCCCTCGACCACCCCCACCAGGCACAGCACCAGCCAGCCCACCATGAACAGCATCAGCGTGGGCGATGGCTGGATGCGCCAGGCCGGCTGCAGCATGGGCGCGACCCAGGAAAAACCCAGCAGGCCATAGACCACGCCCGACATGCCACCGAACAGGCCGGGGCCGCCAAAGGCATACTGGCTGAAATTGGACACCATGGCGATCACCAGGAACAGGCCGAACATGTTCAAGTGCCCCATCACCCGCTCGACCTTGCGCCCCAGTTCCCACAGCCACAGGCTGTTAAACACAATATGCAGCCAGCCGAAATGGAGGAAGGCCGGCGTCACCAGCCGCCAGTACTGGCCGCCGATACTGGAAAAAACCGGCTTGCCATCCACCAGCTCGAAGGGGGTGAACGTCAGGTAGCCCATCCAGTTGTAAACGCCCAGGTAAAACAGGCCGAAGCAGGCGATGCTGCCGGCGATCAGCAGCGCGGTGACCGGCACCGTGCGCCAGCTGCCGGTGGTCACCAGCGGCGGCACGCGGCCCCGCCGCTGCAAATCGATACGTACCTCGCCGGCGCGCCAGGCCCGGTACAGGGCCAGCACCTGGGGCGCCTGCTCGGGGCGCGCCACCACCAGCACCTGTTGGCCGTTCTCCTCGAAAATCCGGTGCGCCACGCCGCGCTGTTGCAGCAGGGCGCTCAGGGGCAACAGGTCTTCGTCGAGGCCGGTGGTCAGGGCGGGGTGAAGATCCGACATCAATTGACCAGCGCGTCGCCCCAGCGCAGCTTGTCCCTGCAACTGGCGTAAAAACTGTGACCCAGCGGATGCAGCAGGGTCAGGCGGTGGCCCTTCTTGCAGATATGGACCGAGTCGCCCGGCCGGGCGGTCATGTTGACCTGGCCGTCGCAGGTCACCGGGGGATGAATGCGATTGCGCGCCAGGATGTCGATGCGGATCTGCGAATTGCCCTCCACCACGATGGGGCGGCTGCTGAGCGCGTGGGGAAACATTGGCACCAGCACCACCGCGTCGAGGGTCGGGTGCATGATGGGGCCGCCGCCGGAGAGCGAGTAGGCGGTCGAGCCGGTGGGGGTGGAGACGATCAGGCCGTCGGCCCGCTGCCGGTAGACGAAACTGTCGTTGATATACAACTCGAATTCGATCATCTGGGCCGAGGTGCCGGAGTTCACCACCACATCGTTGAGAGCGTCGGCATGGCCCACCACCTTGCCACCGCGGTACACCCGGGCGTCGAGCAGGAAGCGCTGCTCGCGCTCGTACTGGCCGTCGAGTACCGCCGGCACCTGGCTGCACACCTCGTCGGGCATGATATCCGTGAGAAACCCCAGGCGACCGCGATTGACACCGAGTACCGGCGTATCGTACTTGGCGAGCGTGCGGGCGGCGCTGAGCAGGCTGCCGTCGCCGCCGACCACGATCACCAGGTCGACCGACTGGCCGATCTCGTCGCAGCTGGCCAGGGGGTGACTGCTGTCGTCCACCAGCTCGCCCAGGCGGTCTTCCAGCACCACCTCGACCTGGCGTTGTTCCAGCAGTGCCAGCAACTCGTGCACGACCTCGCGCAGGCCGGACTGCTTGCTGCGCCCGACCAGGCCGATTCTCTTAAACGCTGACTGCATCTCGCGCCCCGCCCCCTCAATGGCGGGTATTATAACCACGAAAGCGCCGGAAAAGCGCAGCGATGTCGGCATTAGTCGGGCGGACTCCGGCAGTGAAAGCGCTGGCCTGGACCGGGATGGTCTGGAACAATGCGGTTTTTTCCTTACCCCACGACTGGCCGGCACACCGGCGGCCGGCAACCCAGGAGAGACCATGAACACAGCGAAATCGGTACTGATAACCGGCGCCACCCGCGGCCTGGGTGAAAACCTCGCCCGCCACTTCGCTGCCCGGGGTTACCGGCTGGCCCTCACCGGCCGCAAACAGGAAGAGCTCGACCGCCTCGGCGCCGATCTGGCCGGCACGGCCCCCCAGATCGTCCTGGCAACCCTCGATGTCACCGACTACGACGCCATCGCCGGGGTGATCCGGCGCTGCGCCGAGCAGCTCGACGGCCTCGATATTATCGTGGTCAATGCCGGCGTGGCCTTCAACGCGCAGGTCGGCAAGGGCCATTTCGATCTCATGCGCCAGACCATCGACGTCAACCTGACCGGCGCCATCGCCACGTCCGAGGCGGCGGTGGCATTGTTCCGCGCCCAGGGTCGCGGCCAGCTGGTGGGCATCAGCTCAGTGGCGGCCGTGCGCGGTGTGCGCGGCCAGGGCGCCTACTGCGCGACCAAGGCGGCGTTCAGCCGCTACCTGGAGTCGGTGCGCCTGGAGACGAAGCGCGACGGGATCGTGGTGACGGACCTGGCCCCGGGTTATATCGACACGGATCTGAACCGCTCCATCGCCAACCGGCCGTTCCTGGTCACCGCGCAGAAGGGCACGGGCATTATGGTGGACCTGATCGAGCGCAAGGTGGGCTTCCGCTATGTGCCGCCGTGGCCCTGGACGCTGGTGGCGCAGGTGATGAAGTGGTTGCCCGATAGGGTGATCGCGAAGATGTAGCTCACCCGCCCAGCCACCCGTACCCCCGCCGCCCCTGCAACCCACCGGTGTGAATCGCCAGCAGCGGCACATCGGAACGCCACTCGCCGCTGCGCAGGCGCCGGTAGATCGCGTACAGCATTTTGCCCGTGTAGACCGGCTCCAACGCGATACCGTGTACCGCTTCGAAGGCCAGCATGAACGCGCGCAGCCCGGCATCGACCCGGGCGAAGCCACCGCAGTGAGCGTCGTGGAGAATACGCCAGCGCGCGCGGGATTCGCCGGGCAGGGATGCCAGCGCCTGGCCGACCCGCTGCTCGAGATCCGCCGCGCCCCTGAGCGCCGCGACACCGGTGATGTCATAGTCCGCACCCAGCCCCGCCACCAGGCCGGCCAGGGTGGTGCCGGTGCCGACCGGCAGCAGGATGTGGCGGGCGGTGTGCGGCCGGGCCTTGAGCAGGTCGGCGATGGCCATGCAGCCGCGCGCGCCCTCGGGGTTGGCGCCGCCTTCGGGGATCAGCAGGCAGGGGGCGAAGCGCGCGCGCAGCCGGTTGAGGTAGGCGGGGTCGTGGCGATCGCGGTATTGGGTTCTGGATACGTTGACGATGTGCATGCCCCAGCGGCGGGCATCGGCGAGCATGGCGGTAGGAGCGACGCCATCGTCGCCGCGGACGATGCCGACTGTTGCGAAACCCTGCTCGGCGCCCACCGCCGCCAGCGCGTGCAGGTGGTTCGACCAGGCGCCGCCGAAGGAGACCAGGCGGCTGACACCCAGTTGGCGGGCCCGGTCAAGGTTGGCGCTGAGTTTGAAGTGTTTGTTGCCCGGGGCGAGGCCGCCGCCCTGGTCGAGCCGCAGCAGTGTGGTATTGGCCAGGTTCACGCCGAGCACCGGCGTGGCGGCGAGCGCGGTCAGCGCCGGTTGCGGGGCGGGAACCGGGGCACGGCGGTGCGGGCCGTTCAACGCCGGCGCCGTCAGCCGAGGCCGACGTTGTTCTTTTGCAGCACCTGCTCGGCGCGATAACTGGAGCGCACGAAGACGCCCGACACCACCTCGAGAAAGCCCCTGTCCAGGCCCCACTGGCGGTAGGTTTCGAACTCGTCGGGGCTCACCCAGCGCGCTATCGGGTAGTGGTGCGCGGTGGGCTGCAGGTACTGGCCCAGGGTAAGGATATCCACGTCGGCGGCGCGCAGGTCGTCCATGGCCTCCATGATTTCGGCTTCGGTCTCCCCCAGCCCCAGCATCAGGCTGGTCTTGGTGAGCACATCGGGGCGATAGTGCTTGGCGTGGGCCAGCACCGCCAGGGTCTGGTCGTAACCGGCGCGGGGATCGCGCACGGGGTGGGTCAGGCGGCGCACGGTTTCGACGTTCTGGGCGAACACCTCTATGCCGGAATCCAGCACGGTTTCGACGTCGTTGAGCGCGCCGAGGAAATCCGGGGTCAGGGCCTCGACCGCGGTCTGCGGGTTGTCGGCTTTCACCCGCCGCACGCACTGCGCGTAATGGCCGGCGCCGCCGTCGGGCAGGTCGTCGCGGTTGACCGAGGTGAGCACCACGTACCGGAGTTTCATCAACTGGACGGAGCGCGCGGTGTTGTCGGGCTCTTCCGGGTCCAGCCAGCCTCTGGGGTTGCCGGTATTGACCGCGCAGAAGCGGCAGGCGCGGGTGCAGACATCGCCCATCAGCATGATGGTGGCGGTGCCCGAGCTCCAGCACTCGCTCATGTTGGGGCATTTGGCCTCCTCGCACACGGTGGCCAGGCGGTGTTCCTTGACGATGCCCTGCACCTTGTCGAAGTTGGGCCCGCCCTGTACCCGGACGCGCAGCCAGTCGGGCTTGCGCAGCCGCTCGTTGCCGCCGCGACCGGCCTTGACGCCATCCTTGATCGCGGTGATACCCTTGTCGTTGACGAATTTCTCGCCGCTGGCGACATGGACCACCGGAATAAGCTGACTGTCTGGCATGTGCTGAAACCCCGGGGCTGGAATGGTTGAAAACGGCCATTGTACCCCAGGGACGCGGCGGGGGCCTATGGCGCGAATCCAGCGATACTTGCGCCAGAACAAGGTTGGCGGGGCGCCGCTGGGCTAGTATCGTTGCTGCATAAACTGCGGGAGTGAAACCACCAGAACAATGACGGGACAACTCGACAGGGGACCGGCCCGGGCGGATCTGCTGCAAAGCCTCACCGGCCTGCTGCTGGTGCTGTTCATCTGGGGCCACATGATGTTCGAGTCCAGCATCCTGCTGGGCAAGGATGCCATGTACTGGGTGACAAAAATGTTCGAGGGCGAACCCCTGTTCGGCAAGCCCTATCCCCTGCTGGTCTCCGGCGTCGCCGCCATTATCTTCAGCCTGATTGCCGTGCACGCCGTGCTGGCCCTGCGCAAGTTTCCCGGCAGCCTCAGGCAATACCGCCAGTTCAGTGCCCATATGGGCGCCATGCGCCACGCCGACACCACCTTGTGGTATGTCCAGGTGGTGACCGGGTTCGCCATGTTCTTTCTCGCCTCGGCGCATTTGCTGGTGGTGTTCCTGCAGCCCGACAACATCGGCCCCTACGCCTCCTCCGATCGCATCTGGAGCGGCCGTTTCTGGATCCTGTACGCGCTGCTGCTGGTGGCGGTGCACCTGCACGCGGGCATCGGCATCTATCGGCTGGCGATGAAATGGGCGCCTATCCCGGCCGCCGGCTCGAAAGCGATGCGGCGCCGGCTCAGGTTTGCCATGTGGGGCATCATTGTTTTTTTCCTGGGCCTGGGCAGCGCCAGCCTGGTCACTTACATGACCATAGGCAGGGATCACGCCGATCACGTGGGCGAGCGCTATATCCCCAGCTATCGCCTCAATTCCCACCACGCCGTGCCGGCGAGCGAATAGCCATGCAGATCATTTACACAGACGTACTGGTGATTGGCGGCGGCCTGGCCGGCCAGCGCGCCGCCATAGGCGCCAAACGCCGCGGCCACGACGCCATTGTGCTGAGCCTGGTGCCGGCCAAGCGCTCCCACTCGGCGGCGGCCCAGGGCGGCATGCAGGCCAGCCTGGGCAATTGCCTGGGGGGCGCGGGCGACAACGAGGACATACATTTTGCCGACACCGTGCGCGGCAGCGACTGGGGCGCCGACCAGGTGGTGGTGCGCATGTTCGCCCACACCGCGCCCAAGGCGATACGCGAACTGGCCGCCTGGGGGGTGCCCTGGAACCGGGTCGAGCGGGGCGAGCGCGAGATTACCGTCGATGGCAGCAGGCAAACCATCGCCGAGCCGGACGCGGCCCACGGCCTGATCACCAGCCGCAATTTCGGCGGCACCGAAAAGCACCGCGCCTGTTACGTGTCCGACGGCACCGGCCACGCCATGCTCTACACCATGAGCAACCAGGCCATCGCCGCGGGCATTCCCGTGCACGAACGGATGGAGGCGCTGGCGCTGATTCACGACAGCGGCCGCTGCCACGGCGCCATCGTGCGCAACCTGATGACCGGCGAACTGCTGGCCTATATCGCCCGGGCCACCTGCATCGCCACCGGCGGCTTCGGCCGCATCTACCGGGTGTCCACCAATGCGGTGATCAACGAGGGTATGGGCGCGGCCATTGCGCTGGAGACCGGCGTGGCGACCCTGGGCAATATGGAGGCCATCCAGTTTCACCCCACCGGCATTTTCCCCGCCGGCATCCTGGTCACCGAGGGCTGTCGCGGTGATGGCGGCCTGCTGCTGGACGTTAACGAGCACCGCTTCATGCCCGACTACGAGCCGGAGAAAAAAGAGCTGGCCTCGCGCGACGTGGTGTCGCGGCGGATGGAAGAACACATCGCCGCGGGCCACGGCGCGAAGACCCGGTTCGGCGAACACCTGTGGCTGGACATCCGGCTGCTGGGCGCGGACCACATCAACAACAAACTGCGCGAAGTGAAGGAGATCTGCCAGTACTTCCTCGGCATTGACCCGGTGCGCGAGCTGATACCGGTGCGCCCTGCCCAGCACTACTCCATGGGCGGTGTGCGCACCGACCACCGCGGTGAGAGCCCGCAGCTCAGGGGCCTGTTCGCCGCCGGCGAGGCCGCCTGCTGGGATATGCACGGCTTTAACCGGCTGGGTGGCAACTCGGTGGCCGAGACCGTGGTGGCGGGCATGATCGTGGGGGACGCCATGGCGGATTTCTGCGACTCCGTGGGCGGTGAGCTCAGCCTGTCCAGCGCCCTGGTGAACGACTTCGGCCGGCGCGAACAGGCGCGGCTGGCGGCTATTGCCAGTGGCGGCAACGAGAGCGCGTTTGAACTGACCCGGCTGATGCAGGAAACCATGACCGCCCAGGTGGGCATCTTCCGCGACCGCGAACGCCTGGAGCAGGCGGTGTCCACCCTGCAGGTGCTGCAACTGCGCAGCCGCGATATCGGCCTGCGCAGCAACGCACCGGGCGCCAACCCGGAGCTGGTCACCGCCTACCGCCTGCAGCGCATGCTGAAGCTGGCCCAGTGCGTGGCCTACGGCGCGCTGCAGCGCACCGAGAGCCGCGGCGCGCACTTTCGCGCCGACTATCCCCGGCGCGACGACCTCAACTGGATGCGCCGCACCCTCGCCCGCTGGCCGGAAGCCGAGGCCGGGCTGCCCACCCTGGAGTACGAGGCGCTGGATATCATGCAGATGGAGTTGCCACCGGGCTGGCGCGGCTACGGCGCCAGGGACTATATCGAACACCCCGATACCGCCCTGCGCAAGCAGCAGGTGGATGAGATTGTCGCAACAGTGGCAGATGCCGACCGGCATGCGCGCCAGCAGGCGCTGATGCCCTTCCGCCATCTGCTGCCGGCACACCTGCGTCACCATAACCAGCGACTGGGAGACACCTCATGAAGCGGATTCCGCTTGCCCAGGCCAGCCGCACGCTGCGCCTGCAGGTACTGCGCCACAATCCCCGCGACCCGGCAAGCGAGCCGCACCTGCAGACCTTCGAGGTGGAGGAGGCGGACAGCATGACGCTGTTTATCGCCCTCACCGAGATCCGCGAGCGCCAGGACCCCTCCCTGCAGTTTGATTTTGTCTGCCGCGCCGGTATCTGCGGCAGTTGCGGCATGATCATCAACGGCCGCCCCGGTCTCGCCTGCCGCACCCTGACCAAAGATCTGCCGCAGGACATCGTACTGGCGCCGCTGCCGGCGTTCGAGCTGATCGGCGACCTGTCGGTGAACACCGGCAAATGGATGCGCGGCATGTCCGAGCGGCTGGAAACCTGGGTCCACAACCAGGGCTTCGCCAGGCTGGACATCGACAGCCTCGAACAGCCCATGGAACCGGCGCTGGCCGAACAGATTTACGAGCTGGAGCGCTGCATAGAGTGCGGCTGCTGCGTGGCCGCCTGCGGCACCGCGCGCATGCACGAGGACTTTGTCGGCGCCGTCGGTCTCAACCAGGTCACCCGCTTTCGCCTCGACCCGCGGGACGAGCGCAGCGACGCCGAGTTCTACCAGCTGGTGGGGACCGAGGCCGGCGTGTTCGGTTGCATGACCCTGCTGGGCTGCGAGGACCTGTGCCCGAAAGAGTTGCCGCTGGCCACCCAGATCGCCTTCCTGCGCCGCCGCATGGTCGCCGCGGGCTGAGCCGGCTATCCAATTGCCCACAGCCGCATTACTATTGGCATACCCCCTGCAAGGACAATAAGCCCATGTATGATATCGCCTCCACGGTCTCCCGCGTCGCCAACAGCACCTACAGCCACACCCGCAGGATCATGCCGGAGCAGCCGTGGTGGAACAGCCTGGAGAGCAGCTTCCACAAATTTCCCGACGACTTCGAACTCGACCTGCGCACCGAGCTTACGGTGGATGGCACCGCGGCGGCGGACTACCTGTTGCGCACCGCCGGCGCCGGCATGCTCGGGGCGCTGGCCCTGCCGCTCAGCCTCACGCCGCGCCAGTTGAAGCGCGATATGGCGACCATCGGTTTCTACCGCAACAAGGCCACCGCCGCCGACCCCGCGAAATTTTTCAAGAAGCCGGATTCAGCGAAGGTGGAGATCCACTCCTCTTCCGCCGGCTTTTTCCGCTTCAAACCGGACGACGGCAAATGCGAGCTGCTGAGTTTCGACAGTCCCTTCAAAACCGTCAACCCGGCCCTGCGCGAGAGCTACCCCAAACAGCGGCGCAATATGCGCGCGGTGGCCCAGTACTGGCACCACGACAGCGGCCCGCGGCCGACGATCTGCGTGATCCACGGCTTCATGGCCGACCCCTACTGGCTCAACCGCCTGTTCTTCGCGCTGCCCTGGTTTTACGCCCAGGGCTACGACATCCTGCTGTACACCCTGCCCCACCACGGCAGACGCCGGTCGCGCCTGTCGCCGTTCAGCGGCCACGGCCTGTTTGCCGGCGGCCTGTCACACCTGAATGAATCGATGGCCCACGCGGTGCACGACTTCCGGATTTTCATGGATTACCTGGAAGGGCGAGGGGTGAGCAGGATCGGCGTCACCGGCATCAGCCTGGGCGGCTATACCTCCGCCCTGCTGGCGGCCGTGGAGGACCGGCTGCACTTTTCCATTCCCAACGTACCGGTGGCCAGCCTGCCCGACCTGGTGCTGGAGTGGTACCCGATGAACCTGGCGATCAAGAGCCTGTTGAAACTCAGCAAGACCAGCGTGCGCGAGGCGCGGCACATGCTGGCGGTGCATTCGCCGTTGACCTACCAGCCACTGATCCCGAAGGAGCGACTGATGGTCATCGCCGGCGCCGGCGACCGGCTGGCGCCGCCCAAGCACGCGCGCCTGTTGTGGGACCACTGGGACAGGCCCCGCATCCACTGGTTCCCGGGCAATCACCTGCTGCACCTGGACAAGGGCAAGTACCTGAAGGAGATCGCGCGTTTCCTGCGGGAAATCGGCTTCAACCATGACTGAAGCGGCGCGATGTCACACTGTTACGGCGGGTTTCAACGGCAAGAATCCGGCTTTATCCCCCTGTCTATTGGGGCTAGTATCGATTGCCCGTGCCAACCGCTGCCCCGCGCCGAAAGGGGCAGGGCCATCAACGCACTTCACCTGAACCGGGACCCCTCTCCATGCAAAGCTGGCAAACCGACCTGCTCAACCTGCAGCTGACACTCACCGTAAAGCCGATGTTCAAGTACGTCAGCTCGCTGGAGCGTATCCGCCAGCTGGTCAGCCTGATGGACAATACCGTCGGGCGCCTGGCGATACCGCGCGGCACCCAGCGCGAACCGGTAAAGATACCCCGCGCGGATTTCGAGGCGGAGTGGGTTCGCTCCGGCAACACCGACCCCGAGCGGGTGGTGCTTTACCTGCCGGGCGGCGCCTACGTCATCCGCATGCCCAATGCCCATACCGGTATGGTCAGCAGATTGTGCAAAAACGCCAATGCCAGGGCCCTCATGGCCTATTACCGGCTGGCGCCGGAGTATCCCTTCCCCGCCTGCCTGGAAGACGCCGTGCTGGCCTACCGCTGGCTGCTGCGGCAGGGGGTCGAACCGGATCGCATCATCATCGCCGGCGACTCGGCGGGCGGCGGCCTCACCCTGTCAACGCTGCTCGCCCTCAAGGAGCGCGGGCTGCCGATGCCCGCCTGCGCCTACATGCTCTCACCGCTGCTGGATGTCAGCGACAAGGCGCCCTCGCGCTGGAAAAACGCCCTCAGTGACACGGCCCTGCCCGCCCCCAAGGACCGCGCGCTCAACCCGCGGCCACTGTACCTGGGCGACAACGCGCCGGACGACCCGCTGGTGTCGCCCATCAACGGCAACTTTGCGGGATTGCCGCCCATGTACGTCCAGGTCAGCGACAGTGAAATGCTGCTGGATGACAGCCTGCGCCTGGCCCGGCGCGCGCACATGTACGATGTGGAGGTGAGCGTGGATATCTGGCGCAAGGTGCCCCATGTCTGGCAGGCCATGGGCTTTCTGCCGGAGAGCCGCGACGCCCTCGAAAAGGCGGGCGCCTATATCCGCAACCATGTTATCTAGCGCACGAACCCCGCGCCCCCGACCCACAGGATTGAATTGCCATGCAGCAAGTCGACAGCGAAGACGCCAATTTCCTTTTTATGGAGAAGGTGGAAAGCCCCACCCATATCAGCCTGATCTACCTGTACGACCAGTCCGCGCTCGACGAGCAGCAGGTGCGCTTTACCCATATCCGGGAGCACATTCGCAACCGCCTGAATTCCGCCCCGGTATTCCAGCAGAAAATTCGCCGCACCCCGGCTGACATCGACTATCCCTACTGGGTCAACGACGACACCTTCGACCTGGATTTTCACGTGCGCCACCTGGCACTGCCCCAGCCCGGCGACTGGCGGCAATTTTGTATCCTCACCTCCCGCCTCCACTCGCGGCCCCTGGACATGAGCCGGCCGCTGTGGGAGTTGTATGTGATCGAGGGGCTGCATAATGTCGAGGGGATGCCGCGCAACAGCTTTGCCCTCTATTTCAAGGTGCATCACTGCGCGATGGATGAATTCACCGCGCAGGAACTGCTGCAATCCATGCACGCGCACACCCCCAACCCCCGCCAGCACGAATCCTCGGCCCAGCACATCGCCCACCTGCCGAGGCGGGCGCCGCAACCGGCGGAAATGGTGGTGCGCGGCCTGGTCAACAATTCGGTGCGGTCCCTGCGACTGGTACTGCAATCGGCCAGCAACTTCCGCACCCTGTCAAAGATTCTCACCCGGCTGTCGATTCGGATGGCGCAGAACATGGCCAGTGGCAACGCCACCCGGGAAGCGCCCAGCCGCTTTGCCCGCACGCTGAGTTCAGCGCGGGTCTTCGAGGGCGCCTTCTACCCGCGGGCGATCTTCGACAATTACCTGCGCCGGGTGCCCGGCGCCAGCCTCACCCACGCGGTGCTGGCGATCTGCGGCGAGGCCATGCGGCGCTACCTGGAACGGCACAAGGAGTACACGGATTCCTCACTGCAGGCCCTGCTGGAGGTGAACGTGCGCAACGCCGGGGCACACGCCCTGATCGGCAACCGTATTGCCATCAACCAGATCGAACTGCACATACCCGTCAGCTATCCGGTGGGCAGGTTACAGGCCATTTACACCGCCAACCGCGAACTGCAGTCAATCGAGAACTCGGAACTCACCAGCTTCCGCCTGCGCTCCCTGTATGAAAACGTGCCGGCGCCGCTGCTGGCCTGGGTGGGTAGCTTGTCCAACCGTAAAAACAGCCCCAACCGGGCGGTGATGTCCAGTGGCAGCCTGGGCCTGGCAGAGTTGCGGGGCGCCGAACGGCCGCTCTACCTGCTGGGCGCCCGCCTGCACGGCTTCACCAGTATTTCGCCGCTGTACAGTGGCTGTGGGCTGATGTTCAGCGCGAGCACTTACGCCGACACGGTGGGCCTGACCTTCACTTCAGACCGGCTGATGATGCCGGACCCCGAGGTCATGCGCGAGTGCCTGGACGAGGCGGTAGCGGCGGTCGCCCAACTGAAGGTCGGCAAACCGGCCAGGGCCAAGCGGGCGGGCAAACAGGCGGCGAAAAAGCGCAGGACCACCCGCGCGCCGAAGAGTGCGACAGCCGCTATTCCAGCAGGCGGCTGATGGTGCGCGATACGGCGATCCTGCCCTCGTCGAAGAACGCCTCGTGGTTTTCCTCTATTCGCGCCAGGTCGTAGAGGTAATTGACCATGATGCCGGCGGACTGCTCCCGGCCCTTGGCTGACAGGTCGGCGCCGCCGTGCATGCGGTGCAGGCGCGCACCGTTGCCCAGGTGAAAGCGGGCCACCGGATCCAGCGGCGCATCGCGCGACTTCTCCCGCAGCAGGTAGTGCGCGCACAGCTTGAGCTGCGCGTCGTACACCGGTTGCTCGACCACCCGCCCCAGGGGCTCTTTCACCCGCGCCACCAGGGCCTCCGGCACCAGGCCGGTAAGGTCGGCCGTCGCCAGCCAGCGGCGAAAACCCGGTACCGGCGACAGGGTGACGAAGGTCTTCAGGGCCGGCATCTCCTTGCGCAACTCCTCCACCACGTTCTTGATCAGGAAATTGCCGAAGGAGATGCCCGCGAGGCCCGGGTGGCAATTGCTGATCGAGTAGAACACCACCGTATTGATCCTGCCCGTCGCCGGCTTGCGCTGCTGCACCAGCAGCGGCGCGAGATCGCCGGGGATGGCATCGGTCAGGGCGATTTCAACGAAGACCAGCGGGTCGTTGGCGAGGGCGGGGTGAAAGAAGGCAAAGCAGCGGCGGTCTTCCCGCAGGCGGCTGCGCAGGTCATCCCAGCCGTTGATCTGGTGTACCGCCTCGTAATCGATAATTTTCTCCAGCACCATCGCCGGCGACGACCAGTCGATGCGGCGCAACTCCAGGAAGCCCTTGTTAAACCAGGAGACGAACAGGTGGCGCAAATCGGAGTCGATCGCCCGCAGCCCGGGGTGGTCCCGCAGCAGCGGCAGCAGGTGACCGCGCAGGGCAACCAGGGTCCTGGTACCGTCAGGCGCCATATTGATGCGCCGGAACAGTTTCTGTCGCGGCGCCTCCACCGCGCGGGTCAGGGACCACAGTTGCTCGAGGTCGGGCCGGGCGCGGTATCGCTCCGCCGCGGCGCTCACCTCGTTCGCATCCACGTCGAACTCGCTCACCAGGCCGGAGAAAAATGCCAGCCTGCCGGCGGGCGGCAGTCGCTGGTAGCCGGCTATGATCTCACCGGCCAGGGCCAGGCCGGAGGCCTCACCGCGGTGATCGAGCAGCTCGCGGCAGAGCGCCATCATCCCGGCCGCGGAATTGGCCGCGGCGGCGGGCAGGCCACTGCGGCGTCGGGCCAGGATATCGCGGCCCGCCTCCATCACCGAGCCCAGGGTTCGCCCCAGGGTGGTCATGGCGCCGGCCACGGGTTTGGTCAGGTCAGCAGGGGATGGCAGTTGATCAGGCATATCGGGTATCCGGTTTTTGCGGGGGTTAGTGGGGCTATCTGCCCCGGCCCTTGATGTAGTCCTGGCGCGCGGCACCGCACTCGGGGTCCAGTAACCCGCCGACCAGGCCATCGGCGTCGGACCAGGCCCGCACCGTCCCCACCATCTGGGCGGTGACCGCGTTGACGTGGCGTTTGGTGGCGATCACCGGCATCGCGGGCTTGGCGGCCACCTGCGCCGCCAGGGCCTGCACCACGGCGTCCAGCTCGCTGTCGGTGACCACGCGGTTGAGAAAACCCGCCGCCTGCGCTTCCCGCGGGCTGAATTCGCGGCAGGTGATAACCAGTTCCTTGGTCAGGGCCGGGCCGATCTCGCGCACCAGTCGGGGTATACCGCCCCAGGCCAGGGGAATGCCGAGGTCAATCTCGGGTATCGAGAAGCGCGCGCTTTCACTTGCCACGCGCAGGTCACAGGCCGCCGCCAGCACCAGGCCGCCCCCCACACACCAGCCCTGGATGCGCGCGACCGTGACCGCGCGCATGCCCTCGATGGCCTCGGCCATCAGCCGCCCCAGGTCCGCTGCCTGGCGCACCCCGGCATCAGCGACCGCCGGAAACCCGTCGAGGTCGGCACCGGCGCAAAACGCCCGGCCGCGACCGCCGACAAGGACCACCCGCACCCCGTCCTGCTCATCGAACCAGCGCGCCGCGCCGGCGAGTTCCCGCAGCACCTCGCCCGACAGGGCGTTGAGCCGTTGCGGCCGATTGAGCCAGAGGCTGCCGATGGCGCCATCAACCGCGACCTCGAGTGTGTTGAACATGGTGTGACCCCCTGCGGTGATAATCGGCGCACAGTGTACTTAATTCTGGCGGGCAATGGCCAATGGACTTGCCGCCAACCCCATTGCGGGTCCGGGCAGGCATCGGCGATACCCGGGAGCGCCGGGCGCAAAAAAAGAAATCCGGCGCGGGTCCCGGCCGTATACAATTGCCGCAGCTGTGACAAAATAGCGGCCACACAATCCAGCGTTCGCTATTTCGTTCACCGCCACCCCCGGGGGTAAACAACATGAAAAAGTGGCAATCCGGCCTGCTCATCCTGCTCGCGCTGGTTGTGGGGTTTGCCCTCTATGTTTTCGTACAACTGCGTTCAATCGAGGTGGAGCAACTGACAGACGACCTGTTCGTGCTGCGCGGGCTGGGGGGCAATACCGCCGTGCTGCGCACCGATGCCGGCGCGGTGGTCGTCGATACCATGACGCTGCCCCTGCAGGGGAGGCATATCCGGCAGCTGACCCGGGAGCTGACGGGCGCCGACGCCACACTGCTGATCAATACCCATTACCATGTCGATCACACCCACGGCAACCCGGCGTTCGAGCCCGGCACCCGGGTGCTGTCCACCGGGCGCACCCTGTCGCACCTGCAGGCGCTGGACGCCGATTTCTGGCAGGGGGACGCCGCCCGGCTGCTGCCGACAGAGACATTTAACGATCGCATGACCCTGCAGGTCGGCGGCAAGACCCTGGAACTGATCCATCCCGGGGCCGGCCATACCGACGGCGACCTGGTGGTACTGTTCCGGGATGAACAGGTACTGCATACCGGCGACCTGATGTTCAACGGCTACTATCCCAATATCGACCTGGAGGCCGGCGGCAGCGTACAGCAGTGGGTGGCGACGCTGGAAAACCTGCTGCGCCTGGACTTCACCCGGGTGATCCCCGGCCACGGCGAGACCACCGACCGGGCGGGCCTGCGCCAGTTCCTGGCGGTCATCGCCCAATTGGCGGAGGTGGGGCGCACCGCTGCGGACAAGGGCTGGGACCTCGAGACCACACTGGCCACCGACCAGCTGACGGCGGACGCGGATTACCGCAGGATGTGGATGATCATTCCGCTGCCCATGGACCGGGATTTCGTCATCACCCGCGCCTGGGAAGAGGCGACCGATAACTTCAAGCGCCTGAACTAGTGTAGGCCCAGGACCTGGCATGCAAAAACTCACTGAAATGGACAGCAGTTTCCTGCAACAGGAAACGCCCCGCACGCCCATGCACATCAGCCCGATCCTGGTTTACGACCAGTCGGCGCGCCGGGACCACCCCGTGCGGTTCAAGGAGATTCTCACCACGTTTGAGTGCAACCTGCACAAATCCACGATCTTCCGCCGCAAGCTGGCGGGCGGCGCGTTCGGCCTGGACACGCCCTACTGGGTGGAGGATCCGGATTTTGACCTGGAATTCCACGTTCGCCATATCGCCCTGCCGCAGCCCGGTGACTGGCGCCAGTTCTGCATACTGCTGGCGCGGCTGCACGCCCGCGGCCTGGATATGAAGCGCCCCCTGTGGGAAGCCTACGTGATCGAGGGGCTCAACAAGGTGGCGGGCCTGCCGAAACACAGTTTCGCCATCATGCTGAAAATCCATCACTCCGCCATAGACGGCATTTCCGGCGCCGAAATCATCACCGCCATTCACAGCCTGACGGATGAGCTGGTGCCGCCGCCGGCTGACGACCCCTGGCGGGGAGAGAGCGACCCGTCCGAATGGCAGGTGTGGTCACAGGCCTCCGTGAATACCCTCAGGCGCCCCGCCACTTTCTTCGACAAGATACAGCGCCTGGTCCCCGCGGTTATCCGGGCAAACCGCCAGAGTGCCGAACACCGGGCCATGCAACGCGCGCCCATGGTGCGCTGCCGTTTCAACGGTCCGGTCAGCAGCACCCGGGTGACAGACGCCCTGATCATGGACCTGGAACAGGTCAAGGCCATCCGCCGCGCCGTCGAAGGGGCAACCGTAAACGATGCCATTGTCGCCATTGTCGGCGGCGGCTTGCGCAAATACCTGCAAAGCAAGAACGAACTGCCCGACACCACCCTGTCCTGCACCGCCCCGATCAATATGCGCCAGGGCAGCAGCAGTACCTCGTCCGGCAACCAGGTCAGCAATATGACCATCAGCATGGCCACGGATATAGCCGACCCGCTGGAGCGACTGCGTGCAGTCAACCTCAGCGCAAGGGAGTCAAAGGCCTACGCCGAGGCACTGGGCACCAGTGTCATTATGGATATGAGCGAGATCATGGTGCCCCAGGTGCTGGGCTGGAGTATGCGGGCGGTGAGCCTGGCTACCGCCAGCTCGAATGTCCCCCTGCCGTTCAACGTGGTCATTTCCAACGTACCCGGACCCCAGGCGACACTGTACCTGGCCGGGGCCAGGCTGGACCTGATCATGGGCATGGGTCCCCTGCTGCACACCATGGGTTTGTTTCACGGGGTGTTCAGCGCCGCCGGGCGTATTACCATCAACTTCCTGTCCTGCCGCGAAATGCTGCCGGACCCGGCGTTTTACCAGCAGTGCCTGCGGGAGGCGTTTGAGGAACTGCGCAGGGCGACTCAGCGCGCGGCCAGCGCCGCCGCCCGCTCGATGGCACGACCCAACAGGGCCAGGTTGCCACCGGTGTAGTTCACCACCAGTTTCGAGCGACAGATTTTCCAGTCGGAGCCATCGAACTCATACCAGTTGGTGTACTCCCCCACCACGGTCACCACATCATCAGCTGAGATAACGGGCAGCGCGGGATCGGCAAATATCACGTGGTCGGCGCTGAGGTAGGCCGTGCAACTGACGCTTTCATCGCTGATGAGCGGTCGATGATTGGTGATGACGTGGCGGGTGATATCAAAACCATTGATCACGCCCTGCAGGACTTTCATCCAGTCATCACTGACGCGGGCCACGTCCGGCGAGCCCGTGGGATCACTGATACCGCCGTAATCGATAAACACCTGGTCGGCGAAGCACGCGCGCACCAGCGCCCAGTCCTTGCTGTCCAGGCCCTGCGCGTAGCGGTTGTAGGAATCGATCATCGCGTGGCGAATGTCAAGTGTATCTATGGCGCCTGGCATGGAGGTTTCCTGTCAGTGGCGGGGCACAGTGCCCACGGTGAGTGTGCTGGTGTTGTCGATGACCGGTTCGGCGGCAGGGCCTGCTAAGCCCCGGCACCGGGGACGCTGCCCTCGTGTGAGGCCTGGGCGATTTTATCACCGTCGAACCGGATCACCTGTTCCGGCACCAGCTCGATAATAACCCGCAGGGGGGTGTCCAGGTAGGCGATCGCCGCCTCGACCGTGGGCGCGGGATAAGGCGAAATAATCGCCGCCATGGCGGGGTAGAACCAGTCCTTGGTGGCCTGGTCCTCGTGCAGCCTGACCCGACCCTTGTAGGTGAGCTGCTTGCCCGGCCCCATGTCGGTGCCCATGCTGGAGATCACCACCGTGGCGCGGGGGTCGCGCTGCAGCGCCTTGATGCGGGGCCGCTGGCGGGTGGCCGTCAACCAGATGGCGCCGTCCCGGGCGATGTAGTTCATGATCACCCCCATGCCGTGACCCTCTTTATTGGTCCAGACAAAATTGCACTCGATCTGCTTTTCCAGCAGTTCGCGTTCACGCTCGCCTGACAGCGTGTACATCGTGACATCCTCATAACCCTGCATCGTCGTCTCCTGTTTATTTCCTGTTTTCACCTGTCGCACGATCAGAGACTGGTCAGCACGTGACCGCCGTCCACCGTCAGCGAGGCGCCGGTCATCAGGCCGCCGGCGTCGGACGCGAGCAGCAGCAGGGGGCCGTTCAGGTCCTGCAGCTCGCCCGTGCGGCGCTGGGGAATGCGCCGGACCAGCGCCTGCCCATCTGCCGAATCGAGCCAGGCGCGGTTCAGGTCGGTCGCAAAGTAGCCGGGGCAGATGGCATTCACCCGGATGCCATGCGCCGCCAGTTCCAGCGCCGCGGTCCGGGTGAACTGCACCACCGCGGCCTTGGACGCCGCGTAGTTGGTCAGCAGTTTTTGTTCGCGCTGGGCCAGGATGGAGGCGATATTGATCACGCTGCCGCCCACCCCCGCTGCGATCATGCGCCGGGCGGACTCGCGGGTGACGTAGGCCACACCGTTGAGGTTGGTGTCGATCACCCCGGACCAGTCGCTGTCGCTCAACTCCACCAGCGGTTTGGGGATGGTGATACCGGCGTTGTTAACCACCACGGTCACCGGCCCGAAGGCCTGTTCGGCCGCATCGAACGCCGCCCCGATGCTGGCGCTGTCGGTGACATCCATGGTGACCGTCAGGGCTTCGCCGCCGGCAGCAGCGATCTCCTGGCAGGCCGCCTGCACCCGATCGGCGCGGCGCGCGGCCAGCACCACCTTCGCCCCGGCGCGGGCCAGTACGGAGCCGAAATGGCGGCCAAAGCCACTGGAGGCGCCGGTGACCAGCGCCACCCTGCCCTCCAGCAAAAACGGCTTGAACAGATCGTTCATTGCAAGGCCTCACGCATGGATATATTTGTCCAGGGTCTGGTGAAAATGGCGGATACGTATTTCCTGGTAATTGCCCAGTACCACTTCGCCGGACTGCAGGTTTTTCAATCCCTTCTGCACCATTTTCAGGTTGCTGAAATCCTGGTCGAACACCCGACCCAGGCCGCCTTCCATGCCCGGGGCCTCGGAAAACAACTGGTCCTTGTCCAGTTTGTGCACCTGGCAATCAGCGGGTCGCGGCTGTCCCGCCGGGAAGCGCATGAGCACAATGATCTCCATGGTGCACATCTCATGGTTATCGCCATAGGGCTTCATGCGATAGGTCAGGTTGGGGTGAAAGCCCGCCCAGGGCGCGAAATTGGGGAACAGTGAATACAGGATGGAGTCCATGATCTCACTGTGGGTGCAGAAACTTGCCAGGTCTGTCTGGTACTGTTGCGAATAGTGCTTGAAATAATAGTCTGCCAGCCACTGCCGCGCGCTCATGCCCGCGGGCACTTCCACCTGGCTGCCGTCGGTCAGCCAGGCGGCGTGTTCCAGCCAGTCGTTGACGGTCTTGTCCGGCGCAATGCCTTCCAGGTGCGGGCTGACCACCCCCATCGGCGAAATAGTGCGGCTGACATTGTCACCCCAGCAGTCGTACTGGGAATTGGAATCGCCCAGGTAGGGCAGGATCTGCGGGTGCGTCTGCACCGTGTGGTAGGACTCGATAAAGGCCTCCCACGCCACTTTCCAGTTGCACTCGATAATCTTCTCGACGTGCAGCACCTTGTAGGTATTTTCCGGCTGCCAGCGGGTGAAATGTTCCGGCAGGATGCCCATGTAGCTCGCCAGCGACTCGGCCTGGAGGTCCATATTCATAAACACCCAGCCGCCCCAGGTATCCACCTGTACCTGCGGCAGGGCAAAATTGTCTTTTTTGATATGCGGGAAGTCCCACTCGCAGGGCGCGCCCAGGAAATCACCTTCCAGGCTCCAGCGAAAGCCGTGGTAAGGGCACTTGAATTCGCGCGCGCTGCCGCAGTTCTGGCGCAACTGGCGCCCCCGGTGCAGGCAGGCGTTGTGGTAGCCCCTGAGGTCGCCGGCCTCGGTGCGCGTCACCACCACGGAGTAGCGGGCGATGTCATAGACGAAAAAATCCCCCGCGTCGGAAATCTCGCTCTCCCGGCAGACGACCTGCCAGGTGCGTTTCCACATTTTTTCCACCTCGAGCTCATGGAATTCCCGGCTGAGGTAGCGATCGACCGACAGGTTGTCCGAACCCAGGTAGGTATTGGTGTTCTCGCGCAGCGCCGCCGGTACCGGGTTGGTCTCCCGGTCCAGCATTTGCTGGTAGGACTCACCCGGTGAGCGGGCGGCCAGTTGTCGGGCGCTGAGTTCGGTCATATCCGCCATTGTCTTACCTCGTTCATCGGGCCTAGCGCTGCAAAATCGTCACGGCGCTGATACCCGGCGCGCCGTATACGTGGGTATAGCCCAGCTGAGGATTGCCCGGCACCTGACGCGCGCCGGCCTCGCCGCGCAGCTGCAGTACGTTCTCGTATACCTGGCGCAGACCCGAGGCGCCTATCGGTTCACCGTTGGCCAGGCAGCCACCGTCGGTATTGATCGGCATGCTGCCGCCGATACGGGTGGCACCGGACTGGATCAGCTGTTCCTGCTCGCCGTGTTCGCAAAAACCGTTCTCCGCCATGTGCATTACCTCGGCGCCGGATTCGGTGTCCTGCAGCTGTATCACATCGATGTCCCTGGGCCCCACACCCGCCATCTCAAAAGCGGCGCGGGAGGCATCCACCGTGGGACCCTCCGCCTGCTGTAACGCCTGGCTGGGTGCGAACACCTCGAAAGAGCCGTAGCGGCGTGATTTCAGCACCGCGGATTTCAGGTACACCGGCTTCGCACAATAGTGCTTCGCCTTGTCCGCCCGGCACAATACCAGCGCCACACCGCCCTCCGAGGGCGAGCAGAACATGTATTTGGTCAGGGGGTTGTTGACCATGATAGCACCGGCGATGTCCTCCACCGCCACCGGCGTGCGGCGCCAGGCATTGGGGTTCAGGGAGCCATTGATAAAGGCTTTCTCCGCCACCCGCGCCAGGGTGTTTTCCGAGATGCCGTAGTCGTGCATATAGCGCTGTATTTTCATCGCGAAGAACTGGGTTGTTATCATCAGCCCCAGTTCGCCGTACCACTGGCCCAGGCCCCAGTCGCCGGGGTCGGCGTTGAACGCGCCGCGATCGTGTTTGTCGAAGCCCGCCACCAGGCCGATATCATGCGCACCGGAGCGGATGGCGCTACAGGCCGTCATCAGCGAACTGCCGCCGGTGGCGCAGCCATTGGCGACATTGATAAAGGGAATGCCGGTGAGGCCCAGTTCATTGCCCAGCGCGTCGGCATTGCCCGCACTGGCGCTGCCGCCGAAGGCGAACTCGATGTCGCGCCACTCGATACCGGCATCCTTGAGCGCCAGGCGCGCCGCATAGGCGCCCTGCTGCAAGCCGCTGCGGGCGGGTGTGCGGCCAAAGGGGTGCATGCCTATGCCTATAATTGCTACGTCCATAACCGGTTCTCCTGGCTGGCATTCACGGTTGCGTCGGCGACGCCGCTGTCACGCGTTGGCACTCAGGCCACCGGCTGAAAGAAAAAGCTGACGATTTCGTCGCCATTGGGCTCGGTGCGCCAGGTATCGAACACCACGTCCATCGCCATGCCCACGCGCAGCTTCCGCGGGTCGGATTCGGTCAGCCGACCCTCCACCCTGACGCCGCCGGGCAACTCCAGGTAGCCGACGCCATAGGGCCTGAAGGTCTCCGGGGTCTCGCCGCTGTTATAGGGTGACTTGGGCATGAACTGCTGCACCGTCCAGGTCCAGAGCGTGCCGCGGGAGGGCAGTTCCTCCACGGTCACCTCCTGGCTGCCGCAGGCCATGCAGGACTGGGCCGCGGGAAAACTGGCGATACCGCAGCGGTCGCAGCGACTGCCCAGCAGTGCCGGCTTTTTCGCCGGCCAGGTAAACAGCCCCTCGGCGATCGGTAGCCGATTACTCATTGTCGGTATGTCCCCCGCGCATCAGTGTTGCCATTCTCGCCGCTCACAGGTGCAGGTGTTGCATCCAGTTGGCGTGGAAGCCGTTGGGCACACGCCCCGGGATGTGCACCTTGCACACCGGGCCGCCGGTGAAATCACCGGCACTCAAGATGGAGAGAAACGCGCCCTCGCCGGGATTGTGCACAAAACACATGACCCAGCCGTCCTCCTCGCGCTCGCTGTCGGGGTTGGGTACATGCACCGGCTCGCCGGCATTGGCCTGGGGCCCGTACTCCCACAGGCGGGTTTCTCCGGTTTCAAAATCAAAGCGACCGGTGCAGTTATAGCCGTGGGCGTCGCCCCAGTCGCGATTGGATGAGGCGGCAAAGCCGTAGCGGTAGGGCTTGCCCATGCGGCGTTCATCCACCCGGGAGAACTCGCAGAAGATATCGGAGAACTCCTCGTCACCGACCCGTCCGCTGGCCAGGTCGAGCGTCATGCGATGCATCCGGCGAGGTTGTTTCTCCACCCCGGTACCCTGGCCCTGGGTGAAGGGGATGGAATTGATCCAGACGTAGTCGATGACGATCTGGCCATCGCGCTCAAAGCCGTTGCAGTAATGCCAGCTGAAGAATGCGTCCGTCTCGAACACCCGATTCCCGCCCTTGCCACTGCGGGGGATGACGATAATTCTGGTGCCCAGCTCCGGCTCCCACATAAAGGGGTTCTCGCCCTTCATGGCTTTTTCCACGCTGTGGAAAGCCGGGGCATAGAAAATGACGATGTAGTTATCGGTAATCTGCAGGTCGTGGATAATGCCCTTGCGGGTGAATTCCACCGGGATGGTCTGCAGGTGCCGGCCGCGGGCGTCAAACACCTGCACCCAGTAATTGGGACTGTCCCAGCGCTGGGTGCACGACACCAGCTGGCCCGTGGTCGGGCACACCTTGGGGTGGGCGGTCAATGCGTCACCCGGTTTCAGCGCACCCTCGTAATCGTACAGGCCCACCGTCGACAGGTCCGGGTTGAGCAGGTGCGGGAAACCGCCCTCCCACATCGCCAGCAGCTTGTCGCCGTGATAAATGACGTTGGTGTTGGCGGTATTGCGGACCGGGTTGGCTTCGCCGCCGGCATCGATCACGTCCTGCGGCACCGGCAACAGCTTGCCGACACTGCCGTAGATCGTGCGATTGAACTTGCGTTCCGTCAGCAGGTGGCTGGTCTGCACCCAACGGTTCTTGTACTGGACGTGGCCATCGCGAAAATACACCGCGTGCACCATGCCGTCCCCGTCCAGCGGATAGACATAGTGTTTGGGCTGGAAGGCCACGTTGGCGCCATCGCGCATATACGCACCCAGCAGGCCGGCCGGCACCGTGCCCTCGACCCGCAGCTGGGCCTCATCGAAATCCCGCTCCTCGGCGATGGGTGCATAATTGCCCTGCAGGTAGGGGAAGGCAGTTAAATCCATAAAATAGACCTCGAATTGACGTATTCTGCTACAGGTGGCTGCCGACAGCAGTCCCGAATGTTAGCAGCTCAGGCGATTTAAAAACAGTCCCGTCTGTTTCTTTTTTGCCCGATCCGGGCTACAGTTAACCACCGCGGCCGGAGCGGTGGACAAAGACATTCCAATATCCAGGAGCAGTGCCATGAGCATCCCCAAAGAAACGTTGTTGCGGGCCTACCGCCAGATGAAAACCATCCGCGAATTCGAGGAGCGGGCCCACGCGGAGATCATGAACGGGCAGATTCCCGGCTTCACCCACCTGTACACCGGGCAGGAAGCCAATGCGGTGGGCGTGTGTGAGCACCTCACCGACGCGGATGCGATTGTCAGCACCCACCGGGGTCACGGCCACTGCATCGCCAAGGGCGCCGACGTCGTCGGCATGATGAAAGAGCTGTGGGGCTCCGCCGAGGGGCTGTGCAAGGGCAAGGGCGGCTCCATGCACGTCGCCGATTTCGACAGGGGCATTCTCGGTGCCAATGGTATTGTGGCGGGCGGCCCCCCCATCTCCGTCGGTGCGGCGCTGGCCGCCAAAATCCGCGGCAATACCCAGGTGGCGGTGTCCTTCTCCGGCGACGGCTCGGTCAACCAGGGCACCTGCTTTGAGGCCATGAACATGGCCGTGGTGCTGCAGGTGCCGGCCATCTTCGTGATTGAGAACAACTATTACTCCGAGCACACCAACATCCGCTACGCCGTGGGCTGTGACGACCTCAAGGCGCGTACCGAGGCCTTCGGTTTTCCGGTATTTGTGGCCGATGGTGCCGATTTCTTCGCGGTTTACGAGGCCGCCGGCAAGGCGATCGCCCACGCCCGCGCCGGCAAGGGGCCGGCCGGCGTGTTCGCCGAGCAGGGTCGCTACCACGGCCACTTCGTGGGGGACCCCCAGTATTACCGCGGCGAGGGCGAGCTGGAGGACTTGCGGGAGAACCACGACTGCCTGAAAAACTTCCGCGCGCGCATGGCGCAAACCGGTGAAGTCAGCGACGCCGAGCTGGACGCGATAGACGGCGAGGTCATGAGCCTGATCGAGCGGGCCGTTACCGAGGCCAGGGCCGCACCGCGCCCGAGCGCTGACCAGGTCGAGCAAGACGTCTATATCAACTACGGCACCTGAGGGGAGACGACCATGCCAGTTAAAACAATGCGCGACGCCATCAATGAGGCCCTGCACCAGGCGATGGCCGCGGACGATTCCGTGTTCGTGATCGGTGAGGATGTCGCCGGTTGCATGGGCTCCAGCGGCAAACCCGGCAGTGTCGGCGGCGTCTTCGGCGTCACCAGCGGCCTCTACGACAAGTTTGGCCCGCTGCGCTGTGTGGATACACCCATTTCCGAGTCAGCCATTGTCGGCGCTGCCGCGGGGGCCGCGCTGATGGGCATGCGCCCGGTGGCGGAGATCATGTTTGCCGACTTCATCGGTGTCTGCATGGACCAGATCGTCAACCAGATGGGCAAGTTCCGCTATATGTTCGGCGGCAAGACCACTTGCCCGGCGGTGATACGCTTCGCCTCCGGCGGCGGTTTCAGTGCCGCCGGCCAGCACTCCCAGTCCATGTACCAGGTGATGACCGCCTTTCCCGGCCTGAAAGTCGTCATCCCCGCCAACGCCTACGATGCCAAGGGGCTTATGCTGCAGGCGATAGCCGAGGATGACCCGGTACTCTTTTTCGAGCCCAAGGCGCTCTACCAGACCAGCTGTGACGTCCCGGACGAGATGTACACCATCCCCTTCGGCCAGGCGGCCATTGTGCGCGAGGGGGATGACTGCACGGTGGTCGCCTTCGGTCAGATGGTGAACCGGGCCGCGGCGGCCATAGACGCGCTGGCGGAGGAAGGCATTACCTGCGACCTGATCGATCCGCGTACCAGCTCACCCCTGGACACCGCGACGATCCTCGAAAGCGTGGCGGCGACCGGCCGCCTGGTGGTGGTGGACGAATCGCCGCCGCGCTGCGGGCTCACCGCCGATATCGCCGCGCTGGCGGCGGACCGGGCTTTCCACTCCCTCAAGGGCCCCATCAAGCAGGTCTGCGCGCCGCACAGCCCGACGCCCTTCGCGCCGGAACTGGAGGCCGCCTACCTGCCCTCGGTAGAAAAAATCATCGCCGCCATCCGGGCCACCCTGTCATGAGCCAGATCTATCCGATAGCCGTGCCCAAGTGGGGCATCGAAATGGTGGAGGGCACCCTCAACACCTGGAACAAACGGGAAGGCGATGCCGTGGCCAGGGGCGACGAGGTGTTCGACATGGAGTCGGACAAGATCGTCAACGTGTGGGAATCGCCGGTGAGCGGCGTTTTGCGCCGCATTATCGCCACCGAGGGCGACGCCCACCCGGTCGGCGCCCTGCTCGGGGTCATCGCCAGTGCCGATGTCAGTGACGCCGACATCGATGCCTTTATCGCCGGCTTTGGCGGCGGCACATCCGCCGCAACCGGGCCGAAGGCAGCGCCGGTGAGCAGCGCCGGCGCAGGGCCCAACGACGCCGCCGCGCGCACCAACCCGGTGGTGCGCAAACTGGCGCAGGAACTGGGCGTGGATCTCAACGCCCTGGTGGGCACCGGTCGCAACGGCCGCATTACCCAGGAGGATGTGCAGGCCGCCGCGGCGGGCTCCGGCGATGACGCCGCCGCGCAGGCCGTGACCATCATCCCGCTGTCGGCGACCCGCAGGACCATCGCCCGGCGCCTGACCGAGGCCAAGCAGTCCATTCCCCATTTCTACCTGGGCGTCGATTACGAACTGGACAGCCTGCTGGCCCAGCGCGAGCAACTGAATGAGGCCGGCGCGGTCAAGGTCTCCGTCAACGACCTGCTCATCTGGTGCGTGGCGCAGGCACTGGTGAGGGAGCCGGGGGTAAACGTCAACCTGGTGGGCGATGACATTCACCAGTTCAAACACGCCAATATCTCACTGGCCATCGCCACCGATGACGGCCTCTACCCGGCGACGATCCGCCGTGCGGAATCACTGTCAGTCGGCCAGATTGCCGCGGCGACCGGTGCGCTGGCGGAAAAAGCCAGGGCCGGCAGCCTGACCAGGGACGATATTTCCGGCGGCTCCTTCACCGTGTCCAACCTGGGGATGTTTGGCGTGAACAATTTCACTGCCATTATCAACCCGCCCATGGGCGCCATCCTCGCCCTTGGCAAGGGGCAGCAGAAAGTGGTGGTGAAGGCGGGAGCGCCCGCGGTGGCCACCGTGATCAGCGCCACCCTGTCCTGTGATCACCGCATCATCGACGGCGCGGTCGGCGCGCGCTTTCTGCAGGTGCTGGGTGAGGTCATCGCCGGCCCGGCATTGGGGGCGGGCCCATGAGTGGCGCGGCGGAAGACGAACTGGCCCTGGCCAGGCTCATGTCCCGCTATGTCGACGCCGTACACCGGCGCGACGCCAGCGCCTGGGCCGCCACCTGGAGCGAGGATGCCTGCTGGAACCTCATGGGTACCCAGGTGAGCGGCAAGGCCAACATCGTCGCGCTCTGGCAACAGGTGATGGCCGGCTTTGAATTCGCGCTGATGCTGCCCAGCTCCTGCCTGTTCAGTATCGACGGCGATACCGCCAGCGGCCACTGGTACCTGCAGGAACACACCCGGGACAGGGAGGGACTGGCCGGCAGCAGCATCAGCCGCTACCTGGACACCTACAGCAAACGCAATGGCCAGTGGCTGTACCAGTCGAGGCACTACGGCATTATCTACCACGGCGCCCCGGACCTCAGCGGCAGCTACACGGCGCCGCCATAGCGCGCCCCGCGCCCGCCGCTTCCTGCGCCGTTTTCAGCCCTGTTCGGGGATGCGGATCACCAGCTTGCCGGCATTGCTGCCATCGAACAGGCGCAGGAAGGTGGGCAGGATATTGTCCAGGCCATCGACGATTTCCTCCCGGTACTGCAGCTTGCCCTCCTGCAGCCACCGGGCCAGCTGGCCGATGCCCTCGCCAAAACGGTCCAGGTAATCCAGTACGGTAAAACCCTGGAGGGTGACACTCTTTGCCACCAGCTGCCACAGGTTGACCGGGCCGGGGGGGTTCGCGACATTGTAGGTGGATATCCAGCCACAGACCGCCACCCGGGCATGCGGGTTCAGGCACAACAGGGCCGCGTCCAGGATTTCGCCGCCGACGTTGTCAAAGTAGACATCGACGCCTGCCGGGCAGGCCTTGCCAATGGCCGCCGTATAGTCCCCGCAGGTCCTGTAATTGATCGCGGCATCAAAGCCCAGCGCATCGACGAGCCACGCACACTTGTCGTCGGTGCCGGCCATACCCACCACCCGGCAGCCCTGCATTCTGGCGATCTGGCCCACCACCGAGCCCACCGCGCCGGCCGCCGCGCTCACCAGCACCGTTTCACCGGCGCGGGGACGGCCGACCTCCAGCAGACCGAAATAGGCGGTGAGCCCGGTGGGGCCCAGGGCGCCCAGGAACAGGCTGAGGGGAATACCCGCCGCCTCATCCAGCTTGTTCAGCCCCGCCGCGGGTGCGGTCGTGTACTGCTCCCAGGCGCCCACGCTCATGGCCACATCGCCCACCGCAAAATCCGGGCTGTTGCTGCTCACCACCCGGCCGATGACGGAGCTGCGCACGGCGTCTCCCAGCGCGATGGGTTCAATGTAATTGGGCGCATCGCCCATCCAGCCGCGAATCGCCGGGTCCAGCGAAATGTAGAGGTTGCGCAGTGTCACCTCGCCGGGGCCGGGCGGGGCCAGCGGCACATCGCGGCACTGCACATTGTCCGCGGTGGGCATCTGCGCCGGGCGGGAAGCCAGGAAGTACTGGCGATTGGTCATCTGGGTCATTGCGCGCTGCCTTATGGTTGCGAAAGGGTTGGGGTAAACCGCAACGCAGCATAGTGCCACAGAATAAAATCAGTCAACCCTGATTGTTTCTGGATGGGCAATCTGCTACCTTGCCAGCAATCAACAAATCAAGACAGCAGCACTCTCAGCAAGGATTTGACCATGACAACCCTGATCGCCGGGACCATTGAAATCGCCGCGGACAAGCGCCAGTCGGCACTGGCTGAAGCCGCCGCGCTGATGACCGAGACCCGCGCCCAGTCCGGCTGCGCGCACTACGTCTGGGCGGCAGACCCCTGCTGCGCCACCCGCATTTACGTGTTCGAAAACTGGGCCAGCACCGAGGACCTGGCTGCACACCTGGCGGGCCCCTACTATTCCCGGATGCTGGCACTGCTGGGCAAATACGGGGTAACCGACGCTGTGGTGTCGAAATTCAAGGTTGCCCTGGAGGAGCCCGTCTACGACCCCGAAGGCAAACCCCGCGCCGATTTCTTTACCGAATAAGCCGCGCTGCAACTGACCGGGAGCGGAGCCGCAATGGCAACAAAAAAAGTAAAAACCTACTGCCGCTTCTGTCACGCCTACTGCCCCATGGAAGCCACCGTGGAGGATAACCGGCTGCTGGCGATTGAACCGGACACCAGCAACGAGGTTTACGGCGGCTATACCTGCATCAAGGGGCGCCAGCTGGCCGAGCAGATCTACCATCCCACCCGCTTGCAGGGCTCCCTGAAAAAGCAGGCTGACGGCAGCTTCGCGCCCATAGGCAGCGAACAGGCCATGGACGAAATCGCGCTGCAGCTGCAGGACATACTGGCCCGGTTCGGGCCGCGCAGCATCGCCAGTTACAACGGCACCTACTCCTACCAGAACTCCGCGGCCCACGGCGTGGCGCGGGCATTCCACAATGCCATCGGCTCGCCGTCGTTCTATACCAGCGTCACCATAGACCAGCCGGCCAAGGTGGCCATAGGCCCCGCCCGCATGGGCTGGTGGAATGCCGGCAGCCACATGTGGTGCGATGCCGATGTGGCGATGATCATCGGCAACAACACCCTGGTATCGCACTATTCGATCCCCGGCGGCATACCCTCCTTCAGCCCCTTCAACGCCCTGCGCGAGGGCAGGAAGCGCGGGGTCAAGGTGATCTGTATCGACCCCAGGGAAACAGAGGTGGCCGCCCGCGCCGACCTGCACCTGCAGGTCAAGCCGGGGCAGGACGCCGCCCTGCTCGCCAGTATCATCCAGGTGATCATCGCCGAAGCGCTGTATGACAAGGATTTCTGCGCCCGGCACACCCGGGGCCTGGCTGAACTGGAGCGGGCAACCCGCCGCTTCACCCCCGAGCTGGTGGCCGCCGCCGCGGATATCCCCGCCGACCAGATTCGCGCGGCCGCGCGCCTGTTCGGCGCCGGCCCCCGGGGCTCGGCCGTCACCGGCACCGGCCCCGAAATGGGCCCCCACCCCAACCTGCTGCAACACCTGGTACAGGCGCTCAACGCCATCTGCGGGCGCCACTACCGCGAGGGCGAACGCCTGCCCAACCCGGGCGTGCTCACGCCGCCGGCACCGCGCCGGGCCCAGGCCACCTCGCCCCAGCCCCAGTGGCTGCGCGATGGCACCCGCAGCCGGGTCTCCCCGGACATCGGTGAACTGTTCGTGCTGTCACCCTACGGGCCCCAGGGCGAAATGCCGACGGCCGCCATCGCCGACGAGATGCTGCTGCCCGGCGATGGCCAGATAAAAGCGCTGATCTGCGTGGGCGGCAATCCCCTGCTGGCCTGGCCGGACCAGGAAAAAACGCTGAAGGCCCTGTCCGGCCTGGACCTGCTGGTGTGTATCGATATCAAGCTGGCCGCCACCGCCCGGCTGGCCGACTACGTGCTGGCGCCCAAACTCTGCCTGGAACGGGAGGACGTCACCCTGCTCACCGACATCTGGCACCACCAGGCCTACAGCCAGTACACCCCCACCGTGGTGGAAGCCGAGGGCGACAAGATCGAGGAGTGGGAGTTTTTCTGGGGCGTGGGCAAGCGCATGGGGCTCGCCATGAGCCTGGACAACGGCCCCATCGCCATGGACCACAAGCCGGCGAAATTCGACCTGCTCGACAACATCACCGCCGGTGCAAGGGTGCCGCTGGGGCAGATCCGCCAGCGTGAGGGGGGCACCGTGTACCCGGGACTGGACGTCATCATCGAGGCGGCCGACCCCGCTACCCGGGGCCACCTGGACCTGTTCCCGGCGGGGCTGGAGGCGGAATTGGAAGCGGCCTATCGCGACGCGCAGGTGACAGACACCGGCACCTATTCGCACCTGCTGGTCAGCCGGCGCATGAAGAACACCTACAATTCCACGGGGCCGGAACTCAGCCTGTTGCAGAGCAAGGGCACCACCAACCCGGCCTTTATGCACTCACAGGACCTGGCGGCGCTGGGGATTACCAGCGGCGAGATTATCGAAGTGTATTCAGCCCACGGTCGTATCCCCGCGGTGGCCGCGGCCAGTGACGATATCAAGCCCGGCGTGATTTCCATGTCCCACTGCTGGGGCGACAGCCCCGATCCGGCGCTCGATACCGACGCCCGGGTGCGCGCGCTCGGCAGCAATACCAACCGGCTGATAGACAACCGGCAACTGGCGGAGAAATATTCGGGCATGCCACGCCAGAGCACGATTCCGGTGGCGATCAGGAAGTTATCCTGAAGCCGCGACATGCGCCGCGAACCGCGGCAAGCCAATACCGATCTGGAGCAGCCAGCAATGAGCGACAAGAAACCCTTCCGATTCTCCCTGCAGAGCTTCAATACGGCCTCGCCCAAAAGCTGGCGCGAGCTGATAGGCAAAACCGAGACCCTCGGCTATTCCACTTTTTTCCTGGCGGACCATATCCTCAGCGCGGGCCCCGCCATGGACAGCACCTATCACCCGCCGCAAATGCTGGCGGCGGTACCGGCGATAGCCATGGCCCTGCAACAGACCACCACCCTGCGGGTGGGCTGCCGGGTGTTCTGCAATGACTACCGCAACCCCGTGGTACTGGCCAAGGAGGCCGCCACCATGGACTACCTGTCGGAAGGTCGGCTGGAGTTCGGCATCGGCGCCGGCTGGATCAGGGCGGAGTACGATGCCATTGGCCTGCCCTTTGACGAATTCCCGCAACGCTTCGAGCGCTGTGCCGAGTTCGTGCATGCCTACAAGGCGTTTATGGCGGGCGAGGCCTTGTCCATCGCGGGCGATTTTATCAACTGGTCGGGATTCTCAGGCATCCCGGCCCCCGCCCAGCGCCCCTGGCCGCCCCTGATGATCGGCGGCGGCAGCAGGAAGATTCTCGGCTTCGCCGGCCAGGAGGCGGATATCGTCAGCCTCAACTTCAACAACCGGGCGGGTATGCTGGGGCCGGAGGGCATGAATTCAGGTGTGGCCGACGCCACCGCGAAGAAAATACAGTGGGTAAAAGACGGCGCCGGCTCGCGTTTCGGGGAGCTCGAACTGGAGATAGGCGCCTACAACACCATCGTCACCGACCACCAGGGCCCGACCGCCGCCGCCATCGGCGAGGCGCTGGGCATGAGCGCCGACGATATTCTCCACCACCCCCACTGCCTGATCGGCAGCGTCGACTACATGTGCGAAGAACTGGAGCGACGCCGGGAGACCTACGGCATCTCCTATATCGCCGTACTGGATGACGGTGAGAACAATATGGTGGAGGCGTTCGCGCCGGTCGTTAAGCGCCTGGCCGGGAAATAGCCGGCGCCGGGCGGTAATGCTGCCCACGCACGGAGCGTCACACGGCGCGGGTGTTGTGTATATAATAGCCGTCCACCAGCGCCTGTTTAAATCAGGCGTATTTGTTTTTTTATTTACCGCCCAGCCCTGGAGGGCCCATGGCCACCGACAAGTCCCGGCAGAACAAGGATGCCGGTGTTACCGGCGACGAGGATATCAGCTGGCAGGCGCAGAAAAGCGCGATGACCCGCGACCGCATCCTGGATGCGACCATCAGTTGCTTTATCAACCTGGGTTATACCAACGTGACCACCGCCAGGGTCGCCAGCGCCGCCGGCGTCTCCCGCGGCGCCATGCTGCACCACTTCCCCTCCAAGACCGAGCTCATCCAGGCCGCGGTCGAATACCTGCACGGCAAGCTGCTGGAAGACTACACCCGGCGGGTCAACGCGATTCCCAAAACGAAAAAGGGCAGGGCCCACCGCAGGGCGGGGCTGGACGCCTACTGGGAGTACCTGACCGGTGACCTCGCCACCGTCTACCACGAGTTGTGCGTGGCCGGCCGCACGGATCCCGAACTGCAAGCCATCCTGCGCAGTTCCAGCGCCCGTTTTGACGAGCATGTGCACAAGACCAACTCGGTATTGTTCGAGGAATGGAATGATCGCGGCGACCGCTACCTGCTGGCCATGGATGTCACCCGCTTCATGATGGAAGGCATGGCGGTGGGCCAGCTGACCGTCGACCGCAAGAAACGCATCCCGCAGCTGCTCGACTACCTGGGCGACCGGCTGGAGGAAATATTCAAGGAAGGTGACTCCGGCGCCGCCGGCAGGCACTCGAGCAGGAACTAGCGCCAGGCGGTCCCGGCCGGCCCGTGTCCGGCACGCCCCAGGTTTGCGCACAACCCCGGAGAGACAGCAATGACAGAGCAGGCAAACAACTACGACGATGTCAAACAGTATCGCCTGGACCCCGAGCGGGAAAAGGCGCTGCTGCACTCGGCGGGCGAATGCACCTTCATCTGGGCCAACAAGTCGGGCCACCCGATCGGCGTGACCACCGCCTTCGTGCCCGCCAGGGGCAAGATCTGGATGACCGCTACCCGCGAACGGGTCCGCATCAAGGCCATTGCCAGGGACGGGCGATCCTCTGTCGTCATCACCAGCACCGGCACGCCGATGGGGGGCGGGAAAACCGTCACCTACAAAGGCCATACGGTCATTCACGACGATCCTGCGATCAAGCACTGGATGTACGAGCTGCTGGCGGCGGGCATGGTCCACGCGACCAGCAAGGATCCGGACAATGCCTTTACCGCCGGGATCAATCCCGGGATGTTTATCCGCTTCCTGGACACGCCTGAAAGGATCGTGCTGGAGTTTACGCCGGAGATGTCGATACCGTTTGATGGCGACAAGATGGCCGCGGGAACGGCCCGGGCCTACGCGGAATTTATCGCCCGGGACGCCAGCCAGGCAGGGGCGGCTTAACGGCGCTAATGCGCGGACAGGGCCTGGTAGCGCTGCAGGTAGTAGTCCTCGTCGCCGTACAGTTTGGACAGCAGCAACAGCCGCTTGAAATGGTGTCCCACCACCAACTCGTCCGTCATACCGATACCGCCGTGCAGCTGCACCGCCTGCTGTGATACGAACGTGCCCGCCTCCGCCAGTTTCACTTTCAGCGCGGCGCACGCCCGCGCTGCCTCGGCACCGCCCTCGTCCATGCGGATGACCGCGTGGTACAGCAGCGACCGGGTCTCCTCGACTTTCAGGTACATCTCGGCCATGCGATGCTGCAGCGCCTGGAACTTGCCGATGGGCTGGCCAAACTGTTCCCGGGTGCGGGTGTACGCCACCGTCGTGTCCAGCAGCACCTGCATGGCGCCGAGAGCCTCGGCGCCGATCGCGATGATGGCCTCGTCTATCGCTGTCACCACCAGGGCATACGCCTCCCCCACAGCGCCGAGGACGCAATCCGTACCGACCGACACATCGTCCAGCTGCAGGTTTGCCGCGCGGCTGCCATCTACCGCGGTAAACGGTTCCAGGGTGACGCCGGGCAGGGTGGTATCGACGATAAACAGCGTGAGCCCGTGTTGATCACCTCGGCCGCCCGCCGTGCGCGCGGTCACTACCAGGTAGTCGGCGCAATGCCCGTTCAACACCGCGATCTTGCCGCCGTTGAGGCGATAGCCCCCGGGCGCGGCGGCGGCCGCGCAATCGACAGCCGCCAGTTGGTAACCGCTGTTGTGTTCGGCAAAGGCAAAAGCCCACTGGCTGCTGCCGTCGATGATGGCGGGAATATGGCTGGCCTGCTGCCGCGCATTCCCGCCGCGGCGCAGCAAAGCGCCGCAGGTAATGACCGTGGACAGGTAGGGCTCGCGCACCAGGCCGCGGCCCAGCGCCTGGCAAAACACCATGACATCCGCGGCACTGCCACCGATACCACCCTGGTCCTCGGCAAAAGGCACGCCGAGCCAGCCCAGGTCAGCGAACTGCTGCCAGGCGGAAGGGTCGTACCCTTTTTCAGTTTTGGCCAGGCGGCGGTGGCGCTGCACGTCGCAATGATCGGCGACAAAGCGGCCGACACTGTCCTGTAACAGCAGCTGTTCTTCGGTGAGGGTAAAGTTCACAAAAACCCCGGAATTAAAGGCGGTATCGCCGATTCACCCGGCGAAGGAAGTTAGCGTGATGCTAGCAAAGCACCCACCACAAAACAATCAGTCCTTACTGTTTTTCAGCTCCCCGGGCCTTCCACATGGAAGAGTTTGTTGTAAATACGCCACTCACCTTCGGCTTTCAGCAATGACAAGGTATCCAGAAAGGTCAGCCCGAGATAGTCATCGCGCACTCGTGCGACTGCCGTATTGCCCGCGGTCTCAAGCGACAATATCTCGAGCCGCGCCCGCTCGTTTTTGTCCTTTGCCGACGGTTGCTGGCCGGCCACAAAACTCGCAAATTCACCAACCGTCATCTGGTGAAGGCCATCTTCGAGGTAGCCGGTGATCTTCGCGTTGGGATGAAACGCGCGATGGGTCTTCTCCGCGCTGGACTCATACATGCCATCGAAGTACAGCTGAATGGTATCTCGTATTTGATTCTCAGCGCTCATCAGTGGCGCTCCCGGGCATTAAGTAATAGCCAAAATCTTTGCGTCAGGCAGACGCGGATTGCCAGGCCAGTTTAGACTATTGGGGTAAAAGCGACAGCTACCCGGTAATGGTTTCCCCGGGGGGATGACGCTTGCCGACGCTGAATGGTCATATTTTCCTAAGTAAAACGCGCAATGCTGGTACAAATGGCGCTCCTACTATCGCTTCGATATGGTCTAGCCTGAAGCAAAATCATGCTAACTGCACAGGCAAAATGTATGCCAATAGAAACACAAAGTGCTGAATCCACAGTGCCAATCGCCAATGCAATGAGCATGATTTAGAAATCAATATAACCTTATATTTTATGTGGATATTGCATACCGGGTTAATGAGAAAACGATATTTTTCCTCTTGATACTGCTCGCTTATCTTAATGGTGGCAGCCTCGTTCACGTAGCGAGAATTAATGTGCTACTCGATGTTGCTGTAAAAATAAGGGGCTGTGATTAGAGTCGAGCGACTATTGACAAAGCTGCGTATTCCGCACCAACGTGACCACTCATTCCGTTTCATCGTGACCGCCCGTTCCGGGTGATCGTGACCGCTCATTCCGTTTCAACGTGACCGATTTTCGGGGTGTTCCCGGAATCGCCGGTCACGTTGCCGGAACCGTCGGTCACGTTCCCCCGGAATCACATCCAACTCGCTGGAATCCATACACTTTTTACGGCATAACCGCGCCTTTTTGCCCCGCAGGAGGGACGGATGCCCGCAACGAGGATTCCAATGCGTCAATTCATCGAAATCATGCGCCTCAAATACGAGGCCAAACTCAGCAATGAGAAGGTCGCCCGCGCCTGCGGTGTCTCCAAGGGCGTGGTCTGCAAATACCTCCACCTGGCCGCCGCCCGGGGCATCGCCTGGCCACTGCCCGAGGGCAGTGACGAAGCGCAGCTGGAACGGCTGCTGTTCCCGGCGATCCGCAAGCCCGCGCGCTTCGCACCGCCCGATTACTTCCAGGTCCACCAGGAACTCAAGCGCAAGGGTGTCACCCTGCAACTGCTGTGGGCGGAATATGTGGCGGTTCACGAAGCGCAGGCCTACCGCTACAGCCAGTACTGCCACCACTACCGGCAATGGTGCAAAAAGCAGCGGCGCAGCATGCGCCAGATCCACCGCGCCGGTGAGAAGACCTTCATCGACTACTGCGGCCCCACCGTCGAGGTGCTGTGTCGCCAAACCGGCGAGGTCAGAAAGGCACAGGTCTTTGTCGCCGTGCTCGGCGCCTCCAGTTACACCTTTGCCGAGGCGACCTGGACCCAATCCCTGCCGGACTGGATCGCCTCCCACCAGCGGGCCTTCCGGTTCTTTGGCGGCGTCACCGAATTACAAATCCCGGACAACCTGCTGGCCGGGGTGACCGATGCCAACCGCTACACCCCGGTCATCAACGCCACCTATGCCGAGATGGCGGCGCACTACCAGACCGCCGTACTACCCGCGCGCCCGAGAAAACCGAAAGACAAAGCCAAGGTGGAGGTGGCGGTGCAAATCGTGGAGCGCTGGATACTGGCCCGCCTGCGCCACCGGACCTTCTTCTCCCTTAGCGAACTCAACCAGGCCATTGCCGAGCTGCTGCCGTCACTCAATGACCGCCACTTCCAGGGACAGACGGTCAGTCGTCGGGACCTCTACGAGCAACTGGATGCGCCGTCCCTCAAGCCATTGCCCAGCCAGCCCTACGACTACGCCGAGTGGTGCAAGGCAAGGCCCGGCATCGATTATCACATCAGCGTCCACAAGCGGTTTTACAGTGTGCCGCACGCGCTGGTGGGGCAGGTGCTGGATGTGCGCCTGACGGCGGAGACGGTGGAGGTGCTGTACAAGGGCAACCGGGTGGCGGTGCACCCACGGCGCGGTCCCCTGCGGTTCAGCACCCTGGTGGATCACATGCCCCGCTCCCACCGCGCCCACCGGGAGTGGTCGCCGGGGCGCTTCCTGCACTGGGCCCAGGACATCGGCCCCTGCACCCGGCAGGTCGTACGGCAACAACTGGAGAACAGGCCCCATCCCGAGCACGGCTACCGCGCTTGTCTGGGGCTGCTCAACCTTAGCCGCCGCTACAGCAGGGCCCGACTGGAAAGCGCCTGTGAACGGGCGCTGGCCATTCGCTCGATCAACTACCAGAGCATCGCCTCCATCCTCAAGCAGGGGCTGGACCAGCAATCGCTGGAGGGTGACGCCCACCTGCAAGACGATTTACCGCTGCACGACAATGTGCGCGGCGCCGCCTACTACCACTGATACCAGGAGACGAACCCATGTTGATACAACAAACCCGCGAACACCTATACACCCTGAGACTCACCGGATTCCTACAGGCGCTGGACGAGCAATTGGCCCAGCCGGCCATGGCAGAGCTGAGCTTTGAACAACGCCTGGCCATGCTGGTGGACCGGGAAATACTCTACCGGGACAACCGGCGGCTTGAGCGCCTGCTGAAGATCGCCAGGCTGCGTATAGGCGCCTGTGTGGAGGACATTGATTACCGCCATGCCAGGGGACTGGAGAAGTCACGTATGGCATCACTCGTCGCCCTGGACTGGATACGGCAGTCACTGAACCTGTGCCTCACCGGCCCTACAGGAAGCGGCAAAACCTGGCTGGCCTGCGCCTTCGGCAATGAGGCCTGTCGGCGGGGGTTCTCGGTGCGGTACCTGCGCTTGCCGCGGCTGTTCGAAATGCTGCGTATCGCACACGGCGATGGTTCCTACACCCGGTTGATGAATCAGCTGCTCAAGACCGATCTGCTGATACTGGATGACTGGGGTATCCAGAAGGTCAGTGCTGCCCAGCGCAACGATTTAATGGAAGTGATTGAAGACCGGCACGGCCGGGGCTCGACCCTGATTGCCAGTCAGCTACCGATTGAACATTGGCACGAATATATCGGTGAAGCGACGATCGCCGATGCCGTTTTGGACCGGCTACTGCACGGTGCGCACCGGTTGAATCTTACCGGCGAATCGATGCGGAAAACGAAAGGGAAATTGACTGATCGTGACCGGTCGGTGTAAAAAAGCACCCGCCAGCGAGCATCGGTGTGCAAAGCGGTCACGATGCCCGGAATGGGCGGTCACGTTCGCCGGAATACGCAAAAGCCTCGCTCGAAAAATTTATACAATGGAAGGAGCCTAACGATGAAGAATCTTGTATTTACATTATTTATCTCAATCATTTCTTTCTTGTCGGTGCAGGCTAGTGCTGAACCGGCGTACGTAATCAAGGAGTTTGATTGTCCCGGATTTATTCCTGATCCAGAAACTGGAGTGCCAATCGCTCCACTGTGGACAAATCAGACACAAGCGGTCGGTGTGGTAGGGAAAGTGGGAAAAATATCCTGCCATTTTGACCATGACTATCCGCTAGAGAAGGCCTCAGCCGCTAGAGGCTGGCCATGTATCGCGGAAGGTCCACTCGGTAACATCATCTACACGGAAAATTCCGTGATGTTAGCCACCCCAGGTGGCAAAGCATTACTAGAGTGTAAGTTTGGCCCGAGTGAAGGCAAACCCCAGCCTCCGACACCATAGAACTACGCCCCCTCTTCTTCTGGGGGGGGCGACATTTTCCTGTATGGGAAAATGCCCCTGTTTGGCACAGCCGACCTCCTGAATGCACGCTCAGCGGGCTGTGGATGACGCTTCACAGGCCGAATGCTGCCGGAGAGATGGAATTGAGCGACAGGCACTGATCTTGACCCGTTCTGGACGCGTATTGTAAATAAAAATTTGGACTGACCCGGGTGTCGAGGACACCTCTGGCCCAATCTATGGCCAGGCGTCGGATAAGCCTCAATCCAGGTACCAATCAAGCGGTGAAGAAGCCCCCGGCCATACAAGACTCCCATAGCCAAAAGCCGCCAAGACAGGGTAAGGAGGCGGAGAGGCAAAGATATGACCCCATCCGGTGGGCTCGTACTGGAACGTATTGCTATTGAAGTCCGACTCATAGTGAATCAAGTATCCATTTGAGTCGTATTCGTATTGCCAATTTTGGATTATTTCCGGCGTGCCGTCTCCATCAAAATCGGCTGTGCGCCGAATTACATCGCCGATTTCGTTGTATTTGTATTCTTCAAGAGAAAAACGTTTTGGCTCGTCAGGGGATAACGGCATCAGGTGATCTTCTTCCCGCGTCACATTACCCCTCACCCCATATTGGCGCTTGACAATGTGACGGCCATAAGTAGAACTAAAGGCATCGCGAATCTCCTGTATCACATTCCCGTCGGCGTCGTATTCGTAAGTTAAAATATACGTCTCCGCCAGCTCAAGATAACCAATATATGGGATGTTTATCGCCTCCGCAGCTGCGTTCAAGTACTCACCATTCAATTCGATTCGCGTCAGCTTTGCATTAACATCATACTGATAGGTGGCTATCGACAGGGGTATGCCGTCGCCAACTACATCGCCGGAACCGGAAGGATCTGCATCGTATTTTACCTGTGTAAGCCTGCCGAGATCGTTATACTGATTCTCCCAAATTTCGATGTGGTCCGGCGTACCATCACCTTCCTCCTCCTGATAACGTGTCAAATTGCCTTTCACGTCGAAATCCCATTTCTGGATATGGTCTGGCTCGCCATCGCCGTCAGCATCTGCTTGATACCGCGTCAAATTACCACTGGCATCATACTGCCATATTTCGTTGGTTGTCGCCGGCAGTTCCTCAGATGGTACACCGTCTGTTATCAGCGATACGGTCTTAACTTTCCGTTCAATTTGGGTCACATTGCCAACGAAGTCGTATTGAAGATTCTCCGTGGAACTAGTTGTGCTCTCAACAAAACCGACGTACGGGTTAGTATCCTTCGCAAGGGTCTCCGTTTCTATACGCGTCAGGTTACCTCGGGTATCGTATTCGTATTTGTAACCATATAAATTGCCCGGCCTGTCGTCACCGTACAAGAGTGAGGCGGGGCTCGCTATTCGCGCCAGGGGGCCATCGGTTACATACTGGTAACCAATACTGAACCCCCCCGCCGGGCTCTCCATGGAATACGGGGCATACTCCGTCAGATAGCCGTTAAGGTCGTAATACCAGCGTTGGATACGGGTCGAGTTGTAATTGGAGTCTTTTATCTTACTTTCCCACCGGCTTATGAGAAATATGTGGGCGTCCAGATCCAGCGACTGATACAGGTGCTGGACTGCCGCTGCCGGGTTGGCGACTCCATGCGGCCCGCTGAACAGGCTCTGCTCGTTTGCCTGTTCAAGCGCGTGACGCAGATCGTATTGGTTGCGAAATGTTTTCCAATACTGGCTCACATCCAGGTTTACACCGGCAAACAGAGCCACTACATCCGGGTCGATTTCGATTCCATTATCTGGATTTCCATCCTGATCCAGACTCTGCAACAGCGTCGCAATATTGACTACCGCTTGAAACGGGTCATTCCTATTGCCGAGCGCCGCTGCGATATTCGAGCCACCCGTGACAGCTGCTGAGCCTGCCAGAGTAAATGGGCTTACCTGCTGCTGACCCAAAACATCACCGAGCACGGTGTCCCCGATGAAAAATCGAACATTTTCGCCCTTCTCGTATTGAAAGCTTCCATCTACTCCAGTAACACCCTGGCGTGTTCGGGTAGCGTAAGCGACGCCAGATACGGCAGAATCGAACAAAAAGCCAGTGAGTGTTTCATCAGGCGGAGTGATGGGAGGTGGAACGACGCCACCGTTGTTGTGGGAACCAGAGCCGCCATCGCAACCGCCCAGTAATAGAAATAACACCAGAACGCCGTAGAGAAAAATGGGGACGCGCATACCGACCATCCTGGGTTTCTGGAATCAACTAGCCCCCCTGTTCACGTTTTTCAGGGGCGCCCGTAAACCTGCACTTAAGTTTACTGGCTGAAAAAGTAACACCAAACCCGGCGTCGAGGTCTTGATATGAATCATTACTTCAAATAACGGCACAATTAAAAAAGGGATAATTGGCATGCTTCAAAGAAAAAATCCGCAGTTGCCTGCGCAACAGGAAAAATTGCCTTGGGGGCCAGTTCCCGATCAAGGGCGAGCAGTTCATGCTGAAGTTCAAGTTGATGGCACATGACTAAAAGTGGCACCTTTGTGCCGGTATCTGCGTGGTATATTCTCCAGTCAAATCATCTGCTCTCGGCACATAGCCGAAGTGTGATTGTGAAACTGCACACCGCAAAGTTAACCGTGACCTGGAGATAGCCCTACTGGTCAGGTTTCCGCTGCGACAGGTGGAGGGCCCAGGCCACATACTCGCCCTCCACAGACAGGTCGAATATGCAGCTGGAAGCCGACGTTGGTTCAACCGCTGGAATAGCGGGCTCCGCCCAAAGCAAACCACAGCCATACTTCCCCTTTATAAAAAAGCGTTAGCGCAGCGGCGCCCCGATACTTGCGCCAGCTTGCCCACTGCAACTTCAGATCGAAAAATGGCAATTTTCATAGCCGATAGCTCAAAATATTCTGAACGCAGCTGTATCGGAGTTATTGAAGCGGGGCTACTCTTGGCTGTAACCGCAGTGTTCAAGCCACCTCCAGCCTCAGCGGTTAACTTATAAGCAGGAGGCTACGATGGGGTTGGGCAATATATGGTTCGCGGCGTCCTTCTAACTCTCCTGGCTGTGCTCACAGGATGCGTTTCGCACGAGTACAGGGACGTTCCGCGTCACGATGGTGTCACGCCCCCTTACACCCTTTTTGTAGGCGACGCGGTCAGCATAATCACGAACGACGAGCAGGTCCACGAGTTCAGGATCACCGGGATCTCAAGCAGTTCCATACGCGGCGACGATGTCGAAATCAGTTATGACGATATTCAGGCCGTCCAGGTCAGGAATTCGGGCGCAACTGAAAAAGAAAGCAACTTTTTATATATTCTCATGGCCATCGAACTCGTACTGGTAGTCGCGTTCACGGCAGCGTTTGGCTAACCCGACGGCCCCTGTCCGGTTGCCCCCGCGCGCCAGGTGCCGTGAAAGCCCGCCGGCACGCAATGCGACAGCCGGGCAATCGCCAGCGGGCCCGCCGCCAGTTGCAGGGCGTCAAATATGTACAGGCTGCTGGTACGGGTTTCAAAACTGGTGACCACGGATAACACATAACCCTCGCCCTCGGCGGAGCTACCGGGTTTTGGCACGAACAGGGCCTCCGAGGTCAGGGCCTGCCCGCAGGAAAAGCGGTCCACCGCGCCGGTTTCGTGATCGAAGTGGCCTATGGTGTTGAAGTAATTGTCATTCTCTTTCATCACGCTGCGGAGTTCACCGTCGGGGGAGGTATACCAGCCGTGGCGGTAGGGCTTGCCGACGTAGCGCGGGTCACACTGGGGGAATTCCGACTGGTACTCGTCGATGCGCTCAAATTCCACCCGCGGCGCTTCGGCGTTCATATCGATAGTCCAGCGGGTCAGGTAGGGCTCGGCCTTGCCGGTGGATTTGCCGTCCACGGTGGGGAACAGCGGTGCATGCGGCATCTGGCAGGCGTCGACGGTAATCACGCCGTCGCGGTCAAAGCCGTTCATGAAATGAAAGGCGAAGGCCAGGTCCATGTCCAGCCAGCGAATGTCGGCGGCGGTGCCGCCGTGGCGCGGCAGTATGCCGATGTGCATGCCCTTGTCCGGCTCCCAGGCGAACGGGGGGCCGCCCACCATCGCCCGCTCCAGGCTGCCGCTGATCGGCATGACCGGAATCACGATATAGTTCTCGGTTATCACGAAATCGTGCACCATCGACGAATACGGCGTGGGGATATGAATGCTCTCGGCAAGGAGGCCCCTGGGGTCGACCTTGTGCACCATCACATCAGCCGCAAAAGGCCCGGTGGCCATGTAGGCGAAAAACACCATCTCCCCGGTTGCCGGGTCGACCTTGGGGTGGGCGGTCATGGCGGTATGCAGCTTGCCGCGGAAGGTCCAGGTGCCGATGGAGTCCAGGCTGACGGGGTCGAGCTCGTAGGGCGGGTGCCCCTCCTCCATGGCCAGCAGGCGTCCCGCGTGCCAGACCAGGGCGGTATTGGCCAGTCCCTCCTTGTCTACCAGCACAAAGTCGCTGTACTCGGGCTCGCAATCAAAGGGGTTCATGGCGTTGACTACCGCCCGCCCCTCCTTGTCCTCTATTTTCCACTTGGCGGTGCGCACCCAGCGGTTGCGGTAATCCACCTTGCCGTTCTCGATCCTGAAGGCGTGCACCATACCGTCGCCGGCGAACAGGTGGTAATCGCCGCGGGGCCGGAAGCGCTGGTTGGGACCGTTGCGGTAGAGGGTGCCGTGCAGGTCTGCCGGTATCTCGCCCTCCACCACCAGGTCGCGGGCATCGCATTCCATCTGGATGGGGCCCCAGGGGAAATTCAGGAAGATGTTCTCGGCGGGCATCGGCTGGGCCATGGTATTCCTCGAAAAATTGTTCGTGGGCAGACGCCAACAGTACCGCTACTATTAAAATCAGTCAATTCTGTTTGTTTTTATAAAGCGCATTTGCTACTGTGGGCGCGCAGCTCGTTTGCGCGCAACTTCCCCCGCTTACGCGCGAAATATAACAAAGGTGAGCAGAACATTTATGGGCTACATCCGTGGGTTTATCACTGCCGCAGCATTGGCCCCCTGCCTGGTGACGCCGGTGCTGGCCCAGGATGACACCCCCCCGGCCCCGAAGACCGACAGCCTGTCGCTGGAAGAAACGCTGGTTACCGCCAGCCGGCGGGTGGAGAACATCCAGGATGTCCCCATGTCGGTGTCGGCATTCTCCGGCGACTTTTTCAAGGAGTCCGGTGTCAACCAGCTCAAGGACCTGGAACAGTACACCCCCAACCTTGTCATTATCCCCGGGGCTGACTCCAACTCCACCTCCATCAGGATTCGGGGTATCGGCTCGGTGGGGTCCAATTCGGGTATCGACCCCAGCGTGGGCCTGTTTATCGACGGGGTGTACCAGGGCCGGGCGGGGATGAGTATCAGCGACCTGATCGATGTGCAGCGAATTGAAGTACTGCGTGGGCCCCAGGGCACCCTGTATGGAAAAAACACCGCTGCCGGCGCCATCAGCATTATCACCGCCCTGCCCGTCGACGGGTACGAGTCGATGCTAGAAGCCGGTTACGACAACAACCAGCAGGCCGACCTGCGCGGCATGGTGAATATTCCCTTTGGCAGTTCGGGCAACGCCATGCGCCTGTCGGGCTTTGGCATCAAGGGCGACCACCTGTTCGACAATACCTACAACGGTGAGGGCCTCAACGACACGAACAAGTGGGGCGGGCGCTCGAGAATCCTGTTCAACCTGGACGAACATGAGGGCAATGACGGACTCGGGCAACTGGTCGTCAGCATGGACTACACCAAGGAGGATACTGACTGCTGCGCCTTTGCCGTCATTAGCTACGACGGCCTGTCCACCCTGAACGTGCCGATCACCAACAACCCGTCTGCCCAGTGGCAGCAAATGCTGGGGCTGAATGCCCTGGGCCAGCCCATACTCCAGTACACCGCTTTCGAGGACAGCGCCGGCTTCAGCCCGCCCAAAGCGGACCCGTTCGGCAAAGACTACTGGCTGGACGGCGACCTGCATAACAAGGTGGAAGTCGGCGGTGTGGCGGCAGAATGGAACAAGGACCTGGCGAGCGAGGACACCCTCACCTTCATCAACGCCTGGCGTCACTATGAATCGGACAGCGCCTATGACGGTGACTTCACTGCCTATGATGCGGTGCGAGGATCTACCGATATCAAGCTGGACCAGTATTCCAGCGAACTGCGCTTCACCTCCCCCGGTGGCCGGACTTTCGAAACCCAGGGCGGGCTCTACGCCTACTACTCGAAAATGGACTCCGCCGGTACCTTTTCCATGTCACCGCAACTGGTTAACAACATCGGCGTGGGTTTCAGTATCCTGTTCCCCGACGGCACACTGAACGTCGACGACAACGTCTACGAAACCACCAGCTTCGCCGCCTTCGGCCAGGTTGTCTGGAACTACAACGAGAAAATCAGCGCCACCCTGGGACTGCGCTACACCTGGGAGAAAAAGGCACGGGACGGATCCCAGATCACCACCCCCACTTCACCGATCGATATACCACCGGTGGCGGGCCCCGATATTTACTACGATGACAGCCGCACCGACTCCGATGCCTCACCGTCGCTGAATGTACGCTACTTCCTGCAGGAGGACGTAATGGGCTACGCGCTGGTGAGCCGCGGCTTCAAGTCAGGCGGCTATGACCAGCGACGTACCGTGAGCGGGTCCAGTGGCGAGTTCGAGCCAGAGAAGGCAACCAACTACGAACTCGGCTGGAAAACCAGCTGGAGCGATCGCCGCCTGCAGTTCAACGGCGCGCTGTTTTACGTGGACTACGAGGATTTCCAGTCCCAGACCTTCGACGGCTCCAGCATCAGGGTCATCAACGCCGGAAACATGGAAAGCTATGGCCTCGAAACGGAGTTGGTCTTCATACCGGTAGCGGACGCCACCCTGGGCACCGCCATTGGCTACAACAAGGCTGAGTACGGCTCCTTCGACAATGGCCAGTGCACTGTTGAACAGGCCTTCAACGAATACTACATCGTGGATGGCGCCCAGGGCGGCGCGCCCGGCCTGACCACCGTCTGCACCCAGGACCTGAAGGGCAAGCCGCTGGACAACGCCCCCGAATGGACCCTCAGCACCTACTTTCAGTACGAGCTGGACCTGGGCGAAAAACTCAATGGCATGGCCAGGCTGGAACACAGTTACGTCGACAGCTACTTCCTGGACCAGGACCTGGACCCCCACCTGAAGAACGACGAGGTCAACCTGGTCAACCTGAGGCTGACCCTGACCAACAAAGGCAATGACTGGGAAGTGGCCCTGTGGGGCCGCAACCTGTTGGATGAAAACTACTACGCCATCGGTATCGACATACCCACCGTGGGCGGCTACACCGCTGTCACCGCGCCTGAGCTTACCTACGGCATTACCGTGCGCGTATATAATTAGCGGGCAGCCGGGTGCAAGGTGCGGCAGCAGCAACACGGATCCCGGCTGATGACTGACAGGACTGGAAAAAGGACGACTCGTAATGCGTGACGACGCCATCATCACCAGCGACCAGGGTACCGGCCGTGTCCCCGGCGCCAAAAAGCCCGGTTTCTATTACAACTGGGGTCCACAGGCCTGGATCGACATGTGGATGTCCAACAGCATGCTGCTGAAAAAGGCCATGCCGATTATCAGCCATACGCTTGTGCCCATACTGCGCCTGTCCGGCGACAGGCTGCAGGTGGACCGGGATTACGCCGCTATCAGATCCCGCAGGGAAGTCGTCAGGTGGTCGGATTCCCCCCGCGAGAAGTGGCGCAAGCGCTATGGCAACTTTGTGCGGGAGGCGGAGTGGGCGCTGCTGGAGTTGCGCAAGTACTACAGCCAGAAGCAGTACGAGGACATTGTGATCGGCACCTCGGTCGCGCTGTCGCATGAAAACTCGCCTGAGTTCCTCAAGATGATGAACAGCATGTCCGAGAAAAACACCAACAAGAAGGCCAGGCCAACGCGCGATGGCAGCACCAGACCCGGCCGCTGGAGCACCTTCCTGTTCGAGACCTTCAACCCGGCCCACTGGCTGACAGGCCCGGCCACCATTACCGAGTACGACCCCGCCGGGGGCATTACTGTTATGGAAATTCCGGATTGCGCCTGGCACACCTGCGCCAGTGCCGACAGCCTGCCCAATCCCAACGCGCTGCCCGAGGAGGGCTGCCTCAATATATGCAAAGGCCCCTTCGAGGCGCTGTTCAACGGCGCCGGCGGCGGCCTCAAAATGGAATTCGATCCCCACCTGCCGGAAACCTCCTGCACGGTGCGCATGAGCTGGCAGGTTAACTAGTGCGCAGGTATGCGCCGCTGCGTGCGCTGGACGAGCAGCCCTGATCCCCTACCCTCATTTACCCCGATTTCGGAGAAACCCCTATGGCAGTCATACTCGTCACCGGCAGCAGCACCGGCATCGGCCAGGCAACCGCATTGCACCTGGCGCGCAATGGCCACCAGGTGTTCGCCGGGCTACGCAGCCCGCACACCGCCACTGAACTGAAAGACAGGATTGCCGCCGAGGCCTTGCCCGTTGAGATCGTGCAACTGGACATTACCGACGGCGACTCGGTGGAGCGCGCGGTCGGAACGGTTATGGACAGCGCCGGGCGCATCGACGCCCTGGTCAATAACGCCGGCATAGGCGGGGGGCGCGCGGTAGAGGAAACACCGCTGGAGGAAGTACGTGCGGTCTTCGAAACCAATTACTTCGGCACCGTGCGCATGCTGCTGGCGATCACTCCCATAATGCGCGAGCAGCGATCCGGCAGAATCGTCAACATGAGTTCACTCGCCGGCCGTATGGTGTTTGGCTGCCACGGCCACTACTCCGCCGCCAAGTGGGCGCTGGAGGGGCTGAGCGAGGCCCTGGCCTTCGAGATGGCCGAGTTCGGCGTGCGCGTGGCCCTTATCGAGCCGGGTTCCGTACCCACCCCCGCCTGGGAAAAAGGCACACCGCCACCACCTGACAGCCACTATATGCGAAGCCTGGAGCGGCTGGGCCAATGGGCCACACACACCATGAAAAATCCCGCGAGCCCGCTGGATGTCGCCGCCGCCGTTGCCCACGCCATCGAGTCAGATGCGCCCCACTTCCGCTACCCCGTCGGGCAGGATGCGATCGAGGATATCGCCGGCCGCGCCAGTGTCAGCGACGACGAATGGATAGCGGCCAACTGCCTGCAGGGAGAGGCCTTTCGCCAGCGCTGGCACGAAATTGTCGGCGTAGACTACTTCGGCTAGAACCGGCGGCAACCCGGAATCAATAAACGGGCGTTCTCGCGTTGCCCTGACCCGTGCCCGCCCTCAAACCCTCGCCTCGAAGGTGATATGCAGTGACTTCAGTCCCCGCAAGACCACATTCGGCCAGTGGGTCAGGTCGTTCTTGCCCTCCACCAGCCGGATATTGGTCAGGCGCTGCAGCAGCGCGCGAAACGCCACCTGCATTTCCTTGCGTGCCAGCATGGCGCCCGGGCAGAAATGGGTGCCCTGCCCGAAGGCGAGGTGGTCTTCGGCATTGGCGCGGCAGACATCCATGACCTCCGGCTGGCTGAACACCGACGCGTCCCGGTTGCCCGCCGCATAGCGCAGCATCAGCAGCGAACCGGCGGGTATCGCTACCCCGCGGATCCGGGTGTCGCGGGTCACCACACGCCACAACCCCGCCGAGGGGGTTTCCAGCCGCAGGATCTCCTCCACCGCATTGTCGATGATTGCAGGGTCGTCCAGCAGTACTTGCAGCTGGTCAGACAGCTGGATCAATGACAGCAGGCCGCCGGCTATCGCCGAGGTGGTTGTTTCATTGCCCGCTACCAGCAACTGCTGGATCATGCTCAGCAGTTCCTCCAAGGTCATCAGGCGGCCGTCCTCGATCGTGGTATTGGCCAGGTCAGAGATCATGTCATCCCGCGGCTGTGCCCGCCGGTCCCGGATAATGCTGACCATGTACTGCTGGTATTCCACGATCAGGTGCGCGTTCTCAATTTCCGCCTCGGGGGTCACCATCCCGCCCAGGCGGGAGGCAAACGCATCCGACCAGGCTTTTATTTTGCGCAGGTCGGCGCGGGGCACACCCAGCTGGTCGGCGATCACGTAGACCGGCAGGGGCGTGGCGAAATCCCGCACGAACTCGCACTCCCCCTTGTCGATAATGTTGTCGATCAGTTCATCGGCGATCTGCTCCATGTAGTCCTGCATCTTCGCCACCCGCCTGGCGGAGAAGACCTTGTTGATCAGCGAGCGGTAGACCTTGTGGCGAGGCGGATCCATGGTCAGCAGGGTGTCGACCTGGTCGTATCCGTCCTTGTAGATTTCTGCCGCCGCGGGCGAGGGCTCGGGGCCCTGCAGCAGGTAGCGGAAGTCGCTGGAAAAGGTCTCGGTATCCTTGGCCGCCTGGCGGATATCGTCCAGCCGGGACAGCAGGTAGATGTTGGTACCCGGCAGCAGGTACACCGGGGCCTGTTCGCGCAGTACCTGGTAAAACTCGAACGGAGACTCGATGACCTCGGGGGCGAAAAAATCAAAGTCGGCGGGGCACTTGGCCATTCAGTACTCCTTGCACTGCGCGTATCGGGGCGCGGTTGGGGTGGCGGATTCTGCGACACTGGGGCCCACAGTAGCCGATAGAAAATAAACAGTCAATTCTGATTGTTTTATTCAGACGGGTTTGCTAACTTGCCAGACTGATGCGGCGCGCCGGTACCGCCCGCACCCCAGGTACACAGCAATCACCGACAGCACCACGCTCAGGAGACACACATGGATCTCGGACTTTCCGGAAAAAAAGCGCTTATCACCGGGGCTACCCGCGGTATCGGCCGGGCCATCGCCAACCTGCTGGCCGACGAGGGTGTTGACCTCGCTATCTGCGCCCGCAACCAGGCCGAGGTGGACACCGCCGTCGGTGAACTGGGCGCCAAAGGGGTCAGGGTCGTCGGCGCGGTGGTGGATGTGGCCGACAAGGAATCCTACCAGGCCTGGATCGCCAGCGCCGCCAGCGAACTGGGCGGGCTGGACATCTTCATACCTAACGTCAGTGCCGGCGGCGGCGATATGAGCGACGCGGGCTGGCAGAACAACTTCAACGTCGACCTGATGGGCACCACCCGCGGGATCGAGGCCGCCATGCCTTTCCTGGAGCAATCGTCAGCGGCGTCCGTAGTGGTTATTTCCAGTACCGCGGGGGTCGAAACCTTTATGGGTCCCCAACCCTACAATGCCATCAAGGGAGCACTGGTGATCCACGCCAAGCAACTGAGCCAGGCGCTGGCACCGGCGGGGATTCGGGTCAATTGCGTGTCCCCCGGCCCGGTTTTCATCGAGGGCGGCGCCTGGGATTACATCAAGACCAACATGACCGAGCTGTATGACAGCACCCTTGCGCAGATTCCCCAGGGGCACATGGGGTCCGCCGAGGAAGTCGCCAACGCGGTGGTATTCCTGGCCAGCCCCGCGGCCAGCCTCATCACCGGCGTCAACCTGGTGACCGACGGCGGCTTTACCAAGCGGGTACAGCTGTAAAGCGGCCCTCCAGGACTACACAGGCGGCGGCAACAGATCATGAGCAAGAGCGATCGCATCGATGTGTACCTCGTCGCCGGCGGCAAGTACCACAACATCGATCACGCCCGGCTGGAGCTGCTGAAACTGCTGGCGGAGCAGCCGCGGATCAAGGTCCGCGTGGGGGAAGACTACAGCGACATCGATGCCATTTGCGCCGCGGATTTCATCATCACCTATACCTGCGATGTGATACCCGGCGAGACCCAGACCCGGCGCCTGCAGGACTACATCAACGCCGGCGGCAAATGGTTCGCCCTGCACGGCACCAACTCGATACTGGAATTCCTGGCACCGGATGCCGACGGCAACCCGCAGGTGGACTGTCCCGAGCACAATACGCCGTTTATGGAAATCCTCGGCAGCCAGTTCATTGCGCATCCGCCCATTCACGAGTACGAGGTACTGGTCACCGAGCCGGATCATCCGCTGGTAACCGGTATTCCCACATTTACCGTGGATGACGAACTGTACCTGAGCAAGTTTCACGGCGACTACCGCACCCTGCTGCACACCCACTGGTCGGATACCGTGGCGAACTTTGTGCGCACGGACTGGGTCAAGCAAACGGATGTGCAGCCGGTGCTGTACCTGCATCCCTACGGCGAGGGCACGGTGCTGTACCTGACCCTGGGCCATTGCCGCGGCAAGTACGACATGCAGCCGCTGATAGAGGAGTACCCGGCAGCCGAGGAAGGCGCCTGGAAAACGCCCGAGTTCCATGAATTGCTGCGACGCGGCATCCGCTGGGCCATGGCGCCCGGCCACTGACGGATCGGACCCCGGCTATGGATCTCCAATTCACCCCGCAGGAACTGGCATTTCAGCAGGAAGTCAGGCGCTTCCTCGCGGACAAGCTGACACCGCAGATCGTCGCCGCCACGGCCAACAACAGCAGCGTATTCGTCGAGAAAGACATCGCCCTGCAGTGGCAGGCCATCCTGGTGGAACAGGGCTGGGCCGTGCCGCAGTGGCCGCTGGAGCACGGCGGCACCGACTGGACCCCGGCCCAGAAATACATTTTCAGCAGGGAGTGCTACCTGGCCGGCGCACCCATGCTGATACCCCTGGGCCTGCTGATGCTGGCCCCGGTTATCATGGCATTCGGCTCCGAGGAGCAGAAGCGCGAGTACCTGCCGAAAATCCTCTCCGGCGAACACTACTGGTGCCAGGGCTACTCCGAGCCCGGGGCCGGCTCCGACCTGGCCAGCCTCAAGCTGAAGGCCGAGTCGGATGGCGACGACTATATTCTCAACGGCTCCAAGCTCTGGACCACCCACGCGCACCTCGCCGACCACATTTTCTGCCTGGTTCGCACCGCGAGCGATGGCAAACCGCAGCAGGGTATCAGTTTCCTGCTGGTGGCCATGGACAGCCCCGGGGTGAGCGTGACGCCCATCCTGACCATGGCCGGCGACCACGAGGTCAACCAGGTTTTCTTCGACAACGTCCGGGTGCCGAAGCGCAACCGTATCGGCGAGGAGAACAGGGGCTGGCAGTACGCCAAGTACCTGCTGGAATTTGAACGGGGGGGCGGCTTCAGCGCACCGCGTATCCAGCACGAACTGCAGCGCTTGTGCCAGCTGGTCGCCAGCGCGCGCGAGGATATCGCCGGCTTTGACAGCAGCGGCGACATCGCGCGCAAGCTTGCCCGCATGGAAATCGACCTCAAGGCGCTGGAGATCACCGAGTTGCGCATACTCTCCAGCGTCAGCGGCGGCGGCAACCCGGGGCCGGAATCCTCCATCCTCAAACTCAACAGCACCCGGTTGGAGCAGGCGATCAATGAATTGTCGGTGGATGTCCTGGGTTACCGCGGTTTCCCCATGAACCCGGTCCGGGACGGCAGCCCCGACCGTGCCGATTTCACCAGCTCCGTGGTGCCGCGCTACCTGAATAACCGCGCCGCCTCTATTTTCGGCGGCTCCCAGGAAGTCCAGCGCTCGATTATCGCGAAAATGGTGCTGGGACTGTAACGCCGCATCGCAGCCAGCCGACACCCCACTCCACACGGAATAAGCCGATGCAACGACAGCAGCAGATCGAAGAACTCAAGACCCTGATGGACCTGGTCGCGCGCAACACCACCGCCCTGGCTGACAGCGTGATGGCGATTGACGTCAGCGAGTATTACGACCCGGAGCAGTTTGAGCGGGAAAAAATCGAACTGTTTCGCAATTACCCCCAGTTCGTCGGACCCAGCTGCATGATCCCGGCGCCCGGTGACTACTTCGCCTTCGACGATACCGGCATACCCATCCTGGTCGTGCGCCACAGCGACGGCGCGCTGCGCGCCTTCGTCAATATCTGCTCCCACCGCGGCGCGCCGCTCAACGAATGTGCTTCGGGTAAGGCGAAAAAAGGCCGCCTGTTTTCCTGCCCCTACCACGGCTGGACCTACGACCTGGATGGCGCGCTGGTCGGCGTGCCCTTCGGCAGGGAGGGCTTCGACTCCATAGACCGCGCTACCCTGGGCCTGAAACCACTGCAGGTCGAAGAACGCGACGGCATGATTTTCGTCATGCCCAACCCGGACCGGCGCTTTGATGTTGACGAGATCCTGGGCGGCATCGGCGAACGGCTTTCGGGCTTCGGCTTCCAGGACCATTACTACCTCGGGGCCAAGCAGGTGGTCACCAACTTCAACTGGAAGCTCAACATGGACACCTTCCATGAGTACTACCATTTTGAGTTCCTGCATCCGGAAACCATTGCGAAAATGGCCTACAGCAACCTCGGGACCTACCACCAGTACGGCCGCAACCATTCAATGGGTTCCGCCGTACTCGAGATCAACGAACTGAAGACCATCCCCGAGGCGGAATGGCAGCCGCGAAAATACAGCTCCTACGTCAACTTTATTTTCCCCAATACCGTGATCTTTGTGGTCGAGGATCATTTCCAGACCTGGCGGGTCTACCCCATCAGCCCCGATCGCTCGGTGGTGTACCACAGCATGTTTCTTCCCCATGAGCCAGCGAACGAAGCCGAGCGCGGGGAGTACGAGCAGTACTTCCAGATGATCAACGATGTGGCGGTGGCGGAGGACTACACCCTGGTGGATAAAATCCACCGGGGCCTCAATGCCGGCATCGAACGCAAGGTGCTGGTGGGACGCAACGAGCCCGGGGTGCAAAACATGCACCGCCAGTTACACGCCCTGCTGGGACAGCCCGCGGCCGCCGGCCGGGGGGCGGGGTCCGGGCTTACTTGAACCGTGTCAGCACCTTGCACTGGTTTGACGGCGCGCGCAGGGCCTCGAACGCGGCGGGCATGTCATCCAGCGATACGACCTGGGTCACCATGGGCGAGGCATCGATACGCCCCTGGGCCATCATCGCGATCACGGTCTCGTAGTCCGCCCGTGAATAGGCGATAGCGAAGCGTATCGACAGCTCCTTGATCAGGGCCGGGAACGGCAAAATGGTGTCGGGTTGTTCACACACGCCCACCGGCACCAGCATCGCCCGCCGCGGTGCGATCTCTATACACTGCTGGATCAGGCCGGGCGCGCCGACGCACTCGAACAAGACATCGGGCGGACCGCCGGCGATGTCGGCGAATTGCTCGGCCAGGTTTGCCCCCGGCTGCACCACGGCGGTGGCGCCCATGGACAGGGCGAGGTCACGCCGCTGGGCGGTGGGCTCGCTGACAATGATGTCACTGGCGCCCATAAAACGCGCCCACAGGGCGACGGCCAGGCCGATCGGCCCGGCCCCGGTGACCAGCACCCGCTGCCCGGCACGCAGGCCGCCGGCGCGCACGGCGTGCAGGCCGACGGCGAGCGGTTCAACCAGCGCCGCATCCGGGGTGCTGAGCTGGTCCGGCAACCTGAGTGTATTGCACTCGGACGTGGCGACGTACTGCGCGAATCCGCCGGGCGCATTCACGCCGATACACGCCAGGCCGCTGCATTCAAAGGGGCTGCCCGACAGGCAGGCAGCGCAGCTGCCACAGCTGAGAAACGGCAGTGCGCAGACCCGGTCGCCCCGCGCCCAGCCGGACTGCAAACCCCCGCCCAGCGCCACCACCTCACCGACAAACTCATGCCCGAGAACCGAATTGCAGGGCAGCATGGCCGGCCCCTCCCGGGTCGAGTGCAGGTCGGTACCGCAAATGCCGCAATAGGCCACCTCCACCACCAGCTGGCGCTCCCCCGGGCTGGGGTCGGCGATGTGCTCCACCTGCAGCGGCTGTCCTGCTCCCTTGAACACTGCTGCTCTCATTGCGCTTGCCTCGCTCGACGTGGATTAAAAACAGGATTGATTGTTTTTTGAATTCTAGGGACTGCAGGAAAAATAGCAAGCGATGGGAGCGATTGCCGGCGTAATATCGCAATCCGCAGGCGCTGGCCGCACACCCGTCACGCGCGCATCGGGCACACCGCGTTCGGCATCGCGCCAGGCCGCTATCGCAGCCGCCGCCCGCACGGCACCGGCGGGCCGTTTGCCGATCGTTCCACCACAAACCGCCGTTTTGTGAATAGCCATATATATCAATTGGTTACAGATTTTTAATCTCAAATTTCGGTCCCCTCCTCTTGACATTACCTACCTGAATGTTAGTGTTTCCGCCCCCGCTTATCCTACGCAAAAATACGCTTGCAGCCGGTAGCTGAATCGAGGTGCAAAAAGCCGCCGATTGAGCCGTGTCACGAGCGCTGGTTTTTGCTGGGCCGGATCAGCTGGCGGTTTGTTATCGCACCATCAAACGAGTTGAAGGCATGAAGAATAGAAGAATCGACGGCAAGACCGGGTTTCCCGCAAAGCACGGCCTGTACGACCCGACCCTCGAGAAAGACTCCTGCGGTGTGGGTTTTGTGGCCCACGTCAAGGGCGTACCGAGCCACGAGATTCTGACAGACGCCTACCATATCAACTCCAGGATGGACCACCGCGGCGGTTGCGGCTTCGAGGAAAATACCGGCGACGGCGCCGGCATCATGACCGCCATCCCGCACAAATTCATGCAAAAGGTCTGCGCCGACATCGGCGTCACCCTGCCGGAACCCGGTACCTATGCGGTCGGCAACGTCTTCCTGCCACGGGATGCCGACAAGCGCAACGCACTCAAGCAGAACTTCGGCGCCGCCCTGGCCGCTGAGGGGCTCACCCTGATCGGCTTTCGCTCGGTGCCGATCAGGCCGCAGGAGGCCAATATCGGGCCCGCCGCACTGGCCGCGATGCCAGTCATCGAACAGGCTATAGTCGGCTATGGCACGCCCGGTGACCACAAGCTGGATCACGCGCTGTACGTGGCGCGAAAAAACTTCATTCGGGCGGCCCAGGCCAGCTACCCGGAGGAACTGGTCTACGTCTGCAGCCTGAACACGCGCATACTCGTCTACAAGGGCATGTTGACCCCGGGGCAGCTTTTTCCCTTCTACCCGGACCTGGAAGACGCGGACTACGAGAGCCATTTCGCGATGGTGCACTCGCGCTTTTCCACCAACACCTTCCCCTCCTGGGACCGGGCGCAGCCCAATCGCTTCATGAGCCACAACGGTGAAATCAACACCCTGCGCGGCAACAAGAACTGGATGAGCGCCCGCGAGGGCGTCGCCGCGAGCGAGCGCTTCGGCGACAAGATCAAGGATCTGTTCCCTATCGTCGAGCCGAACTTCTCCGACTCGGGCGGTTTCGACAACGTGCTGGAGTTTTTGCTGATGTCGGGCCGGACCCTGCAGGAATCCATCATGATGATGATTCCGGAGGCCTGGCAATCGGATGTCAACATGCCGCAGGCAAAGCGCGACTTCTACGAATACCACTCGGCGCTGATGGAACCCTGGGACGGGCCCGCTTCCATCGTGTTCACCGATGGCCACTACATCGGCGCGGTGCTCGACCGCAACGGCCTGCGCCCCTCGCGTTACTACCTGACCCACGACGACAAGGTCATCATGGCGTCCGAGGTCGGGGTGCTGCCGGTCAAACCGGCAAACGTCAAGCACAAGGGCCGCCTGCAACCGGGCAAAATGTTCCTGGTGGATTTCTTTGCCGGCCGCCTCATTCCCGACGAAGAACTGAAGATGGAGTTTGCCCGCAGCCGACCCTACGGCGAGTGGCTCAAGAGCCAGAAGCTGGAGCTGGCCGACCTGCCGCCGGATCACGCTGAACTGCACTACGAACCCGACACCCTGGTGCAGCGCATGCAGGCCTTTGGCTATACCGTGGAGACCATGCAGTTCATGCTGCTGCCGCTGGTGGTTGAAGCCCGCGATCCCCTGGGCTCCATGGGCAACGACAGCGCCCTGGCCTGTCTGTCCGACAAATCGCGGATGATCTACGACTATTTCAAGCAGCTGTTCGCGCAGATTACCAACCCGCCCATCGACTCGATCCGCGAGGAAGTGGTCATGTCGCTCACCTGTTTTATCGGGCCGGAGAAAAACCTGCTGGAGACCACGCCGGAGCACGTCCATCGACTGGAACTGCATCACCCGGTGATCTCCAACGACGAACTGGCCAATATCCGCAATATCGACCGGGACGGCTGGGAATCGCAGACCATCGATATCACCTTCGACAAGGCGACGGGGCCGGATGGCATGCTGGCGGCGCTGGACCGGATCTGCCGGGAGGCCTCGACGGCGATCGAGGAAGGGTATTCCTTTATTATCCTGTCCGATCGCAACATCGGCGCCGACCGCATGGCCCTCAGTTCGCTGATCGCCTGCGGCGCCGTGCACCATCACCTGGTGGCGCGCCACGAGCGCACCCGCATCGGCATCATCGTCGAATCCGGCGAGGCCAGGGAAGTGCATCACCACTGCCTGTTGGTGGGTTACGGCGCTGACGCCATCAACCCCTACGTCGCTTTTGAAGCGGTATGGCAGGCGCTGCAGGACGGCCTGCTGGACAAGCAGGTATTCCGCAACAGCGCGTCGATCGTCGCGGCCTACAAGAAGGCCGTGGGCAAGGGCATGCTGAAAGTGATGGCGAAGATGGGCATCTCCACCCTGCAGTCCTATAAGGGCGCGCAGATATTCGAGGCGGTGGGCCTGGCCAGTGACATCATCGACCGCTGCTTTGTCGGCACCGCGAGCCGGGTCCAGGGCGTGAGCTTTCCCGTGCTGTTCGAAGAGATGAAGCGACGCCACGAGATCGGCTATCCACCACGTCCGCAGAACCTGATACCGCTGCTGCCCAACCCGGGCGATATTCACTGGCGCCGCGGTGGCGACAGCCACATGTGGGACCCGGAAACCATTGCCAACCTGCAGGTGGCCACCCGCACCAACGATGAGAGCGCCTACTGGAAATTCGCCAACCACGCGAACACCGAATCGACCCGCCGTGCCACCCTGCGCGGCCTGATGGAATTCCGCGACGTCGACCAGCCCTGCGATATCGCCGAGGTTGAGCCCGCGTCGGCGATCGTCAAACGCTTCTGTACCGGCGCCATGAGCTTCGGCTCGATCTCCGCCGAGAGCCACGAGACCCTCGCCATCGCCATGAACCGCCTCGGCGGCAAGTCGAATACCGGCGAAGGCGGCGAAGACCCCTTGCGTTTTGCCCCCATGGCCAACGGCGATTCCAAGCGCTCGGCCATCAAGCAGGTCGCCTCCGGCCGCTTCGGCGTGACTATCTGGTACCTGGCCAATGCCGACGAACTGCAGATCAAGATCGTCCAGGGCGCGAAGCCCGGCGAGGGCGGCGAATTGCCCGGCGGCAAGGTCGACCAGACCATTGCCAGCATCCGGCACTCGACCCCGGGCGTGGGCCTTATCAGCCCGCCGCCGCACCACGACATCTATTCCATCGAGGATATAGCCCAGCTCATCCACGACCTGAAAAATGCCAACCCCCAGGCCAGGATCAGCGTCAAGCTCGGCTCGGAGATCGGCGTGGGCACCATCGCGGCCGGGGTGACCAAGGCCAAAGCCGATCACCTGGTGATCGCCGGGCACGATGGCGGCACCGGCGCGTCACCCATTACGTCCATCAAGCATGCGGGCCTGCCCTGGGAGCTGGGTATCGCCGAGACCCACCAGACCCTGGTAAAAAACAACCTGCGCTCGCGCGTGGTACTGCAGACCGACGGCCAGATCAAGACCGGTCGCGATGTCGCCATGGCGTTGCTGCTGGGCGCCGAAGAGATCGGTTTTGCCACCGCACCGCTGGTGACGCTGGGCTGCATCATGATGCGCAAGTGCCACCTCAACACCTGTCCGGTGGGCATCGCCACCCAGGACCCCGAGCTGCGCAAGAAATTCTCCGGCAGCCCCGAGTACGTGGTGAATTATTTCTTCATGGTTGCCCAGGAGCTGCGCCAGATCATGGCCCGCCTGGGTATTCGCACCGTCAACGAAATGGTGGGCCGGGTGGATCTGCTGCAGACCGGCAAGGCGATCGATCACTGGAAGGCCCGCGGCCTCGATTTCACCGGCATTCTCACGCCCGCCGAGATTGTTTACGAGGGCACCGAGGTCTACCGCACCATCAGCCAGGATCACGGGCTGGACAAGGCGCTCGACAACGTCCTGATCGAGCGGGCACAACCGGCGCTGACCCGCGGCGAAAAGGTGCGCATCGAGCACGATGTCGTGAACATCAATCGCGTGGTCGGCACCATGCTGTCGCATGAGGTGGCCAAAGCCACCCAGGGCAAGCTGCTGCCCGATGACACTATCCACATCAAGCTCACCGGCTCCGCCGGGCAAAGCCTCGGTGCCTGGCTGGCCAGGGGCATCACCCTGGAGGTCGAGGGCGACGCCAACGACTACGTGGGCAAAGGCCAGTCCGGTGGCAGGATTATCGTCTACCCCCCGACCGACAGCAGCTTCAAGGCGGAGGAAAACATCCTCATCGGCAACGTCGTCATGTACGGCGCCATATCGGGCGAGTCCTACTTCCGCGGCATCGCCGCAGAGCGCTTCTGCGTGCGCAACAGCGGCGCCACTGCCGTGGTGGAAGGGATTGGCGACCACGGCTGCGAATACATGACCGGCGGGCGCGTGGTCGTGCTCGGCAAGACCGGCAGGAACTTCGGCGCCGGCATGAGCGGCGGCATCGCCTATGTCTGGGACAGGGATGGCGACTTCCGCAAAATGTGCAATATGGAATCGTTCGAACTGGAGAGCATGGCGGCACCCGACGACATCGCCGAGTTGCGCGCACTGATAGAGAATCACCAGAAATACACCGGCTCCACCGTGGCGGAGAATATCCTGGCCAACTGGAAGACGGAACTGGCCCGGTTCGTGAAGGTCATGCCGACCGATTACAAGCGGGTCCTTGAAGAGATGGCAAACGAAACAGTTGTGACTGCGGCAGTCGGTTCCTAGGAAGAAACGTTATTATGGGCAAACCTACCGGATTTAAAGAGTACGAGCGCAAAGCCGAGCCCTATCGCGATCCCGCGGTACGGCTGGTGGATTTCAAGGAGATCTACACCGCGCACGACGAATCCCATCTCAGGACACAGGGCGCGCGCTGCATGGACTGCGGCGTGCCTTTCTGCCAGTCCAATAACGGCTGCCCGGTATACAACCTGATCCCCGAGTGGAATGACCTGGTGTATAACGGCCGCTGGCGCGAGGCGCTGGATCGCCTGCACAAGACCAATAATTTCCCGGAATTCACCGGCCGTGTCTGCCCGGCACCCTGCGAGGGCGCCTGCGTGCTCGGCATCACCAACCCGGCGGTGACTATCAAGAATATCGAGTGCGCCATTATCGATCGCGGCTTTGACGAGGGCTGGGTGACGCCCAGGATACCGGCCGAAAGTACCGGCAGGAAGATCGCCATTATCGGCTCCGGCCCCTGCGGCCTCGCCGCGGCGGAGCAGCTCAATTCAGCCGGCCACAGTGTCACTGTTTATGAGCGCGCCGACCGGCTGGGCGGCCTGCTGATGTACGGCATTCCCAACATGAAACTCGACAAGGGTGTGGTTGAGCGCCGCGTGCAGTTGATGCGCGACGCGGGGGTAGAGTTCATCGTCAATGCCGACGTGGGCAAGGACATCGACCCGGCGCAACTGATCGCCAGCAACGACGCCGTGCTGCTGGCCACCGGGGCCACCAAGGCGCGCGACCTGCCGATTCCCGGGCGGGATGCAAAGGGCGTGTACCTGGCCATGGATTTCCTCACCGCCAACACCAAAAGCCTGCTCGATTCGGGGCTGGAAGACGGCAGTTATATCTCCGCCAGGGATAAGAACGTGATTGTCATCGGCGGGGGCGACACCGGCACCGACTGTATCGGTACCTCCCTGCGCCACGGCTGCAAGTCGCTGGTGAACTTCGAACTGCTGCCCAAGCCGCCCCAGGACCGCGCCGCCAACAACCCCTGGCCGCTGTGGCCGCGTATCTACCGGGTCGACTACGGCCACGCGGAAGCGGCGCAGCGGTTTGGTGATGACCCCAGGGTCTACTCCATCATGAGCAAGGAGTTCCTCAAGGATGACGAGGGCAACCTGACCGGCATCATCACCGTCAACGTCGACGAGGCGTTCAAGGAAATTCCCGGCAGCGAGCAGCGCTGGGAGGCCGACCTCATCCTGCTGTCGATGGGCTTCCTGCAACCGGAGCACTACATCAATGAGGCGCTGGGTATGGAAATCGACGAGCGCGGCAACTTCAGGGCGAACAAGAGCGACTACCGAACCAGCGTGCCCGGGGTTTACGCCGCGGCCGACTGCCGCCGGGGCCAGGATCTGGTCGTGCGGGCGATCAACGAGGGCCGCGAGGCCGCCCGTGAAATCGACCGCGACCTGATGGGTAATACCCAGCTTCCCTAGGCCGTCACTGGCGAGCGCTCAGGCCATGTTAATACCCTCACCGCTGCTACCACCAAAAGCTACTGCAGGACGTGCATATGGGCAGATTTGACAGCAGGGTATTCGTCGTCACCGGCGGCGCCAGCGGCATCGGCGAGGCGACAACGAGGGCCCTCGTGGCCCAGGGCGGACGCGTGGTCGTTGCCGATCTGCAGGCCGAGCGCGGCGAGGCCCTCGCGGCGGAACTGGCTCCGGCCGTCCTGTTCATCCGCACCGATGTGACCAGGGAAGCCGACATCGAAGACGCGGTGAACCTCGCCGTCGCGCAATTCGGCCGTCTCGATGGCATGGTCAACAATGCCGGTATCGTCGGCGCCGTTGGCTCTATCAGGGACACCACCGTCGAGGCGTATGAGCGCACCATGGCCATCCTGTCACGGGCGGTGTTCCTGGGTATGAAACACGCGGGCAGGATACTGTGCGACCAGGGCAGCGGCGCCATCGTCTCCCTGGCCAGCACCGCCGGTGTCATGGGCGCGCTGGGACCGCATGTCTACACCATGGCGAAGCACGGCGTGGTGGGGCTTACCAAGTCTGCCGCCAGCGAATTCAGCGCTTTCGGCGTCAGGGTCAACGCGGTGGCGCCGGCGGGCACCGTCACGCCCATGACCGCCGCCCTGGTGGACAACGACGTGGCGGCGATCACCCGCGGCATTGCCGGCGACAACCCCCTCGGCGTGGCCTGTATGCCCGAGGATATCGCCAACGGCATCCTGTTCCTGCTGAGCGATGATGCCCGCCAGATCAGTGGCCACACGCTGGTGATCGATGCGGGGATCACCACGGGAGGCAAGGCACCCGGTTTCTACTCGCAGGAAGCGGAAGTGCTGTTACACGCGGGGCAGCGCACCCGCCAGCCCTGAGTCTCTGCTACCGCCCCCGATGGTAGCGTGCGGCGCGGTCGTAGACCGCGTCGTCGCGGCGACCACCAACCAGTCCGTTCGGCGCGAGCTGGAAGTACGGGTCGTGGCACGGGCCGGTGTGGCTCCAGTCCACCCGCTCTGAGCGATAGGCGAACTTCCACACCCCCCCGCGCCGCTCGTAGCGATCCAGGTAACGCCCGGCGATGATCACGTCATCGAAGCCGTTTTCCCCACCGATCTTGTGGTAGGCGTTGAAGTAGACCTCGCCGAATGCCTCGTCCCCTTCCACCTCGATAAGGATATTGCCGACAAAGTGGTGATTGGCCGCGTGGCTCGCCAGCGCGGCCATGCAGTAATCGATGAACTCGCGGGCGCTGCCGTTCATGAAGCCGTATTCGCACCAGGCATCATCATGGAAAAGCGAGCGCATCAGGTCGCCGTCCCAGCGGTCGAGGCCGCGCATGTACAGGTAGACAAGCTCGGTGATGTCCTGTTTAGCGATCAGGCTGTCGAGGGTATTGGCCATGTCGGGTTCCTCAGCTTGTCGGCAGCAGTGCGTGAGACGGGTCTTCGCGGTTTGCGCTGCCCTTCGCCAGGGCGCCGAACGCCTCGCCCCGGCGCTCGTCCCGGACTGGCTGGCGCAGGCTCCAGTCCATGACCACCAGGCGATGCAGGATCTTCCAGTGCCCCTGGCGCAGTTCCAGCTGGTCCAGGTAGCGACCGGCAAAAGCCAGTTCCTCCCCGGCGCCGTGCAGCAGGTGCCGGGCATGGACATAGGTTTCGGTACAGGCACGATTCCCGTCCACGGCGATAAAGGTTTGCCCCAACAGGTGCTGGGTAAGCTCGTAGGCGGCCGCCAGCGCCGGGCCGACCAGGTCTGCAAACTGGTGGGCCGGGCCCTTGAAGGCCCCGTAATCGACCTCAGCCTCCGGCCAGTAGGCGCTTTTGATCAGGGCGGCCTCGTTGCGATCGAGTCCCCGGCTGTGGACTGCGAGCACCTCGCGAATAGCCTCCCGGTGGGCCGTCACCTGGGCACCGGGTACGGCGCCGATATCTGCTGACATAGGTATTTTCCTTTGCGGGGATTCCGCAAATAAGCCGGCCCGCAGCACTTGCCATCCGGCCGCCAATGAGGTCAAATTAAAAAACAGTCAGAGCTGTTTGTATTATTAAACACCGGCCGTGCCGTATCAGCAAGGCCTGAACCACAGGAATTTCCATGAGCGCCACTAACAACCCCACGCCGGGCGAAGCCAGGGCCCCGGGGCCATCCGTCGCCGACACCCTGCGCAGGGACAGCCGCGAGGTACCGGCGCCGCTGCTCGAACAGCACTACGCATTTCTCGGGGACGAGGATCTGCCGGTAGAGCGTTACATCAGCCGCGAATTTTTCCAACGGGAAATCGAGCGGCTCTGGCCCAATGCCTGGCAGTGGGCCTGCCGGGAAGAGCACCTGCCCGAGACCGGTGACAGCTATGTGTACGACATCGGCCCCTACTCGGTATTGATAGCGCGCATGGACGACGGCGGCGTAAAGGCCTTCCTCAATGTCTGCACCCACCGGGGTACGCGGCTGATCGATGCCCAGGGGTGTGCCTATACTCCCTCAATTACCTGCCCCTTCCACGGCTGGTCCTGGAACCTCGACGGCTCAGTGCGCAATATTCCGGGGCAGTGGGACTTTCCCCACACGGTGGGTGACAGCCACAACCTGGCTGCCGTGCGCTGCGAGGTATGGGGCGGATTCATCTTCATCAACCTCAATCCTGAGGCCGCGCCCCTGGCGGACTACCTGGGGGTCATGCCAGCGCATTTTGCGCAGTTTCCCCTGGAACGGCGCCGCATTCGGGCACATGTGCAAAAAACACTGCCGGCCAACTGGAAGATCGCCCAGGAAGCCTTCATGGAGGCCTACCACAATTTCGAGACGCATGATTCTCCCCACGGCGCCAACGCCCAGTACGATGTATTCAGCAAGTATGTCAGCCGCTTTATCCACACTATCGGCAGTTACAGCCCCACCGCCCTGGCGGACTACCCCGGCGACAAATGGCGCAGCCCGCCCATGAGCGAGCAGGAAATGCTGGCCGACCTGTCCATTGAGGGCCGCTCACTGGCGGCCGGTGAAACCGCGCGACAGGTCGCCGCGCAGGCCATCAGGGAACAGTTACAGGCACAATTGGGGGTAGACATCGATCGTTGCAGCGACAGCCAGGTACTGGACTCTATCGAGTACCACCTGTTCCCCAACATGTTTTTCTTCCCGGGCATCCTGATACCCATGGTGTACCGCTTCCGGCCCAACGGCGACGATGTCGACAGCAGCATCTTCGACGTGCTGGTGCTGGAGCCCCTGCCCGATGGCGCGGCGCACCCGGAGCCGCCGGAGCCCACCAGGCTGGGCGTCGAGCAATCCTATACCGAGGCCCCCGAGCTCGGCTGGCTGGCACCGGTATACGATGAGGACACCGGCAACCTCGATCTCCAGACCCGCGGCCTCAAAACCAGCCGCAAGGGGCTCAGCCTGGGTAACTACCAGGAGGTGCGGATCAGGCGAGTGCACCAGACCCTCGACGAGTTCATGGACCAGGGCAAGCCCTTCCGATGAGCGACCGGGAATTCAAGCGCGTGGCCAGCCTGGCCGATATACCCCGGGGCCAGACCTACTGCATTACCGCAGGCGACGTGGAAATACTGCTGTGCCACGCCGCCGAGGGCGTCTTCGCCGTGGCCAATCTCTGCACCCATGCGGCCGCCCGAATGAGCGAGGGCAAGCTCAGGGGCTGCAGGATTTTGTGCCCGCTCCACGGGGCGGCCTTTGACGTCAGGAGCGGCGCGGTGCTCAGTCGACCCGCGCGGGAAGCCCTGCGCAGCTATCCTGTGAAGGTCGAGGGAGACGACATCTACATTGCGCTGGCGGAATAATATGCGCCGGCAGATAGTCAGACGCTCTACAATTCGCCATTGATGTATTTGTCGAGCGTCTGGTGGAAGTGACGAATCCGTACCTCCTGGTAGTTCGCAAGCACCAGCTGCCGTGACCGCACGTTGTGCATGCCCTTCTGGATCATTGGCATGTTGAACAGGTCCTGGTCAAAGATGGTACCCAGGCTGACGCCCAGTTCCGGAGCCTCTGAAAACAACTCGTTCTCGCCCAGGCGTCGCACGGGCACGTCTTTGGGCCGCTCCGCGCCGGAGGGCAGCTGTTTAATCACCATAATTTCCATCAGCGCCGTTTTGTGGTCATCGCCATTGGGGCGAAAACGGTAGGTGATATTGGGGTGAAAGCCCGCCCAGGGCGCAAAGTTGGGGAAGACGGAGTAAAGAATTGAATCCATCCGTTCAGAGTTGGTGGCAAAGCTGGCCAGCTCGCGGTCGTGATTCTCACTGAACGCCTCGGAATTCAACTGGCCGATATACTGTCTCGCGGTCATCCCCTCTGGCACCAGGGCATGATTGGGCCGCGCTACCATTGCGGAGACCCCCAGCATGGTGTCGACCACATCCTGGTCAGTCACGTCTTTGAGGTGAAAGCTGGGGACACCCAGCGCGGTAATCGTCCGGCTGATATGGTCCCCCCAGACGTCATACTGGGAATCCGCATCCTCCGTGTAGGGCAGTATCTGCGGGTGAGTCGCCACCGCGTGGTAGGACTCGATAAAGGCCTCCCAGCCCACTTTCCAGTTGCAGGGGATGACCTTTTCCACATGTAGCATTTTGTAGCCGTTCTCCGGCTTCCAGCGCTCAAAATGCGCGGGCAGCACGCCGAGGTAATGGTGCAGGGACGGCGCTTCGAGGTCCATATTGATAAACACCCAGCCACCCCAGATATCGACCTGAACCTCGGCCAGGCCGAACTCCTCGTCCCTGATGTGCTTGAAATCCCATTTACAGGGCGCCCATTTGAACTCGCCATCAAGGTTCCAGGTGAACGCGTGATAGGGGCAGCGAAGCTTCGGGTAGTTGCCGCTGTGGTCTACCAGTTGCCGGCCGCGGTGCAGGCAGGCGTTCTGGAAGGCCTTCAGCTTACCGGCCTCCGTGCGGGTGACAATAATGGAGAAGCGGGTGATATCGTAGACGTGCGTATCCCCGGGCTCCCCGACTTCGGTTTCCCGACAGACTGCCTGCCAGGTGCGGCTCCAGACATGCTCGACCTCCTGTTCATGGAACTCGCGCGACAGGTAGCGATCCACCGACAGATTCGCTGACCCGAGATAGGGGTTCGTATTCTCCCTCAGGCAATCCGGTACCGGATTGACCTCCTGGTCGAGCAGATCCTGGTAGGATGGCCCGGGTGAACGAGCCAGAATATCCGCGCCGGAATTATTGTCGGTCGTGTTTGTCATTTGCGGCTATCTCAAGGGTTGAGCTTACGGTAAGCCTGCGAGTTTCAGATCCTGCAGCCAGGGAAAGACGCCCAGGTCCATGCCACTCTCCAGAGTCCTGTTCATGGTGATCCGGAATACATCATACAGATTGTTGTGATTTAAAAACAGGACTGACTGTTTTATAAGAATCGAGACTTGATCTCGATCAATTTATGGAGACTTGCGTGCCCGCGGCCGATGCCGGGGCCCGGCGTGATTTCAGCCGGGTGTGGATCGAAACGGGAGGGGAAACCAAGTGCCCGGGGTCACCGGCGTACATGCAACCCGGTTACGTGCCGTAAAGGCGCCGGTTATAAGCGTAGGCGAAGTACTGGCCGGAATCCGCACCAAACGGCGACCCGCTGGCACTGTGATCGCCTGGCCAGCGCCCTTTTAAACAGTAATCCTGGACAGGCTTACCAGCACCAGCAAACCGACGGCCGCGCCGTAGACCCAGACGCCATCCCAGAACCGGTCCCAGCGCTGGGCCCGGTCTTCTTCCAGATTTTTTTTCCACACATCACTCATGAACCGCACCTTTTGTATTGTCCCTTTTTCGACGACTGTAGCAATATCTTTGCGGTCCGCCACAAATTTCCCGACTTTTCAGCGGTATTTGTGCATTTTTTACCAACCCGTTCGCAGTTTTCGGGCTTTTTATTGATGCGCGGACGCGACATTCCTCAACCACGGTCGTTAGCGCGGGCCGCCGATGTCGTAACGCTTGATTGCGAAAAAGCCGCCCGGCAACAGGTCGCCGTCGGTATTCGCCAGGGACAGTGGCTGATATGATCGGGGCACGCGCGCTCAGGTATACCCGATAAAAACATGCCCGCCTGGCGGGATACGGTCGCTGCCCTATCCAGGTTCAGTAACGACCGTTGAGGTGAAATCTCAATGACAGAGAATGGAAGGAGGACCAGCCGCCTCGCCGCTTTGCTCGTGGCATTGCTGTGCCTGTACCCGCTGGCGGCCTGCAATAACGGGGCAGACGGTACGGCGATCGGGCAAAACGTATCGAAGCCAGCGACTGCGCCCGTGTCAGCGAGAAGCCACGTAGCGCCAAACTATGCACCTGCCAACGCCTACCTCGCCGACTCGGTCGTCCCGATCGGCCACGCCAATTCAGCGCAGACTACGGGGATGGCTCACCCCGGCCCGGTGGGACCAACCGAGTCATTGTCACGGGACGATGGCGGCCTGACCTATACCCACCTGGGTCCCGGGCACTTTGGCTTCGCCATCTCCTCGCCCTATCCTGACGGCAGGCGGGTAATCTGGAGCAATGGCGCCGATCGCATATCCAAGCTCGACTACGATACGCTGGCTGTCATCGATGAATATTTCCTGGAAGAGTCACCGGTTTACCAGGCCAATGGTGGCCCCGTATCCGCAACAGAAGCAGACGATAAAATCGCGCTGCTGGACTGGTTGCCCAGGCTCCGTTATACCGGCCTTGCCACCGTTGCGGCGACCATTCCGCTGGCTAAAAAATACTATGGCGGGGGCCTGGCCGGGGTCTACTACCTGCTGAGTTCGGACAACGTGCTCTACGTGGGAGGCAAGGATAGCATCCTTGCCTACGCGGATTCAGATCCAGCCGATCCACAGTCGCCGATTATCCTGAAACAGGTGTGGCACAAACCGGCGGAAATCGTCGGTGGCTTTAATTCCATGAACATGACCTACGACGGCTGGCTCGTTTCGATCAGCGATGATGGCTGGGTGGTGTTGGTCAGCCGCGATTTCAGCCAGTACCACACCCTGCAGTTGACGGGGGCGGAGGTGGCTGCAGCCTGGAATCAATATATGCTGGATAGCGGTCGCCGGCAGGGGGCGGCAACCTGGGTGCGAAACGGTCCCGCTATCGATCGCGACGGCGGCATCTATGTCCCTTCCTTACAGCATCTGCACAAGCTGGTCTGGGATGGGCAAAGGCTGTCGCAGGATCCTGCCGATGGCGCCTGGGTCGAGCCCTACAGCAACCAGGGGGATATTACGGTCAGCTTTGATGACGTGGTAAACCCTGCAACGGGAAAACCCTTCAGCTTTGATCACGCCAACGTCGGCTCCGGTGCCACTGCCAGCCTGATGGGCTTCGGTGACGAGGACAGGTTCGTTGTTCTCACTGACGGTGACAAGGTGATGAACATGGTGCTGTTCTGGCGCGATGAAATCCCCCGCGGCTGGCAGGCGATCGAGGGCGCGCCCAGTCGGCGTATCGCCGGTATGTTAAGGGCGGATATCGGGCGCAGTGACGCCAGTGCGGTACAAACTGAACAATCTGTCGTGGTTGGCGGCTACGGCGCGTTTGTCGTCAATAACGCGCCGGCCAGTAAACCCGTGGCCAGAATACCGGATGGCGCCTACGTGGGCCTGGCGGGGCATCACCCGGACTTCACACCCCACGGTGTGCAGAAGTTTGAATGGGACCCGGACACACAGGCGCTGAAGGAAGCCTGGGTTAACGATCAGGTATCCTCGGTCAATAGTGTGCCCATAGTCTCCACCGGGGCCAGCATGGTCTACACCGTTGGCGCCAGGGACGGCCAGTGGACCCTGGAGGCGATCGACTGGATGACGGGTGCATCGGTATTCCACTACGTGACCGGCTCTGCCCGCTATAACACGCAGTTTTCCGGCGTGCTGATGGACCAGCAGGGGCGACTCATGCACACGACGATGTACGGCATTGTGCGCTACGAGCGGCTGCCTGCGAAGGTTTCTTCGGAAGGCTGAAGCCGGCGATGTTCTACCCAGGGGATTGGCGCTCGACTACCATCGAGTACCGTGAAAGCCTGGGTTTAACGCAGTAGATCAGTCCAAGAAAATAGCCGCACCCCCGTTTGGGCTGCTACAGCGACTTCGTATCCCCATAGGAATCGACGGCGGTGCAGGCGCAGAAAAAAAAGGGGTCAGACTGTGGGTCTGGCCCTTTTTATTGATGGCGGAGAGTGAGGGATTCGAAACTTCACAGCGCAAATTCGACGCCACCAGATGCCTCAATACGCACTCAAAATCAAAGACTTGAAAATCGCGGTGGGCATTGGAGGGCATAAAAAGGCGAGCGCGTGGTCCCATGGCGGTCCCAAAATTGTCTTCTTTGACTCAGTGTCCAGGGTCCAGAACGAACAAATATCTACGAGCTCATCATCCCAACATCCCAACGCGAGATTCTCTTGCCTTAAAGTTTGCATCGGGTTACGCATATGCGTATATTACGGACTTTACGGAGATTGCGCCATGAAGAAAATTACAGCAACAGAGGCTTCCAAGGCTTTTGGCCAACTTGTCGATGAAGTGCAAAGCGAGGCAGTGACGATTGAGCGCAACGGGCGTCCCGTTGCGGTGGTGTATTCCTACGAGGAAGCCCAGCGCATCGAGGCCATGAGAGAAGCCCATCTCGACGCCCTCATTCAGGCAGGCATCAATGCGGCTGATGATGGGCGTATTCGCCCTCTTACCCAACAGGTGAAAGATGAAATACTGGCTGGCGCCCGCCAGCGGTATGAAGAACGAAGCTAATAATGCTAACGCTTGTACTCACCGATCAGGCTGAAGCCGATATTGAGGAAATCTATTTGTATATTGCCCTGGAAAGCTATCAAACCTACGCTGAAAGTTTCGCAAGTAAAGCTTTCAAGACTTCTGAGCTTCTATGCCATAGCCCCCATATGGGTACAGAAAGGACTCGCTCAGGGGAAGGCGTCAGGTTTTACCCGATGGATAAGGTCAATATTTTCTATCGTGTGGTGAGCGACCAGCTACAAATACTCAGGGTTAAACATAGTGCCCTGGACAGTAACAAACTTCGTTTGCAGTAATTCAATTGTTCAGACTCCTAACGTCAGGATCGGCGGTTGACCGACACAACTCACATCATCATTGACCTGGGCCTGCTACCCTCAGGACATCTGCACTGTTTCCCATTGCCATCAGATGATACGACAGGCAACGCGACTAACAACACCATCGGCAAGGCATTTTCACGTAGTGTGGGTGAAGGTTTGTTCACTCTTGCGGCAAGGAGAAGTGGCGCCAATCTTTACCCATCCATGCAATATTGGCGCAACTTTGCATGCAACTATCTGAGTGAACGCTGCCTGCTGGAAGAGGCCGATCCACAAAAGCCTGTGCCTGTCGAGCCGTTTTCAGCCACCGAAATCATGTCTCTGCTCACGAGCGCACCGCCAATGCAGGGGGGCGAGTATCTCTCTGCTCACGCACTACAGGAAATCCGCTCTTCACTTGACAGCTGGGTGTGCGTGCAGATAAAAGCTGCTGGCGGGCTTGATGCGCTGCTTGCCAAAAAAGCGCCACAGTGGCATCGGGTAGGTCGCGTCTGTTTCCATCTGGCAGAAAACAGAAATGATCCCGATTTTCCCTTTGCATTTATGGCTACCTATGCCCCCGAGTTCTCTGAACTGGGACGTATCCGGCATCAACCTCTCGGTCGGGCTCTACAGGAATATGCAGGGGCGAAAAACAAAAAAGCATTGATCCAACTGCTTTCTCCTGTCCAACTTGCCGCTGAGTCCAGCCTCCTGATCAAAGATTTGGTGGATACCGGCGACATCTATCATCCCATAGCCTGGTCATCCGCAGAGGCCTATGAATTTCTCAAAGACGCACCGCAATACGAGCAGTGTGGAGTCGTGGTCCGACTGCCCGACTGGTGGAAGAAACGAAACAGGCCGCTCGCCAGCGTTACCATCGGAGAGAAAACGACCAAGCATTTTAGTGCCGATTCACTGCTGGATTTCAAATTACAGATTGCCCTGGGTGATGAATCGCTCAGCAAAGCGGAGCTAAAAGAACTGATCGCGGCAGGTGATGGTCTCGCCTTCATAAAGGGGCAGTGGGTCGAGGTGGACCAGAAGAAACTGAACGAAGCCCTAACTCACTGGAAAAAACTGGAAGCACAGACGAGTACCGGCGGGCTCACCTTCGCAGAGGGGATGCGCCTGCTGGCAGGCGCGCCTGCCGATTTGGGTGAAAACGTTTCGGAAGAGAGCCGGGCGTGGTCCTTTGTTCAACCGGGCAAACATTTGTCCGAGCTACTGGAAGAGTTGCGCAACCCAGCGCAGTTAAAGGCGGTCCATCCCGGTAAAACGCTGAAAACAAGCCTCCGCCCCTATCAACAAGAGGGTGTGAACTGGCTTTGGCTGCTTTCTCAGTTGGGATTGGGTGCCTGTCTCGCAGACGACATGGGGCTGGGCAAAACCATGCAGGTAATTTCCCTGTTGCTTATCCTGAAAAATAATCGGTGTGACAGACCCTCTTTACTGGTGCTTCCCGCTTCTCTGATTGGCAACTGGAAAACAGAGCTTGAGCGTTTCGCACCCTCTCTGCGCAGTCTGTTTTTTCACAGATCTGAGCTGAACAAGAATGCAATGGATGCCATTGCAAATGAAAATACGGCCTTAAAAAATATCGATGTCGTGTTGACCACCTATGGAACACTGATGCGCCAGGACTGGTTACAGGGGCAGGAGTGGCAGTTGTTGGTGCTGGATGAGGCCCAGGCGATCAAGAATCCAACAGCCAGACAGAGCAAAGCTGTCAAAAATCTCAATGCGAAATCCCGTCTCGCACTGACCGGCACACCGGTAGAGAATCGACTGTCTGATCTCTGGTCACTTTTCGATTTCCTGAATCCCGGCCTGCTTGGATCAACTACGAGATTCAAGAGGTTTGTGAAATCCCTTTCTGAACGAGAGCGCGACCAGTATGCGCCTTTACGCAATCTGGTTAGCCCCTATATCCTGCGACGCCTCAAGACCGACCGGTCAATCATCAGCGACCTGCCGGAAAAGACTGAAGTGCCCGCCTACTGTGGCCTCAGCAAAGTACAGGCCGCACTGTATCAGCAGACCGTTAATGAGATGGCACATGCCATCGAAAACCTTGATGGTATAAAACGTCGCGGCCTGGTGCTCTCCTACCTGCTGCGTTTCAAGCAGATCTGTAATCACCCGTCACAATTCCTCGGGAACGATGAGTACGACCCGAAAGAAAGCGGAAAATTTCGACGGCTGGCCGAGCTATGTGAAGAGATCGCCTCGCGTCAGGAGAAGCTGTTGGTGTTTACTCAATTCCGGGAAATGACCACTCCGCTGGCTGAATTCCTGGCACGGCAATTTGGCAGGTCTGGCCTGGTACTGCATGGCGGCACCGCCATAAAGCAGAGACAAAAACTGGTTGAGCACTTCCAGGATGAGCAGGGACCGCCCTTCTTCATCCTCTCTCTCAAGGCGGGAGGCACGGGCCTTAACCTGACCCGGGCCTCCCATGTTATCCATTTTGATCGCTGGTGGAATCCGGCTGTGGAAAACCAGGCCACAGACCGCGCCTTTCGCATCGGGCAGAAAAACAATGTGCTTGTTCACAAATTCGTCTGCCCGGGAACGATCGAAGAGAAGATAAACACCTTGATTAACGAGAAGACAGCCCTCGCCAACGATTTGTTGGAGGGTGGCGCTGACACACTACTGACAGAGATGGATAATGAAACACTGCTCAATCTGGTATCGCTCGACATTGAAAAGTCACAAGTCTGATACGGGGCGCTCATGAGTTACGGCGAATGGAAACCCTACGTGCCAGTAGCAAAACGACGTGCCAGAGCGGCCAGAGAAATCACCCATTTGCGCGAGAAAGGCAAAGAGATTCAACCCATCCAGATTCAGGGGCGAAAAATCGCCCATACATTCTGGGGTGAGGCATGGTGCAATCACCTGGAAAAATTCAGTGACTATGAGAACCGCCTACCGAGGGGGCGGACCTATGTTCGCAACGGTTCGGTTTGTCACCTGGCCATCTCAGAGGGCAAAGTAGAAGCCATCGTCAGCGGCTCAGAACTCTATAGGGTCAACATAAATATCACCCCACTTTCTGCAAACAAGTGGAAAACCATCCGCAAGCAGTGCGCTGGTCAGATTGGCTCCATGCTGGAATTATTGCAGGGACATTTTTCCAATAACGTCATGGAGATAGTAACCGATCAGAACAAGGGGCTATTCCCCAGTCCCAACGAGATAAGGCTTGCCTGCGACTGCCCCGATTGGGCAGGGATGTGCAAACACATTGCCGCCGTCCTGTATGGTGTGGGTGCCAGACTCGATTATCAGCCAGAACTGCTGTTCGTATTGCGCAATGTTGATCATGAAGAACTGATCACCACGGAACTGGACATACAGTCGGCTACAACCGGAAAAGGAAAACGACGCCGGCTGGCAGGGGAGCGTCTTTCCGATGTTTTTGGCGTGGACATAGAAGAGCCGATAAAGCCCGGCAAGAAAAGCAGTGCTGCTGGAGAAAAAATGGCTGAGAAAAAAGCATTCACGCCAACAGCAGCAGCTGTCGCCAGACTGCGCAAGCGATTCAGAATGAACACATCACAGTTTGCAAAGTTAGTTGGCGTTAGTCCGCCTACCGTAAGCAACTGGGAAAAAGGTAGCGGTAAGCTCTATCTGCAGCAACGCTCCCTGGATGCACTTACCCGAGTGGCTGAAATTACGCCAGAGCAAGCCGCGAGAAAGTTAAACCGGGACCGGTAGGAGCCAGCGAGCCTATTGTCCAGTGGGAAGGTCTGGCGCATCGCTTTCCTGATACAGTATGAGCAAAGTTAAGAAAGTGCCGACATTTGAAACGGAGCAAGAAGAACGGGAGTTTTGGGAAACACACGATTCGAGCGACTATGTCGATTGGACTAAGGCCGAATCCGCGTCGCTGTCCAATCTGAAGCCGTCAACGAAGACGATTTCGCTGAGGTTACCCGAAGGCTTGCTGGACAGTATTAAAATCGAAGCGAACAAGCGGGACATGCCGTATCAGTCATTGATAAAGGTTTGGCTGGCGGAAGATGTTAAGGAAACAAGGCAGCAGTGACATGTACGTTAAAAACCAAGCCATAGTGTCTCAACACCTCTGTCACCATAGCGGCCTGCTGGCAGTCAATCTTCGCACCATGAACCCCACCCCCCTTGACTCTGAGGTCGTCCACGCCAAGCGCTTTCGCCAACGTATCCAACGACGGGCCTCTATGACCGCACGGTAGATTTATTGCTTGCGCCCAAGGTATGGCTGCCTTCTGGCTACAAAATACGCCTTGAATTTCCGGCATTTCCAATCCGTATCGCACAATATGATCAAGCAGGATGGGCCAGTCAAAGCTCGCGTTGTGAATCACGATGAGCTGATCTTTCACGTACTCGTCAATCTGGTTCCATTGGGAAACAAAGGAATCAAATCCTGCAGCCTGTTCGTTCGTAATGGCGTGTATCGACTGCGCTTCTTCTGAGATTCGTTTTTTCGGTCGTGTTTTAAACTCTACGGATTCCGCTATTTCTCGATTCCTCACCACCGTGATCCCAAGCGTCACGATATCCGGCAGTCCGTTTTCGTCAGGAAGTCCGGTGGTCTCGGTATCAAGCACGATGTAATCGTCTGGCAGTTGAGTGAAGATCCACAACAATTCATTGTACATGGCCGTTACCTATTGCCACGGCCATCCAGGGATTCAACCTCAACGATTGACCCCTTTTCATAGTGGTAACGCAGATAGCGCCAGTGGATGGCATCCGAGAGTACCCTGGGCCGCATCACCCCGTAGCACGTACCCTCCACTCTTACGCTTTGGTAGTGAATGCCGAAGCTATTTGCTTCCCGTAACGCAAAGCCGAACTGCTGCGCGTCCCTGTAATCATCGGGGTCGTAGAGGGTGTTTCCGGCCAGGTGCCGCACATCGTGAAGGCTTGTCGGCCCCAGCTGCGCGCGGATAACGCGCATCTCCTGGGTGGTTTTATCGATTCTGGATTCACGTAGGAATCGTGCCCGATGGAAGGAGGATTCGGCGATGGCGACCGTCTCATCCGCGGCGCAATAATAGATACCGAAATCCCGATTGAAGCGACCACCTCGTCCATCCACCGGCGGGTGAGTGAAGGCCGCCATGATCCAGGACGCACCATCGCCATACACCCGATCTTCCGGTGGCATCAGGCGAATATCACCCACCTCATCACGTAACCTGGGGTTGGTCAGAGACTCCACGGCATAGAGCACGTCCCAATCCTGTGGATTGGAGACGCGCTCGAACAGGTGGATCTGCGGATAGCGTGCCAGAATGACCCGGTAAACCGGTTCATTTGTCTCGCTAACCGGTAGCGTATCGAAGTCGATCACCAGCCACTCCGCTCCGCATCAAGGAAATTCCTGACCACGGCCAGATCGACCACCTGTCCGGCCAGCAACCGATCCAGCGGGGCCGTGCCGTTGAACAGCGGATTGTCGTTGGGGGTAGCCAGCCACTGATCGGCCAGACCCTCGTCGGGCAACAGAATTTCCAGGGATTTGTAGATACCCAGAATATAGCTGGCCCGTTCCAGCAGGTCCCTGGTTAACTTGGCCTTTCCGGGCTGGCTCTTCCAGTTGTAGAGGGTCTTCTCGTTGCTGAGCCCCAACAGGGTCATCTGCTGGGCGCCGGTCAGGCGCCACTGGCTGAAAATAGCGAAAATCGCCGGCAGCAGTGAACTGGTGACACTGGAACCACGTTGCAGCAGCTGTTCGGCTTGAGCGATCATGTCTACCTCCAATACTGTAACAGTACAGTGCTTAAATGCAGCCTAGCAAACTGTAATGATACAGTCAACTGTATCAGAGATACTTTTTGAAAGTACTGGCCGTGATGGTCACAGCAAAGGCAAAGGCCAGAGCGAATGGCAAGATGATCCAGAGCGGGTGGAAGCTGAATGGAAGTACCCTTTTACGGAGCGACTGAACCCTCTTCGACTCAAGATGATGTCACGAGTCAGTAAGCAGCGTTTCTCCGAGGACATTCACCGCCAATTTTTAAGCAGCAATACGCGGAAGCCAGACCAATCCGACGGTACGGCACAGAATTGCTGTTGGCGCACTCATCTAAAATCCAAAGTGCGTATCGCGGTTCTGACAATGCACGGCACAGGTTCATCGGCCAACTGCTCACAACCGGCATACAGAAGGAATGGAAATTTGCCAGACTGGTCATAGCAGCGCGAGAGCGAGGGATCGGAACCCTATAGAAATGACCGAAGTCACCGAGCGTCAACAGTTCTGGCTCCGCCACCGGCGCCACCTTCGACTCATAGATTCCAGCGGATCCAGGTGATTGACGACCGCGGCGTGCGTAAGCGGCAATGGCATATCCAATCGCCCAACGGACTGGCGGTCTCATTTGTTGGCAAGGCAGACGCCGCACAGCTTGGAGCACACAAAGAATCGCCTCGCGTACGCGCTAATACCGAGCTGACGGGCTGGAATCCGGCTACGCTTCCTGGCCTACGTCAAGAACGACGCGCCAATGTCGTTGCTTTCCGGTTTGCCAAAGCTCATGCGGCTGCTTTTGACGGAAACAGTGAATATCGGTTTCTTGGGAAGGCCGAGAGTGCGCAGCTCTTTTGCCAACGGGTGGCTGTCGCCAATTTCCGGGGTTTCGCCTCCCAGCGAAAAAGTTAGCCCGGAACTGCTGTTGGTGCCATAGGTTTTCCATGCCCTACCGTCACGAATCGCCAGTGAAGCGGCGCGTTGCTCATTGGGGGCGCCGTTGCCGCCGGTCTTTGCCGCAATGGAATAGACCAGTTCATCCTCATCGATAAAAGTACCGCGTGCGACACTGGCGCCGAATTCAATGTCCACGCGGCTCACCCACTTGGGAAAACCCCAGATGAAGCGCCCTGCGTGGGTGGTGAACTCCTGGTCTACCGGCATCCTGTAGACGAAGTTGCCGATGGTGCCGTTCCCCATGCGCTTCAGCGCGCCGAAGAATGGAAATGGCTTCTTTTCTCCAGGCGTCAGTACCGGGAAAATAATCGCTCCCTCGTTGTAGTTACCCAGATCGTTCTCTTTGTAGTCGACAGCCAGCAATTGCAGGATGGCTTTACCGGGGAAGATCTCGACCACCCGGAAGCCGGTACCCACAAGCATTGCCTGTGCGGCTTTCGCATTCACCAGAAAGCCGTTCATCAGCATCGAGGCCTCGGATACGACCACAGGAAAAGAAATCTCCCTGCCGTCAATCGTATAGTTGTTCTCGGAGTTTTTTGAACAGATGTCATTCGTAAACCTGTCGCCCCTGTCGCTGTGGACAGGGGGTTCCTCGAAGATGGCGCCGGTTGCTTTCATAAGGTGTCCTGTAACGGTTTACAAAGTCCGAGGCTCATACGTAGCCGTTTTCCCTGAACCAGGCGATGGAGTCCTCGATGGCTTGTTCGATCGGGCTCTGGGGCATGCCAAGTTCCGTTACGGCCTTGCTGGCATCGACGAAATTTTCCTGCAGGATGTACATGGTGTTCTTGTAGGTTGTTAAGGGCGGCTTGCCGGTTATCCTGGACCACAACTCCATAAGGCGCGCAACCCGCAACATCACCTTTGGGGATACCTCCCGGGTTGCAACGCCTTCGACACCGGCTATGCGGCCGATCATCTCTATCAGGTCCTTGCTGCGCATATTGGCCGCGGTGTTGGTCAGGCAGTAAGACTCGCCGATGCGACCTTTTTCCATGGCCAGGATATGCCCGCGGGCCACATCGCGGACATCCACCAGGCAGACGCCGCCCTGCCACCAGTTCTTTGCCTTGCCCCGTAATACCTGCAGGATTACGCTCCCTGTTGGCGTCGGCCCCCGGTCGCCAGGCCCGAAAGGCAGGCCGGGCAACACCATGGTCGCGGGCAAGCCCCTGCTCACCAGGCCCTTGACCACCTGGTGGGCAATATACTTGGACATGATGTACTCGCTGGCCCAGGGCCAGGAGTTGAACGGGGTTTCCTCATTGGACATTTCTCCCGGGTTGATGCCGATGGCGGCGATGGAGCTGGTGTAGACGACCTTCTCAAGATCTGCCCTGATCGCTTCCTTCATCAAAGCCTCGGTACCCTGCACATTGATCTTGTAGTGCAAATCGGGATCCCTGGTCCACACCGCAAACAGCGCGGCGAGGTGGTACATCCGCTCCACCCCCTTCAGGGCCGGTGCGAATGTCGAAGGATCCAGCAGGTTGCCCTCGACAAACTCCACATCCATGCCGTTCAGTGGCGAACGGCCCTCGCCAGGCATAACCATCACGCGCACCTCGTCCCCGGCCTCGAGCGCCATGCGGGTCACGTGATTGCCAATAAAACCGGTGGCGCCGGTAATCAAGACTTTAGCCATCAGCTTCTCCTGTGCTTTAAACCTGATCCACGGGAACCAGGCATATCGGCAAGTTATCCTTTGGCCTGGGCATCGGTAGATGTTGCCAATCGGGATCGCAGCCCGGGCGCAACGTGATCTCATGCCCGGTAACGAGATGATACATAAAACTGCAATATACTATTTTCGCGAAGTGCATGCCGATACATTTGTGCGCACCGCCTCCAAACGGGTGGAATAGCGCGCGCTCCCGGGGCGGCTCTTTGCCACTCGAACCGCTTTCCGGGTGCACACTGTTACACGCCAGTTGACACCAAGATGGCCCCACCTGCTTCGTGCCCTGCCTTTAACACACATGCAATTCACCACCGGTAGCCTCATGATTTCTTCTCCAAACGCCAAACAATGAGCATCTGTATGCACACTGTTTGATGCCATTCTTGATGCTTGCATTTTCCGGTACGGCAGTTCCTCTGGCCCGTCATGCGCGATCTGCCCCGCAGCTAGAGCCATTGCAATACCGGAACTTGCCCCAATATGATCCTGTATCAGGCCCACGGGTTAATGCCAATGATCTCCATTCGACAGGAAGCTGCGAACAGCATGCACGAGGCGCGCCGCACCACGTCCCAGGCATTTTTTATGGAGGCCGAAACGCCGAAACAACTGGCACAACTCGCCCTGCACTACCCACGACTGCTTACCGAACCGCGGGGAGACGGTCACCCGGTGCTGTTCATGCCCGGCTTTACCGCCTCGGACACGTCGACCCGGTCGCTGCGCCGCTACTTCAAGCTGCTGGGTTACGATGCCCGCGGCTGGGGACTGGGCCGCAACAGCGGCGACGTCGCCCGGCTGGCGCCACAAGTTGCCGAAATCGTGGCGAAAATGAGCGCCGCGAGCGGCAGCAAGGTGTCGCTGGTGGGCTGGAGCATGGGCGGTGTCATCGCCCGGGAAGTGGCACTGCATCATCCCGACCTGGTTCGCAGGGTCATTACCATGGGCTCGCCAATCACCGGGGGACCCAAATACACCGCCTTTGCCGACCAGTTGGCCAGCGGCGGCGTAGACCTCGACGCCATCGAGGCCCATATCCACCACCGGCAGCGCACCAGCCCACCCCTGAAAGTGCCGGTAACGGCGATCTTCAGCCGACGGGACGGCGTGGTGGCCTGGCAGGCCTGCATCGACCAGATCAACCAGAGCGTGGAACACGTGGAAGTCACATCGAGCCACCTGGGGCTCGGCTTTGATCCCAAAGTCTACCGCCTGATCGCCCGGCGCCTGGCCGCATAATAACCGCCGGGGAAGTCGTCAGGCCGTGACATCCAGCGGGTTGGCCTTCACCCTCGCCACGATAAAGTCCACCGCGACTTTTACCTTGGGCACGAGATAGCGCTGTTTCTGGTACAACAGGTATATCGCGAGATCGGTATTCTGGGTGACCTGCAGTACCGGATCAAAAAATAGCTCCTGCAGTTCGCCGCGCTCCATATACTGTGCGAGCGACCAACGAGGCGACATCAGGATCCCCTGTCCCTTGACGGCTTTGTCCGCCAGCCATTTACCACTGTTGGACACCGCCGCGACCTGTGCCGAGACCTCCTGCCACTGCCCGTCCAACTCGCATATCCAGGGGATCGGCCCCGAGGGGGTACGAAAATACAAACCCTTGTGGTCGACAAGCTCCCGCGGATGCACCGGGGTCCCCATGCGCGCGAGGTAGTCCGGCGATGCCACCGGTATGAATTGATTGCTCATCAACCTGATCGCCAGCACACGCTCGTTGGGTGCGTAGCCACCGCGAATGGCGATATCGACCTCATCCCGGCCCAGCGTGGACAATTCGTCACTGAGACTGACATCCAGCAGGACGTCGGGGTACAGCTGACTGAATTCTTCCAGCAGCGGCAGCAGGATGCGCTCCCCGAAACCTACCGTGGAACTGATACGCAACCGGCCCATGGGTCTTGCCTGGTAGCTGCGCACCGATTCATCAGATTGCTCCAGCCGGAGCAGGATTTCCCGCACCTGCTCGAAATAGCTGCGGCCGATTTCCGTCACCTGCACCGTGCGGGTGGAACGTTTCAGCAGGGTGGCACCAAGGCTCTTTTCCAGGTCGGCCACCCGGCGCGACAGGGAAGAAGCCGGCACCGAGAACCGCTTCGCGGCCCGGGTGAAACTGCCCGTTTCAACCACCGCGGAGAAATACCTTAAAGCGCGCAACTGGTCCATCGCCGGCCCACAATCCTACTATTGTTGTCTTTATAGCATTAATGAAACGCTTTTACGGGCATATATCTTACCATTTCAGGATGAAATAATGCTTCGCACACATTGGCGAAGACGCCTGAATGTGTCAGGCACTTCACTCATACCAATAGGCAGAAGGAAACATCGACTATGAGCACCTACACCGCAATCAAGCTGGTAGCCCGCCCCGCCCCCGGCCCGGTCAGTCCCGACATATTCGAGGTCGTGCAAGCGGATATACCGCAGGCGGGCCCCGGCGAGATCCTGGTAAAGCAAACCCATATGTCCCTGGACCCCGCCATGCTCGGCTGGATGAGCCCGGACACCGACAGCTATATCCCACCGGTCGAGCTCGGCGCCGTGATGCGCTCTTCCGGCCTGGGCGAGGTGGTTCAGAGCAACCACCCGGACTTCGCGGTCGGCGACCGGGTCATGGGCATGATGGGCTGGACCGAATACTACCTGGGCAGCGGCCAGGGCCTCAATAAACTCCAGCCCGGCCTCGACGCGGAAACCGTCCTGTCGGTGTTCGCCCTGCCCGGCCTGACCGCCACCCAGGGATTCTTTCATGTCGGTCACCCCAAGGCAGGTGAGACCATTGTGGTCAGCGGCGCCGCCGGCTCGGTAGGCTCCATCGTCGGCCAGTTGGCGAAGGCCGAAGGCCTCAGGGTCATCGGCGTGGCGGGGGACGATGAAAAATGCGGCTGGCTGGTCGACGAACTGGGCTTTGACGGCGCGATCAACTACAAAACCGATGACCTGGACGCGAAACTGGCAAAGCTGGCGCCGGACGGTATCGACATCTACTTCGAAAACACCGGCGGCCCCATTCAACACGCCGTGTTCCACAGGATGAATGCCCACGGCCGTGTCGTGGTCTGCGGCATGATCGCCGATTACGGTAAACAGGAGCCGGATGCGGGGCCCAGCTGGATACCCATCATCAAGAAACGCCTTACCATACAGGGCTTCACCATGCCCGATCACCTGGCTGAAGCGCCGGCGCTGACAGCCAAACTGGCCCCCTACGTGATGACGGGGAAAATCAAGCACCGCAGCCATGTCCTGGCAGGCCTGGAAGCGGCCATTGGCGGCCTCAACCTGTTTTTCACCGGCGCCAACAAAGGTAAGCTGATAATCAGGCTATAGTTGTATAGTAACTCCCTGTCGTTCCAGGGCTGGATTGCTGGAACGACCGCCAAATCAATAACCCCAGGAGACACCATGAAGCAGCTGAGCGGCCTTGACGCCTCGTTCCTGAATATGGAAACGCCCAACACCTTCGGGCATGTGACGGGGCTCATGCTGTTCGATCGACCGAGCCCGGATTTCGACCCTTATGCCGCGGTGTACGAAAAGTATTCCTCGCTGATCGGTGAGCTCGAGCCCATGCGACGCCGCCTGGTTGAGGTACCCTTTGGCCTGGACCACCCCTACTGGGTGTTCGATCCCCATTTCGATATCGACTACCACATTCGCGAAATCAGCATTGCCAAACCGGGCCTGGTAGACCAGTTGGCGGACCAGATCTGCCGCATCGTCGGCCGCCCGATGGACCGCAGCCGCCCCTTGTGGGAGGTCTATGTGATCGATGGCCTTGCCAATGGCTGGTGGGGTCTGCTGACCAAGTTCCACCACGCAACCATTGACGGGGCCGCGGGACAGTTGATGCTGGAGGCGGTACTCTCCACGCAACCGGACGATTCACCCCCACCCGCCAGTCCGAAATGGGAGCCGGAGCCAGTTCCAAGCCAGACGGAAATGCTGCGTCTGACCCTGCAGAGGCTGGCCAAAAACCCGCTCATGGCGGTGAAGGCCCAAACCAGGATGCTGCGGACCACGGCAAAGATGCTGGGTATCGCCGATGTATCCGGGGCGACATCGTTCGCACGCGACACGGCCTACCGAATACTGGGGCGTCCGACGACGGAGCGACCCTGGGTCATGATGCCACTGACATCCGCCCCGCCCACGCCGTGGAACAAGTCCATCACCCCCCACCGTCGTTTCGCCATGCGCACGACCTCACTGGAAAATATCAAGCGCCTGAAAAATGCCACCGGTGGCACGGTAAATGACATCGTGATGGCGATCTGCGCCGGCGGTCTGCGCCAGTACCTGCTGTCCCACAATGCGCTGCCCGACAAGCCCCTGCGGGCCATGGTGCCGGTGTCGATTCGCACCGGGGACGAGTCCGACCCCTGGACCAACCGCGTCTCCGGGCTGGTGGCGGAACTGCCCACCCATTGCGATGACCCGCTGGAGCGGGTCGCCCTGTGCCGCAAGGCGATGGGTGTCGCCAAGAAGCAGTTCGAGTTGATGCCGGCGGAGTCGCTTATCGACATCGCCCAGTCCTCACCGCCGGTGGTGTCGGCCGCCGCCGCGCGCCTGACCTCGCGGCTGAAGCTGGCGGACCGTATCGGCATGCCCGCCAACCTGGTGATCTCCAACGTGCCGGGTCCCCGCGAACCGCTCTATTTCGCCGGCGCCCAGTTGCAACACCAGTTCCCCGTATCCATCGTTACTGATGGCCAGGGCCTGAACATCACGGTGACGAGCTACAGGGACAGGCTGGATTTTGGCTTCATAGTCGATCGCGACCTGGTACCCGACGTATGGGATCTCGCCGACATGCACATCGAGGAGATCGCCCGGCTACTGGAGGCAAGCAACACGGAAGCGGCCGAGTCGCCGCGGGCGGCGCCCCGGCGCGGCCCCATGCAGAAGGTGCTGGAGGCGAAGCGCGCTTCCGGTAAAGCCAAGGCCAAGAAAGCGCCGGCGAAGAAAAAACCGGCGGCCGGGAAAAAGGCAGCGGTGAAAAAGAAAACTGCAGTGAAGAAGAAAGCCGCAGTGAAGAAAAAGGCGCCGGCCAGGAAAAAGGCGCCCGCAAGCAAGCGCAAAAGCGGTTAAGCGATTGAACAGCAAACCCCGAAAAGTGCGATAGAGGTCGACAGCATGCCGGGAATCGTTTTACGCACCCTGATCACCGCGCTGGGCATCTGGCTCGCGACCTACCTGGTGCCCGGCGTCAGTGCCTCCTCCACAGGGGCCCTGATCTGGGCGGCAATAGCCCTGGGGCTCATCAACGCCTTCGTGCGCCCCGTGCTGGTGCTGCTCACCCTACCCTTCACCGTACTCACCCTGGGCCTGTTCCTGCTGTTGCTCAACGCCGCCATGCTCAACCTCGCCGGCTGGTTCGTAGACGGCTTCGAGGTAGTGGGGTTCTGGAGCGCAGTGTTCGGCGCCATCGTGGTCAGCCTGGTCAGTGGCCTGTGCTCCCAGTACATAGGCCCGAAAGGAAGCTACCAGGTAATGGTGGTGCGGCGCGGCAGTTAGCTGCCAGCCCTGACCAGCAAGGCAATTTTTGAAACTGCTGCCTGGACCGGCATTGGTTCGCTGACCTGAAGTATCGGTTGAGGGTGCTGACCCACTGCGGGTGGGATGGCACTATTAATCGTGTAGATATGGGTGCCCATCTCCCGGTAATGGGGTAGAGCCCACCGTTTTTAAAGGATAATTGGTCGGGACGGCAGGATTTGAACCTGCGACCACTTGACCCCCAGTCAAGTGCGCTACCAGGCTGCGCTACGCCCCGATTTGAATTTCGCCGGCTCGGCGAGGGCGGCATTATACTCAATACCACCGGGGATACAAAGGCTATTTGCCCGGTTCCAGGGCCTTGAGCAGTTCTTCGAGTTCCCGTATGGTTTCCCTGATCGCGGCCTGGGTTTCACCCGCCGGATCGCCCTCGCCACTCTCGTCCGTCATGCGCTGCCTGGCGCCGCCGATAGTGTAGCCTTGCTCATACAGCAGGCTGCGAATCTGGCGTATGGTGAGTACATCTTCGCGCTGGTAGTAACGGCGATTACCGCGGCGCTTGACTGGCTTAAGCTGCGGAAATTCCTGCTCCCAGTAGCGCAGGACATGGGGTTTTACTGCACACAACTCACTGACTTCACCTATGGTGAAATAGCGTTTTCCGGGGATAGCGGGCAATTCATTATTGTGGCTCGGTTCCAGCATACTCTTCTACTCGGGCTTTGAGCTTTTGGCCTGGACGAAAGGTGACCACCCTGCGGGCGGAAATGGGGATCTCCTCTCCTGTTTTCGGGTTGCGGCCAGGGCGCTGGCTTTTGTCTCGCAGATCGAAGTTGCCGAAGCCCGACAACTTTACCTGCTCATTGTTTTCGAGGCATCCGCGGATCTCCTCGAAGAACAACTCAACAATTTCCTTGGCTTCCCGCTTGTTGAGCCCCAGCTCTTCAAACAGGCGCTCGGCCATTTCAGATTTTGTGAGGGCGCCCATGTTCCCGTTACCTAGTTCCTAAGCTCGGCCTTAAAGTTTTTTTCCAGTGAATCAATAACTTGATTCACTGCCAGATTGACGTCGTCATCGCTAAGAGTGCGCGAATGATCGCGGAAAGTCAAACCCAACGCCAGACTTTTCCTTTTAGGATCAATACCTTTGCCCTCATAGACATCAAAAAGCCTTAAGTCCTTCAGGTAACTCCCTGCCACGGCACGAACATTTTTCATCAGCTCAGCCGCCGGCAGCGATTTGTCGACAATTACAGCCAAATCGCGGCGAACTTCGGGAAACCGGGACAGCTCGGCAAAGCGCGGCACCCGCCCCTCCAGTGCCGCCTCCAGGTCGATTTCACAGACATACAGGGGCGCCGCCAGGTCCAGCTGTGCCTGCGTGGCCGGATGCAGCGTCCCGATGTAGCCCACGGCATGCCCATTTCTGGTTATGCCCGCAGTCTGGCCCGGGTGCAGGCCAGGCCGCTGGCCGGCACAAAACTGCAGTGCGCCCGGGTCGCGGGTCAACGCGAACAGGCTTTCCACATCGCCTTTGAGGTCGAAAAAGTCCGCCGCCTGCCCGGCAACGGCCCAGGACTCGGCGAAGCGCTCGCCGGTCGCCACCATCGCCAGTGTGGGTATCTGCTGCAGCCCCGCTTCACCCGGTATAAAGCGCAGGCCCGATTCAAACAGCCGGGTGCGTGGCTGCTGGCGATTGGTGTTGCGCAGCACGGCGCCCACCAGACCCGGCAACAGGCTGCTGCGCATGACCGCCATGTCGGCGGAGATGGGATTGGTCAGGGCCACCGGTTCAATGTCCGGATCGAACACCCGCTGTAATCTCGGATCCACGAAGCTGTAAGTAATGGCTTCGCGATACCCCCGGGCACTCAGATGCCGGCGCAGCTGGCGTATGCCCAGCTGTTTCTCGGGCCGGGCCGGCATGACGAGCGCGGCCTGGATATGGGTGGCAGGCAGACGGTTGTAGCCATACACCCGGGCCAGTTCTTCCAGCAGATCGGCCTCAATCGCAATATCGAAGCGCCAGCTGGGCACACTGCAGGTCCAGCCATCGGCCGTGGGAGCTGCTTCGAGCCCGAGGCCGCCGAGGATACGTTCGACCTCTGCCGCGGGCAGTTCCAGGCCCAGCATTTTGCCGATGCGCTCGGCCCGCAGGGTCACCGCGGGGCGCCGGGGCAGGTGGGCCGGGGAGACCGCCTGCTCAATCGGACCCGCTTCCCCGCCGACAATAGACAACAGCAGCTCGCTCGCGCGTTCCATGGCCGCCACCTGTAACTCGAAATCAACCCCGCGCTCGAACCGGTGGGACGACTCGGTATGCAGGCCGTAGGAACGGGCCTTGCCGGACAACAGGTCCGGGGTGAAGAACGCGGCTTCCAGCAGCAGGTCGCGGGTGCTGGCGCTCACTGAAGACGCTTCGCCACCCATAATGCCGGCGACGGCCAGTGGGCCCGCGTGATCGGCAATCACCAGGGTTTCCGGTTGCATTTCCACCGTCTGGCCATCGAGTAATTCCAGGGATTCCCCGGGTTCCGCCGCGCGCACCACGATGCCGCCGCGCAGCTTGCCCAGGTCAAAGGCGTGCATGGGCTGGCCCAGTTCAAGCAGCACGTAATTGGTCACATCCACCACCGCGTCGATACTGCGAATACCGCAGCGCCGCAGTTTCTCCTGCAGCCATAACGGGCTGGGCCGCGACACATCCACCCCCCTGATGACCCGGCCAACATAGCGGGGGCAGCGCTCGGGTGCCTGCAGTTCAACCGGGAAAATATCGGCAATCGCGGGACTGACCACGTCATAGGCAGGCGGCTTCACCGGTAAATTATTGAGCAGCCCCACCTCGCGGGCGATACCCGCAATGCCGAGGCAGTCCGCCCGGTTCGGCGTCAGGCCGATCTCGATAACCCTGTCGTCCAGCGCCAGGTACTCGCGCAGGTCGACGCCGACTGGCGCATCTTCAGCGAGCTCCATCAGGCCGGCATTCGCATCGGAGATACCCAGCTCCTTCTCCGCGCACAACATGCCCTGGGATTCCACCCCCCGCAACTTCGCCGCTTTGATGGCGAAATCCCCGGGCAGCACCGCACCCACACGGGCAAGGGGCACCCTGAGACCGGCCCGGGCGTTGGGTGCGCCGCAGACAATCTGCAGGGTTTCGCCGCCGGCATCCACCAGGCATACCCGCAACTTATCCGCATCGGGATGCTGTTCCGCGCTGATGATCCGCGCCACCACTACGCCACTGAACGCCCCCGCCACCGGCTCGATGGCATCCACCTCCAGCCCGGCCATGGTGATCTGGTGGCACAGTTCCTCGCTGGTCAACGCCGGGTTCACCCACTCGCGCAGCCACTGTTCGCTAATTTTCACTGTATCTACTCCGCAAGAAGGCTAGAACTGCTCGAGAAAACGCAGGTCATTATCAAAAAACAGGCGCAGGTCGTTGACCCCATAGCGCAACATGGACAGCCGCTCCACCCCCATGCCGAAGGCGAAGCCCGAGTATTTTTCCGGGTCTATACCGGATGATTCGAACACGCTGGGGTGCACCATGCCGCAGCCGAGTATTTCGATCCAGCCGGTGTTGCTGCACACCCGGCACCCCTCGCCACCACAATTGACGCACTGGATATCCACCTCCGCCGAGGGTTCGGTGAAGGGGAAATAGGATGGCCTGAAGCGCACCGCCAGATCATCGCGTTCGAAAAACACCCGCAGGAAGTCCTCGATCAGGCCCTTGAGATCGGCAAAGCTGGAATGCTCATCCACCAACAGCCCCTCCACCTGGTGGAACATGGGCGTATGAGTCAGGTCAGAATCACAGCGATAGACCCGGCCCGGGCAGATAATGCGCAGCGGCGGCTCCCGGCTCTCCATCACCCGCACCTGCACCGGCGAGGTGTGGGTGCGCAACACGGTGTGTGCGTCCACATAAAAGGTGTCGTGCATCGCCCGCGCCGGATGATGCTCGGGAATATTGAGCGCGCCGAAATTATGGTAGTCGTCCTCGATCTCCGGCCCTTCCACTACTTCAAAACCGATGGCGGTGAAAAAGTCCTCCATCCGCTCCATGGTGCGCGTAACCGGGTGAATACCGCCGGTGGACTGGCCACGCCCTGGCAGTGTGACATCGATGGTCTCCGCCGCCAGTTTCGCTTCGACCGCGGCCGACTCCAGCGCGGCCTTACGCTCGCCCAGCAGCGCCTGTAATTGTTCCTTGACCACGTTGATCTTCGCGCCGGCGGCGGGTCGCTCCTCGACCGACAGCTGGCCGAGACCTTTCAGCAGCGCGGTGAACTGCCCCTTCTTGCCGAGGTAATCGACCCGCAGCTGTTCCAGCGTGGCGCCGTCTTCCGCATTTGCTATTGCGGCTTTGGCTTCGCTGGCTAGTTGTTCGAGGTTTTCCATGCGTTTAGTCTCGAGGCTATTTCCAGTGACATCATTCTATTCCACCACCGCTACCGCCGCTTGGGGCATCCAGGCGCCGGCAGCTCACACCGGCAAATCATTCGAACCCACCGACGATCTACCAGCGGCTCGGTGTAGCGCAGAACATACGGGAGACATTTCCTGGACCGTGTGAGGCCATGGATGGCCGAACCCGAGCGCACATGGATGTGCTTGTAGCGTGTCCAGGAAATGCCTCCCGTATGGTCTGGGCGGCGCAGGTATAGCCCCTGTTGGCAGCAAACTGCAAATACCAAAAAAAAAGGAAAGAGCACACGCCCTTTCCCTTGATGTCTTACATGTAGCCAGCGAACCGCCGGGCGGGCAACCCGCCGTAGCGGTGGGGTGGGCTTAGGCCAGTGCGGCCTTCGCTTGCTCCACAACCGCGCTAAAAGCCGGCTTGTCATGTACCGCCAGATCGGCCAACACGCGCCGGTCCAGGCTGATATCGGCCTTTTTCAGGCCATTGATCAAGCGGCTGTAGCTCAAGCCATTGGCGCGGGACTGGGCGTTGATACGGGTGATCCACAGGGCGCGAAACTGACGCTTGCGCGCGCGGCGGTCACGGTATGCATACTGGCCAGCCTTGGTAACAGCTTGCTTGGCAACACGAAAAATACGGCTGCGGGCACCATAGTAGCCCTTGGCCTGTTTCAATATCTTCTTGTGGCGGCGATGAGCCACCACACCACGTTTTACGCGAGGCATAGTCTTCTCCTATTCTCTTGATGGTTAACCGTCAGCACGCCCGCAACATGCGGTCTACAAGTACCTTGTCGCTCTTGTGGATCATTGAAGTCCCACGCAACTGGCGCTTTCGCTTGGTTGTCATCTTGGTCAGGATGTGACTCTTGTAAGCGCTCTTGCGCTTGTACCCGCCGGCAGTCTTTTTGAACCGCTTTGAGGCCCCGCTGTGAATTTTCGCTTTTGGCATAATCAATTACTCCGCATTCGAGTGTTAATAAATTGAGGAATCAAGGGCATTCACGGGCCACTAGCTCCTCTTCCTGGGTGCGATCACCATTGTTAACTGCCGGCCTTCCATTTTCGGGAATTGCTCGACAGCGCCCAACTCGGCCAGATCAGCTTCTACCCGCTTGAGTAGCTCCATGCCGATTTCCTGGTGAGCCATTTCACGACCGCGAAAACGCAGCGTGACCTTGGCTTTATCGCCGCTTTCAAGGAAACGTACCAGGTTGCGTAGTTTTACCTGGTAATCCCCTTCCTCCGTCCCTGGACGAAACTTCATTTCTTTGATCTGGGTACGCTTCTGCTTCTTCTTCTGGGCAGATTTTTGCTTCTTGGACTCGAAGATATGCTTGCCGTAGTCCATCACCTTGCAAACCGGTGGATCGGAATCCGCGATCAGCACCAGGTCCATGGTCGCCGCCTCGGCCGCTGCCAGCGCTTCGCGGAGCGGAACAATGCCTACCTGTTCACCATCGGCCCCAACCAGGCGAACCGGGTCCGCCGTAATCTGGTCATTAACGATCGCCTTTTTGCCGGCGCCCTTGCCCATTTCTTTCTTAATACTGATTCTCCAATGAAATACGGCCGCGACGTTCCACATCCCGGGTGAGCAGCGTTGTAAACGCTTCGAGATCGCAAGATCCCAGGTCTTCACCACGACGGGTACGCACGGCCACAGTCCCTGATTCAACCTCGTTATCGCCCACTACTAGCAGGTAGGGGATGCGCTGAATCGTGTGCTCGCGGATTTTAAAGCCGATCTTTTCATTTCTCAAGTCCGATACCACCCGAAAGCCCTTGTTTTTTAAGGAATCTTCCACATTTCGGGCATATTCGGCCTGATTGTCGGTGATATTGAGCACAACCGCCTGGGTTGGCGCCAGCCAGGTCGGGAAAATGCCCTCGTAGTGTTCGATCAAAATTCCGATGAACCGCTCAAACGATCCGAGGATGGCACGGTGCAGCATAACCGGTACCTGGCGGCTGCCATCTTCGGCCACATACTGCGCCCCGAGGCGGCCCGGCATGGAGAAGTCAACCTGGATAGTGCCCAGTTGCCACACCCTGCCGATGCAGTCCTTCAGGGAAAATTCGATCTTGGGGCCGTAGAAGGCGCCCTCCCCCGGCAACTCCTGCCAGGGCAGGCCCTGGGCGTCGAGGGCATCGGCCAGCGCTTTTTCAGCGCGATCCCAGTCCGCATCCGTGCCCACCCGCTGCTCCGGGCGGGTCGAGAGCCGGTAGATCACCTCGCTGAAGCCGAAGTCCTCGTAGACAGCGTGCAGAAAGTCGATAAAGGTCGAGACCTCGGGCTGGATCTGGGCTTCAGTGCAGAAAATATGCGCATCGTCCTGCACAAAACCCCGCACCCGCATAATGCCGTGCAGGGAGCCGGAGGGTTCATTGCGATGGCAGGAGCCGAATTCAGCCAGGCGCAGGGGCAGGTCCCGGTAGGACTTGAGACCCTGGTTGAACACCTGCACGTGGCAGGGGCAGTTCATGGGCTTGACCGCAAACTCGCGGTCCTCGGTCCTGAGCATGAACATGTCGTCGCCAAACTTGTCGGCGTGCCCCGAGCGCTGCCACAGCGACATGTCGACCAACTGCGGCGTCTTGATCTCGCGGTAGTCGCGCGCCTGCTGGGCCTTGCGCATGTACTGCTCGATGGTCTGGTAGATGCTCCAGCCGGCCGGGTGCCAGAACACCATGCCCGGCGCCTCCTCCTGGGTATGGAACAGATCCAGCTTCTTGCCGATCCTGCGGTGGTCGCGCTTTTCGGCTTCCTCGATCCGGGTCAGGTATTGCTTGAGTTGCTTCTTGTTGGCCCAGGCCGTGCCGTAGATGCGCTGCAGCATTTCGTTTTTGGCATCGCCGCGCCAGTAGGCGCCGGCCACCTTGGTCAGTTTGAAAGCGGCCAGCTTACCCGTGCCGGGAACGTGAGGGCCGCGGCAAAGGTCCATCCAGGCGCCCTGGCGGTAGAGGCTGATTTCCTCCCCCTCCGGCAGCGCCTCGATAATCTGTACCTTGTAGTGTTCGCCCATATTGCGAAACAGTTCTATCGCCCTGGCACGGCTCATCACCACCCGCTCCACCGGCAGGTCCTGCTCCGCCAATTCCTCCATCCGTTGCTCGATCCGCCCCAGGTCCTCCGGGGTAAAACTGTGGCCGGTGGCAAAATCGTAATAGAAACCATCCTCGATCACCGGGCCGATGGTGACCTGGGTTCCCGGAAACAGCTCCTGCACAGCCATCGCCAGCAGGTGGGCAGTGGAGTGGCGGATGACTTCAAGGCCGGCTTCGTCACGGTCGGTGATGATCGCCAGGGCTGCGTCCTGCGCAATGATGTGGGAGGTATCAACTTGCCGACCGTCGACCACCCCCGCCAGCGCCGCCCTGGCGAGGCCCGGGCCAATATCGGCGGCGACATCGTGAACAGTAACCGGGTTGGCGAATGAACGCTGGCTGCCGTCTGGCAGGGTAATGACAGGCATGGGTTTTTCCTTTCGTCAGTGGTGACCGCTACCAAAGGCCACGTGATTCCCCAACCTATTGATTTAAAAAGGGGATTTAAATGCTTTAGCGCCCGCGGTAGTAACCGGGTGATTGCTGGTGCCTACCACTGCGGGGCGCATGATAAACGAAGGGCCGGGACTTTGCACTCCCCGGGCCGTTGTACTCAGGATCCGCCCGGGTGGAACCGCCAGGTGACAATCGCCTTCGCCTTGCGGTTTGATGCATTCAGCACGGCCACCTGCATCTCCTTACTACCCTCAAATACCGGAGCGGCCGACTCGCCCGTGTAGGTGCCCCGAACCTGCAATACCGCTGCCCAGCTCGATGCCTCTGCCGGGTTGTCCCCGAGCAGCAGCGTCGGCTGCCCCCGCGGATCCTCCACCGCTTGGCCGTCGGTTGTACAGAGACGCTTCAGCAGGAACCTGTCTTCCAGGGGCAATTGCAGGGTGTAGCTCGAGGAGGCTTCGCCAGCGGGCGCGAGGGGGTCAGACCACGCGCTGCACGCACAAAAAAAGCTCAGTGGCAGCAGGAGAATCCGCTGCCATGGCTCACACAAACCCCTTGCCATGATTTGCACCCCGCCAGGTTGCCAGCCGTGTTCGATAATCTCCCCGTGCCAGCCGGGCTGTCAACTGAGGAGGCGCGAAATGGGTCGCCGGGAGTAGTTGGGCGTGTGGAATGACCGGGTCGGACAGCTCTACTTTTTACCAGTATTCCCAGCCCCGCTCTCAGTCGATTTTTTCCTGCGGGGTGCTTTGGCTAATTTCGCCGAGGGGCGCCGTCTGGTTTTACCCGCTGCCCTGGCCGAACGTTTCTCCAGCCATGCCACTGACTGCGCCCACACCGCATCCTGCGCCCTGCTGCCGATGATCACGCCCATATGGCCGCCGGGGGCCAGGCGGAACTCCTTGTCCTTGGAGGCAACGATATGGACGATTTTTTCGGCAATCTCCGCCGGCACCAGGATATCGGTTTCGCCGGCAAACGCGAGCAGGTTGGATTTGATCCTGTTCAGTTCGGCCAGCTTGTCCCCCACTTCCACCACACCCCTGGCCAGTTGATTCTCACCCACCACTTTGACTGCCATATCCTTGATCACCCCACCCGGGTACAGCAGCATGTGATTGAGATAGTCCGCCGTGGTGGAGTACGACTTCACAAATTCGCGATCCGACAGGCGGGTCACGAGGTCCCAGTAGGTGGTGACGCTGCCCACCGGGTCCGTCAACTTGAATGCCAGCGTAGTCGCCCAGGGCGGCAGCGCGAGGCGGGAGGGATCCAGCGCCTTGAGCCGCAGATTGGTGTAGCTGCTCACCAGTTGCGCGGCGCCGTTCAGGCTCTGGGCGGCGCCGGACACCCCCGCGATAACGCCCCGGCCGCTCTCCAGGTCGATAGGACTGGCAATGGTGATGATGTTACGGATCGCCGGGTCCTGTACCTGACCCTGGTGCAACAGGCACAGCAGGCCGCCCATGCACCAGCCCATCAGCGACAGCTCGTCACAGCCGGAGTGGGCCCGGATTTTTTCCAGAGCAGTACCCAGCATGCTGTATGAGTAGTCTTTCAGGCCGAGGTGGGCGTGCTCCTTTTTCGGCTTGCCCCAGTCCACCAGGTAGGTTCTGAAACCGCTGGCCGCCATATAGCGCACCAGGCTGCGCTGGGGCATCAGGTCGAAGGTTTCAGTGGTCACACCCAGGGGCGGCACCAGTACCAGCGGCACCGCGTGCTGTTTGCGCTGCACCGGCATGAAGCTGCCGTCTACCAGTTCAATCTCCTCTTCCTCGGGCAGGCCGTAGTACCGGACAGCCATCAGGTCGCCGTCGTGCACCAGTTCAAACCAGGTCCGCCCGGACTGGATCAGGGTGTCGCGCTTGAACAACCAGTCGGCGCCATTGGCGGCGCTTTTGGCGAGTCGCCGGTTAAGCGCCAGGCCCTGTTCAACCGCCAGTTTCGCCAGGTTGTTCATGCTGCATCCTCCGCGCGGCGCGCAATGTCTTCCAACTCCGCCAGCGCCTTGCCGAGATAGACAGCCAGGCGCTGCAGGTGCGGCAGGGTATCGCGGGCGCCGGTAAAACCGATATTCAGGGTGCCGGCGTAGCTGACGCAGTCGATGCTCAGGGCCGCGTACTGCAGCAACTGGCTGATCGGGTAGATCGCTTCGAGCCGCGCGCCGTCAAAATACATCGGCGCGGCCGCGCCCTCGGTGTTGGATATCTTGAGGTTGAATACCGGCGGCACGAAACGCCCCACCGCAGGCAGCTGGCTGGCAAACAGCGGTGTCGCCCGCAACAGTACATAAGCTGTCGCCGCCTCCTCGGGCAGCGAGTTGCGATCATCCCTGACTTTCTGGATGGATGCCCTCACCGCCGCCAGGCGGGCCAGCGGATCGCCGATATGGGTGCCCAGTTCAACCCGGATCCCGGCGATAGCGTTGGCCGTGTTTTGGCTGCTGCGCTCGCGCAGTGATACCGGTATCAGGCCCACCAGCGAGTCATCGGGCAGGGCATTGTACTCCTTGAAAAAACGACGCAGCGACGTGCCGCAAAGATAGGTAAGGATTTCATTTACCGTACAGGACATCGCCGCCGCAAGCCGCTCGATACGGGCCTGCTCAAATTGCTGGGTGGCAAAGCGCCGCTGCTGGTTAATGGCCCTGTTCAGGGTAGAGCGGGGGGCGCCGCGCGGCAGTAACACGCTGCTCTTGCCCGGCGAAGCCACCGTGCGCAGCAGGTCAAATCCCGCCCGGCCCAGCGAGGCGAGCGAAGCGATTGCACCATCGGCCTGGCGGTGTTCACTGCCCGCGCTCCCCAACAGGGAGCGCGCCCAGAGCGGCGGCATATTGTGCTTCCTGGCAGAGTCCGAGAGCATCGACAGAACGGTGGGTACGCAATCGAGAAAGCTGACCAGCGCATGGTGTATTTTTACATAGAAGGCGAAGCGCTCGCGCTCCAGCCCCTCGATCAGGTGGAACTCCCACAGCGGCCGGTTCCGATCCAGTGCCGGGCTGTGCAGGCGCGACACCATAATCCCCAGTTCGCGCTCACCGCCGGGCTCCGGCAGGGCCGCGTGCTGGAAGTGGTAATTCAGTTCCACGTCGCGCGCTGCCACCAGGCGCGGTACCAGGGCGGTCACGCCGTCGCCGGACAGGCGCATATTCCAGGGGGGCTCGCTCACTTTGAAACCGCGCATCCGCTCGGCCAGCTTGCGCAGGTAGTCCGGCGCGGCGTTGCGTGGCTTGCGAAAAATAGCCAGTACCCCGACGTGCATCGGCGTGTCCGCCGTTTCCAGCAGCAGCCAGGTCGCATCCTCCGGTTTGAGTACTAAGGTTTTCATCCGCGTTGCCCATCTCCTTTCCTGGTGGGCCGCAGATTATAGCAGTCTGCCCGCGTCGAGGTGGTAGTTTCACCGGGCAAAGGTCGCGGTGCCGGCGCCTGCCTGGGGTACGGCGCCCACCACGTAACGCAGCGGCCCGTTGGCGCGCAGCGCATCAAAGGGATAGCAGGTCACCAGCAGCAGGCGCTCGGCGCCGGTGAGCCGCGGCAAGTCATGCGTGCTGGCATCCACGACCTCGATGGACTCCACCCGGTAAGCCCGCCAGGTCCCATCCGGCAATTGCAACTGCAGCCGCGCGCCTGAAGGCAAAGCCCGCAGGAAGGCAAAATGCGTGTCGCGGTGCCCGCCTATCACCGCCAGCCCCGCACTGCCCAGGCTCGCCGACGCGCTCGAATGTCCCGGGCCAAAGGCCAGGGCATTGCCCGTGTCACCGGCCAGCACCAGTCGCTCAACACCCAGGGCCGGTACGCGCAGTTTCGCCACGGGCCAGGTATCGGCCCAGGGCCAGGGCTTCACCGGCCGGCCACCCAGGGACAGGGACTGCGCCCAGGCCCGCTCGATCAGCACCGGCGCCAGCCAGGCCTTGGCCTTGATCAGACCGGCGGCGGACAGTTGCTGGCAGGCTGCCAGCACCAGCAGCAGCGCCAGCAACCGGTGCCAATCCCTATTCGCGACCGGGCGGGACATGATCCAGCTCCGGTTGACGCATGGCCCGCACCAGGGTGGCGGCAAACAAAAGCAGCAGCCCAAACCAGGCCTTTGCGGGGCCCGTGGTGGCCGTGCGGGGATAGGCGAAGGTTTGCGGAGCCTGGCCCAGCGGGCGGGTATTGGGCACCGGCACGCTGGCCGCGCGCTCCCCGGGCGGCAAGGAGACGATCTCCTGGATCGCAATAAAACTGGTGTAGGGGCTCAATAACTGGTGTTGCAAGGCGATCGGCAGTACCTGCGCCCGCACGACCTCCTCGCTGTGCCCCAGTACTTTGAGGTCCAGCAGGCCGGCGATCTTTTGCCGCGCCCACACGCTGGCGACTCCCTTGTGCCGGGGCGCGGACTGCGGGTCGACGCCGGTCGACAGCGCAATGGCCTGGCGCCAGGGCTGACCGCCGATCTCGGCCGTCACGATCACCTCTCCCACGGGAGCCTGCGCGCCAAAGCGGGCTGCCACCAGCAGGGGCTGGCCCAGGTACAGGTCGGGCAATCGCTCGGGCCATGCCTCCACGGCCCGGGGGACTGCCCGGGTGGGATCGTTCCGACCTGCCGCTTGCTGACCGGGCCCCGCCCTGTCACCCGCTGGGTCGCCACGCGCTTCCTGGCCGGGCCATATTACATCCAGATCCACCGCGGCGGGTTGCGACAACTGGCTGAATAGCAGCCCCATTTTGCCAGCCACTTCCTCCAGCGCACCGATGTGGGTATGGCTGCCGCGACCAAAGCGCGCCGCCTCTCGCATAAACCAGCTGTTTGGCGCCGAACCGATACCGACGGTAAACAGGCGGCTGTTGCCGATACGCGCACTGATTTCCGCAAACAGCGCCTGCTCATTACCCACCGCGCCGTCGGTAATGAAGATCACCTGGCGCAGGGGAAGTTGTTCCTCCAGTCCGTCGGTCGCCCGCGGTGTTTCCAGCGCGGCGCGCAGGGCGGGCAACATTTCAGTACCGCCGTCTGCGCGCAGCCGGTGCACAAATTCCTGCGCCTGCTGCAGGTGGCGGTGAGTGGCTGCCACCGGCCGGCGGTAAAGCGCCCGGTGGTTTGAGTTGAACTCGATAATATTGAAGCGATCCTCCGGCCGCAGTTGTTGCAGCGCCCTGGCCACGGCGTCGCGGGCCTGTTCGATCGCCACCCCGCCCATGGAACCGGACGTGTCTACCACCAGGATGAGTTCCCGCGCCGGCGGCGGCCCCGCCAGTTCACTCACCGGCGGCACCACCATTAACAGACCGTAATACTGGCCCCCGACTTCCTCGGTAAAGAGGGCCGCCGTAGGCGCGGCGCCACTGACCGGCTGCCAGGTGAGGACGAAATCCCGGTCCATCTCGGTCACGCCATTGGCCAGGCGAATGTCGTAGACGCCCGCTCGACGGGCCAGTGCGATATCGTGGTAGGGCGCTTCCACCCGCGCCAGCGGCATTCCCATATCGAGTCGCACGCTCACCTCCAGCGGGTTCAGGGGCGCCCGCTCATCGCCCTCCCGGGGAAACTGCAGCGGCGAGATGGCATCGGCGTCGCTCACCTGGTCGGTTGGCACCGCCCAGCCAAGGTAGGGATTAACGACCAGCGGTGCGAGGGCCTCCTCCGTTCCGCCCGGGGACAGGGGCGCTCCCGGCATATACCTGGGCGTAACCGTGGTGGGAAAACGCAGGGAAAACTCACCGTTGGCAAAGGCGACCTGCTGTACATATTCCAGCCGCACGGTGATGGTTTCCCCGGCGCCTATATTGGCCACCCGGTTGGTAAATAGATTGGGGCGCTGCTGCTCCACCAGGCTGGCCTTTTTGCCCGCGGCCTTTGCCTGGCTATAGAGTTTTTTCGCCTCGGTCTTCTCCCGGATTTTGCCGACAATGCGCCGCTCGCCGATGACCATCTCCATGAATCGCACAGCGGCGGTGTCCGGCAGTGGAAAGGCGTATATCCCCTCCAGCGCGCGCCCGGTGCCGTTGCGAAAAGACTGTTCCACCGCCACGGTGGCGATCATGCCGCTGATATCGAAATGGACTTTACTGGCCTGCAGGATGGCCGGGGTGTAATGGCCGGGGACCTCACCCTGCAGCAGCATCTGGCCGCTGGCGATGCCGTCTAACGCGACTTCGTCGCCTTCGGCTGTCACCATCGCGCGGCCGGGCGCCGGCCACAGCAACATCAGCAGTAGCGCGACAGCCACCACGGTGGGCAGGGCGCGAAAGACAAACCACAGGGGCAGCCCACCGAGGCGACCCGTGTCCCGGGTGAGTTGAAAGTAAATGCGATCGTACTGGTTCATGGGATCTCCCCCGCTGGTGTGTTCGCTCCATTAGGCGCGCGGGATCTGGCACAAAAGCACACGGAATATGGCTTTTCAGGGAACAATAATGGCGAATTGTGGCGGGAGCTTGTGGTGCGGGCGGGAATTTGGAAGTATGGGCGCCTTCGGACACAGCCCGGTCAGTCGCTACTCATGCCGCATCACATCGCTATCGTGGAAGATGAAGTCAGCATCGCGGCCAATTATCGCGACACCCTGCAGCGCCGGGGCTTTCGGGTCTCCCTGTTCCGGGACCGCGCGACTGCCAGCGAGGCCTTTGCCCGGCAACTGCCCGACCTCGCCATCATCGATGTCGGACTGGGGGACGATATCGAGGGCGGGTTTGAGCTCTGCCGCGACCTGCGCAGCCGCTGCCCCGAGTTGCCCATCGTGTTTCTCACGGCGCGGGATTCGGAGCTGGACATTATCTGCGGCCTGCGCCTGGGCGCGGACGACTACCTCACCAAGGACATCAGCCAGGCCCATATGCTGGCCCGTATCGTCGCCCTCTTCCGGCGGGTGCAGGCACTGCGCAGCCCGGTGCTGGAAGAGCATGTCATCCAGCGCGGCCCCCTCAGCCTGAACCTTGAGCGCATGACCTGCCTGTGGCAGTCACTCCAGGTGGAGTTGACTGTCACCGAATTCTGGATAGTGCATGCGCTGGCCAGGCACCCCGGTCATGTCAAGAATCGGCAGCAATTAATGGAGTCTGCCAACGTGGTGCTCGATGACAACACCATTACCTCGCACATCAAGCGAATCCGCCGCAAATTCCAGGCGATCGACGAGGGCTTTTGCGCGATTGAGACCGCGTATGGCGTCGGCTATCGCTGGACGGGAACCGAGTGACGCTGCGCCGCCAATTGCTGCTGGTCAGCCTGTTGTTGTTGTCCCTGCCCTGGGCCGGCTGCCAGTTTATCCGCGAAATGGAAGGTGCACTGCGCCACGGCCAGGAACAGTCACTGCAGGCCACGGCACAGGCGATAGCGGCCGTGCTGGGCGAACGGGAGGAACTGCTGTACCCCAATCCCCTGAGACGATTGGCGCCGGGGGACAAGACCGCCCCCGTTTACGCCCACCCGGCGGAGCAGGTAGTGATCGTCGACGGCTACAGCGACGGCTGGGAGGAGATTGACAGCGTCCGCCTGGCCAGCGAACCGGGGGCCTCACCACTGGCGCTGAGCTACCAGGCCGCCACCCGCAACGGCATGCTCTACCTGATGCTGCGGGTTGCAGACCCCGAGGTGGTGTTCCATAACCCGGGCGTGTCCGACGAGCCCAACGGCGATCGCCTGGTCCTGCGGACCTGGCAGGACAACAGGCGCCAGGAATATGTAATCGCCACCTCCGCCCCGGGCAGCGTACGCGCCTACCCGCTGGGCCCGCTACAGCCCGGCCACGATGGCGCGCGTATTCGCGGCTTCTGGCAGGATGCCGCGGGTGGCTTCAGCCTCGAACTGGAAATGCCCCTGGACTATACCGGCGGGCGGCTGGGGTTCTACCTGGTCAACGTCGGTCACCGGCCCGGCGGCAGGTTTGAAACCCTGGGCAATATCAACCCGCTGGATACCCTCGCACCGCCCTGGCTGATCTACAGCCCTGCCCCACTGCAGCAAACCCTGGCGCCATTCAGCAACCAGGGCAGCCACCTGCAGGTAGTGGACAAGGACAACTGGCTGATTGCGGATGTCACCCCCACCGCCGGCAAACACAAGGACAACGCCGATACCTTCTGGCTGCTGCGCCTGCTCTACCGCAGCATCCTGGCCCGGGGCGAGCTGGCGCTGCCGCCTGTGGCCACCGGTAACGGCCAGGTGACGGGTGAGGAAATTTCCTCGGCCCTGTCCGGTATCGAGGCCAGCCATCGCTACCAGGATCCCGGCTACTCGAGTCGCACAATATTGTCGGCCGCTGTCCCTATTTTTCACGCGGGCGTGGTGAGCGGCGTGGTGGTGGCGCGCCAGAGCGGCGAGGAATACCTCTCCCTGACCGACCAGGCCTTCAGCCGCCTGCTTGGGTACAGCCTGCTGGCCCTGTGCGCAGGCGCCTTCGGCCTGCTGGGCTATGCCAGCCTGCTGTCCTGGCGCATCGGTAAATTGAGCCGGGCGGCGCGCCAGGCCATCAGCGCGGAGGGGCCCGATACCGGCGCTTTTCCGCGCAGTTCCGCCCGGGACGAAATCGGTGAACTGTCACGCCACTACGCCGACCTGCTGGACCAACTGCGGGAATACAATGAGTACCTGCGCACCCTGAGTCGCAAGCTGTCGCACGAGTTGCGCACGCCGATCGCAGTGATCCAGACCTCGCTGGAAAATCTCGAACAGTCGGCCCCGGGGCCTGGACAACGGGATGTCTATGTCGCCCGCGCCCGCGAGGGGCTGGTGCGCCTGAACGGCATCCTCACCGCCATGAGCGAGGCCAACCGGCTGGAGGAGAGTATTCGCGGCAACTCTACCAGGGACCTGGACCTGGTACCGCTGTTGCGCGAGGTGTTTGAGGCCTATCGAAGTATCTATCCCGACCACAAACTGGCACTTCAGGTACCCACAGGGGAAGCCCGGGTAGCGGGCGTACCCGAGCTGATCGTGCAGGCGCTGGATAAGCTGCTGGACAACGCCGCCTCGTTCAGCGCGCCCGGGGGCGGCATTACCCTGCGGCTGGCGCCGGTGGCAAACCAGTGGCAACTGAGCATCAGTAACGAGGGGCCGCCGCTGCCGACCGAGTTGCAGGAACACCTGTTCGACCCCATGGTTTCCCTGAGACAAGCGGAATCCGGCGGCGTACACCTTGGACTGGGCCTGCACATCGTCAGCCTGATAGTGGAGTTTCACCGCGGCCGGGTGAAGGCTGAAAACCTGCCGGGGGGGGAAGGCGTCTGCGTGACGCTGAGTCTGCCGGCAGTCAAACCGCCGGGGGTCAGCTGACGAAGGCCAGGTGCTTGATTTCCGCCAGTTGATCGCGCAATGCCGCCGCCTGCTCGAATTCCAGGTTTTTGGCATGCTCGTGCATCTGGCTTTCCAGCTGCCTGAGCTTGCGCGAGAGCGCCGCCGGTGACAGGTTCGCCAGCTCGGTACTGTAGCTGAGCCGGTTTTCCGCCACCTTCGCCGCCCGGGTTTTGCCCTTGGTGGGCATGCGTCGGGCCCCTTCCATAATATCCTGTACCGACTTGATCACCCCGACGGGGGTGATGCCATGGGCTTCGTTATAGGCCAGCTGGCGGTTGCGGCGCCGCTCGGTTTCCGCTATTGCCCGCTCCATCGACCCGGTCACCCTGTCGGCGTAGAGAATCGCCCGGCCGTTCAAATTGCGCGCCGCCCGGCCAATGGTCTGGATCAGCGAGCGCTCGGAGCGCAGGAAGCCCTCCTTGTCAGCGTCGAGGATCGCCACCAGCGACACCTCCGGCATATCCAGTCCCTCTCGCAGCAGGTTGATGCCCACCAGCACGTCGAACTCCCCGAGGCGCAGGTCGCGGATGATTTCCACCCGCTCCACGGTATCGATATCCGAGTGCAGGTAGCGCACCCGGATACCATTATCGGCCAGGTACTCGGTCAGGTCCTCCGACATGCGCTTGGTGAGCGTGGTGACCAGCACCCGCTCCCCGCGCTCGATGGTGACATGTATCTCCTTGAGCAGGTCATCGACCTGGGTGGTGGCGGGCCGCACCGCCAGCGGCGGATCCACCAGCCCGGTGGGGCGTACCACCTGTTCTACCGTGCGGCCGGCGTGTTCCTGCTCGTAGGGGCCGGGTGTTGCCGACACGAACACAGCCTGGGGCACCAGCAACTCCCACTCTTCGAACCGCAGCGGGCGGTTGTCCAGCGCCGAGGGCAGGCGAAAGCCGAACTCCACCAGGGTCTCCTTGCGCGAGCGGTCGCCCTTGTACATGGCGCCGATCTGGGGAATGGTGGCGTGGGATTCATCGATAATCACCAGCGCATTCTGCGGCAGGTACTCAAACAGGGTGGGGGGCGGTTCCCCGGGCGCCCTGCCCGACAGGTAACGCGAATAGTTTTCGATGCCGGTGCAGTAACCCAACTCGCGGATCATCTCCATATCGTAGCGCGTGCGCTGCTCCAGCCGCTGCGCCTCGACCAGCTTGTTGTTTTCTTTCAACTGTTTGAGCCGCTCCGCCAGTTCCAGCTCGATATGCTCCACCGCGCCCAGGGTGACATCCCGCGAGGTCACGTAATGGCTCTTGGGAAAGATGGTGATGCGCGGCACTTTGGCCTCCACCACCCCGGTCAGGGGGTCGAACAGGCAGATGCTGTCGATCTCCTCATCGAACAGTTCGATGCGCACCGCGTCACGCTCTGAATCCGCGGGAAAAATATCGATGACATCGCCGCGCACCCGGTAGGTACCGCGCTGGAAGTCGACATCGTTGCGGGTGTACTGCAACTCCGCCAACTGGCGCAGGATATGGCGGTGATCGATAAATTCGCCCCGGGACAGGTGGATAACCATCTTGAAGTAGGAATCGGGGTCGCCCAGGCCGTAAATGGCAGAGACGGTGGCTACAACCAGACAGTCTTCCCGCTCCAGCAGGGCCTTGGTGGCAGACAGCCGCATCTGCTCGATATGTTCATTGACCGAGGAATCCTTCTCGATATACGTATCCGAGGACGGCACATAGGCTTCCGGCTGGTAGTAGTCGTAGTAGGAGACGAAGTACTCCACCGCATTGTTGGGGAAGAATTCCTTGAACTCGCCGTACAGCTGCGCCGCCAGCGTCTTGTTATGCGCCATGACGATGGTGGGCCGCTGCAATTGCTCGATGACATGGGCCATGGTGAACGTCTTGCCCGAGCCCGTAACCCCCAGCAGTGTCTGGGAGGCAAGCCCGGCGCGAATGCCCTCCACCAGTTGGGCTATCGCCTGGGGCTGGTCGCCCGCGGGCTGGAAAGAGGACTCTACCTTGAAGGGTCTGGACACTATGCCACCTGTTGCCTGGCGCGAATTAGCCCACCATTATGGTTCACATGGGCGCGAAATGCAGCCCGGAACGTCGGCGCCGGCATCGCCAGGGAACAATGCCGCAGCTTGTCGCCCGCGGCCATGCGATTGGCGTCCGGCGCCATCCCCCCACAGCCGCTCCCGGGGGACACTGAGCGTGGAAAACTAACCGGTAGTGACTTTGTGATCGATACCAATACCGCACTGATGATGGCTTTTGGCGTGTACTTATTGCTGCACGGCGCCGTCTATTTCTGGTACCAGTCGAGAAAGCCACGGCGGGATGATTCGCTGGACAGGCGTGACGGGAACACCCCGAGTGATACCGCCCAATACCCGCAGCGGCGCCGGACCGCGTCCGGCATTCACCGCCCGGAGGGTCGCAGCCGGGCCATCGTGCTGGTTGCGATGATACTCGCGGCAGGTATACTCGCCGGCGTCGCCCTCTGGCTGGTTGGCGGCCAGCTTTTTGGGCCCTGACAGCGCGCCTGCGACCGCAAACCGGGCGTCTGCACTATCCGTCGGCCATGCTTAAATAGCGGTTGACCAGCCCCCCCTCGATCATTAATATACGCGACCTCTGGTTAACGCCATTCCGCCTTAGCTCAGTTGGTAGAGCAATTGACTGTTAATCAATGGGTCGCTGGTTCGAGCCCAGCAGGCGGAGCCATTTAGTAAAAATATGAAGGGGTTGCAGCAATGCTACCCCTTTTTATTTTGCCGGTAAGGGTTTCGAGAAAAAGACCGCTTCTACCCGACCGGTTCTCTGTTATTCTATGCGCGCTTTGCAGTGTCACCGGGATTGCGCGGGTGTAGTTCAATGGTAGAACGGCAGCTTCCCAAGCTGCATACGGGAGTTCGATTCTCATCACCCGCTCCACTGCGACTTTCCAGGGACTTCCAGAAAAGACCGAGGAACGTCGCAAGTGATTGTCACGGTTCAGCTTTTTCACCATCGCTGAATCCAGTGACTTCCAGAGAAAACCACTGACGGCCGGTACAAAACGGTGCATCAAGTGGTACATCGGAAAGCGGAGCTTCCCGCTTCCGCTTTCTTGCTGGAGGAGCGCGGGATCGAACAGGACCATGCATCCAACTCGCTTCTTAGGAGTTGGGCTCATGCTCTCAGATCTCATGGTTCGCCAGGCCAAGACGACCGGCAAAACCTACACCCTGGCCGATTCCGATGGCCTCTCCCTCTTCGTCGCCGCCCACGGCGCCAAGGCCTGGCACTTCCGCTTCACCTGGGGCGGCAAGCGCGATCGCATGTCCTTCGGCAGCTACCCGGCGCTCTCCCTGAAGGAGGCGCGCGAGCTTCGCGATGAAGCCCGCAACCTGCTCGCCAAGGGCGTCAATCCGCACACGGAACGCAAGCGCAAGCGCCACGCCATCGTGCTGGCGGGCGAACACACGTTCCAGGCGGTCTACGACCAGTGGCTGACACATCGCAAGCTGTCGTTGGAGGAAGGTCGGCAGACCAGCCTGGAGCAGATCGCCCGCGTGTTCAAGAAAGACGTGTTCCCGGTGCTGCGTCACCTGACCATCTACGACATCACGCGCGCGCATCTGCTGGACATCATCGGCAAGGTGGAAAAGCGCGGCTCGCTGTCAGTGGCCGAGAAGCTCAGGACATGGTTCACTCAACTGTTCACCTATGCCACGGTGGCGATCCCGAACATGCACGACAACCCGTCCAAGGACTTGGAGGTCGTCGCGTTGCCGCTGCCGCCAGTTGATCACAACCCGTTCCTGCGCATGCCCGAGCTGCCGATCATGCTGCAGACGCTGCGCAAGTATCGCGGCCGCCTGAACACGCAGTTGGGCCTGCGGCTGCTGATGCTCACCGGGGTGCGCACCGGCGAGCTGCGTTTCGCCACGCCCGACCAGTTCGACCTCGAACAAGGCCTGTGGATCATCCCGGTGGCCAGGCTCAAGCAGCGTGCGTTGCTCACCAAGAAGAAGCGCAAGCGCCTGGTGGATATCCCGCCGTACATCGTGCCGCTGTCGGTGCAGGCCCAGGAGATCGTTCGGCACCTGCTGGACCAGTGCAAGCCAGCTCAGGTCTACCTCATCCCGGGCGACTGGTGCCTCAAGCATCCCGTCAGCGAAAACACGTTCAACGGCGCGCTCAAGCGCATGGGCTATGAGGACCAGCTCACGGGTCACGGCATCCGCGCGACGATTTCGACGGCGCTCAACGAACTCGGCTATCCGAAGAAGTGGGTGGATGCCCAGCTCTCGCATGCCGATCCGGACAAGATCAGCGCGACCTACAACCATGCCGAGTACGTCGAGCAGCGCCGCGTGATGATGCAGGATTGGGCCGATCGGCTCGACCTGTTCGAGCAGAACCAAGTCGAGGTCGCCAGCCGGCATCTGACCATCACGCTGCAAGGCCTGCCGACCATCGCTGGCCAGGCGGCCGCGCAGCCGCCAGTGGTCGACCTCACGGCACCGCAGTTGATCGTGACCGCGCCGACGCCCGACATGCCCGCAGCGCCGGCATCGGTGCAGCGACTGTCGGCCGTGCGCATGCCCGAGTACGCGCGGCCTCGGCTGTCGGAGGTGCAGCGCGAACGCCTGCAGGTGCTGGAGACCTTCGAGGCCCCCCACAACCTCTCGGTGGCGGACTACGCCAAGCTCGCGGGCAAGTCGCGCCGCTGGATTACCTACGAAATCCAGGCCGGCAACCTGCTGTCGATCCACATGGGCCACCGCGGGCAGCGGGTGCCGGACTGGCAGCTCGATCCGCTCAAGCGCAGGCTCGTGCAATCCGTGCTGAAACAGGTGCCGCGGGGGCTTGATACCTGGGCCATCTACCACGCGCTCCTGCAGCCCTATGACGCGCTCGGCGGGCGCGCCGCCATCGAGGCGGTCAACCCGAAGAACCTGCACCTGGCCGCGCGTCTGACCGCGGCGCAGAGCATCGCGGCGGACGATCCCGACGACTCCGACATTCCGGTGCAGGTACGGCGCAGCGTGCAGCGCCTGGTGCAGGACGCCATCACGGCCGATACCGCCGAAGACCTGATGGAACCTTGACGCGGTTGGCTTCAAGAAACGGAGCGGACGCGGCGCGCGAATCGCTCCTGCGGTTCGGTCAGGGCCGCACACGTGTGCAGCAGGTAGGCCATCACGATGGGCGGCGCGCCGGCCAGCGGTCGCACCGCGATGCCTCGGCACTGGTATCCCGCCAGCCGCGTGGCAGGTGCGATGGCAATGCCGTATCCCGCAGCGACCAGCGTCATCGCCATGTCGAAGGTGCTCACGACCTGCTCGTGCGGCGCGTCGCCGATCAGCCGATGCACTAGGGCCTGCCACGGTTCGTCGCAGGTAGATTGCGCACAGATGAGAGGCTGCTTCTGCAGTTCATGGCACGGCACTTCGCGATGGATCAGCATGTGTGAACGCTTGGCCACGGCTACGGCGAGCATGTCATGCCACAACGGCTCGCACACCCAGCCAGGCCATTCCAGGTCCGTGGACGACAGCGCGAAATCGAAGCCATCGTCCAGCGACTTGCTCGCCGGCCCGGCCGCAGCGCATCTGACCAATGCAGCAGAGGTTTCCGGCTCTTCGGCGCGCTGCAGTGCCAGCACGTCGGCAAGTTGTGAAGGCACCCACTCACCGAGCACGGCCACGCGGATCGCGGTGGAGGCATCGATCGATGTCACATCCAACTTCCTCCCAAGGGCAGAAACTCATGGCGGCGGCGAGAGCATGAAACATGCAATCGCGTTGTTGAGTTAAGTTTAACGTGGTTTATCTACGGGCAATGCTCGACGCTTTTGCCAATGCAGAAGCGCCCAATTCAGAGAGGCCGACCCACCGGCACGACCACCTACGAAGCAGAACCAGCCATCGCGTTTGGGGCCGCCGTTCGCGATCAGAGAACGAGCCAGGGCGTCGCCCAGGAAACGCTGGCGCACCTGGCCGGCATTGAGCGCTCGCACATGGGAAAGATCGAGCGCGGCGAGCACGTCCCCACGCTGCCCTTGATCCTCAAAATCGCCCGTGCGCTGAAATGCAGTTCCGCCCACCTGATGGCCCTGACTGAGGCCAAGCTGGCCGAGCCGGCTCCTCCCAAGTCTGAGGATTAAAGCCGGCCGGGGCGTGGCCGCCTACTATTCCTGCTCGTCGTTATCGTTATCGTTTTGAACTGCGGGATTTTCGCGCGTTGGGGCCTCGTTGGCGAGACGCAGGTAGGGGTTATCGGGCGGCACTTCCCCGAATAGCGCCTCGGGCCGCGCCAGCAGGTAGCCGTGCAGCCGCCGCGATTTGCGTGGGCCGGTGACGTCGCAGGTCCAGATGTTCAGGCCGCTGGGCTGCTTGCGATGTGCGCCCAACTTCTCGAAGCGCTTCTGCACCCACTGCCATGCTTCCAGCTTCTCTTGCCTGGCAATGGCCGCGACCTGCGGATGCTCTTGCGCGTACCGCTGGAAGACGCCAGGGCTGACCAGGTAGGCCGTGCCGGCGACGGTATGTACCAAGGCTTTGGCGTCGTTGATGATGAGCTTTCGCGACCGCACGCCCTGGGTCAGCCAGCCCATGAAGTCTTTGCCGGAGGGCTCGGCCTGTGGCCGGGGCGTTGCGGCTGGCGGCGCTGTCGGCATCGCTGCCGGCATGCTGCCCCGAGGATCACCTTCGGCGCCGGCCTGCGCGCCGGTGGCGGCTTCGGGCGGGATCAGGTTCGACGCCGGCGTGGCAGGTGCCATGTCCAGCAGATCGAGCAGCGCACCGACGCCGTTGTCCGCAGCCGCGGCCATCATCACAGGTGCGACCGGCGGCGCGCCGGACAGTGCAGGCTCTGGTCCCGCGCGTGCCGCACCAGGCGCTGCGGGAACCTGCTGCGCCGCGTCTTCTGGCTCCTGCTCGACCTGCACCTGCCCGGCGAACGGTGCGGGCCGATCGGCTGCTTCCCAGATCAGCGCGGGCGACAGCTTCAGGAACGTGAAGCTGTGCGACCAGCCGGCGTCGCTCGTGACCGAGGCCTTCCAGATCGCCTTGCCGTCCGATGTGGGCAAGGCGATGCCGTGATCCTGCAGCACGTTGAACACCGCCGTGTTGCTCGCCGGGATGCCGTCGATGCCTTGCTGCAGCAGATGGGCGCGCAGCTTGTCCGAGACGGTCTTGCTCACCAGCCACAACGCATCCTGGGTCAGCCAGCCGTCCGAAGCCTGGGGCTGGTTCAGCTTGAATTCCTCGCGCAGCAGGAAACGCAGGCCGTCGAGCAGCTTGCGCTGCAGGGCGTGCTTGGGGGCAGCCAGCGCCTTGCTGGGATCGCCGCCGAGTTCCTGGGCCACCGATGCCTGGTCGGCCTGCACCACCAGCTCGCCGAGCGTGCCGGCGTGCTCGTACTGGCCGGCCAGCACGTACAGGAGCGCGGCCCACAGATCGGGATAGCCAGCGAGCCAGTCGAAGATGCCCGGATCGAGCAGCCGGGCATAGAGTAGCCCCGTGGCGGCGCTGTGCAGCCGGTACTCGCGCTCCTTCCTGTAGCGGAAGCGGTACGGCCGCCGCAACGGGCCGTGCCAGGGATGCCAGACCGTGCCGTCCGCGTACTCCACGTGCAGGTCGACGGCGACCTTGCCGATGTCGTGCAACAGCGCCGCATAGGCGGTGCCGGCCGTCCAGGCTTCGGCCTGGGCGGCTTGCGCCTCCGGTGTAGTGCCCGCGGGCAGCAGGTGCGACTGCCGCAGCTTCAGGGCGTAGGCGACGATCTCCAGGCCATGGTCCAGCATGCCGCCTGGGTAGGCATGGTGATGCGATTCCGAGGCCGGGAACTGCTGGACCAAGTCAGCGTAGCGTTCCAAGGGCGTTAGGTACAGCGTGGCGAACTGGCGGCGCGACAGCGAGGTGCGCTGCCAGATGTGTTCCAGCAGTCGCTGCCGGCGCGGTGTCGCCAGCAGCGATGCGGCCGGCTCCGGCCGCATCAGCCCTTTGCCGGGATTGGCGGGAGGAGTGGGTGTCGGCGCCACGCCGGAAGCAGGCGGCGGCCGTTTTCGTTGGAACAGCGAGAGCATGGCGAACCCCAGACGGTGGCCGGTCGGGGGAGCCTTTTGGCCTTTTCGGGTAGGGCCATTTCCCTTGGCCCCATTCCCTTGCCCCTTCCCCAGCCCTTTGGCCTTTAGGAAGCCTTGGGTATAGGGGCAGCAACGATGCTGTGCCACGATCAATGCGACACGGCGCTATCCCAACAAGCTGCAGGCGCTGTGCGCCGACTGTGAGCTGGCCCAGGCTGCCATCGCGGCTGAATGGCTTTCAGCAATCTCAGTAGTAGCCGTCGTTCTGATCCATCTCGCCCAGCCAGGAATAGATGCCGCCCAGCAGCATGAACACGCTGTCCATGACTTCTGAGAGGTGCCTTACGTTGACGTGCCGCAGCTCGGGGAGCGACACCTCGCCCTTCTTCGTCCTGGGATACCGGAAAGCGAAGGAACCGGGATCGACGGTATCGAGTTGGCGGATGAAATCCTCAGTGGCCGCTAGCTCTTTGTCGTCCTCGCGAGGATCGAGCTGTTGGAGGTGCCGGCGCAGTTCGTTCCACAGTGGCATCAAGCCGTGTTGATGATCGGCGACCGCTTCCTTGCCAGCCAGGCGGCGGGCCAGCGGCAGGATCAATTTCAGTTGGAGTTCCAGTCCTTGGCGATACAAGAACACTAGGGAGGGTCTGAACAATTGACCCCGCACAGTACCGACCACGCTGCAGGGAGCCCGAATCGGCCGTTTCGGCACCTTCGAAGCCGCCGGATGGCGCTATTCGAACCTGTTGTGCACCCTTTGCACCGCATTTCAGCGCGCATTCGCAACTTTCAGGCGGACGTGTCCATCCAGTACCAGCAATTTGCGGCGCACCATCCACAGGTTCGACAGCGCAAAGAGCAGCGTCAGTTGCGCCGTGTTCTTCGCCAGCCCTCGGTAGCGCACCTTCAGATGCCCGAACTGGCGCTTGATGACGCGAAACGGATGCTCGACCTTGGCTCGGATGCTGGCCTTCAGCGCCTCGAGCTGATCGACCAGCGCATCGACCTTGCGCGTCTTGTCCAGCGCGCGGCGCTTGCCCGGGCGCATGGCGATGTGCCAGGCGACGCCCTCGTCGGCATCGGCACGCTTGGCCGCGCCTTGGTAGCCGGCATCGCCGAAGGCGTCGCTCTCCTGACCATGCAGCAAACTGTTGGCTTCGACCACGTCATTGACGTTGGCCGCCGTGCCCCGGACGGTGTGCACAAGGCCCGAGTCGGCGTCCACGCCGATGTGCGCCTTCATCCCGAAGTGCCACTGATTGCCCTTCTTGGTCTGGTGCATCTCGGGGTCGCGCTCGCCACTGGCGTTCTTGGTCGAGCTGGGCGCGGCGATCAGGGTCGCATCGACCACGGTGCCCGCCTTCAGCAGCAGCCCCTTGGCCTGCAGCAGCTCGTTGACCGTCTGCAGGATCTGCGCTGCCAGCTTGTTCTCCTCGAGCAGATGGCGAAAGCGAAGGATCGTGCTCTCGTCGGGCAGCCGCGTCTCGTAGTTCAGGGCCGCGAACTCACGAAACAGCGGCACGTCGTGCAGCGCTTCTTCCATCGCCGGGTCGCTGAGCGTGAACCACTGCTGCATGAAGTGAATGCGCAGCATCGTGCTCACCAAGAACGGCGGACGCCCGCGCAGGCCCTGCGGCGCGTACGGGGCGATCAACGCCTCCAGCTCCGTCCACGGCACTACGCGCTCCATCTGCGCGAGAAACTCGCGCTTGCGCGTGCGCTTGGTGCTCAGGTTCAATCCGAGTTCAGTTTGCTGCATGGGCGTGATGATCGCCGCTCTTCAGCGCCGCCGGTAGCAGACTTGCCCGGGGGTTATGCAGAGCTTCCCTAGCGGGTAGACCACGCTGTCGAGGGACGCCTTGCGCTCGGCCAACGCCCCAACCAGGGCGTCCGCAGCATCCTTGTAGCCGGCGGCGTAGATATCCCAAGGGAAGTGAGTCCAACCCAGCATCGCGTTGTTGTGCCAGTCTTCGCCCTGGATGAAAAGCTGCTGCCCGGCGAAGTCGGATGGCGACTTCATGCTGGCGAGAGGATCGATGTCCGCTGCTGCATCGTCTTGGTCGTTCTGCACAATGCTCTCCAAGGA
>JACKNN010000006.1 GCA_024234855.1 Pseudomonadales bacterium | reverse complement strand
ACCGGCGACATCTGTGCCGACAGCGCCCAGCGCCTGCTGAATGGCCAGCTCAGGCAGGCCGGGTTCCAGTCCGCGCCCCAGGCCTTCGGCCACCGCGAGCTGGCCGAGACTTTCCACGCACTCGGCTTTTTCAGCCGGGTGGCCTAGGGAGCGGGCCGCATGAAGATGAACGCGTATATCGCCGGGGTAGGCATGACCCGCTTCGGCAAGCACATGGACATAAGCCTGAAGGGGCTGGCCGGCAAGGCCATCCGCGAGGCGCTGGCGGATGCGAACATCGACAGCTCAGCGCTGGAAGTGGCTTACATGGGCAACGCCGCCGGCGGCGTGGTCCAGGGCCAGGAAATGATCAGCGGCCAGGTGGCCCTGCGCGAGCTGGGCATCGGCAAAATCCCGGTGATCAACGTGGAGAACGCCTGCGCCACATCGTCCACTGCTTTCCACCAGGCCTGCGCCATGGTGAGTCTCGGGGCTTACGACGTGGCCCTGGTCTGCGGTTTCGAAAAACTGTTCCACGAGGACAAACTGCGCAGCTTTGCCGCCTTTGACGGCGCGGTGGATACCGAAAGTCCCGAGGGGGTGATGGGTGCACTGAAGATCCTGGCGGCAAAAGCGGGCGAAGTGGTCGATGTCGCCAACGCCGGCAAGACCCGCTCGGTGTTTATGGATATCTACGCGCTGCTAACCATCGCCCATATGAAAGCCCACGGCACTACCCGCGAGCAACTTGCCGGGGTCACCGCGAAGAACGCGTTTCACGGCAGCATGAATCCGCGCGCGCAATTTCAGCAGGCCATGTCGGTCGAAGAGGTGTTGGCGGCCCGGGAAATCGTCTACCCACTGACGCTGCCCATGTGCTCCCCCATCGGCGACGGCGCCGCAGCGCTGGTGGTCGTGAGCGAGCGCAAGGCCCGGCAACTCGGACTCAGCCACAAGGTGCGGGTGCTTGCCTCGGCCCTGGTGTCAGGTTACGACGAGACGGCGGACGACCTGTCGGTGGGCGCATTCGCCGCCAACAAGGCCTATGAATCCGCCGGTGTCGGCCCGGGCGACCTCAGCCTGGTAGAGCTGCACGACGCCTCCGCCCCGTCCGAAATCATTGCCTACGAATACCTCGGCATTTGCGGCAGGGGCCAGGGCGGTGCCCTGATAGAAGATGGCAGCACCCGCCTCGGCGGCCGCCTGCCTGTCAACGTCTCCGGCGGCCTGCTGCGCAAGGGGCACCCCATAGGCGCCTCCGGTGCCGCGCAGATCGTCGAGCTGACCGAGCAGTTGCAGGGCCGGTCGCACCAGCGCCAGGTAGCCAATGCGCGGATCGGGCTCGCCCACAACGGCGGCGGCATGATCGGTACCGACGCCGCGGCGACCGTGGTCAGCATCCTGCGCAGGGAGCATTGATCATGGCCGGGGGCAATCCCGCGATCCTCGCCCACCTGGTGCGCAACTGGTGCGACCAGGCGCCCGACCTGCAAATTCTCACTTTCGTGGATGTGGACGAAGACGGCGCCCTGCGCGAACAGACCCGGACCTACCGGCAGCTCTGGGACAACGGCCAGCGCCTGGCGGCCTGGCTGCGGGACCAGGGTATGCAGGCGGGCGACCGGTTCGGCCTGGTGATGCAGAACCATCCCGAGTTCGTTGACTTCATGGTGGCGTCATCCATCCTCGGCACCGTTTTCGTACCCATTGACTCACGTACCCGCGGCGCCAAGCTGCAGTACATGCTCGACTTCGCCGGGTGCCGGGGCGCCGTGGTCGGCGACAATGCGCTGCCTGAAGTCGAGGCCGCGTGGCGCGACGGCGGCTGGATTGTCACACTCGGCGGGCAGCCGACGAGCTACCCGAGCGTGGCCTCGATACTCGCAGGCCCGCTGCCCGAACCAACGCTGCCGATCGACAGCACCGATCCCGCCGCCCCCATGCAGCTGCTTTACACCTCCGGCACCACCGGCGACCCCAAGGCGATCATATCCAGCCACAACCGCTACGCGGTGGCGGCCACCCTGCCCGCGGTACTGGGTTTGACCCGGGACGATGTGCTCTATACCGGCCTGTCACTCACCCACGCCAATGCACAGGTCATCACCCTGGGCATGGCACTGCATGCCGGTACCCGCTGTGTTATCAGTGTCAGGTTCACCAAATCACGCCTGTGGGACATCACCCGCGCCTACGGCTGCACTTTCTTCAACCTGCTGGGCGGTATGACCACCGCCCTGTATGCGGAACCGCCCCGCGCGAACGATGCCGACAACCCCGTGCGGATCATACTCAGCGCGGGCATGCCGGCCGCCATCTGGGAGGACTTCGCCCGGCGGTTTGACGTTGCGCTGTTCGAGTTTTACGGCGCCGCCGAGGGTGGCCTGTGCTTCAACCCGGCCGGAGTCGGGCCCGTGGGCAGCTGTGGCAAGGCCCCGCCATCCCTGCAACTGGCCGTGCTGGACCAACACGGGAATCCCTGCCCGCCCGGCATCGCCGGGGAGATATGCTTCCGCAACGCCGATGGCAGCTGCCCCGAACTCCGCTATTTCGAAAACCCCGGGGCCACCGCCAAAAAAACCGCGGGGGGATGGCTACACATGGGTGATATAGGTCACCTGGATGCAGACGGCTGGCTGTTCTTTCACTACCGCATGGGCGGTGGTATTCGCAAGAACGGGGATTTCATCAACCCGGCCTCCGTGGAAAAAGCGCTGTCCGAGTCGGACGCGGTGGCCGATGTCTATGTCTACGGCCTCGCCGTCAGCCCGGACATGGCACCGGGAGAAAAAGCCGTTATCGCCGCGGTGGTGCCCGCTGACCGCCGCCACTTTGATGCGGCGGCGCTGTTTGCCCTGTGCCGCGACAAGCTGGATCGCCACAGCGTGCCGGATTTCTTCCAGGTGCTGGCTGATATTCCCAAAACCGCCTCGGAAAAGCCCCAGGAGCGATACCTGGTGGAAGCGTTTGAATCACACCCGGAACAGGTGTACCGGGCCGTCGACTACCACTGACTGGAGAGCACATCATGAGCCACTACATCAACCTGCCCCTGAGTGGCCTGGAAGAACCGCTGTCCGATATGGAGCAGACGGTACAGGATATCGCCCACCGCTTCGCCGTGGACGTATTGCGCCCCGCCAGTGCCCGCATCGACGGGATGTCCGCCGGGGAGTTCGTAGCGCAGGACTCGCCGCTGTGGGACATACTCCGGCAGGCCGCCGGACTGGGTCTCAGCGTCAAGGCCATGCAGGAACTCGAACCCCTGGAACGGGAGCGCATCCTGCTGATTGCCGCGGAGGAACTGGCCTGGGGTGAAGGCGGTCTCGCCGGCATGGTGCTGGTGAGCCAGATGCCGGGGCTTTTCTCGGCGCTGGCAGGCAATACCGCGATGGTGGACTACTGTGACGGCAAACTCGGCTGCTGGGGCATTACCGAGCCGGATCATGGCAGCGATTCACTCGACGCCGACGGCAGCATCGCCGCCGCGACCGGCAGCTACGGCAGGCCCAACTGCGTGGCCCGTATCGAGGGCGACCGGATTATCGTCAACGGCCAGAAATCCGCCTGGGTATCCGGTGCCACGGTGGCACAGGTGTGCGCTCTCTACTGTCACCTGGAAGAGAACGGCAAAACCCACCCGGGGGTGTCGCTTATCGTACCGCTGGACGCTCCCGGCGTCAGCAAAGGCAAACCCCTGGAAAAAATCGGCTTGCGCGGGCTAAACCAGGGAGAGATCTATTTTGATAACGTGGAAGTCCCCCTCTCCCACCTGCTGGTGGGGCCGGAGGGATATGCGGAATTCGTGCACGACACACTGGCGGAGGCCAACATCCACGTGGCCAATATGGCGGTCGGCCTGGCCCGGGCCGCCTTCGAGCACGCCCACACCTACGCCCACGAACGCAGGCAGGGCGGTCAGGCCATTATTCGCCACCAGAGTGTGCAATACCGCCTGTTTCACATGTACCGCAAGGTGGAAGCGGCCCGCGCCCTGGCGCGCCGTGTCGCCACCTATAACGCCACTGCGCCGACCCCGGCTTTGCAGGGCTCCATCGCCGCCAAGGTGACGGCCACCCAGACCGCGTTCGAGGTCGCCAGCGATGCGCTGCAGATATTCGGCGGCAATGGCCTCACCAGGGAATACCCGATGGAAAAACTGCTGCGCGATGCCCGGGCCATGCTCATAGCCGACGGTTGTAACGAGGTGCTGGCGCTCAAGGGCGGCAGTCTGCTGGTCAACCCGGACTGGCTCTAAGGCAGCACAGGCTTTTCCGATGGGAGAGCTGTGCCCGGGGTCATGGGAGACAATAAGCGCTGGCCGGCTGTCTCAGGCTTCTTCCACCGTGTCGCGATAGGCATGCCAGGTCGCGTGGCCCAGCAGCGGCAGTATGACAATCATTCCCAGCAGCCAGGTGGCAAAGCCGAACAGCACCAGGAAGAGGATCAGGCCCGCCCAGACGAGCATAGCGGGAAAGTCCTTCTCTGTTACCCGCAAGCTCATGCGTATCGCCGTGCCGACATCGACATGACGATCAATAATCATGGGCACCGTGACCACTGACACAGCATAAACAACCAGGCACAACAGCGCAAAAGCGAGCATGTAGGCGGCCACCTGTGCACTGCTCAAATGGGTCATGACATCGCCCCAGACGGTATCGCCGATAGCGGGACCGACGCTGCCCGTCTTAACATACAGGAACAGGGCGCACAACGTGAACCAGGCGAGAGCCAAAAACAGGAGTACGCCGGCGAACGCGAGCAGGTTGCCGCGATTGGAACGCAGTCCCTGTAAGGACGCCGCAAAACTGGTACTTTCACCGTGATCGCGGCACCGCGACAATTCGCACAGGCCGGCAGCTATCAGAGGCCCGACCATCAGGAATGCCGCAGTGGTCGCGGCGAGGTAAAGCGGGTGGCGCGAATAGGCCAGGATCAGCATACCCAGACCAGTCACCAGGGCACCATACGCATAACTTGCACCGCGATGATGGTGCATATCACGCCAGCCTTCGCCAAGCCAGATGAAAGGGCGACTGGCGGGCACGCGATGGACGGGGTACATATCAATTGCAGGGTGATTCGCAAGCATGGCGCTTCCTCCTTGCCGCGGTGTTCGGCTATGTCAAAGCGACACAACAAGGCCGGCGCCGCGCAAGTGGTCAACAGTGCCTGCGGGCAACACACAAAACCAGCGCGGTGACGCGGCTATATTGTGCAGTTACCTGATTTGATAACGCCTGCTGGCCAAAGTTCCCTGGCACTCAGGGGCGGCCTGGCGCCGGGAACCTGGTGGTCACAGTTCCGCGAACTGATCCGTCAGCAGACAATCGTAACGGCGCGCATCGTAGTCGGTGAGCGGCTGGACATCCTCGGCACCGATGATGCCCTTCTCAGCCGCCTCCTGTAATGCCGCGCCCAGGGAATCGGCACCGATCTCGCCCTTGCTGCGAGCGCGGCAGAACGCCTGCCAGGGCTTGTCGACCCTCAGCAGCATCTGGTAAGTCGTCTCCAGACGGCCGGTGGCCTCCCCCGGCACATCGCTCATGAAGACATAGCCGGCGAGCGCGGTGCGAACCGGGTAGGGCTCCATGATCAGTTCACCCAGTTTACGGACCGCATCGTCATCCGGTTCCCTGAGCTTGCAGCCGGGCGGCATACAGACCAGGCGAAGGCAGCATCCCAGCCAGCGCAGGGGGAAATTTTCCAGGAATGCCAGCAGCGCCTGCTGGGCACCATGAAGTGAGCGCTGCACCGCGTAGCCAGCATGCAAGGTCGCCGCCGCACTGGCGGTACCACTGTCGTGGAACTTGAGAATACTGCAGGCGATAAACAACTCACTGTGTACATCGCCCAGCCGCGCCGACAGCAATTCGCGTCGCTTCAGGTCACCGCCCAATACGCCCAGTGCCACATCCGCGCAACAGGCCAGGGCGGCACTGAGCCGATTGATACGCCGGTACCATCCCCGGCTGAATGCCGTGGCATCCGCCGGCACGGGGCTGGAGCGGCTGCCCCCCACGGCAAACCACACCAGCCGCGCCAGGTTGCCAAACAGGTGACCCAGGTGCTGTTGCAACAGCGGATCAAACGCGTCCAGGCCCCGCTCCTCGTTTTCCATTTGCAGGGTTTGCAGCTCATCGAACAGGTAGGGATGGCAACGCATCGCGCCCTGGCCGAAGATCATAAGGGAACGGGTCAGGATGTTGGCCCCCTCCACGGTAATGGCGACCGGCAGGGCGTGGTAGGCCGCCGCCATGAAATTGCGCGGCCCCAGCTGAATGGCCCGGCCGCTCACTACATCCATGCCGTGGTTGACCAGCTCGCGCATGCGCTCGGTGGCGTGGTATTTGGCCATGGCCGTCAACACTGAGGGCGGCCCGTCTTCCAGGCCCCGCGTGACCAGCTGCCGCATGGCCTCCAGGGCATACGCGCCGGCGGCGATTTCGGCCGTGGCCTGCTGTACTCCCTCGAATTTTCCCACCTCCATATTGAACTGGCGACGGATACGCGCGAACGCACCGACCGTCAGGTAACACATCTCGGCACTGGCTGTCGCCAGCGCCGGCAGCGAGACACCGCGGCCAGCGCCCAGGCACTCGATCAGCATGCGCCAACCTTTGCCCGCCATGGCCGGGCCACCGATTATCCAGTCGATGGGAATAAATACGTCCTCACCCTTTATCGGGCCATTCATGAACGGCGTACCGGGATCGTGGCGGCTACCTATCTCCACCCCGGGGTGATCCGCGGGCAACAATGCGCAGGTAATGCCGTAGTCCACCGTATCGGGGTCACCGAGCAGGCCCTCGGGATCGCGCAACTGAAACGCCAGGCCCACCACGGTGGCAACCGGGGCCAGCGTAATCCAGCGTTTGCTGAACGTGAGTTTCAGTCCCAGCACCTGCTGGCCCTCGAACTCGCCACGGCAGACCAGGCCGATATCGGGAATGGCGCCCGCATCCGATCCCGCTTCGGGCCCGGTCAGGCCAAAGCAGGGTAACTCCGAGCCGTCGGCCAGGCCCGGCAACCAGCGCTCTTTCTGCTCAGCAGTGCCGTATTTGACCAGCAACTCGCCCGGGCCCAGCGAGTTTGGCACCATGGCGGTCACCGCCGCGGCGATGGATCGGCTGGCGATCTTGCTGACTACCCGGCTCTGGGCATAGGGGCTGAAATCCAGGCCACCGAATTCCTCGGGAATAATCAGGCCGAAGAAGCCGTGTTTACGCATATAGTCCCAGGTCTCGGGTGACAGGTCCTGGCGTTGGTGGACCTCCCAGTCGTCGATCAGGCGGCACAGGCTTTCCACCTCGTTATCGAGAAAAGATTGCTCCCGCTCGCTGAGACCTGGCAGCTTGATCGCCTTGAACCGCTGCCAGTCCGGCGCGCCGCTGAACAGGTCGGCTTCCCACCAGGTGGTGCCTGCCTCCAGCGCTTCCCGCTCGGTGGTGCTCATGGGAGGCATGGCCTTGCGCAGCAATCGGTATACAGGCCCGGAGATTAACTGACGGCGCAGCTCCGGCACATTGAATGCGACCGCTGCCAACACGGTCGCCAACAGGACCAGCCACATACCACCGTTCAGGAAAATGCCCACCACGCTACCCGCGACGAGAATGATGGACCCCGTGAGTAGCGAGGGCCTGCGGTACAGGACCGCAGTCAGCAGGACCAGGTACAGAATCAATGCCAGTAACATGCCGGTTCCTCCGTGGTGGCGGAACTACAGTCTAGCCCAAGAATTGCCGATCTGCCGTGCGCGCCGGATTCTGTGATCGTCCAGGCGGCTGTAATACAGCCAGCCCGACGGGAACTAGGAAGCAGAGCGGGAGAAGTCAGCGGCCGAGTGACGCTCGGGTACCCGCAGTTCTTCCGGCCCCCAGGTGCGGTTGACCCGGCGGCCGCGCTGTACCGCAGGACGCTGTTCGATCTCGCGCGCCCAGCGCGCCACATGGGTGTAGGCGGCGACATCGAGAAATTCCGCTGCCTCGTAGAGATTGTGCAGCACCAGGGCGCCATACCAGGGGCAGGTTGCGATATCGGCGATGGTGTAGTCATCTCCGCACAGGAACCGCCGGGTCGAGAGGTTGCGGTCCAGCACGTCCAGCTGGCGCTTGACCTCCATGGCATAGCGATTGATCGGATACTCGAATTTCTCCGGCGCGTACGCGTAAAAATGCCCGAAGCCACCGCCGAGATAGGGCGCGCTGCCCATCTGCCACATCAGCCAGGACAGGCACTCGGCCCGCGCCGACAGGTCCCTGGGGTAAAACGCGTCGAACTTTTCCGCAAGGTAGATGAGAATGGCGCCGGATTCAAACACCCGGGTGGGTGGCACGGTGCTGCGATCCAACAGCGCGGGTATCTTTGAGTTGGGGTTGATGGCGACAAAGTCGCTGCCGAACTGGTCGCCTTCGCCAATATTGATCAGGTAGGCGTCATACTCGGCGCCCTGTTTTCCCAGCTCGAGCAATTCCTCGAGCATGATGGTTACCTTTACGCCGTTCGGCGTTGCCAGCGAGTAAAGCTGCAAGGGGTGTTCCCCCACGGGAAGCGCCTGCTCCTTCGTGGCGCCGGACACGGGACGATTGATATTGCTGAACTTGCCACCGCTCGCCTTGTCCCATATCCAGACTTTGGGGGGAGTGTAATCCGGATTCTCGGGCATGGGGGTTTTCCTCTCTACGTGGGTGTCGACGCGTTAGGGGGCTAGTGTAAACCATAATCTTCCGCCGTTATCCATCCCGCAAGGAGAACCGGCACTTGAGCCCGGGTTGGCCGCAGGCTACCCTCAGGCATTGGCAACCGCGCAGGAGTCAGTTTATGCAAATCGGAATAATTGGCCTGGGCCGAATGGGCGCCAATATGGCGAAACGCCTGCTGCTGGCGGGACACGAGTGTGTGGTTTACAACCGCTCGCCGGGCCCCATGGAGGCACTGGAACAGGAGGGGGCCGCCGGGGCGAGATCGCTGAGTGAACTGTGCGCGAAACTTACGCCACCCCGCGCCCTGTGGCTGATGGTGCCAGCGGCCGTGGTCGACGACACTATCGAGCAGCTTATTCCGCAGCTGGACCGGGGCGACACGGTCATCGACGGTGGTAACTCGCACTATATCGACGATATTCGCCGGGCAGAGCAACTATCAGCTCTCGGGCTGCATTATGTCGACGTCGGCACCAGCGGGGGTATCTGGGGTCTCGAACGGGGCTACTGCCAGATGATTGGTGGCGAAGTCGACGCGGTGCAACGCCTGCAACCGGTGTTTGCCGCGCTGGCCCCGGCCACGACCAGCGCCGCCCCCACACCGGATCGCGACAAAAAGCACAGCACCGCCGACCACGGTTACCTCCACTGCGGCCCCGCCGGTGCCGGCCATTTCGTCAAGATGGTGCACAATGGCATCGAGTATGGACTGATGGCGGCGTACGCCGAGGGATTCAACATTCTGCGCCACGCCAATGTCGGCTCCACCGAGCAGCAGCACGACGCGGAGACCTCGCCGCTGCGGCATCCCGAACACTATCGCTATGATTTCGACCTCGGGGAGATTGCCGAGCTGTGGCGCCGCGGCAGCGTGGTCAGTTCCTGGCTACTGGATTTGACTGCCCACGCCCTGCTGGCGCAACCCGCCCTCGAATCCTACGCCGGGCGCGTCTCGGACTCGGGCGAGGGGCGCTGGACCCTCGATGCCGCCATCGACGAATCCGTGCCGGTGCCGGTGCTGAGTGCCGCCCTGTTTCAGCGTTTCTCCTCACGGGGCGAGGGCGATTTCGCCAACAGGGTACTGTCGGCGATGCGGGCAGAGTTCGGCGGCCACAAGGAAAAATCATGAGCAACAGGTTCAAGTCGCGCGGCCACGCATCCCACAAGAGCGGGTTGCCTCCGGGTTCGCTGGTGCATGTCGGCCCGGTACTGGTCGATGAAACCTGCATCTCGGTTATCGATTACTCGAAGGAATCCGTGAGTGAATCCCGGGTGGAGTCGATCGAGCAGTTACTCCCCTACCGGGACAGCGAAAACGTCACCTGGGTGATCGTCGAGGGCCTGGCCAGGGTCGAGGTCATAGAGCAGATCGGGGCTATGTTCGGCATTCACCAACTGGTACTCGAAGACATACTGAATACCCACCAGAGACCGAAATTTGAGGAGTATGACAACTACCTCTATATCGTCCTCAAAGGCATGATGTCCGTCGGCGAGAAGTTCACAGTCAGCTATGAACAGATCAGCCTGCTGGTCCTGGAGAAAGTCGTATTCGCCTTCAAGGAAAAAAAAGACGGCCTGTTTGAGCCGGTCGTCCAGAGAATACGAACCAGCAAGGGGCGGTTCCGAAGTATGGGTGCGGACTTCCTGACCTACTCTATCCTCGACGCGATCATCGACCAGAATTTCATCCTTATCGACTCACTGGACGAGTCCATTACCGCGCTCGAGGACCAACTCCTGGCGGGTGAGCCCAGCAGCGCCACCCTTAATGGTATCCAGCGCCTGAAGCGGGAGATCGTCGGTGTCAGGCGCTACGTCTCCCCGATACGGGAGCTGATCAATGAAATGCTGCGCAGCGAATCCAGGCTGATTGATGAGCGAACCCACATCTACCTGCGGGACGTGTCGGACCATGCAATGCGTATCATCGAGTCGATCGAGCTGCACCGGGATGTCATCTCCGGACTTCTGGATATCTACATCTCCAGCGTCAGCAACAAGATGAACGAGGTAATGAAAGTACTGACGGTTTTCGCCTCCATTTTCATTCCCATGACATTCCTGACCGGCATTTACGGCATGAACTTTGACTACATGCCCGAGCTGAAAATGCACTGGGCCTACCCTGCCCTGTGGCTGGTATTTCTTACCATACCCACCGTGCTGCTCGTATATTTCAAACGAAAGAAGTGGCTATAGCAGGAAAATGACACTATGAAAAGACAGCCCCGGGTCCCACACGGGCTTCCCGCCGAGCCGGTGTATGGCGGCTGAGGCCCGTGTCCCAGGGCGTGGCCCGCCGGTATCGGGACTGCAAATTCTATGCTAGCTTTGCAGCGAAAGGCTCGCTCCCTGCGGGAATCAGGGTATAACTGACCGGGCTGTCGGCATTCCGTCGGCCATCCATGGACGCAGTGCATGTCAGAACAACCATCCACCTTCACGCTCGACTGGCGGGTCATCTTCGGGCTCGGAGTGACCGTTTGCTGGATTGGCGCCGGAATGGCCTACCTGCTGGCGATCGTCGGCTGGGACAATTTTATCCACCTGCCCACCGCAGATATCGGCAGTTTCCTGGAAGGCGCCTTCGCCCCGCTCGCTTTCTTATGGCTGGTGATAGGCCATTTCATGCAGCAAAAGGAAATTACTGCCAATACCAAGGCCGTGACACTGCAGGAGGAAAGCGCCCGCAGGCATGAAATGCATGCTCGCAGGGACAGCTACTTCAAACTGCTCGGTTTGATCCAGGACCAGTTGGGCACCATCGCCGGATTTCACTATATGTCGGTATGCGGTCCCACCGGGACCGGCGAGATCAGCGGTGAAGAGTTCACCGAGCAGCGCGCCATCGCCAGCAGCGGTGACACCGCCTGGTTTGTGCGCAAAATGCTGAGCCTCGCCATGAATAACCGGGATGATGCCCACCAGCTGAAGGAAATATTTTACGGCACGGACATTCGAACACGGCACTCGGAAAACTTCAGGAATACCTTCGCAAAACTCCTTCAGGCTGCGCATTCAGTAGACATGGAAAACATGGTGACGAATGCTTTGCTGTACGGATCCGCCTCCGGCATGTTGTACCGGGTTATCCAACATGTTCGCGGCGAAGAGGCGCTAAATCCCCTGAACATTTCCACACCACCCGGCACCTCGCAAACTGCCGACGAGAAACCGGCCTGATCCGGACTGAAAGGTTTGGGCGGCTACCGAAGCGGGGATGGGTACCTGCCCGTCACCCGGGGGCAGTAGCCCCGCCAGGGTGGCCGACAGTGTTTGCAGGAGCGGTGTCAGGGAGCGACGACATCCCGGCGGCCCTTGATCAGGCTGCGGAAAAAGTCCAGCACCGACTCTTCCTTGAAATCCTTGAATTCACCGGCATCCATAAACATCCCGTGATCGGAGCACACCTCAAACCAGATGTGCTTTTGCTTGGGATCGTGGCCCTTTTCCATCCGTTTGCCACAATGGGGGCAATCAATGTCCGCATGGCTGTCCCACTTCCAACCCTCGGTGGCATCACCGATATCCACAGTCTCGCTTCCCTTGATGCTCCGCAACTGCTCGGCTTCGCCCAGATCAAACCACAGCCCCTTGCAATGGGAGCAACGATCGATAACAACTTCACCGTGGGCGACCTCCTCCATGCCGTGATGGCACTTGGGACACTTCAAACTGTGTGAATCTGCGTTGTACTCCATTGTTATTTCCTTTATGTGGATGAAGAAAGCCGGATTAGTATAACCCCGCATCGGGTATTTTCCACCTATATGAACCGACAGCGCCGGCGCACCCACCTGGCGGCAGCACTTCATTGCCCCGCGGCACCCCCGGTCCGAGAGTCGCTTCGCGGGGCGGCGATTCACTCCTGGAGTCAGGTAAATCTTATTTAATATCAATTGCTTGAATCTAAAGCGAGGGGCCGGCGCCCGCTCTGCCTCCAGTGCGGCGGTCGCCGGCGAATGACTCACCCGATTAGTCGGGAAAAATCCCCTTCACACCGCCGGCGATCAGCACCGCTGCGTCATACAGGACCGCAGGCAGGTCGAGCCCGCCTCTACAGGCCAGGTAGCGGGGTGACCATTCGGGCTCAAACTTCTGCTTGTACTGCCGCAGCCCTTCGAAGTTGTAGAAATGCTCACCGTAGCGATACGCCAGGTTACCCAGCTTGTTCCAGGCCGGTGACAAAGATCGCTGGTCCAGCCCGGCCAGCGGGGCCATGCCCAGGCTGAACCAGGCGTACCCCTGCTCGCGCCCCCAGAGCATCACCTCGGTAAAAAGCGCGTCCATGACACTGCCGGGGGCGGTCTCGCCGAACCGCATCAGGTCGACCGATAATTCTTCCCTCCCGGCACCCTGCCAGAGATTGGCAAAGGCGACAATGCGGTTATCGACACGCATCACCGCACAATCGAAGTTCGCCAGGTAGGCGGCGTCGAAGCAGCCCAGCGAAAAGCCCTTCTCGCGCCCGCCCTTTACCTGCAGCCAGTCATCAGAAACCTGTTTGAGCTCGTCGATTATGCCCGGCACGCCGACCGCCGGCACAATCGCAAACTCGATGCCGTCGCGCTTCGACCGGTTGAGTGCATGCCGCAGCGCAGCCCGCTTGCTTCCCTCTAGGTCGAATTCCCTCAGATCGACCCGCGCCTCCTCTCCCAGCTTGGAAAACGACAGGCCAAGGTCGATATACACGGGCAGGCAACTATCGGCGACCTCGTAAAATACGCAGCGGGTATTATTGACGTCGCAGAGCTCGCGGAAGCTCCAGGCCAGTTCCTCGAATCGCGCCGCATTGCCCAGCGGATCGCCCATGGCTATGAAACTGCGACCACTACCCTGGTACATCAGTACCGCATCGTCCGCGGGGTGGAACAAAAAGCGCTTGTCCCCCAGCAGCGCAAGGTTGGCATCGCTGCGGGGCGAACTCGCCACGATGGCCCGGGCCCGGGCTAACTCGTCGGTACCGACGGACGGCCCGGGGCGGGGATGACCCCGGATCAGCCGCAGCACGGCAAAGACGCCGGCTATTACCAGCACCAGCACACTGGCACGCAACATGCGCGGCGCATCGCCATCCAGTGCGAATTGCCACCAGAGCTGATCGGAATACTCGACATGGCGATGCACGAAAATCCCGAGCCCGAACGCCGCCACCAGCACCAGCACAATACTGAGCACCCAGCTGGTATCGAAACGCTGGTCCAGCAGTCCGCGGCCACGGTAAAACTCGGCGCGTGACAGCCAGGTCAGCATCAGTATCAACAACAACAGCGCCGACTGCAGCATGCTGTCGCGGTGAATGAACATCATCACCGAGCCCACCGCCAGCAGGATCACTGTGGCGCTATAGGCGCCATGCAGGCGTCGGAAGAGCCCGCGAGCCAGCAACAGCAGACCGACGCCTATCGCGCTGCTCAGCAGATGGGCCAGTTCCAGCAGGGGAATCGGGACCAGGCTACCGAACAGGCCGTGCTCCAGTGGCGTAAACGGAATCGCGGCCCCGACCAGCAAATAGGTACCGACAAAGAATACGGTCGCACCAATCACCTGGGGAACAACCCGCGTACCCCAGGCCATGCCCGCGAGGGACAGTTGCTGTAGCTTCGCCCTGTGCTCCACGACTTCGTGGGCAACAACCAGCATCAGGGCCAGCAACAACGGAACCAGGTAATAAATCAGGCGGTAGGCCAGGATGGATCCAAGCAGGATCGCAACCGGGATATCCGGCAATAACAGCAGCATGGCTGACTCGAACACCCCGACCGCGCCTGGCACATTGCTGACCACCCCGGCCACCATCGCGAGCAGATACGCCCCGAGGAAGGGCAGGAAGCTGATATCGCTGGCGCCGTGCACCAGCACGTAAAGCACCAGGGAGGCCAATACCAGGTCAGCACTGCCCAGCAGGCACTGGCATAGCCCCAGCCGCGCGCCCGGCGGTGTCAACATCCAGGCCCCGATCGTCACCGGTGTGCGCCGGAGCGCGTTCCAGCCAACATACAGCAGCGGCACAACGAGCAGGAGCACCCCGAGTGACTGCAACCAGGCCTTGCCCAGCGGCAGGGCCGTCAGGGCCGCCGGGTCGAGCAACAGCGTGACCCCAAGCAATATTGCCGCACCCAGACCGTAGGTCAGCGGGATGAAACCCACAACCAGTGCAATGCGTGCCGCCGACAGGCCCGCGAGACTGTAGGCCCGATACCGTATCGCCCCGCCCGACAGCGAGGACAGGCCGACATTGTGGCCGATTGCAAAGGCCGAGAATGACACCGGCGCCACCCGCAGGTAGCGCAGCCCGGCACCCACATACTGCAGGGCAAGGTAATCATATAGCGTCAGGATGCCATAGCTGGCGAGGGCGAGCAGGCTGCTGCCGGCCAATACCGCCGGAGACAGGGAGCGAAATTCCTCGACCACATCCCGCAGGGAGATGGCATGCACTTCCCGGGCGATGACCCAGATGGCCAGGCAGAATATGCCGACGGCCGCTGCCGGCAACAACACGTGTAAAATCTGGCGCGTGTGCCTGGTCATCGACAATGCCCAAGGAACGGTTCAGGTAAGAACGGGTTAACGCCCATCACACGCTTGCACTATGTCGCGGACCGCCCGGCCCCGGTAGCGACACCCGCCGGGGCCATCAGCCAACGCAGGCCAATGGCCCGGAACAGCATGACGGGCGGCGCCACGATCACCTTGAGAAATCTATTCATTGGTTCTTGCTCCAAAAAGAGGATTACGCCTGAAGTGATCACCAGGCAAGCGGCCCGGGCCGGATCGATGCATCACCGCCAGCAGGAATATACCGCAATAGTCCGACCGGCACAGCCGTATAACGTACCGCCAGGCAGACCTGCTGCCGGACTGGCACGCGCCATCCGCGATGCGCTACTATCGGTCGCATCGGGATACTGACTCGCGCCCGGAGCAAAAAACCTTGTTTAACCCACTCCGCGAGTCATTTCAGGGGTAGAGCTCGGCATGCGACTGACTGTAGGTATCACTGGTGCCAGCGGCGTGATTTACGGTATCCGCCTGCTTGAAATGCTGCGAACGCTGCCGGAGGTGGAATCACACCTCGTGGTGAGCAATGGGGGCAAGCTCAACATCGCACTGGAAACCGACTGGCAGCCGAAGGCGGTTGAGGCCCTGGCCGACGTTGTCCACAGCGACAACGACCTTGCCGCCTCGATCAGCAGCGGCTCGTGCGGGATGGACGGCATGGTCATCATCCCCTGCTCCATGAAGACGCTGTCCGGCGTGGTAAATTCCTACGCTGACAATTTGATCGTACGCGCTGCCGACGTCACCCTCAAGGAGCGCCGCCGCCTGGTGCTGGTGCCCAGGGAATCGCCCATGCACGTCGGTCACACCCGGTTACTGCACGAAGCGGCTACCATGGGTGCGGTGATCTGCCCGCCGGCGCCGGCTTTTTACAATCATCCGCAGAGTGTCGATGACATTATCAATCACACCGTGGGCCGCGTGCTCGACCTGTTCGGCCTGGACTGCGGCACGGTCAAGCGCTGGCAGGGACCCGCGCGCAACCATAAGGCCTAGGCGATGAGCGGTGGCAAAGACGCACGCGGTGATCCATTGAACGCATGGCGACATGACCACGTATTCGACCAGGACCAGAAGCGGGCCGGGGAAGCGCGTACGCTGCTGGTAGTCGGCATCACTGCAGCCATGATGGTGGTGGAGATCATCGCCGGGCTGGTTTACGGTTCCATGGCCCTGCTGGCCGATGGCCTGCATATGGCCTCCCATGCGGCGGCGCTGGGTATCGCGGTACTGGCCTACGTCGTCTCCCGCCGCCTGGCGCACGACAGGGGGTTCGTTTTTGGTGTAGGCAAAATCAACAGCCTGGCGGGGTTCACCAGCGCGGTACTGTTACTGGGATTCGCCCTGCTGATGGTCACCGAGAGTGTTGATCGCCTGATCCATCCGCTGGTGATCGACTTCGACCACGCCCTGCTGGTGGCGAACGTGGGCCTGGTGGTGAATGCCGCCTGCGCCTGGATACTCATGTCGACGCCGCACGAACACGGGTATGGCCACGCCCACCAAACCGGGAGCAATCATGAACATGAGCATGAGCATGAGCATGAAAGCGAACACGAAGCACATCACGACCACAACCTGCGGGCTGCCTACCTGCATGTGCTTGCCGACGCGCTCACCTCAGTGCTGGCCATCGTAGCGCTGCTGGCGGGCAAGTATTTTGGCGCGAGTTGGCTGGATCCGGTCATCGGCATCATGGGGGCCATCCTGGTCGCCCGCTGGTCCTACGGACTGATCCGCGATACCGCCAGGGTGTTGCTCGACCGACAGGCTGATGATCACCTGGCGAAACGACTGCGGGAGTCAATAGAAGCCGACGGTGACCATCGGGTCACCGATCTGCACTACTGGATGATAGGTCACGAAATCTACGCCGCGGAACTTGTCATCGTCAGCAGCAGGCCAGCCACGCCCGGCCACTATCGCTCCTTGATCCCCGCACACCTCAACGTGGTGCATGCCACCATTGAAGTCCATGAGCGCGACTGATCACGAAGCAGCCCGGCTAAATCGTGCCCCGGGCCCGGGCCATATCCAGCGCCAGATCCTCAATCATGTCTTCCTGGCCACCCACCGTGCGGCGCCGGCCCAGTTCCACCAGGATATCCCGGGAAGAGAGGTTGTATTTCTGGGCGCTGCGCTTGGCGAACAGCAGGAATGACGAGTAGACCCCGGCGTATCCCAGGGTGAGCGCATCGCGGTCGACCCGCACCAGGTGATCCATCATCGGCACGATCTTGTCCTCGGCGATATCCATGGCCTTGAACAGGTCCACCCCGGTCTCCACGCCCATGCGCTCGCACACGGCGACAAACACTTCCAGCGGCGTATTGCCGGCGCCCGCACCAAGGCCGGCCAGCGAGCCATCGATGCGGTTGGCGCCCGCCTCCACCGCCGCCAGCGAGTTGGCGATACCCATCGCCATATTGTGATGGCCGTGAAAGCCCAGTTCGGTCTCGGGCCTGAGTTCCGCCCGGGCCAGGGCGACGCGACTGCTGACATCATCGGGCAACATGTACCCGGCCGAATCGGTGATGTACACGCAGTTGGCGCCGAACCCCTCCATCAGCTTCAACTGGGTGACCAACTCCTCGGCCTCGATCATATGAGCCATCATCAGGAAGCCGACCCGGTCCAGCCCCTTGATCTGCGACGCCATGGTCAGGTGCTGCTCCGACACGTCTGCCTCGGTGCAGTGGGTGGCGATACGGATCGTGGATATGCCGCAGTCCACCGCCATTTTAAGGTGATCCACGGTACCGATGCCCGGTAGCAGCAGGGCCGACACTTTTGTGTTCTTCATCTCCTTGCAGACGGCGGTGAGATACTCCTCGTCCGTCGCCGCCGGGAAGCCATAGTTCACGCTGGCGCCGCCGAGGCCATCGCCGTGGGTGACCTCGATCAGCGGGATGCCCGCCTCGTCCATCGCCTTTGCTATATCCACCATTTGCGCTACGGTGATCTGGTGCCGCTTGGGGTGCATGCCGTCGCGCAGGCACATATCGTGGACGGTGATTTTCTTGCCTTTAAGATCCATAGTTTCAGCTCTCTTTCAATTCGCTGTCACGGCACGAGACTGCGGTACCGTTCTCAGGCCGCGTTCGGTACAAAATTCCCGGCGAGTATTTCCCGGGCGTACAACTCCGCGGTGCGCAGCCCCGCCGCGGTCATGATATCGAGGTTGCCCGCGTACTTCGGCAGAAAATCCCCCAGGCCCTCGACCTCCATGTAGATCGATACCCGCTTGCCGTCAAACACGGGGCCGTTCTTCAGGGTGTAACCGGGCACGTACTGCTGCACCTCCGCTATCATCGCCAGCACAGAGCGGGTAATCGCCTCCTGGTCCGGTTCATCCACCGTCAGGCAGTGCACCGTGTCGCGCATGATCAACGGCGGCTCAGCCGGGTTGATGACGATAATCGCCTTGCCGCTGGCGGCCCCGCCCACCCGCTCGATGCCGCTGGCGGTCGTGCGGGTGAATTCGTCGATATTCTTGCGGGTGCCCGGCCCCGCCGACTTGCTGCTGACCGTGGCCACGATCTCGCCATAGGACACGGCCTGCACCCGACTCACCGCCGCCACCAGCGGTATCGTCGCCTGGCCGCCGCAGGTCACCATGTTCACGTTCATGGCGCGCGCAGCCACTGCCTCAGCGAGGTTTACCGGGGGCACGCAGAAGGGCCCGATAGCGGCTGGCGTGAGATCAATCATGACCGCGCCCTGCTCGTTGACCTTGCGGCTGTTTTCGGCGTGCACGTAGGCGGAAGTGGCGTCGAAGCAGATCTGTACGCCGTCGGCCTTCATACTGGGTAGCATGCCGTCGACACCATCTGCCGTAGTTTTGAGGCCCATTTCTTTGGCACGCCTGAGGCCGGGCGATTCGGCCTCCACGCCCACCATCCACACCGGCTCGATGAATTCACTGCGCATGGCCTTCATCAGCAGGTCGGTGCCGATATTACCCGGGCCGATAATCGCGGCTTTTACTTTTTTGCTCATATTTCGCGCTCTCGTTTCTTTGCTGATTTACGTTTCAACGTGGTTGCCAGAAACAATTCTTGTTTTAGCCGGCACAGCTACAGGATAGTTGAGGTCAAGACTTCGGAGCAGCACTCAAATTCCACTTCAGTAGTTCGAACTTGTGTGCATCTAACACCAGGGCACAAAGTAACTGTTACACAAACCGACAACTACACCCGCCAACACCCTCGATCTCCAGCGACATCTCATCCCCCGCCACCACCGGGATCAGCGGTGCCAGCGAGCCCGACAGAATCACCTCACCGGCCTTGAACGGGATACCAAATTCACCCAGCGTATTGGCCAGCCAGGCAACCGCCGTCAGCGGATTGCCCTGCACCGCGCTGCCCAGCCCTTCCGAGTGGCGTTCACCGTTCTTGTAGATCGTCATCTTCAGCGACGGCAGGTCAAAATCCCGCGGGTCCACCTCGTTGCGACCTAAGACATAGACACCGCAGGAGGCATTGTCCGCCACCGTGTCCTGGATCTTGATTTTCCAGTCGACGATGCGTGAATCGACGATCTCGAAGCAGGGCATGATGGTGGCGGTGGCATCGAGTACATCCTGCTCTGTCACGCCCGGCCCCTGCAGGTCCTTGCGCAGGCGGAAGGCAATCTCACCCTCGGCCCTGGGCTGGATCAGGTGGCCGGCAATGGGAATATCGGCGCCGTCCGGGCACTCCATCGTGTCAGTCAGGAAGCCAAAATCGGGCTGGAATACACCGAGCATGTCCTGCACCGGCTTACTGGTGACGCCTATTTTCTTACCCACTACCCGCTCGCCCGCATCGAGGCGGCGCGCCAGCAATACCTGGGAGATACGGTAGGCGTCCTCGATGGTGATATCGGGCTCCTTGTCGGTCAGTGGCGGCAGGGGGCGCTGCCAGCAAAGCGCCTTGTAGAGCGCGTCGCCATACTGCTGGATTTTCTCGGGGTTCATCATTGCTCTCGGTGAGTGATTCACATAGACTCGCGCAATAATATATATATTTATGGCCCGTTCAAGCTTTTTATCGATATTTTACCCGGGAATCTTTGATGCCAGACCCAACACCCGACTCTCTCGCCAACGCGCTGACCAGTGCGCACAGCAATAGGGTCACCGCCACCGATGCGGCAACAGGCCACCGCACGCTGAGTGACCAGGCTTATGCCCGCCTGCGCAGGGACGTGATCCAGGGCGCGTTCATGCCTGGGGCGAAGCTCGGGATAGAGCAGCTGCGCGCTGCCTACGCCGTTGGCGCCACGCCCCTGCGGGAGGCCCTGCACCGGCTCAGCGCCGAGGGCTTCGTGGTGGTGGAGGGGCAGCGCGGCTTCCGGGTGGCAGACATCAGCGCCCGGGAATTGCGGGAGCTGACAGAGCTGCGCATTGTGATCGAGGGACTGGCCCTGCGCGAGAGCGTGGAGCGGGCGACGGACGACTGGGAGTCACGGGTGGTGGCGGCCTTCCACCACCTGCAGAAAGTCGAAAAGCAGGCCGAGCCGGATCCGGTGCTGTGGGAGGATCGCAACAACGCTTTCCACCTCGCCCTGATCAGCCAGTGCGAGTCCCGCTGGCTGATGCGCATCTACACGCTTCTCTACGACCAGCACCGGCGCTACCGCATCGCCGCACGGGTGGACCGCGGCGACCGGGATATCCACGGCGAGCACGTGGCGATGATGGAAGCCGCACTGGCGAGGGATATCAATGGCCTGCTCACGGCACACGAGGCTCATATCAGGAACACCGTGCGCTCGCTGGAGCGGCGGCTTTGCTTCGAACGGTCGGCATAATGCTGCTCTCACGCCGCCAGCCGATCCGCGCGCCCGGCGGCAAGGCCCAGCTGATCGGCAAGCTGGCGCACCGTCTGCGGCAACTCGTCTGTGCCGACCAGCGCGTAGGCGAATCTGTCGGGACGGATGACGGCAACCGCGCCCTGGTGCATCCCGGCTTTCTTCAGCCAGGCCGTCAGCTCGCCGGTGCAGTCCTCCAATTCGGGCAGGCCCTCCGGGGCGCTTCTGACCGCCTCAAAGCCCTGGGGTCGGCCGCCCAGCGGGAACAGGGTTACACAGCGTGCATCCAGGCTAGCCAGTGTGGCAAGTTCCGCCGGTGACAAGTGGGTACGGGGGTCCACCCCGAAACCGATCACACCATACCCCTCCCCCAGCACCTCGTCGAGAAGCTGACGCCGGCCGTCGCGCCCCATAACGGCGGGCTGCGGAATCTGCTCGCCTTCCGGCCCCGAGCGACGCCTGCGCGGACAGCCAAAATACTGCCCATCCGGGTAACGGGGGCGGGGCTTGAATTTGGCCTTGGAAAAATACTCGCGCAGTCCCGGTGTGATCCTGGCGACCCGCGTCGCCAGATTGCGCAAACCCGATAATGCCGGGTTGGCCACGGAGACATAGTTTTTCATACGGATGGACGTATCAATCATGGCCCGAGCATGCGGGCGCCGCTCCGTCTGGTAAGTGTCAAGCAGGGCGTCCGTCCCCCTGCACTGCAGCACCGCCGCGAGTTTCCAGGCGAGGTTATAGGCATCGCGCACCCCCGCATTCATCCCCTGGCCGACGAACTGCGGCGTCATATGCGCAGCGTCGCCTGCAAGAAACACCCGCCCGTCCCGCCACTGCTCCGCGACCAGGGCGTTGAAGGTGTAGACCAGGCTGCGCAGCACCTCCACCTTGTCCACGTCGACATACCTGGACAGCAACTGGCGCACGGTCGCCGGGTCTTCCATGTACTCCCTGGTCTGCCCCGGCATCAGCATGAATTCGAAGCGGTGGTGGCCTTTCGGCTGGCGACAACTGACGGTCGGGCAGCCCGGGTCGCAGACAAAATTGAAGTAGGGCAGGTGGCGCAGGCAGTCCTGTCCGTCCCTCTCCCTGATATCGACCACAATCCACGGATTCGGGAAGCTCTTGCCGGTCATGCTGATACCGAGCTGCGCTCGCACCACGCTGCGGCCACCGTCACAGGCAACCAGGTAGCTGGCGCGGATCGTCTCCTCACCCTCCTGGGGTTCCGGGGTGACCCCGGCCGCCGGAGCCTGCCTGCCGAACTGGGCCCCCTGGCTGGGAACATGAAACACCGATACGCCCCCGTCGTCCTGTGTAAATCGGGTCAGCTCCCTGCCCCGTCGCGCACTGACGTTCGGGTAGCGCCCCAGGGCGTCGGCCATACTGGTTTCGAGGTAGGGCTGGTAAAACAGGTTGTTGGCGGGCCAGCCATAAGGCCGCTCCTTCTGGATCAGCTGGTTCAACACCCTGCCATCCGGCAGCACCCACTGGAAGATGGCATCCTGCAGCATGTCCTTGGCGAGCTCGTCGGCCATCCCGGCCGCCTGGAAGATGCGCATGCATTCGTCGTCGGTGTATACCGCGCGGGCATTGCCATAAAACCGGGGTTCGCGTTCGAGCACGACCACCGAAATACCCCGCTTGCCGAGCAGGTGGGCGAGCGTCAGCCCGGTCGGGCCCAGGCCGGAGATGACAACGTCGACGCTGTTCGAATTGTGTATTTCCATAAAATCCTCACCAATGATTGATCGTTCAGAAAGGCGTGTATTCGGTGCGGACAAGCGAGCGCAGGCCGCTGGCCAGCTCACCCAACCTGTCCCTGAAATTAATATCCTGCGGCGCATGGCCCCAGACGCTGATACCGTGGTGAAAACCCTCGGCCCAGCTGGCTTCATCCACGGCGATTGGCGCCCAGCCGTACTCCAGGTGGAAACCCGAGGGCGTGACCACATAAAACGATATCTCCCGGTCATTCGGGTGCTGGCCTACACTGTTGGCGATCCGGAATCCCAGTTTCCGGCAGCGCACGTATGCGGCACTGAGGTCTTCCAGTTGCGCCGGCTGGATATTCATGTGGTGGATGCGGGTCCTGATAGGATCGAGCTTGATCCCACGCGTGCAGGCGACCGCTACCGAGTGGTGGCGCTCGTTGAGGCGCATGAAGGTAAAGTCCATGGCCAGGCCCGAGACCCGATCGTCGATACGATCCGATATACGGGCGTCAAAAATCTGTTGCCAGAATGACATCATCGCGTCGGGGCGGCAGGAGGTAATCGCCACATGCCCCATTCCCGACGCCCCGGTGCAAAAGCCACTGGCCAGCATATCGAGCGGCTCGTCGCTCAGCAGCGGCCGGATGAAGAGTTCAACCAGCATGCCCTTGGGCCCGATGACCCGCCAGAAGCGCTCCACCCCGCGCAGGGCGGCACCGCGGGTATCGCCCTCCTGCACATCGACCGACCGATCGCGCAGGCGCTGCAGCACGACCTGCAGAGTCGCCTCGTCGTCCACTTGATAGCCCAGGGCGGCGATATCCTCCGCCGGGCCATCAGTCACGATGATGCGGCGGGCATGGCCGTCGAGGCGGCATACGAGCGCGTCGACGTCGCGCTGGACGTGCATGCCCAGCGCCTCCTTCGCGAAGCGATACCACTCATCCTCCCGGCGGGATTCCACCAGGGTGTAACCCATGCGCACCTTGCCAAAGACAGTTGGCTGTTCAGTTATCTGGCTATTCATGATCGGGGACTCCCTCAATTGATTCGATCATCGAGACGGCAGTTTTCCCGTGCGCCCCCCAACACGCAGCCTTGCGTGTCGCGAGAGTGGACACCCCCGGATTGCCTTGCATGACCTGTCTCCTCGTAGCGGACCGCCAGTTTCGTCTCTGGAATGCCATTATTATCATTTTGACGTTATTGTCAAGTTGATATTTTTGTCGCCTAATATGCCTCAATGTTTTACACTGACCCTGCTGACCCCGCAGGGCCTCGGCTGACCCGTATGAGGTCGAAGATATACGTAAGGAAAGTCACATGGGTAAAATTCAGTCCCCCGCAGAGATTCTCGAATTCGAGCCCCCCTCGCCCTCGGCCCTGCGAGCCCGGATGGCTATGGCGCGCGCCTATTTCGATCCATACTTCCAGGGCCTGGACGCCCTGAAATTCGACCGTCCGGCCCTGTGGGCCGGCAACCATACCCTTTACGGCCTGCTGGACGTCCCGCTGATGGTGGAACATATCTACACCCGCCACGGCGTCATGTTGAGGGGATTGGGCGATCGTGGTCATTTCACGCTGCCCGGCTGGGGCAAGCTGCTGGTCAATGCCGGAATGGTCCTGGGCTCGCCGGAGCACTGCGCCGCATTGATGCAGGCAAAGCATCACGTCCTGGTGTTCCCCGGGGGCGGGCGCGAGGTGATGCGTCGCAAGGGCGAGGCCTATCAGCTGATCTGGAAACAACGCACCGGGTTTGCCCGACTGGCGATCGAGCACGGTTACGATATCATCCCCTTCGGATCAGTGGGCCCTGATGAGAACTTCCAGATCCTGCTGGATGCAAAAGACATCAGCAAGTCGCGACTGTGGAAACTGTTTAGCCAGCGACTACCCCTGGATGCCTATACGCGCAACGGCGATATGATCCCTCCCCTGGCCAGGGGAGTAGGCCTGAGCGTATTGCCGCGACCACAGCGTTATTACTTCGGCTTCGGCAAGCGTATCCGCACCAGTCAACTCAAGCGCGATGCCTCGGATCAGGATGCCGTATGGGCCATCCGCGAGCGCGTGGGCCGGGCGGTGGAAAAGGAGATTGACGCCCTGAAGGCGTATCGGCAAACCGATCGGAAGAAACACTGGAGCATCCTGCGACGCTGGCTGGCTCCGCTTCGGGTGCAGGAATGATATACCGGCCTGAAAGTACCGGGGACACGTTGCCTGCCGATAGGCGGGAGTTTTTACCTGAGGAATTGCTATGAAGCCACAAAAGAAGCAAGTCGACCACCGAACCCGCGTCGGCAATGAGCGCCGGCAAAAAATGCGGATGCGCCTGGTCGAGTCGACACTGGCGGTGTTTGATGAAAAGGGGCTTGAGGCGACGGTTATCGACGATGTGATCTCAGCCGCAGGGGTTGCTCGAGGCACGTTCTACAACTACTTCCAGACGATCGATGAACTGCTGGCCGCCCTCAGCACGGAACTCGGCAACGACGTCATGCGGTCGGTGGAACGCGCCGTGGAGGACTACCCCGACCCGGCCCTGCGCCTCGCGTCGGGATTGCGCCTGTACCTGCGCACTGTACTCCTCTATCCCAAGGTTTCCGGGTTTTTCTGGAAGGCCGGGCTTAATGCGATCGGCCCCAGCCACCTCGCCTTCGAATACCTGCCCCGGCACGTCCAGGACGGTATCAGCGCGGGGGTTTTCAGGGTCGACGACGTGGCGACCGCGATCGACATCATCGCCGGTATCACGCTGACGACCATACAGGCCGCATCCACCCGCGAAGTGGCTCGGGATTATCCCGAGCAAATGGTCGGGCATATACTGCTGGCTCTGGGCGTGACCAGATCTGTTGTCGGCAAACTCCTGACGCGTGCACTGCCCGAGATTGATCTCAGCCCGGATTCGATGCTGGCCTGGCTCGCCCGCGAGGCATAGCCTCACCCGCACTCCCCGCATTCCTGAGCCGGATTAAGCCGTCAGGAAACAGCATAATTCCACCATTCTTTACTTAATTGACATTAATGTCATTATGATTATAATGTCATTTAAATAACTTCCGGGCTAAAGGCTGGCGGCAGAAAAAAGGAAGGGCACGACGGGGCCGGCATTCGCTGACAGCGAGGCCCTATCCACACCTTAAGAGGAGCGATAGAGATGACGCAGGCAATCAGGATACACAAGACGGGCGCTCCGGAAGTAATGGTGCTGGAAGATGTGGCGCTGCCGCCGCCGGGACCTGGCATGGTAACGATAGCCAACCGGGCTATCGGCCTGAATTTCATTGATACCTATTTTCGCAACGGCCTGTACCCGGTGCCCCTGCCGAGCGGACTCGGGATGGAAGGTGCCGGGGTGGTCAAGGCGGTAGGCGAAGGCGTTGACCTCGCGGTCGGCGACAGGGTTGCCTACTGCTCGGCCGGCATCGGCGCCTACGCGCAGGCGCTAAACCTGGCGGCGGCACGCCTGGTCCACATCCCGGAGGGGATCGACTTTGAGCATGCCGCGGCGGTCATGCTCAAGGGCCAGACCGCAGAGTATCTGCTGCAGCGAACCTACGCCCTGCAGTCCGGGGAGACCTGCCTGTTCCACGCCGCCGCCGGTGGGGTCGGCCTGGTGTTTGGGCAGTGGGCCAACAGCATTGGCGCACGCGTGATCGGCACAGTGGGCTCAGAGCAAAAGGTCGCTATCGCCCGGGCCCACGGTTACCACCATGTGATCAACTACCGCACCGAAAACGTGGTGGAGCGCGTACTGGAAATCACCGGCGGCGAGAAACTGCCGGTGGTGTATGACGGCGTGGGCAGGGACACCTTCGAGATGTCGCTGGACTGCCTGCGCCCGCGGGGGCTGATGGTGAGCTTCGGCAATGCTTCCGGTCCGCCCGCGCCACTGGATTTGCAGGCACTGACGGTGCGGGGCTCGCTTTACATCACCCGGCCAACCCTCACGACGTACACCGCCACCACGGAGGATTTACGCCAGTCTTCGACGGATCTCTTTAACCGAATGCTCGCGGGCCAGGTGCGGGTGGAAATCGGCCAGCACTATGCCCTGGCGGACATCCAGCAGGCCCATCGCGACCTCGAGGAACGGAAAACAACAGGGTCCACGATTATCCTGCCTTGAGTATCGCCAGGCGTGTTGCGCCGGTGATGCGGCGGGGCGACTGACCGGGGGGAATGGCGACCACAGCCAGCGCTCAGTACACCAGCTCCACCCACCTCTTCCCCGCTTTCAGCTCCGCCTTGCGTCGCGCCCACTGCTCACTCGAGCCGATCATGCGGCTGAACACGCGATCGAGGGTCTCGAGGATTTCGGCGCGGCCAGCCACATACACGCGGGTATGGGGGTTTTCCAGCATGGAAAATATCTCCTCCGAGCGCTCCTCCAGGGCGTAGTCCATGGCGATGGGGTCGGCCCAGTTGGGCCTGGGGCTCAAGGCCTGGAAGGCCTCAAACGTGGCCCGGTCATAGTACTGGCTGAAGTCGTCCTTCTCCTCGTTCATATAGAGCAATTCGAGCCCGCTCTGGGCGCCGTAGAACAATCGCACCCTGCCCTGCCAGTCCTTCACGTCCTGGTAGATGTGCTTGATCAGCGCGCGAAAAGGCGCGATACCGGTACCCATGCCAATCAGCAGGAGGTCGGTAGCCCTGTCCTTGGGCACTTCGAAAGGGATGCCAAAGGGGCCGTTGATGGTAATGACATCGCCCTCCCGTCGGTCGCACAGGTAGTTGGAGGAGATGCCCTCGTAACGCTCGCCGCTGTACTCATCGATGTAGTTGCAACGCTTGACGCACAGGGTCACGCGGGGTTTACCGGCGGTTGAACGCGGCGTATCGGCGACGCTGTACAGGCGAAAATGGTGCTTGTGACCCTGGGGATGATCGCCGGAGACGATCACGCCGATGCTCTGCCCCGGCTGGTAATCGAAATGCTCCCGTTCCACCTCCAGCACGATCTCCCGCACTTCCTCGCTGGAGCTGGCGGGCGTGATCCGTTGGCTGGAGAGCACGCGGGCGTTGTAGCTGATACCGGTATCAAAGTCTTCCAGGCGCATATCGACTGATCTCCTTGGTTGTCTGTTTTGATAACTGCTTCATTCTTCGCGTTCGCAGCCCGCGGGGCCGCAGTTGCAGCCGTGGCACCCGCTGCGCCCGGCCAGGGCGTCACCGCCAGCGCCGCCCGGCTCAGCAGTTTCCCGGAAGTGGCGCAGCCACAGGCGCTGCACCGCCAGCCAGAAGCAGCTGATCACAACCATGCCGGCGATGGCGGTAAAAAATGTACTCAACACGCCGTCACGCTCCCACCCCCGCAAAGCCCATGAACGCCAGCGAGAGAATACCGGCGATCATCAGCGTCAGCGCGGTGCCCTGTACCACGTCGGGCACCGTGGCGAGTTCGAGTTTCTCGCGGATGCCCGCCATCAGGATCAGCGCCAGGGTGAAACCGCTGCCGGCGCCGAGCGCGAATACCACCGACTGCAGCAGGTCGTACCCCTTGTTGGTCTGGAACAGGGCCAGGGCCAGGATGGCGCAGTTTGTGGTAATCAGCGGCAGGAAAATGCCCAGCGCCCGAAACAGGGCGGGGCTAATTTTCTTGATAAACATCTCTACCAGCTGCACCGTGGAGGCGATCACCACAATGTAGGAAATCAGTTGCAGGTAGGGCGCGTCGATGGCCACCAGCAGCCGGTGGATGCCGTAGGCGCAGACGGAGCTGACCAGCATGACGAAGCAGACGGCACCGCCCATACGGGTCGCGGTGCCGAGTTTGCCGGACACCCCCAGGAAGGGGCAGATACCGAGGAAGTAGGCCAGCACGAAATTGTTCACCAGGCTGGCGTTGAGGAAGATGGTCCACAGGGAATCGTTGTTCACGATGCCACCTCCCGCACCAGGCCCTGAGCCAGGCGGCGCCGCTTCAGGTGATTGAACAGCAGCAGCCACAGGCCGAGGGTGAAAAACCCGCCGCTGGGGAGAATCATCACGATCCAGGGCTGGAAGCCGGCGGGGAACAGCGCCACACCAAACAGCGAGCCGCTGCCGAGAATTTCCCGCACGCCACCCAGGCACAACAGCGCGAGGGTAAAGCCCAGCCCCATGCCCAGCCCGTCGAGGATGGAACGGCCCACACTGTGCTTCGAGGCAAAGGCCTCCGCCCGGCCGAGAATCAGGCAGTTGACCACGATGAGGGAAATAAAAGCCCCCAGCGCCCGGTGCAGGTCCAGGCTGATGGCCTGGATCAGGTAGTCCACCACGGTGACGAAGGTGGCGATGATCAGGATGAAGGTGGCGATGCGCACCTGGCGCGGGATGAAATGGCGCAGCATCGAAACCAGCGCATTCGACAGCACCAGCACGAAGGTGGTGGCCAGTCCCATGGCCAGCGCGTTGATACCGGAATTGGTCACTGCCAGCACCGGACACATGCCCAGCACCTGCACGAACACCGGGTTTTCGCGCCACAGCCCCTTGATGAAATCATCGGTGCTCGATGCGCGGATCACTGGCTGCTCACTGCCCGGCATCCGGACCTCCCTGCTGCGCCAGTTCAGCTTGCAGGCGATACACCACGGGCACCCACCGGGTGCTGCTCTGGCGCAGGATGGCCGCCACCGCCTTGGATGAGATGGTCGCGCCGGTTATGCCATCGATCTGGGACGGCCGGGTTTTGGTGCCGCTTTTCACTGCCTCGATCGGTTGCCGCGGCGCCAGGCCGTCCGCCGACAGGGGGACAGCCAGCGCGCGAAAATTGGCATTGAACGCCGGGTCCTTCTCTATTTTGTCGCCCAGTCCCGGCGTCTCCTTGCTCGCCAGCACCTGCATGCCGACGATGGCCTGGGCCTGCGGCGCGTAGCCGTAGAGCAGGCGAATCACATCCTGGTAACCCATACCCTGGGCCTCGATGGCCACACCCACCAGCTCACCGTTGGCGTCGTAACCGGCGTGCACCATCTGGTGCGCGGCATCGTCGGCTGCTGCCGGTCGAAAATGTCCGTCCTCCCCCAGCGCCAGGGAGGCCTTTGCCACCGCCCCCGGCAGTACCCTGAACACCGCCTGCTGCAGCGCCGCGGCCTCGTTGCGGGCGATCACCGGCCCGGTCAGTACGAACACCGATACAATCAGCAAACCGCAGACCACGCCCACCCCCACCAGCGCCCGGTAGAGCGGCCAGCTGGCCGGGGGTGACTGACTGCGATCGGCAGGCATTGGTCAGGCCCTCCGGGTGCCGAAGACGCGGGGCCGGACCAGCCCGTCGATATGGGGCGAGACCGCATTGGCCAGCAGGATGGCGTACATCACGCCCTCGGGCATCCCACCCCAGAGCCGGATGACGGTCACCAGTAGGCCGATGAGCGCGCCGTACACCACGCAGCCCGCGTTGGTAATCGGCGAGGCCACCATGTCGGTGGCCATGTACACCGCCCCCAGCATCAACCCTCCGGAGCACAACATGAAACCCGGGGGCGGGTACTCCGCGGGTGCCAGCTGGTGCAAACCCCAGCCCAACAGGGCGACGCTCGCCAGTACCGCCACCGGGATACGCCAGTTCAGCATCCTGCGCGCGGCCAGGTAGAGTCCCCCGGCCATGATCAGCACGGCGCAGGTCTCACCGGCGGAGCCGTTGGTGAGGCCCAGCAACAGGTCGGGGGTTGCGGTGAGTTGCCCGTCGAATTTGAACAGGGACAGCGGTGTCGCCCCGCTGGCACCGTCATAAACCGGCGCCGCAAAAGGCAAGGTCAGGGTGCTCGCTGGCAGCTGGGAAAAACGGTCCGCGGCAAAGGCGGGCGACCAGCTGGTCATCGCCACGGGGAACGCGGCCTGCAGGAAGGCGCGGCCCACCAGGGCCGGGTTGAAGGCGTTATAACCCAGCCCGCCAAACAGGAATTTGCCCATCGCCACGCCGATAATTCCGCCGCCGGCCACCATCCACAGGGGCAGTGCCGGCGGCAGGGTGAGTCCGTACAGCAACCCGGTGATGGTCACCGACCAGTCGCGCAACGTGGTGGGCGCCGCCACCAGCCGGCACAGCAGATGTTCGGTGGCGACACAGGACAGTACCGCGACGGCAAGCACCAGGGCCGCCGCCAGGCCGAAGCTGTAGATCGCGAACGCCGCCACTGGCAGCAGCGCCAGCACCACATTGCGCATGATGTCATCGACACTCGCACCGCTGGCCAGGTGCGGCGAGGTGTGGATTTCCAGGGTGCGCCCGCGTTCACTCATGGCGCGGCCCGCCGCTTCCTGACGAGCCCCTTGGCGGCGCGAAAGCGCTGCACCAGGGGAATATGCGCCGGGCAGACATAGGAGCAGGAGCCACATTCAAAGCAGTCCAGCAGGTTGTATTCATCGGCCATGCGCTCGACCTCCCCCACCCTGGCCAGCAGGCCCAGTTGGGAGGGGTTGAGGAACAGCGGGCAGGCGTCCACGCAGTAGGCGCAGTGGATGCAGGGATACTCCACCGGTGCCGCCGTCTGGCGCTCGGTGAACGCGATAAAGCCGGAGGTGCCCTTGGTGATCGGTATGTCCAGGCTGGGCAGTGCCTGGCCCATCATCGGCCCGCCCAGGAACACCCGGCTGAGGTTGGGCTCCATACCGGCGTATTCCAGGGCGAAGCGCAGCGGCGTGCCAATGGGAATTCGGTAGTTGCCTTTTTTCCTGATCGCCGGACCGCCAATAGTGATCACCCGCTCCTGGATACCGCGGCCGTGGGGCAGCAACCGGCCGATCTCGGCGGTGGTGGCCACGTTGACTGTTACCACGGCGACATCCGAGGGCAGGCCGCCGGAGGGAACCTCGCGCCCCAGCAGCGCGCGTATCAGCATTTTTTCCGCACCCTGGGGATACTTGACCGCCAACACCTCCACCGCCACCGGCAGGTCAGCAGGCAGCGCGGCGCGCAGGGCGGCGGCAACATCGAGCTTGTTGGCCTCGACCCCGATAATCGCGCGCCCGGCACCGGTTACCTTCAACAGGTAGCGGATGCCGGTGAAAATGTCAGGCTGCTGCTCCAGCATCACCCGGTGATCAGTGGTGAGATAGGGTTCGCACTCCACGCCGTTGATAATAAGGGTGTCGATGTGCTTGTCGACGGGTACCTTGAGTTTGACATGGGTGGGAAAGGCGGCGCCGCCCAGGCCGACAATGCCCGCCCGCTGTATGGCCAGCAGGATCTCCTCGGCGGAGGCGCTCGCCAGGTCGCAGGGCGCGCCGTCGCTGACTTCCTGGCTGGAGCCCGGGAAGGGCTTTAGGTAAATCGCCGGCGCCATCCTGCCATTGATCGCGGGCGCCAGCGCCAGGCGCTGGATCAGGCCCGAGGCCGGCGCATGCATCGCCACCGACATAAACCCGTCCGGCTCGGCGATCAGCTCTCCCCGCTCAACCTCCTGGCCCTCGCGCACCACCGCCACCGCCGGCTTGCCGATGTGCTGCTGCAGCGGCACGATCATTACCGGCGCAAACGGGAACTGCTTTATCGGCAGGTCCCGGGTATCGTCCTTGGCCTGCGGCGGATGGATGCCGTGGGCGAAGCTGCGACGCTGGCGGAGGGCGCTGAACATCAGTTGTACTTGGCACCCCGCGCGATCCACTTGTCGATATCCGCCTCGCTGCGATCCGCCGGCAGACCCGGGTGGATAACCTGGGCCGTGCACTTTTCCGCCGCCTTCACCAGGTCCCTGTAGGGTCCGGCAAGCGGATCCTTGATATAGGCTTTCTTCGCCTCGTTATAGGCAAACATCGCAGAATTGAGGTTCGTGCACTCATCGCAGGCGGTGCACTCGTCGGTATCGAGCCAGGGCGCCATATAATCGCCGGCGGGGACCCCCGCGCCAGGCCGGGCTGCCATTGCCGCCGCGCCGGATGCGTTACTGCTCGCAATGACGTCATCGTCACCATCGAGCAGGTCGGCGGGCAACTCCCCACCGCCCTCCGCCAGGCGCAGCAGGCCGCTGGCGATTCTGCGCACTACGTCCCGCCGGGTTTTTTCCTCCAGGCCAGCCGCGGTGTCCGGCGCTTTCGGTTTCACCCCGGCAATGGCCTTGAGCATCACCCAGAAGTCCCGGCGCTCCTCGCTGGATTTGACCATGGTCTCGTCCACCAGCAGGCGGCTCAGGTGCTGGCGCTTGTCCAGTGTCCAGATGAAGGGATACTTGCCCTCGCGACCAGCGGCATCCAGCTGCATGAACTGGGCCAGCGGCACCATGTCATCGTGCCAGGTATCCGGCGGCGCCATGCGAAAATGCTTGCGAAAGCGCGCCTCCGTCATGGCGAAGTCGGCAAAGGTCATGGGCAGGTCCATGGTCTTCTCGCGGCTGCCATCCAGGTAGCCGAGGCTGTAGCTGGGCCAGTCCTCGAACATGGCCGGGTTGCCCTCCAGGTCGAAACATTCCGCGGGCGTTTTGCCTTTGTCCGGGTTGTAGCGGAACAGGGGGTACGCGCGGGACTCCACCGCCAGCTTCGCCTGGTGGTGACCCATGTCGTCGCCGATACCGTGCTCCGGCTGGCAGGAAGTATACAGATTGAACAGCGCTGGCCGCGGCGCCATCAGGCCCTGGATAAAGCCCTCTATCATATGGTTGGCGTGGGCGATGGTGCTCTGCAATACGTAGGTGGTGCGGTGCGCCATGGCGATCAGGCCGATCTCCTTGCGCACTTCCCGCTTGCCCTTTTGTACCTTACCGAACTGCGCCATGTCCGACACCTGGCCGATAAAGCCGGAAGTACAGGCCTGGCCGCCGGTATTGGAATACACCTGGGTGTCCACCACCAGCACTTTTATCGGCTTGCCCGACATCATCAGCCGGGACAGGTTCTGGAAGCCGATATCGTACATCGCACCGTCACCGCCCACCGCCACCACCGGCGGGCACAGCAGGAACTCCTCGTCGGTGAATTGCTCCCAGGTGAAGTAGGTAAAGAACGCCTCGTGCTCGGCCTCGCGGTACTGACCGGACAATTCCAGTTCCGCCGAGCGGATCGCCTTGAAGCCCTCGGCCATTTTCGCCATGTGGCCCTCGAACACCCCCATGGCGAGGGAAGTGCTGTCCTGGAACAGGTGGTTCGACCAGGGAAAGGGATAGGGATTGAACGGGTAGGTGCTGCCCCACACCGAGGTACAGCCGGTGGCGTTGAGCATACCCATGTTGGAACGGCCGCGGCCGCCGGTGCCCTCCAGGTAGCGCCACTTCAAATCCTTCAGCCGGGACAGCAGTCCTGTCACCCGCTTCAGCCAGGCGGGATCGATAGGCTGGCTGCCCTGCATATCCTCCATCTGCCTGGCGATATCCGACAGGGTCAGGTCGTGATCGCCGTTGCGGCTGAGAATTTTCGCCAACGCGGTGGTGTCGCTGACGTTGACCTCCTGCACCAGCTGCAGCTGGATATGGCGCTCCAGCCGGCCGATCAGGTCATCGAGCCTGGCGAGCTGCGCCTTTACCCGCGGCTGCATCAGGGCGTCATTGGTGGCGACGAACAGGTGCATGACGGTTTTTTCCGAGCAGCCCAGGCAGGCGCCGTCGCCGCTGGCAAAGCCTGAGTAGGCCTCCTTGTCCAGCAGGATGGTCTCCAGCGCGCCTATGCCCTGCTCCAGGTCGTCGACCCGAATGTATTTCTGTGGCGTGGTGGGCAAATCCAGCCAGAAATTCCACTGCTCGCGCAGTTGCTGTACCGAGTCGCCGGTCTGGCGCACCGGTATCAGCGCCGCGTCGTCACACACCGCCACGCACTCCATGCAGCCCTTGCAGGTGTAAGGGTTGACGGTGATGCTGAGCAGGCCGCCGCTGCCGGCCGCCTTCTTTTCCGGCAGGGTGTAATAGGGTCTGCTGAGGGCAAACTGGAAACCGTCGAGTTCCTCGTTGAACCACTCGAATTCACGCTTGAGTTCAGCGCGCTCACTCTCTGCCAGGTCGGCGTTGTTGACGGTGGCGGTGATAGCCTCCTGCAACAGTGGCCCCACCGGGTCACTCTCGGCCGCCTGGCCCAGCAGGCCGCGCAAGCTGCGCTCGAGCTGACGCACGGCCCGCGGCAGGTGGTGCACGTCCTTACCGTTTTTCCGCACCCGGGAAACCACCGTATCGAGCACCTGGCCCACCTCGTTCACCAGGCCGGGAATCGCCGTGTCCGGGCATACCGTGTAGCAGTTGCCGCAGGCGGTACAGTTCTCCGCAATCCACTGGGGGTGTTCGAAGCGGATACCGGTCATATCGCGGAACAGCGAGGTCGATGCCGGCATCACGCCCAGGCCGATGAAGGGGTCGGTGAGATTGTCGTTGCCCATACCCCGGGCGTAGAAATTCCCGGTCTGCTCCCAGAAGCGGTGGATGTCCGCGCTCGGCGCGGCACTTTCGGGCAGGCGCCTGACCATGACCGGCAGCTTTGGCTCGGCCCGGGCATCGATCAGGCGGGCCGCCTGTATACCCACTTCCTTGTCGGTGATCTCGCACACCTCGTCGAAGCCGCGTTTGACCACCCGCACGTTGTCTTCCACCACCCTGGCGCCCTTGGTCCCAAACTTGTGTTCCAGCTGGCTGCGAATAGCCTGCAGCAGTTTCTCCTCACCGAGGCCGGTCTGCTGTGCCAGCGGCGAGGCGGCGAAGAAGGCGCCCTGGAAGGCGATGCCCTGCATGCGCAGCTGCAGTTCCGTATCGGTGGCCTCCTCCCGGGCAATATTGAAAGCGTCCAGGTAGAACAGGCGTATCTGCTTGTCGACAATGATCTGCTGGTAATGCTCGGGAATATCGGCCCACACCTGATCGGGCGAGCCGCGATCGCTCTGGATGATGAACACCCCGCCCTCTTTCAATCCGGCGACGGCATTGGTGTGGTGGAACACGTTGGGGTCCGGGGAGAGCACCACATCGACATAAAAGTATTCGCAGTTGATGCGAATGGGTTCCGGCGCCGCCGACAGGTAGTAGGTCGTCGGCTGGCCCTTTTTCTCGGAGCCGTATTTGGGATTGGCCTTGATGTGGTAACCCAGCAGGTCAAACAGGGTCATGGCCAGGTTCTTGCCGGTGGTGATCGCGCCCCAGCCGCCGATGGAGTGAAAGCGCACGGTGACGCTGCCCTCTGGCATCAGGTTGGGATTCTCGCTGCCGTGCAGCGCCAGTGCCCGCACGCCGGGATAACCGCTCTCAATCGTGTCCTGGTGGATTTCCTGCTTGGGGGTGAGGGGGTCGTCGCGCAAAAAATCGATGGAGAGGTAGAACTGCTTCTTGCGGCTGCCGCCCGGCAACATGTTTTCGATGGCACCGATCAGGCCCTCGGGCTGCAGGTCGCGGCTGCCCAGGCCAAAGGAGCCGGAGTATAACGGCGGGGCGTCGGTGAGGGCGCTGTAGGTCTCAAGCAGCGGGTAGGGGGTTTCGTGTTTGTCCCGGCCGTTCTCCATGGCCTTGCCCAGGGTAGCGCGGATCTCGCGCATCAGCGGCAGGTCTGCCGCCAGTGGCTGGTCCAGCCGCTCCAGCACCACGACGCCCTTGCGGCCCTTGAGTACCCGGCTGAGCTCCGCCCCGGGAAAGGGCCGGAACATGGTCAGGTTGACCACACCCACCTTCAGGCCACGGGTCTGGCGCAGGTAATCCGCCACCACCTCGGCGCTGGGAACCAGGCTGCCCTGGCCGACGATCAGGTAATCGGCATCCTCCACCAGGTAGGTGGCCACCGGCCCGTACTGGCGACCGGTCAACTGGTGAAATTCATAGAACGCCTGTTCCGCCAGTTCGCCGATATGGTCGAAGAAGAACGGCCGCTGGGCCGCCACACTCTGCATGTAGGAATCCTGGTTCTGCACCAGGCCCGACATCAACGGGTTGTCCACATTCCACAGCTCGGGGATACGCCGACGCATATCCCCAAAAATCATGCGCTGGGCCGGGGTGGGCGTGGCGATGATGTCGTCCGGTCGACCCAGGTATTCGGCGATCATCTCCCGCTCGGGCACCTGCAGTGACTCGATCAGGTGCGTGGTCAGGAAGCCGTCCTGGGCGACGATACCCGGCGTCAGCGCCAGCTCGGCGATGCGGTGGGCGATGATATTGAGGTCCGCTGCCTGCTGGGCATTGGCGGCAAACAGCTGGAAGAAACCGGTGTCGTCGACGCAGTGGTAGTCGTCGTGGCCCGCGTGCACGTTCAGGGTGGCCTTGGTCATGGCGCGGGCACCGATGTTCAACACATAGGTCAGGCGCTTGCCCACCGCCGCGTAGAGCGACTCGTGCATATAGGCGATACCCTGGCCGGAAGAAAAATTGGCGGCGCGCAGCCCGGTCATGGCAAGACCCGCGGTGACGGCAGCGGCGGCGTGCTCTCCCTCCGGCTCGATGAAGATCAGCGGGCGGCCCGAGACGTTGAGATGTCCCTGCGCCGCCGCCTCGGCCCAGTATTCGCCCATCTGGGTGGACGGGGTTATGGGGTAGGCCCCCGCGGCATCGCTGGACTCCCGTTCGCACATGATGACCGCGGTATTGCCGTCCATCGCCGCGCGCTGGCCCGGGTACCTGAATGCGGTGTCTTGCTTGCTCATGCCTGTTTCCTCTTCCTGTTATGTTGCGCTGGTCACTGAACGCGATAGCCGTCAGCTGGGCGCTTCCGGCAGCGCGCCTTGGCGCAGGATTTTCCTGCTGGCGGCGCCGCGCAGCGCGCCCGCCTCGTCATCTATCCACACGATAGCGCCGGTGGGGCAGCGCTCTATCGGCACCCGGGTGCCATGTGGGCGGCTGTAATCGATCACCGGCAGATTGTCTCGCATGCTGATCAGGCCAGCGGGCGCATCCACTACACAGCGTTCACAGGCGGTGCAGGCGACTTCACAGGCGGCCAGCACGGCATCGCCCTGCTCCAGGTTTTTGCAGGCTATCCACAGGCGGTGGTCCTCGGGATGCAGCGAGAACAAATCCTTGGGGCAGATATCGACACAATCCCCACAGCCGGTGCATTTGGCGCTGTCCACCACCGGCAGTGCATGGCTGTTCATGTCGATGGCGTCGAAATCGCAGGCCCGCTCGCAGTCGCCGTATCCGAGGCAGCCCCAGTAGCAACCCTTGCCGCCGCCCGCCACCTGGGCAGCCGCGAGACAGGAGGGCTCGCCACGGTAGCGGGCCCGGTTGCGGGCCACGTTGCTGCCACCGGCACAGGCCAGGCGCGCCACGATCCTGGCCTGCGCTCCCACCGCAATACCCAGGTAATCGGCGATAGCCTCGCGTCCCGGGTCGTTGCTCACCGAACACTTGCCCGGCGCCACCACCCCGCTCACCAGCGCCTCGGCAAATGGCCTGCAACCCGGGTAGCCGCAGGCACCGCAATTGGCGTGAGGTAACATCTCCTCCACCACATCGATGCGCAGGTCTTCTGCCACGTAGAGTTTTCGGTTGGCGAGGATCAGCAGGCTGGCGAGCAGAAACGTCAGCGCGCCAATGGCCACCACTGCGGTGAGCACCACCATGTCAGAAACAGTCCAGCAATTGCTTTTCCGGAAGCCGGGTATAAACCCTACCTGGAAAAATCTAGGCCTTGCCCGGGGGAGAGTCAAATCACAAACCGGACAAAGTAAGGCTACAAGGGATTCACTTGATCAGGCTCAATTTTAGCCGGGCTGACCGGCCGGGGCAGGATGCGCCAGTGGGCTGACCGGCGCCCTGGAACAGCCGGGGCTAATGAAATTATCAGTAAATGACCGGTCGCGGCCACAAGCCCCAGACATCCCAGTTCGCCTCCGCATTGGTCTGCGCCGCCATCTTGATGTCCTCGGCGGTGGCCTGCTGCTCGTCCACGATATTCTGTTGTATGGCAAGGCGCTGGTATTGCTGGTAGTTGGCCCCGGATCCGACATAAATACACTTGCAGCCCTGGCTGTCGGCGTACACAAATACCATGCCGCCATCGCGATTTATGGGGAAAAGCCTGCGCTGGGCCATGCTTTCAAGGTGCGTTAGCTTCTCGGGGGTATCGGCCAGCTTGATGACGAAACCAGCAGCGGACAAGCGGCTTTCGATAGTTTCCACCGACCTGTCGGGCGAAGATGAACAGGCGGAGATAACCGCGAGGGCCAGGGCGGCAAAGATGGGTTTCCCCTTGCTGAAGTACATAACATTTCCCGTGTTGGTTAATGGTTGGTTCGAGTTCGCCTCACTACCGGCAAGCCCGCGATTATTCACACCTTGCGCACATTGGTAAACACCTTGAGCAGTTCGCTGCCGGTGTGAATGATCGCGGAGCTGTGATGCAGGACGGGGATGCAGTCCTCTTCGGCGAGCGTGGGCAGCCAGGACGGCGAGGGGCCAAACTGCAGTGTCTGCGCCAGTTGTGCACCTTTCTTAACCCCCACGCCCATCGCGGCGGTGTAATCCGCATGCCCCGCATGGCGTGAGTGGATGACCTTGTAATCCTCGAGCCGGCACAGGTAGGCCGGCTCCGGCTTTTTTGCCCTGCCGCCCACGACGCCGTGCTCGCGCAGGAAGTTCAGTATACCCGCCGCATCGCGCCTGGCGTCCTCGCGGGAGATGACTTCCTGGCCGCCGAGTTCCAGGGTGTACCCACGGGGCAGGTCCTCGGGCGGCGGCAGGTCCGGATAAGCCTCCGCCTCCAGCGCCTGCCACAAAGTCCACCAGGGCGCGCTGACGCTCTCGTCCATGGCCCCGTCAAAGGTAGCGGGAATAGAGAGGATCAGCGGTATCTGGAAATAGCGTGCAGCGTCTGCGCAATGCTCGGGTGTATAGATGTGTCGCGCCGAGACGTTGGCGCAGTGCAGGTCGATAACATAATCGGCCCCTACCGCGAGTGACTGCAGCGTCAGTGCCAGTCGCCTGCCGAACGGCAGATCACCCTGCAGCCGGGTGCGCAGTTGGGAGGCCAGGCGCGACCACGCCTGCTGCTTCAGCTGCGGCCAACGCGGGCGCCGGACATCCCCCAGGGTGGGCAGCCAGTAGGTGCGGTTCCAGTTCTCCCCGGTGGTCGGGTCGAATCGGCCCGGGGTATATTCCCCGGCCTTCTGGTTGATGGCGAAGGGGTTGGCATTGGGCACAAGCACCACGTCGCCTCGCGGCGGCGTGCGTGCGAAGACTTCCAGTAACTCGGCGATAACCGCGTTGCCCTGAACCTCCGAGCCATGCATGCTCGACTGGATATAGGCGCGCCCCGCACCGGGTACTGTGCCCTTGAAGGTATGGGTGTGGATGTGCAGTACGGCGCCACTGGCCAGACTGCGCACCGGAACTCGTTTGACTGTGCTCATTTTCGCGACAAACCGGCTGGGGTAAGAACGGCAAATATACTGCCTCCGGGCGCGCTGCGACAGACAGCACCCGCCTTAAAATACCACTCACTCCTGCTTGGTCGACGTATATCCTGCCAGCCGCAGGCCGATAAGGCTGGCCACCAGCACTGTGGTGTAAAAAACGCCGATCGCGGCCTCCATATACGCCAGGAAGCGAGTGAGAGGCGATGTTGGCGTAATGTCGCCGTAGCCCAGCGTGGTCAGTGTGACCATGGAGTAGTAGGCAATCGTATGCAGGTTTTCCTGCCACAGCTCACTGTCCAGTCCGCTGATCGATTCGGGATCGAAATATTCAACAATCATGTAGGCAAAGCCAAACCAAAGCCCAATGAGCATATAAATACAGATGGCGCCAAAAATCGTGTTACGGGTGATGTCACCGGTGAACATCACCTCGCGCCAGGCGAAAAAGATAGTAACGGCGAGAAACAGGAATGTGGCCACCAACTGGACCGGAGCCAGCACGTCGCTCTCAATACTACTGTCGACAATCATCAGGATGACAATAACCAGGGCAATCAAGGTCCCCGGGCTGAACCACTTGAATGAAGCCGAATGCATGGACCACACAGCCGTTATGACGGTAAAACCCATGCCGGCATTGACCAGCAGGCGAGCGCCCTTGAGACCCAGCTGGGAAAACAATGCGCTGAGAAACAGCAGCAGCACCAGCGCTGCCAACAACCAGATAAAATTATCCTCTCGGGTCGGCTTGTGCTTCATAACTCCCCCACCACTCCATTGGGCGGCCTTGGCCGCGTTTACCTTAGCCCGGTGCGAGTCTAGCATAGCCTGGCGGCATACATGCCTCAGCCCCGCAGCATCACCTCGCGCGGCGGGTAAAAGAACTGCATCAGTGCCTCCTCCTGGGCCATGGCGTCGCGATAGCCGCAGGCGATGAGCTCACGGCAGAACGCGCCCTCAAACAGCAGATAGCTGGCCATGCTGGTGCCGCCACCTGCCGGCGTGGCACCCGTCATCCTGAGCACCCTGCGCATCGCCCTGGGCAGGCTGCCCATGTGCCGGGCCACCAGCCCATTGATTTCGACTGACGGGTTGATACACAGGAAATCCACCAGTTTGAGTCCCCCGGTAGAGGCGTGGGGGTTCTCGTTGAGAATCACACCCACCAACTCGTTGATCCTGGTCACATGCTCCATATCATTTTCCAGCGCGTCGATAAACGCGCTGTTGAATACGTGCCCGACCATCCTGGCCAGCGACGGGGAATGCCGCTCGTGCGACTCCGTCGGCGGCCGGTTGGGGTTACCGCTGACACCGACCACCATGATGCGCTCCGCCCCCAGGTGGATGGCCGCGCTGATTGGCGCGACCTGGCGCAGGGCACCGTCACCATAGTAGGCATCGCCGATCCTGGCCGCGGGCAACAGGGTGGGAATAGCGGATGACGCCAGCAGGTGATTGATCCCCAGCCGGGTGGCTACACCGCGACGCCGGGCCTGCCGCCACTCTGGCAGGATATTGCCCCCGAGGTTGCTCTGGTAAAAGGTCACCGACTCGCCGCTGGCGTAACTGGAAGCGGTGACGCCAATGGCGTCCAGCAGGCCGCCTTCCAGACGCCGCTCGAGGTCGCCAAAATCGATCACTTGTGACAGCAACTCCGCCAGCGGGTCGCTGTTGAGCAGGGACAGCGGTTTGCGCAGGCCGATACCCTGGTGGAACAGCGAGGCGACCAGCCGCAGTACCGCACCGCACAAATCGCGGTAGCCGGCCTTGTACACCTGCTCGACGTGGAGATTGCTCCAGATGCGCTCCACCTTCTTGACCGCGAGGCGGAAATTATTGGCTGAGGCTCCCAGCGCCACGGCGTTGACGGCGCCGGCGGAAGTGCCGGTGATGATGGAAAAGGGATTGTGGGCACGCTTGGGCAATAACTCGGCGGCCGCCTTGAGCACGCCCACCTGGTAAGCGGCCCGGGCGCCGCCGCCTGTCAGTACCAGCGCTGTTCGATCCGCGGCGGGTTGGTGATGCCCCATTAACCTATTCTCCCCTGTCCGGGCAGACTACCACAGAGTCAAAGGCGAAAATCCCGGTCCGGCAATAAGTCCAGTATTTCGTGCCGGCCGCCCGATCCGCGCTGCCGCCAATGTCAACCCAGTTCAGAAATGTCCCCTTTTGACCAATTCAGAAATGCCCCTGGGAGTGACTCGGTCAGGTGGAGAGTGACGGCGACCTCGGACGCCGGCGGGGGCTGGGGCTGGGGCAGTCCCAGCTTCCACAACACCACCAAGAACCGGGAACGGGACTCCACGGCGGCCTTCGGCGAGTTTTTTACGAGCTGAGCGAGAAACTGCGGTTCACCATAGGGATTGTTTACCAACGTATTCCCGATAGAGCCGAAACTCTACGGCATGACCCTTGGTTACAATTCTTAAGCGGGATACCCGGGGAATACCCCGGGCGGGATAAAATCGGCCCGGAGATGCGCTAGGGCATCGGGTAGATCAATTTGGTCTCTGCGACGATAGTGGGCGCCACCAGGTGCCGGTCCTTGCCCTGCCACTGGAACAGGTAATTGTTCTTGCCCACCTGGCGACCCTCGGCGTCGACGTTGTAGATACCCAGCAGGGAGTTGAACACCATCGTGTGTAACTGGTCGCGCACCGCGGCGTGGTCGGTAGTGCCGGCCAGCCGTACCGCTGCTTCCATTACCTGTCCGCCGCTGTAGCCCAGGGCGGCATAAGCGCCCGGGTTGTAGCCGTAAAGCTTGCGATAGCGATAGGCGAAATCCTGCGCACCCGGCAGCCGGATCCCTCGCAGCCACTGCGTCACGCCGCTAACACCCTCGGCGTCGCCGAGCAGTTCCTGGCCAAATTCGGCCAGTGAAGCGCCCACCGCAAATACCAGCATCCGGGGCTTCACCCGGGCCTTCTTCAGCTCGCGAACCAGGTCGACTGCCCCGTCAATATAGGCAATGGCAATGATGACATCGGCGTTGGCGGTACCCAGGTGTCGCACCATCGTGGATATATCGGCGATATTGTCGGCGGACTCATCCAGGACAATCGTCATCCCCAGTTCCGCGGCCTTGCTGCGCACACCACCGACCACATCCAGGCCAAACTTGGTCTCGCCATAGAGCAGCGCCATCGTTTTGGCTCCCTGGGCAGCCGCGCTCTCCAGTGCGACATCCATGTAGCGGGAGGACGGCGTGTCGAGGCCGACTATGTTGCGGTAACCCTGTTCCCAGATGTCATCTGCGGAGGCGCCCAGGGTCAGCATCGGGAAATCGTGTTGCTCGGCCACCTGGGATGCCGCCAGGGTAATGTCAGAGGAATAGGGCCCGATCACCAGGTCGACCTTGTCCTCCACAATCAGCTTCTGGTAGAGCTCAGCGCTGCGCGCCGGGTTGGAGCCGTCATCATAGTAAACAATTTCCACCGGGCGTCCCAGCAACTCGCCGCGGGCATTAACATCGCCCGCCCACATCTGCAGGCCGCGCAACTGGTTGGTACCGTATTCCGCCAGGGGGCCGGTCAGGGACTGTGTGGTGCCAATCCTGATGGGTTCAACAGCATAGGCCGACGCCGCCAGGGTGAGGGCAAGGGTACAAAGGGTAAGGAGCAGTTTACGGATCACAGTGGTCCCCGATTACTTTTCTACGTCAAGTTCGCGCTTGGTGGTATACAACCAACGCACCGTCTGGTACTCGAAAGCGGAGCCGGTTTCATAGTACCGGAAGGAGGTATTGGCCCGGGTATCGATACTGTCAAACAGGAAGGCGGTGGCTCGCAGGGGCTTGGCCAGCAGATCCCCCTGGATATAGTTCTGCAAGACCAGGTCCGGGAGCTCGCCCAGACCATCGCGGAGGTTGGAAGGCCCCAGCAATGGCAGCACCAGGTAGGGTCCGGTGCCTACCCCCCAATGACCGAGGGTCTGGCCGAAGTCCTCGTCGGGCTTGGGCATGCCCATGCTGGTGGCGACGTCGATCAGGCCGAACAGGCCAATGGTACTGTTGATGAGCACGCGTCCCGTGCTCTGGGCCAGCTTGGTCGGGCTGGCCTGCAGGATGGAGTTGGCCATGGTGCGCACGTCCCTGAAATTCTCAAAGAAGTTGTGAACACCGGTGCGAGCGGGGCTCGGGACCACCGCTTTCCAGCCCCGGACCACGGGCAGGAACACCCACTGGTCGAAATGATAGTTGAAGTTGTAGATGCGCTTGTTCATGCCCTCCCAGGGGTCATAAACCGTTGTAATGGAGATGCTGCCAGCCGGTACGATACGGTTGGCGGCGAATACCGGCTCAGGATAGTTCGCCGGTTGAGCCTGGCTTTCGTCCTGAGAATCGGCATGCGGCAGCGACTGCGGGCCGCTGGCACAGCCGCCAACCAGCAGGGCGAGGAGGAGCAGGGAACCGCGCAGGAAACTGTGCTTCATTACTGTGCCCCCTCGGTAAATGTCGCCACCATATGGGCCACGTTCTCGGTATAGTTCATATTGCCGCAGTGGCCGCCGTAGGGATAAATGGTGGCCCGATCACCGAACACCTCATTGAAAAACTCGATTTCACCGGGCTCCAGAATCACATCGTTCTGGTTGTGCATAACGGTAATCTTGGGCGAATTGCGCAGGTAGTCGGCAATCTCCCTGAGGCTGATGGCGCTGATAAATTCGTCCCGGGACATATCGGGGTAGTCCGCCTTGTAGAACGGATAAAAGAAGTCGTGGTAGTAGTCGGTGAAGCCGAGCCGACTCATCACCTGGTTGTAGACAGTGAGGTCAGCATAGCGGTCCAGAACCAGGCCTTTCGGCTTGACGTAGCCAAAATCGGTCATGACATCGGAGGTAAACACCAGCGAGCCGGAGGACATACGGAAAGAGACACCGATCAGGGCGGCCAGTTCCTCATCCTTCAGGTCCATTGCCTTGTACGCCTGGTACAGGAAGTCGCCGCCTATATCGTCCTCTTCCTTGTAGATCTTGCTGAAGGCCTTGACGAGTTTGTCGAAGAACTCGTTGAAATTGTCCTCCCCGCCCGGGATGTTCTCGACCATCCGGTCCAGCAGGGAAATAGAGCTGTACAGGGACACGGGCGGGTTGATCAACAATACCTTGCGGAAATTGAAGGACTTGCGCTCCTCATCCAGCTTTGCCACGTAGGCGGAGTTGAACGCGCCCAGGCTGTAGCCGGTCAGGTTAAAGGAGGTGACGTCGATCTTGCCATCGAGCCGTTTCCAGATCATCTCCATGACCCGGTAAAGGTCTTCGGCATCCTTCTCGGAGTGGCCCACTACCCCGGTGGTGGAGGCCGAGGTCACGAAGTTGGGGAAGGTAGGCGAGGACAGGGACACAACGTGAAAACCCGCCTTGTAAAAGGCCCTGGCCATGTTGACGTTTTTGCCGCCGTTATAGGCTGCACCGGTGCCGGCAATCAGGAATATGAGGGGCGCGGGATGGTCCTGCAGGGTTTCCGAGTAGATCATTTCCTGGCCGTACCAGATCAGGTCGGGCAGATGGCGCTCGGGGAACACGTTGAGCCAGCGCTTCTTGGTCGGAATCTCTTTCGGCAGCTTCGCCTCGTAGCCCTCGGGCGTGCCCACCACCGTGGCGACGAAGCGGTCCTTGATCGGGTAGCCGTAGTTTTCGACAGTTACGGTTGCGGATGCGAAGGTGGCCAGTAACAACAGGCAAAGCCCCGCGAGGGAGCGCTGCAATACGTTTGCGATAGTCACATGAAGTCCAGAAATATCCCCAGAGCGAGCCGGCATTCTGGCACGAAATTTCGGCTAAATCATCCGTTATCTTACCCGTACCCGGCAAATAGAACCGCCGGCGGCCCGCCGGGGCCGCCTTCATTGTCACCGGTGTTCCTGCGCTGGCCCGCCAGCGTCAGACCGGCAGCGGCAAAAAAACCGAGGAGACGGCATGCACGGCCGAATTCACAGCCCGGTCATCGGAATCGCCGGCAATGCGCGCCATCATTTCCTGCAGGACGATCAGCTTGCCGAACAGGCGCTCGAAACTCAGGTTGTCGATAACACCCCGGTACTCGTAGGTCACCAGGTAGGGCTCTCCGCTCGGGCGCCGGGTATGCTTGAGCTTCCACAGCAGAATCTCCACGTTGCGGGCACTGGTCAGCAGCGCCGGCCCATTGAGCCGGTCGTGTACAAACAGCTCCGGCTTGAAGCTGTAGGCCTGGCGCAACATACCGCCCAACCCGACCACCAGGGCGAAGACCCGGTCCCCGCGGTAGCCGGGGTCGAAGGTCAGGTTCATCGCATCAATGCCTTGCAGGCCATACAGTTCGGGAAAATCCAGCGCGCCGCGGGCTGTTTTTAGCTGGGCCAACCGGCCCTCGACCGTCATGCCGGGAATAATGGCCAGCTGGTCCGGGTTGCGCTTGTACAGCTTCACCAGCAACTCCCGCACTTCCCGGCGGCTTTCCGCGATAAACTCGTCCGCCACCAGGTCGATATCGGATTTGGCAAGGTTTTTGATCTCGTAGCCGCCGCAGGCGCCAAGCAGGGCGATCAACAGGACGGGGATGAGCACTTGGGCGATTCGCATGGGGCGATTCTAGCAAGATGCCGGGGCACCGGGGCCGGTGTAAGGCAAAAATAAGCGATGCGCCGGCAAGGCGCGGGCGGATTACCCTGGCGCGCGGGAAGCGGGTACAGTAACCCCTTAGGGAGGGAGCTTGATGAAGTACCAGGTTCTACTGGCGGCGATGCTTGCCACTGTCGGCGCCCGCGTGGCGGCGGAGAATTCGTCCCTGGCAGACTGCGCCCGGCTGGTGGACGACGGCGCCCGGCTCACCTGTTACGATGCCCTGGCCGGGCGCGCGAGCAGTCACCCGCCGGCACCGGACCAGACCCCACCGGTTGCAGTGCCGGCCACGATGCCCGCCAGCATCGCCACTGCGGATGACGGGTTCATCTCACCGCGCAAGATGGATGAAAAGGCCTACGCCAACAAGCGCTTTGTGATCATCTCCCACAACCGCAACTACCTGCTGCCGCTGACCTACAACAGCAATATCAACGAGGAGGCCTGGCGGGAGCAGCACCCGGGCACGGGCATGGACCAGGCGGAGGCGAAGTTCCAGATCAGCTTCAAGGCGATTATCTGGCAGAACATTCTCGGCCAGGACATAGACCTGTGGGGCGCCTATACCCAGGAAAACTGGTGGCAGGTCTACAACACCGACGCCTCGGCGCCGTTCCGGGAGGTCGACTACGAGCCTGAGCTGATCCTGAGCATCCCCAACGACTGGCATTTCATGGGCGTCCACAATACCCGGCTGGATATCAGCTTCAACCACCAGTCCAACGGCAGCTCCAAACCCGAGTCCAGGAGCTGGAACCGGCTGATCGGCAGCGCCCTGTTCGAACACCGGAACTTCTCGCTCGAAGCCAGCGCCTGGTACCGGGTTCCCGAGCGGAAAAAAGACGACGACAATCCCGATATCGACAAGTATATGGGCAACGGCCAGCTGCAGGGCATCTGGAAGTGGCCCGAGTACACCCTCGGCTTCACCTTCCGCAACAACCTGAGCAGCGACAACAAGGGCGCCATCCAGCTGGACTGGACCTTCCCGCTCAGCGAGCGTTTCAGCGGTTACATCCAGTACTTCAACGGCTACGGCGAGAGCCTGATCGACTATGACGAAAGCACCAACCGCATCGGCATCGGCGTCAGCCTGACCGACCCATTCTAGCCTGGCCAGGCCGGGCCGCGACTAGACGAGACTGAATGACACCGCCAGGCCGGCGACAGAGATGGCGATAATACTCATCAGCTTGATCAGGATATTCAGGCTGGGGCCCGAGGTATCCTTGAACGGGTCGCCCACGGTATCGCCGATCACCGCCGCCCGGTGGGCCGACGAGCCCTTGCCGCCGTGCTGTCCAGCCTCTATATACTTCTTGGCGTTATCCCATGCGCCGCCGGCGTTGGACAGGAAAACAGCCATCACGAAGCCGGTGCACAGCCCCCCCACCAGCAGGCCGATCACCCCGGCAACCCCCAGCAACAGGCTTACCGCCACCGGCGCGAACACCGCAATGCAGGACGGCAGGATCATCTCGCGCTGGGCGCCCAGTGTCGATATTTCGATACAGCGGGCGTAGTCCGGCTCGGCGGTGCCGGCAAGGATACCGGGCGATTCCCGGAACTGGCGCCGCACCTCCGCCACCATCAGGGCGGCGGCGCGCCCCACCGCCTGCATGGTCAGCCCGCTGAACACAAAAGCCGACATCGAGCCGATAAACAGGGCGACAAGCACTACCGGGTTCAGCAGTGTCACGTCGTAATACACCATGAAATCCGCAAGGCCCGCCCCCCGCGTGGCCACCTCGACGCCATGGCCCAGGCTGAGCACAGTGTGGCCGGCCTGCAGCAGCTCGATCCGCACCACTTCCAGGTAGGAAGCGATCAGCGCCAGGGCTGTCAACGCCGCCGAGCCTATGGCAAAACCCTTGCCAGTGGCGGCGGTGGTATTGCCCAGGGAGTCCAGCGCATCGGTGCGCGCACGCACCTCGGGACCGAGGCCACTCATTTCGGCATTGCCGCCGGCATTGTCGGCGATGGGCCCGTAGGCGTCACTGGCCAGGGTTATGCCAAGGGTGGATAACATGCCCACCGCCGCGATGGCAACGCCGTAGAGACCCTGCGCGACCTGGGCCGGATCGAACCCCGCGCTGAACAGGAAGGCGAACAGTGTGCCCGCCGCCACCGCCATCACCGGTACCACGGTGGACAACATGCCGGAGCCGATGCCGACGATGATAATAGTGGCCGGGCCGCTTTCAGCCGCCGCGGCAATACCGCGGGTAGACCGGTAGGAGGCGGAGGTGGCGTATTCGGTGGCGCGTCCGATCACGACACCGGTCAGCAGGCCGACCGCCACAGCGCCCCAACTGCCCCAGGGGTTGGGCATTCCCAGCCAGTGGAGTGCCGGCAGTGACAACACCGCCACCAGCACGGCGCTGGTATTGATCCCCCGGGACAGGGCCCCCAGCAACGCGCCCTGGTCGGCCTCCTCCCCGGTGCGCACCAGGTAGACGCCGACGATAGAGACCAGGATACCCAGCCCGGCAATCATGAAGGGCGCGGTAATCGCCCTGCCCTGCAGCGCCCCGTCGCCGACGAAGGCCGCCGCACCCAGGGCACAGGCGGCCAGCAGCGAACCGCAATAAGACTCGAACAAGTCCGCCCCCATACCGGCGACGTCGCCGACGTTGTCCCCGACATTGTCGGCGATAACGGCCGGGTTGCGCGGGTCGTCCTCCGGAATCCCGGCTTCTACCTTACCCACCAGGTCGGCGCCCACATCCGCCGCCTTGGTGTAGATCCCGCCGCCAACCCGGGCGAACAGCGCCTGCAGGGACGCGCCCATGCTGAAGGTCAGCACCGTGGTGGTGACCAGCACCAGGCGATAGCTGTCCGTCGATGCCGGCGTCAGCCAATTGACCAGCAAAAACCAGCCCACGCAATTGGCCAGGCCCAGCCCGACCACCGCCAGGCCAATCACCGCACCGCTGCGAAAAGCCACCCGCAGGCTCTGCGCCAGGGAGCTGCGGGCCGCCGCCGCCGTGCGGGTGGAGGCCAGGGTCGCCGTCTGCATACCGACATAACCGGCCAGCGCCGAGAACAGACCACCGCCCAGAAACGTCAGGGGCAGCCAGGGGTTCTGCAGGGCAAAGCCCCAGGCCAGTAACGCGAACAACGCCGCCAGCGCGACGAACACCACCGCCATGACGCGGTACTGCTGCCGCAGGTAGGCCATTGCGCCCTGACGCACGTGCCCGCCGATCCGGCGCATCAGTTCAGTGCCGGCGTCCTGGCGGTGCATCTCACGGAAAAACAGGCCGGCGAACAGCAACGCACAGAGGGCGGCGATCGGTGCCAGCCAGAACTGGGGTTCGGTCACAAGCTGGCGCCCCTGCATGGCATTGACACGGCCTGCCTAAAACTCGACGGCCGGGGACTGGGCCGAACGCCACCAGCTGTAGTGGTGGGCCTCCAGCTCCGCCACAGCGGGAAAGCGGTAAAAGGCGAACGCCTGCTGGTCGCCCACATAGAAGCCGCCGCGGATAGTGCGATAAAACACGCCATCGCTGACCTGCTTCAATACCAGCTTGCTGTTCTTACCGCCCCCTTTCAGCAAATCCGCCAGCACGTCCCGCAAGTGGGCCATATTCGGGTACGGCAGGTCGTGCGCCAGGCCATTGACCGGGTCGCGGGCCAGCCCGCGCAGTGACAGCTGGGAGAACACAATGCGCGGCACGTGCACCGGCCGCGTCGGATCGGTGATGGCACGGCAGAACGCCAACGGCTCCAGCAGACTGGCTACCATCGGGTCGATGGGACAGAATTCCTGGTAGAGGTGGGCGCGGCGATCCGGCTCGTCGGTGTAGGGCGCGCGGTCCAGTGCCAGGGTACGGCCGTCGCGGGTCACCAGGTAAAGCCTGCCCAGCGCCGCCACCGGAATCCTGGACAGCACCCGGTAGATCGCCAGGTAGACGGACTTCTTGGGGCTGCCATCGGCCTTCGCCACGCAGCGCCGGGGCACCAGCTCGAGGGGGAATTCACCCGCCGGCAACTGCGCCGGGTCGACCTCAAAGAAGATCGCCTCCCCCCGCGCATGTACCCTGGTTCCCACCGCGTAGTAACGGCCGAAATCCGCCGGCTCCAGCATGGAGGCGATCAGGGCCTGTGGAATAAGGGACAGGTAAAGACGCACAGCAGTCATGGCGACCTCCTGCTGTCATTATCAGCCCGCCCCGGGGAGCATCGCCTTGATTTGAATCAGTTAAGCCGGCCGGGCGACCTTTACGCCAGGCTGAAGTGCAATGCGCCCTTATCGGCCGCTACCACCCGGATAGGCTGCCCCGCCTGCACCTGCCGCGACATGGCCGCCACCAGTCCGGGTTCAGCCGAGTTGGCCACAAAGCGGCCGCCCCCGGTCGTCTCGGCCAGTACCACTGCCTGCACGGGTTCACCCCCGCGGTAGTTCACCACGTAACTGACAATACTGCCCGCGACCGGCGCCGCCACGACCGGCCGCGCCGGCAGTGCGTCGCGGCCGAGCCGGGTATCGGCCTCGCCCCAGTCCACGACCGAGGGTTGGCGCGAATAGATCCCCGCCGCGTGTTTGGACAGGATACCGCCGACACTGGTGACCAGGGCACAGGCCTCGGGTGCCCCCCGCAGCCGTGCCACTGCCTCCGCCAGTGAGTGCATGCTGTAGTTATTGCCCGGGCCACCAAAATACGGCAGGCCGCCGGTGAGGGTCAGCGGCCGGGAGCCGTCCAGCGGCAGCCCCAGGTACTGCGCGGTGGTGGACACCGCACAGGGGAAACAACTGTAGATATCGATCAGGCTGATGTCGGCAATGGTCTTGTCTGCCAGCGCGAAGGCGTGATCGAGTACACGCTCCGCCATCAGCGAACGCGCCGGTTCATCCCGCTCGGTGAGCGTGTAGTCCACTCCCTCGGCCATGCCGTGCAGGAACACCCAGTGTGGGGCCGGGATACCCAGTTGCCGCGCGGCGCCAACACTGCACAGCAACAGGGCCGCACCCTGGTTGACGCCGTCCTGGGCAACCATGCGCCGGCTGTACAGGTGGTTGAGCGCGGGCGCATCGACAATCTCATCGGCGGACAGCACTTGCGGGAACTGGGCATGCGGGTTGGCAGCGGCTGCGGCGCTGAGCGAGGACAGCAGTTGCGCCATTGCCACTCGCTGCTGCGCGCTGGAGCGCCCGCGGGCGAACGCCTGCGCCTGGTCGATCAGCGCGTAATAGCTCATCGGCGCCAGCAGGCCGTTGCTCACTTCCTGCATAGTGACAAACATCTCGCCCCAGCCGCGGTCCTCCAGCGGGAATTCAGTGCTGTCGAACGTCTCGGTCCAGTCCAGCGTTCGCCCCCCGCGCTCGGCATCGCGCTGGTTGCGAATCGCCTCGGCGCCGGCCAGCAACACCACCGAGCGCTCGCCCCGGGCAATGTCCCGCGCAAACTCGATCAGGCGACTCTGGGGTTCATTGCCCCCCACCTGGCCGTAGATGCTGTGGGCGGGTGCGGCGCCGATCGCGCGCGCTACCGACATGGGCGGATTATCGCTGCGCCCGAACGGGCAGGGCTTGATGCCCATCGAATCGGCGAACAGGCGGGTGACGGAAATGGTATCGATCGCGCCGGCGAGGCCGTTGCCGCCGGCGTGCGCCAGGGCCCGCCGCGCGGCCTCGGCCGCCAGCGTCATGGGCGCGTCGCCGGTGGCCTCGCGCTCCACCACCTGGCCCGCCCCCACCAGTACCGGCGTGTTATCCGGCACATCATCCCACGCTGTCATAGCCGCACTCCCCATCAATTCCAAAGGGCGGGGAGTTTATCAGGCGCGGGCCACCTTGTCGGCCAGCAGTTGCCCGGCGAGGTATTCCTCGTAGGTACCCTGGAAATCGACCAGGCGATGATCCTTGATTTCAATAACCCGGGTGGCCAGCGACGAGACGAACTCGCGGTCGTGGCTGACAAAGATGAGGGTGCCCTCGTAGTGCTCCAGCGCCAGGTTGAGCGCCTCGATTGCCTCCATGTCCAGGTGGTTGGTGGGTTCGTCCAGCAGCAGCACGTTGGTGTCCATCATCATCAGCTTGCCGAACAGCAGCCGGTTCTTCTCGCCACCGGAGCAGACGCGGGCCTGCTTCTTGAAATCGTCGGAAGAGAACAGCAGCCGCCCGAGGGTGGCGCGCACGATCTGGTCGTCGTGGTGGGCCCCGCGCCACTGGCTCATCCAGTCGAACAGGTTGAGGTCGCAATCGAAGTCGGCGGTGCTGTCCTGGGGGCAGTAGCCCAGGGTGGCGTTTTCCGCCCACTTGATTCTGCCCTTGTCGGCGGCGAGCTCGCCCATCAGGCAGCGCAGCAGGGTGGTTTTACCCACCCCGTTCTCGCCGATAATCGCCAGCCGGGTGCCCGCCTCAACCATGATGCTGCCCTTCTCGAACAGCGGTACACCATCGAAGCCGTGGCCCAGGTTCTCCAGGGTCACCGCCTGGCGGTGCAGCTTCTTTTCCTGCTTGAAGCGGATGTAGGGGCTCACCCGGCTGGAGGGCTTGATGTCATCGAGGGTGATCTTGGTGATCTGCTTCGCCCGGGAGGTCGCCTGCTTGGCCTTGGAGGCGTTGGCGGAGAAGCGGCTGACGAATTGCTGCAACTCGGCGATCTGCGCGCTTTTCTTGGCGTTCTCCGAGTGCAGTTTCTCCCGCGCCTGGGTGGAGGCGGTCATGAAATCGTCGTAGTTGCCGGGGTAGACCCGCAGCTCGCCGTAGTCGATGTCGGCCATGTGGGTACAGACCGCGTTGAGGAAGTGGCGGTCGTGGGAAATGATGATCATGGTGGACTTGCGGGCGTTGAGCACCCCTTCCAGCCAGCGAATGGTATCGATATCCAGGTTGTTGGTGGGCTCGTCCAGCAGCAGGATGTCGGGGTCGGAAAACAGGGCCTGGGCCAGCAGCACCCGCAGCTTCCAGCCCGGCGCCACCTCGCTCATCGGGCCGAAATGCAGTTCCCGGGCGATACCGGCACCCAACAGGATCTCACCCGCCCGGCTCTCGGCGGTATAGCCGTCCATTTCCGCGAACAGGGTCTCGAGCTCGGCGACTTTCATGCCGTCGTCCTCGGACATCTCGGGCAGCGCGTAAATACGGTCCCGCTCCTGCTTGACCTCCCACAGCTCCCGGTGGCCCATGATCACGGTGTCCACCACCGAGAATTTCTCGAACGCGAACTGGTCCTGGTGCAGGCGGCCAACACGCTCGTTGGGCGTAATGGAGACATTGCCCGCCGAGGGCACAAGACTGCCGTCGAGGATTTTCATGAAGGTGGATTTGCCGCAGCCATTGGCGCCGATCAGGCCGTAGCGATTGCCATCGCCGAACTTGACCGAGATGTTTTCAAACAACGGCTTGGCACCGAACTGCATGGTGATATTGGCGGTAGAGATCACGGGGTATTCCTGGTGGCAGCATGCGCCGTCCCGGTACGGGACGCGCAAAGAGGCGGGGCATTCTAGGGAAGATACCCCGCTGTGTCGAGGAGCAGCCCGTGCCGGCGGGAATATGTCGGCTAATTTCCGGGGGGTCGTCCTCAAGTTGCAGCAGCGGCATCCACATGTGTGCCCGTTCCACTGCAACGCCGGGAGCGCCCTGACAGCCGTTGTTGGCAACAAATGTCAGCAGTGTTTTCAAGGCGCCCCCTAGACTATGCAACTGTTAGCTACCCGGTCGGTGACACCCATCGCAGACCTGTAGATTCATTATCACTCGGTCGCAGCCCCGTCACTGGCTGACTAAACGAGTATCTGGAGAAAAAACAATGTCCACAAAAAACCTCATCTGCAATCGCACGCTCATGAGTATCCTGATCGCTGGTCTGTCCACAGGCGCCACCGTCGCCCTGGCGCAAACCTCACCCACGCTCGAGGAGGTCGTGGTCACCGCACAGAAACGTGAACAGTCTTTGCAGGATGTGCCGCTGGCGGTCTCCGCCATGACCGAAGAGGGGATGCTGCAAGCCGGTATCAGTGACATCGAAGACCTGTCGCGCCAGGTGCCGTCCTTGTCGGTGCAAAACTCCAATGGCGTGATGACCTCCAACTACCGCATGCGCCGTGTCGGAAATATCGGCAATATCCCGAATTTTGAACCCGCGGTAGGCGTGTTCCTGGACGGCGCCTACCGCAGTCGCCCGTTCTTTTCCTCCGGGGACATGTTCGATATCGAACGGATCGAAGTACTGCGCGGCCCCCAGAGCACCCTGTACGGCAAGAACACCACCGCCGGCGTGCTGGCTATCTATACCAGGTCGCCGGCGGAGAGTTTTGAAGGCAATGCCAGCCTGGATGTCGGCAACGTGGACGGCGCACAGGACGCGACCATGGGGCGCTTCGTGGGCGGCGTCAGCGGCCCGCTGACCGATACTGTAGGCGCCAGCCTCGGAGTCAGCCTGATCGACCAGGATCATACTTACGAGAGCGCACTGTCCACCAGCGATGCCGAAGCCAACAACCTGAAACGGCAGGCTGTGCGCGGGCAATTGAAGTGGGACGCCAGCGATGCCCTGACCACCCGTCTGATCGTCGGATATATGGAAGAGGACGACGATACCAGCCAGGGGGACGTCTACTTCGCTCCCGGCAGCGGCGCGGATACCGCCCGCAATATTCTGGCAGCCGCCGGGATAGCCCAGACCTGCTCATCGAACGACCCACTGGACCAGCGCCATTGCTCGCTCACGACCCAGACCACGGATGTGAAGGCGAGCGAGGCCACCCTGCTGGTGGACTATGCGCTGGACAACGGCTGGACGGTGACCTCGATCTCCTCATGGGACTGGTTCAAGTTCGAGGGCACCCAGGACGATGCTACTCAGTTGGCGTCGCCACTGCTGAAGTTCCATGACTACCAGGAGTCCGACAGCTGGCAGCAGGAACTTCGCCTTACCTCCGAAGGGGGCGAGACGGTTGACTGGCTGGTCGGGGCCTTTTACTACCAGAACGATTTCGATCGCGGCGATCACGGCAACAGCTATTTCTTTCTGGAAGACACGGACAGCGCCGCCCCCTTACCCTCGATTCTGCTGGGCTCGATATTTGGCAGGCCTACACCCTTCGCCGCGCCGGGCCAGAATGGTATCTACAATGGCAAGCAGGATACCGAATATCTGGGAATTTTCGGCCAGGCCACCTGGAATATCACCGAGAAGTTCGCCGTAACCGGCGGCATGCGCTGGCAACAGGAAGAAAAGGACGCCTCTGTCAGGCAGGGAGTGACCATTCCCGGTCGCAGCCTGCTGTCCCTGAACCTGCTGGTGGAAGAGAACAGCGGCGGGCTGGATCGCACCACCGACGAGGTGACGTGGTCGCTGACACCGCAGTATTTCATCACTGAAGACCTCACGGTGTACGCCACCGCTGCCCACGGCTTCAAGTCCGGCGGATTCAATATCGGCTGGGGTACCACACCCATGGACCAGCGCCAGTTCCAGGACGAGGACATCATGCACTACGAAGCCGGCCTGAAAAGCACCCTGCTGGATGGTCGCATGCAGCTGGCTGTCAGCGGGTTCTACACCGAGTACAATGACTACCAGGACGCGGCCTTCATCAGTCAGCAATTCTCGGTGGGCAACGCCCAGAAAGTTGAACTCAAGGGGGCGGAGTTGGAGGGCAAGATCCTGTTGGGCGAGCATGTCAGCAGCGACTTTGCTGTTTCCTATGCCGACCTTTCCTACGACAAGTACACCGATGGCCTCTGCTATCCTGGTCGCACTCCCACCGATGCTGCCAGTGGCACCTGTGACCTGAGCGGCGAACATCCGATCAACGCCCCCGAATGGACCACCCACCTGGGCCTGATGTACCAGACCGACGTGAGTTGGGGTGAGGTTTACGCGCGCACCGACTGGTCCTGGTCAGACAACTACAACACCAGTTTCTCCGCGGATCCGGACCGGGTACAGGACAGCTACAGCTGGCTGAACTTCCGCCTCGGCACCCGATGGGACAAGTACGAGGTGGTCGCCTGGGTTGAAAACGCCCTCGATGAGGGCGTGGCCAACTACGATTCCCAGCTGAATCTGTTCGCCAATGACCCCAGCTACCAGACCTATCGCCAACCGCCGCTCTCCTACGGTCTCACCCTGCGAGCGGATTTCTGAATTTGATCGAAAGAGATGACACAGTATGCACACGGTAAAAATTGTCGCCCGGATTCTCATTATAAACGTCGTGTTCATGGTCGCCCTTATCGCCGGGGGACACCTGATTTCCTATCTGATCGGCATGGTGTAGGGTGATGAAACCAATGTCTATCACGGCCATCCGTCTCGGCCTGTTAATGGCCCTGACGCTCACAGATTCCCTGGTGATGGCAACCACGCTCAGCGGCCGGGTGACAAGCACCGACGGCCAGCCGATCGCCGGCGCCCTCGTGACCCTCTGGAATGAGGCTCGCAATCGTAAGGAAACCGTCTACAGCAACGCCGCCGGGGATTATCAGCTGGACACCGAATTTAGCGGCGCGGTGCGCCTGCGCGGGCGCGTGTCCATGTACCGCGACTTCAACACCGAGTTTGAGCTCGCCGCCGACGCGCAGGAATCCCACAACCTCGCTATGGAGCTGCTGACCGATCCCCGGGAAATCTCGGATTCGCTTACCGCTTCGGCCCACGCTGCAGCGCTGCCCTTTCCCGACCTCAAAACCAAAAATATCTTTATCAGCCAGTGCAGCTACTGCCACCAGCAGGGCAATTCGCTGACGCGCCGGCCGCGACCCGAGGGCGAATGGAACGATGTCATGTGGCGTATGGAAGGTTACGGCGCCTGGATCACCTACGGGGAGCACCGGCGCATCCAGGAAACATTGAATGCCGGCTTTGACGGCACACCGGTCAACGTGGTGCAGACCCCTACCTACAGTCCGGAGCTGGCGCGGGCGCGGGTGGAGGAGTGGCACGCAGGCGACGCCCTTTCGTTCCTGCACGACACTTACGTCGGCAACGACGGTAAGCTCTACGGTATTGACGAAGGCAAGGACATGATTTTCGTGCTCGACCGTGTCAGCGGCGGCATCGAAGAGGTGCATATACCCGCATCGGATTTACCGGTCGGTGGCCGCTTCCAGGGGGTCCGACTACCCATCGGCGTATTCACCGGACAGCACGGTCCCCACAGCGCCGCGCAGCTGCCGGATGGGCGCATGTACATCACCGCCTCGCTGTCGGGCGAGTTACTGATGTTCAATCCCGCCACCGGCGAGTGGAAGAGCTACCCGCTGCCCCAGGGGTTCCTCTGGCGCAAGGGTCTCTACCCCCACACCATCCGCGCAGACGGAGAAGGCAATCTCTGGTTCACCGTCAATGTCTCGAACCGCCTGATGAAATTTGATCCTGACACCGAGCAGTTCACCGATATCGCCCTGCCCTCCAACGGTTTCCTGCGCTGGATGTCTGACGTAATGGGCGGGCTGGTTATGAAGGTCATTGCCTACTTTCCCGAACAAAACTACCACCTGGTATTGTCCCACCACAAGTGGCTGAACGGCGGCAAGGACGTGTACAACGCGCCCTATGGCATCGACGTCAGCCCGGTGGACGGATCAGTCTGGTACTCCAAGCTCTACGCCGACAAAATCGGCACCGTGGATAAGGAAACGCTGGCAATTACCGAAATCGACACCCCCCACCCGGGTCCACGCCGCCTGCGCTTCGGGCCAGACGGCATGCTGTGGATTCCGGCTTTCGACGACGGTTACCTGATGCGTTTTGACCCACAGACCAGGGAATACGAGAGCATTCAGCTGCCAGTGCTGTCGGCAGGTGAATATGAGATGCCCTATGTACTGAACGTACATCCGAAGACCGGCGATGTGTGGATTGCCGCCAACAATACCGATCGTGTACTTCGCTATATTCCGGGCGAGAGACGCTTTGTCGCCTACCCGATGCCCAACCGGGTGATCTGGTTCCGCGACCTGGAATTTACCGAGGACGGCAAGGTGTGCGCCAGCAACTCCAACCTGCCAGCGTATGCTCACGAGGACGGGGTACCGGCGTTTATCTGCCTTGAGCCCGAACCAGAGGGAGCGTACGGAACCTGACAAACAGCGTGTGGGGTGAGTATGGATAAATTGAAACTGAGCGGTGTTATTATCGCTACCGCGTGTGCCGCAGCGCCGGCCAGCGCCGGTGGCCTCTGGGCGAACGAGTTCGGCGATTTTTCCGGCGGTCGCGCCAGCGCGGGAGCCGCGGCGGGTGTCGACGACGCCGCCACCCTCTTTCACAACCCCGCCAGCGGCACCCGACTCAAAGGGAACCAGCTATTTACCTCGGTCGGCGCGTTTCTGCCCCGCACCAAGTTCGACGTTGAGTACACCAATCCGGTTTTGGGCGTTGACAACGGGGGCAGCGCCGGCGTAAATGCGCCCGGCGGCAGCTTCGCCTGTGTCCACGACCTGAACTCCGACAGATGGAGTGCGGGTCTGTATCTCGGTGCCCTGACCGGTGCGGGGCTGGACTACAATGCCGACTGGACTGGTCGCTACCAGGCCACCAGGGTCGATATGCTGCTGGCAACGCTGGCGCCAACCCTGGGCTACAGGCTTACAGACCGGCTTTCGGTCGGGCTATCCCTGCAGTTCTGGTACTCCGAGCTCACCCAGAAACTGAAGGTGTTAACACCGCTGCCAGCTCAACCCGATGGCCGGGCCAAGCTGGACGGTGATGATACCGGCGTGGCCTATACCCTGGGGGCAATGTACGAGCTGAGCGACAGGACCCGCTTCGGGCTTATGTACCAGAGCACCCTGGAACCCAGCTACAGTGGCAATATCGAAGTGCAGCCCCCGGATCTGCAGGTCAGCAGCAACACGGAACTCACCCTGGCCCAGTACGCGCGATTCGCCATGCACCACGATCTCGATGAGCATTGGAGTGTCGATATGACACTGGGCTGGGACAACTGGAGCGAACTGGACAACCTGCTGATATCCAGCGAAGCGGGAAATGCAGGGCTGCCCACTGATTGGCACGACACCTATCACTATGCCTGGGGCGCCCAGTACCGGCCCAGCGCAAATTGGTCCTTTACCGGCGGCGTTGCCTACGACACCAACCCCGTGGACAAGAAATACCGGGTCCCGGAACTGCCGCTGGACCGGCAGCTGCGCTACGCCCTCGGCGCGCAATACCAGATGATCAAAAACCTGACCGTTGGCGGTTATATCAATTACGCCGACCTGGGAAAAGCCAGGGTCGCCACCCGGTTTTTTGGCGGGGACTACCAGGAAAATGGTGTGCTGCAGCTGATGATGAACGCCAACTGGACCTTTTGACAGATGCCTGCGACCGACATCAGCAGTGAACTCATCCGGAGGATTTCATGATCCCTAATGCCCCCCTCTGTGCCACCCTCGCCCTGGCGCTTGCCCTGAGTGCAGCGACAGCCTCAGCCGCGCCCAATCCGGAGCGCAACGTCTACTTTGGCGAGACCCATGTCCACACCGCCTGGTCACTGGATGCCTTCGTCGGCTTCGGGGTCACCTTGGGCGGGCCGGACACATTCTACAAATACGCCACCGGGGAGACCGTGCAGCACCCGGGCGGATTTCCGGTGAAAATCACCGAGCCTCTCGACTGGGCCGCGGACACCGAGCACGTCGAGTACCTGGGTGCCGCCCAGTCCGCACTGGACCCCAATTCGCCCCTGAGTAAGACACTGCTGGGCCATGCCATCAAATTCGGCAAAGAAAAAGACGCCCTGCTCACGTTCAAGCTGCTGCAGGTGACGATCATCAAGGGCCACCCCATCGAGGCGCTGATGAGCCCCGAAATCCTCGGTACTTACTGGCAGCGGCTGGTGGAGATCGCCGACGATTTTTACCGGCCCGGGGAGTTCACGACCTTCGCCGCCTACGAATGGACGTCTACACCCAACACCTCGAATATGCACCGCAATATCTTTTTCCTGGATACCAGGAAGGTGCCGGAATTGCCCTTCACTTCCATCGAATCCACTGACCCCAGGGATCTGTGGCAGTGGATGGACGGGCAGCGTGCCATGGGCAATGAATTGCTCGCTATCTCACACAATGGCAATCTCAGTAACGGCCTGATGTTTCCGACCGTGCAAGACGAGGGTGGGCTGCCCCTGGATAAAGCCTGGGCCGAAACCCGGATGCGCAACGAACCTTTGTCGGAGATGAAACAGGTCAAGGGCCAGTCGGAGACCACCCCGGCGCTGTCACCCAACGATGAATTCGCCAATTACGAGGTGTTCGTGTGGCAGCTACTTGGGGGAACCGGGACGCCGCACAACTATGGCAGCTATATACGACCGGCTTACCGGGATGGTCTTGCAATGCAGACTGTTCTGGGTGCAAACCCCTACAAGTTCGGCCTCGTCGGCGGCTCAGACGCGCATGTCAACTCGGTGCCTTACCGCCAGAACAACTATCGCGGTGTCCACGGCACTGCGGACGACACACCCCAAAAGCGCCTGCACGGCGGGGCGCTGGGGCTCAATAACCTGTGGCCCACCCCGGCGGGATTAACCGCAGTCTGGGCCGAGGATAATAATCGTGAGGCGATTTTTTCAGCACTGAAACGCAAGGAAGCCTATTCAACCAGCGGTGTGCGTATCAAGGTGCGGCTGTTTGGCGGCTGGGATTTCACTGCCGACATGCTGACGCGCGCCGACTGGGTCAGGACAGCCTACGCCACGGGCGCAACCATGGGGGGCGACCTGCCGGCACCGACGGCGAAAGCTCCCAGCTTTGCCCTGTGGGCGGTAATGGATCCCACCAGCGCCAACCTCGACCGGATTCAGATCGTTAAAGGCTGGTCCAGCAATGGCCAGAGTTTTGAACGGATCTACGACGTGGCCTGGTCCGGCGATCGCCAGCCCGATCCGGTCAGCGGCAAGGTCCCGCCAGTGGGCAACACCGTGAACCTGATGGACGCGAGCTACACCAATACCATAGGCGCGCCTGAGCTCAGCGCAGTGTGGAGTGACCCCGACTTCGACCCCGCCCTCGATGCATTCTACTATGCGCGGGTGCTGGAAATCCCCACCCCCCGCTGGAGTACGATCCAGGCCCTGCAACTGGGTGAAGTGCCCCCCAGTGGCGCTGGCTTCCAGCCACTCATTCAGGAGCGGGCCTGGACCTCACCGATCTGGTACACGCCGGATGACGAGGCGCGCCGCGCAGCCCCCGCCGGAATCACCGTGGCCGAGTTGCAGCGAAAGGGTGCCCTTGTGCTCGATACTGAAGCGCTGAAGAAGCTGATCGTGGGCAGAACCATACATGTGCGCAATGCGGTCAGCGGAGAAGAATATGAGATCCTCAACGGGCCCGATGGCCGGCGCCTGATCACCGCGGTCAATGGCCAAATGCCGGCCGCCGACGGCATGGTCAGCGTATTCCACGGCCGCCAGATGCAGTATCAATTGAAGGACGGCAGGTACGAGGTCGAGATCGCCGGTACGCCAATCGAGCTGACCGTCTATCGCCTGGGTGACAAATACTATGCCGCCCGCAGCAATGAGTTCGGCTACGCGAACTACGAGTTGCAGCGAGTCGAGCAAGCAGATGACAGGCCATCCGGCTGACAACCAGACACTCCCAGACCAGTTAAACAATACCTGGCACCGGGCCTGTCAGCGCAAACCGCGCCTGTTTTAATACGCACCAGGCCCCCGGCCCGCGTATACCTTTCCGGGCCGCTCGCAGCGGCGGCCTTACTCGTGGCGCCAGGAGGCGCGAAGTGGTCCTGCGACGCCGACTTGCCGGCCGCCGATGCTTCTGCTGTCACTGCAAGCGATAGGCGGGTATTCTGGCGCGACTTTCTGACAAATGATCCGGCTCCCGATATTGCCCGCGGTCCGCCAGGCCAGCGACACTCCCCGGTAGCCTTACCCATGGGTAACCCACAATGCCAGAGCTTGTTTGCCGACTAATAGCCCTCTCACTAATGGCCACGACCTGTTTTGCCAGCGCCGGAGAATTGCGCCTCGACAACGGTGCCATTCTACCGGGGGAACTGGTCAGCATCGGGCCAAAAAACCTGGTGTGGAAAGCCGACAGGATCGGCGATATCACGGTAGCCAAGAGCGATGTGCTCGACCTGCAAACCAGCCACAGGGCCTCGGTGCGGGTGGCGCTGCACCAACCGCCGCAAGCCGATTGCCTGGTGGAGGTCAACAACAGCAAGTGGTCCATGGATTGCGGCGCTGCGTCAACGCAGTCGGTGGCCTTTGCACAATTGCGCAGCCTGCCGCCCAACACCGGATCCACGGGCAAGCTGGCAATTGCCCTTGATATCGACCGGGGTGCCAATCCTTCGGAGGAGCTCACCGCCGACCTGAACGCCCGCTGGCTGCGACCGGGCTATCGCCACAATGTCGACATCAGCACCGACTACGAACAAACCAACAGCACCACCACTGACGACAACGCGGATGCCAACTACCAGTACGACCTGCTACGGGACAACGGCTGGTACTGGTACGGACGGGCGCGCTACTACCGCGATGAATTCGAGGCGCTGGAGCAGGTGTATGCGGGCGGTGGCGGCCTCGGCCGGGAGCTCACACCCGGCGACAATCTTACACTGAGCATCCAGGGCGGGCCGGCGCTGATGTACTTCTACTACCAAAACGAGGGCTGGCAGACTGAGCCGGGGGGCAATGTCCGTTGGACGGCGGTCTGGCACACTCCCTGGCGCGGTATCGAGCTGTCCCATTCGGGTGACTTCGGCTGGGTTTTTTCGATTTCAGATGGCTATCTGTTCCAGTCCAAGAGCGGCATCACCGTGCCGCTTTACAAGGGGCTTATCGCCGAAATGCGTCTGGACTATGATCGATCGGGGATAGAGGTCGGCGATAATGGTGACTACGACCTGTCGTGGGTACTGGCACTGGGATACCACTGGTAAAATGTCTACCCGTCGCGTTCGCCGACCCTGGTTGGTTGCTAATACATCTCACGCCTGCACTTATCAACGCGCCGGGATGCGGTGGGGAAACTTGCCTCAACGGCGTGTTATGGCCCTCAGGTCCCGGTAAACACCGCCACGCGCTTCTCGATAAACGCCTGCAGCCCCTCAGCCTGATCGCTGCTGGCGGCGCAGCGGCGCACCGCGGCCCGCTCGTCATCCAACGCCTGTTGCAACGGTTTGTGCGCCGAGCCAACGACACAGTCCAGCACTCCCGCCACCGCAATGGGGGGGCGGGATGCCAGCTCCCGCGCCAGGGCCATAGCGGCGTTCTTAAGTTCTGCCACCGGGTATACTGAATGGACCAGGCCAATGTTCAATGCCTCCTGACCATCGATCTTGCGTACCCGCAGGATCATATCGAGGGCCCGGTCCCGGCCGATGCATCGGCTCAACCGCGCTGTTCCACCCCAGGCAGGCACCGTGCCCAGCTCAAGTTCAGGCAGGCCGATCCTGGCACCGGTGTCGGCAGCCAGACGAAAATGACAGGCCAGGGGCAGCTCAAGCCCGCCCCCGAGGCAGTAGCCAAACAGCGTCGCGATCGACGGCTTGGGCATATTCTCGATCATTCCCAGCACCCGCCGGCGCTGGTCGAGCACAGCGTCAAATCCGCCACGGGATTCCGCCTCATTCACCAGTTGCTTGAGGTCCATGCCGACGGAAAAGTTATCCTGGCCGTCGGCAGTAAATATCAGAGCCCGCACCTGTGGATCCGCGGCGGCGTCCGCGACCGCCCGCTCCAGCCCATCCATATACGCGAAATTCATGCGGTTCCAGGGGGCGTCGGTATTACACAACACCATGACACCATCTTCGCAATCAACTCTCAATGGGGAACTGGCATTCATAAGATATCCTTCTGATCAGTGATGCGGAGCGGCTGGTATTCAACGATATCCCTGGGAACTATTCGATCCAACCCTGCTGCTGAAAGCGCTGCTTGAGTATCCCCGAAATTTCGCTGGCGATCTCCTTGATCCGGCCGGACATTGTGCTACTGCCGGTCTTCTCGTCGTGCTGCTTGATCCCGGTACTGACAATGAGTCCGATGGGATTGTGCATTGCGATCACGCCAACCAGGCCCAGCGCGGCACCGGGCTTCTTGCTGCTGGTGGATTCGGATGCACCACCGCCCAGTTTGCGCAGGCCCTGATCAGTCACCTGGAAACCCTCGGCCACAATCTTCAGTTCTGACTCTCCTGAGCTGAAGCCGACGGCTACCCGCTTCTTGGCGTCCCCTTCAGTCACTGACACCAGGTAGCCGCGGATCACAATATCATTGATCGCCGGTTGGGTATCCACACTGGCCTCTTTTGCAGGCACGCCCATGGCATCGATCTGCGCTGCCAACTCCCTGGCCAGTTCAGCGCCCACCTTGCGGCCGTCATCAATCTGGTCCTGAGTCTGCGCCGGCGCATCGGCGCTCACATAGCTGGCAAGGTCCGAGTCGGGTGGCAGGTCGGCAGCGGTGGCGGCAAAATCGTATACCCATATGTAGCCCGGCCGGGGTACTTTTTCAGTCACGATCTCCTCTTGATCGGTGACCTTGCTTGACGCCTGAACCCCAAGACAGAGAACGGCTAACAACGATATCAAAAAGTGGAAGTGCGTTTTCATGGCGCGATATCCCTTGCGAATTGTGAACTAGATTTGTGACCCACGACGACTGGCTTGATCGAGACGCTTTTGGGATTTACCAGTATCTTGGCGTGGGTTTCCGGATCTTTCAATGCTGTGAAGGCATTATCCACCCCGGCAAGGCCCACTTCTCCGGTGAGCAACGGGGCACAGTTGAGCTTGCCATCGGCGATCATATGCACCGTATCGCGAAACTCCAGCGGCGTGTGGTTGACCACGAAGCGCAGGTCAATCTCTTTCATGACAGCCAGCGCCGGTTCATAGCGATCCACCTGCATACAAACGCCGACTACCACAACGCGGGACATCAGCGGAGCGCCATCAATAATCTGTTGCACCACGCCGGGCACACCCACGCACTCGAAGATCACCGGCCGCGCCGGCCCCCCACCTATCGCTTCGGTCACGCGCCAGACATGCCACCAGGGCAGCGGCAGTTTGTCGAGTTTTTCGCGGGTGTCCAGGGCAAAGCTTTGCAGGCTGGGCTGATCCATAAAGAAACCGAACTCTGCCCAGTTTGCGTAGGGAGAGGTAGTCGCCGGATCGATAACCACGTCAGCGCCGCATGCTGTGGCCAGCTGGCGGCGACCGCTGGAAAAATCGCTCGCCACGACCGTGCGCACCCCTCGCGCCTTCAACGCGCAGATGACGGCCAGGCCTACCGGACCGCAACCGATCACAATCGCGATATCTTTCCTGGCGATATCGCTGCGACACACCGCGTGCCAGCCAACTGCCATCGGCTCGGTCAGGGCCGCCATGTCCGGCGACAAGCCATTGGGCACGGGCACCAGCATGGGTTCTTGCACCAACATCCTTTCCGCGTAGGCGCCGGTTACCCGCTTGGACAGGCCCGGGTTGTCAATCTGACTGCCGCTGCGCAGCAGAGCCTGCGCGACTATCCGGGTGCCGGGCTTGAGCTTACGATTACAGCCGGGGCCATAGTCGAGTACCTCGCAACAAAACTCGTGGCCGAACACCACCGGGTCACTGCTGCTGGGAAACTGGTCGCCGGCGCCAACGCGACTGGCCATGGCCTTCATATGATCACAGTGGTGGCGCAAGTGCAGGTCGGAGCCACAGATACCGCAGCGCAATACTTCCAGCAGCACCTGGCCGCGACCGGGAACAGGTTCAGGCAGTTCAGTGAGCGTGAACTCCGCATTCTGGCAGACAACAGCTTTCATGATTTTCTACTTTCCTATAAATGCGTGTGATTATGATGTGTTGCGGGTGCGGTGCGGGCTCAAAGGTAGCCGGCCTTGCGTGAGAAATCGATCATGATGGCGCGTATCAGCTTCACCGATACACGCCGCACATGGTAAGCCAGCCCCACCTTGGGGCCACTGAGGACAATGTCACCATTTTTGCGGACGGCCTTTACCATCGCCCTGGCGACCACCTCGGGAGCACAGCCTTCGCGCTGGTAGTAGTCGCGCATTTTTGCCAGGGTCTCGTCGGATACACTGGGGGCAACCCCAGCCCAATTGCGCACAATAGGTGTGTTGATAACGCCAGGGCACACCGTGGTGACATGGACATTGCTGTCCGCCAGCTCCATCTTCAAGCCCTCGGTCCAGATACTCACCGCGCCCTTGGACGCAGCGTACGCGCCCATTGACGGTGAGGGGAAGTTGCCGGCCGACGAGGAGACATTGAGCAAATGACGAGGCCCGCCGGCCGCGATCATCATCGGCAGGAAAAAATAGCAGCCATGCACCACGCCCATGACATTGACATCGAGAATGCGCTGCCAGTGCTCGAGGTCGCTCCGTAGGAACAGGCCAAGGTAGCCGATGCCGGCGTTATTGATCAGCACGTGGGGCGCGCCGAATCTCGATTGCACCGCAGCGGCGAAGGTCTTCATGGCCGCTTCGTCAGCGACATCCACCGCATACGACATGCACCGCACGCCGAGTGCTTCAACCTCCTGTCGCACCGGTTCCAGGGCATCGGTGTGGAGATCTGCTGCGACGATGTGGGCGCCCTCCCGGGCGAAGGCCATGGCGGTCGCCCGCCCTATCCCGGACGCGGCGCCGGTGACGACCACGGTCTTGTCGGCAAATGTAGTGATGGCCATAACTGTATCTCTGATGCTGTAGCTGTGAAGTGTTTGTATTCAATTATCGAATCGCTGGCCTGTCCGCCTGTGGGTCTGTCGGACTTTCGGCAAAGGGCCGAAGTCCGCGCTGCAGTGTGCCGTCCAGCATTTTCTGCATCACCCGCCGCACCAGGCCGCCGGTAAAGGGATACTTGTTGCGACAGCGTATCGACCACCGCACCTCACATCCCTTGTCCGTTGGGCGCAGCAGTATCTCGCCGTTGTGAAACCGTATTGGCCCGCCCTCGATCACCCGGTAGTAGATGGCCCGCTGTGGCTCGACACCGATGATTTGCTCCACCACACGGCCGGGCTTGCCCTGCATGAACCGCTGCGCGCCGTAACCATTGGGGTCGGGCGCACCCTCGCAAGTGCGATGCACCGTGTCAAACCCGCTCCATTTCGCCATCGAGTCGTGGTCATTGAGAATCTGCCAGACAGTATCCACCGGAGCCGCTATATCGGCTTTGCCGCTAACATGCACTTTGTCGAGCCGGGGCCGCTGCTCCCGCGGCAGTGGTTCGAAGCCGTACTTCACATCCCGGGAACCCGCCGGGATACAGGTTATCTCTACCGAAAATCCGTAGTGGTCATTCATATAGACAATGCCGCCCTTGTCAAAATACAGCGGCCTGCAATTGGGTTTGGCGCCGAAGTCCACCGTCCGCCGGTAGACCTCGCGGTGTTGCTCCTTAAGGCGCATGCCGTAACAGATATTGAGAATGCCCTGATCGCTGATCGCATAGCCAGGCGGCCATGGTTTGCCGGGAGGGTCGAAGTACTGGACAACTTCGACCAGTACATCACCCGAGCGAAATACCGCGCGTTTACAAATGGCACCGGGCAGACCCCACAGGGTTTCATGCTCAGCCGTGTGCAGGGCAATTTCCTCCGGCCCCTTGCCATTGATCGCGGTCAGGTAGGCAACCGACGCCTCCAGGTTGGGAGTTGACAGGGTCACCGATCGCACCGCAACCGGGCAATCGCCACGTTCGCTTCCCACGGGCTGTGGCAGTGGATCGTCTTCCATGATTTCGACAAAGACGCCATCGGGGCTGCGCACAACGGCGCGGCGCTGCCCCGGCTGACCCTGGGTTGGCGCCAGCGGCTCGCTGCCCAGTCGGGCCAGATTGGCGAGCGCCGTATCAAAATCCACGACATGTACGCCCATGCGGGTATAACCCACATCACAGGGTCGAAAATCCGCTGTCATCAATTTGGCGACAGGGCGACGGAACTGGAACAGTTCCAGCTGAAACCAGCTGTTGCGGCCCACCAGCCACCAGGCACAGGACGCAGCGCCGGGCAGGCCCTGCACCAGGCCCGCGACAGGTCCACTCATCATTAAAATGCTGCCGCCAGCCGGCAGAAAACCCAGGCCTTCGACAAACCAGGCCTCGGTGCGGCGCAAGTCCACCACCGACAGGGCCAGCTGGTTTAGCGGCGGACAAAAAACCGTTGCTGTCACGAGGTCTCTCCCGATCGGGTCGGCAGGTGAATGCGGCGCAAGCTCCGGGCGGCGCGCCACCAACCGACCCCGAGGAAGGCTATCAACAGCAAGCCGCCCACCAGCCAGCGCAAATCCGGCACCACGATCTGCGCATCGACCGGAATCAGCACGACATCGGCGGCCGCCATCTTGTAGGGAATGGTCGGACCGTAGGCCGGATCGGCCATAAACTCGATAAACGCCCGCCGACTGGGTGCCCGCATCACCACCACGCGCTCCCACTGGTTGGCGTCCTCGGCATCCGACGCGGTGAGACTGGTGGCCTGGGCGTCGCCGCCAATCAGCGGATACTCGCCGCGTTTCAATGCCAGTGGCACCGTCAGTTGCTCGTAGTAGTCGTTGGCCTCGCCGGGGGTGCCCTCGAACTCGATAGCGGCGGGTAGCTCGCCGAGTCTATCGCGATAGCGCATCAGGTTGACCAGTAACACAGGGCGGCCATCATCCGTCGCTGCCCACTCGCGCACGCGGGCTATAAAGGCCGCCTTCTCGGCCGGCGCCAGCACCGTGTGCCGATCCAATTCTGCCGCATAGTGGTCGATATCCTCAGGTGTCAGCGGGCCACTCCACAGCGACGGTGTCTGCCACAGCGTAAAGCCCAAAAATAAAGCCGCGAATACCAGCGCTAATCCCCAGGTGACCACCTTGTTTTTTATGACCTCCAGTCCCGACATACTGGCCAGCGCCCTGCCCTTCGCCTCTTCCAGTTCGATGACATTGCCGAAAGGGTCGCGTCCGTATACCGCGCGGATACCTGGAGCCACCTTGGTGGGCTCGCCCATAAACCCCATCCCCGCGGCCTTGAGACGCTGGTATTCGTTATCGAGCTCCGTTACCGCGAGACAAAAATGCGCAATGCCGTGATCGATCACCGGGCGGTCCGGGTCCTGGGGCTTGGCGCCACCGGCATTGAACTGGAAGATTTCAAGCACCAGGTTCGGGCCGCGCACATGCGCGGCTTCGGCGGCCGTACCCTCGATCTGCGTGATCCGGGAGTAGATGCGGGAGATTTTCGAGTCCGCTTGCCAGGAGGCACGGTCGACCAGTTCAAAGCCCAGCAGTCCGCAGTAGAATTCCAGGGCCTTATCAAGTGACGGCACAGAGAGAGATATGTGGTTTATACCTTGAATCATGTCTGTAGCCCTATTTTAAGTAGTCCAGCAACAGCGGATTGAATTTGTCTGCACCACTCAATTGCAGCCAGTGGTTGGCGCCTTCGATACGCGCATAACGGAAGGTGCCGTCGACAAACCTGGCGGAATCACGCATCTGCCCCTCGGCGAGGAAGCGATCGCCGCTACTCCACACGCCCAGCACCCGCACCCTGGCATTGGCGCTGTAGCCGCTGATAAACAGGCCTGCGTTGGCCCGATAATAATTGAGGCCGGCCCGCAGGCGCCCCGGGCGCGATTGTTGCGATATCCACTGCGAGTGCTCCTCGGGAAAACCCGTCAGGAGGCGCAAGCCGAACCAGTTGAATCCACTCAACAGCCATTCCGGAAGCCAGGGCAACTGGAACATCATGGTGTAGTAGCCCTTGAGTTTCTGGGCCAGGCCCCCGCTGCGATAAGCCATGGGATGCCCCGTGGACAGCGCGACATATCGGTCCACCCGCTCAGGGTGATCGATCGCCAACTGCCAGCTGATTCCCGCACCCCAGTCGTGCGCCACCAGCCTCACCCTGTCGATGCCCAGCGCGTCCAGCAGCCCGATGAGATCGGCTACCAGATTGTGAATATTATAATCAGCGCGCCCGGGGGAGATTTCAGTTTCACCACAACCGCGTGTATCAGGTGCGATCACCCGGTAGCCGGCCGCGACCAACACCGGGATTTGGTGGCGCCAGATCGCATGAGTATCCGGGTAGCCGTGCACCAGCAGTACATCGGGGCCCTCGCCCACGATTACCACGTTCATGCGGATGCCGTTTATCTGTATTTGTCGCGTCGGAAAATCCATCAAAGCTCCTGTTGTGTTCGTCACTGTCGATCCCGAGGCACTCAGCACACCACCAGCACATAATCCCGGCGCTGCATCGGTCGCGCCAGCGCCACCCCCAGCACCCACTCCCCGCCGGTGCGCTTGAGCAACGCCGCCTGCGCCTTCGCCGGTTTGCCGATCAGGCCCATGGCGTAAGATGCCGCCCGGTCGAAGTGCCAGAGGGCATGGGGTGAACTGGCCCGACGCATGGCGCAATCACGCAGGGTGTATTCGATGGGCCCCAGGGTCGGGTGTACCGAGCGCGCGCCATCCAGCGCCACCAGGGCACCCGCGGCCAGATCCGCATTAGCACTGATCCAGGCGTTGTAGCACGCAGCGTTGGCCAGAATATCGGGCGCCCAGTCCTGGAAGATAAGGCGCAGCACGGGTTCCAGCGTGGGTGGTATTGCATCCCCGGGCAGGTAGGTCTCGGGGCAGTTGGGAAACTCACCATCGGCAATCGCGGCGAGATTCATTCGCTCGGTCCAACGATACACATTCGGCGCCTTGTTTTTCATCAGGGTGGTCGGTACCGGGTCCCGTGCAAGGTGCGCATAGAGCGGCGCCATCAGGCCGCAGTCAGCAATGCTGGGACGGCCGCCCAGAATATAGGGGTAGTGCTGGAAATGGATATCGAGAGCGTCCAGCAGTTCCAGATATGCGGTCTCAATCACGGGGCGGGTCTGCTCCGTCACCCCCAGTACCGGCAGAAAATCGTTGAAATAATTCATCAACTGCAAGCCGGCGGCCAGACGTGCCTCGCGGTCCGGCCCGCTGTGCACGCCGCGTCCGAACTCCGCGCGCAGGAAGTTTTCCTGCTCGGCGCGATAGCTCCAGCGATAGGACATTGCCGCCGGCAACAGGCCCTCGGAGCCAAAGGCGCCAATCAACCAGGCGACAGCACGCTGTACCGGCGTCTCGGGAACCATCAGTGGCCGCGGTAGAAACGACTCGAAGTACTCAATCATATCGGTCGTGTCCTGCAGGATGCGCCCTTCGGGGGTCTCTAGAACCGGCGCAACCTTCAATCGAATGGCGGGCTTTATCTCGCTGCGAAACCGCGGATGGGGCGGGCACACCTGGCGAAATGGCACGCCCTTCTTGATCAGGTAGGAGCGTATTTTTCCGGTATACAGGGAGTGCGGTGTACCCCAGAGAGTATAATCTGCTGTTGCGGACCCGGACATACCACTCTCCTCTCGATCAAAACCCGGCGACAAACGGCGGCGAACTAAGCAATGCTATTGAGACTGTATCGTAATGCCAGGAGGGCCCATTGGTGATGACATTTGTCGCCAAGGATCTACCGCGGTGCCTGGACGGATACCAGGACGACACCGCCGCCGCTGGCAAAGTCAGGCGCCACGATGGAGGTGAAAAACGGAAATGCCCTACTTCAGGTAATCGATGTGTACCTTCGCGATGTCGCCATTGAACTTGAATGGCGCCCGCTCAAAGTAGGCTAGCGAGACCGGCGAGTAACTGTCCATGCCGATGTCGAACGCATCGTTGGCGGTAAAGGCGAAGGAGGCGGTGCGCGGCACCTGGCCGTTGGCTACTTCTTTGCCATCGACCCGAATAGTGATGTCAGCGGCCCCCCGCGTTTTGCCGATGCGTGTTTCCACTTCTATCTTGAGCTTGCCGGTAGGCAGGGCTTCGGCCACATCAATGCGCGTGCGTTCTAACTCGAACAGGTTGTACTCGTAGCTCAGTTTGCCCTTGTCCACCCACAGCGTGAGGCCGCCGGAAAAGCCACCCAGTGCGTACAGCACACCGTCAGAGTCCGGCTGGATATCCACGTCAATCGTCACCAGATTACTGCGCACACCGACCTTCGGTCCGGCAAACTCGGGAATGCCGACCACATCCTGCGTATAGTCGAAGGAAGTCGCAGGATTCTGCGGCGCCGACATCGGGCTGTAGACCACTGACCACAGGCCTCCTCCTACAGGATTGACCTTGTTGCTGATCGCCTCCCGGTCAAACAGTTGTTTCAGCTCCGCCAGCTTTTCGGGATACAAGGCGGCGACATCGGTGGACTGCGAGAAATCCGTTTCCAGGTTGTACAACTGCCAGGGATCATTCTCCGGAGACCAGGTGGCAAGGCCCGCCGGAATCCCGACCTCCCAAGGCATTTTCGGCCCCCAGGCCGAGGCCATCCAGCCGTCGTGGTAAATCGCCCTGTCGCCCATCACCTCGAAGTACTGCGTCTTTTTCTGTCCTGGCGCTTCGGCATCGTCAAAGCTGTACTTCATGCTAACGCCATCGATCGGATCCTGGGTCACACCATCAACCATTTTGGGAGGTACTACGCCAATCACGTCGTACAGCGTCGGCACGATGTCGTTGATGTGGTGGAACTGGCTGCGCGGCTTCTTGTCGGCGGCTATGCCTTTAGGCCAGGATATCGCCAACGGTGTCCGCGTTCCGCCGAAACGCGAGGCGTTCAACTTGGTGCCCTGGTAGGGTGTCGAACCCATCCAGGCCCAGCTGGCATGATACATGTTGTGGGTCTTGATACTGCCGAGCACGCCCAGGCCGCCCAATTCATCCATGGCGTGGATGTGGTCCTGGATCTGGGACTGGAGGCCATTCTGAGCCAGCAGTTCGCTGATGGTGCCACGCTGCCCTTCCGAACTGGAGCCATTGTCGCTGACGATGTAAATGACGATGGTGTTATCGCGGATGCCCAGCTCTTCCAGTGCATCGATCAGGCGACCGGCCTCCACGTCCGCGTGTTCAGTCATGCCGGCGAATAATTCCATCAGGCGCAACTGAAACGGACGCTCGTCAGCGGGAATGCTGTCCCAGGCAGGCATGGTGGGGTGGCGCGGCGTCAGCTTGGCGTCGGCGGGAACCCAGCCCAGCGCCTTCTGGCGGGCAAATATTACGTCCCGTAATTCATCCCAGCCCTGGTCGAACCGGCCTTTGTACTTGTCCGCCCACTCCTTGAATATCTGGTGCGGACCGTGCGCGGAGCCGGGAGCCCAGTACACCAGGAAGGGCTGGTCAGGCGCCAGTGCCCGCTCCTGCTTCATCCAGGCAATGGCCTTGTCAGTCATGTCGGTGGTCAGGTGGTAGTTCTCTGGTCGCACAATAGAGGGTAGACGGACAGTATTCTCGACCAGCGCGGGTGCGAATTGATCCGATTCGCCGGCGAGAAAGCCATAGAAGTGGTCGAAGCCACCCATGCGCCCGGTGGGCCAGAGGTCAAAGGGGCCTTGCGAGGTTGTTTCAGCCGCCGGAGTGTTGTGCCATTTACCAAAAGCCGCTGTCTTGTAACCGTAATAGCCCAGCACCTTTGCCAAATTCGCCGTGGTAGGTGGCATGCGGCCGGTATAGCCGTCCCAGTCGTTGGCCATTTCGGCAATCTGGCCGAAGCCCACGCGATGGTGGTTGCGCCCGGTCAGCAGGGCGGAGCGCGTCGGCGAGCATATCGATGTGTTGTGGAAGCGGTTGTAGGAGATACCGGTACCGGCAATACGCGACAGTGTCGGCATGTGCACCGGGCCGCCGTAGGTATCCGGGATCGCCGGGCCGACATCGTCGAGCATGATAATCAGCACGTTGGGTGCATCCGCTGGCAAGTGGCTCTGCTCCGGCTTCGGCGAGTACACCGATTGCGCGATGCTCGGGCCGGCCTTGCTGCCGGACTGTTTCGGCGGGAAGGGCAGACTCTCCTGCGCGTCTCCCAGGGCCGGTACCAGCAGGGTGAACAAAACGCAGACAATTGTTATCAGGGAATTCATCGGATGACTCCATAAAGATATTGAGGCGCAATGTTGGTTGAGCACACTGCGCACGTTATCGACCGGCCTGGCACCAGCGGCTTGCTTCCCGATACCGGCCTGGTATTTCCCGTTTTCTTTGCCCCGAACTTAAAACCTTGGCAACAAATGTCACCTCCAATGAGGGAGCTGCGTTGCACAATAGAGGCTGATAGTAGGGCAGAAGCCGCACATCGGTAGTGACATTTGTTGCCAAAGATCCCGTGGTGCGCGGCGCGCTCTGGACGGGACAGCAACGGGGCAAGAACGGGATTAGCCAGGAACGCTGCGTTCACACTGGTGCCGCATGCCTTCCTGCCATGGAATAACCATCTACACTCTGACAAGAGGTCATGAGCATGGAACGACGAGCGTTTTTGACTGCCAATATGGCCTTGCTGGCTGCGATGGCGTTGCCTCGCCTCAGCCTTGCATCTTCCGGGAATGCTGTCGATAACCCCGCCAACTACAATCACCGCTTCGCCGAATTCAACGGCATTCGCATGCACTATGTGGAAGCCGGCAAAGGACCGCTGGTAATCCTGCTGCACGGTTTTCCCCTGCTGTGGTATTCCTGGCGCAACCAGATCGCGCCGCTGGCCGCGGCGGGCTATCGCGTGGTCGTGCCCGACCAGCGCGGGTACGGCCAGACCAGCGCACCCGAAGCGATACCCAGCTACGACATCACCCAGCTGGTGGGTGACGTGGTTGGACTGATGGGCGCACTGGGCGAAACATCGGCCGTCGTAGTCGGATGGGATATCGGCACCCTGGTGGCATCACACTGCGCGCTGCTGCGCCCCGACCTGTTCCGCGGTGTGGTGCTGGTAAGCTCGCCTTATTCCCAGCGACCGCCCATTCCACCCACAGCCATCTGGAAGGCCAATTTCAAGGACAAGGTGTTCTACCAGGACTATTTCCAGGAGATCGGCAAAGCCGACGCTGAAATGGCGCGCGACCCACATCTCACAATGCGCAGCGGGCTGTACTCTCTCTCTGCTGACGTTGCGCCCGGTGATGGCTGGATGACCTTCTTCGAGCCCGGGGAGACCGTGTTGGAAAATGTGAGTGACCCCTACGCGCGCAAGATCAGCAATCCCAAGCAGTTACCCGCATGGCTTAGCGAAACGGCGCTGGACTATTACGTGGCCCAGTTCACCGCCAGTGGCTTTACGCCAGCCCTGAACTGGTACCGCAATTTCGATCGCAATTGGCAAGAGACCTCCTTTCTCGCAGGTGCGCGCATTATGCAACCCTCCCTGTTTGTCGCGGGTGTTGACGACACGGCCCTGCAGTGGGGCAAGAAGACCATCGACACTCTGGAAACGACCATGCCAGGCCTGCAGAAGAAGGCATTTATTCCCAAGGCCGCGCATATGTCGCCGGAGGAGAAGCCCGCTGAGTTCAACCGTATCCTGCTCGAGTACCTGAATCATCTCTAAGGAAAAAAGGTGAGATCAATATGAAACTGAATCGAAAGCTCATTGCGCTACCGCTACTGCTTGGACTGCTCTGCCCGCCAGGATTTGCCCAACCCGAGCAGACGCTGCCCGGGGTCGTTCCCGGAGAGGACATTGCTGGCACGGCTCCCTCGATACACCCGATGGTAACCACGGGCAGCGGCAACGCCACTCAGCAGGTCGACTGGCGCGAGGAGTACGCCTACGCGCTGGGAATACAGGCTTACGTCGTTGGCTATCCCTGGATCTACTTGCCCAAACTGCGCTGGATGTGGGTAACCCAACCGCGTGATCCGAAGCATGTCCCCTATGTGCCGCTAAACCAGTTCTGGCACCACCGGGCCCTGGCCGACGCAAGCTACAAGGATGGCGGCGGAGCGAATAACGACACTTTGTATACTATCGCCTGGCTCGACCTGGCGAAGGAGCCGCTGATCCTCTCAGTGCCCGATACCGGGGGGCGTTACTACACCATGCAAATGGCCTCACTGGATGGCGATAATTTCGCCTACGTGGGTAAGCGCGCCACGGGTACCAAGGCCGGCAATTACGCCATTATTGGCCCCAACTGGAAAGGCAAACTGCCCGAGGGGGTGAAGCCCCTGGAGGCGTCGCGCACCAATTCTGTGCTCATTTTCGGACGCACCCTCATCTCCGGCCCCGACGACCTCCCCGCCGCCCATGCCATTCAGGACCAGTACAAAATGACACCTCTGTCGCAGTGGGGCAATGCGTATACTCCGGTAGATGATCGCAATGTCTGGGAACCCTACCCCGCCAGCGATCCACTGGGCGAGTGGAAAACCATGAACCGCGCAATGACCGAAGACCCACCGGTCGGCGAACAAACCGTGTTGATGAAAGCCTTCAGCGGCATTGGCATCGGCCCCGGCATGGACGTCGAGACAATGGATGCCGCCACCAAGCGCGGCCTGGCTCGCGCAGCAGTTACGGGGCTTGAGTTGCTCAAAGCGTCTATTGAAGTGTTCTACGACGGCACCCGGGTAAACAACTGGAACTTTACCTCAAAAACCTACGGTCGTGCCGGCCTCGCGGGCGAGTACCTGAATCGGGCTGGGCCACAGTGCCTGGCGGGGATAATAGGGAATGAGAATGAAGAAGCCATGTACATGCCGGCCTACCACGATGTGAATGGCGTCAAGCTCCACGGCGACAAGAAGTACCGAATTCACTTCGAGCCCGGCAATTTCCCGCCGGTCAACGAGTTCTGGTCACTGACCATGTACGGCACCGACTACAACCTGGTCGAGAATCCCATCAATCGTTTCTCCCTGGGCGATCGCAGCGCCCTGCAATATGATGCCGATGGCGGTCTTACCATTTACGTGCAGAGCGAGTCGCCGGGGGCCGCACTGGAAAGCAACTGGTTACCCGCACCCAGGGACACCTTTTACGTGGTGATACGCAACTACATTCCGAAACAGGCGCTACTGGAGCGGAAGTGGGTGCCACCTGCGGTTATGCCGGTACCCTAGCCCTTCGGCATCTGCCGCTTGATGATGGCGTCCATCAGGCGATCACCCAGGTACTTACCGGCGTACCAGGTGCTATCCAGCGGATAACGCGCCCGTGGATTGGGTGTTTCCAATGCGTGGACAATGGCTTCGGTCACAGCCGAGATGGGTTTTGCGCCTTTCAGCCGCTGCTCGAAAAAGGCCGGCAACTGCGCCATCAATTTTTCGTAGGCTGTACCGGCAAAAGGTTGGGGCTCATCCGCGGCTGGCGTGGCGTTCTTGTCCCAGATCGGCGTGCGAATCGAACCGGGCTCGATGGCGATCACACGTATTCCATAGCGGGCAAACTCACGCCGAAACCCGTCGGTGAGCGACTCCAGCGCATATTTAGACGCGGAGTACGCCCCTACCATGGGGAAAGTGACACCGCCACTGGTGGAACTGATATTGACTATTCTCCCAGCCGTTGCATCCGGGCTATGCTCACTGCGCTTGAGCAATGGCAGGAAGGCCTGGGTCACCGCCAGCACACCGACAACGTTGACTTCAAATACATCGCGCAGCTGCTGGATGGAAGTGTGCTCCAGCGGTCCCATTGGGCCCACGCCAGCGTTATTCACCAGGCCGGCAATCCCCTCGCCATTGAGCTGTGTCGTCAGTTGACCTACCGCCTCGGCAATTGCCGCGTGATCCGTCACGTCAAACAGCAGGGGCGTAAACCCGGATGACGGCAGTTGATCACTGACTTTTTTTGCGTCCGCCGTTTTGCGAACACTGCCGAATACCCGATAGCCGCGCGCCAGTAAATCGGTCGCCGTGGCCAGGCCGAAGCCGCTTGATACACCGGTGATAACAATATTTTTGTTCATGGGCAGGCATTCTGGACGCGAGCGTGGGTTCCGGGGTGACATTTGTTGCCATACTGCCGGCTCGGGTTCTATCCTCAAGCCTGTGACCACCAGTACCGTACTGGCGTGCACCTGGTCGAACAGTGCCAAGGGCGGGCGAATCCACGACTGTCATGGAAATAGACAGTTTTGGTACCGGATGCTTAAAGACACCGTATCAGCGGTGTTTATCCCGGTAATAGCCCGGGCTGGTCCCGCCCGCGCGGCAAAATGCCCGGATGAAGGCCGTAGTGTCGCCATAGCCGAGCTGGTAGGCGATCTGGTGGATCGGGATGCTGTGATCGCAAAGCATCGCGCAGGCGCGCTCGTGCCGTACCCGGGTACTCAGGTCACGGAAATTGATGCCCTCCGCACAGAGCCTGCGGGCAAGGGTCCGTGCGGACATATTCAGCAGAGCAGCGAGTTGCGCTACGGTGGGTTGCACCATCTGGGCCTCGCGCAACATCAGATCCACCCACTCCCCATAAACCTGAGACGGTTGCAGCCCCGCGGCGGAGCTGGCGCGCAAATCAGCTACCACCGGTGTGTCCGTTCCGTCCCGGCGCCGCAGGCGCCGCCTTGCCAGCTCCGCCGGGAACACTGTGCGCACCTCTGGCAGAGCGCCTGATGAGAAGTGGAATCGGGTTCGCGGCAGCCGCTCATAGCGCGCCACGTGGGGTGGCGGCGGCGCGGACAGATAGATATCGGCATTGGTGTCCCGGCCGAACATCCGCAGCAGGTCGGCATGCACCGACACAGCGTGCATTTCCAGACACATATGCAGTGTCTCGTGGGACATCGGCGCCGCGACGCGGATGCACCACTCGCAATGGCTGGGACCGGGCACATAGCGCACCGCGAAAGCGGGGGTGACCATGTGGTAGTAGCGCTCCAGCAGCAGCATCAGTTCCTGCAGGCTGGCACAGCGCTGGGCCGCCTGCCCCAGGGCGCTGTGACTCTTGAGAGTAATCCGCTTGCCCAGCTCGAATCCCAGGTCAGTCCGCCGCAGGCGAGCGCTGGCGCGGGTAAGCAACTGGTCAAAGCGGACCATGGACAGCGATGAATCCGCCGGCATGCTTTCCAGCGCATCCATCCCCACCGCCACGAGTACCTCGCGGACACCCCCCGGATCGCGCTCGCGCACTATCTCGATCAACGGCGCAACGTAGCGGTAGGGGATGGTCGGTTCGTAGAGCGGCATAGTGCTGCAGTCGTTATTGTTTGCCAGAAGCATAGCACGCCATCAACTGACCAGGTAAAACACGGCGCCGACCCCCCGCCTCTTTTCCATAACGATCGGCAGGCACTATGATGTGGCGAGACTGGAGAAATCTTGCATGCGTGAAATCAATGGCGTCGTGACGGGACACTGCGCCCCCGCATTCGAGCGGGTGGCCCGGCAGTTTTCCCAACATTTTAACACCGGGCAGGAAGTGGGTGCGGGCCTGTGCGTATATCACCGGGGCGAGATGGTGGTAGACCTGTGGGGCGGATACGCCGACCCGGATACCGGCACGCCGTGGCGGGAGGACACCCTGTCAGTGGTATTCTCCGTCACCAAGGGCCTGACCGCCATCGCGCTCAACCTCGCTGCCGAGCGCGGCATTTTCGCCTGGGACACACCGGTGGCGAGGTATTGGCCGGAATTCGGCCAGGGTGGCAAGCAATCGATCACCGTGCGGCAGTTATTCAACCACCAGGCGGGGTTGGCCGTACTCAGCACCCCGCTGACCCTGGCGCAGTACTGTGATCCCCAACAACGACTGTCCATACGCGGGATGTTGGAACAGCAATCCCCCGCCGCGCCGGTTGCCCAGGCCTACCATGCCCTCACTTTCGGTATCTACGCCGATCATTTTTTTGATATCGCCTGCGGCGAGCCCGTGGGCGCCTACCTGCACCGCGAATGGCTCGATCCGCTGCAGGCAGATGTCTTTATGGGCACGCCCGCCAGCGAGGATCATCGCGTGGCAAAGCTCCTGCCGGTGAAAAATGGCGCGCGATTGCGACATATGCTGTGGGCGGCCCTGCGCGGCGGCAGCACCGAGGCCAACGTCGCCCGCTCGGTGCTGCGCGGCGGGATCGCCAGGCAGGCACTGACCAACCCGGCCGGCGACATGGCGGAGTACAACAGCGAACCTGCGCGGCGCCACAGCCTGCCCTGGGCCTCCGCCACCGCCACCGCGCGCGGGCTGGCCCGCGCCTATCTGCCCTGGTCGGTGGGCGGCCACTGGCAGGGGCGCGAATGGATCAGCCCGGCAACCATCGAACAGGTCAAAAGCCGCCAGTCCTGGAGCGACCGCGACCTGGTGCTGGGCAAGGCCCTGGGCTGGTCCCAGGGATTTGTGAAGGAAGAGCGGGGCGTATTCTCCCCCAACCCGGAATCATTCGGGCACCCGGGCATCGGCGGGCCGCTGGGCTGGTGCGATCCGAAAGCACAACTCGCCATCGGCTACACCCTCAATCGCAGTGACTGGCGGGTGCGCTCTCCCCGCGCCCTGGCCCTGTGTGCCGCCATTTACGAGTGTGTCTAGTCGGTCGCCGCCGTTTTGCCTGCATGCAGTTGCCGCCTGCGCCACAGCAGGTAAATAACCGGTAGCACCAGCAACGTCAGCAGCACCGCACTGAGCATCCCCCCCACCATGGGCGCTGCCAGCCGGCTCATCACTTCCGAGCCGGTACCGCTGCCCCAGAGAATGGGCAGCAGGCCGACGATGGTGGCGGTGGCCGTCATCAGCACCGGGCGCACCCGCAGTCCGGCGCCTTCCCACACGGCCAGCTCCAGGGCAGCGCCAGTCAACTCACCGTCCCGGGACAGCAGGCGCTGCCAGGCCTGGTCAAGGTACACCAGCATGATCACGCCGGTTTCCACCGCCACCCCGGCCAGGGCGATCATGCCCACGCCGACAGCGATGGAGAAACTGTAATCCAGCAGGTACATCAACCAGACGCTGCCCACCAGCGCCAGCGGCAGGGCCCCGATCAGGATCAACACCTGGGAGACGTTGCGAAAGTTCAGGTACAACAGCACGACGATAATGGCCAGGGTGAGCGGCACCACGTAGGCAAGGCGCGCCCTGGCCCGCTCCATGTACTCGTACTGCCCCGACCATACCAGCGAATAGCCCGGTGGCAGGTCCAGCCGCTGCGCCACCTCGGCGCGGGCATTGGCCACATAGCTGCCGACATCCACGCCTTCGATATCGACATAGGTCCAGCCGTTGAGCCGGGCATTTTCGCTCTTGATGCCGGGCGGGCCATCCTCGATATAGACAGATGCCACGTCCCCCAGCGCGATGCGCTGCCCCGCCGGCGTGATCACCGGCAGCAGCGCCAGTTGCTCCGGGGAATTCCGGTAGGATTGCGGGTAGCGGATATTGACCGGGTAGCGTTCACGCCCCTCCACGGTGCGGGTGATGTCCATGCCGCCGACCGCGGTGGCCACCACCTGCTGCACGTCGGCGATATTGAGGCCGAAGCGGGCCGCGCGCTCCCGGTTGATATCCACCTTGATGTAGCGTCCGCCGGCGACGCGCTCGGAAAAGACCGAGGCGGTGCCCGGCACGTCCGCCAGGATGGTTTCAAGCTGCTGGCCTATCTGCTGGATGGTTGCCAGCGACGGCCCCGCCACTTTAATACCCACCGGCGTCTTGATCCCCGTGGCGAGCATATCGATACGGGTCTTGATGGGCATCACCCAGGCATTGGTGAGCCCCGGCAATTTCACCAGCGCGTCCAGTTCATGGGTCAGGCTGGCGGTGGTGACGCCCGGTCGCCACTCGGAGCGGGGTTTGAGCTGGATGAAGGTCTCGATCATGGTCAGCGGCGCCGGGTCGGTGGCGGTATCGGCGCGGCCGATCTTGCCAAACACGGTCGCCACCTCCGGCACCGTGCGAATGAGCTTGTCGGTTTGCTGCAGCAGCTGCCGGGCCTTGCCGACGGACATACCGGGATAAGTGGTCGGCATATACATCAGGTCGCCCTCATCCAGCGGCGGGATGAACTCGCTGCCGATGCGCTGCAGCGGCCACAGCGCGCTGAGCAGTAACAGCGCCGCGACCAGCAGCGTGGTTCTGGGGTAGCGCAGCACCTTATGCAGCAGCGGCATATAAACCCCCACCAGCGCCCGGTTGAGCGGGTTGCGCTGTTCGGGCAGCACCTTGCCGCGGATGAAATAGCCCATCAACACCGGCACCAGGGTGACGGAGAGCGCGGCCGCCGCCGCCATCGCGTAGGTCTTGGTGTAGGCCAGCGGCGCAAACATGCGCCCCTCCTGCGCCTCCAGGGTGAAGACCGGGATAAAACTCACGGTGATAATCAACAGGCTGAAAAATAATGCCGGCCCGACTTCCGCCGCCGAAGCCGCCACTACCTGCCAGCGGTTGTGCGCGGTGATCGCGGTTCGCTCCATGTGCTTGTGCATGTTTTCGATCAACACGATGGCGCCGTCGATCATGGTGCCGATCGCGATGGCGATGCCACCCAGCGACATGATATTGGCGTTCAGTCCCTGCAGGTACATCACGATGAAAGCGGCCAGTATGCCTACCGGCAGGCTGATGACGGCCACCAGGGAGGAGCGCACATGAAACAGGAAGGCGACGCACACCACGGCCACCAGCAACAGTTCCTCGGCCAGTTTCTGCCAGAGGTTGCTCACCGCGCGACCGATCAGGCCGGAGCGGTCGTACACGGTGACGATCTCGACACCCTCGGGCAGGCTGGGCTGCAGCTCGGCCAGGCGCGCCTTTACCCGGTCTATGGTGCGCTGGGCGTTCTCGCCAAAACGCATGACCACGATCCCGCCCACGGTCTCGCCCTCGCCGTTGAGCTCGGCAATGCCGCGCCGCATCTGCGGCCCCAGCGCAATATCCGCCACGTCCCTGAGCAGCAGCGGCGTGCCGTTACTGTTGACCCCGAGCGGGATGGCGCCCAGGTCATCCACACTCTGCAGGTAACCGCTGGCGCGCACCATATACTCCGCCTCGGCCATCTCCACCACCGAGGCGCCAATTTCCTGGTTGCCGCGCACAATGGCATTCTGGATATGGCTCAGGGGAATATCGAAGGCCCGCAACTTGTCGGGATTCACCGTCACCTGGTATTGCCTCACCATGCCCCCGACACTCGCCACCTCGGATACGCCGGGCACGCTCTGTAACTCGTACTTCAGGAACCAGTCCTGCAGGCTGCGCAGCTCGCTGATATCGTGGCGCCCGGACGTATCCTGCAGGGCGTAGATATAGACCCAGCCCACCCCGGTTGCGTCCGGGCCCAGCTGCGGGCGGGCGGCCTCCGGCAGCGACGGCGCCACCTGGCTGAGGTACTCCAGCACCCGGCTGCGGGCCCAGTAGAGGTCGGTGCCCTCATCAAAAATGACGTAGACGTAGGAATCGCCGAAGAAGGAGTAGCCGCGCACCGTGGCCGCCCCCGGCACCGACAGCATGGCGGTGGTCAGCGGGTAGGTCACCTGGTCCTCCACCACCTGCGGCGCCTGGCCGGGAAAGCGGGTCTTGATAATGACCTGCACATCGGACAGGTCGGGGATGGCATCGACCGGCGTATTTTTCACCGCGAAAATGCCCACGCCGACCAGGATGGCGGTTGCCAGCAACACGAAGAAGCGGTTGCCCACAGACCAGCGGATGACGGCTTCAATCATGGCTGTCACCCCTGGTGTGCTGGTGCCCGGTGCGGTTACCCGCGTCCATACGCGCCAGGTCAGCGCCCTTGTTCGACTCGGAATCCAGCAGGAACTGGGCCGACACCACCACCGTGTCATCGGCCGTCAGCCCCCGCCGGATCTCGGCGAGGCCTTCATCCACCCGGCCCACTTCAACCTCGGTGGCCTGGAAGCGTCCCTCCCCCAGCGCCAGCACCACCCGGTCCTGGCTGCCGGTGCGGATTACCGCCTCGCGCGGCACCACCAGGGCGTGCTCCAGCGGCTCCGCCTGAATGACCACCTGGGCAAACATATTGGGCTTGAGCATCCGGTCCTCGTTGGCAAAGCGCAGGCGCACCCGCAGGGTCCGGTTTTTTTCGTCCAGCGAGGGGTAGATGTAGTCCACCCGGCCCTGCCACTCCCGCCCGGGGAGGTAGTCGAGGCTCATGGTGACGGGCTGGCCGACGCTGACCAGCGGCGCCTGCCGCTCAAACACCTCCGCCTCCACCCACACCTCCTCCAGCACCCCGATGGACATCAGCGTCGTGCCGGGCGTGACAAAGAATCCCTCCCGTACATTCAGGTTGTCCACCACGCCGCCCTGGGGCGCGAAGAAGGTGATGTTCTGGCGCACCGCGCGGTCGCGGCGCAGCCCGTCTATCAACTCCGACGACAACTGCAGTGCCTTGAGGCGATCGACCGAGGCCGCCACCAGGCGCGGATTATCGCGCTTGAGTGCCAGCAGCAACTCCTCCTGGGCGTTGACCAGTTCGGGCGAGTAGAGCTCGTATAAGGGCTGTCCCGCGGTCACCGGGTCACCGGACGCCTTTACGTAGAGCTTTTCGATCCAGCCCTGTACCCGCGGGTGAATATGCACCCGCCGGTCCTCGTCGTACTGCACATATCCCACCGTCCTGATCGCCGCGGGCAGGGTCGCATAGCCCACTCGCGCCGTGCGGACCCCGAGATTATTCACCACTTCCGGCGCTATCCGGATCACGCCGGCGGCGGCGCCGCCTGCTTCTGCAAAGACCGGCACCAGGTCCATGCCCATGGGCGACTTGCCGGGCCCCTCGCGACGGTAGGTGGGATCCATGGGCGCAACCCAGTAAAGGGGTTCGCGCTCCCCGGGCGCGCTGGCGCCGGCCTGCGAGCCGGACACCGCCGGGGCGCGCGGGGCGAGCATGAGGTAACTGGCCGTCGCCCCCGCCAGCGCGCCCAGCAGGGCGATCAAAAGGTTCCTGGTAGCCGGTTTCATGATGATTCTCCCGCGGCGCCTGCGCCGCTGGTGGCAAAAAAGTAATTGAGCTGGGTGATGGTCTGCAGCCGCGCTATATCAATATCCAGCGCCTCTATCCTGGCATTGAGCTCGGCGATCCGCGCCCGCACCACCTCGGCGAAGTCACCGGCGTCACGGGTATAGGCCGACAGCGAGGCCTCGGCCTGCTGCTCCATCTGGGGCAGCAATCGCGTCCGGTACAGCTGCCGGCGTTGCTCCAACCGCTGCAGCCGCGCGTACTGGCTCTCGAAACTGGCCACCATATTGCGCAGCGCGAGCATTTTCTCGGTGCGGACCGCCTCGGTATCGGCAATAGCGGACTGCACCTGCGGGTCCTGTCGAGTGGAGGTGAACAGGGGCAGGTCGAACGCGAGGCCCACCGAGAAAAAGTCGGGCCGATCCTGCCCGGTCGGGCTGTCCTCGCGGTAGCCGTAACTGGCATTCACCTTCCACTCGGGCTTGTATTTCTGGCGCGCCAGTTCCACATCCACCCGGCTGGCATCGATGCGGGTATCCAGGCTCCTGAGGGCGGGGTGATCGCCCAGCAGCGCGGCGATGGCCGCCGGGGCGTCCACCGCGCCCGCCCTGTCGATACCGGGGCGCTCAAGCGCGATATCCGGCAACTGGTCGGCCAGCGACGGTGCGCTGTAGCGGGCGGGCATCCATTCGTCGCCGCCCCGGCCGCCGCTGTCGGGGTCCGGTCGCAGCCACTCGCCGAGTTTCAGCAGGGCTGTCTCCAACTGTTCGTACAGTACCGACAACCTGTCCTCGAGCCGGGTCAGCTCAAGCTGGGCCCGCACCAGGTCCTGCTGGCGCGTGCGCCCCACTGCGCTGGCGTAGCTGGACTCGGCCACGTCCGCCAGCTGCTCGAACAGCGCCCGGTCGCCCTCGATCAGGCGAATACTTTCCCGCGCCCGCCAGGCGTCCAGCCATAAGTTGGCGACGTTGACCGCGAGCCGGGCTCGCCGCTCCTCCCGCTGGTAGGGAAACTGTTCCGCCAGCACGTTCAGGCGCCGTTCGTCCAGGGCGCGGCTGTCACCCCGGGGAAAGGCCTGCACTACCCCCACCTTGAACTGGGTCATGGCCTCCTGGTCGAAATCAAAGGTGTCCGTGGGCAGGTTGGCGAAGCCGAGATCCATCATGGGATCCGGCAGCGAACCGGCGGCGATGGCCTGGGCCGCCATGGACTGCTGGCGAAACTCGCTGCCGCGCAGCCAGGGATCGTTTTGCTGGGCCGTGGCGACCGCGTCGGCCAATGTCAGTGCGGCACTGGCGCTGGCGACGTGGAGCAGGGATAGGCCTGCTGTCAGCAGCAGGGCGCAGACCCGGCCACCCGCCGGCCACGGGAAAGTCCTGGATAGAATCATTGTCAACAGCCCTCTGGCAGGGAATATCAATGCGCCGTGTCAGCGGCGCCTCGGCAGGGGCTGTCACAGACGAGCTCCCGCTATCGGCCCGGAAGCGGGTAACTTCCGGGCGCACTTATCCTGTGCTAGCGGGAAATGGGCGGGCGGTAGAATGAATCGATGGGGTGAATCGGTGTAGCGGCGCTTTCAATCGGGGGATACAGGGCGCTGTATTGCGCTCTGCTGCCGGAGTGCTCCGGGGGCATGGCCGGGGCCGACTGGCAGTGGCTCATGGCACACAGCCCCGCCTCGCAACAATCCGCCGGAGGTGCGGCGGGCCCGGGATTGTCAGTTACGGAATTGCCGTGCGGTGGCATGTTATGCCCGGCGTGCGCCATCGCGGCCATATCCATCTGCCCGGAGACAGCACCGGCCATGGGCCGGCAGGGTGAGGCGAGCGCGGCCAGCGCCTGGCCCGCATAGGCCAGCACCAGCAACAACACCCAAAACGATCGAAAGCGCTTCATAACAGCCGAGTATAAACTCATCGTGGCAAGGTTCAAGCTCCGCGGCTACATCCCCGCGCGCAAACCCGGAGCAGATCAACAAAACTCCAGATTAATTGTGCAGCGGGCGCCGCCCCGCGTTTCTGCATTGCCCTGTAGCCGCCGCAGGACTACTCTCAGCCTGTACGTCTATTCCCGAGTTACCGCCCATGGCAATTACAGACCACGTGCAATGCAGTGCCATTATGCATAGCCCGCCGACTCACCTGTATGTCGACAGTACGGTGCAGGAGGCGATCGACCTGCTGGTCGAGCACCACATGTATAACGTGCCGGTGGTTGATCGCGATGAAATATTTGTCGGCGAAATCAGCGCCAGGCGCCTTATGGGCCTGCTTCTGCCGGTGAGCCTGAGCATGGAGCAGGGGCTTAAACAGACCAGTTTCATGCGCGAGAGCCTGGCAGATATCAAACGGCGCCTGGACTCTGTAAAGAGCCATCCCATAGCACCGTACGTCGCCACCGATATCACCGTGGTATACCCGGACTCGCCCCTGATAGATGCGCTCATGCTGCTGTTCCACAAATACATACGGATACCGGTGGTCGACCGCAATAACGGCCGCCTGCTGGGTGGGATATCCCTGATAACGCTGCTGCGTGCAGTGGAAGCTCCCGAGTAATGGACAGTTCTGCGCCGGCGATACTGCTGGGACTGGACCCACTGTGGCTCTCAACCGCCATCTTTGTCGCCACCTATGCACTGCTGATCAGCGAGCGCGTTCATCGTACCGTCGCCGCGATGCTGGGCGCCGGCCTGATGATACTGAGCGGTATCATCACCCAGGACGATGCCTTTGACGGTGTCGACTTCAACACCATTTCGCTGCTCACCGGCATGATGATCCTGGTGGGCATAACACAGCGCACGGGTATTTTTCAGTTCGTTGCGGTATGGGTCGTCAAGAAGGCCAAGGCGGATCCCCGCGGCATCCTGGTCACCCTGGCGACGGTTACGGCCGTGTTTTCGGCATTCTTCGACAACGTCACCACCGTCCTGTTAATCGTGCCGGTAACCCTGCTGGTGGTCGACAAACTCGAGGTGTCTCCCTACCCGTTTTTGTACGCCGAGATTTTCGCCTCCAATATCGGCGGTACGGCAACCCTGATAGGCGACCCGCCCAATATCATGATCGGCTCGGCGGTCGGCCTGAGCTTCACCGATTTTATCTCCGAGCTGGGGCCGGTGGTTGTCTGCATCCACTTTGCCGTGCTACTGGTGATCTACCTGCTGTGGACCAGGCAGCTTACCAGCAGCCCCGAGGCCCGCGCGCGAGTAATGGCCTTCGATGCCAGGGGGTCGATTACCGATACGGTGCTGCTGCGCCAGTCGCTGGCGGTGATGGCCACGGTCATCACAGGCTTTATCGTGGGTGAGCATTTTGGCCTGCAGTCGGGCAGCGTTGCCCTGGGCGGCGCGGCGCTGCTCATGCTCCTTTTCACCCTGGGCAGGACCGGCAAGGAGCAGTCGGCCCGGGTGCAGGAGGTGCTGGCGGAACTGGAATGGGGCACCATCTTGTTCTTCATGTGCCTGTTCATGATGGTGCACGGGCTGAAAGCCAGCGGCGTGCTCACCCTGCTGGGCCAGCAGATGGTGGGTCTTACCGGAGGCGACCTGCAGGTGACGGCTTTCGCCACGCTATGGCTGGCGGCCACCGCCTCCGCCGTCATCGACAATGTTCCGTTCGTCGCGACCATGATTCCGGTGCTGCAAAGCACTACGGCGCACCTTGGAGGCACCGAGCAAATGGCGCCGGTATGGTGGGCCCTGTCGCTGGGAGCATGCCTGGGAGGCAATGGCACTCTTGTCGGCGCCACCGCCAATATTATCGTCGCGGGTTTTGCCGAACGCGCCGGGCAGCCGATCAGCTTTGGCCGCTTCCTGCTGCTGGGACTACCGGTGTTGTTGCTGTCCACGATAATTGCCAGTGGATACCTTTACCTGCGGCATTTCGCCTGAGCCCTAGAATCGAGCCAGTCTCGGCTTGAGCAACAGCGGACCCACCAGGGTGGTCAACAGCACCACCAGTACCAGGGCGGAATACAGGTCGGCGCTGAACACGTTGTGGCTGAAGGCAAAGGCGGCAAATACCAGGCCAACCTCGCCCCTGGGAATCATGCCAAAACCGATGCCGGGGCGGTCGAAATCCTTACCGCGCACCATATAGCCCGCGGCCCCCTTGGAGACAATCGCCACCACAGTCAGGACGGTGATGATGAGCAATACCTGCGGTTCGAGCAGGGCCTGCAACTGGACCTGCGCGCCGATGCCGACAAAAAAAATTGTGATCATGATGTCGCTGATGGGTTTGACCAGTTCCTCCAGCCTGTGCTTTTGCAGGGCATCACCCACCTTGAAATCCACGTCATCCAGTATCAGTCCCGCCATGAACGCTCCGATAAGCGGGGCCAGCCCGGCAAAGTGGGCCAGTTGGGCGAAAGCCAGCGCCAGGCACAGGGCGAATCCCGTCCAAACGCTGGAGTGCTTGTTGAGCGAAATGATATGGATAACGCCGGGCATGAATTTCTGCCCCACCAGCAGTGCGCCGGCGAAAAACAACAGCGCCTTGGCCACTATCCACAGCAGCTCCAGCGCAGACACCTCGCCGCTGACGACTACGCTGGCCAATACCGCCAGCAACAGGATACCCACCACGTCGTCAATAACCGCAGCGCCCAGAATGACCCGGGCCGAGTTGGTGTTGACCAGGCCGTTGTCGCCCAGTAACTTGGCCGTGATGCCCACCGATGTGGCTGCCAGCATGGCACCGACAAACCAGCCTTCCACGCCCATGCCATAGCCCAGCACCGCGCCGGCCGCGAGCCCCAGCAGCACGGGCAGCGCCACGCCGGTTACCGCCACCGCCACCGCATTTCTTCCCACCCGGAGCAGGTCGCGCATGTCGGACTCCAGGCCGACCAGGAACAGCAACAACACCAGTGCCAGTTCGGAGGAATACACCATGAATTCGCTGGAGCGCAGCAGGTTGCTCAGGTCGAAATCGATACCCAGCAGCGCCAGGTTGCCCAGCATGATGCCGGCGTAGATCTCGCCCAGGATCTCGGCCATACCCAGGCGCTCGAAGATAAAGCCGCAGACATCGGCCAGGGTGATCATCAGGATCAACAGCAGGCTGGTCTGGGTGAAGGTCTCACTGACACCGTTGGCCAGCGCGAGCCCGGGCAGCAGCATCGCCGCCAGCAGCAGCAGCCACAATATTCTCTTCGGTCGATTCACCAACTGCGCCCTGTTAATCCTGGTAGCTTCGGGACACTGGCGGTCCTTGTGCAGCTACGCGAGTGTCCCGCAACTGTAGCATGCCAGCTTAGCCGCGGCTGAGCGGGGCCGCTATTGATCCAGGACAATCAGCGGCCGATAAGCAGCCAACTCCCCCGGCTCAAATCCAGATCATGAACCCCAGTTCGAACGGGTGACTGAGCGCTTCGTTGTAGGGATACATGCGCAACTTGTAGTACTGCAGGCCGGCGATTTCCGGTACCAGCTCTATCCCGAATTCCGTCTGGCTATCCTCGCCCCCGGTCACCGTCAGTTCGGCCTTCTGGGACACCGCAAACTCACCGTCCGCATCGTTGCTGCCCAGCAGGCATTCCAGCCTGACGTCGGTGGACTGCAGGCCGTTCAATTCCGCCAGCACCCGCAGGCATATTTTGTCATCCTGATACAGGTGCGCCGGCGGCTGCAGCATCAGCTTCATGCTGACCCCCGGCCAGGCGCTGCGCACCCGGTGCTTCCAGGCGGCCAGGCTGCGGGCGATCTCGGCGTTATTGGCTTCGAGCTTGCGGCGCTGCTGGCGCGCGGGCCAGTACAGCCTGGTGACATAATCCCGCAACATACGCTCTGAATTGAAGCGCGGAATGGTGGATTTCATCGACGCCTTGGACAGCCGCACCCAATCCTCGGAATAACCGCCGCCATCGCGCCGGAAGTAAATGGGCAACATCTCGTGCTCTATGATGTCGAGCAGGTCGTTGGCCTCCTCCAGGTGGCGCTGCTCGTGGTCGAAGCGCGAGTCCCTGGGGGTAATCCCCCAGCCGTTGTGGCCGTTATAGCCCTCGCCCCACCAGCCGTCGAGCACGCTCAGGTTCACCGCGCCGTTCAGACCCGCTTTCTGGCCCGAGGTACCGCTGGCTTCCAGCGGGTACTCCGGGGTATTCAGCCAGACGTCCACACCGGAGACCATCAATCGGGCCAACGCCATGTCATAGCCTTCGAGCAGCAGTATCTTGCCGATAAAATCCGGGTGCATGGAAAAGTCGTGGATCAGCCGGATCAGCTGCTGACCCGGCTGGTCGTGAGGGTGCGCCTTACCGGCGAAGATAATGACCACCGGGCGCGCCGGGTCATTGAGCAGCCTTGCCAGGCGGGTGGGGTCGGCAAACAGCATGGCAGCGCGCTTGTAGGTGGCGAAACGGCGGGCAAAACCCATCACCAGCACATCCTCGTGGGAGCCATCGACATGGCGCACCATGCGGTGTATCACGGCGTCGCTGGTGCCGTTGCGACGCTGTTGCGCCAGTACTCCCTCGTGCACACTTTCCAGCAGTTGCTGCTTGAGGGCCTTGTGGATGCTCCAGTAATGGTAGTCGGGAATCTCCTCCAGCCGCTCCCAGTACTCCTCGTTCAACAGTTCGTTGCGCCAGTCGTCAAAGCGCAGGTCGAACAGGCTGACCCACTCCCTGGCCAGGAAGGTCTGCAGGTGAACACCGTTGGTGATATAGGTGATCGGGTTCTCACGGAAGGGAATCTGAGGCCACAGGGACGCCTCCATCTCCGCGGCCACGCTGCCGTGAATGCGACTGACGCCGTTGTGGAACCGGGTGCAGCGCAGCGCCAGGCAGGTCATATTGAAACCGCCCCCCGAATTGAGGCCGAGCTGGTAGACCTGCTCGAAATCCATGCCCAGGGCGCGGACCGCCGGGCCCAGGTATTTTTCCACCAGGTGGCGGTCGAAGATGTCGTGCCCGGCGGGTACCGGCGTATGCGTGGTGAACACGGTGCCGGCCGCCACCAGTTCCATCGCGCTGTAGACATCCAGCCCCTCGCGCATGCGAAAAGCGCAGCGCTCCAGCAACTGGAAGGCGGCGTGGCCTTCGTTGATATGCCAGACCGTGGCGCGCAGGCCAAGCGTGCGCAGGGCGCGCACCCCGCCCACCCCCAACACCAGTTCCTGCTGCAGGCGCATTTCCCGGTCGCCGCCATACAACTGGTGGGTAATCGCCCGATCCTCGGGGGTGTTTTCCGGCAGGTTGGTATCCAGCAGGTACAGGGTGATGTGGCCCGCCTGGGCAGTCCATACCCGCACCTTGAGAATACGCCCGGGAAATTCGATATCCAGGGTCAGGTGCTGGCCGGTTTCAGTCAGGGTCGGCACCACCGGCAGGTCGTGCGGATGGGACCGGGTGTGGTTCACCTGCTGCTGGCCGTGGCCGTCGATAGTCTGGGTAAAATAGCCCATCTGGTACAGCAGGCCGATGGCGACAAAGGGCAGCCCCACGTCGCTGGCGGCCTTGCAGTGGTCGCCGGCGAGAATCCCGAGGCCACCGGAATAGATCGGAAAACTCTCGTGGAAACCGAACTCCAGGCAAAAATAGGCGATCAGGTCATCCTGGGGATCGAACAGGGAGGTCAGCTCCGGTCTGCCGCGATGCTCCCGGTAGGCATCATAGGCCGAGGTGACACGGCGGTAATCCTCCATATAGGAGCGGTCCATGACCGCCTCGTCCAGCCGGTGTTGCGACACCCGCCGCAAAAACGCCTTGGGATTGTGGTCGCAGCTCTCCCAGACCGCCCGGTCGAGGCGGTGGAACAGCGATCGGATTGACCTGTCCCAGCTGTACATGAGGTCGTTCGCCATCTCCTGCAGGCGTTCGAGTTCGGGCGGGATACGGGGCTGGATTTCTAGCGGAAACTGGGAACCGGGCATAGCTTCTTACAACCTCAGGTCTGGACTGTAGCGTTATACAATTGCAGGTAGCGTATGGCGCTTTGCTGCCAGGAAAAATCCTGGGCCATGGCATTGCGCTGGACCTGCTGCCAGCGTTGCTGGTCATACCATAGCGCAACAGCGCGTCGCAGGGCAGCCAGTAATTCACCGGCGTCCGGGCGCTGGAACACAAAGCCGGTGGCGCTGCCGTCGGCGAGGGCCGCGGCAGTGCTGTCCACCACCGTATCGGCCAGCCCGCCCACCGCACGCACCAACGGCAGCGTGCCGTAGCGCAGGCTATACAGCTGGTTCAGGCCGCAGGGCTCGAACAGCGAGGGCATGAGGAAAATATCCGCAGCCGCCTCAATCCGATGCGCCAGGGTTTCATCATAGGCCAGCACCACCGCCATCGCCTTGGGGTGGGCCGCGGCAATCGCCTTGAGGCGCTGTTCATAGCGCGGCTCACCCGTACCCAGGACTACCAGTTGGACCGGGCAGGCGAGCATCTGCTCCAGTACGGGCAGGATCAGTTCCAGTCCCTTTTGCTCCACCAGGCGCCCGACCAGGCCCACCAGCGGGCGGTCATCGACGGCGGCCAGTCCCAGGCTTGCCTGCAGCGCGACTTTATTAAGGGCCTTGTCGGCGAGCGAGTCGGGCCCGTAGCGCTGCTCGAGGCGGGGGTCGCTGGACGGATCCCACACCTGGCTGTCAATACCGTTGAGGATGCCCACCAGGCGCTCGCGGCGCTGGCTCAGCAAACCCTCGAGGCCCATACCGCCCGGGGATTCGCAGATTTCCCCGGCGTAGGTGGGACTCACGGTGGTGATGAAGTCGGCGTACACCAACCCGCCCTTGATAAAACTGCACTGGTTGTAGAACTCCAGCGCGTTGTCGCGCCAGAAGTGCTCGGGCAGGTGCAGGCGCTCGAAGGTCGCGCGGTCAAACAGGCCCATATGGGCCAGGCTGTGAACGGTGAAGACTGTGCGCGGCCGGGACTCATGCAGGTGAGTCAGGGCGATCGCAAGGCCGGTGTGCCAGTCGTTGCAATGCAGCACATCGGGGCGCCAGTCCAGGCCCGCCTGCCCGGTGGCGATGGCCGCGGCCAGCCGGCTGAGCAGTGCGAAACGGTCGGCATTGTCCGACCAGGGCTTGCCGTGCGGGTCGTGGTAGGGATTGCCGGGGCGCTGGGAAAACAGCGGGTGTTCCAGCAGCCAGGTCTGTGTTTGTGTGCCGGGCAGCCGGGTCGACAGAATACGCAGCGGCACGCCGTCGAGGGTCATCTCCGCCACCAGTGCCGGCGGCTCGATTGACTCGAGCACGTGCTGGTAGGCCGGCAGCAGCAGGCGCACATCCATGCCCTGCTGCCGGAGCACCTCGGGCAGGCTGCCGGCGACATCTGCCAGGCCCCCGGTCTTGATCAGGGGATAGGCCTCGCTGGCCACGAACAGCAGGCGGTTCACTTATTCTGCTCCCGAGAGTTTAAGTACCAGCGCCCCCAGGGGTGGCAGGGTCAGGCTGACGGAGTCGCGGCGCCTCATCCAGAATACCCGCTGGCTGTCAATTTCGGGCCCGTTGCCCACGTCGCTGCCGCCGTAAAAGCGTGAGTCCGAATTGAAAACTTCCCGGTAGCGTCCCGCCCGGGGTACCCCTATGCGGTAATCGGTCCGCACCACCGGGGTGAAATTGAGTATCACAATGTGAAAATCGGCGCCGTCCCAGCGCAGGTAACTCAACACCGACTGGGTGGAATCATGGCAGTCGATCCACTCGAAACCGGCGGCATCGAAGCTGTTGCGATAGAGGCTCGGCTCGGCGCGATACAGCCGGTTGAGATCCCCCACCAGTTGCTGCACGCCCCGGTGTGGGGCCCGCTCGAGCAGTTCCCAGGACAACTGCCCCTGGTGACGCCATTCCCCCGGTTCCGCCAGCTCACAGCCCATGAACAGCAACTTGGCGCCGGGGTAGGTGAAGAGATAGGTGTACAGCAGGCGCAGGTTGGCAAAACGCTGCCACTCGTCCCCCGGCATCTTGCCCAGCAGGGAATACTTGCCGTGCACCACCTCATCGTGGGAGAACGGCAACAGGAAATTTTCGGAAAAGGCGTACATCAGGCCGAAGGTGAGCTGATCGTGGTGGTATTGCCGGTACACCGGCTCGTGGCTCATGTAATTGAGCGTGTCGTGCATCCAGCCCATATTCCACTTGATCGAAAACCCCAGCCCCCCCACCCAGGTGGGCCGGGTGACCTGGGGCCATGCGGTGGACTCCTCGGCGATGGTCAGGGTGCCCGGGTGCTCGCCGTGGGTCAGCGCATTGAGCTCCCGCAGGAAGTCGATGGCTTCGAGGTTCTCCCGGCCGCCGTAGCGATTGGGCTCCCACTCGCCCGCCTTGCGCGAGTAATCCAGGTAGAGCATGGAGGCCACCGCGTCCACCCGCAGGCCGTCCAGGTGAAACTCCTCCAGCCAGTAGTTGGCGCTGGCCAGCAGGAAGTTCTTCACCTCGTTGCGGCCGTAATTGAAAATGAGCGTCCCCCAGTCGGCGTGCTCGCCCCGGCGCGGATCCTCGTGCTCATACAGGGCGGTGCCGTCAAACCTGGCCAGGGCGTGGGCGTCTCGCGGAAAATGCGCGGGCACCCAATCCAGGATCACCCCGATGCCGCGACTGTGGAGGTGGTCGACAAAAAAGCGGAAGTCATCGGGGCTGCCGAAACGCTGGGACGGAGCGAAATAACCCGTGGTCTGGTAGCCCCAGGAGTCATCGAGCGGGTGCTCGGTGATCGGTAGCAGCTCGACGTGGGTAAAACCCAGCCCGGCCACGTAATCGGCCAGCAGCGGTGCCATGGCGCGGAAATTGAGAAAGCCGCCGTCGCCTGCCCGCTGCCAGGAGCTCGGGTGAAATTCGTAAATCGATAGGGGGGCATGCTGCCAGTCCCAGCTGGCGCGCGCCGCGAGCCACGCCTGGTCCGACCACTGAAAGTGCGTTGGCGGGCACACCACAGCCGCTGTAGCGGGCCGCAGCTCGAAGCGGTTGCCGTAGGGGTCCGCTTTCAGCTGCAACCGTCCCCGGGCGTCGCACACTTCGAATTTGTAGTTCACGCCGGCGACCAGGCCGGGGATGAAGATCTCCCAGACACCGCTCAGGCCCCGCGCCCGCATGGCGTGGCGCAGGCCGTGCCACTGGTTGAAATCACCGACCACACTGACCCGCTTCGCATTGGGCGCCCAGGTGGCAAAGCGCACACCGGCAACGCCTTCGTGCTCGCAGCAGTGCGCGCCCAGCACCCGGTAGATGTGCCGGTGCTTGCCCTCGCCAAACAGGTGCAGGTCGAGATCGCCGACAGTGGGGCCAAAGCGGTACGGGTCCTCCGCCTGCTGCCATTCGCCCCCGGCCGGCCGCCAGCGCAACTGGTAGCCCGGCACAGTCGCGGCGCCGGCCAGCGTGCAGGTGAAAAGATCGGTGTCGGCCACCCGCTGCATGGCCGTGCGGCTGTCACCGGACACCGCCTCGACTTCGGCGGCGCCGGGCAACAGCGCGCGCAGCAGCCACTGGTCGCCCCGGCGGTGGCAGCCGAGCACCTCGAACGGGTCGTGGTGGCGCCCCGCCAGTAATCGGCCATATGCTTCGGCAACAGGTTCTCGAAGCGAAACTGTTCTCATTTAATATCCACTGATTTATATCAAGCCGGGACAGAGGACATTATTGCGCTTATTGTCCACAATGTAATCCGATGGTAATGGATTAACATTAGGCCCACCAGTTCACAGATCAATGAAAAGACGATGACCGAGACGGAATCAGCACGATACGTCAGCCGCCTGACCAAGGATACCCTGGCGTTGGTGCTTGCCGGTGGCCGTGGTTCCAGGCTGAAACAACTCACCCAGTGGCGTGCCAAACCGGCGGTTCCCTTTGGCGGCAAGTTCCGTATCATCGACTTTCCGTTGTCCAACTGCGTCAACTCGGGCATCCGCAAGGTCGGTATTCTCACCCAGTACAAAGCCCACAGCCTGATCCAGCATATCCAGCGCGGCTGGGGTTTCATGCGCGGCGAGCTGGGTGAATTCGTGGAGCTGCTGCCGGCCCAGCAACGGCTGGAGACGTCCTGGTACGAGGGCACCGCGGACGCCATCTACCAGAATATCGACATCATCCGCACCCACAAACCGGAGTTTGTCCTGATCCTCGCCGGCGACCACATCTACAAGATGGATTATGGCACGATGCTGGCTGCCCACGTCGAAGCCGAGGCGGACATTACCGTTGGCTGTATCGAGGTACCGCTCGACGAGGCCAGGGCATTCGGGGTGATGGCGGTGGACGAAGAAAACCGCATTATCGAATTTGCCGAGAAACCCGATCAACCCACCCCCATGCCGGGCCGGCAGGACGTCGCCCTGGCCTCTATGGGTATCTACATTTTCCGCACCGAAGTGCTGATCAACGAGTTGCTGCGCGACGCCGATGAGCCGGATTCCACCCATGACTTCGGCGGCGATATCATCCCCGATGTAATCAACCGGATGCGGGTCACGGCCTTCCCGTTCCGCCAGGCGGGCACCGCACAACACGCCTACTGGCGCGATGTGGGCACCATCGATGCCTACTGGCAAGCCAATATGGAACTGATCGGGATCAGCCCCGAGCTCAACCTGTACGACCGGGACTGGCCGATCTGGACATACCAGGACCAGGTGCCACCCGCCAAGTTCGTATTTGATGACGAGGGGCGCCGCGGTATGGCCGTCGACTCGATGGTGGCCGGCGGCTGCATCGTGTCCGGCTCCTATGTGCGCCGCTCCCTGCTGTTCAGCAATGTCCATGTGCACTCCTACTCCCGCATCGAGGACGCCGTGATTTTCCCCGAGGTCCAGATCGGCCGGCGCTGCGTCATCAGGAAAGCCATCATCGACAAGGGCTGTATCATTCCCCCGGACACCCGGATAGGGGTCGATGCCGAGGCGGACGCCGCCAGGTTCCATATCTCCTCGGGTGGCGTGGTGCTGGTGACCCCCGAATCGCTGGGCCAGAGGCTGCACTATGCCCGCTGACCACCCGATGAGCGTGGTGCTGTGCTGGCATATGCACCAGCCGGAGTACCGCGACATGCGCACGGGCAAGGTCCACCTGCCGTGGACCTACCTGCATGCGACCAAGGACTACGCCGACATGGCAGCCCACCTCGAGGCGGTGCCGGAGGCCCGGGCGGTAGTCAATTTCGCACCCATCCTGCTGGAGCAGATCGAGGATTATATCGGCCAGGTCGCGGCCTACCTCGCCGGCCACGGCGTCATCAAGGACCCGCTGCTGGCGGAGTTGGCGGAGCCTGCCCTGCCGGGCAACGCACAGGCGCGCCTGCGGCTGATGCAGGACTGCCTGCGCGCCAACAGGGAGCGGATGATAGCCCGCTTCGAGCCCTACCAGCGGCTCGCCACCATGGCGGAATGGTATGAGCAACACCCCGATAGCCTGATCTACGCCTCCAACCAGTTCCTGGCCGACCTGCTGGTCTGGTACCACATCAGCTGGATGGGCGAATTCCTGCAGCGCGGCGACGAGCGGCTGCGCCGCCTGCGCGACAAGGCCCATAATTTCAACCTGCACGACCGCCGCGAATTGCTGCAGATCGTGCTTGAACAATTGCAATCGATCGTGCCGCGCTACCGGGCACTGGCGGAGCGCGGCCAGGTGGAGCTGTGCATGAGCCCCTACGCCCACCCCATCATCCCGCTGATGCTCGACATGAACTGCGCCAGGGAGTCCATGCCCGCGGTGCACCTGCCGGTCATCACCGAGTACCCGGGTGGCGAGGCCCGTGCCCGGTGGCACCTGCAAAAAGGGCTGCAGACGTTCGAGCGTTTCTTCGGCCGCAAACCGGCCGGCCTGTGGCCGTCGGAAGGCGGCGTCAGCCAGCAGGCGGCCGCGCTGTTTGCGGAGCAGGGTTTCCAGTGGATCGCCAGCGGTGGCAACGTGCTGCGCAACAGCCACGACACCACGTCGAAGGCCTGCAGCCACCGGGTCTACCGTTTTGGCGAAGCCGAGATCGACTGCTTTTTCCGCGACGATGGCCTGTCGGACCTGATCGGTTTCAATTACTCCGACTGGCACGCCAACGATGCCGTCGCCAACCTCATCGGTCACATGGAAAATATTGCCCGGGCCTGCCCGGACCGCGACGACTGCCTGATCACTATTATCCTGGACGGCGAGAACGCCTGGGAATACTACCCGGAAAACGGTTACTACTTCCTCGATCACCTGTATCGCAACCTGGCCAAAAACCCGCTGCTGGAAATGACCACGTTCGAGCAGTTCCGGCGCGAAAAGCCCTGCCGGCCCACCAGGGAAAAACACCTGGTCGCGGGCAGCTGGGTCTACGGCACCTTTTCCACCTGGATTGGCGACCCCGACAAGAACCGCGGCTGGGAAATACTGGTAGAGGCCAAGCGCACCTTCGATGAGCAAATTGCCGCCGGCAAGCTGACAGCGCAGGAGGTCGACGCCGCGGAACAGCAGCTGGCCATCTGCGAGGGCTCCGACTGGTTCTGGTGGTTCGGCGACTACAACCCGTCAACCACCGTGAACCAGTTTGACCAGCTGTATCGCATGCACCTGGCCAACCTCTACCAGACGCTGCACGTGGAAGCTCCGTCCTACCTGTCGGAGGTGATCTCGCGTGGTGGTGGCCGACCGGATCGTGGCGGCGTCATGCGCCAGCACAGCGCCGACAACTCGTGAATTCCGCCGGCGTGCCCCAGCGCCGCGGCGGGGTGTTACTGCACCCGACCAGCCTGCCCGGCCCCGGTTACTGCGGCGATTTTGGGGCCGACGCGCGGCGCTTTGTCGACCTCGTCGCCGATGCGGGACTGCGGATCTGGCAGGTGTTGCCGCTGGGCCCCACCCATCCGGATGGCTGTCCCTACCAGTCTTTTTCGGTCCACGCGGGCAGTCCGGACCTGATCAACCTGCACTGGCTGGTGGAGCAGGGCTGGCTGACGCCGGAACAGGCACAAGGCGGACTGACGGATCGGTACGCCAAACGGCAGGCCCTGGACCAGGCCAGCAGGGCCTTTTTCAGGCAGCTGGAATCCTCCCCGCACTCGCCGATGGTGGCGGCCTACCTGCAGTTTCTTGAGATCGCCGATTTCTGGCTGGAAGACTATGCGCGCTTTCATGCCTTCCGCAATTCACTGCAACAGCGGCCCTGGACCACCTGGCCGGAGGGTCTGCGCAAGCGCGATCCCGCGGTCTGCGACGCAACCGCCGCCACGCTGGCGCCGCAGATTTCCGACCTGCGCTTCCGCCAGTTTGTATTTGACTGCCAGTGGCGGGAGCTGCGTGACTACGCCACCGAGCGCGGCTTGCTGTTGTTCGGTGATATCCCGATCTATGTTCACCTGGAAAGCGCCGATGTCTGGGCACACCAGCCAATGTTTGACCTGGACGATTCGGGTCTTCCCAACACCGTCACCGGGGTACCGCCGGATTATTTCTCTGCCGAGGGGCAGCTGTGGGGCAACCCCCAGTACAACTGGGCGCTGATGCGCGAAACCGGCTTCCGTTGGTGGCTGCAGCGGTTTGACTCAGCGGCAAAACAATTCGATATCGCCCGCATCGATCACTTTCGCGCCCTGCAGGCCTACTGGGAGATACCCGCCAACGCCGTTACCGCGAAAGAGGGGCACTGGGTCGAGGCCCCGGGGCGTGAGCTGCTGCAGGCGGTGCGCGCTAACTACCCCGAGCTGAAGCTGGTGGCCGAAAACCTGGGCTCCATCACTGCCGAGGTAGAGGCGCTGCGCAAGGAGTTCAAGCTGCCCGGCATGCTGATACTGCAATTTGCCTTCGACGGTAACCCGGAAAATCCCTACCTGAACCACCTGCACCAGAGCGGCGATATCGTCTATACCGGCACTCACGACAACGATACCACCCTGGGCTGGTTCAACAGCCTCGACGCGGCCACCCGCGAGCGGGTGTATGCGTATTTCGGCAACCCCGACGAGGCCATGCCCTGGATGCTGATCCGGCAGGCCATGTCGTCCAGGGCCAATACCGCCATTATTCCCTGGCAGGACTTTCTCGGCCTCGACGGCCACCACCGGATGAATACGCCGGGTACCACGGTGGGCAACTGGCGCTGGCGCTTCGACTGGCCGCAGGTGCCGGACGGGCTCGCCGGGCAGATCAGCGACCTGCTGCTGGCCTGCAGCCGGTGCCCGGCGGGGCCCCTCCGGGCGCCCGCCCCGGGCCGGCTCGAGGCTGGCACTTAGCGGCGGGGGTACATTTCGCCCGCTTCCCCGGTACTCGCGAACGAAATGTACCCCCGCCGCCAAACCCTCGCTCCGGACTACCGCGCCGGACAATGTCCTGGCCGACAGGAGGGGTGACCACGCGACCTGAACGACGTTCAGCAATACCCTGCCTGCCAAAGGTATACATTTGTCTACTTTTAAATGACTTGGTAGACTACCGGTCTTTTAACCCTTACAAACTGGCATCGGGCAGGAGAACCGCCCGGTGACTCCGAGGACAAGAGCATGGCAGACGCAGCAGAAACCCCAGTTCCGATTGAGCAATTGTTCGACCCCAACTCCGCGGAGTACATGGCGGACCCCATCCCCCAGTGCCTGGCGCTGATGAGGCGTGGTCGCCTGGTGTGGTACGAGCCCTGGCAGGCCTGGATCATGACCCGCATGCCGGACATCATGGCCTGCTGGAAGGAGGAGCCCCTGTCCTCGGATTTCTACGACTGGGAATTCGCCCCGCCGCGCCCCCCCGAGGACCAGTGGACCAATTTCGAACGGGCCCTGATCGGTCACAGCCTGCTGGCGGACCACGACCACCACCGGCTGGTGCGGCGGGTGACGGCGCCCGCCTTCTCCCGCAATGTGGTGGACTCGATCCAGCGCAAGATCGAGCCGGACGTAAAACGGTTGTTTGATGAGTTGGGCACCCCCGAGCGCTTTGATTACATCGAGAAAATCGCCGCGCATATCCCATTTATCTCGATTACCCGAATGGTGGGCATCCCGGAAAAATACTGGCCGGATATCAAGCAGGTCATCATGACCTTTACCGAAACCTGGAACCCGACCATTTCGGACGAGCGCAGGGAAAAAGCCCGCCAGGACAGCAACCGGGCCATCGATATTCTCAAACTGGTGATCGCCGAGCGCCGGCAGGCCCCGGTACAGGACGACTTTCTCAGCACCCTGCTGAAGATCGAGCGGGAAAACCCCGGCTTTGAGGAGGGCGATATCATCACCCTGATCCTCGCCCTGATCGGCGCCGGCGCCGACACCACCCTGGTGGCGCAGCAGTGGTCCGTCTACTGCCTGCTGAAGAACAAGGACCAGGTGGCAAAGGCGCTGGCGAGTCCGGACGCTTTCTCCAACGCCTTCAGCGAGATCAGCCGCTGGGGCACCGCTTCAAAAATGGGCTTTGCCCGCTACGCCCCGCGCGATATGGAGATCCTGGGCCAGCAGGTGCGCAAGGGGCAGATGGTGCTGATGATGCCGCACCTCAAGGATCACGACCCGGCGTACTTCGACCACCCGGAAGTATTCGATGTGGAGCGGGAATTCAACCCCGACGTGCTGTTCGGCTACGGCCCGCGTTACTGCATCGGCGCGGCCCTGGCCAAGCGCCAGCTCTACCTCACCATTTCCGAGCTGTTCAAGCGTTTTCCGAAGCTGGAACTGGCGGGCGAGCCCGAGCGGGACGGCAGCGACCACAACGCGGTGGTGTTCAAGCGACTGGTACTGAAAACGAACTGCGCATAAGTTGGGCAAAAAGCCCTGTCCAAACGGGGCGTGTCTCCTTTAGACTTGGCGGCAGAAAATGCGCCCGCTCGCGCGGCCATATCCTGTCAGTAAGTAACACCTGGGGAGTACACATGAAGAAATCCATCCTGGGCTGCGCGGTTGCAGTGGCGCTGGTCAACTCGGTCAATGTTTCCGCCGGCGGCCTGTGGCTGAACCAACACGGCGATTTCTCCGGCGGGCGCGCCGGCGCGGGCGCGGAGGCAGGCCTGGACGATGCCGCCTCCATCATGCACAACCCGGCCAGTTCCGCCCGCCTCAAGGGCGACCAGCTGTTTGCTTCCGGTGGTGCCGCGATACCGGATATCAAATTTGACGTGCAGTACACCAGCCCAAGCCTGGGTACCGGCAACGGCGGCGACGCCGGCCAGGCGGCGCCCCTGGGATCTGCGGCCTACTTCCACGATTTCCAATCCGACCGCTGGAGTGCCGGCGTCTACTTTCTGGGCCTGGCAGGCGCCGGCCTGGACTATGACGATAACTGGGCCGGACGCTACCAGGCGACCAAAGTCGACCTGCTGCTGGCCGCCCTGGTGCCGACGCTGGCCTACAAGGTCAGCGACCGGCTATCGCTCGGCATTGCCGTCCAGTACTGGTACTCCGACCTGAACACCCACCTTGACACGCCGCGTATCAATCAGGACAGGGAGGATCTCAGGGCCTCGATCAACGGTGACGATACCGGCTTTTCTTTCAAGCTCGGCAGTATGTATGAGCTGACCGACCGCACCCGCTTCGGCCTTATCTACCAAAGTGAAATAAAGCCGGAGTATGGCGGTGACCTCAAGCTGGTCGCCCCCGGCGGCCAGCTGGTGCCTCCCGGCAGTGAGGTGGAAGTTGCTGCCAAGTCCGAACTCACTTTCGCCGAGTACGTGAGGTTTGCCATGCACCACGACCTGGATGAACAGTGGAGTGTGAACCTCACCATCGGCTGGGAAAACTGGAGCCAGCTGGGTGAGGTGCCACTCTCGACCAGCAACCGCGGCGGCGCCATACCTACCAAATGGCGTGACACCTACCACTATGCCTGGGGCGCAGAGTACCGGCTGGACAAGCGCTGGGCGTTTACCAGCGGTGTGGCGTATGACACCAACCCGGTCGACAAGGAAGACCGCAACGCACAATTACCTGTGGACCGCCAGATCACCTACGCGTTCGGCACGCGCTATACTATCAGCGACACCCTCAACGTTGGCGGCTATATCAATTACATCGACCTGGGCAAATCCAGGATTGCGGCGGAGAACTTTGGTGGACAATACCAGAACAACGGACTGCTGGTGCTCGCAGCCAACGTCAGCTGTGCCTTCTAGGCGTCGCCGCGGCGAGAGCACCACGGACGGTCAGGGACGGGGCCTTGCATTACCTGAACAAGGCTGGCGGCACAACCCGGCTTGTCCCCCTGCCCTGCCTGCTGCTGGCGCTGGCGATCGCGCTCTCCGGCTGTGCGACCACCCGGCCGCCTTCGAATAAAGCCATTTCCAGGATCGACGAGAGCGCGGGTTACCGCATACCCGGAGGGGAGTCGGAGCGCGGAGAAGACGTGCTGCTGCTCGCCTTCTCCGGCGGCGGCACCCGGGCGGCGGCGCTGTCCTACGGCGTCATGCAGGAATTGCGCGACACGCTGATCCCCACCAGCAACGGCTCCACCATCCGCCTCCTCGACGAGGTCGATATCATCTCCTCCGTCTCCGGCGGCAGCTTCACCGCAGCCTATTACGGCCTCTACCGCGAGCGATTATTCGAGGACTACGAGCAGGATTTCCTGCGCCAGGGCGTGCAACAGGCCCTGATAACGCAGCTGTTTAACCCCATGCACTGGATTCGCAGCGGCTTCAGCGGTTTCAATCGCACTGAAATGGCGGTGGATTACTACAATCGCATCCTGTTCAACGGGGCGACTTTCAATGACATGGCGAAGAACGGGCCGCCCTTTATCGCCATCAACGCCACCGAGCTGGGCAGTGGCCTGCGTTTCACCTTCACCCAGACCCAGTTCGACCTGATCTGTACCGACCTCGGCAGCTACCCGATAGCGCGCGCGGTGACGGCATCCTCGGCGGTACCGGTCGCCTTCCCACCAATCGTGCTGACAAATCATGCCGCGCAGTGCGACATGAGCGCCACCGAGGAATGGCAAACACTGGCGCAGCTGGTGCCCGAAACCGCCGTGCAGGACCGCCTGGTCGAGGGCTTGAAAAGCTACCGGGACGCCGGGCGCCGCAAGTATCTTCACCTGGTGGATGGTGGCGTCGCGGACAACCTTGGGCTGCGGGTGATGATCGACCGGGTTGAAGCCCTCGACCAGTTGCAGCTGCAGGCGCCCAGAAATACCTCCATCCGTAATATCCTGATCATCCTGGTCAATGCAGAGGTCAATCCGGAACGTCTTATCGACAGGTCCCCCGGACCGCCCTCCATCGCCGCAACCATGGACGCCGTCACCAGTGCGCAGTTCGAGAGTTACAACCGGGAAACGCTCGACAAGCTCAGGCACCTGTTGGGCCACATCAATCAACGATCAAAAGACGAGGGCCTGCCCACCCGGGTCTATTTTGCCCAGGTCAGCTTTGAGCACGTCAAGATCCGCGAGATCAACAAGCTGCTGAACGCCCTGCCCACCACCCTTGAACTGGACGACATCGACGTCGACCGCCTGATCGTTGCCGGCAGGCTGTTACTGCGCAACGAACCTGATTTCCAGGCATTCAAGCAGCGCAACAAGGGCCGCCTGGCCCCAGGCGCAATCACCGAACACGCGCTTTGCCAGTACTTTGAAAACCACCCGTCATGCGCGCCCCACGCCCCGGAGCAGGAAGCGGCCGAGGACTAGGCCCGCACCCGAGACCCGCGCGATGACGGCGGCCAGCGATGCTGGCATACTGCGACATTCGTTCCAGCCGGGATAACAAGATGCGAATCCGACAGGGCCTGATATGCCTGCTGTTGATAACACCGCTGAGCCACGCCGCCACCCTCGTGGTGAAGGACACGCAGGGCAGTCCGCTACCGCTGGTCATGGTGACCCAGTCGCCGGCCTCGCAACCAGCGGCGAACCTCAGTGACGATGGCTACACCCCCGACGGGGTGACCAATACCAGTGCCCCGGTGCTGACCCGATTTACCAATGCGTCCGGCGAAGTCAGCTTCCCCGACCCGGCTGAACCGGTGACCTACCGCGCCCGCGCCCAGGGCTATGTCGACGCCCAGTTCCCCGCGATTGAAGGCGAACTGGTGTTGCAGAGGATGACTCCCGAGCAGTACATCGCCAGCTTTCCCTCCAATGTCTGGTTATCCCAGCTCGATTTCGGCGGCGATGCCGACCTGAAAAAGACCTTCCAGCTCAACTGTGCATTCTGCCACCAGCAGGCCTCGCCGTTCATGCGCAACGAGCGCACTGAGGAGCAGTGGCTGAGCGTAATCGAGCGGATGAACAGCTACGGCGCCCGCCTGCCCACCGACGACCAGCAGAAAATAGCTACCCTGCTGCGGGAGGAATACCGGCGCCTGCGCGAACACCCTGAAACGGTGCCGGAGCCGCGCCGGTGGGAGGAGCATCTGTCGGCGGTGGAGTTCACCGAGTGGCCTCTCGGCGACGGCTTCTCGCAGATGCACGATTTCCTGCTGCATCCGAACGGGTACGTCTATATAGGCGACAACCTGTTCGACCGTATCTACGAGCTGGATCCCAATACCGGCGAATACACTGTCTACAAGGTCCCGCACGACGAGGACATGGGCCTGGGCGGCATCATGGGCAATCGCTTCAAAGTATTTCCCAAGATGTACAACTACCTGGGCGTGCACTCCTTCGCCTATTCAAAGAAAGACGGCAATATTTTTATTACCCCCTCCATGCAGCAAGCCCTGCTGGAGTTTGATATCAAGACCAAAAAATTCATCACCCACGAGATGCCCGCGGGGTTTTACCCACACACCATCCGGGTGGATGACAAGGACCGGGTATGGTTTACCCTGGCCCTGTCTTCCCAGGTCGCGATGTTCGATCGCAGCAGCGGGGAGTTCACTATTTACGACCTGCCGGCCCGGAGCGTGAAGGAGTGGTTTATCCTCAAATCGCTGCCGCTGGTATTCAGTATCAGCCCGGAGCATCGCCCCCAGCCGTCACCTGATCGGGAGGGCACCGGCCTGCCCATGCCCTACGGTATCGACATCACACCGGACGGTATGGTGTGGGTGGCGCGGCTCTACGCCAATGATCTGGCGCGCATCAACCCGGATACCGGCGAGGTCACCATGATCGATTTCCCCTTCCAGGGGCCCCGGCGCCTGCGCTCCGACGCCGACGGCAATCTGTGGATCGTCGCGTTCCAGGACTCGCTGCTGGTGAAATACGCTCCCGCCACAGGCGAATTCACCAGCTACCCACTGCCGGTGATCAATGAGGTGCCCTATGCCCTCAACGTCGATCGCGACCGCGGCGTGGTCTGGGTCAATGGCAACCAGTCCGATACCATCCTGGCATTCGATATCGCCGGCGAGAGCTGGAACGTCTATCCCATGCCGCGCCAGCGCTTTTTCAGCCGCGACATCGAGATTTCGGAGCAGGACGGCGCGGTGTACACCACCAATTCGCACTTTCCCACCTGGCAGTCCGAGGGAGGCGTACCCACCCTGCTGCGCATCACGCCGCTGGCGGAGTAGGCGCGATGGCTGCCCTCCTACCGCACAAGCCACCCCCGACCGCCTGGCTGCTGGCCCTGCTGCCGGCGGTTTGCAGCGTGCCGGCCGCCGGGGCCGAGCCCGGCTGGTTGTATTATGGCGGTGACCAGGGCGGCCGGCACTACTCCGAAGCCGCACAGATCGATCGATCCAACGTACAGGACCTCGAGGTCGCCTGGACTTTCCGCAGCGGCGATATGGCGACCTACGGCGAGGAGATGAAAAAGACCTCGACCCAGAGCACCCCCATCCTGCTCCCCGCGGCCGCCGGCGAATCCCTGGTGTACTGCACCCCGTTCAACCGCGTGATCGCGCTGGACCCGGCAAGCGGCGCGCAGCGCTGGAGCTTCGACCCGCAGATCGACCACGGCGGCGACCGCCCCTTCCGCTGTCGCGGGGTGAGTTACGCCCTGGAACCCCGCACACCGGTCGGTAGGGCCTGCCGCCACCGGTTGTACCTGAGCACCCACGACCGCCAGTTGTGGGCTATCGACGCCACTGACGGCAGGCCCTGTGCCGGCTTCGGCGAGGGCGGCCGGGTGCAACTCTACGGTGATGAAGGCCTGGTACCGGGCGAAGTCAGCAACTCCTCGGCACCGGTGGTGGCGGCTGGTGTAGTGGTGACCGGTTCTACTGTGATCGACTTCGTGCGCGCCACCACGCCGCGCGGGACCGTGATGGCATTCGACAGCTTCAGCGGTCAGCCCCTGTGGCAATTCGACCCCCTGCAGGGCCATGCCGGCAGCGGCAGCGGCAGTGCCAATGTCTGGGCGCCCATGTCGGTCGATGAGGAGCATGGGCTGCTCTACCTGCCCACCAGCGCCGCCTCGCCGGATTATTACGGCGTGGACCGTCCGGGTGACGACCTCTATGCCAACAGCGTGGTTGCGCTCGACTTGCACAGTGGCGAATTGCGCTGGCATTTCCAGCATGTGCGCCACGACCTGTGGGACTACGACACCCCGGCGCAGCCCATTCTGTTCGACTGGCGCAAAAACGGCGAGGTCATTCCCGCCCTCGCGCAGTTGACCAAGCAGGGGTTTGTGTTTGTTTTCAACCGCCTGACGGGCAAACCCCTGTGGGAGATTACCGAGCAGCCTGTACCTCCCTCGCAGATACCCGGCGAGCGCGCGGCACGCACCCAGCCCAAGCCCATTGCCCCGCCGCAGTTGCTCAACCCCTTCCTCATGCCGGCGGACGCCTGGGGCCTGACCCCCTGGGATCGCGGCGACTGCGCCGATCAGCTCGCCGGCCTGCAGAACCTGGGCCTGTTCACGCCCAACAGTGAACAGTTGACCCTGATGTTTCCCGGCAGCCTCGGCGGCCCCAACTGGGGCGGGGGTGCCCTGTTGGGCAATTCCGGCCTGCTGCTGGTCAATGTCAACAACGTGGCCTTTACCGGCCAGTTGATCCCCACCCCCGATGGGTCCGACCCCGCCAGTCACAAGCAGGATCACCCCGCAGCCGGCCATCGCATGCAGGTCACCATGGCCGGCACGCCCTACAATATCGAAATCGGCAGCCTGCAGTCCTTCCTTGGTATACCCTGTAACCCGCCGCCCTGGGGTAAGCTGGTGGCGGTTGACCTGATCGAGGGCACCGTCGCCTGGGAGACCGCGCTGGGCTCAGTGCATGAGATGGGGCCGGTGTCCGCGCCGTTTCACATCGAGTGGGGCACACCTAACCTCGGTGGCGGCATCGCCACCGGCGGCGACCTGTTCTTTATCGGCGCCACGATGGACCGGCAGATCCGCGCCTTCGACGTGGCAAGCGGTGAAACCCTGTGGCAGTACACGCTGCCGGTGGACGCCACCGCCACCCCCATGACCTACGTCTATGGGGGCAAACAATACGTGGTGATCAATGCGGGCGGCCACCACATGTTCGGCCGGGACGTGGGCGACTACCTGTACGCCTTTGCACTGCCTGACTGACAGCCGAACCGGATGACCGAGGGAGAATAAGTGGAAAACGATACCATAAACCCGGGGATACCGGACCGGCAGGCGGTGACGCAGTGCGATAGCGTGCCCGGGTGCACCGCTGTGGACATATTCCAGCCGTGACTGAACTGCTTGCCACCGATTGGTTCGTCTGGGGCATAAGCCTCATCCTCGGGTTCCAGTTGCTGGTGGTGCTTCTGGGCGAAGCGATATACCGGGCCGACCGCCGCACGCTACCGGTCGTCCTTATCTTCCGGGTGCTGCGAAATATCGTTTTACCCCTGGCTGTCCTGTTTATTTTCCTGACGAGACTGCTCGAGATCGAACGCGAGTCCGTGTCCGTACGCCTGGTCGAAACCGCGCTGTGGGTCAGCCTCGTATACGCCGTGCTACTGGTGTTCAACGTGCTGGTATTCGAGAACGCCGCCAAGGAAAGCTGGCGCAGTCGCGCGCCGAAGCTGTTCCAGGACCTGATTCGCCTGCTGCTGGTGGTCATAGGCGCCGCCATCGTACTGTCGGTGGTGTGGCGCCAGGACCTCGGTGGCCTGGTCGCCGCACTGGGCGTCGGCTCTATCGTGCTCGGCCTTGCGCTACAGGAAACCCTCGGCAACCTGATGTCAGGCATCGCGCTGTTCTTCGAGCGCCCATTCTCGGTCGGCGATTTTATTTCTGTCGGCGACAAGCGCGGCCGGGTGTTGGAGGTCAGCTGGCGTTCGGTGCATCTGCGCACGGTGGAAAACAACCTGCTGGTACTACCCAACTCGGCGCTGGCGCGCGATACCATCACCAACTATTCACAACCGAACGAGCAGCAAATGCTGCGCCTGTCGTTCGGCTTCGGGCTCGACGCGCCGCCCAATCTTGTAAAAAGCATGCTGCTTGAGGTCGCGCGAGAAATTCCCCAGGTCCTGAAGGTACCCGAGCCCTACGCCGTGGCCTGCGAGGTGCTGGCAGATCGTATTCGCTACGAGGCGCGCCTGACCATCGAGGACGGTCGCTACCTGCCCCAGGTCATTGACAGTTTTACCTCGGCGGTCTGGTACGCGGCGCGCCGGGCGGGTGTGGCACTGCCGCTGCCCCATGCCGTGGAACTGCAAGTGCGCGACACCGCTGCCGATCCCTCGGGGGAGCAGCAGGAAACAGCCGCCCTGCTGAGTGGCGCTGAAGGTATCCGGGTGTTGCCCGATGCGGCAATCGCGCGGCTCGCGGCGTCCTGCGACCGCGTATTGTTCGGCGCCGGCGAGCAATTGCTCGCGGCGGGTGAAATATCCCGCAACGTTTATGTAATTACAGCCGGCGAGGCACTGGGCACCTATGCCGACGAAACGGGCAAACCCGGGTCGATCCGCTTCGGTGCCCAGGAGGTGCTCGGCGTGACGTCGCTGGCTCGCGCCCAGGCCAGTGATACGCAGGTCGTCGCAGTGACCGATGTGGCGGCGCTGCGGATTCCCAGCGACATCGTGGCCCAGGCCCTGCATGAACATCCGGCGCTCAGTAACCAATTTGCCCGGATCTGGCAGGCGCGCGCCGAAGTACTGCGCCGGTCAGCGCAGCTCGACACTGAACTGGCCATGAACGAAGCCGATCGACAAGAGGAAGAACCCAATGGCTAATCTGAGCATCAAATCGAAACTGCTGGTGATGCTGCTGTCGGTCAGCCTGTTTTCCACCGCCGTCATCGCTTCCCTGAACTACTACGCTACTTACCAGGCGTTGCAAAACAGCGAATTTTCTCACCTGACAAGCGTGCGGACCGCCCGCACCGCACAAATCAGGCAATTGCTCGATCGCCTGGTGCTGGAAACACGTGCGAACAGCGAAGGGGTCGCCGTCGACGCCGCGCGGGAGTTTGTCGGTGCGTTTCGGCAGTTGGAAGATGTCACGCCCGATCCCGCCAGGGAAGCAGCCCTGCGCGCATTTTATCGCGAGCAGATTTTACCGGCGCTCGCAGAAGACAGCGGCGCGAAGGTGGAGCTCAACTCGGTATACCCGGAAACCCCCGTGGCACGCTACCTGCAGTATGAATACATCGCTAACAACCCGTTCCCGCTGGGTGAAAGGGAGGGGATGATACGCGCCGAGGATGGCTCCACCTACAGCCAGGTGCATGAAAAATTTCATCCCCGGATATCCGACCTGTTCCTGGGGCTCGGTTACAGCAACGTCATCCTGATCGATATCGAAACGGGCGAGATTGTATACACAGCGCGCAAATACATCAGTTTTGCCACCAGTTTGTCGGACGGCCCCTATGCACATGGCAATCTGGCGGACCTGTTCCGCTCCCTGCAACGGTCGCCCGACCGCGGCCGGGTAGAAATTGTGGACTTCCAGCGGCACCGCGCCCGTCGCGGGATCCCGACCGCCTTTATTGGAACACCCCTGTTCAGCAATGGTCGTGCTTTCGCGGTGCTCGCGCTGGAGCTGCCGGTGGAGGAAATCGATCGTGTCATGACCGGTGAGCAGCAGTGGGAACGCGACGGCCTCGGAAAAACCGGCGAGGTCTACCTGGTGGGGGCTGACCTCACAATGCGCTCTAACTCCCGCTTCCTGATCGAGACGCCAGAGGCATTCGTCCAACAGGAACTGGCATTGGATACGCCACAGGTCGAGATCGACCGGATGCTGCGCCAGCAATCGACGATTCTCAATATGAAGGTGGCAAGCTTCGCAGCTGAACAGGCGATTGCCGGGAGCGAGGGAACCGCCGCAACCGTCGGCTATCTGGGTGCGGACATTCTCGCCTCCTGGTCGCCAGTGCGGGTGGCCGGACTGGAATGGGGCCTGGTCGCCAAGATCGACACCGACGAGGCATTCGCGCCACTGCGCAAAATGGCGCGCAACATGTTGATTCAGGCACTGCTGATACTGCTTCTGATTACCCTGGTGGTGATGATGCTGGCAACGTCATTCGTGCGCCCGGTGAACGACCTGATTGCCCGCGTGCAGCAAGCGCGCAGTGGCAACACCGACGTGACGTTCGCCACTGAAACCGGTGACGAGATCGGCGACCTGTCCCGTTCCTTCAGTGAACTGATCGCCGGCGTCAAAAAGCAGACCCGCCTGCTGGAGGAGGCAACGCTGCAGAATCAGCAGTTGCTCGAGAATGTGATGCCCAAGGCGATGGCGCAGCGGATGCGGGTTGACCAGGGCGACATCAGCGAAACCATTGAAGATGTCACCGTGGTCTTCGCCGAATTGCGGGGCCTGGCTGACTACACGCACGCGACCTCGGATAATGAATCTGTGACCGCACTAAAGCGCCTGATCGGCGCCTTTGACGAGGCGGCTGCCAGGCACGGTGTCGAACGGATCAAAACCGTTGGTGATACCTACCTCGCTGTTACCGGTTTGTCACTGCCACTACTTGATCATATGCAACGCACAGTCGAGTTTGCGCGCACCGCCCGGAACATTGTGATGAACTTTAACCATGAACAGGGCACGCAACTCGGCCTGACCGTCGGCATCGGATCGGGCCCGGTCATCGCCGATGTCATGGGGCAGGGGCAGATTCTATTCCAGCTTTGGGGTGCGGCCGTCATAGCGGCCGACCACGCGATGGACTGTGGTGAAACCAACGATATCGTCGTTACCCGCGCTGTTCACGATGGCCTCGCGGAGCAATATGCTTTCAAGCCCATCGAGATGCCGGGCTCCGAAGTTGCACTGTGGAAACTTATCGACAATGCCTGAGTGCACCAGCCGGGGGGTCGCTGATTGAATTCGCTCCGGCAGACTGACAAGCCGCTGACAGGAGAGATAAAACCATGAGGAAGATACTGGGCCTGCTCGGCCTGCTGCTGCTCGGAGTCGTGCTGCTGATCGGCGGTGGCCTGCTGCTCAGTGACTCGCCCATGAAAACCCTGGAATCCCTCGCCATCCGCCACGCCGATAAACTGCCACTGGCCTATCTCGGGGAAAAACTGTTCGACAAGCACTGCTCCAGCTGCCACGACAATCCGGCCATGCACGCCCCCAGCCGGGAAGCCCTGTCCGGCTTTTCCAAGGAGACCGTGATGGTGGCGCTGGAGTTCGGCAAGATGCAGCCCATGGCCGCCCACCTCAGCAAGCAGGAGCGTGGCCTGATCGCCATCTACCTCGCCGGCTCGGCACCGGCAGATGACTGGATCGCCGAGCACAGCTGCAACATCCCGGCGGCCGATAACCGCAAAGAATACGTCACCAACTGGGGCTTCGGTAACGCCAACCGTCGCTTCGTGCCGGCGACCGCGGCGGGTATCGACCGCGACAATGTGGCCGGCCTCGAACTGGCCTGGAGCCTGGCATTTCCCAAAGTCACCGATATGCGTTCCCAGCCGGCCATCATCGGCGACACGATGTATTTCGGCGACAAGACCGGCAAGGTCTACGCCATCGACCGCAAGAGCGGTTGCATTCGCAGGCACACCGAAGTGCTCAGCGGCATTCGCTCGGCGATCACCGTGGCAACCCTGGGCAGCGGCAAAAAACTGCTGGTGTTCGCCGATTCCATGGCCTCCATCTACGCACTCGATCCGGACACGCTGAAAACTATCTGGCAACAGGCCGCGCGCATCTACGAAACCTCGGTGATCACCGGCTCCATCAGCTTTCACAACGATCGCCTGTTCGTGCCGGTCTCCTCCTACGAGGTGGCTGTTTCCGGCAGCCCCAGCCACGTCTGCTGCAAATCCCACGGCGGGGTCATCGCCCTCGATGCGACCAGCGGCGCACAGCTCTGGCAGTGGCACGGCACTGCGGATGCCACACTACAGGGACAGAACCGCGACGGCGGTGATCTCTACGGCCCCTCGGGGGTGAGCGTGTGGAGCACCCCCGCAGTGGACCCCAAACGCAACCGCATCTACATAGGCACCGGTGAAAACCTGTCCCACCCCGTCACCGATACTTCCGATGCCATCGTCGCCCTCGACATGGATAGCGGCGCGCTGGCCTGGCGCTTCCAGGCGCTGGCCGGGGACGCCTGGAACGCCGCCTGCCTGAACGGCGGCGCCAACTGCCCGCAAAACCCCGGCGGCGATTTCGATTTCGGCGCCTCGGTTATCATGGCCGAGTTGCCGGACGGCCGTGAGCTGCTGCTGGCCGGGCAAAAGTCCGGCGACGTGTACGCGCTCAACCCCGATCCCGCCGGCGACGAAGGCGAGGTGGTGTGGCATCGACGGGTGAGCAATGCCGGCATCGGCCCCGACCTCGCCCAGAGCACCACCAACGGTGGCGTCCACTGGGGCATGGCACTGTCAGGCGAACGCGTGCTGGTAGCGGCGGCGGACCCGGAACGGGTGCGCCCGGACTACATTCCCAAGCCGGGATTGCATGCCCTTAACCTGGCCAGCGGTGAGGTGCTCTGGTTCCAGCCGGTTACCCGCGGCTGCGAGATCGCGGAGGAAGATAAACCGATGATAGGCCTGCAGAATATGCGGGCAGGTAAGAAAATCGAGCTGGCGGACCAGTACCGCTGCTCCTTTTACTACGGCCTGTCCGCCGCGGTGCTGGCCACGCCCGAGCTGGTATTCAGCGCAGGCCTGGACGGCAGGGTACGCGCTTTCGATATCGCCAGCGGCGAGATCCTGTGGCAGGCGGAAACCGCGAAGCCTTTCGCAGCGGACAACGGCGTCACCGGTCACGGCGGCGCCGTCGATGTCAGCGGCCAGGTACTGGCCGACGGCTGGCTCTACGTGCAGTCGGGCTATTCGATGTTTGGCCAGTTACCGGGTAATGTATTGCTGGCCTATCGCGTTGGCGAGACGGCCCACTGACGCCATTCGTGGCAAAGGAGAAGATAATGGACACGGCAAAACGCGCATCCGATACACCCTATCCCGTCGAGGTTGAAGCGGGAAAGACCTATTTCTGGTGTGCCTGCGGCCTCAGCGACAGCCAGCCCTTCTGCGACGGTTCGCACAAGGACACCGGGTTTTCGCCGTTGCGTTACGACGCGGACAAGGCGGGCAAGGTATTTTTCTGCGGCTGCAAGGCCACCGGCAATCAGCCCCTGTGTGACGGCAGCCACAAGTAGTCGGCCCGGATCGTGGAAAAATTTGCCACCATCTACCAGCGCGCCTGTGAACGCAAGGGCGGTGAGGCGGCGCTGAAGCGGCTGATGCCCAGGGTACGCAGCCCGCGCGCCCTGGCCGGCACGGGCGATGACCGCTACCTGGCCGAGATGACACGCTGCGTATTCCAGGCGGGGTTCGTGTGGCGCGTGGTCGATCACAAGTGGGATGATTTCGAGGATGTATTCTTCGGTTTCCCACCGGAGAAAATCGTGCTGCTCAGCCCCGACCAGATCGATCGCTTCAGCCAGAACCCCCGCATCATTCGCAATCGCCAGAAGGTGCTGAGTGTGCAGCACAACGCGCGCTTCATCCTGGAGGTCGCAAGGGAACACGGCAGCTTCGGCAAGTTCATCAGTCGCTGGCCCGCGACCGACCTGGTCGGCCTGTTCGCCTACATGAAGAAACACGGCTCGCGCCTGGGCGGCATGACGGGACAGCGGGTGCTGCGCAACAGGGGCAAGGACACCTTCGTGGTCACCGGCGACGTCACCCGCTGCCTGCAACAGGCGGGAGCGGATATCACCGCGAACCCCGCCAGCAAACGGGAACTGGCACTGATACAGTCCACGTTCAACACCTGGCAGGATGAATCCGGATTGCCCTATAGTCACATCAGCCGCATCTGCGCCTGCTCCCTGGGCTGAGCCGCGCAGGGTCCGCGGGGTGGCAGGTTCTGTGAGACGTTTCACAAGTCGGGGCTAAAATGGGGCACTGCGCGCTGAAGATACGGTCTTTGGCGCCGATTTCAGCCAAACTAGGCACATCGACTCTCTCCCCGGGGGAGCACCGAATAGGACCGCAAGCATGACAATTGAACTGACCGACAACACCCCGCGCAGCGGTGCCGCCGTCTTTGGGGAAAAGCCGCGATCTGCCAAGGGCTACACCGGCCCCGAGCGCAGGCGCGGTCACCGCCGCAGTCACACTGATCGCCGGCAGGAAATGCGATTCGACATGGACAAGCCCGACCGCAGGGTCTGCGTTGGGCGCCGCGCCGACGATAAAAGACCTAAATTCTGGTAGCCGGGGAAAGCTTACTGGCGCGCCAGCGCATGGCTGGCGAACAACATGGCCGAGAGCAGGAGCATGGCACCGCCCTGGTGCGCCGCCGCCAGCGCCACGGGGACATGTAGCAGCAGAGTGCTTATCCCCAGTACTACCTGCACCGCCAGCGCCAGCATAAGCGTGATGACAGCGGGCCTGACCCGCCCTCCCGCGCCACTGCGATAAACCAGCAGCGCGAACAGGCTGATAAGCACCACCAGCAGGTAGGCGAACATGCGGTGGTTGAACTGCACCGTTGTAATATCCTCAAACATGTCCAGCCAGGCCGGTGTGCCGGCGTACAGCCCCCGGGGAATAAAGCTATCGCCCATCAGCGGCCAGGTACTGTAGGCAAAACCCGCGCGGGTGCCCGCCACCAGTCCGCCGGACAAAATCATCAGGTAGACCAGCCCCACCAGCACCCGCGAGGCGCGCCCGTAAGGCCGCGGCGCAGCCGATATCATCGTCGCGGCCGGGCGGAACAGCAGGTCAAAGGCGAGCCAGAGCATGTAGGCGTAGATGGCCACCGCCAGGCCGAGGTGCGCTGTCAGCCGGTACTGGCTGACCCGCGGGTTATCCACCAGGCCGCTCTTCACCATAAACCAGCCCAGCAGGCCCTGGCAGCCGCCCAGAAAGAACAGCACCACCAGCTTTGGCATCAGGCCCTGGCGGATGCGCCCGCGCCAGGCGAAATACAGCAACGGCAGCAAAAACAGCACGCCGATCAGGCGGCCCAGCAGGCGGTGCAGGTACTCGTACATGAAAATGGACTTGAAGCCGTCCAGGCTCATCCCCCGATTGACCTTCTGGTATTCCGGAAACTGGCGATACTTGTCGAAGGTTTCCTGCCACGCCTGATCCGACAGGGGCGGGATAGCACCCAGCAGAGGCTTCCACTCCACAATCGACAGGCCGGAATTGGTCAGGCGGGTGACGCCGCCGAGCAGGATCATGCCCAGCAGAACCGCGGCGCAGAACAGCAGCCAGCTCGCGACCTGGCGGTCATACTGCCTGTTTTCAGTTGGGGTCATAGCTCACTAACCGGTGCTTCGTTGGCGCGAAATCATACACGATTTCGCGCCCGGGGGCAGGCCGCAAAAAGGCACGGCCAGGCGGCTGGCCGGCACCTTGCCCGCGCCGGGATTGTCGGCCGTATTGTTCGACCCGCGCGCTACTGGACGGACATCTCCGGCACGTGCTCCGGGATCACCAGGGCGCCGGCCGTCAGGCTGGCTATCTCCTCGACGCTCACCCCGGGCGCCCGCTCCCTCAGGATGAACTTGCCGTTCTCAATATCCAGCAGCGCGAGGTCGGTCAGTACGCGCTTGATGCAACCCTTGCCGGTCAGCGGCAGGGTACATTCACTCAGCAATTTTGACTCCCCGTGCTTGGATGCATGGGTCATGGTGACGATGATATTGTCGGCGCCGGCCACCAGGTCCATGGCCCCTCCCATGCCCTTGATCAGCTTGCCGGGGATCATGTAAGAGGCGATATTGCCCTGGCAATCGACTTCGAAAGCGCCCAGCACGGTGAGGTCGACATGGCCGCCGCGGATCATCGCGAAGGAATCCGCAGAGGAGAAAATGGAGGCGCCCCTGGCCATGGTGACCGTCTGCTTGCCGGCATTGATCAGGTCGGGATCCACCTCGTCCTCCCGCGGAAACGGGCCCATGCCCAGCAACCCGTTTTCAGATTGCAGCATCACCTCGATCCCGGCGGGCACGTAATTGGCCGCCAGGGTGGGAATACCAATCCCCAGGTTGATGTAGTAGCCGTCCTGGAATTCCTGCGCCACACGCTGCGCCAGTTGCTCTCGAGTCAAAGCCATTGCCTGTTCCCCCTATGCGCTGCGCACGGTGCGCTGTTCGATATGCTTCTCAAATGTGCCCTGGATAAGCCGTTGCACGTAGATTCCCGGCAGGTGGATCTCGTCCGGGTCCAGCGCACCCACCTCCACGATCTCCTCCACCTCCACCACCGCGATTTTCCCGGCGGTGACGGCCATGGGGTTGAAATTGCGCGCGGTCTTGCGAAATACCAGGTTGCCGTAGCGGTCTGCCTTCCAGGCCTTGGCAATGGAGAAGTCGCCCTGGATAGCCTCTTCCAGGATGTAGTGCCGGCCATTGAATTCGCGCACTTCCTTGCCCTCACCCACCGGGGTACCGTAACCGGTAGCGGTAAAAAATGCCGGGATGCCGGCGCCGCCCGCGCGCATTTTTTCCGCGAGGGTGCCCTGCGGGGTCAGCTCCACTTCCAGTTCACCGCTCATCATCTGTGCCTCGAACAGGGCATTCTCGCCCACGTAGGAGGCCACCATTTTGCGAATCTGCTTGTCGACCAGCAGTATCCCAAGGCCGTACTTGTCGGTGCCGCAGTTGTTGGACACCACTGTCAGGCCGCGGGTCCCCCGGCGCCTGATTTCCTTGATCAGGTTTTCGGGGATACCGCACAGGCCGAAGCCGCCGGCGATCACCGTCATATTGTCTTCCAGGCCAGCCATGGCTTCCTCATAGCTGCCTACTACCTTGTCGAATCCGGACATACGTATCTCCTGAGATCATCACCGCCGGGCCGGTCGCCCGGCGCAAACCGCCCGGCCAGCACGGTGGCGGGTGCTGAAAAACGGACTTGCCTAGGATGGGCCAACTGCTTATATTTATCAAATTGTAATATTTGAATAATTAATAATTTTTTTAAATGAATGTGACTATTCGCCAATTGCACTGCTTCGTGGCGGTGGCCCGGTCCGGCAGCTTTGCCGAGGCCTGCTCGGTGCTACACCTGTCGCAGCCGGCGCTGAGCATCGCCATCCGCAATCTCGAGACCGGCATCGGCGGTAAACTGCTGGAGCGCTCCACCCGCTCGGTGACACTCACCCCGGAAGGGGCAAAGTTCTACCCGGTTGTGCAACGCCTGTTGGAGGACTGGGAGCGATCGCTGGACGATGTACGCAACCTGTTTGCGCTGCGGCGCGGCAAGCTGGATATCGCCGCCGTGCCCACCTTCGCCAGCAGCCTGTTGCCGAACGTACTGGCGGAGTTTCATCGCTGCTTTCCCGACATCAACATCAGCGTCCACGATGTCATTACCGAGAGCGTGGTTGAGATGGTGCGACAGAACCGGGTCGAACTGGGCATCACCTTCGATCCCGGCAAGGCGGACGATTTGAGTTTTACGCCACTGTTTCGCGACCGTTTCATAGCAGTGCTGCCGACCGAGCATCCGCTGCTGGCAAAGCGGGGGTTGAAGTGGGGTGACCTGCAGCAATTTCCCTACATCGCGCTGCAACGCCCGTCCAGTATCCGCCTGCTCATCGACCGAATACTGGCCGGGCATGGTATCACCGTGGTGCCCGCGTTTGAGGCGCACCAGCTGGCCAGTATCGGCCGGATGGTGACCGCCGGTCTGGGGATCAGCGTGGTACCGACCCTGAGCCGCAGCCAGATGCAGGAGATGGGCGCCCAGTGCCGGCCGGTTAGCGGGCCGGTGATTACTCGCAATGTCGGGGTGATTACGCGCAGGCGCCAGCCGCTGTCCACGGCGACGCAGGCGATGCTGGACCTGCTCAGGAAGTGGCCGGATCCGGCCGCACCGACGCGGCGCGCTCGCCCCGTAACATCCTGATCTCCAGCGGTTGGCTGGTGTCGAGGTGAACGTCCCGCTGCGGAAACGCGACCACGATGCCCGCCGCGTGCAGCCGGCGATTGATATCCAGCATCAGGTCGCTGGAGGTCTTTAGCCGCTGATCGAGCTGGTCCATGAAAAAACGCGCCCGGATCAACAGGCTACTGTCGCCAAACTGCTCAAACGTTACCGTCGGCTCCGGGTCCTTCAGGATCAGCGGCTGGGCCAGCACCGCGGCGTGTATCTCAGCCATGGCCTTATCGAGGTCGGTACCATAGGCCACACCCACCTCCACCACCCACCGGGTCACCTGGTCGGACAGCGACCAGTTCAGCAATTGCTGGGTGATAAATTCCTTGTTGGGCACCAGCAGTTCGCGCCGGTCGAAGTCGCGGATGGTGGTTGCCCTGATACGGATCTTGGTGACCCTGCCCGAAATAGTACCCACCGTAACCGTGTCCCCCACCCGTATAGGCTGCTCGAACAGGATAATCAGGCCGCTGATGAAATTGGCGACGATCTCCTGCAGGCCAAAGCCGATGCCCACGCTGAGTGCCGCCACCGCCCACTGGATCTGCGACCAGCTGCCACCCAGCGAACTCAACACTGCCGCGACCAGCACACCGGTCGCCGCATACTGGAATACCCGGGTGGCCGCATAGGCGGAGGCCGGCCTCACTCCCATTTTTTGCCGCAGCAGGATCTCCAGCAACCCGGGAATGCGGCCCAGCAGCACCCAGCCCAGCACCGATATAATCAGGGCGAAAAGCACCTTGCCCAGGGTGACCGGCAAGATCACCTGCTGCCCCTCAACCACGGAGGTCTGGTGCCACAGCTCAACGGAGTCGAGAATTCCCAGGGCGGGCAGGACTGCCGACCAGACCACCATGACCCCCACTATCATGCCAATCAGGGTCACGATATTGAGCAGCCTGGTGCCATCGTCACTTAGCAACTCGAAGTCGCTCTCCAGCAGGTCCTCCTCCACACCGGCTTCACCCTCGACCTCGACCGCCTGGGCGGCCTCCGTCCTGGCCTGGACCACCATTCGCCGCCGGGCCATACGCAGCCAGCGCAGCCCCAACTCGTGAAATAACAGGAGCGCGGCAAACAGCCCCATGGTTTTCAACAGGAGCAGGGAAAACTCCAGGGCGGTATAGATGTAACCGAAAAGTACCGCGACAGTGGTGGCAAGTGGTACCCATACCAGCGAAAGGTGTATGAGCTTCGCCACCAGTGAACTCCCCTTGTCGGGTTCACTGAGCAGGGCCATGCTGACTTTCCACTGCATGAACTGCGGCATCAGCCGGAAAAAGGAAGCGATCGACAGCAGCACCAGGACCACGCCGACCGCCCCCAGCGGACCACCCACATCCTGGGGAAATAGCGCCAGCGCGAACACGACCAGCACTATCGATGGAATAATGGTCTGCTCCAGCCTGGCCACCCGGTGATGCATATTGGCCGTGCGACTGGAGGGCCAGCGAAAATGCGCATCCACCAGCCCCTTCGGGGCGAACGTTGCGCGCAGGAATTCAAACCCCCAGAAATAGGCGGCGCTGCGTGTCAGTGTCACGTGCAAGGCTGTGGCCAGTTCGGACTCGAGTTCCTGCTGCTCGAACAATTGGCCGACAGACCACATCAACAGCGGCCACTTGACGGACTGCAGCAGGGTGAGCCACAGTGCCAACAGGGTATTGCTGAACTGGTCCGTGCGCACGAAGCCGACCTCACGCCCAGAGGCCAGCAGCCGCGCCTTCAGGGCCGGGCCGCGATAGAACAGCGCCAGCACCAGCAGCAGGCCGATGCCGAATTCGGGTTGCAGGACCAGCTGAAGCGGCAGCTGGCGCATTACCGTGCCCCAGCGATCTGCTGCAAATAACTGTTCGAACTGTTGCTTCACGCCATCTTCGCGCAGTAGCGTGAACGGCGCCCGCGACGGAATCCACAGCAAGCGCTCAGAGGTGAATTTCCGGTACGCCCCGGCGGCGTCCGCATACCGGCGCAAATCCAGCTCGAGACTTCCCAGCGCGGCGAAGTAGGTATTTTCCAGCTCCAGCGCCTGCTTGACCAGATCGCGCCGATTGCGCGCCAGTTCCAGCAGGTCCTCCCGAATCAGTTGTGAGACCTGCTCATCCAGGCCCTGGGACAAATGATCGACATACTCTGAAGCGCTGGCCAGTTTGCGCCGGGCGTCCGCCAGCTCGAGCTGGCGCACACTGGCATTGGTAATCTGTACGCGCAGTGATTCAAGATCTTTCTCGAATTCCCGCTGCCTGGGCAGCTGGGCTTCCTGCTCGCGCAATATGTGACCTACCGCCGTGGTCATACCGAGAATGCTCAGCTTGTGCTCTATGCCCTTCAGGTCAGCCTCCAGCCGCCCGGCCTGCTCGCCAACAACCAGGTCGCGCTGTCGCACGCTTTCAATAGCACTGCTGACTTTGCCGAAGGACGCGCTCAGCGCTGCGTTGTCATCCGCCAGCTGTTGCACCAGCTGGTGCTTGCCCTGGGCGCCGGCTACCACTTTCTCCGCCTCGACCTGCGCCTGGTTGGCTTCGCCCTGGCGCAGGGAGCCGGCCCGGCGGTCCAGCGATTGCAACCGGCGCTCCAGCTTCCTGATATCCTGGCCGGCGAGATCCTGCTGCGCGGCCAGCAGCTGCAGGCGCATCGGCTGGCTCAATAACTCCTCATCCAGCGAAGCCTTTTCCGCGATTGCGCTCGCGACTTGCGCCTGTGCCAGCCAGAGACTGGCCTCTTCGGCACTGCCGGGCTCGACCGTTTTAGGTAGCAGCGAAAGCTGGGATTGCAACTTCGGCAGCAGGCTGCCCAGCTCCGTCAAGCGGGTACGGATCTCGGCTGAGCGGTCCGGCACACCTGAAATAGCCGCGTTGAGTTCGGCCATCCGGGTTCTGCGGGCATCGAGCTCAGCCTTACCGACCTGCATTTGCTGCTCAATATCCGCCAGAGACTCATTGGCGGGATCTGCCGCCGGCCGGCTGGCGCTCAACTCGCGCTCCGCCAGCCCCGCCTCTATTGCCGCAGCCCTGCCAGCTGCGCCGGCGCGCGCCTGGGCAAAGGACTGCTCTGATTCGCGGAATTGCCTGACTGCGACCAGCGCCGCGCGCGTATCGCCATACAGCCTGAGCAGGTCGGCCCGCTTGGGGTCATCGGGCGCCAGGTTTGCGGTCACGTCGCCCACGGCCGCGTCCAACTGCGCCGTAGTGACAGTGGTAACAGCGGAGGGGACATCCTCGCCCCGGACGACGCCCGCAAGTAAAAGGAGCGATAGCAACAGCGCTCTCAGCATTGGTATCCCCTCACAGCCCGCGACCCGGGCCGCAGCCCCTTCCTGCCGTTACAAACAGCGATAACTTCATCGCCACACTCTAACCTGCTTCCACAAATGTGGCCAGCACCCGCCCGGCTGGCGTAGAATGCGCGACCCCCTTTCCAGCGTCATCACCTATGCCACTATTGCGACTAGACAAGGCCAGCCTGCACTACGGCACGCAGGTACTGCTCGACGAGGTTGACCTGGTCATCACCCGGGGCGACAAGCTGGGCCTGCTGGGGCGCAACGGCACCGGCAAGACCACGCTGCTCAAAGTACTGGCCGGCGAACTGGGCCCTGACAGCGGCGAGCGCTGGTTGCGCCCCGGAGTAAAGCTGGCACGGCTTGAGCAGACCCTGCCAGAGGGCGATGAGCTTACGGTGTTCGAGGTGATTGCGTCCGGTCTGTCCCGGGCCGGTGAGCTGATCGCCGAGTACCACCGCCTGGTGCACGACGCGGCGGACACCGACCTGGACGCCCTCGCCCGGGTGCAGCAGCAACTGGAAAATGTAGACGGCTGGACCTTGCAGCAACGGGTAGATACCACCATCAGCCAGCTGCAATTGCCAGCGGACAGCGCCATGGGCGAATTGTCCGGGGGTTGGCGTCGCCGGGTCGCGCTGGGCAAGGCGCTGGTGGGTGATCCGGATATCCTGCTGCTGGACGAGCCCACCAACCACCTGGACATTCCCGCCATCAACTGGCTGGAGGAGCAGCTGCGCAATTTTCGCGGCTCCCTGATCCTGATCACCCACGACCGGCGCTTCCTGCAGAACGTGGCCAACAGTATTGCCGAGCTGGATCGGGGCCACTTGACCGTCTGGCGCGGCGACTACCAGGGCTTCTTGCAGCACCGGGAACAGCAGTTGCAGGCCGAGGAGCGCGCCAACGAACTGTTCGACAAGCGACTGGCGCAGGAAGAGGTGTGGATACGCCAGGGCATCAAGGCCCGCCGCACCCGCAACGAGGGCAGGGTGCGGGCACTGGAAGCGATGCGCAGCGAGCGCTCCCGGCGACGGGAGCGCCAGGGCAGGGCCGACTTCGCCGTGGAAGACGCCGGCCAGTCCGGCAAGATCGTGGTCGAATTGCAGCACGTCAGCCAGGCCTTTGGCGATCGCACCATCATTCGCGACTTCTCCACCATCATCCAGCGCGGTGATCGCATCGGTATCGTCGGCGCCAACGGTGCGGGGAAATCCACCCTGGTGAAGATACTGCTGGGCCAATTGCAGCCCGACAGCGGCGTGGTGAAGCGCGGCAGCAAGCTGGAGGTGGCTTACTCGGACCAGTTACGCGGCGCGCTAGACCCCGAGAAGAACCTGATCGACAACGTCTGCGGTGGCCAGGAATTCATTGAGATCAACGGCAAGCGGCGCCACGCCATCTCCTACCTGGGAGATTTCCTGTTCAGCCCCGAGCGGGTGCGAACGCCGGTCAAGGCGCTCTCGGGCGGCGAGCAGAACCGCGCCGTGCTGGCCCGGCTGTTCAGCAAACCCGCCAACCTGCTGGTACTGGATGAGCCCACCAACGACCTCGACATCGAAACCCTGGAACTGCTGGAAGAAATCCTGCTCAGCTTCGACGGCACCGTGCTGCTGGTGAGCCACGACCGCGAGTTCATGGACAACGTGGTAACCAGTCTGCTGGTCGTGGAAGGTAACGGCGTGATCAGCGACCACGCCGGCGGCTACAGCGACTGGCTTGCGCGCGGCGGTCGACTGGCGGAGGCCAGTGGCGAGCCCGGCAGGGCGGTCGCGACGACACCGGGCCCGGCGGCCGTTGTGGTGGCAGCGCAGAAGAAAAAGAAGCTGTCCTATAAAGACCAGCGGGAGCTGGCGGCGATGCCCGCCCTGATCGAGTCGCTGGAGCAGCGCCAGCAAGCGCTGGAAGCCACCATGGCAGAGCCTGACTTTTACCTGGGTGAACACCGCGGGGTGCAGGAGACGATCGCGCAACTGGCCGCGGTACAGGAGGAGATGGAAGCCGCGTTCGCGCGCTGGGCCGAGCTCGAGGACGAGGCGTAGGCCGGAGCGGCCTGCCTTACCGTTACCTGGCGGGCCTGGCCCGTTTTCCGCTGTTGGATACTGGCGTTTTTCGCGCCGCGACTCGCCTGCGGGCAGGCCTGGTTTTCGACACGTTTCCAGCCGCCTGCCCGGCGGCGACACGCGCCGCCGCTATACCGCGATCATAGCGGCACTACAGTACCGCCGCCACCGATGTGGCCAGGTAATCGAGATTGTGGTCGTTGACCCCGGCGACATTGATCCTGGAGGAGTCGAGCATATAAATGCTGTACTCCCTGCGCAGCCGCTGCGCCTGTTCCACGCTGAGGCCCAGGAAAGAAAACATGCCTTTTTCCCGCTCGATAAAACCAAAGTCCCTGCCACTCTCTTGTTCCAGTCGCTGCCGCAGGCCGCTGCGCAGGCCGTTGATGCGCTGGCACATGGCCGCGAGTTCATCGCGCCAGGAGGCTTCCAGCGCAGGGTTTGAGAGTATCCGGCCGGCCAGCAGGGCGCCGTGAGCAGGCGGCATGGAATAGATGCGCCGGCCGGCTACCAGCCCCTGGCTGACCAGGGCCTGGGCATTGGTCTCGTCCCGGCAGACAAACAGGACGATTCCGACCCGCTCCCGGTACAGCCCCATATTCTTTGAACAGGAGGCGGCAATAATGACCTCCGGCAACCGCGCCACCATCAGCCGCATGCCGGCGGCATCCCGGTCCAGGCCATCGCCCAGGCCCTGGTAGGCGAAATCGATGAACGGCGTGAAGCCCTGGCGCTCGGCCATATCGGCGATCACCGCCCACTGTTGCAGCGCGAGATCTGCGCCGCAGGGATTGTGGCAGCAGCCGTGCAGCAGCACCACATCACCGGCCGTGGCGCCCTTCAGGTCCGCCACCATGGCGTCGAAATCCACGTCGTGGCTGGCGGGGTCATAGTAGCGGTAGGTCTTGAAGCTCAGGCCCACGCTGCTGAGCAGGGGAAAATGGTTGGGCCAGGTGGGGTCGCTCACCCATACCCGCGCATCGGGTGCAGCCGCGCGGATGATCTCGGCGCCTATGCGCAGGGCGCCGCAGCCCCCCGGCGTCTGGATACTGCCTACCCGGGCATCCAGCAACGCCGGGCTGCCCTCCCCCAGCACCAGGCGCTGCATGCCCAGGTTGAAGGCTTCATCCCCGGCGGGCGCCATGTAGGCCTTGGTTACCTCTTCACCCACCAGCGCCTGCTGGGCCCGACGCACCGACTCGAACACCGGGCACAGTCCCTGCTCGTCCATATAGATACCGACAGAGAGATCGACCTTGGCGGGATTGGGGTCCGCGCGACAGGCCGCGGCGAGGCCCAGAATGATGTCCGCCGGCAGGCGTTCCAGTTTGTCCAGCATGGGGCTTGCTCCGTAGTGTAGCAGCGGGCGTCTATTCGTCGCGCTGCCGCAGGTGAATGAAATTACAGCTGCACCAGCAGTGCCGTCAGGAACTGCCAGAATGGCGCCACCGTGTCGATTTGCAGGCGCTCGGTCGGCGAGTGCGCGCCGCGGATCGTCGGGCCGAAAGAGAGTATATCCATATCCGGTTTCTTACCCTTCAAAATTCCGCATTCCAGGCCGGCGTGAATGGCTTTCACCGCGGGCCGTTGTCCGAACAGGCGCTCGTGCAGCGCGCACGCCCGCTCCAGCAGCGGGCTGTCAAAATCCGGTTCCCAGCCCGGGTAGGACACCGCCGAAGTCGCGGCCAGGCCAAATACCCGGGCCAGGCTGAGCACCTGCTGTTGCAGCGGCAAGCTCTGGGGCTCGTTGAAAAACCGGAAACTGGTTTCCAGCATCAACTCCCCCCGCGCCAGTTCCAGCCGCGCGAAGTTGATACTGAGGTCGACCAGTTCCGCCGGGTGCTGCAGGTTGTAGGCCTGGGCGCCGTGGGGGAACAGGGCGATGATATCGAGCACCGCGCGGGTATCCTCGCGTGTCAGCACCTGCGTTACGCTCGCCGGCTGCAGGACAAGCTCCAGGGCGCCGTCCGCCGCGGGCAGGTATGCCAGCCACCGGGCCTGCAAAACCTCCAGGCGGGCCTGCAACAGTTTCCCTTCGCCAGCGGGACAGGTAAACGTCAGGCCACCCTCCCTCGGAATCACATTGTGTGCCAGGCCGGCGTCAAAGTGAGCCAGCTGTGCGCCCCTCACCTCCTCCAGGCACTGACCCAGAAGTTTGATGGCATTGCCCAACTGCTGGTGGATCTGGATGCCGGAATGCCCGCCCGCCAGCCCCTTCAGTGACAGCTGCCACTGCTCCGCCCCGGCGCTCACGCCGGTGGCCTGGTAGGAGCGGCGCAGCTGCCAGCCGCCGGCGCCCGCGCAGCCCACATACAACTCATGCCAGTCCTCGGTATCCAGGTTCAGCATCAGCCTGCCGGAGAGCAGGGCGGGGTCGAGTCCGAGCGCGCCGCCCAGGCCCGTCTCCTCGTCGACCGTGAAAAGCAGTTCGAGCGGCGGGTGCCGCACGTCGGGGTCGGTCATCAGCGCCAGCGCCGCGGCGCAGCCCAGGCCGTTGTCTGCCCCCAGGGTGGTGCGGTCCGCCTGCAGCCAGCCGTCCGCCACCCGCAGGCTGAGGGGCTGGCGACTGAAGTCGTGGTCCTTGTCGCCGGTTTTCACCGTCACCATATCGAGGTGGTTCTGGATGATCACCACCGGCCGCGCCGCCATGCCCGCACTGGCGTCGATGGTGACCACCAGGTTGCCGGTCGGGTCCATCCGCCAGATGTGGCCGTCGCGCTCGGCCAGGTCAATGATGTACTGGCGCACCGCCGCCTCCTGCCGCGAGGGCCGGGGTATCTGCGTGATCCGGTAGAAATGCTCCCACAGGTGCGCGGGCTCAAGTGGATAATGGGCCGGTTTCAAAATGGATCTCCTGGATCAGCCTGCCCGGCCGACCGCCAACGTACACATCGATCAGCCAGGGCTTCTTGCGAGGCGCGATTATACCCGAGCGGACTGTCCACACCACCGCACAGCATGCTGTGATAACCTGCTCCCCGCCACGCCAACTCACCCCGGGAGCCGCGCATGAACAAGCAGTACATTACCCCGCAACAGCTCCTGGAGGATGCATTCACCCTGGCCTGCCAGGTGTTCGAGAGCGGCTTTCGGCCCAGCGTTATTGTCGGCGTCTGGCGCGGTGGCACCCCGGTGGCGATCGCGGTGCACGAATTGCTCCATGTGCTCGGGGTTGAGGCGAACCATGCGGCAGTGCGCACCCGCTCCTATACCGGCATAGGCCAGCGCGAGCAGAAAGTGGAGGTGGACGGGCTCGACTCCCTGGTCGGCGAGCTGCGCAGGGAAGACAGCCTGCTGCTGGTGGACGATGTCCATGACACCGGCCTGTCGCTGCAGCAGATCGTCGCGGACCTGGGCCGGGCCTGCGCGGACCAGACCCCCCGGATCCGCATTGCCACCCCCTACTTCAAGCCGGGCAGCAACCGCACCGGCCGCAACCCGGATTATTTTTTGCACAGCACCGATAACTGGCTGGTGTTTCCGCATGAGCTTGCGGGACTGACCCTGGACGAGATACGGGACAACAAACCGGAGATGGCCGCGCTGCTGCCCCGGCTGGCGCAAACGCTGGGCTGAAAATCGAGGGCAAACCAGACTTATTGCACAGAAATCAGAGGCAGTTTTTACGCCCAATCAGGCAGCCGCAGTCGTACACTGAGGCCAGTATTGGTCACGAACATCCGAGCAGCACATGAAACGACTGGATAACAGCAGGCCCAGCCTGGTGGAATTTCTCGGGAGCATCAAGTTTTCCCGGGAGCAGGCCGCCGCCGGCGACGCCAACGAAAACGGCGAGCAATTTGCCCGCCTGCAGCCCATGACCCGGCGCAAGCGTCGGGTCGAGGACTCGCAGCTGATCCGCAGCGCCAACTAGGCCGGGTCCGGCCGCTTGCTCAGGCAGTCTCCACGAGGCGGACAAAGGGCCTGAGTAACGGGCTGTCGCACAGCGCCCAGCGCTGTTGCGGCTCCACCAGGTAATTGGCGATCACGCCAAACACCAGCGGATTGAACGGGAAACCGACATGGCTGGCCATCACGGCCATGTTGCTGACATAGCGCGGATCGCCTTCACAGCGGGCGATACCCGCCCCCACGATACCGTCTGATTCACTGAACAGCGCCAGCACCGGCACCCGCAGCTCGCCACCGCTGTAGGTGTAGTCAACCCAGCGGGCCAGCATAGCCTCGTCCACCTCCACCTGGTCGTTGTAGACCCGTCCCATCAGGTTGTAAAGGGAGGTGCCCCGAGGATCGCCATAGGGTGTCCCCAGGGTGATCACCTGGCGTATCCACTGGGGAAAGCGATGGGCCAGCGCCACCGAATACAGGCCGCCCAGGCTCCACCCGATCAGGCTGACCTTGCGCCCGCTGGCGCGATACTCCGCCTCGATTCGCTCGGCAATCAGGTCCTCGGTGCGGCGGCGATGGGCCAGGAATGCATCCAGGCTGGCGGGGCGAACCTCGCTTGCATTGCGACCCAGGCCCCAGGGTATGGCCTTATAGCCACGGCCGTTGAGGAATTTGCGCAGGCGTGAGGTTGAACCGTCAGCGCCCATGAAACCGGGAATAGTCATAATGGTGTGGCCATCCCCCGCCGGTAGTCGTTGCAGCACCGGCGCCAGCATCGCGGTGCTGCCCATCTCCAGCACCACGCGGCCGAATTCCATCACGCTGTGCCGCAGCTGAGGCGGTCGCAAGTCTCGCGCGCGCATGTACGATACTTCGGCCATATGCTTCCCCAAGGTGGCAACCCGGTTACCATTGTGGCCAGTATTGCGGTGCAAATACAGCAAAACCCCCGGCGGGAGGTTTAATATTTCATGCTAGAATTGCCCGCTTCGGAGCCCCAATCCGGGCCCGCAGGGGCTGCAAGGGATAAGGTTTCGTGACTGGCGTGACCGACAGGACCGACTTAAGTGACTGACACTCGCGACACGATTTACGCCAACGCCGGCTCAGATCCACACTCTGACCCGCTCACCGGCGTCAGCCTGTTCAACTTCGACGAGAGCGTCGCCCGGGTATTTCCCGACATGATCAGGCGCTCCGTGCCCGGCTACTCCACCATCGTATCCATGACGGGACTGCTGGCCGGGCGTTACGCGACACCGGGCAGCACCCTGTACGACCTGGGCTGCTCGCTGGGCGCCTCGACCCTCGCCATGCGCCAGAATATCCGCCACCCCGATTGCCGCATTGTCGCCGTGGACAACTCCGCCGCCATGCTTGAGCGCTGTCGCAGCATCGTCGATACCGACACCCACCACACACGGGTCGAGTTGGTCTGCAGCAAGCTGCAGGACGTGGTCATCGAGCGCGCCTCCGTGGTGGTACTCAATTTCACCCTGCAGTTCGTTCCCCGCGAGGAGCGGGACGAGGTCGTGGCGCGCATTTACCGCGGCCTGCTGCCGGGTGCCATCATGGTGCTGTCCGAGAAGGTCACCTTCGAAGACCCACACCTGGATGAACTGAATATCGACCTGCACCACCAGTTCAAGCGAGCCAACGGCTACAGTGACCTGGAAATTGCCCGCAAGCGCAACGCCATCGAAGACGTGTTGCTGCCGGAAACCCTTTCGCACCATCGCCAGCGCATGGCGGGCGCCGGCTTCAGCAGCTGCGATGTCTGGTTCCAGTGTTTCAATTTCGCCTCGCTGATCGCCCTCAAGTGATCGACTACCGGCCACTCATCGACCGCTGGCAGGGTGGCGACCTGGACCCGTGGGCGCGACTGCTGCCAGAGCAGATCGCCCGGGGTCTCAACCCCGAGCGCTACGGCGACCTGCCGCGCTGGCTGCAGCGGCTGGCAGAACTGCCCGAGCTGCCGGTAGACACCACTGCGCTGGACTGTTCCCGCGTAGGCGTCGGCAGCCGGGCCGCACCGGTGCCCGCGACTATCGAACACCTGCGCGCCACCTTGCAGGGGCTGCACCCCTGGCGCAAAGGGCCATTCGAACTGTTCGGCGTACACATCGATACCGAGTGGCGCTCGGACTGGAAGTGGGACCGGCTGGTCCACGCCATCGACGACCTGGCGGGGCACCGGGTGCTGGACGTGGGCTGCGGCAGCGGCTACCACTGCTGGCGCATGCTGGGCGCCGGCGCCGCCGAGGTCATCGGCATCGATCCGACGCCGCTGTTCGTAGTCCAGTACTGGGCACTGCAAAAGTATCTGCAAAGGGATGAAGTGTGGGTGTTGCCCGCGGGCATTGAGCAGCTGCCGCCAAAACTGCGGGCGTTCGATACGGTCTTCTCCATGGGGGTGCTATACCACCGCCGCTCCCCCATGGATCACCTGCTGGAGCTGCGCGACTGCCTGCGCCCCGGCGGCCAGCTGGTACTGGAAACGCTGGTGACAGAAGGTGGCCCGGGCGACACACTGGTGCCGGAAGGCCGCTATGCCCGCATGGGCAATGTCTGGTTCCTGCCCAGCTGCGACACATTGACAGGTTGGCTGCGCAAGCTGGGGTTTGTCGATGCTCAAGTGGTGGACGTGACAGTGACATCCACCGAAGAACAACGCTCCACCGAGTGGATGCGCTTCCAGTCGCTGGCGGACTTCCTCGATCCGGCTGACAGCACAAAGACCGTGGAGGGTTACCCGGCGCCGCGGCGGGCGATTGTCACAGCGCGAGCATAGCTGACCCGAGGGCGCAACCGGGAATACGCCCCTCGAAAAGGCCGCAGCTCCGCAAACAAAAGTGGCTGCTGCGCAACTCGACCATTTTTTGCTACGCAAAAAATTGGGACTCGGACAGTGCTCGCAGAAAGCCCCACTTTTGTTTGCTGCGCTGAACGCGGCCTGATTTTTTCGAGGGGCGTATTCCCGGTTGCGCCCTCGGTGCTCAAACTAATGCAGCGACTTATCCACCTGGTGATCCTGGAACACGCACTCGAACACCTCGCGGAAGGTGCGGGCGAAGTGCACATTGATACCCTCGCGCAAATACCCCGGCAGCTCTTCGAAATCGCGGCGATTGGCGTGCGGCAGGATCAGCTCCATGATCTTGCTGCGCCGGGCGGCGATTACCTTTTCCCGGATACCACCCACCGGCAACACCTGCCCGGTCAGCGTCAACTCTCCCGTCATCGCCAGCGGCCGCTTGATACGCTCCTTGCGGGCCAGCGACACCAGCGCGGTGGCGATGGTGACACCGGCGCTGGGGCCGTCCTTGGGCGTCGCGCCCTCCGGCACGTGCAGGTGTACCATGCTGATATCGAAGAAGTCGGGGTGACAGCGGTAGTCCTTGAGATGCGCCGACACATAGCTGTAAGCGATTTCCGCCGACTCACGCATCACCTCGCCCAGCTTGCCCGTCATCTTGAAACCGCGATTCAAGGTGTGTATCTGTGAGGATTCGATCGCGAGGGTAGCGCCGCCCATGGCTGTCCACGCCAGGCCGGTGGCTACACCGAGCCCCCGCAGCGGCTTGTCCGGCTGGAACGGTGGCTTGCCCAGCAGGTCGTCGATATCCTTCTTGCCGATGCGCAACTTGTCTTCATCGCCGTCGAGCATGCGCACGATAGACTTGCGCATGATGCGGGCCAGTTGCTTCTCCAGGGTGCGCACCCCCGCCTCGCGACAGTAGGAGTCGATGACATACTTGAGGGCGGGCTCATTGATCTTGAGTTGATCATCACTGAGCCCGTGCCGCTCCAGCTGGCGCGGCCACAGGTGATTCTTGCCGATCGCCAGTTTCTCCTCCGCCACGTAGCCGGACAGGCGCAGGGTTTCCATACGGTCCAGCAGCGGACCGGGAATCGTATCGAGCTGGTTGGCAGTGCAAATAAACAGCACCTTGGACAAATCTACCCGCAAATCGAGGTAGTGGTCGAGGAACTCACTGTTCTGTTCCGGGTCCAGCACCTCCAGCAGGGCCGAGGCCGGATCGCCCTGGTAGGAGGCGCCGATCTTGTCGATCTCGTCCAGCATGATGACAGGGTTGGCGACCTTCACCTCTTTCAGGGCCTGCACGAACTTGCCCGGCATGGCGCCGATATAGGTGCGGCGGTGGCCTTTTATTTCCGCCTCGTCGCGCATCCCGCCCAGGCTGAAGCGGTAGAATTCGCGCCCCAGGGCATCTGCCACCGAGCGACCGATGCTGGTCTTGCCCACCCCCGGAGGGCCCACCAGCAACAGGATGGACCCGGAGATTTCACCCCTGAAGGTACCCACCGCAAGGAATTCAAGGATGCGAGCTTTCACATCCTCCAGCCCCTCGTGGTGAGCATTCAGCACCTTGCGGGCGTGTTTCAGGTCGAGCTGGTCCTTTGTGTGTACACCCCAGGGTACGGAAGTGGCCCAGTCGAGGTAGTTGCGGGTCACACCGTACTCCGGTGAGCCTGTTTCCAGTACTGAGAGCTTGCGCATCTCCTCCTCAATGCGCCGCTCGACGGCGGGCGGCAGGGTCAGGTCGCGGATGCGCTGCTCGAACATCTCCACGTCCGTGGTGCGATCGTCCTTGGAAATACCCAGCTCCTTCTGGATGATCTTCATCTGCTCGCGCAGGAAGAACTCGCGCTGCTGGGACGACACTTTTTCGTTGACCTGGCTGGTGATCTGGCTCTGCAACTGGGCCACCTCGCGCTCCTTGCGCAGCAGTTCCAGCACTTTTTCCATGCGCGACACCAACGGCAGGGTATCCAGTATTTCCTGCAGGCGGTCACCCGAGGCTGTGGTCAGGGCGGCGGAAAAATCCGCCAGCAGGCTGGGCTGATTGGGGCTGAAGTTGGCCAGGTACTGCTTCAGCTCCTCGCTGTAGAGCGGGTTGAGCGGCAGCAGTTCCTTGATCTCCTTGATCAGGGCCATCGTGTAAGCCTTGATCTCATCGGCGCTCCTGTCACCCTGGCTGCGTGGATACTCCACCTGCACCAGGTAGGGCGGCTGGTCACTCAGCCAGCGCACAATGCGGAAACGCTTGACCCCCTGGGCGAGGAACTGGCCGCGCTGCTCCGCCAGCGGCGGACGATGCAGGCGGACGACGCAGCCGATTTCCGGGAACTGGCGCGGCTCGATCCGGGCGGGGTCGTCCTGGCTGACATAGGACAGGCCTATCAGGCCGTGGCCGGCCTTGCCCACAGCCTCCAGGGTAGAGCCCCACTGCTCGGGGTTGATGCCCACCGGCTGAACCTGCCCCGGAAAGAAGGGGCGGTGCGGAATAGGCATAAGGTAGAGCGTGTCCGGCAGGACATCATCCGCCACCGCCGGCGTGTGCGCCGCCGACTCCGGGGCTTCTACCTCTACTGCTGCTTCATCGCGTTCACTCATCGTCTTGCGTGCCTTCGGTCCCGGACAGGTTATTCGTTCCTATATAGGGGTGGGCCGGCGTTTTTCAAGCAAACATGGGCATCTGTCGTTCACCCGCAACCCAACTCTAGGTATACTTTCGCGCCCGGGACACCCCGAACCACCATTCGCATTCGAACTACGCGAGGACGAACGCAGTGCATATAGACCAGCTCTCCACCGCCGAACTGCAATCGCAACTGGCCACGCTTGAGCAGCAGTATGACAAGCTCAAGGGCCTGGGTCTTGCACTGGACCTCACCCGCGGCAAGCCCTGCACCGAGCAGGTGGCGCTGGCCGATGGCCTCGACGGTATCCTGCAGGGTAATTACCGCGCCCAGGACGGCACCGACACCCGCAATTACGGCGGCCTGGACGGCCTGCCGGAAGCCAGGGCACTGTTCGGGGAGCTGCTGGGCCTGCCCGCCGGGGAAATCATGGTGGGCGGCAATTCCAGCCTGACCCTGATGTACCAGGTGGTGGAGTTTGCCCTGAGCGAGGGCCTGCAGGGGCCCGAATCGGCCTGGGGCAACAACGATACCGTCAAATTCATTTGCCCGGTACCGGGCTACGACCGGCATTTTTCCGTGTGCGAGCACCTGGGTATCGAGATGGTCACGGTGCCCATGCTCGACACCGGACCCGACATGGACGCGGTGGAAGCGCTGGTGAAGCGGGACGAGTCGATCAAGGGTATGTGGTGCGTGCCGCGCTTTTCCAACCCCACCGGCTGTGTCTACAGCGACGACACCGTGGCGCGCATCGCAGCGCTGCCGGGGCTCGCCGGCGCGAACTTCCTGGTGATGTGGGACAACGCCTACGCCGTGCACACACTCTACGACGACGCACCGGCGCTGGCCTCCATCGCCGACCACTGTCGGGCCAGGGGCACCCTGGACCAGGTGTTCCAGTTCGGCTCCACCTCGAAAATTACGTTTGCCAGCGCGGGGGTGGCATTCCTGGCCAGCAGCCCCGGCAACCTGGCGGCGCTGAGCAAACACCTGAGTTACCAGACCATAGGCCCGGACAAGGTAAACCAGCTGCGCCACGTGCGCTTCCTGCGGGATATGGACAAGCTGTCCGCACATATGGCGAAGCACGCGGCCCTGATACGTCCCCGTTTCGAGAGCGTGCTGGATACCCTGGAGAGCGAACTGGCCGGCACCGGCATGGGCAGCTGGACCAGGCCCCGCGGCGGGTATTTTATCTCGTTCGACACCCTGCCCGGACTGGGCCGCGAGGTGGTGCGACTGGCGGGGGCCATCGGCGTCAAGCTGACCCCGGCGGGCGCGACCTTCCCCTATGGCCTGGATCCCCTGGACAGCAATATCCGCCTGTCACCCACCTTCGCCACCGAGCAGGCGGTCAAGGACACCGTGGCGGCTTTCGTGGTGTGTGTGCGGCTGGCGACGGTACGACAGAAACTGCAGCAACAATCGGGCTGAACGGGCGGGCCAGCTCACTCAGTAGGGGTTGTCCGGGTCCAGATCGAACGTTTCTATCAGCCACTCGAAGTAGAGGCCGCTGGAGAGGAAGTCCAGGTAAATTTCATTGACCAGGCTCACCAGCTTGTTCGCCGCGTAATCCACGTCCCCGTCCAGCACCTGCAGGGTGAGCGCGACATCGCCGCCGCGGTTGTGGGTCTTCAGGGCGACCTTGGCGCGGTCGCAGCGCCGGTGCGGCGGCAGCGCATCGTCCTGCCGCGCCACCAGCCAGGCCCTGAAGTCCCGGTACATGGCTGAACGCGCCGGTACCGCCGGCAGTACGCAGCTGATGCGCAGGGTCTGCTTCGCCTCGTTCCACACCCACCGGAACACCTGCTCGCGGTGCCAGCGCAGCCGGAATTCGGCGCCTGAAGCACGCTGCGCCCGCCGGCTGAAACCGCTGAACACCCCTCGACCGGCATAGTATTCCAGCACATCACCGATCCGGCCCGCAGCCTCCATCAGTGGGCTACGGCGCCCACGCCGGGCTCGGCATTGAGGGAGACACCCGGCGGGTAATCCCGCGGCGAGGTGAATTCCTTCAGGGCCTGGCAATTGATCAGGCTGGAGACTTTCTGGTCGCGGGCCAGCTTCCAGGCCCGCGCGAGCGCCGCCCGGAATTCCTCCACCGTGCGCACGTACTCCCCGTTCGCGCCGAGGCCCTGGGCCATCTGGTCGTAGCGCAGGTTTTCCTGGAACAGGTACATCTGCAGGGAGCGGGCGGAGCGGGCCGCATTGGTCCACACCCCCCAGGCGTTGTTGTTGTAGACAATGGTGATGGTCGGCAGTCCGTACTTCGCCGCGGTATCCAGTTCGAACATGCTATAGGCGACTCCGGCGTCACTGGTCACGCAGATCGTGGGCGCGCCCTCATAGCCTTTTTGCGGGCCAACGCCGCGCTGCACCGCGGTGCAGGCGCCCATCATCATCGACATATCCGGGCCGATGGCGCCGTACTGGTAGGCAGGCACGATCACCTGGCCCGGGCGCCGGGCACGCAGGTAGCGACCGGTAAACAGGCCGATAGTCCAGCCGCCGCCGCCGGTCACCACCGCCAGCCGGTCGTCGGTGCCGTTATCGATAAAGTGCTGGGTTTCATGGCCGATCACCGCCGGGTGCAGGTGGTTGGTTTTCTTGCTGTACTCAAGGCCCAGTTGGTAGGTCTCGTCGATATGCTGCTGGTAGGCTTTCTTCGCCCTGGCGATCTCGTCCACCCAGGCGCCGCGCTTCTTACCCCTGACCACATCCTGCAGGGCCTCCAGGAACAGTGCCTCGTCACTGACCACACCCAGGTCCAGAGGCCAGTTGCGACCCAGGTCAGTCTGGTCGGGGTGTACCCGGATGGTCGTGATGCCCGGACTCAGGCGGTACTCGCCGGGGCTGGGCATGCAGTACTGGCCGATAAATATCACCAGGTCGGCGCTGAGCAGGGCGTCCGGCGCCGCCATGACGCACAGGCGGTGATCATCCGGAAAGGCGCCCCGGGTGGGGCCGGAGGTGGCAACCGCTATATCGCCCTTCTCGGCGACCTTCATCAGGGCATCCCAACCCTTGCGCTGGAACACGCCCTGCCCCGCCACGATGAGCGGCCGCTGGGCCTTGTCGATCATCCTGACCACCTGGGCCATTTCGCCGGCGCCAGGGTAGGGCCTGGAGGTACTGCGGTACTTGCTCTTGTCGTAGTAATCCTTCAGCTCCTCGGGGCTCTTGAAGCGGGCCCGTGTCACCTCGGCGGGAAAATCCAGGTGCACGGGGCCGGGGATGCCCGACTTCAACTCGCGGAAGGCGTAGCCGCCGTACTCGTGCACCCGGGCGGGGTCGATAAGCCGCTTGCCGTACTTCTTGATGCCTGTGGTGAGGGGCTGCTGGTAACCCGTCTGGATAAAGGCCTCGCGGTCATCACCGGCGATCATCATATTGCTGGCCAGTACCAGCAGCGGGGTGCGCGCGGCGCTGGCCGCGGCGATATTCATAATCATATTGGTGAAACCCGGGCCCTCGGTGCCGGAGGTGGCCACCACCTCGCCGGTGGCGCGGGAAAAGCCATCCGCCATGGCGCACATGGAGCCCTCCATGCGGCCGCCGTAGGCGGGGATACCCGCCGCCGCCAGGGCGTTGATCACGGTGTAATTGCCGGGGCAGCAAAACAGGGCGGCCAGTTCCTCCTTTACGCAAACCTGGGCGAACACCTCCGCCCCGCTCATGCCCCTGCCTTCGAATTTGCCGGGGTCCGGCGCTTCCTCCAGCGAGGCCATGAAGTCGGCGGGTATCCGTATCGACGGGATGGTCACGTTGGCAATATTGACCTGGTCCGCGGTGAAGGCGCTGGTACTGGCACCGGCGGCTACCGCCGCGCCCACGCCCACTGCCGACTTGCGCAAAAAGTCGCGGCGCGAGTTGCTGGCGGCGCCTGCTGTTTCAGCCTGCTCCTGATCGGGCCGGGTGTCCTGCTTGTCCATGGTGTTCTCCTTGTCTTCGGAAATTCAAACCTTGTTCAGGGTTGCTCGGCCCACAGGCTCTTGACGTAATAGACCAGGTCCCACACCGCCTCATCGCTGCCGACCACCGGGCGCCAGGCCGGCATCGCCACACCCGCGCCGTTGGCAATACTGTTGTAGATATCCTGGTCGGTACTGCCGCTGTAGTAATCCGCAGGCAGGGTCAGGTTGGTGGCGTCGGCGATGACATCGAGCTCGGCGCGGCCGTCTGCGCCGTGGCACTGGGTGCAATGCTGCTGGAACAACCGGGCGCCGCGCTCGACGGCGGCCGCGTCGGCGGGCGGCTGGGCCATGGCGGCCGGTATAGCCGACGCACAACAGCACAGTATGGACAGTGATATCCGCAGCAATTGCGTACAATTTGACCAGTTGATTGTCATGCCCGGCTCCCGACTCCCTGTAGTGAAGCTACCAGCATAGCCGCTTGGGTTGGCCCTGCAAACAGGGGGTTGGAAATAGGGGCGGGACACGGCCAGCCCCGGGACGGGGAGAGGGTGATCGCGATCGCGGGTGGAGCGACTACTCCTCGCTACCGCGCTGCCCGGGGGTAACACCGGCAAAGGGGAAACTGGCGACATTGCCACTGACCGGCGGCGTATCAGACACCTTGCCACTGCCCTCCTTGTCGACCTCGTCGATGCGGATGATGGCCTGCAGCGGGATATAGCTGCGCTTGACGCCGCTGAACTCGTTCTTGAGCTTTTCCTCGCCGGGATCGACCACGATCCTGGAGCGCTCGCCGAAGACAAACTCCTCGACCTCGATAAAGCCCCACATATCACTCTGGTAGATTTGCCGGGCGAACACCTCGAACACCTGGCTGCCGTTCTGGAAAATCACCTTGTAGACGGGCTGGCTTGCCATGCTTTCCTCATTCGGCGGCTTGACCCCGGGATACTGTGCTGGCCACCGGCTCGGCGGTCTCGCAGCAACCACCTGTTTTCTGGGGGCGGCAATATTACCACCCTCCACGGAGAATACCAGCCGGGGTGGGTTTCGACGATGTTCGTCTGTATAATTCGCACCCCTTCGAGTATGGATCGACAACCGGCGGCCAGTTCGCCGCAGAGGCCCGGTGAGCAAGAAACTTTACATCAAGACCCACGGCTGCCAGATGAACGAGTACGACTCCTCGCGCATCCGCGACCTGCTGCGCGAAAGCCACGACCTGGTCCCCACCGACAACCCGGAAGAGGCGGACGTACTTCTGCTAAATACCTGTTCCATAAGGGAAAAAGCCCAGGAGAAGGTGTTCCACCAGCTGGGGCGCTGGAAGCGACTGAAGAAGAAAAACCCCAACCTCGTGATCGGCGTCGGCGGCTGCGTGGCCAGCCAGGAAGGCGCCGAGATAGGCCGTCGGGCACCCTACGTAGACCTGGTATTTGGCCCCCAGACCCTGCATCGCCTGCCGGACATGATGGAGCAGCGCGGCCCCGGCGGCACCATCGTGGTGGATGTCAGCTTCCCCGAGATCGAAAAGTTTGACCGCCTGCCAGAGCCAAAAGTGGAGGGCCCCAGCGCCTTCGTCTCGGTAATGGAGGGCTGCAGCAAGTACTGCACCTTCTGCGTGGTGCCCTATACCCGGGGCGAGGAAGTCTCCAGGCCACTGGACGACGTGATCGCGGAAATCGCCCACCTGGCCGCCGGCGGCGTCCGGGAAGTCAACCTGCTGGGCCAGAATGTGAACGCCTACCGGGGTGACAATCACCTGGGCGAAACCGTCGACTTTGCCGAATTGCTGCACGTCGTCGCCCGCATCCCCGGGATCGAGCGTATTCGCTATACCACATCGCACCCGGTGGAATTCTCCGATGCCCTGATAGCGGCCTACGCGGACATCCCGCAACTGGTGGACCACCTGCACCTGCCGGTCCAGAGTGGCTCAGACCGCATCCTGATGGCGATGAAGCGAGGTCATACGGTTCTCGAATACAAGTCGAAGATCCGCCGCCTGCGCAAATTGCGCCCCGATATCAGCATCTCCTCGGATTTCATCATCGGCTTCCCGGGTGAGACCGAGGCGGACTTTGCCGCCACCATGAAACTGGTCGAGGAAATCGGCTTCGACAGTTCCTTCAGCTTTGTCTACAGCGCCCGTCCGGGCACACCCGCGGCGGAACTGCCCGACGCTACCGATGAGCAGACCAAGAAGCAGCGCCTGCAAATCCTGCAAAACCGCCTCATCCAGCAGGCCCAGCTGATCAGCCGGCGCATGGTGGGAAAACGGGAGAGAATTCTCGTGACAGGCGTATCAAAAAAGGATCCGGGGCAGTTACAGGGCCGCACCGAAAACAACCGGGTGGTGAATTTTTCCGCGACGGATGCGGCCCTGGTGGGCCAGTTTGTCCATGTCGATATCCTGGAGGCCCTGCCCAACTCCCTGCGCGGCGTGCCAAGCGCCGGTTGACGCGGATGATTTCCCATATATCCTTAGGTTCTTTACTACTGCCCTTTGTGGCCAGCCATTATTTTGACTAGCGACTCCCCCCAGATACCGTCGGCACCCCCGGTGCCCTCGACACAGCAAAGCCTCACCCTGGAACCCGATGACGCTCGCCACCTGGCCGCGCTGTGCGGCCAGTTCGACAGCCACCTGCGCCAGATGGAGCGTCGTTTCGGCCTCGCCATCAGCGCCCGCGGCAACCAGTTCCTGCTGGCAGGCGAGGCCGACGACGTGGCGGCGGCGGCGCGCCTGATCACCCATTTGTATGCAGATATCTGCCGGGGCGTCGAACTGACGCAGGAATCCCTGCACCTGCAGTTGCAGCACTCCGAACTGGAGCAACTGGTGGAACCGGATGCTGACACCGACCCGTCGGTGCAGGCCATCCGGGTGATCCGGACCCGGCGCGCGCCCATCAAGCCCCGCGGCGGCAACCAGCAGGGTTACGTGCGCACCATAGGGCAGTGTGACATCAACTTCGGCATAGGGCCCGCGGGTACGGGTAAAACCTACCTCGCGGTGGCCTGCGCAGTGGAGGCCCTGCTCGAGGACCGGGTGCGCCGCATCCTGCTGGTGCGACCGGCAGTGGAGGCCGGGGAAAAGCTGGGCTTCCTCCCGGGTGACCTGAGCCAGAAGATTGACCCCTACCTGCGACCGCTGTACGACGCCCTGTACGAGATGCTGGGCTTTGAGACGGTCAACAAATACATCGAGCGCCACATCATCGAGGTCGCGCCGCTGGCCTTCATGCGCGGCCGCACCCTCAACAATTCCTTTATCATCCTGGATGAGGCGCAGAACACCACCCGGGAACAGATGAAAATGTTCCTCACCCGGATCGGCTTCGGGTCCACCGCGGTGATTACCGGGGATGCCACCCAGATCGACCTGCCCAAGGGCTCGCCCTCGGGGCTCACCCACGCGAGCAATGTGCTGGCCGGCGTCGAGGGGATCGGCTTCACCTATTTCGGCAGCAAGGACGTCGTGCGCCACCCGCTGGTACAGCGCATTGTCGAGGCCTACGACAGCCATGAAGACAGGGCCACTCCACTGGACCGGACCCGGCGATGAACCTGACCGTCGACATCCAGTGCGCCAGTGCTGAGCCGGTGCCTGACGAGGATGACTTACGGCGCTGGATAGCGGCCGCCCTGGCCAGTCGGCATACCAGAGCAGATACCGAGATCAGTGTGCGCCTGGTCGATACCCGGGAGATGGCCGACCTGAACCAGGCGTATCGCGGCAAAAACGGCCCTACCAACGTCCTCTCCTTTCCCGCCGACCTGCCGCCGGAACTCGATTTGCCCCTGCTCGGCGATATTGTGATCTGCGTTCCCGTGGTGCGCGCAGAGGCGTTGGCGCAGCACAAGTCCCTGGCCGCCCACTGGGCGCACATGGCCGTACACGGCACCCTGCACCTGCTGGGTTACGACCATATCGAAGAAAATGAAGCTATGGCGATGGAAACCCTTGAAAGCGGCATCCTGGCCGCCCTGGACTACCCCTGCCCCTACCAGGCCAACCCACCTCAGGAGAATTCGCTGGCATGAGCGACGACCGATCAGGCAACGATTCGGGCGAGAAATCCTGGATCAACCGTTTTGCCGTCCTGTTTTCCTCGGAGCCGCGCAATCGCCAGGATCTGCAGGATGTGCTGGCCCTGGCTGTCGACAAGGAAATCATCGACAGAGACGCCCGCAGCATCATGGAGGGCGCGATGGAAGTCATCGACATGCAGGCCCGGGACATTATGATCCCGCGCACCCAGATGGTGGTGATCAAGGCCGACTCCTCGCTGGAGGAGATCCTGCCGCATATCGTGCGCACGGCCCACTCCCGCTACCCGGTGGTCGGCGACAGCCTGGACGATATCTACGGCATCCTGCTGGCCAAGGACCTGCTGCCCCAGATCCTCAACAAGGACCAGAGCGAGTTCAATATTCGCGAACTGTTGCGGCCCTCGGTGGTAGTCCCCGAGAGCAAGCGCCTCAACGTACTGCTGCGGGAGTTTCGCGAGAACCGCAACCACATGGCGATTGTCATCGATGAATACGGCGGCGTCGCCGGTCTGGTAACCATCGAGGATGTGCTGGAAGAAATCGTCGGCGATATCGAGGATGAGACCGATGCGGAGACCGATCATTTCATCCGCAAAATCACCGAAGATGACTACTTCATCAAGGCGTTGACACCGATCGAGGATTTCAATGAGTATTTCGGTACCAGCTTCAGCGATGACGATTTCGATACCATAGGCGGCCTGGTCATCCAGGCCCTGGGCCATATGCCCACCCGCAACGAAACCGCCACCATTGATAAATTCGAGTTCCAGGTGATCAACGCCGACCAGCGCAAAATTCACAGCCTGCGCATGCGGCCGCTGCAAAACTGAGCCGGCGTCAGCCCATGAAGACCGAACCTGGCCTGCACCCGCTGCTCGTACTGATTCTCGCCCCATTCGCGGGGGCGCTGGTCACCCTGTCCCTGGCACCCTTCGACCTGTGGCCGGCCGGCATTATCAGCTGTGCGCTCTACGCCTACCTGTTGTGCACCTGCAGTGTGCGCGAAGGTGTCTGGCGCAGCTGGCTGTTCGGCGTCGGCATGTTCGGCACCGGGGTGTCCTGGGTTTACGTCAGCATCCACGATTACGGCGGTGCCGGCCCGGTGCTGGCCGGCTTTCTCATCATCATCTTCTGCGCCGGACTCGCCGCGCTGTTCCAGGCATCCTTCGGCTGGTTCTACGTGCGCTTCGTACGCGCCCTCCCCGGTGGCATGTTGATGGGCTTCCCGGTAACCTGGGTGTTGTCGGAATGGCTGCGCAGCTGGCTGTTCACGGGTTTCCCCTGGCTTTACCTGGGCTACGCCCACCTCGACACGCCAATTGCAGGCTGGGCCCCGATAGTCGGCGTGTACGGGCTGTCCTTCATCTGCGCCATGACCGGCATCTGCCTGTTCCTGGCCTGGCGCAGCCGCCAGGCGGTTGCGTGCAGCACTTATGCCGTCATCGTTATCACCCTGTGGGCCGGCGGCGCGGTACTCAAGCCCATAGAGTGGGTGGTCAAGGGCAGCGAAAAACCGCTGTCAGTCGTTCTCTACCAACCCAATGTTCCCCAGGAACACAAATGGGACAGGGCCTGGTACCAGCCCATCCTGCGCCAGTTGCGCGAGGCCAGCGAACCGCACTACGGCGCCGACATCCTGGTCTGGCCGGAGGCGGCTATCCCCAATTTCTACCAACGCGCCCGGGACTTTCTCGACCCGATAGCCGAGCGCGCCGCCGCCAGTGAAACCACTCTGTTTGTCGGCGCGCCCTACAAGGCGGACCAGGGCGAGGGTTATTTCAACAGCGTGATCGCCCTCGGCCAGGGCGACGGCGTCTACCACAAGCAGCATCTCGTGCCCTTCGGCGAGTACGTTCCCCTGGAAGACCAGTTGCGCGGCCTGATCGCCTTCTTCGACCTGCCCATGTCCGCCTTTAGCTCGGGGCCGGCAGACCAGGCGCCGTTGCGCGCCGGTGCCTACCGGGTGGCACCCTTCCTCTGTTACGAAGTGGTCTACCCCGAACTGGTGGCACGCAGTGCCCGCCACAGCGACCTGCTGCTGACCATCAGCAACGACAGCTGGTTCGGCAGGTCGATAGGGCCGTTGCAGCACCTGCAGATGGCCCAGATGCGGGCATTGGAAAACGGCCGCTACATGCTTCGCGGCACCAACAACGGCGTATCGGCCATCATTGATCACCGCGGCCGGATCGTCGCCCGCACTGATCAGTTCGTGGAAGCAACCCTGACCGGGGAAGCAGAAGTCATGCTGGGCAAAACGCCTTTCGGCAGCTTCGGCGTCGCCCCGGTGATCGCCGGCTGTGGCTTCTCACTGCTGCTGATGTTTCTGATGTACCTGGGTTTCTGGCGGGAGAAGGACTAGGCCGCGTATCTCGCATGCCGCCTGTTTACTTGGCCGGCGAACGCAGGATGAACTCTTCCAATTCCTTGTCTATACCGAAGACATGGCGGGTGAGCCACTCGGTCAGGAAGGTGCTGATGATCTCCCGGAACTGGGCATCGAGCTGCTGGTCTGATTGCACCAGCTGGGATATTTCCTGGCGAAACTGCGCGTGGGATTGCTCATGCGCTTCCCGTCCGGGATAGTCCAGCTTGGTCATGTACTGCTCTTCCAGCGCGAAGTGGTATTCGGTATAGGCCTCCAGCCTGCGCAACACCTCCCGATCCGCGGTCGGTTCATTGAGCAGGTCCAGAATCTCGAACAGGCCCTGGTGCTGGGCGTCCTGCCAGATGATGTCGCTGGTTTTTCGCATTTTGCAAGCTTGGACCGCATTTCCTGATTGCGCCACGATTTGGGTCAAGTTTTCCGGGGTGGGGCTGATAGTTATATTTTTCGGGGCCAGAAGGGCACCTGCCACATCCACGATTCGCGCGAGGTGGCCTGGCGATGACAGCGCCAGGGCTTATCGGAGCGGAAAGCGGCCCGGGATCGCGCTCAATCGTCGCAGCCAAACCCGATTACTGATAGAATCCGCGCTTCTTCGCGCCGGCGCCATTTCCCCAGCAAAACCCATGTACCACAGGGGCTGCGCCCGCTTGTTACCGCACAGTTAAGGACGAAAACTGAACGCCGTGATGGATGAGCACTACAAACCGCAGGAACTCGAACAGGCCGCCCGGCAGCACTGGCTGGCGAACAAAAGTTTCGCCGTAAAACAGGACGACGGCCGGGAAAAATTCTACTGCCTGGCCATGTTCCCCTACCCCAGCGGCAAACTGCACATGGGACATGTGCGCAACTACACCATTGCCGATGTCATCGCCCGCTACCAGCGCATGCTCGGCAAGAACGTGCTGCAGCCCATGGGCTGGGACGCCTTCGGCCTGCCGGCGGAAAACGCCGCCATCCAGAACAATGTGCCGCCGGCGAAGTGGACCGCACAGAATATTGACTACATGCGCACCCAACTGCAACGACTGGGCTTTGCCTACGACTGGGACCGGGAGATCGCTACCTGCGACCCCAGGTACTATCGCTGGGAGCAGTGGTTCTTCACCCGCCTGTTTGAAAAAGGCCTGGCCTACCGGAAAAAGGCCGAGGTTAACTGGTGCGAGTCCGACCAGACCGTGCTGGCCAACGAACAGGTAGTGGACGGCTGTTGCTGGCGCTGTGACAACCCGGTCGAGCGACGGGAAATCGACCAGTGGTTTATCCGCATCACGGCCTACGCCGAGGAGTTGCTCTCGGACATCGACAAGCTGGAACACTGGCCGGAACAGGTGCGCACCATGCAGCGCAACTGGATCGGCCGCTCGGAAGGGGTCAACCTGCGCTTTGGCCTGGCCTCCGCGCTCACTACCGGCGAGCACTCGCTGGAGGTCTACACCACGCGGCCGGACACCCTGATGGGCGCGACCTATGTGGCGGTGGCGCCCCAGCACCCCGTGGCCCGCCAGGCGGCGCAGGATAACGCGGCGCTGGCAGCCTTCATTGAGGAGCAGAGCCGGGGCAAGGTGGCCGAAGCCGAACTGGCCACCATGGAAAAACTGGGCATGGCCACTGGCATGAGTGCCATTCACCCCCTCACCGGGGCCGAGCTGCCCATCTGGGTGGCCAACTTCGTGCTCATGTCCTACGGCTCCGGCGCCGTGATGTCGGTACCCGGCCACGACGAGCGCGATCACGAGTTTGCCTGTAAGTACGGCCTGCCTGTTGTGCAGGTCATTGCCAGGAGTGAGGGCGACCACACCTACGATACTGCCCGCTGGCAGGACTGGTACGCCGACAAGGACGGGATCGTGACAGTTAATTCCGGCGAATTCGACCAGCTCGACTTCACGGGCGCGTTCAACGCCATCGCCGACCGCCTGGAAGCCCAGGGCAAGGGCGAGCGCACCACCAACTATCGCCTGCGCGACTGGGGCGTCTCGCGCCAGCGCTACTGGGGCGCGCCCATTCCCATTATCAATTGCGCCAGCTGCGGCACGGTGGCCGTGCCGGCCCAGGACCTGCCGGTGATCCTGCCCACCGATGTGGCGTTCGAGGGCGTGGGCTCGCCGATCAAGAAGATGCCCGGGTTCTACCAGACCACATGCCCCGGCTGCGGCGGCCCCGCCACCCGCGAAACCGACACCTTCGATACCTTTATGGAGTCGTCCTGGTACTACGCGCGCTATGCCAGCGCCCGCAACGACAACGCCATGCTGGACGCCGAGGCGGATTACTGGGCGCCGGTAGACCAGTATGTGGGCGGCATCGAACACGCCATCCTGCACCTGCTGTACGCCCGTTTTTTTCACAAGCTGATGCGCGACGAGGGCCTGGTTCACTCCGATGAACCTTTCACCCGCCTGCTGACCCAGGGCATGGTGCTCAAGGACGGCAGCAAGATGTCCAAGTCCAAGGGCAACACGGTTGATCCCCAGTCGCTGATCGACAGCTACGGCGCCGACACCGTGCGCCTGTTCAGCATGTTCGCCGCGCCGCCGGAACAATCGCTGGAATGGTCTGATTCCGGCGTTGAGGGTGCCAACCGCTTCCTCAAGCGCCTGTGGAAGCTGGTAGCGCGGCGGCTGGAATCCGCCGCACCGCCACTCGATACCGCGACGCTGGATGGTCAGCAGAAAGCCCTGCGCCGCAAAACCCACGAGACCATCGCCAAGGTCAGCGATGATTTCGGCCGCCGCCAGACCTTCAATACCGCCATCGCCGCGGTGATGGAGCTGTGCAATGAGGTGGGCAAACTCGATGAGGCCAACCCGCAAAACCGGGCACTCGCAGACGAGGCGCTGCGTGTGGTTGTGCTCATGCTGTGCCCGATCGTGCCGCACATCTGCCACCATCTGTGGCAGTTACTGGGCGGCGCGGGCGATGTCATGAACGCCCCCTGGCCCACGGTGGATGAGACCGCGCTGGAGCGGGACAGTATCGAGCTGGTGGTACAGGTCAACGGCAAGGTGAGGGCCAGGATGAGCGTGGCCGCGGGCGCCGACAAGGCCGCCGTGGAGGCCCTGGCCATGCAACAACCCAATGTCGCGCGTTTCCTTGAGGACGTCACCGTGCGCAAGGTCATTGTGGTGCCGGGCAAATTAGTTAATATTGTGGCCAACTGATGCCCACCCGGATACCTGCCATGCGACGGCGCCTCGCCAGCTACACCCTCATCCTGGCCATTGTCTGCCTGCTGGCGGCCTGCGGTTTCCAGCTGCGCGGCACCGGCGCCGGCAGCGCCGCGCTGCCCGAGGACTGGAAAAAAATGTACCTGATCACGGGCAACCCCAACGGCGAATTCAGCCAGGCGGTGCGAACGGTGTTCACTACCAACGACGTCCAGTGGACAGCCAGGGCCGACGCCGACTATTCACTGGTGCTGGGCCCTGAACGATTCAGCCAGACCAACCTGTCGCTCAACAAGGAAGCCCGGGTCTCACAGCTCGAAATTACCATGCAGACGACCTTCTCGGTGCTGGATGCCAGCGGCAAAGAGGTGATGCCGGATACCAACGCCTCCATCATCAGGCAAATGGAGAACGACCCGCGCAACGCCATGGGCAAGGGCGAGGAATTGCGTATTCTCAAATCTGAAATGCGCACTGAACTGGCCCAGCAGATCGTCCGGCGCATCGGTTTCTTCGCTGCCAGCAAGCCCTGATGCGAGTCTCCCCCGATCAACTCGCTGCGCAGTTAAAACGCCAACTGCTCCCGGTATACCTGGTCAGCGGCGACGAACCCCTGCAATTGCAGGAATGCTGCGACAATGTCAGGCGCGAGGCACGGGCGCAGGGATGCGCCGATCGCGAGGTCATCGACGCCAGCGGCAACCATTTCGACTGGCAGGAAATACTGCACAGCGCCAGCAGCATGTCCCTGTTCGCCGAGCGCAAGCTGGTTGAACTGCGACTGCCCAGCGGCAAACCCGGGGCGGACGGCAGTAAAGCCCTGTGCGAATACCTGGAGATCGCCGGCAGCGAAGATGTGCTGCTGGTAGTGGCGGGCAGGATCGACAAGCAGTCCACCAGCAGCAAATGGTTCAAAGCCCTGGATAAAGCCGGCGCCGTCGTCCAGGTATGGCCGGTGGACGCGCGCAGCCTGCCCGGCTGGCTGCGCCAGCGGGTGGCCGCTGCCGGCCTGAGCATCGACGACGAGGCCCTGCAGTTGCTCTGCGACCGGGTGGAAGGCAACCTGCTCGCTGCCGTGCAGGAAGTGGAGAAACTCAAGTTGCTGGTGAAAGACACCCGGATCGACACGCGCGCTGTGCTCGATTCGGTATCGGACAACGCCCGCTACAACGTGTTCGAGCTGGCTGACAAGGCCCTCAAGGGCGACGCTGCCGCCAGCCTGCACATGCTGCAGGGCCTGCGCGGTGAGGGCACCGAGCCCACCGTGGTGCTGTGGTCGCTGGCCCGGGAGATCCGCACCCTGCACGAAGTGCAACAGGATTGTCGCAACGGCCAGGGCGTACTGCAGGCATTGAATGCCCGCAGGGTGTGGCAGAACCGCATTCCCCTCATGCAGTCGGCCCTGGCCCGCCACAACCCGGAGTCCATGGCACAGTTACTGCAGCAGGCGATAACGGTGGATGGCAGTATCAAGGGCTTTGCCGGTGGCAGGCCCTGGGATAACCTGGAAGACCTCATTCTCGGCCTGTGCCGGGTGCCGATGTTGCAACGCGCTGCAGTTCCGTAGCGTCCTTCATTCCTATTCATAGCGGTGTAGAATGCGGTTTTTTGCGGGACTGGTTTTAGGGTTGGCAATGGCGGGCTGCGCTACGGAAAATGCCAGCGACTACAAGGTCGAACAATTTCTCTGCATTGCCAGCACCGTTGTCTGGACCACCACGTCCGAGGATGGCAAAACCACCAGCGGCCACAACTACGACGAGGCCGACAGCAAGTACCTGTTCAGCAACAGCGGCGGCACCTGGCAGGCCATGGGTATGGGGGCTAGCGCCTGGCACTTTGATCACTGCGACCCGCCGGGCCTGGTCTGCGAAGTGGACGGCCCCGATCACGAACACCCGGACACCATTTTTGAAGGCGCGATCAGTCGCAATCCCCGGAACGGCGCATTCTACGCCACCGGCGTGCAGGGCAATGCGCTCAGCTCACATGTCTTCGCCGTGGCGGGCACCTGCTCCCGGTACTTGAAACCTTTTTGATAACCCGGCCAGGTGCCCGGACATCATTCCCAGATAGATTCCAGAAACGTCATAATGCGTGCGTTGGTTTTATCAAAGTACTCGCGATTGTTTTCCCGATACTGGAAGAACCCATGCTGTTGGCCCTGGTATAAAGCCAACTCACAGCGCCCGCCCCGGGCAATTATCATGCGACAAAAAGACTCCGCACTGGCGACCGGCAACTCAACATCTTCCGTGCCCAACAGGATGAGGGTTGGCGGGACCGAACCATCTACGTGGTGGTACGGGGATATCTCCTGCCAGTCATCCTTGACCAGGTCGTGGTCTGGCATGCCCGGTGACAGGTCCAGCATGGGGTTATAGAGAATCAACGCAGCGGGCCGCCGGGTTGCCACCGGCATTGGCTTGCCGGCTTTTTTGTGTATGGCAACACCCAATGCTGCCGCCAGCTGCCCTCCCGATGATCCGCCGCCCGCCACAATCCTGTCGGCATCTATATTCAATTGGCTGGCATTGGCACGCAAATAGGCCAGGGCATCGCTTGCATCTTCCACTGCCCCGGGCACATCGACAACTCCGCGGGAACCCAGTCGATATTGCACTACAAAGCAGGTCAGGCCGTTTTCCGCAAAGAAACGGCACTGCGGATAGAGCTTCTTGCCACTACCGTATTGCCATGCACCGCCGTGAAATAGCAGCATGGCCGGAGGCGGACTCCCCAGGCGGTCGGTTTTGGCTTTAAAGGAATGTAGTAGGCGCTTTTGCCCTTCAAAGACCTTGTACGCTATTTGCTCATCCGGGCGAATCTCCAGCAGACCCAACTTCTTCACCAACAGCACCGCAATCAGTGGTATCAGCACCAAAAGCGCTACTGTCATAAAGTACCAATACGTTTTCGCCATTGTCGCCACTGCGTCAATTAATCGGTCATGTCCGGGGGAGGGGGATTGCGAATTGCTTCCCTGCCAGCCAAATACCGCCACATGGGGCACTTTAGGAAGTTTCGGTCACATTTGAAACCATTATGAACGGGACCTGCACACACCGCGCATCCGCAGATCACACCCCCTGCCCTCACCCGCTAAATTCACACATGCCACGACTTGCATTCTGCCCGCTTCGATACTACTGTATGTTTATACAGTTTATTTGAAGGGAACCCTCCCCGGAGCAAGGCCATGAACGAAGTGCTCGAACAGATCATCACCCGCAATGATACCTGGCGCGGTCGCCATCGCCGCTTTCACCACCATGAACCCTCCGCCAACAGCGACAGCCACTGTCACAGCCAGAACGGCCTGGCTACTGGCTATACCAGCCTGGATAGGCAGCTGGACCAGGGCGGCTGGCCCCTGGACAGCACCATTGAATTATTGAGCGACAGCAATGGACTGGGCGCCATGGGACTGTTTCTGCCCGCCATGGAACAGCTCAGCGAGCGGGGGCGCTGGCAGGCATTCATCGCTCCGCCCTATATACCCTATGCGCCGCTGCTGGCGGCCCGGGGTATCGATACCCGGCAGGTATTACTGGTGCACCCGAAAAACCGCCAGGACCTGCTGTGGAGCACCGAGCAGGCCCTGCGCAGCGGCACCTGCAGCGCCGTGTTCAGCTGGCTGGGAACTCACAACTACAGCTACAGCGAGCTGCGCAAACTGCAGGTGGCCGCCAGCGGCGGCGACAGCCTGGCGGTACTGTTTCGCCCCACGGCGGCCGCCCACAACCACTCCCCCGCCAGCCTGCGCCTGCAGATGCGGGAATACCGCAGGGTCCATATCCTCAAGCAGCGCGGCGGCAACCAGCATATCGACGTGGACCTGCCCCCGGCAGAAGACGTGCCCGGGCAGCCACAGCTGTGGGAATTGCCGGTGTGGCAGGCGGGCAGGCAGCACGGCGCAGCCATGGAGGCCTGCTCGCCGATGGCCTGACGGGGAAATTATAAGGTGAGGGCAGTACCGGCTTGCGGCTATAATTGCCGCCAGAAACCGGACACAGGGATGCGACTACCATGCAAGACTTACCTCATCACTACCACGTCAGCGCCAGCGCCGAGACCACCGGCAATATCATGCTCAAGGCGGACGACCTGCCTCAGCTTGTCACCGCCCCACCGGCCGAATTCGGCGGCCCGGGTGACCAGTGGTCTCCCGAGACCCTGCTGGTTGGCGCTGTCGCCGACTGCTTCATACTGACGTTCCGGGCGATTGCCAGGGCTTCCAAGCTCGAGTGGACCAACCTCGAATGCTCCGCCGAGGGCGTACTGGAGCGGGTAGAGCGGGTTACCCGGTTCACGGCGTTCACTGTCAACGCCAGGCTGACGGTGCCTGCCGGCACTGACGCTGACAAGGCACAGCGCCTGCTGGAAAAAGCCGAGGAGGCCTGCCTGATCACCCGCTCCCTGCTGGCCGAGTCCCACCTCGAGGCAGAGGTAATTGTCGCCGCCTGACCGGCGGCCACCGGGGTGCCGACCTGAATGGACGAATGGCTGACAGAATACGGTGTCGTCCTGGGCGTGGGCGGCCTCATCCTGCTCATGATGTATATCGTCTGGGACCTCGCCAGGCGCAGCAATGCCGGCAAATTCGGCACAATGATCCTCTACATCGGGCTGGCCATGGGTATCTTCGGCTTCCTGATGAAGTTCGTAATCACCTACCTGCTCGAAAACGCGGGCGTCGGCGGCTGAGTCAACGGCTAGTCCGCTGACCCCCCGGTGACCGGCAGGACACCCGCCTGGTCATTTTCCGCAACCATCTGCCGGCGAATCTGGTACTCGATCACTTCGTTGTTGTACTGCTCGGAAAAAATTTCCAGCTGGCTCAACAACTGGCTGTACTGGCGACGATTCATGAGTCCGCATTCCAGGTAGGCTTTGCCCTGCAGCAGATACTGCTCCGCCGCCAACTGTGCCCGGTGCATCTCCTGCTTGCTGGCCACGGCGGCATCGGGTATTACCGGCTGCTCCCGCGGATGCGTGACCGGACAGCCCGCTGCGGCGTTCATGGCCAGGCAAAGTGCGGGTATGGCAATCATAGCTTTCATTACTAAACTCCATTTTGATACTTTAAGTAACATTGCCTGCTGGCAATGTGTTACCACTATCCTCCCTGAAATCCGCCCGAACAAGTTTAATATTGTGAAATATTTATTATTTTTTCATTTACTTACCGCGATCTGCATGAGCGGGACGGGCGCACTCTCGCGTAACATTATGTAACATCTGGAAACCAGGATGGTGCACTGCGGCCGGGCGCCCGCCGGGCTGGACAGGGCCCTCCCGAACGGGAGATACTGTATATATGTACAGTATTCAATTCATAATGGGCGCACTCTCCCCCCGACATATCGCCTGCCACCCGGGGGGCTGGTGGTGAGCCTGTGGCTCTGCCTGCGCTTCAACCAGTTGCCACTGCAGTGCCTGAGCCGCTGCGAGGAACAGGCGGTGGTGGTGCTGGCCAGGCAGCGGGTCCTGTGCGCCAATAACTGCGCTGCCGCTCTCGGTATCCGGCCGGGTATGGGTACCGCGACAGTGCACGCCCTGGTCAATAGTGAGCCACTGCGGCTGCTGGAGCGTGACGAGGGCGCCGAGCAGCGCTGCCTGCAGCAACTGTGCTGCTGGGCCTACGGCATCACACCCGGCCTTTTCAGCTGGCGCCAGGACTGCCTGCAGCTGGAAATCGGTGGCTGCCTGAACCTGTTCCGGGGCCTGGACAACCTGTTGGCCGAGGTCAGCCGCGGCATTGGTCGCCGGGGCTACAGCGTGGAATACGGCCTGGCCCCCACCCCCAAAGCCGCCTGGCTGCTGTCATTTACGCCAGCGGATACCGCACTGGAGATAACCCGCCCCCTCACCGAGCGGCTCGCGCCCCTGCCGCTGCGCCTGCTCGATGCCTTTCCCACTGCCGTCGACTCACTGCGCCGGGCAGGCCTGCACAGTCTGGGCGATATCCTGGCGCTGCCACCGGCCGCCCTGGGTCGGCGCTGCGGCAGGGAATTCACCCACTTCCTGCAGCAAGTGCTGGGTCAGCGGGAGGACAGGCAGGCAGATTACCAACCCCCGGCGACGTTCAGCGACGAGTACTGGTTTGGCTATGAAGTAAAGGGCAACGCCGAATTGCTGCCGGCTGCACAAATGTTGCTGCAGTCCCTGTGCGCCTTCCTGCGCAGTACCCAGCTGCAAACTGCCGAAATCTGCTGGCAACTGGTCGGCATGGACCGCAGCCTGCGGGAGGTGGGTGTGCGCAGTGCCAGCAGTCACAGCGACTGGAAAAGCTGGCACCAGCTCACCGGCATTTGCTTCGACCAGCTGCAACTGGCGACCGGCGTGGAGGGCCTCATCCTCAGCTGCCGCAATCTACACCCGGGGCAACCGGAGAATAGCGACCTGTTCCATCCCGGCAGGCAGCGGGAACCCCTGGCCCACCTGCTGGATCGGCTGCGCAGCCGGCTGGGGCTACAGGCCATCGAAAAGGTCGGTTGTCGGGACGAGCACCTGCCGGAATTTGCCGTGCATGTCAGCAGCGACTGCTCTGGCGGTGAGCCCGGTACCGGCCACACCGGCGCCCAGCGCCCGTTCTGGCTCATGCCCCGGCCCCAGCCGCTGCGACAATCCCGCCAGCGGCTGTACTGGAACGGTGCGCTGACCCTGCTGCATGGTCCGGAGCGGATAGAGGACAACTGGTGGCAGGAAGCGGTGAGCCGGGACTATTACATCGCCGGGGACGGCAGCGGTCAGCAGTACTGGGTGTTTCGCGACCGGCTGGCCAGCAAGTGGTATATCCACGGGGTGTTTGCCTGACGTCCGCTTAGAATATTCCACCGACACGTGATTGCACTATTTGTACCACACCACTTCGTCAGCCGGCGGACTGAAGCCGCCGGCCGAAGTTCAGTCCAGGCATGCGACCTCCTGCAGCCAGCGAGGCCAGGGTGGGTGTTCCTCGGGCTGCCACACAGACCGCATAAATTCATCCGCCTGCGCCTGCGACCAAAGACCGGTCTCGATGGCATAGCGGGAGTAAAAGGCGCTGACCCGGTAGTTGGCGGCGCAGTGAATCAGCAGCTTGCGCTCCCCTGCCCGCTGCATCAGCTGGCAGAACTGGCGGTAGTCCGCCAGGGTCGGATTGGCAAAATCCACCGGCAGGTACTGGTATTCGATGCCCTGCCCCTCCACGATATGCCGCTCATCGGCGACCGCGTACTGGCTGGACTCGGGCAGCAGATTGATCACAACCTCAAAGCCCTCGCTGCCCAGTTGCGCCAGTTGATCCGGCTCGACCCGCCCGGCAGTAGCCACGCCATGAGCTGCCGCCCGAAAGTTGTACGCCTTTTCAATGCTCATCACAGGCTCCGCTCAGATAGTGATGCAAACCCGGTTCAGGCCTTTTTGACAAATTCCGATTTCAGTTTCATCGCACCTATGCCATCGATCCTGCAATCAATATCGTGGTCGCCCTCCACCAGCCGGATATTCTTGACCCGGGTGCCCACCTTGACCACCAGCGAGGTGCCCTTGACCTTGAGGTCCTTGATCACGGTGACGGTATCACCGTCGCTCAGCACATTGCCGTTGGCATCCTTGATGACAGGATCATCGCCCGCGGTAGCGGCGTCCTTTGACCACTCGTGACCACACTCCGGGCAGACGAACATATTGCCGTCATCGTAGCCGTACGGTGACTTGCATTCAGGGCAGGGCGGTACATCACTCATTTGATATCCTTTTGGGGAGTCTGGACGGCGGAGCTATTCGATATCCGCGAAAATGCCGGTGGGCTTGCCGTCCAGGGTCAGGGTATTTTTTTCTTGCCAGTACTGCCTGATACCATCCGGCCCCTTTTGCTCCGTCCACCTGGTCAGGGTTGGCCGCTCGCTTTTCAATTCGTAGCGGGGAACGGCGTAGCCGCAGGAGGTTAGCACCAGGTCCAGCGTGAGACGGAAGATCTGCCGCGCGCCCGGTTCGGCCGGAAACAATGCCAGCAGGGCGGGCCAGTCCCCATCCCGGGGATGCACCACCGTCGCCTGGCCATACAATCGCATGATCAGGGGCTGCTTGCCGAAGGAGCAGAACATGATGGTCATGCGGCCATTCTCTGCCACGTGCGCGGCGCTCTCATTGCCGCTGCCGGTGAGGTTGAGCCAGGCGACCTCCGTGGGGCTGGTTACCCTGAAACTGTCCATGCCCTTGGGCGAGACATTGATATAACCCTCCCGGCCGGCGGTGCCCACGAAAAACAGGTGCTGCTCCGCGATAAACCGGATGTGCCGGTCCTGCAGGGAGGAAAATCGCTCGGCCATATCTCTCCTATGCGGCTGCTTGTGGTTCTTGGACAGGAATGTGCCAGTGACTGGCCCTGCCGATAGTACGGTTGATTGCGGCGCGAATCCACCGCAAAGGCCGGGGTCCGGGCGCCAGCTCCCGCAAGCCACGGTCATGCTACGGTGGCTTTTCCTTTACCAGTTCGTCCCGCTCCCGCTTATAGTCATCATAGGGCTCCGAGACCTGCTTCATGCATTCCTCGTACTGGGTGCCCGGCAGCTTCTGGCACTCCAGTTGCTGATTGTTCTGGATGGTGTCGTACACCTGGCGCTGGCTGCAGGCCGCCAGGGCGAGCACACACAGCAGCACCGCGGTACCCCGCCTTTGCCTGACATCGGCTGCGCGCCCGGAGCCGGGCATAGGCAATTTCTCATTCATAAGGGTGCCAGGCTGCCCGAGCCATAACTGCGCACCAGCTCGACCACTTCCACGGTATACGCGCTGTACCATTTTGAACGCCCCTTGTCTTGCGCCACCAGGTGTGCCGCGTCCTGCTTCCAGCGCCGGATCTGGTCCTGGGACTCCCAGTAAGAGATCGCAATCTCCCTGTTACCCTCGGTGCAACTGGTGAACTGGGTACATCCGTACTGGCTGATAGCCAGCTCCCTCATATGGGCCGCCATATCGCTATATTCAGCATCCAGCTGAGCGATCTCCGCCTTGAATATCACCGCGAACATAGGCCCCTACTCACTACCGGTCATCAAACAACCTCCACGGCCTGATCAAATGCGAGCCTCGGCCCCCTGGGGTGATTGCCAGCGGGGTCGCCAAAGCCGATATTGACCAGGAAATTGGATTGATATCGTCCTTCCGGAAAGAACTCGGCATCGACCGCGCGGTTATCAAAGCCGCTCATCGGCCCACAATCCAGGCCCAGCATGCGGGCGGCCAGTATCAGGTAGGCCCCCTGCAAGGTGCCATTCCTGAATGCCGTCACCCGGGACAGCTCGGCACTGGACTCAAACATCTCACCGGCCTTTGGGTTGGCGGGGAACTGGCTCGACAGGTTTTCATAAAACCGGGTATCAGTAGCGACAATCACCGTAACCGGTGCGCCCAGGGTCTTGTCCCGGTTGCCCGGCATCAGGGCCGGAATCAAACGCTGCTTCGCCGCCTCGCTCTTAACCATGACGTAATGGCCGGGCTGGCAGTTCATCGAGGTAGGCCCCCACTTCATCAGCTCGTACAGCTGTAAAATCAGCGCATCCGGCACGTCCCGCCCGGTAAACTTGTTGGTTGTGCGGGCGTTGACAAACGCCTGATTCAATACGGATTGGTCCAGAGCTTCACTCATCAAAATATTCTCATCACATGGTTGTACGATACTGGATTCTATCAGGATTTATGGACTTTCATGGCGGCGGCCAGTTTGGTGGAGCCGTTTTCTTCCAGCGCCTTTATCACTGCCAGTCGATCATTGTCCGGCCGGTTCTGGCTCAGCTTGAACTTGCCCTGAACCTCGCCAATGAGAATCTCTATACCGACAATGGCGCCCAGCATCGTCGCCTTGTACTCGGGCCGCCATGGCACCTCAAAGGCCGATTCGTATTTTTCCGTAAGGCGGCCCACCAGCTCTGCCAGCCTGCCGGGCTCATTAAATACAGCACACTTGCCGTAAACGTGAACCGCCTGGTAGTTCCAGGTGGGGACGCCCGGGCTGCCGTACCAGGAGGGCGAAATGTAATCGTGTGGCCCCTCGAAAGTGACCAGTATCTCCTGACCGTCCAGATCGAGGTGCTGTGGGTTCTGCCTGGCCACATGGCCGAACAGCCGGGTCCTGTCGCCGGAAACGAGAAAAGGCAGGTGGGTAACAAAGAGCCTGTTGTCTACCGTCGAGATAAGCTGGCCAAAGGCATTGGCTTCTATAAAGGCGAATATCTCAGCCCTGTCGGATATTGCAAATTGTGCGGGTATATACATATTTTCCCCGGTAGCTGTGGACCAACAAATCGACAATGGGCATGCAATTCCTTAACGCCCTCTCACCTGCCCCGCTATTCCCGCTCCGCTTGCTAGAGGCCGGCAGACGCGACTGACTAGACTCTTATGAAGTATGGAAGTGCCAGCAGCACCACGCCAGTTAAGACCATCGTGTACACATTGCTTACGAAGTAGGGAAAAACACAAAGTGCTATGCCGCTGAGGAATGGCATGGCCACCCGTTGTTTTCTGCCATACAGAAAATAGCCGAAACCTATAGCTCCGAACAGCAATCCCCAGATGAACTGATATTCGCTTTCCATTCACTTCACTCCTGTCAGGCGCTGTCAGCATCCAACTTACGCATGACCTCTGCGATTGATAAGCCGTGAATTTCGATGACCTTGTTCGGGGATGTTTTCCCCGACGATATATTGAGCGAGCTTTTGGGAAGGCCGAGCCTGCCGGACAGTAACATAACCACCGCCGTGTTGGCTTTTCCCTTCTCAGGCTGGGCAGAAACCCGAACTTTCAGCACATCATCAAGCCATCCGGATATTGCAGACCGGGACGCCCCCGGGACAACCCTGACCTTAAGTTTTACCGGCCCATCCAGTGAAGCGCTGTCCGATTTCATGCCAAATACCTAAAGCCACATTGAGCCGCGCACAGGCAGACGGCCCTGTTACACGAACTTGCCCCTGAACATAAAATACACGGCACCAACGAGACAAAACCCAGCCCATAAGTAGTCGAGTTTCAGTGGTTCCTTGAGATACATCACCGAAAACGGCACAAACACGGTAAGAGTAATAACTTCCTGAATGATTTTCAGTTGCCCCACCGACAGCACCGTAAAGCCCAACCGGTTCGCAGGGACCTGAAACAGGTACTCGAAGAGCGCAACTCCCCAACTCACCAGGGCAGCAATTATCCAGGGCTTGTTATTGAGTTCTTTCAGATGTGCATACCATGCAAACGTCATGAAGACATTGCTGCAGATTAAAAGGACTACGGATATCAAAACAGGATGCATGACACTCCCTGACATACAGACGTAACGCCTATGGCGACGGGCTGATTCTCCGATAGATTCTATATGGGTGGAATCAGCTTGTCTTTGGTACTTTCTGGCACCAACGACCCGGCGTAGCGAGGTCCAGCCCCGAAGGGGCGGCTGCTTGCGCTCTCCAGTCAGAAAGCTCAGGTGCCTTGTAGTCCCTCCAAAACTGCTCTGAAAAATTGATATACACCCACCAAAAGAACTACTACCAGACCCACATAGAAGAGCACGAAAGCCTCAAGCCCGATCATACCCAAACCGGTTAGGAGTAGAACTACGCTCACAAGCGAGAACACAACTAACACTGCACGCATTACCGGAACATTTATCTGCGAGTACTGAGCTTCAGTAAGTTTGCCTTTCGCTTTCAAAGTCGCAGCAATTATCAGCAGAAGAAACAGCGACTGGAATATGCACGCCAGTCTCCATGCGCAGTTTTCGGTACTGGTGATTTCCAGAAGCGCGATTGCAATGAAGCACAAAAAAGCGGGACCCATCGAAAAGAGTAGAAGATTTCTAATCCTGAATCGATCCAAACCCACGTTAGCCTGGGAGCGCGATGTGAACACAGCGATCACCCCAGAGAATCCCGCCAGACCAATGGAGAATTCAATTATGTATCCTAGAACTTCGATAGGGACCTCCTCCGCCAGTTAACACTTCAAGCTGCGGCGCGTAGCATTCGCCTGACGCTTCTATGTAGTCACTAATTCAGTTTTCATAAATGTGGCACTATTTCTGTCACTTGAAGTGGTTCAATAGATGTGACCAACCCAGTTAAGGGATAATACCCCAAACTGGAGATTGGAAATGAGTACGAGAAAGCAATATTCGAAGGAATTTAAACTGGATGCTATTAGCCTGGTAACTGATCAGGGCTACACAATTACGGAGGCAGCGAGAAGTCTGGAACTCAACCGTAGCGTGCTACAGCGCTGGATCAAAGAATCCGAATCCGATGAAGGCCAGGCGTTTCGCGGAAATGGAAAACTGACTCCGGATCAAGCCGAGATTCGACGCTTGAAGGAAGAGAATCGACGCCTGAAGATGGAGAAAGAGATCCTAAAAAAAGCGACGGTCTTCTTCGCCAAGGAAACGCGATGAAATACGCGTTCATCACCCGATACAAGAAGACCTGGCCTGTCGACCTGATGTGTCGATTACTGGGTGTCACCCGCAATGGCTATTACAGCTATTGCAAACGCAGGAATACGACGCAACCGGATCCTGAACACCAGGAAATGCTGGAGGCTGTCAAGGAGATCGCGAAGGCCAGCGATAACAGCTACGGCACACGCCGCATGAAGCGTGCCCTGAATGCTTTGGGCTACCCGGTCAGCCGCCAGAAGGCCAGAAAGCTCATGCGGGAAGCTGGTATTACCGTTCGACACCGCAAGAAATACAAGGTGACCACGAACAGCAATCACCAGCAGCCGCTCTTTGAGAACGTACTGGACCGCCAGTTTTCGGTCTCTGGTCCCGATCAGGCCTATGTCTCGGATATCACCTATCTGTGGACCCAGGAGGGGTGGCTGTACCTGGCGGTGGTCATCGACCTTTTTTCCCGGCGGGTGGTGGGCTGGAGTATGAGTTCACGCATGAAGGCGAGCCTGGTGACTGACGCGCTCCGTATGGCGATTTGGCAGCGTCGGCCTAAGCCGGGGTTGATAGTGCATTCAGATCGCGGCTCACAGTACGCCAGCAAGGCTTACCGGCGATTACTGGCAAAGCATGGTTTTATCGGCAGCATGAGTCGCAAGGGAAATTGTTGGGACAATAGTGTGGCGGAAAGTTTCTTTGCCAGCTTGAAGAAGGAACGGGTCCACTGGCACAGCTATCAGACACGCTATGAAGCTCAGCAGGACGTGCTGGACTACATGACGATGTTTTACAACAGCCGGAGACTGCATTCGTATCTGGGATATGTCAGCCCCAGTGAGTACGAGTCAGCAATGGTTGAAATGAGGAAGGCCGCTTAACTGGGTTGTCACAAAATGCTTGACCACTCCAACTCGCTGTGAGGCAAGGGGCAGACACAAGTGGCGCATACAAAGCGAAGCATACGCCGGTTGAGGCTGTCCAGTGGCGAAGCCACAATCTTGAGCCACTTGTTATGCGGATCTGAACGGCGATTTCCCAGCAAGAATGGCATAACTATGCTGCATTACGCTTACAGATGATTGAACCCCAGGCATCTGTTTTGGAAAGGCGGGATACCAGTTCAAAGACTCCCAATGGCGCAAAACAGTGAAGTAGCCAGTCTGTTAAAAATTCGCCATAGTTGCCAAGTTTGTAATTTACCCTTCGCAATTTTACATGCGACAACTGATGAAGCCTTGCACAGTCCATTATCAGGTCATGCGCTTCAGTGTAGTGCCGGTAAGCAAGCGGATAATTTTCTGAACGCTCCGCCTCTGCACCCAGTAGCCAAAGCGATTCTGCTGTTTGAATTCTTGTATTGATCGATTCCATACAACACTCCAACTGAAAAGACGTGTAACGCCTACAACCGGGTCGGCCGGTACGGCCGCCCCACAGCTTGTACTACTTATGTGTCATTTAGCTTGAAGTGATAACGTAAATTAGACCTTTCTCCGTCCTACATCCCCGGTCACAACCGACTCTGCCCAATCGGTAGCACACTCGACTATGTACTTCTCCGCTTGTTCGTAATCTGGTTGTTCATTGGGTTGCGCCATCCCTGAAAAGGTAAGGAGCAGACATCTCTTCATCTCCTGAGTGTGCTAACGCTTCAAGCTGGGGCGCCGGTTACGACGTCCCGCGCCGAAGGCGCCTTGCAGCCTTTACTTGTTAGGGGTGTGTTCAAGGCGTTCCGCCAGCCAGACTTTGATAATGGATTGTCGAGTAACTCCCAGTCTTGCCGCCTCTTTGTCAAGAGAGATGATCATCCATTCGGGAAAATCCACGTTAACTCGTCGAGGTGTTTGATTCGGCCGTTTGAGACTGGAAATATCCAGGTCATCAATTATGTCTTCCTTACCCTGGTCGAATTTTTTGTCGAAATCTTTAGCTTTCATAAAGCTCTACCTCAGCTTTCCGAGATCGCCTGACCGAAATTAATCGAATCTCGTCATCGCGATATGTAAATACGGCTGACCAGTATTGGCGATTGAAGCGAGCAATCACGATTGATCTTGCCTCATCGTCAGACCGCGCTGCCAATTCCACCAAGTTCGGGTCATCCCAAAGAGATTGAGCCTGCTCAAAATCAATCCCATGCTTTTTGCGATTGGAGGCACTTTTTCTTTGGTCGTACTGAAACTTCATAATGGTATAAAAAATATACCACTAAGGCATTTTTAGCAAGAGGTGGATTTTGGGGCGGTAGGAACTCCTAACGCCAAACGAACCGGCGGCGTAGCCGTCAGGTTGCGTGCCTTGTTATGTGAAGTGCCGTAGCTTGCCCTATGCCGCCCAAGCCCCGTTAGCCGACCCTATTTGACCGTATAGAGGTCATAGCCCACTACCCAGCTTTCCAAGTCAGCTTCACCTACATTGTGGCACTGTATTCTATTTAGCCAGAGATAATCGGGATGTGCTGTCTGAAAGCGTGGCGCTCCACGAAGGGGAACAGGAGACGGAGGGTTCCCTTCGATGAATTTTTCGTACCCATCCTCACCGGCATCGGCGAGGCCTTGGTAAGAGAGATAGATCAGTGCGCCATCGTCAGTCTCTATAGTAGCTCTAATATCTAAGACGCCCACTCCATCACTGCGAATGGTCAGCCAATCTGCACCCACGGGAAGAACTTTCCCATTTAGTCGGGGACCTCGCACCTCTCCTCCTGTGATATATATGTTCAGACGAAGCCCATCCGGCGTAGGCCCGATGACCTCAGGAGGGTTCTGGAGAGTAACTTTGACGGAACAAATATGCTCAAGTTCGTAGTTGTACATTTTCATATCCTGGACCTGATGCCCTGAGACACATAACGCCCACAACAAGGGCTGCCGGAACGCCAGTCCCGGTTGCTTGTGCTTGTTATGTGCGCCGCTGCCATCGGGATGGATCCCTACTGCCATGCATGACAGAAATGACCGATATTTCTGCGTCTTGCAAGAAATAGAAAATGGCGAATGGGAATCTGGGTAGCACTCCTCTGAACGTTTCGGTGCACGATTGGGTAAGTCAATGGACTTTGTTCGATTGAGCTAAGCATCTCTAGAACTATATCTAGGAATTCATGACCTAGACCGAGCCTCTGCAATTCATACCAAGAGGCAGATTCTTCAGTGTTGTGTCCATACCCAAATCATACTCCTCGGACAGTGCCTGTCCAGCGCACATAACGCTTGCAGCAGCGGGCGCGCGGTACGCGCGTCCGGCGACCGGAGGGAGCGCACTGCCTGCCCTTGTTAAGTGTTGAATACAACGTAGGCTCCTGGCAACTCTAAGGCTTCTGGGCCATTTACAGCTTCATCGTTTAGCGGAACCATTAACTCCACGCCGGATGCAAACCTTATGAAAAAGAGCTCTTCCTCGATGAGCCGCGCTTCATCAATGGGTTGCCCAATTTGAGATACCAAATTGTCGCAAAAGCCATCATCGCTCCTGTTCAGTACCATACCGGAAGAGAGCCGTAACTTTGGAGTGTTTAGTACTGTAACTGTACGATCTTGAAACTTCAGCTGAATATAGTCATGCACAAACCAGACCTGTGAAAGAGGAGCGGTATTCTCTAGTTGAGCGATCACGGACACTTAACGCTTCAAGCTGGGGCGACCGTAAGGCCGTCCCGGCGCGAAGCGCCCTTGCAGCCTTGACTTGTTAGGTGGATCCACTAGTTAACCTTCGTTACTAACCGATAAAACTGCCAAATCGCCGTAAGTATAGACAATGAGAATAGTAAGATTAGAGGCCATTCGTGCCGAAGCAAGAACGCATTAATTGTTAGTAGCGGCAAACCGAATACATACAAAGACCAAGCAGCAGTCAGAGCACCAAGCGAGACTGTTGTTTCTTTCTTTCGGTAGAGCCGTATAGCTTTTACGGGCACATCCATTACAACCAACCCGTAAGCAACGAGTAGAATCATTGAAACGAGTGACATGGTTTGTTCGTTAGATAATCCCGCCGCTTGACATGAAGCAATGCCAAAACAACCCGCCAGGACAAGTGCTGAAAGCTGAAAAAGCCCTCTTAGTCGCAGTAACTCTGCATCGCGAAATCGCTTTTCGCGTCCACCAAAGACGGTTGCAACACCAGCGAAACCAGCAACTGCGATAGCAACTTCAGCGAGTAAATAAAATGTGTCGGCGTGCTCAATCAATTAGTCCACCTAACGCCTTGCTAAACGGCAGACGAACCGCAGGTTGGGCTGTCCGGTGGAGGCCCGCAGGGCCGGAACGGATTTGAGCAACTTGTTATGAGACCGGTGCATGTAGAATACCCATTACGCGCTCAAACCCTGCCGAAAGAAAACCAAGCATAGACCAATAGAGATATACACCTCTGTCCAATACCAAACAGGGCTAGAGGCTCTTGTGACAAAAGGTCGCAGCACGAGCCGCTGACGCTTAAGTTCTATCCCGGCAACAAGGGCCATTGCCAGGGACAGAATAATTGGGAGTAGAGTACCCATCAGTCAGCGCGATACCCGAACGCAGGCCTCATAACAGCTTAATCGTTGAACTAAATCAGAACTAGAAACGGCCCCTTGTTCACATATAGAAGTAATCCCGAATTGAAAACATCTTCCATTCATCAAGCACCTGACCATTTTTACTTAATTTGCTTTTTTTTGAATCAGAGTACCCTGGCTGTGTGCCCCGAGTGGATCTCGGGCCCATTGTTCACGGCCGCTGCTGGAGCATAGCTCAATCTTTCAACGGGTTACAGTCGCCCTGTCGAGATACAGTTGATTATTTCCAATGAGAAACGGCCACCATGTTGACGCGCACAAAGCCCCTGTGATGATCTGGCATCAGGCATTTTTCGAAGCGTGTATTTCATGGATGATATACCCGTCCCTATTCCCGCCGGATCTACCCGGCTAATGGACCAGTTGCGGGCAGACATGAGGGCTCGCGGTTATGCGTTTTCCACGGAGCGCACCTACCTGCACTGGATTAAACGCCCTGATGTATTTGTACACCAGGTTTTACCGGCGTGAACCCGAGACACTATCTTTCAGCTATGCCAAACCCACCCGCAGGCTACCCACGGTACTGAGCCACGAGGAAACCCGAGCGATTCTCAGCCATATGTCCGGCACCCCCAGGTTGATGGTCGAATTGCTTTATGGCAGCGGCCTGAGATTGCAGGAATGTCTTTCACTGCGCGTGAAGGATGTAGATTTTTCACTCAACACGATTACCGTACGTCAGGGCAAAGGCGATAAGGATCGCATTACGTTACTGCCAGCACTGCGCAAACATATCAGGGCAGCCGTTGCGAAAACCGACATCCGAAAACCTGTTAAAACACACACCTTTCGGCATAGTTTCGCCACCCGCTTGCTCCAGAATGGCTATGACATTCGCACCATACAAAAACTGCTGGGGCATGAGGATGTAACCACCACGGAGATTTACACCCACGTGTTGAACCGCGGCGCTCTGGGTGTCATCAGCCCCGTGGATGACTGACCGGCACCAAAACGCATCGAATTTGACCAAACTCATAATACTGTATATATATACAGCATATGTCAACCTACGCTGAACTCCATTGCCTCAGCTGTTTCAGCTTCCTGCGCAGCGCCTCCCACCCCCACGAGTTGGTGGAGCGCGCGGCCGCGCTGGGCTATGCCGCGCTGGCCATTACCGACGAGTGCTCACTGGCGGGTATCGTCAAGGCCCACATGGCTGCGAAGGAACACGGCATCCAGTTAATCGTGGGCAGTGAATTCCAACTGGCCGAGGGCATAAAACTGGTGGCACTGGCACCCTCCCGGGCGGCTTACAGTGAGCTTTCCGGGCTGATCAGCATGGCCCGGCGACGCAGTCCCAAGGGGCAGTACCAGGCCACCCTGCGCGATGTCATTTTCCACCTCAAGCGCTGCCTGCTGATCTGGCTGCCCGAGGGCAACGATGACAGCAACCTGGCCTGGGGCCTGCAACTGGGCAGGCTGTGCAAAGACCGGGTCTGGCTCGGCGTCACTCACCTGCTGGGCAATGACGAGCACCGGCGCTATCAGGCGCTGTACCAGTTGGCGAGCGAACTGCGCATTCCCATGGCGGCCTGCGGCAATGTGCAGATGCATAGCGCGCACCGCAAACCCCTGCACGACGTGTTTACGGCGCTGCGCCACAATACCAGCATCACGCAGCTGGGACGCAAGCGCCTGGCCAACAGCCAGCAGCATTTGCGAGCGCTGGACAAATTACAGCAGCTCTACCCCCCTGCCCTGCTGGCCGAAACGCTGCGCATCTCCCGGCTCTGCAAATTCAGCCTGGACGAGCTGCGCTACGAATACCCCGAGGAGGTCGTGCCGGAAGGCTATTCCGCCAAGCACTACCTGCGAGAGCTGGTGGTGCAGGGCAGCGCGGCGCGCTGGCCAAAAGGCGTTCCCGCGGAGATACAGCAGCGCATAGACCACGAACTGCTATTGATAGAGGAGCTGGATTACGAGTACTACTTTCTCACCGTGTACGACATCGTGCGCTTCGCCCGCGAGCGCGCCATCCTGTGCCAGGGCCGCGGCTCGGCGGCCAACTCGGTGGTGTGCTACTGCCTGTTCATCACCGAGGTATCCCCCGAGCAGATCTCCCTGCTGTTCGAGCGTTTTATCTCCCGGGAGCGGGACGAGCCGCCGGATATCGACGTCGACTTCGAGCACGAGCGCCGGGAGGAAGTGATCCAGTACATCTATGAAAAGTACTCCCGCAAGCGCGCCGCCCTGGCCGCCACCATCATCACCTACCGCTCCCGCAGCGCGGTGCGCGACGTGGGCAAGGCACTGGGGCTGGACCCGGTATTCGTGGACGATCTGGCCAGGTCCATGGCCTGGTGGGATCGCACCGCCGATTTAGCCAAGCGTTTCGAGGAACAGGGCGTGGCGGGACACAGCCGGCTGGCGCAGCTGTTCTACACCCTGGTGCAACAGATACTCGGCTTTCCCCGCCACCTGTCCCAGCATGTGGGGGGCTTCGTCATCACCCGCAGCCCTATATCCACCCTGGTGCCGGTGGAGAACGCCAGCATGATTGACCGCACGGTTATCCAGTGGGACAAGGAAGATATCGAGACGCTGGGCCTGCTCAAGGTGGACATCCTCGCCCTGGGCATGTTGTCGGCAATCAGGAAAAGCCTGCAGCTGGTGCACCGCTACTGCCCCGCCATCAGGACCGTCAGCGATATCCCGAAAGAGGACCCGGCCACCTATCGCATGTTGCAGGCGGCCGATACGGTGGGTGTATTCCAGATCGAGTCCCGAGCCCAGATGTCCATGCTGCCGCGGCTCAAACCCGGGTGCTTTTACGACCTGGTGATCGAGATCGCCATCGTGCGGCCGGGCCCCATTCAGGGCGACATGGTGCACCCCTACCTGCGACGCAAGCAGGGGCTGGAAGACATCGCCTATCCCAGCGAGGCCATCAAATCGGTATTGGAGCGCACCCTGGGGGTGCCCATCTTCCAGGAACAGGTGATTCGCCTGGCCATGGTCGCGGCGGGCTTCAGCGGTGGCGAGGCGGACCAGCTGCGCCGGGCCATCACCAACTGGGGCAGGAACAGCAAGCTGCTGAGCTTTGAGCAGAAGCTCACCAGGGGCATGATAGCGCGCGGTTACGACGAGGATTTCGCCCGCCGCCTGTTCGAACAGATCAAGGGCTTTGGCGGCTACGGTTTCCCGGAGTCGCACTCCGCCAGCTTCGCCCTGCTGGCCTATGTCTCGGCCTGGCTCAAGCGCCACCACCCGGCGGCCTTTTTTGCCGGCCTGCTCAACAGCCAGCCCATGGGGTTTTACAGCCCGTCCCAGCTACTGCAGGACGCCCGGCGCCACGACGTGACCGTGCTGCCCATCGATGTCAATCACAGCGACTGGGATCACCAACTTCTGGAGGGTCGATCAAGCCTGCCGGCGCAGCCGCCCATCCGCCTGGGGCTGCGGCTGGTGAAAGGCCTCAGCAGGGAGGGCGCGCAGCGCGTGGTGGAAGCCCGCCAGCAGGCGCCCTTTCGCCAGGTCAGCAACCTGCGCCAGCGGGCGCAGTTGGACAAGCGCGACATGGAAGCGCTGGCGGATGCCGATGCGCTGGCCTCGCTCAGCGGCCACCGCCACCAGTCCCAGTGGCAGATCATGGCGCTGGAGCAGGCCCGCCCCCTGCTGCAGTCGGAACAGGCCGAGCCCGCCAGCTATTTCGATGACGGCATACAGTTGCCGGCGCCGGGCGTGGCGGAGGAGGTGCTGGCCGATTACCGCGCCACCGGCCTCACCCTGCGGGCGCACCCCATGAGCCTGCTGCGCGACCGCCCCCCTTTCGACCGCTGCAAACGCCACGCCGACCTGGCACAGATGGGCAACAACCGCTTTGTGCGCATCGCCGGACTGGTCACCTGCCGCCAGCGCCCCGGCAGCGCCTCCGGCGTGCTGTTTCTCACCCTGGAAGACGAGACCGGCAACAGCAATATCGTGGTGTGGCAGCGCACCCAGCAGCAGTTTCGCCAGCCATTGATGTCCGCGCAGCTACTGCTGGTGAACGGCACCCTGGAGACCAGGGACAACGTCATCCACATCATCGCCGGCGGTCTGTACGACTACACCCATGAACTGCAGTCCCTGCAGGTGAGCTCGCGTGATTTTCACTGAACCCCGCGGGCGGGCAGCGACGGGAGTCGCCCTACCACTTCCTGTCACAGCCGGATAATTTAGTCTAGACTGCCCAGCACGCGTAATTAAAAGGAGAAAAAGCGCATGAAGAAAATCACCATGGCCGCCCTGGCGATGGCCGCCAGCATAGGCGCAAATGCCCAGATACCGGTCCCGCCCGATGGCAAGATCCTCTCCAGCGCTTATACCGGCAAGGTCTACTCGCCCTACGCGGAGCGGGATTTCCCCAGCAACGTGTATTTTGGCGACACCCACCTGCACACCGACATCTCCATGGACGCGGGCGCTTTCGGCAACCGCCTGGGCCTGGACCCCGCCTACAAGTTCGCCCGGGGCGAGCAGGTGGAATCCACCAACGCCGGGCCGGTAAGGCTGTCGCGCCCGCTGGACTTTCTGGTGGTGGCCGACCACTCCGATAACATGGGCTTCTTCCCGGACCTGATCGCCGGGGCGCCCTTCATCCTGGCCGACCCCACGGGCAAGGACTGGTACGACCGCATCAAGGCCGGCAAGGGGGTGGGCGTGGCCATCGAATTGATCGGCCTGTTCGCCCAGGACAAGTTTCCCCCGGCCCTGGTCTACAAACCGGATTCAGCGCCTTACAAGGCGGCCTGGGACCAAACCGTGGCGGCGGCCGAGCGCTACAACCAGCCGGGCGTCTTCACCGCGTTCATCGGCTACGAGTGGACCTCGCTGATCCACGGCAACAATATGCACCGGGTAGTGGTGTACCGCGATGGCGGCGACAAGGGCGGTCAGATGGTGCCCTATACCACAGCGGCGCCCCAGGGCAGCACCAATCCCCGGGACCTGTGGAAATGGCTGGCTGGCTACGAGCGGAAAACCGGTGGCAAAGTGCTGGCCATCGCCCACAACGGCAACCTGTCCAACGGCATCATGTTCCCGATCACCGAGCAGTACGACGGCAAAAAACTGGATGTGGAGTACGTCACCCAGCGCGCCCGGTGGGAGCCCCTGTACGAGGCCACCCAGATCAAGGGCGACGGCGAGACCCACCCTTTCCTGTCACCCAATGACGAGTTTGCCGACTACGAAAACTGGGATATCGGCAACCTCGACGTATCCGAGGCCAAGACCGATGCCATGCTGTCCGGGGAATACGCCCGGGAGGCCCTCAAGCGCGGCCTGGAACTGGAGGCGAAACTGGGCACCAATCCCTACAAGTTTGGCATGATAGGGTCCACCGACAGCCACACCTCGCTGGCCACCACCGCGGAAAACAATTTCTGGGGCAAGCACGCCGGCGCGGAACCCTCACCGACGCGGATGATGCATCCCTTCATGGCCACCGAGAAAGGCGCGATCATGGGTTGGCAGATGGTGGCCTCCGGCCTGGCGGCGGTGTGGGCGAAGGAAAATACCCGCGAAGCGCTGTTCGACGCCATGGAACGCAAGGAAGTGTATGCAACCACCGGTACCCGCCTCGCAGTTCGCTTCTTCGGCGGCTGGGACTTCACCGCCAAAGACCTCGATAACCGCGAGCCCGCATTTGTCGGCTACGAGCGTGGCGTGCCCATGGGCGGTGACCTGCCCGCCAACGCGACGGGTAAAAAGGCCCCCAGCTTCATGGTGTATGCGCTGCGCGACCCCATCGGCGGCAACCTGGACCGCATCCAGATCATCAAGGGCTGGTACGACGGCAAGCAGCAGCATGAGAAGGTTTACGATGTCGCCTGGTCCGGTGACCGCAAGCCCGGCAAGGATGGCAAGGTACCGCCGGTAGGCAACACCGTGGATGCAAAGACCGCCTCCTGGACCAATACCATCGGCGCCTCGGAGCTGGGTACCGTGTGGTCGGACCCGGATTTCGACCCGCAGCAGCGAGCGTTTTACTACGCCCGGGTGCTGGAGATACCCACTCCGCGCTGGTCTACCTACGACGCCTTCCGCTTTGGCGTACCCATTCCGGATGGCGCACCTGTTGCCACCCAGGACCGGGCCTACACCTCGCCGATCTGGTACACACCGAAGTAACAGCGAAGCTCAGCGCGGGCCGGGCTCCGTACTGCTGAAAAATTCCCAGATAGCCTCGGGCCCATCCAGTTGATGGCTGGTGGGCCCGAGGATTCGCGGCAGGTCATACAGCGGATGCGGCACCGTGTGGCCACCCCCGACAATGGTCACCAGCCGGACGGGGGCACGACCTGCAGCCGACCAGTCGAGACTCTCAACAGACGTACCGTCAGCCGAATCCTGCCGGGGCCAGATAGTGTGCACGCCCTCGCTGCTGTAACCGGCCAGCCCGGCCCAGTAAGTTGCCGTGGCGACGGAGGACAACACCGGTCCGCGGCTGGCATCACCGAAAATCTCCACCACACCGCCGTCGTAGGGATTGACCGGGTCCGCAGTGCCATTCATCACCATGGCTGCCACCGCCTCCCCGCTCGGTTCACAATCGAGATTGCCCGCCACCGGCAGGCTCGCCGCCACCGCGGCAATGCCCGCCACCAGTCCCGGTGCCTCCAGGCCCAGGCGATAGGCCATCTGGCCGCCGTTGGACAGGCCCGTGGCATAGACCCGCGACGGGTCGACCCCCTGTTCGTCAACCATGCGTTGCACCAGTGCCCGCAGAAAGCCGACGTCGTCAATATTCTCCAGGTTGGCCGCGTAGTTGGCGCCGCCGCGGCAGTCATTCCAGTGCTGCTGGTAACCCTCCGGGTAAACTGCAATAAAGCCATGGCGCTCGGCCAGTTCATCGAAGCGATAGCGCGTCAGGGCGCGCATTTGCTCACCAGTGCCGCGCGAGCCATGCATCACCAGCACCAGTGCGGGCGCCGGGGGTTTCGCGGCAGGCACATAGGCCAGCCAGCTGCGGGCGTGGCCGCCGTACACCACAGAGCCGGCTTCCGCCGCGCCGGGCAGTGCGGGCGGTACCATCGGGTCGGCGCGTAAGTACCACCACCAGGCTGCGATGGCAGCGAGCATCACTACCGCCACCAGTATTGCCAGTGCCTTCAAAAACCTGCGCATCTGCTCACCGCCCGACTCTTTGTCATCTCTGGCACAGAGTCTAAACTGAAGCTATGGCAGATGCATTCACAGGGCTGTCCGGCTTTCTGCGGACGAGTACGGTGGTGTTGTTGATGGCGATCAATTCCCAGGCGATGGACATGCCACCGGAACGGGCGGGTATGCTGGACTCTATCCGTGAATCCGTGCGCAGTTCGGCGAGCTACACCGGCCGCACGGAGCTGTCCGGGCGAGTCATGGCGGCGATGGGCAGGGTCCCGCGGGAGGCGTTCGTGCTCCCGGCCTTCCGTCACCGTGCCTACGAGAACACACCGCTGCCGATCGAGGCGGGCCAGACTATTTCCCAACCCCTCATCGTAGCCCTGATGACCGACCTGCTCGACCCGCAACCCGACGATGTGATACTTGAAGTGGGGACCGGCTCTGGCTACCAGGCCGCCGTACTCGCCGGGCTGGTCAGTCATGTGTACAGCGTGGAAATCATCGAGGAACTGGCCGCCAGCGCCACCGCCGTGCTGGCGCGACTGGGTTATGACAACGTGACTGTGCGCGCCGGCGACGGCTACGCCGGCTGGCCGGAGCACGCCCCGTTCGATGGCATTATCGTCACCGCGGCCGCGGCGGAAATTCCACCGCCACTACTGGCACAGCTCAGGCCCGGGGGCAGACTGGTCATCCCGGTAGGCGAGGAGCACGGCTACCAGGAATTATTGCTGGTAGAGCTGGATGAGCAGGGGGAGATTCGCCGACGGTCGGTTTTGCCAGTGCGATTTGTACCCCTGACCGGCCGGCGATAACCTGATCGGGCGAGTCAGCGCAAGCAATCCGGCGTCAAACCGAATAAGACTGGCTACGTCCATAGGCTCGAAAAAAACCTATAATGGCGAACGCCCCTTATTCGCCGCGATCCGCATCCGCAGTGCGTTGAGCTTGATAAAGCCCTCGGCGTCCTTCTGGTTGTAGGCGCCGGCATCCTCCTCGAAGGTCGCGATGCTCTCATCGAACAGGCTGTCGGCAGACTGGCGACCGGCGACAATGACGTTGCCCTTGTAGAGCTTGAGCCGAACCTTGCCGTTCACCACCTGCTGGGATTCGTCGATGGCAGTCTGCAACATCCGTCGCTCGGGCGACCACCAGTAGCCGTTGTAAATCATATTCGCGTAGCGTGGCATCAGGTCATCCTTGAGGTGGGCGACTTCACGGTCCAGGGTCAGGGATTCGATGGCGCGGTGGGCCTTCAGCATGATGGTGCCGCCGGGGGTTTCATAGCAGCCGCGGGATTTCATGCCCACGTAGCGGTTTTCCACGATGTCGTCCCGGCCTATGCCGTTGGCGCCGCCGACCTTGTTCAGGGTCTCCAGCACAGTGGCGGGGCTCATGGCCGCACCATCGATGGCGACAATATCGCCGCGCTCGAAGTCCAGTTCGATATAGGTGGGCGCATCGGGTGCGGCCTCGGGGCTGACGCTCCAGCGCCACATATCCTCTTCCGCTTCCGCCCAGGGGCTTTCCAGCACGCCGCCCTCGTAGGAAATATGCAGCAGGTTGGCATCCATCGAATAGGGTGATTTCTTCTTCGCGCTGGAGTAATCCACGGGGATATCGTGGGTCTTGCAGTAGGCCATCAGGGTTTCCCTGGAGGTCAAATCCCACTCCCGCCAGGGGGCGATCACCTTGATGCCGGGCTTCAATGCGTAGGCGCCGAGTTCGAACCGCACCTGGTCATTACCCTTGCCGGTGGCGCCGTGGGAGATGGCGTCGGCGCTGGTCTCGTTGGCGATCTCGATCAGGCGCTTGGCGATCAGGGGGCGGGCGATGGAAGTCCCCAGCAGGTACTCGCCCTCGTATATCGTATTGGCGCGGAACATGGGAAACACAAAGTCCCGGACAAATTCCTCGCGCAGGTCGTCGATATAGATTTCCTTGACACCCATGGCCTGCGCTTTGGCGCGAGCGGGCTCAACCTCCTCGCCCTGGCCGATATCGGCGGTAAAGGTGACAACCTCGCACTGGTAGTTATCCTGCAACCAGCGCACGATGACCGAGGTATCGAGGCCGCCGGAATAGGCCAGGACCACTTTCTTGATATCTGACATGTCTTGCTCCGTTGGGCTGTGCTGAAAAGCCGGCCATTCTACCCCCGGCCGCCACCAATTCCCAGTCGATCTGCCCCCGCGCCAGCCGGCGCGCCGGGAGCCATGACCGTTCCGGTTCCCGCTGCGGCGGCTTTACGGTAGCATGCAGCTTCCGCCCAGCGTGCAACAGACCCTGCTACCCCAAGTGACTGAACTGACCATTACCCGCCCCGACGACTGGCATGCGCACCTGCGTGACGGCGCCGCGCTGGAACATACCTGCGCCGACCTGGCCCGCTATTTCGGCCGGGTTATCGTGATGCCCAACCTCAGCCCGCCGGCGACCACCGTCGCGGAAGCCGCCCTGTATCGGGAGCGGATTCTGGCGGCGATGGCGCCTCTGGAGCGCCGCTTCGAGCCGCTGATGACGCTCTACCTCACCGACCGCACGGATGCGGCGGAGATCCAGCTGGCGGCTGCTTCGAGTTTCGTCCACGCCGTGAAACTTTACCCCGCGGGAGCCACCACCAACTCAGCGGCCGGGGTTGCCCACCTGGAGGGCCTGTACGGCACGCTGGCGGCCATGGAGGAAGCCGACCTGCCCCTGCTGGTGCATGGCGAGGTGACCGATCACGACGTCGATATTTTTGATCGTGAAAAAGTATTTATTGATCGCCACCTGGCGCCTGTGGTCGAGCGTTTTTCCGGCCTGCGCATCGTGTTCGAGCACATCACCACCCGCGACGCCGTCGCTTTTGTGCGCGAAGCCCGCCCCGGGGTCGCGGCAACCATCACCGCGCACCACCTGCTGTTCAACCGCAACGATATGCTGGTGGGGGGGATTCGCCCCCACTATTTCTGCCTGCCTATCCTCAAGCGCAACATCCACCAGTTGGAACTGCAGGAAGCGGCCACGTCCGGCAACCCGCGCTTTTTCCTGGGCACCGACTCCGCGCCCCACAGCACAGCCAACAAAGAGACGCGCTGCGGTTGCGCCGGTGTCTACACGGCCCATGCGGCAATTGAGCTTTATGCGGAGGTATTCGAACAGTTGGGTGCGCTCCACGCCCTGGAAGGGTTTGCCTCCCACTTCGGCCCGGACTTTTACCGCCTGCCGCGCAATGACGACACCATCACCCTGCGCCTGGAGCAGTGGCAGGTGCCCGGGCAACTGCCGCTGGGACGCGATGTCCTGACACCCATGCGCGCCGGGGAAAATATGTCGTGGCGCGTGCTGGACCGGGACGAATAAGCCGTTGAAAGAGACTGAAGAGCACCGTATCAGTGACCGTTTCCGCGGCTTCCTGCCGGTGGTCGTGGATGTCGAAACCGGTGGCTTTATCGCCCGCACCGATGCCATCCTGGAGATCGCCGCCACCACGGTTCGCATGGATGAGAACGGCTTGCTGGCAGTGCACCGCACCCACGACTTCCACGTGCAGCCCTTCGAGGGCGCCAATATCGAGCAGTCGGCGCTGGATTTCACCGGGATAGATCCCTACCACCCGTTCCGCCAGGCGGTGCCGGAAGCCGAGGCGCTGGATGAACTGTTTCGCGTGCTGCGCAAGGAGATCCGCGACCAGAACTGCACCCGGGCCATACTGGTGGGGCACAACGCCCATTTCGACGCCGGCTTCATCAATGCGGCGGTGGAACGCTGCGGTATCAAGCGCAATCCCTTCCACCCGTTCTCCTTCTTCGATACCGCCACCCTGTCGGGCCTGGCCTATGGCCAGACAGTGCTGGCCAAGGCCTGCGCCGAAGCCGGCATTGCGTTTGACAACAGCGAGGCACACTCTGCGGCCTACGATGCCGAGCGCACCGCGGAGTTGTTCTGCGAGATCGTCAATCGCTGGAAGGAATGCGGCGGCTGGGTGCCGGGTTTCGGCTGATATCCCGCTTTGCCCCGGCTCCTGGCGCAGACGCTTAATCCTCGCCGCTGATCTGGTTGAGGATGACATCGAGCTCGGCCATCAGCGCCTCGATGCTATCGATACCCAGCAACCGGTACTTCAGCGCCTCCTCCAGCGGCAGCAGCTGGATCAGCGTGCAGGCCACCTGCCATGCGTCGCCGTAATCGAGCTGCAGTGCCATGCGCTGGACATGGGGATGGGTCTCCAGGCTGTGCAGGATATCGAGCAGGCTTTGCCACTGCGGCACCACCGTGGCCGGCTGCAGCGCCGGCCGCAACTCTACCTGCCCCACCACCAGGCCATTGGCCCGCACCCCGGTGGATTTCAGGTCGAAGCGCTGGCCGCCCTGGATAGTAACGCCCAGCAGGCCATTTGGCAGCTGGTCCCAGTCGACTATGCGCGCGGTGGTACCGTAGTCACCCAGTTGTGGTGACGCCTCGCCCCGCTGTGCGACCTCGGCGCCGCGCCGGATCCAGACGACGCCGAAGGCGCTGTCGGACTTCATGGTATCTCGCACCAGGTCCAGGTAGCGCTGCTCGAAGATCTGCAGCGGCATGCGCCCGAAGGGCATCAGTACACCGGACAGGGGAAACAGCGACAGCTCGCTCACACTACCCTCCCGTGCAGATTTGCCGGTGGCAGGGTGATCACTTCCAGTTCCGCGAGAGTATGCAACGCCTGCTCCCGGCTGTCCCCGCAGACGGCGGGCTCCGCCAGGAAGCTGGCGCAATATCGCGGCCTGCGCGGGTCGCCAAACAAGCCGCAGCGCAGGTGTTCGTCCAGGTGCACGCAGCGCTCACCCGCCGCCTTGCCGTTGGGCATGCCGTGATATGGCCGGCTGATGGAGGGTGCAATGCAACAGGCCCCGCACGCTTCGCGGCACGGCATCAGCCGCCCTCCGGACCCAGCGGTTTGACCAGGACGATCAGCAGCGGGAGCAGCAACAGGGCGCCCAGCACCGCCGCAACCATGGCCATCACGGTGAGCAGGCCAAAGTAGATGCTGGGGGTGAAACTCGACAGGGCAAGCATCGAGAATCCCACCACCACCGTCACCGTGGTGTAATACATGGCCCGACCGATACTGTCGTGGCAGCGGAACATCGTTGCCCGGTAGTTCCGGTCGACCTCGAACTCGGCGATAAAGCGATGCACGTAATGGATACAGTCGTCCACGCCAATGCCGACCACAATCGCGGCGATGGTGATGGTCATGATATCCAGCGGTATGCCCAGCAGGCCCATGGTGCCCAGCACCATGCCCGCCGCCAGCACGTTCGGCGCCAGGGCGATCAGGGAGAGCGACAGCGAGCGGAACAGCGCGAGGAACATCAGCAGGATCGCCAAAAACACCACGCCTATGGTCAGGATCTGGGACCGGAACAGGCTCTGCAATACATTGTTATACAGCACCAGCATACCGGTGAACTGGATGCGTTCCGGCGCGATACCCAGCTTTTCAACCAGGTCCTCACGCAGGTCGTGCAGGAACTTGTCCCGGCGCAAATCCTTACTGGTTTCCTTGACCCGCACGGTCACCCGCGCCTGCTCGCGCTCGCGGGAAAAATAAGGCTCAACCATCATGGCGCTGACATCCGGCGGCAGGCTTTTCTGCACAATGGCCAGCTCCACACTGCCGATATCATCGCCCAGCAGGTTCTTGACCACGGCGAACACCGTCGACAGGGACAGCACCTTGCCGGTTTCCGGTAACGCGTCCACGTAATTGTGTACCGCATCCAGTTCCCGCATGCCGCCCAGGCTGAACCAGTAGCTGGGCTGGAAAGACTCCGAGTCGCTGGCAAAATCGTCGCCGTCGCTGCTGAACTCGTCATCCCACTCATCACCTGTCGCCGACGCCGTGGACGCACCGAAGTCGTCGCCGTCCTCGGCAAAGGGGTCGTCCGCCGCAACCGGCGCGGCCTCACCCGCCGCGGCGGGTTCCAGGCCAGGCAGCGGCGCGTCCATATCGAGTGGCGCCAGAATAATATCAAGCGGAATGGTGCCGCCCAGCTGGGAGTCGAGCAATTCCATGCCCTGGTAGATCTCCGTCGACTTATCGAAGTAATCGATAAAGCGGTTCTCCACCTGCAGGCGACTGATGCCGACCAGGGTGAGCACGGTCAGCGTGGTGCTCACCACCAGAATGGCGCGGCCGTGGCCGTCAACAACCCGGGCGAACTTTGCAGTGAGCGGCGAGTCCGTACCGGAATGCCGATGGGGCTTGCCCTCGGGCCAGACCAGGATCATGGCGGGCACCAGGATGAAATTCAGCACCAGTGCCAGGGTGATGCCAGTGGTCATCATCCAGCCGAAATCAATCACCGGCTGGATGCCCGACACCACCAGGGAGACAAAGGCCACAATGGTGGTGATGCCGGTGTACACACACGGAATCGCCATCAGCTGCACCGTGCGCAATACCCGCTCGTGGATATCCCCGTCCGGTTCCAGCGCATGTATCTCACGGTAGCGGACGATCAGGTGAATGGCGATGGCCAGCGTGATGATCAGCAGTACCGCGACAAAGTTGGACGATATCACGGTCATGCGCCAGTCCAGCGCACCCAGCAGGCCCAGCATCATCACCACGGTAGCGGTGCAGGTTACCAGCGGAATAACCACCCAGCGCGCCCGGCGGAAGATCAGGGCCAGAACCAGCAGCATGATACCGAGGATGGCCGCGCCGAATACCACCAGGTCCCGACCAATAAAGCTCACCATATCCGCCGCGATCATCGGTACCCCGCCGACAAAAATATCGGCATAGGGCCTGTAGCGCGCGGCAATCTCACGCACGTTGGCCACCATGTGGCTCTGGGCATCCAGGGCCACCGCCGTATGCGCCTTGAAGGCTGCCTCAACCTCGGCGAGCTCCTTCTGCTCATCGGGCGACAGGCCCTCCCGGTCCCGCTTGATGCGCAGGGATTCCCGACTGGCGAGCAGGTCGTAGTAAAACTCGTCCCGCTTGAGATTGATCTGCACAGCGGTGAGCTTGCCATCGCGGCTGGCGAGCAGGTCCGCGTAGATCGGGCTGGTGGTCAACTCCTTCAACACCAGGTCGCGGTCGATGCCGGGTTGGTCCAGCGAGGGCAGCGGCTCCGGCGAGCTGATATCGGCGAGGGTGACCGGCGGGCTTTCCAGCAGGGGAACATCCCAGACGGTGACCACGGACGAAACACCCTCCAGTTGGCGCAGCTCATCCGCCATGCGGCGCAGCGGCTGCAGCGACTCGGCGGACAATAGGGGGGCGCGGGGCTGCCAGGTAATCAGCAGGAACTCTTCGGAACTGTACTCGGCACTGATCTGGCGATAAAACTCCAGCGAAGGGTCGCCCTGGAGCATCAGCGCGTCCGCCGAGGCATCGAGCTTTATTTTCTCCAACTGGGTGGCAAATCCCGCAACCAGCACAGCCATCAGGCCGAGCACCAGCCAGGGTCGGCGCAGCACCAGTCGCTCGTAGGCCGCCAGCAGGAGGTCGTTCATTGCGTATCCGCCTTCGTCAGTTCATCCAGCAACTTCTGGTGTATGCCAGCAAAGCTGCCGTTACTCATTATCACTATCTGGTCACCGGGCCTGGCCGCGCTTGCGACTGTCTGCACCAGTTCATCGATATTGTCCGCCAGCTGCGCCGGCGCCGCGCTGTGTTCGACCACGCTCTCCAGCGACCAGTTCATCCCGGGCGGCTGGAACCAGTACACCAGGTCGGCGCTGGCGGTAGCGGCCGCCAGTTGCTCCCGGTGCTCACCCATACGCATGGTATTGGAACGCGGTTCAACCAGGGCGATAAGGCGGCCGCTGCCGGTGCGGGCCCGAAGGCCCTGCAGGGTGGTCGCGATCGCGGTGGGATGGTGGGCAAAATCATCGTACACGGCGATATCCCGCACCCGGCCCAGCAGCTCCAGCCGACGCTTTACACCACCGAACCCGGCCAGCGCGGCCGCGGCCACCTCCGGCGTCACGCCCACATGACGGGCGGCGGCCAAGGCCGTCAGGGCGTTTTCCACGTTGTGGAGCCCGCACTGGGACCAGTTGATGTCCAGCGGCTGTTCCCCGTCGCGGAGCAGGCGGAAGGTCGTGCCGTCCGCCGCCAGTAACTGGGCACGCCAGTCGGCGCCGCAATCAACGCCCACCCCAAAAGAAGTGAGCGGTGTCCAGCAACCCATCGCCAGGGTCTGGTCGATGGCCGCCACACCCCGGGGATGGACGACAAGGCCCTGGCCGGGCACACAGCGCAGCAGGTGATGGAACTGTCGCTGGATGGCCTTGAGGTCGTCGAAGATATCGGCGTGGTCAAACTCCAGGTTGTTGATGGCCAGGGTGCGCGGCCGGTAGTGCACGAACTTGGAGCGCTTGTCGAAGAAGGCGGTGTCGTATTCATCGGCCTCGACCACAAAAAAATCGGAACCGCCACTGCGCGCTGAAAGGCCGAAATTCGCCGGCACGCCGCCGATCAGGAAGCCCGGCGCCATCCCGGCATAGTCCAGTATCCAGGCCAGCAGGCTGCTGGTGGTGGTTTTACCGTGGGTGCCGGCGACCGCCAACACCCACTTGTCCCGCAGGATATTCTCCGCCAGCCACTGGGGGCCGGAGGTGTAGGGCAGGCCGTGGTTGAGCATATACTCCACCGCGGGGTTACCCCGGGTCATCGCGTTGCCAACGACCACGCAATCGGGGCGCTCATGCAGGTGCTCCGGCAGGTAGCCCTCCATCAGGTCGATGCCGGCAGCACGCAGCTGGGTGCTCATGGGTGGGTACACGGCGGTATCCGAGCCGGTCACCCGGTAGCCCCTCTCCCTGGCCAACAGGGCGATGCCCCCCATGAACGTCCCGCAGATGCCCAGGATATGAATATGCCCTTTCAACCAGACCTCCTCAAATAAAGCGGGCAATGGTAGCACGCGGGCGGTCGCCGCCACAGGTACGGGCACGGATAAAAGCCGGCGGAAGGTCTACAAAAGCCGCCAAGTTTCGTATTATGGCGACCTGCCTGAACCCAGCGGATCAAATCCATGGCCAACCAGCAGGCCATGGATGTGGCCTGTGACCGAGGAACCAGCGCCGATGTCGAAGAAAAATGCCTTTTACGCCCAGTCCGGTGGCGTCACCGCGGTCATCAATGCCTCCGCCTGCGGCGTCATCGAAACCGCCAGGAAGCACAAGGACCGGATCGGCAAGGTCTACGCCGGGCGCAACGGCATCATAGGTGCGTTGACCGAAGACCTGATCGACACCAGCAAGGAGAGCGGCGCCGCCATTCGCGGGCTGCTGACCACCCCCTCCGGCGCCTTCGGCTCCTGCCGCCACAAACTGAAAAGCCTGGAACAGAACCGGGCCGAATACGAGCGGCTGATCGAGGTATTCAGTGCCCATAAGATCGGCTATTTCTTTTACAACGGCGGCGGCGACTCAGCCGATACCTGCCTCAAAGTCTCGCAACTGAGTGCGACGATGGGCTATCCGCTGCAGGCCATCCATGTGCCCAAGACCATCGACAACGACCTGCCGCTCACCGATAACTGCCCCGGCTTCGGGTCGGTGGCGAAATATGTCGCTATTTCCACCCGCGAGGCCGCCTTGGACGTCGCCTCCATGTGCGAAACCTCCACCAAGGTGTTCATCCTGGAAGTCATGGGCCGCCACGCGGGCTGGATTGCCGCGGCGGCGGGACTGGCCGCCGAGAAAGAAGGGGATGCGCCCCATATCATCCTGTTCCCGGAAATCGCCTTCGACCGGGACAAATTCCTGGCCCGTGTGAAACGCACGGTAAAACAGCGCGGCTACTGCGTGATCGTGGCCTCGGAGGGCGCCCAGTACAGGGATGGCCGTTTTCTCGCCGAATCCGGGCTGAAAGACGCCTTTGGCCACAGCCAGCTGGGCGGGCTCGCGCCCTATCTCGCGGCCATGGTGAAAGATGAGCTGGGTTACAAGTATCACTGGGCCGTGGCCGACTACCTGCAGCGCTCCGCTCGCCACATCGCCTCCCAGACCGACGTGGACCAGGCCTACGCCCTCGGCGAAGCGGCGGTGGAGTTTGCCCTGCGGGGCGACAACGCCGTCATGCCCTGTATCGTGCGCGGCCCGGGCAAGCGTTATCGCTGGTCCATCGGCGAGGCACGGCTGGAGGATGTCGCCAACCGGGAAAAGAAAATGCCGCGCAATTACATCACCCGCGACGGTTTTGGCATCACCCCCGAGGCCCTGGCTTACCTGTCGCCGCTGATCGCCGGCGAGGCCTACCCGGACTATCGCCATGGCATGCCTGTCTATGTGCGACTGAAAAACACCCCGGTGCCGCGGAAACTGAAAAAGCGTTTCCGGGTACCGCGTTAAGGGTAACCCTGTGATAGCCCCTTCACACCCGGTTGCATCTGTCGATTCCGGGGCGCTGCAAGGGCTGGCCATTATTCGCTCGCGCTATAGGCTCCGGCCGGGACAGCGGAAATATTTGCCACAATCTGGCAAGATTTCAGCGGCCACAGTCTGTACAATGCGCGCCTTCCCTGTGAACCCATCAAAAGGCATTGGTATGTACAACAACAGTCAATTCAACCGCTGGCGTCGTCACCCCTGGCACGGCCTGCACGCCCGCACGGACGGCGCCAAAGAGGATATCGTCCAGGTCTATATCGAGATGACACCCGACGACGTGGTGAAGTACGAGCTCGACAAGGCCTCCGGTTTCCTGATGGTAGACCGCCCCCAGCGCACCACCTCCAGTCCGCCCGCGCTGTACGGCTTTATTCCCCGCACCTACTGCGCCGAGGAGGTAGCCAAGCGCTGCCCCCACGCCGAGGTAGCTGATGGCGACCCGCTGGATATCTGCGTGTTTTCCGAGCGCCACATCACCCGCGCCGACATCATCCTGAAGGCCCGCGTGGTGGGTGGCATCCAGATGATTGATGGCGGTGAGGCCGACGACAAGATTGTCGCCGTGCTCGCGGGCGACAACATCTGGGGTGACGTGCACGATATCGCCGACCTGCCCGCCATCAAGACCGAGCGCCTGCAGCATTATTTCTCAACCTACAAGATGATCCCCGGCAAGGAGAGCAACGTGAAGGTTGATTTCGTGTACGGCCGCGAGGAGGCATTGAAAGTGATTGCGGCCGCGGAGCTCGATTACCAGAACCATTACGGGCACCTGCATAGCCAGGCCAAAGCCTGATCAAACGCCGCCAGTAAACGCCCGCTGGCCGACCCGGTCGGCCAGCGGCCGCAACCGGGCCTATATATCAGGGCGGCCACCCCCGGCTCTCGAATCAGGCAAAGCGCGCGGGCGCCGGACACCAATCGACCCCCACAGCCAGGTAATTTGCCATCAGCTGCGGCAGGAACGCTCTTATTTCCTCCGCCAGCAACACCGGCTCCTCCCCCGCGGGGCAGTCGCCCCAGCAATCCATCAACAACCGTGCCGTCACCCGGGATGCGCAGGCCACCGACAAGGGGGCGTAACTGAGGTGCCACCGCTCCGGCGCGACGCCACCGCGGTCCAGCGCATAAGGCCGATAGAATCCGCAGGACTCACCGGCCGCCATCCGCTCATCAAGCCACCGATGCAGGGAGTCGAACAGGCCGCCGGGCGCCACCTCCGCAGGCGACAACTCCAGCCGGTAATCGGCGGGCAACGCCGCCGCATCGTACACATCCAGGTCGGTGCCCCAGTGATGGCGCGAGGTGCCCGGTATGGCGGAGTAGCGGAGAATCGCGCGCAACCGCTGGGGACCGGGCAGCGCACTGACGAGCACTTCGCGGCCGGCATCATCATGCACTTTGCGCTCGCCGCGGGCCTTGCCGTTCCAGATAGCCAACTGGCGGCTATAGGAGCGAAAGCTGCTGGCGATGGCCAGGTCAAACCCCGCCGACCGCGCGTCATCCTGCAAGGCCTGGAAAGCTGCCGCGGCCTGCGCCTGCAGCCGGTGACCCGAGGGCAGCGCCACCAGGTGGGATTCCTCGCGACCGGTCAACTGCCGTGGGTTAAGCTCTGGCGCCAATACAGATTCCTCCGGGGGGGGTGTGGGTGACGGCTGATATGCCCGCAGCACCGAAACAGGCACAATGGTGCCCGGCGGCGATCATCCTAGCGCGGACACGGGGACGGCAACAAGGCATGAGCCTGATCGGCAACATCGAGGACTTCGCGGATTGCACTGCCACCGGTATTGTCGTCGGATCGCTCAGGCTGCTGGTGCTGCGGCGTGGCGGCGACATCTTTGTGTACCAGAACAGCTGCCCTCACACCCGCGAGTCGCTCGACCCCACCGGCGGGTCGGTGGCCAGCCCCGACGGGCTGCTGCTCCATTGCCAGCGCCACGCCGCGGTTTTTGTTGCCGACACCGGCGAGTGCGTCGGCGGCCCCTGCCAGGGCGAGCGCCTCACACCCGTTGCCTTCACCCTGAGTAACGGCGATGTCTACCTCGATTGACCGGGGGGATCGAGCGAGAAAGGCAGCTCCCCGGCCAGGCTGATACCCGCAGTATCGATATCGGCTGCCCAGGCCCTGATCTCGATGCCGGCGGCCATAGCCTCGGCCAGCGCATCCCGGTACCGGGGATCGATATCACCCGCCGCGCAGACGGCGCGTATGCCGGTATGGAATACACAGAAAAACAGCAGCGCCCTGGTATCGCCCGCCAGTACTGACTGTAACTCGCGCAGGTGCTTGCGCCCGCGCTCACTCACTGCATCGGGAAAGGCCCCCTGCCCGCCGGCCCGGCACAGCGTGACCGACTTCACCTCGACATAAACCCTGCCAGGGGCTCCCCGCAACAGCAGGTCCGCCCGACTGCCCTGACCGTATTTAACCTCCGTATGGACCTCGCCATAGCCCTCAAATCCGGCAATCCGGCCGGCCTCAAAGGCCTCCCGCACCACCTGGTTAGCCCTGGCCGAGTGAATACAGGCCAGGCCGCTGGCAGTCTCCACCAGTTCCCAGGTATGCGGGTACTTCCGGGTTTTTACCGGACTGTGGGATAACCATACCGGCGCCCCCGGCTGGGCGCAGCCGGTCATCGCCCCGGTGTTGGGACAGTGGACGGTAATGACCTCGCCGCCGGGCATCTCGACATCCGCCAGGAAACGTTTATAGCGGTGCAGCAGACGCCCCCGCACCAGTCCTTCGAATTGCATCTGCTCCCTCGCGCCGGATGCGGCGCCCGCTGACAAAAGGCGTATTCTAACAAATCGGCGCGCGTTGCCCGCCCCGGAAAAACTCCAAGGAAAAAGTGGAACCGCCGCCGGTTATCTGGTAGTTTCTCCGCCCTTGGATTTGGGCCGCCCTCGCAGGCACGGGCCCGAAAGCCGTGACTCTCGTCTTGTTACCTTTGCAGTATGGGAAAATAACCATGCCTAAAGCCGTCAAAAAAGCAACTTCGACTGAATTCAAAAACTTCCAGCCCTACAAACCGAAGCGGGGCGAAGTGTATATGAGCGAAAAACAGCGCGAACACTTCAAGACCATCCTGTTGAACTGGAAAGCGGAGCTGATGCAGGAAGTTGATCGCACCGTGAGCCATATGAAGGACGAGGCCGCCAACTTTCCGGATCCGGCAGACCGCGCCACCCAGGAAGAGGAGTTCAGCCTGGAACTGCGCACCCGCGATCGCGAGCGCAAGCTGATCAAGAAGATAGACTCGACCGTTGAGCGGATCGAGCAGGACGACTACGGCTTCTGTGACGCCTGCGGTGTGGAAATAGGCATCCAGCGCCTCGAGGCCCGGCCCACCGCCAGCCTCTGCATCGATTGCAAGACCCTTGCTGAAATCAAGGAAAAGCAGGAGCTGGGCTAAACCCGAGCGAGTGCGTGCACGCCGATTCCAGCCCGCGCTACCGCGGGCGTTTTGCCCCCTCCCCTACAGGCCCGCTCCACCTCGGCTCGCTGATAGCCGCCCTGGCCAGTTACCTGGACGCACGCCATAACGGCGGCACCTGGCTGGTGCGGATGGAGGACCTGGACCCCCCCCGCGAAGAAAAAGGCGCCGCCGACCTCATCCTTGCAAGCCTGCGCCACCACGGCCTGCACTGGGACGAGCCCGTCCTGTACCAGAGCCAGCGCGGCCCCGCCTACACCGCCGCCCTGGCCGTACTGGCCGCCGGTGGTCACCTGTTTAGCTGTGACTGCACCCGGGCACTGCTGGGGCCGGACGGAAGCTGTCGCGGCGACTGCAGGCGGCGCCAGCAGCAACTGGCCGCACCCAGCGCCACCCGGGTGGCGGTACCCCCGGACTGCCTGATCAGGTTTAATGACCGGATCCAGGGCTGTGTGGAGAGCAAGCTGGGAGTGGCGGTGCCTGACTTTGTGGTAAAACGAAAAGATGGGCTGCACGCCTACCAACTGGCCGTGGTGGTGGACGATGCCTGGCAGGGAGTTGACCATATCGTGCGCGGCTCCGATCTGCTTGACTCCACCGCGCGCCAGGTGTTCCTGCAACAACTGCTGGGCTACCCCACCCCTCGCTATAGCCATGTACCCGTCATCACCGATAGTGCGGGGCAAAAATACAGCAAGCAAAACCACGCCCCCGCGCTGGATGACCGCCGGGCTTCCGCCAACCTGCGGACCGCGTTGGCCTTCCTGCACCAGCAGGCACCGCCCGAAGCGCTGGCCGCCACGGCGGCAATACTCGACTTCGCCAGTCGCCACTGGCTGCCCGCCAATATTCCGGCAGCCCTGTCGATTGCCGCCGACATGAACCGGCCCTGAGCTTTACCCCCCGGCGGGGCTTCAGTAGTATCGATTGCCGGCACAGACCACAGGACGTCAACCACATGTATATCAATCGAGCGCTACTACTGGCGGTGGGCGTATTCCTGGTTTTCTCCCCGGCGATGGGCGAGTGGATATTCAATCAGGGCATCGTCTGGCACCGGCCCTACCAGTTGTGGTTGCTGATTGTCGTGGCCGCTTACTGGAACCAGCGGACGAGATACCCGGATGAGCTTTAGTCTCGCCCAGCTACTGCTGTTCATCGTCGCCTACCTCAGCGGCCTGTTTGCCGTGGCCTACCTGGCCGACCGGGGTATCATCCCCGAGCGGATCAGCAAGCACCCGGCCACCTACGTGCTGTCGCTGGGGGTCTTTGCCGGAGCCATGGCCACCAATGGCGTCATGGACCTCGCCTACCGCTACGGGTACAACTTCCTGCTCTATTACGGCGGCGTGGTGTTTATGTTCGTATTCGCGGCGCTGCTGCTGTTACCGCTGTTGCGGCTGTGCCGGGTATACCAGTTGGCCTCGCTGGCCGATGTCCTCACCTTTCGCTTCCGCAGTCCATGGGTGGGGGCAGCCATCACCGTCGCCATGTGCCTCACTCTGCTGCCACTGCTTGCCCTGCAGATCCAGGCCGTTGCGGACAGTATCCAGATCATGGCCGGGGACGCCGATAATCTGTTCTCCAGGGAGAGCCAGCAGAACGGCCTGGCCCTGTTGTTTTGCATCATTATCACGGTATTTTCCATTTTGTTCGGCACTCGCCACCTGTCTGCGCAGGAGCGCAATACGGGGCTGGTAACAGCGATCGCCTTTGAATCGCTGGTCAAGCTCGCCGCCATGTTCATCCTGCTGTTTGCCGCCGTCTACGGCGTGTTTGGCAGTTTTGGCGAGGTCGAGCGCTGGCTGGCGGACAACCCGCAGGTGAGCAATGCCATGGAACACTCCCTGCGAGACAATACCGCGCGCACACTGCTGGTGGTATTTTTTGCAGGCGCCGTTTGCATGCCCCATATATTCCACATGGTGTTCGCGGAGAATACGGATAGCCGCGACCTGCGCACCGCCACCTGGGGATTGCCGTTGTACCTGTTGCTGCTGAGCCTGCCAATCCTGCCGGTCACCTGGGCGGGTATAAAATTGGGGCACGCCTTACCCATAGACTACAGTGGCCTGGCCCTGGGATTGACAGCCCGCTCCACGGCCATCAGCGCGGCCGCCTTCGTGGCGGGGTTGTCCGCCGCCAGTGCGGCCATCATTGTCACCACCCTGGCCCTGGCCAACATGTGCCTGAACCACCTGATTCTCCCTACCCGGTTACTGCAGATTGATCGGGAATTGAACATCTATACCCAACTCAAGTGGCTGCGTCGCACGCTTATCGGAATACTGATCCTGGCCGGCTATACCTTTTTTATCACCCTGAGCGGCTCCCAGAGCCTCACCCAGCTGGGACTGGTCGCCTTCTCCGGCACCCTGCAATTCCTGCCAGGTATCATCGCCACACTCTATTGGCCGGCCGCCAATCGCAAGGGTCTTATCGCCGGGCTCGTGATCGGCCTGACGGTCTGGTTCTTTTTGATGCTGCTGCCGCTGGCGGGCAACTATCCGGCACCGATGTGGAGCCTGCTGCCGGAAAATATGCTCGCCGCCGGCGCCAACCGCTGGGCGGATGGCATGCTCTTCTCACTCGTGCTGAATGCGGGCCTGTTCGTCCTGGTCTCCCTGCTGACAACGGCCAGTGCCGAGGAAAAAGTGGCGGCCGAGATCTGCTCCATGGACGACCTGTCCAGACCCATCCGCAGGGTGCTCTCGCTACAGAGCGCCGAGGAATTCAGCCGCCAGTTGAGCTCAGCCCTGGGGGAAAAGACCGCCCGCGCCGAGGTAAACCGGGCTCTCGCGGAGCTGCAATTCTCTCCCGGGGAGAGCCGCCCCTATGCGCTGCGCCGGCTGCGGGCTCGCCTGGAGGCAAATCTTTCCGGCCTGCTGGGTCCGGCGGTGGCCTACAGCATTATGGAGCGCTGCATTCCGTTCCAACCCGGGATGCAGGACAGTACCGAGGATTTTCACCTGATCGAACGCAAACTCGACCGGGCACAAACCCGCTTTACCGGCCTGACCGCAGACCTGGACAACCTGCGGCGTCACTACCGCGAAACCCTGAACAACCTGCCGATTGGCGTGTGCTCCATCGGTGATGATGGCGAGATCCTGTTGTGGAACCGCAGCATGGAACAGATCACCGGCATCGTCGCGCGAGACATACTCGGCTCCCGGCTGGACTCCCTGCCGCAGCCCTGGCGCCAGATCATGGGCAGCTTCCTGCAGGGCGACAGCGATACCCAACTGAAAACCGAGGTCGCCGGGAACGGCGACCAGTCCACCTGGATCAGTCTCCACAAAGCCGATGCCGACACAGGCTCGGGGGACAAGCCAGCGGGTACCGTGATACTGGTGGAAGACATTACCAGCTTCGAACTGCTGGAAAAGGAGTTACTGCACAACGAGCGGCTGGCTTCCATCGGGCGCCTGGCGGCGGGGGTCGCCCACGAGATCGGCAACCCGGTTACGGGCATCGCCTGCCTGGCCCAGAACCTGGAGTTTGAAACCGACCCTGACGAGGTCCGCTATACCGCGCTGGACATCCTCAAACAAACCGACCGCATCAGCCGGATCGTGGAATCACTGGTGAACTTCTCCCACGCCGGCTCCAACGCCGGCGAACTGACACTGGCGCCGTCCAATCTCGCAGACTGTGTTGACGAGACGATTCACCTGCTGGCGCTGGACCGGGAGGCAAGGCCTGTACATTTTGATAATCGCTGCGACCGGGAACTGGTGGTACTGGCGGACACCCAGCGACTGCTGCAGGTTTTTGTCAACCTGCTGGGCAATGCCCGGGACGCCTGTGACGACTTCGGCCAGGTGGACATACTGGCGCGCTGCAAGGGCGAAGAGGTGGTGATCGATATCGAGGACAGCGGCTGCGGCATCCCGCCGGAACTGCAGGCCCAGGTGTTCGAGCCTTTTTTCACGACCAAGGACCCGGGCGCCGGCACCGGTCTTGGCCTGGCGCTGGTGTTCAGCATTATGGAGGATATGGGGGGCAGCGTGAGCCTGACCAGCCCGCTGCACAACGGCCCCAACCCGGGCACGCGCATTACCCTGCACTTGCCGCGGGCCAGTTACGGTGACGCCTTCGAGGCATAGGCCAGCACACCGCCGGACAGCGAACGGACGAAACGCGGCGCGACCAGCGGCATTTACTGGAAACTGACCGACTGGAATAGTATGTTGGGTATCTGCTACACAAGAGGTAACACCCGATGCACAAAATTCTGGTGGTTGAAGACGAAACGGTGATCAGGACAGCGCTCCGGCGGCTACTGGAGCGCAATGGCTACCAGGTCAATGAGGCCGGTTCCGTGCAGGAAGCCGAAACAAACCATGACCTCGAGGAATTCGACCTGATCATAAGCGACCTGCGCCTGCCCGGTGCGCCCGGCACGGACCTGATCCGCAAGGCCGGGGAGGTACCGGTACTGATCATGACCAGCTATGCCAGCCTGCGCTCGGCGGTGGACTCCATGCGCATGGGGGCTGTGGATTATATCGCCAAGCCGTTTGATCACGGCGACATGATCGCGGCGGTGCAGCGCATCATCGCGGACCACCCGGCGCCCCGCCGGGCCCAGGACAAGTCGGACGCCACCAGTCAGCCCAAACCAAGCGGAGTCAATGGCATCACCGGCAATTGCCCCGCCATGCTGACCCTGTTTGAGCATATCCGCAAAGTGTCGCCGACTGATTCCACCGTGCTGGTGCTGGGGGAGACAGGTACCGGCAAGGAGATTGTCGCGCGCAGCGTCCACCGCCACAGCACGCGGGGCGACAAGATACTGATCTCGGTGAACTGTGCCGCCATTCCGGATACCCTGATCGAGTCGGAATTGTTCGGTTATGAAAAAGGGGCTTTCACCGGCGCCAACGCCAGCCGCATGGGCCTCATCGAAGCCGCCGATGGTGGCACCCTGTTCCTGGACGAAATCGGCGAGTTGCCAATGGAGGCGCAGGCCCGCCTGCTGCGCTTCATCCAGGAGGGGGAAATCCGGCGAATCGGTTCGGTCCACTCGCGCAAGGTCAACGTGCGCCTGATCTGCGCCACCCACCGCAACCTGCAGAGCCTGGCGGCGGAGGGCGAGTTCCGCCAGGACCTGTTTTACCGGATCAACGTGCTGCAACTTTCGCTCCCCCCTCTGCGGGAGCGTGGCAAGGACATCCTTCACCTGGCCGAAAATATGCTGCAGGGACAGGTCGAGCGCCTGGGCAAAAAGCCGATGCGCCTGTCGCCGCGGGCCATCCAGGCCATCACCACCTACCAGTGGCCAGGCAATGTGCGCGAGTTGGAACACGCCATAGAGCGCGCGGTAATCCTGTCTGACAGCGATGAGATCGATAACGAGGCGCTCGGCATCGACCTGGAACTGGTCAACATAAACCGTATACGCGGCCAACAGGGCATAGCCCCGACCGTGAGAAAGCCCAGCGCGGGCAACTCCGACCCGCTGGAAGACCTGTCCCTGGAAGACTACTTCCAGCGCTTCGTCATGGAGCACCAGGATTCCATGAGCGAGACTGAACTGGCGCAGAAACTCGGCGTCAGTCGAAAATGCCTGTGGGAGCGGCGCCAGCGATTGGGCATTCCACGCAACAGACCCGGCGTCGCCAGCCAGGCCAGGAAATCCGCCATACGCGGAAAATGAACGTTACCCGCACCGGTCCACGTTACACAAAGCGGTGTAGTTAGGTAACAAGCCATGAATTCTGGCGGGGGGCGATACGAGTCTAAAAGCCATAACCATATGAATATTATAGTTATTTTAATTACTGGCACGTGGCGTGCATTACTAAGCTCGGGTAATAAGAATAAAAATAACAAATACCGTAATAAAAATAACACGCTCGGCTATGGACCTGGATGGGGAAGCAAGCTTCCCCTCAATTTCGTGGTGAGCAGGTAGGTTTGAGCCGGCGCTTACCGGCTACCGGGACTACCCGGAACAGGTAACAGGAAGCGATAACGACTTGGGCATTTTGTTAACCTGTATTTTTATATGGCCCATAAAAATAACAGCACTCAAGAAATAACAATAATTCTCGAAGTGAGACCTGGATGGGGAAAACACTGTTTTCCCCTTCTTTCACCCCACCCCAACGCAATACCCCTCCCCTAATCCAATATCCGAATTGTGGTAGACTGCGCGCCTCACAGACACGGGCTCAATAGCGTTTGAATATCATTCCCAGGGATCAACACAATATATCCCGCAAAAACATCAGCGACGGCGCGCTCAAGGTCATGGCACGCCTGCGCGGCAGTGGCCACCAGGCCTACCTGGTGGGCGGCGCCGTTCGCGACCTGCTGCTCGGCGGGCACCCGAAAGACTTTGATATCGCCACCGATGCAACACCGGAAACCGTGCATGCATTGTTCCGCAACTCCCGCATCATCGGCCGGCGCTTTCGTATCGTACACGTGCGCTTCGGACGGGAGATCATCGAGGTCACCACCTTCCGCGGACATCACGACAACGACCTTGAACCCAGTTCGGAATCGGGTGGCAACCACTCCCGCCAGTCAGCCAGTGGCCTGCTCTTGCGTGACAATGTTTACGGCACCCTGGAGGAGGATGCAGTGCGGCGCGACCTGACGGTCAATGCGCTGTATTACGATTCCGGCACTTTCGAGGTGTTCGATCATGTGCACGGGCTCAAGGACCTCGAACGCCGCAGCATCTGTATTATCGGCGAGCCGGCGGTGCGATTCACCGAGGACCCGGTGCGCATGCTGCGAGTGCTGCGCTTTGCCGCCAAATTGGAATTCAAAATCGACACCCACACGGCTCGCGCCATTCCCGGCTGCGCACACCTGCTGGCGGAGATTCCCGCCGCCCGCCTGTTCGACGAATTCCTCAAGCTGTTTCTGTCCGGTTATGCGGCCGCCACGTTTGACATGCTGATCAGGCACAAACTGATGCTGTACCTGTTTCCGGACAGCTATGCGGAAATGCTCCGCCACACCGTCGCGCATGCCCTGGTAAGGGCCGCCATGGCGAGCACCGACCAGCGCATCGCACAGGACAAGCCGGTCACGCCGGCCTTCATCCTCGCCGCCCTGCTGTGGCCGGTGGTGCAGCGCGAGGCACTGCGATTGCAGGAGCGCGGCGACCCGCCCCCGGCCGCCATGCACAGCGCCGCCCAGGAAGCCATCTCAGAGGCGGCCCGCAACATATCCATTCCCAAGCGCTTCAGCCAGCCCATGCGGGAAATCTGGGAATTCCAGCTGCGACTGGAAAACCGCCGCGGCCGCAAGGCCGCCGAGCTGGTTGACCACCGCCGCTTTCGCGCAGCCTATGACTTCCTGCTGCTGCGGGAGCAGGCCGGGGAGGACACCGGGGACCTGGGCAGCTGGTGGACTGAATTCCAGCAACTCCCCATGGAACAGCGGTTGGCGCAGGCCGCGCAGGAAAAAGGCCCGGGGGGTGGCGGGCGCCGATCTCGCCGGCGCTCCAGCAACAGGGCATGACCACGGCCTTTATTGGCCTGGGCAGCAACCTGCAAGACCCGCTGCGACAGCTGCGCAAGGCGCTGCTCGCCATAGCGCAACTGCCAGGCACAGCGATAACAGCGGTCTCCAGCGCCTACCGCAGCGCCGCCGTCGGTCCCGGTGTGCAACCGGACTACCTCAATGCCGTCCTCAGGCTGGAAACCTCGCTAGAGCCTGTGGACCTGCTCGGGACGCTGCAGGGTATCGAACTGGCCCAGGGGCGGGTTCGCACAGTTCACTGGGGCGCGCGCAGCCTGGACCTGGACATCCTGCTCTACGGTGACCGCCAACTCGCCACCCCCCGGCTGACCATCCCCCACCCGGCGCTGGCGCAACGGAATTTCGTGCTATACCCGTTGGCGGACGTGGCCGGGCTAAATTGGGTGCTGCCGGACGGGACAGATCTTGGTACATTGATCGCCCGATGCCCGCGCGGCGACCTGGTTAAAACCGGGCAGAGGCTCATACAGGATGACACCGTCCCCGGGGACGTGGAATGAACGGAGGGATACACGCCGGATGCCCGAGACCACGGCTATCGAGATCGCGCTGAAGGGGCGCAAGCCCCCTGCCTATATCGCCGTGGAAGGCCCCATCGGGGTGGGCAAAACCACGCTGGCCAAGCGCCTCGCGGCGAGCTTCAACTACCAGGTTGTGCTCGAGAACGCCGAGGAGAATCCGTTCCTGGAGCGCTTTTATCGCAACCGCAAGCAGGCGGCCCTGGCCACCCAGTTATTTTTCCTGTTCCAACGCTCCCAGAAAATTCACGACCTGCGCCAGGCGGATATCTTCGAGCCCGTGCGGGTGGCCGATTTCCTGATAGAAAAAGACCCCTTGTTCGCCCGGGTCAACCTGGACAGGGATGAGTTCCAGCTTTACCAGAAGGTGTATCAGCAACTCACCATCGATGCACCCAGGCCCGATCTGGTGATCTACCTGCAGGCCGCCCCCGATGTGCTGCTGGGGCGAATCGAAAATAGGGGAATTGCCGCCGAGAGGGGCATAGAACGGGACTATCTCGAGCGCCTGAACGAAGTGTACAGTGAGTTCTTTCTATATTACGATGACGCGCCTCTGCTCATCGTCAATGCCAGCGAGCTTGATTTGGCGAACAGCGAAGCCGACTATATCCAGCTGGTGGACTACCTGCTCGAGATTCGCAGCGGTCGCCACTACTTCAACCCCACTTTTTTCGGATAACCCAATGGCCAAGGTAACCATAAGCACCCTGGGCAAAATGAAAGCCGCGGGGGAAAAGTTCGTCTGCATCACGGCCTATGACGCCACCTTTGCCCGGATCATCAGTGAGGCCGGCGCGGAGACCATGCTGGTAGGTGACTCCCTGGGCATGGTGCTGCAGGGCCACGACAGCACCATCCCTGTCACCATGGACCACATGAGCTACCACACCGAATGCGTGTGCCGGGCGGCGAACGGGGCACTGGTCATCGCCGACATGCCGTTCATGACCTACACCACCCCCGACCAGGCCATGACGAACGCCACCCGGTTGATGCAGGCCGGGGCGCAGATGGTGAAAATGGAGGGCGGTACCTGGCTGAGCGGGACCATCAGCAAACTGGTGGAACGCGGTATCCCGGTCTGCGCTCACCTGGGCCTTACCCCCCAGTCAGTGAATACCTTTGGCGGCTTCAAGGTCCAGGGCCGCACACCCAAGGAGGCCAAGTCCATCCTCGCCGATGCGGTGGAGATCAAGGATGCGGGCGCCAGCCTGCTGGTGCTGGAATGCGTTCCGGCCAATCTCGCCGCCGACATCAGCCGCAAGCTGGACATTCCCGTTATCGGTATCGGGGCGGGCCCGGGCACCGACGCCCAGGTCCTGGTCATGCACGACCTGCTGGGTCTCACCGCCCACACCGCCCGCTTTGTCCAGAATTTCATGGAGGGCCAGAGCACGATCCAGGGCGCCCTGAAAGCGTTCGTCGACGCCGTCAAGGCCGGCACCTACCCCACCGAAGACCATTCCTACCGGTAAGGCGGGCCGGCCTGGGCTTCCATGCTGATCCGGGGCGCTGTCGGCCCTCCAATCGCAGCGGCAACGATGGCCAACAAGCTTAAGTGTGCACTTACATATAATTTTTGGTTATGTCACCCGCACAATAACTGCTTCTTTTGGTAACAAACCGTGTGAATTTTTCCTAAAATGTCGTTGCCGGGTACCGGACCTTGGTTCATACTTCCGATCCCCCGGCGGTTTGGTGACCCCGGAGGTTGGCAAGCCCGTGAATTCTATTTGTTTAGCATCACCGTTCCGCACTTGAGGGATGAGGTCGATATGCGAACTTACAGCAGCAACGCGCAGTTACAATCCGCCCTTCAGCGCTTTCGCCAACGCGGCCAGAGCATTGCCTTCGTTCCGACGATGGGCAACCTTCATGAGGGCCACCTCAATCTCGTGCGCAAGGCGCGAGCGCTGTGCGACGTGGTGGTGGTCAGTATTTTCGTGAATCCCCTGCAATTCGGCCCCAACGAAGACCTCGATGCCTATCCCCGCACCATGGCGGCGGACAAGGAAAAGCTTTTCAGCGAGGGCGTGCAGGTGCTGTACGCACCCGAAGTCACGGAAATTTACCCCGAGGGCATGTCCACCCAGACCCAGGTGCGGGTGCCCGACCTGTCTGACACCCTCTGCGGCAGCAGTCGACCCGGCCACTTCGACGGTGTGACCACCGTGGTGGCGAAACTGTTCAACATCGTGCAGCCGGACTTCGCGGTATTCGGCGAGAAGGATTTCCAGCAGCTGTCCATCGTCCGCAAAATGGTCCGGGACCTGTGCATACCGGTGCAGATTGTCGGCGTCGCGACCACCCGGGACGAAGACGGCCTCGCCAAGAGCTCGCGCAACGGCTACCTGTCTCCCGAACAGCGCCATATCGCACCGGTGATTCACCAGACCCTGAACAGCTGCCGCGAAGCTATTGCCTGTGGTTTTGACAACTTCCTGCAACTGGAGTCGCACGCCCGCATGAAATTGCTGAAGGCGGGACTGGAGCCCGATTATTTCGCCATTCGCGATGCCAGCACCCTGCGACCGGTCACTGCCGATACCGAGGAGATCGCCATCCTGGCAGCCGCGCGACTGGGCTCCACCCGCCTGATTGACAACGTGCGCCTGGCCCTCAACCCGGTTTCCGACTGGGGCATGTTGGCAGACGGGCACTAGCCCCCGCGCAGGCCACCCGCTGCCGGCCTTTACCCGCTTTCGACCTTGGTCGGCTTGCTTACACCGGTCAGCCCAGTATTATCCCAGACTCACCCATAAACGCTCAGGGGAATAGTCGCCATGTCTGAATTTCCTATCCACCCGGTTCCAGCCAACTTCCAGGACGCCCATATTAACGCCGGGCGATACCAGGAGATGTACCAACGCTCAATCCACGACCGCGAAGGCTTCTGGGACGACATGGCGCGCGAGTTCCTGTCCTGGGACAAACCCTGGGACAAGGTGGTCAGCTACGACTTCGTCAAGGGCGAGGCCGAATGGTTCGCCGGCGGCAAGCTCAATGTCAGCTACAACTGCATAGACCGGCACCTGCCGCAACGGGCCAGCCAGACCGCCTTCATCTGGGAGGGTGATAACCCCGCGGATAGCCGGCACATCACCTACGCCGAGCTCAAGGATGAGGTCTGCAGGCTCGCCAACGCACTCAAGGCGCGCGGGGTACGCCGGGGCGACCGCGTTTGCATCTATATGCCTATGATTCCCGAAGCGGCATATGCCATGCTGGCCTGCACCCGCATTGGCGCCGTCCATTCGGTGGTGTTTGGCGGCTTTTCGCCGGAGGCGCTCAAAGACCGCATACTGGATTCCGATTGCCAGACTTTGATCACCGCGGACGAAGGCGTGCGTGGCGGCCGGGCAATTCCCCTGAAAGTGAACGCCGACAAGGCACTCGAGGCCTGCCCCAATGTCCACACCTGCCTGGTGGTGCGCCGCACGGGCGCCGACGTGGCCTGGCAGCCCGACCGGGATGTCTGGTATCACGAGGCGACGGGCGCCGCCGCCGGCGAATGCCCGCCGGAAGCCATGGACGCGGAAGACCCCCTGTTCATTCTCTACACGTCCGGCTCCACCGGCAAGCCCAAGGGCGTGCTCCACACCACGGGGGGCTACCTGCTGCAGGCGGCCATGACCTTCAAGTACGTATTCGACTATCGCGAGGGCGAGGTCTACTGGTGCACCGCCGATGTCGGCTGGGTGACGGGGCACACGTACATCGTCTACGGCCCCCTGGCCAATGGGGCTATCTCACTGATGTTCGAGGGCGTGCCCACGTACCCCGACGCCGGGCGCTTCTGGGAGGTCGTGGACAAGCACCAGGTCAATACTTTCTATACCGCGCCAACGGCCATCCGCGCCCTGCACGCAATGGGCGATGAACCGGTCAAGCGCAGTGCCCGCACCAGCCTGCGCCTGCTGGGTACCGTGGGGGAGCCGATCAACCCGGAGGCCTGGAACTGGTACTACGAGGTAGTGGGCGACTCCCGCTGCCCCATCGTGGATACCTGGTGGCAGACCGAAACCGGCGGCCACATGATCACCCCTCTGCCGGGTGCGACGGCGCTCAAGCCCGGCTCGGCCACGGTGCCTTTCTTCGGCGTGGAACTGGCACTGCTCAATGAAGACGGCTCCGAACTTGAGGGGGCAGGTGCCGGCTACCTGGTGGTAAAGGCGTCCTGGCCTGGCCAGATTCGCAGCGTCTACGGCGACCACCAGCGCATGATAGATACTTATTTCAGCCATTATCCCGGCTACTATTTCACCGGGGACGGCGCCACCCGCGATAAGGACGGCTACTACTGGATCACCGGGCGGGTGGACGACGTGCTCAACGTCTCGGGCCACCGCATGGGCACCGCCGAGGTCGAGAGTGCGCTGGTGCTGCATGAGAAAATCGCCGAGGCGGCGGTGGTGGGCTTCCCCCACGACATCAAGGGCCAGGGCATCTATGCTTATGTGACCCCGATGCAGGGCGTCGAGCCCACCGAGGAACTGCGGGCCGAACTCATCGCCCTGTGCGTACGCGAGATCGGGGCCATAGCCAAGCCGGACATCATCCAGTGGGCGCCGGGCCTGCCCAAAACCCGCTCCGGCAAAATCATGCGCCGTATCCTGCGCAAGATCGCCGAGAACGAGTTGGGCAGCCTGGGAGACACCAGCACCCTGGCCGACCCCTCCGTGGTTGACAGCCTGGTGGCGAATCGCCCGAAATAGCCCCTTTCTCGACCCCTATGTTAGCCCGCACATAAAAGAAGGGGGCGCACCTCGCGGTGCGCCCCTTTTTTACTGCGGCGAGGTGTGCGGCCGATTACTCGGCGTCTGCCTCAACAGCTGACTCTTCAGCCTGGCCATCGTCTTCCAGCAACTCCTTGATGGAGAGCTTGATGCGGCCGCGCTGGTCCACGTCCATGACTTTGACCTGCACTTCCTGGCCTTCCTTCAGGTAGTCGGACACATTCTCCACTCGCTCATTGGCGATCTGGGAAATGTGCACCAGGCCGTCCTTGCCGGGCAGGATGTTGACGAACGCGCCGAAATCGACAATCCGCGCCACGGTGCCGGTGTAGACAGCACCCACTTCCGCCTCGGCGGTGATCTCCAGGATCATGGCCACAGCCGCATCGCGGGCTGCCATATCCTGGCCGAACACGCGCACGGTGCCGTCGTCGTCGATATCAACTGTGGCGCCGGACGCCTCGGTGATGGAGCGGATAGTTGCGCCGCCCTTACCGATGATGTCACGGATCTTGTCGGAATCGACCTTCAGGGTCACCATGCTGGGCGCATTTTCAGAGGTCACGGTACGGGCAGTCGCCAGCACCTGGTTCATCTGCCCGAGGATGTGCAGGCGCGCGGTCTGTGCCTGCTGCAGCGCCACTTCCATGATCTGCTCGTTGATGCCTTCGATCTTGATGTCCATCTGCAGGGCGGTGACGCCCTCGGCAGTGCCGGCTACCTTGAAGTCCATGTCGCCGAGGTGATCCTCGTCGCCCAGGATGTCGGTCAGGACCGCAAACTGGTTGCCCTCCTTGACCAGGCCCATGGCGATACCGGCCACCGGTGCCTTCAGCGGCACGCCGGCAGCCATCAGCGCCAGGGAGCCCACGCAGACAGAAGCCATGGAGCTGGAACCATTGGACTCGGTAATCTCCGAAACCACGCGAATGGTGTAGGGGAATTCATCGGCGCTCGGCAGCACTGCCGCCAGGCTGCGACGGGCCAGGCGGCCGTGTCCGACTTCGCGACGGCCGGTAAAACCAACCCGGCCAGCCTCACCTACCGAGTAGGGAGGGAAGTTGTAATGCAGCATGAACGGGTCACGGCGCTCGCCTTCAAGCGCATCGATAATCTGTGCATCGCGGGTAGAGCCGAGGGTAACAGCGCCAATAGCCTGGGTCTCGCCACGGGTGAACAGGGCGGAACCGTGCACTTTAGCCAACAGGTCGACTTCGCAGGCGATGGGGCGCACGGTGCGGTTATCGCGACCGTCGATGCGGGCCTCACCGGCGAGGATGCGCTTGCGCACCAGGCTTTTCTCGACGCTCTTGAAAACGTCCTTGATCGTGTCCGCTGAGGGGCCTCCCTCCACTGCCAGCGCTTCAACGCAGGCAGTGCGGATGGCGCCGACACGCTCATAGCGGGCGGCCTTGTCAGTGATGCGGTAGGCTTCGCCCAGTTCGGTTTTCGCCTGGCTTTCCACAGCGGCCAGCAGGTCCTGGTCGACCGCGGCGGCTTCCCACTCCCAGCGGGGCTTGCCGGCTTCGGCAACCAGTTCGTTGATCGCCTGGATGACCACCTGCATTTCCTGGTGGGCGAACAGTACCGCGCCCAGCATCTGGTCTTCGGTCAACTCCCTGGCTTCGGACTCCACCATCAGTACCGCGTCCCTGGTACCGGCAACTACCATGTCGAGCTTGCTGTCGGCCAGTTGCGCGTAAGTGGGGTTCAGCAGGTAGCCATGCTCTTCACTGAAGCCGACGCGGGCACCGCCGATCGGGCCCTTGAAAGGGCAGCCGGAAACAGCCAGGGCCGCCGAGGTGCCGATCATGGCGGGGATATCCGGATCGATATGCTTGTCCGCGGACATCACGGTGCAGATGACCTGCACTTCGTTCATAAAGCCCTTCGGGAACAGCGGGCGGATGGGACGGTCTATCAGGCGCGAAGTCAGGGTCTCTTTTTCACTGGGACGGCCCTCACGCTTGAAGAACCCGCCCGGAATCTTGCCCACTGCATAGGTTTTTTCAGTGTAGTGCACTGCCAGGGGGAAGAAGTCACGACCTTCGCGCTGGGTTTTTTCAGCCACCACGGTACACAGCACCGAGGTATTTTCGACCGTTACAAGTACTGCCCCGGAAGCCTGCCTGGCGATACGGCCGGTTTCCAGGGTGACTGTCTGGCCACCGTACTGGAATGTCTTAGTTACTGGATTCACAATTTTTCTCCAATTCTTTATATGAACACCGGGACCCTATGGCCCCGGTATTGAGTACAGCTTATCGACGCAGACCCAGTCGCTTGATCAGGCTGGTGTAGCGCGCGACATCCTTGCGCTTGAGGTAGTCCAGCAATTTGCGGCGCTGGTTTACCATGCGGATCAGGCCGCGGCGTGAGTGGTGATCGTGCTTGTGCGACTGGAAATGCCCCTGCAGCTGCTCAATGTTCGCGGTCAGCAGTGCCACTTGTACTTCCGGGGACCCCGTGTCGCCCTCGCCTACCTGATACTCTTTTACGATCTCTGCCTTACGTTCAGCAATTAAAGCCATGTTGATTTCCTCTATTGAATCTGCCCTGGGTAGTGCGTCCACCCGTCGTTAGTAACAAGAGCCTGTCCGTGCAGATTAACAGACAGGTTCGCGTCACCCTCCGGTGACTATCAGTCGACGCGGCGCCACGCGCCCGTCGTCCAATATCTCTCCAATCCCCAGAAACTCGCCGGTTTCCAGAGCGACGCGCACCATACCATCGCAGGGCGCGTTTGGCACCAAAACCGGCTGCCCCTGGCGTATATAAAAGCCGCCTGACTCGCTCAGCCGAACCAGCGGCAGGCTGTCCACAGCCGCGTCAGCGGGTTGCAGCAAAGCGTCCATGGCGGCGATACGGTTATCCGCATGCAGAGCCTCCAGGGTAGCCACGGTGACGCTGTCACCGAGCCCGAAGGGACCCGCTCTGGTCCGGCGCAGCCTGGTCACGTGGGCGCCAACCGCCAGCATGCCACCCAGGTCCTCGGCTATTGACCGCACGTAGGTCCCCTTGCTGCATTCGAGGTAAATATCCACCTCTGCCTGCGGCCCGTCGCGAAAGGCGCGCAACTCAAGTTGCTTTATGACAACCCGGCGCGCCTTGCGTTCAACTTCCTTGCCCTGGCGGGCCAGTTTGTACAGGGGCTGGCCCTGGTGCTTCAGCGCCGAATACATGGAGGGGACCTGCTCGATCTCCCCCCTGAAATTCTCCAGCGCCAGGGCTACGTCTTCCGGGGTAATCCCCGACGCATCCCTGGTCGCCAAAACCTGGCCTTCGGCGTCGCCGGTGTCGGTGGCAACGCCCAGTGCGAAGGTGCTCTCATAGGCCTTGTCCGCATCCAGCAGGAACTGCGAAAATTTTGTCGCCTCGCCAAAACACAGCGGCAAGACCCCGGTCGCGAGCGGATCCAGGCTACCGGTGTGCCCCGCCTTCGCCGCGCCGTACAGGCGCTTTACCATTTGCAGGGCGCGATTCGAACTCACCCCCGCGGGCTTGTCCAGTACCAGAATACCATCGAGCGTGCGGCCGCGGCGCTGCCTGGCCACAGGCTACTGTTCCTCTCCGGGTTCCTCGTCACGCAGCCCCAGGTGCCTGTCGGCATCGGCGGCCCGCCGGATCAGGTCTTCCAGGTGACGACCCTGCCCCACGCTGCTGTCAAAATAAAACCGCAGCTGCGGCACGCTGCGCATCGAGCTGTCGCAGGACAGCTGGGAGCGCAGGAAGCCCGCCGCCTTGTTGAGGGCTTCGAGCGAGTCACCAGCGTCCTCTGCCGTGTCACAGCCCAGCACCGTCACATAGATCCTGGCGTGACCAAGGTCCCGGCTCACATTCACGCCGGTAATGCTGACCATCCCCACCCGGGGGTCGCGCACTTCGTGCTGGATCAGCGCCGCCAGCTCGCGTTGGAGGTAGTCAGCGACCCGCTGGGTACGGCTGTATTCCTTTGCCATCGCAGGGTTCGCCCCCTACAGGGAGCGAGCGATCTCCTTGACTTCAAATACCTCGATCTGGTCACCCACCTTGACGTCGGTGTAGTTCTTCACGCCAATACCGCACTCCATGCCATTGCGGACTTCGCTGGCGTCATCCTTGAAGCGACGCAGGGATTCGAGCTCGCCCTGGTATATCACCACGCTGTCACGCAACACGCGAATCGGCTTGGAGCGATAAACAGTTCCCTCGATCACCATACAGCCGGCGATCTGCCCGTACTTGGGTGAACTGAATACGTCGCGAACCTCGGCGATACCCAGGATTTCCTCGCGCAGTTCCGGCGCGAGCATACCGGTCAGGGCCGCCTTCACATCATCTATCAGGTTGTAGATGATGTTGTAGTAACGCAGGTCCACGCCCTCGTTTTCTACCAGCTTGCGCGCCGCGCCATCTGCGCGAACGTTAAAGCCGAATATGACTGCGCCAGACGTCACGGCCAGGTTGACATCGGTTTCGGTGATGCCGCCGACGCCGCCCACCACGATATTTACCTGCACCTCGTCGTTGCCCAGTTCCATCAGGGCAGACTGGATGGCCTCCAGTGAACCGCGAACGTCCGCCTTGAGCACGACATTGAGCGTCTTGCGTTCACCAGCCGTCATGCTCTCGAACATATTGTCCAGCTTGGACGCCTGCTGGCGCTGCAGCTTGCTGTCGCGGATCTTGGTATGGCGGGAATCGGCGATTTCGCGCGCGCGCTTTTCACTTTCGACCACGGCAAACTGGTCACCGGCGTCCGGGGTGCCATTCAGGCCCAGGATTTCCACCGGGATGCTGGGGCCAGCCTCTTCTATCGGCTGGCCGTTTTCGTCCAGCATTGCGCGCACCCGGCCGAACTGGGTACCAGCCAGCACGACATCGCCCCGGCGCAGCGTACCTGACTGGATCAACAGCGACGCCACGGGGCCGCGGCCCTTGTCGAGCCGGGATTCAATAACGATGCCCTGCGCCGGGACGTCCCGGGCGGCGGTCAATTCCAGCACCTCGGCCTGCAGCAGCACGGCATCCAGCAATTCACTCACACCGTCGCCGGTCAGGGCTGAGACATTGATAAACTGGGTGTCGCCACCCCAGGCCTCGGGAATGACCTCCTGGGCGGCAAGCTCATTCTTGACGCGCTCCGGATCGGCACCCTCCTTGTCCATTTTGTTCACCGCAACAATCAGCGGAACGCCGGCCGCGCGCGCATGCTGCACAGCCTCGATAGTTTGCGGCATTACCCCGTCATCGGCCGCCACCACGAGGATGACGATGTCCGTGCTCCTGGCGCCACGCGCCCGCATCGCGGTAAAGGCCGCGTGGCCCGGAGTATCCAGGAAGGAAATCATGCCGTGGTCGGTTTCAACGTGATATGCGCCGATATGCTGGGTAATCCCGCCGGCCTCACCTGAAGCCACCCGGCTCTTGCGAATGTAGTCGAGCAGCGACGTCTTACCATGGTCGACGTGACCCATCACTGTCACTACCGGCGCCCTGGCCTCCTGGGTGCCTTCCTGCAGCGACAGCGTTTCCTCGAGCTTTTCTTCCAGCACGTCGGCACTCACCAGCTTGGGTATGTGACCGAGCTCTTCCACCACTAGAATCGCGGTGTCCCGATCGATCAACTGGTTGATGTTGGCCATCACGCCGAGCTTCATCAATTCCTTGATGACCTCTCCTGCCTTGACTGACATCTGCTGTGCCAGCGAGCCGACGGAAATCATATCCGCCAGCTGAACTTCGTGTACCTTTCTCTCGGTGGGCATTTCAAATCCGTGCCTGGAGTGCTCGGCGTGAGACGCCTTGATTTTCTTGCGGCCGCCGCGGCGACGGGCCAGACCCGATTCCGCTGCCTCAAGATCGGAAAGGGACAGATTGTGTGCCCGCTTCTTGCCCCGTGCCAGGGGTGTGGTGCGATCCAGCTTGCCGCGCTGCTTGCGTCGTTGCTCGTCTTCCTGGGCAGGCGTACGCGCTTCGTGCAGGCGCTTGGGCCGCTTGACATCGTCTTTGGCGGAATCGCCCGCGCGCGCTGCCGGTTCTCCCTTGCGACGATCTTCCTCTTCCTTGCGCGCAGCCAGTGCCGCCTGGCGAGCCGCGGCTTCCTCGGCCTCCTTCAGCTTACGCCGTTCGGCCGCACGCTGGCGCAATATTTCGGGGTCGACACTGGAGAGATCTTCCTCGACGAATTCCTGCTCAACCGGGGCTTCGGCCGCTACCGGCTCCTGCGACACCACCGGTTCTTCAGTGGCGTGGGGCGCGGCCTCGGTGTTGGCGCCGGCTTCAACGGGCTCCTGCTGGGGTTGCAGTTCCTCCAGCTCCTGTCCCGCCGCCTCTGCGGCCAGTTCATTCGGGTCGCGCTTGATGTAGGTGCGTTTTTTCCGCACCTCGACATTGACCGTTTTCCGGCCCTGGGAACTGGAAGTGCGCAGCGTGCTGATAGTCTTGCGCTTCAGGGTAATACGCCTGGGAGCGGCCTCCGACTCGCCGTGGCTACGCTTTAAAAAGGCCAGCAGTGTCTGCTTGTCCACATCGGACACAGCTTCCCCGGCAGCCGAGTGTGGCAATCCCGCCTCTTTCATCTGCATCAACAGACGATCAACGGACGCGCCCACCACCTCTGCGAGTTGCTGTACTGTCACCTGCGCCATTCAGTATTCTCCTTGGTACCCTGTCTGTATGCCTTCAAGCCTGCTGTGTCAGCGTACTATTCCGCCTCGGCAAACCAGGGTGCTCTCGCGGTCATAATCAATTCACCCGCGCGTTCTTCTGTCATATCCGGAATATCCATCAGGTCGTCGACCCCCTGTTCCGCCAGGTCTTCCATGGTGACGATCTCGCGGCTGGCAAGAATATAGGCCAGGTGGCGATCCATACCGTCCATGGTAAGCAGGTCTTCGGCCGGCTCACGCTCACCGAGTTGCTCTTCCGAGGCGATCGCCTGGGTGAGCAGCGCATCCTTGGCCCTTGCCCGCAGCTCGGTGGCGATGTCCGCATCAAAGCCTTCGATAGCGGTCATCTCCTCCAACGGCACATACGCCACTTCTTCCAGAGTAGTGAAACCCTCTTCCACCAGGATTTCGGCTACTTCCTCGTCGATATCCAGCTGCTCCACAAACAGCTGTATCACCTGCCCCGCTTCGGCCTCGTGCTTGTCGGCTGCATCTTCCAGGCTCATGACATTGATAGTCCAGCCGGTCAGCTCGCTGGCCAGGCGCACATTCTGGCCTGAACGGCCGATAGCCTGGGCCAGGTTATCCTGCGACACAGCCACATCCATGGTGCCGCTGTCCTCGTCCACCACGATGGACTCCACCTCGGCCGGCGACATGGCGTTGATAACCAGTTGCGCGGGATTGTCATCCCACAGCACGATATCCACGCGCTCGTTGTCCAACTCATTCGAAACGGCCTGTACCCGCGAGCCGCGCATGCCGACGCACGCACCGACAGGGTCGATACGCTGGTCGTTGGTCTTTACTGCGATCTTGGCCCGGGAGCCCGGGTCGCGCGCGGCGGCGCGGATCTGGATGACCTCCTCGGCGATCTCCGGCACTTCTATCTTGAACAGCTCGATCAGCATCTCAGGACAGGAGCGACTGAGAATCAACTGGGGCCCGCGGCCCTCCTCGCTGATCTCCTTGAGAATAGCGCGAACGCGGTCATTGACCCGGAATGTCTCGCGGCCCACCAGTTGGTCGCGCGGCAATAGCCCTTCGGCATTATTGCCCAGGTCGACGATGACATTATCACGGGTGACTTTTTTCACGGTGCCAGCCACCAGCACACCCACCCGGCTCTTGTACTGCTCAACCACCTGTGCGCGCTCGGCATCGCGTACGCGCTGCACAATCACCTGCTTGGCGGTCTGGGCGGCGATGCGGCCGAAGCCGACGTTCTCAACCTTCTCCTCATGGATATCACCCGGCTTCAGCGCCGGATCCATCTCAATCGCCTCCTCAGTGGTCAACTGGGTACCGAGCAGCGCCATTTCGTCATCCGGCACCACCAGCCAGCGACGCACAGTGACATAGTCGCCGGTCTTGCGGTCGATAGTGACATGGATTTCCGCGTCCTCGTCGTACCGCTTCTTGGTGGCCGTTGCCAACGCCAGCTCGATCGCCTCGAAGATGATGTCCTCGGACACCCCCTTCTCGTTGGATACGGCCTCAGCCACCAGCAGAATTTCCTTTGTCATCTCAAGCCTCGCCTGTTCACTTGCCGCGTTATATGCGGGGTTGTATCCGCGCCTTGTCAATGGCGCTGTGGGGTAACAGGTACTCGTGATCGTCAACCCGGATCACCACGTCCTCACCCTCTATGCCTGTCAAAACTCCCTTGAATTTGCGCCGCCCCTCAAACGGCGAGCGCAAACGCAACTCCACGGTCTCTCCCACGAAGCCCGGGTACTGGTCCAGCCTGAACAACAGGCGATCCATCCCCGGGGAAGACACCTCCAGCGTGTACTCGCCGGTAATCGGGTCTTCCACATCCAGCACACTTCCCACCTGCTCACTGACTCGCGCGCAGTCCTCGACGGTGATGCCGTTTTCGGCGTCGATATAGACGCGCAGGATACTGTGTCGCCCCTGGGACAAATACTCGACACCCCAGAGCTCAAACCCCAGGGCATCTACGGTAGCGCGCAGCAAGTCAGTTATCTGCTGGTCTTTGGTCGCCATGGCCGGAAACGTTTCTCCACGTATGAAAAAGCCCCTAAAAAGGGGCTTTTTCATAGTCACACTGTCGGTCCGTGGAGCTGACAGTGATCAATTGGTAGCGGGGGCCGGATTTGAACCGACGACCTTCGGGTTATGAGCCCGACGAGCTACCAGGCTGCTCCACCCCGCATCAAAACTTCCTCGCCGTGAAGGCCCCTCTGGCGCTTCACATTGTGCCGATCTCGTCGTCCCGGCCCAATTTCGAGGCTGTGCATTATAGGTAGCCCCCCCTGCCGGGTCAACCGCAACAAGGGTGAATTTCCAGTATATTTTCCGGCCGATTCAGGACTGTTTTTGCCCGCCCCAGCAGCGTTTGCCCGGCGCTGGCAAACGATAGAACTGATCCGCCGGCGTCGGCCTGACCTATGGCTGGGCTGCTCTGTGGCGGGCCGCTTCAACACGGCGGCTGCAGGCCTTACCGACCGGCACCTGTCCTTCGCGCCCGCCACTCCCGCGGAGCCATCGTGGTCCAGCGGCGGAACGCCCGTGACAATGCGCTGGCGTGCGCATAGCCGAGCAGGTCGGCGATCTGGCTGATGGAGGCCTCCGAATTTTCCAGCAGGTGGCACGCGGTTTCCAGGCGAGCCCGGTCCCGCAGTTCGTCGAAGTTCGTCTGGCGGGCCGCCAGGCGCCGGCGCAGGGTGCGCGGGCTGGTGGCGAGCCGGCCGGCCACCTCGCGCACCGATACGTCGCCGATGAGCAGGCAGGCGCGAAGGGCCGAACACACCCGCGAGGGATAATCGGCCCCATGTGCCGCCTCAAGCGCCGAGACCTGCGCCTGCAGGATTTGCCGCAAATCGGCATCAGCCCGCTCCACCCGGTGGTCCAGCCACCGGGCCGGGAACACGACCATGTTGCTACTGCCCCCGAACAGGACCGGCGCCTGCAGGCACTGCCGCCACCGGGCGGGCTGCGCCGGCCTCCGGCGTGAAATCCGGACCTCGTCGGGACGCCAGTAGCGGCCGCACAACTGCCTCAGGAAGGCCACGCCGATTCCCACGCCCCCCTCGCTGACAAGGCCGGCGCCTTCCAGGTCGGGAAACAGGAAGCGGTACTCAAACCAGGCACGCCCCTGCCCCTGGTCGAGTGAAAGCTCACCGCCAAAGTGGTGCAGGTAGGTTTTCAGCGTGGACAGGGCGGTGCGCACATCGGTGGAGTGGCGCGCCAGGTAACCGACGGTATAGAGCGCGCCTGCGCCCTCTGCCAGACCGAGGCGAACGGCAAAGGTCTCGTCCCGGGTCGCGTAGACGCACGCCTGCAGATAATGCCCCATCTGGACGAAACTGATGGTGACGGCGGGATCCCCGAACCAGCCCGGGTCCAGTCCGGCAGCCACGGCAACCCCCGCGGGGTCCACGCCGGCGTCGAGCAGTAGCCGTGGCCCACTGGCCACGGACGCAATAGGCACACTGGGCTCATCAATCGCCCGCCGCTGCGCGGAGGAATCACGCGATGGCGCCCGTCCGCCGGAACCCACCGTCATCCCACTACCCCCAGTTGAATACCAAAGTACGTTAAAAGATAAAAGATTGGCCGTAAATGGTAAATGGCTCGCTCCAAAAAGGAAAACAATACGCACACAACCCATCACCGGGAGCACACCGCGATGCGCAATTTCACCGACAAGGTCGCGGTCATTACCGGCGCGGGCTCCGGTATCGGGCGAGCGCTTGCCATTGCCCTCGCCACCGAGGGGGCCCGGCTGGCGATATCCGACATAGACGAACGCTCGCTGCGCGAGACCGGGCACCTGCTACCCCCGGGAACAGGGGTCAGGAGCTATCCCCTGGATGTGACGTCGCAGGCGGCAGTGTTCGCCCACGCGGAAGCTGTCAGAGACGATTTCGGCGGTGCGCACCTGCTCATCAATAACGCCGGCAGCGCCCTGCTGGGCAGCTTTGAACACCAGAGCCTGGACGAGATGCAGTGGCTGATCGACCTGGACCTGTGGAGCGTAATTTACTGCACCAAGGCCTTCCTGCCGATCATGCTGTCCCAGCGCGAGGGCTGCATCGTCAATATGTCGAGTATCGCGGGCCTGATGGGCATGCCGGCGCTGAGCAGCTACAACATTGCCAAATTCGCCGTGCGGGGGATGACCGAGAGCCTCTGGTCCGAACTGGAAGGCACCGGGGTGCGCGCCATGTGCATTCATCCCGGCGGCATTCGTACCAACATCGATCAGGCCAGCCGGCGCTGTGCCACAGCGGGGGAGATTGAAGCGCGGATGGACGCGGTGAACAAGCGCACCCTGCGCACCCCGCCGGAGCGCTGCGCCGCCGACATTCTCAAGGGTATTCGCCGCGGCAAGCGCCGCGTTGTCACCGGCTATCGCTCCTCCAGCGTCGACTGGCTGGCGCGCCTGCTGCCGGATGCCTACCCTGCACTGTTCGCCAAAGTTTTCGGCTTTTGACTCGAGGAAGAAACCTATGAAGCCCAATGCACTTATCACCGGAGTATCTACCGGTATCGGCTTCGATGCCGCCCGCCTGCTGATCGAGCGCGATTACCGGGTGTTCGGCAGCGTGCGTAAACAGACCGACGCCGACAAGGTCAGCCAGGAACTGGGGGCGGATTTCACACCCCTGCTGTTCGACGTTACCGATGAGCCGGCGATTGCCGCGGCCGCCCAGCAGGTCGCAGAAGCTGTTGGCGACCAGGGCCTGCGGGCATTGGTGAACAATTCGGGTGTCTCCGGCGCCGGACCGCTGATGCACATGCCCGTGGCCGAACTCCGCCAGATGCTCGAGGTGAATGTGCTCGGGCTGCTCGCGGTCACCCAGGCCTTCCTGCCACTGCTGGGAGCCCGCAATAACTGCCCCCACCCGCCGGGGCGCATCGTTAATCTCAGCTCCATCAGCGGCCGCCTGGTGTTTCCCTTCGTCGGCGCCTACGGCGCATCGAAGCACGCGGTGGAAGCCCTCAACGACGGGCTGCGCCGGGAGCTGCGGATGTACGGTATCGAGGTGATCGCCATCGAACCGGGCAGCATCCGCACCCCGATCTGGGAAAAAGCCGCCGGAGCGGACGCGCGCTATAACGACACGGATTATGCGGAGGCCCTGGCCGGCCTGCCTGAGATACTCGACAAAATGGTACGAACAGGCAAGCCGGTGGAAGTGGTCAGCGATGCCATCCACGAGGCGATCACCGCGCGACGCCCGAAGACCCGCTACCCCCTGACCTGGATGGTCCATGCCCCGCGGGCGCTGGGCGACCGGACACTGGACAAGCTGTTGTGCAAGGAGATGGGCCTTGAATAGTGGCGACGGCGCATGGCTGCGCGGGCCCAACTGACGGGAGAACGTGAATGAAAGATTTGACGCAAATGAGCACGCCGGAACTGCTGCAACTGTTCAGGGGGCTTGAATGCCCCACCCTGGAGGAGATGAACGGCGAGTTCCGCGGCCAACAGCTGCGCCAGCCCGGCCCGGTCTCGACCCTGGTCAGTGCGCTGTTCACCAATAACCCGCTGCTGTTCGGCAAATGGCAGTCAAAGTCGTTCCGGTCGACCGGGCCGGACAGCGGGCGCGGCTACAACACCCTGCGCAACTTCGGTCGGGACACCGTCCAGGGCCCCATGGTGACACTCATCGCGCCCTCGCGCTTTGATGGCAAACCCGCCTACCAGCTGGTCTACCGCGCCTTTCACTCGATCTGCGGTTTTGTGCACATGGTCGACGAGGTGCGCCGGGTCGAGGAGGGCCAATACCTCGGGATAGGCACCGTGGGCTTTACCAGCGCCCAGCGCCGCATACCCCTGCCCTTTTTGCTCAGCGGCCCGGTAGCGCCGTACAAGAAAGACGTCGGCCGCGAGCGTGCCGGTTTCGAGCTGGCGAGCGAACTGCCCGGACTGGCCGAAGCCCCCGCTCCGGCCGGCACGCGGTAATGTCGGGATGGGGAGAAATGCGATGAATTCGTTTCGCGACAAGGTCGCTATCATCACCGGTGCCGGCTCCGGCATCGGCAGGGCACTGGCCTGTGCGCTGGCCGCCGCAGGTGCGCGCCTGGCCCTGTCCGACATCAATGCAGAGGGCCTGGCGGAGACGGTCGGGCAGTTGCCGCCGGGAACGGACGTACACAGCTGTATCCTGGACGTGGCATCGCGCGAGACGGTAATGGCCTATGCTCAAACGGTGGCGGCAGAACTGGCCGGCGCGCACTACCTGTTTAACAATGCCGGCACGACGCTGATCGGCACCTTCGAGAACCAGTCCATAGAGGAGATTCGCTGGCTGCTGGATATCAACCTGGGAGGGGTGCTGAACGGCACCAAGGCCTTCCTGCCGATCATGCTGTCCCAGCGGGAGGGCTGCATCGTCAATTTCTCCAGTGTGTTCGGCCTGGTGGGATATCCCACCCACAGCGCCTATAACATGAGCAAGTTCGGGGTGCGTGGCCTGACCGAAAGCCTGTGGTCCGAGCTGGCAGGCACCGGGGTACGCGCTGTCTGCGTCCACCCGGGAGGCATCCGCACGGGCTTTGAGAAGCGGCTGCGCATGTCCGCTATCAGCGGCGCCCGCGAGCTGGCCATGCAAGCCAAAGCGCCCAGCCTGATGAGCACCAGCCCGGAAACCTGTGCCGCCGCCATCCTCACCGGAGTGAGGCGCGGCAAGCGGCGCATTGTCACCGGCCGTCACGCCAGGCTGCTGTTCTGGCTGCCACGGCTGTTCCCCTCGGCCTATACTCGATTTCTGCAACCCCTGATGCCCTAGCGAGGAGACGACCAGTCATGAGCGAACACAACTACACCACGCTGCGGATCGAGTGCGAACGCGGGGTGGCCTTCCTGACGCTGGATTATGGCGAGCTGAACCTGATGGACATGGCGATGCTCACCGACCTGGACGCAGCCCTGAATCAACTGGAGGCGGATAGCGCAGTCAAGGTGGTTGTCCTGCAAAGCGCCAACCCGGACTTCTTCATCGCCCACGCGGACCTGAACGTCATTGCCACGCTGCCCCCGGCGCCGCCGCCGCGAGCGGAACAACTGGGCATGATACACGCCCTGCTCGACCGTCTGCGCACCACCCCCATGGTCACCATCGCCAAGATCGCCGGCCGTTGCCGGGGCGGCGGCAGCGAGCTGGTACTGGCCTGCGACATGCGGTTCGCGGCATTGGGTAAGGGTGTATTGGGTCAGCCCGAGGTGGGGGTCGGCATCATCCCGGGCGCCGGTGGTACCGTGCGCCTGCCCCAACTGGTGGGCCGCGGCCGGGCGCTGGAGATCATCCTGGGCTGCGCGGACTTTTCCGCGGAAGTGGCGGAACGCTACGGTTATATCAACCGTGCACTGCCGGCAAACGAGCTGGATCTCTTTGTCGATAGCCTGGCCTACCGCATCGCGGGCTTCCCGGCGGAGACCATCGCACTGGCCAAGGAGTCAGTGGCCACCGGCGAAACCGGCCTGCCGGCGCAGATGGCGCGCGAGGAGGAACTGTTTCTGCAAAGTGTGCACAGCGACCCCGCCAAACGTCGCATGGCCGCCGCACTGGCTGCCGGTATGCAGACCCCGGAACTGGAGAAGTGCTGCTTCACCCACATCTGGGGGCCGCTGGCGGGGGTGTAAAGCCGGCGCCGGGGAGGCGCGGTCACCCATCAACGGGACATTTCCCTTCAACTACCCTAAGGAGCTAATCAGATGAAGATAACTGGATCAACCACAGCCGGTTTCGGCCTGGCATTGTCGCTTGCCCTCGCGGCCCTGGCCACATCACAGCCAGCACGGTCCCAGGCCTTGACCGGTGCAGCAGCACAGCCTGAATACCAGTACTCTACACCGGAGCCGCCCGGGGTCGCCTCGCCAGACAAGGTCGAGACCTCGCTCGGAACGCTCAGGTTCTTCGACGGTTTTCCAGACAAGGCCACGGCTGACAAGCTGTGGGATAATCTCGACCTGAATCGCGCCGTACAGGCTTTCCTGCTGGGAATGCCGGCGGTCAGTCAGGCGGCCAACCGCGCTGCCTTCCGCACTCTGGGACCGCCAAACGCAGTAGTGCCCATTTTTGAGCAGCTGCTGGACTCGCGGGGCATTGTGCTCACCGGCAACGACAACACCGTCTACAGCTGGACCTGGCTGGATCTCGCGGACGGTCCACTGGTGCTCGAGGTGCCCCCCAAGGTACTCGGGACTGCCAACGACATGTGGCAACACTGGGTAATCGATGTCGGCATCACCGGGCCGGACAAGGGCGAGGGCGGCAAGTACCTGTTCCTGCCGCCAGGCTACAAAGGCGAAGCGCCTCCGGGCTATTACGTGGTGCATTCGCCGACCTACGGACTGTGGGTTCCGTGGCGCAGTTTCCTGGTCGATGGCGATCCGGCACCCGGCGTGGAACTGGTCAAGAAGTTCACCAGGATCTATCCCCTGTCCGGGGCCGGCAAGGCAGTGGCCCCGCCGACCTTCATCGACATGTCGGGGCAACCTTTCAATACCGTATTCCCCACCGATTATCGCTTCTGGGAACTGTTGAACGAGGTGGTACAGCAGGAGCCGGCCGAGTCCCTCGATCCGGTCACCCTCGGCTTCTTCCAGTCGGTTGGCATCGAAAAGGGCAAGCCCTTCGCACCTGATGCCCGCATGAAAAAAATCCTGACGGACGCTGCGGCAATCGGCGACGCCACGGCGCGCACTGTGCTTTTCGATACGCGGGAGAGAGCGGCTTACTATTACGAGAACAGCAACTGGCAGCTGGGTTTCACCGGCGGTTACCAGTTCCAGGCCGCACCCGGGGTTGCGAATTTTGACGCCGCCACCTTCTACTACTACCTTGCGATCCTTGTCACTCCGGCGATGGAAGAGAAGCTGATCGGCAAGGGCTCCCAGTACGCCTGGACCGCACGCGATAGCAAAGGTGATCCACTGGACGGCGGCAAGAGCTACCGGCTCCACTTGCCCGCGAATGTCCCGGTCAAGGACTTCTGGTCGCTCATCCTCTACAGCGACCAGACCCGCTCCCAGATCCAGACCGACCAGCGCTTCCCCAGCATGAGTAGCCAGACCGAGGGACTCACCGCGAACACGGACGGGTCTATCGACGTCTACTTTGGACCCAGGGCTCCTGCCGGCAAGGAAAGCAACTGGGTCCAGACCGTTCCCGGCAAGGGCTGGAATGTGGTGCTGAGGATGTACGGCGCGCTCGAGCCCTGGTTTGATAAGACCTGGCGTCCGGGCGAACTCGAGTTAATGGATTAGGGAGCGAACTTCATGAAACCGACGCTTAAACACCTGGCCTGCGCCGCCCTGACCCTGACGGTCACAATCCCCCCGGTTACAGTGCAGGGCGCCTCGGCGTCCTCCGTGGCAGAGTATGCGCCGGCTGTGCCGGTCAATATCACCACACCGGATACCGTTGAGACCCGTATCGGGACGCTGCGCTTCGAAGATGGCGCCCCCGATGCGGCAACGGTAGACAAAGCTTTCGATCAGCTCGATTTCGGCCGGGGTGTCGACGCCTTCCTCAAGGGCATGTCGGCGACCTCAGTCCACGCACTCTGTGAGGGGTTTGAACAGGCGGGCATCAAGCTCAATCAGGGCATCGGCATCACCGAGGAACTCATGGATGCCCGCTCGCTGTTCCTGACTGCCAATACCACCACCGTGTATGTTGTACTGTGTATCGACGTGGGTGATGGACCGATGGTGGTGCGGGTGCCGCCACGTGTACTCGGGCCCGTCGATGACGCGGATTTTCGCTGGGTGACCGACGTGGGACTGACCGGGCCGGATAAGGGTGCGGGCGGGGACTACCTGTTCATTCCGCCTGGCTACCAGGGAGAGGTGCCGGCCACCGGTTACCACGTTGCGAAACCGCGCAGCAACAGAATGCTGCTGTTCTATCGCGCCTTCGTAGAGAAGGGAGACATCGCGGCGGCAGTCGCCGGCGTGAAGGCCAGGGCAGGCATCTTTCCGCTTGCGAAGGCTGCCAGTCCGCCGCAAACCGACTTCGTGAACATCTCGGGCGCCCAGTTCAATACCATCAGCGCCAACGATTTCAGCTTCTTTGAGGAGCTGAACGCCGTGGTACAGAATGAGCCTGCCGACTGGGTCGACGCGGATACCGTCGGTCTGTACGCCGCGATCGGCATCCGCAAGGGACAACCATTTGCACCGGACGCCCGGATGAAGAAGATTCTGACCGACGCGGTGGCTGTGGGCAATGCCATAGCCCGCGCCAACCTGTTCGCCTCCCGCGATCCACAAACCCGTATCTACGACAATCGCCAATGGTTCACACCCTTCGTGGGCGGCAGCTACCAATTCCTCAACGGCGCGGAACGGCTGCTCGATGCGCGGATGATGTTCTTCTATTACGCGACGGGCATCACGCCCGCCATGACCGAATCGCGCCCCGGCACCGGATCGGCTTACGCTATCACCGTTCGCGACGCGCAGGGCAAGTACCTCGACGGCAGCCGCACCTACAAGGTTACCCTGCCAGGACCGATTCCGGCGAAAAACTTCTGGTCCTTTACGGCCTATGACAACCAGACCCGCTCGCTGCTTCCCACCGGGCAGAAGCTGGCAGGCCTCGACAGCACACTCCCGGGCATAGCGATGAACCCGGACGGGGGTGTCACCGTCTGGTTCAGCCCCGAGGCGCCGACGGGTCACGAAAAGAACTGGGTGCAGACGTGGCCCGGCAAGGGCTACAACGCCGCCCTGCGACTCTACGGTCCGCTGGAGCCCTGGTTCAACCAGTCGTGGCGACCGGGTGACATCGAATTGCAGCGATAGTTGCCGGGCACACGCCAAACCCGGGCTGCAGGTGCCGTGATTTTTCCACCTGGGGGGCTAGAAAAACCAGAAAGCCGTGCAATGGCAGTGCTTTCTGGCGTAACGCGGAAGTCGCATCCTTTCCAAACCTGAAACCGTCTACCAGGACCATTTCACTGCGACTCCCAGAGGGTTTGCTGGACAGCATCAAGATTGAGGCCAACAAACGTGATATGCCCTACCAGTCGCTTATCAAGGCCTGGCGCCCAATGGATTGCTGCCTTTGCGTGAGCTTAATAGCAACGGTCGGACTGAACGCCAGTTGGGCCAGCAGTGCCACAGCTGTGTTTTTCGACGGCAGCGGTTATGCTTGAGTCCGGCTTCGAGGAGAGGGATACCGTGACCAACGCAACACCGATACTACCGGCAATTCTGGCTTTAGTGCTGAGCGGATACAGCAGTGCAGATGAGCTGACAGACGCTGCCCAGGGGCTGTGTGACACGATCAAAACCTGCACACTTGAAGTGGTGGCGGGCCAGGACCTTACCGACGAATTGCGGCAGGACATGGCTCCCGTACTGGAGAACAGTTGTGCCGAAATGCGCAGCCAGGTGCAAGCGGTGCCCGCTGGCCACAATCTCTACCAGCCAGCGGTCGGCTGCCTGCGCAGTATGGCCTCGCTCAGCTGCCAACAGTTGCACAATGCAGGCGAGGTGAAAACGCCCGAGTGCACAGAGTATGACCGACAGCTAAAAGCAGCGAGCGCCATGCGCCCGTAAATGACTGTGATGTGTGGATCTTCACGCTGGGTAGTGATCAATTTACGCGTGTTATTCGACATATGCTGCCAAAAAAAACGGGCGCCCCGCTCGGGGCACCCGCTCTATTACACAGCACTCAGGCTAGCTTGCGAATCAGTTACGCACCCGCGTGACTGATGTGGCTCGCCGCCTTGATAGCCTCTATGACCTGGTCCAGGTTGTAACTGGCCGGGGTCTGCAGTGAAGGGAACTCCTTGTAAGTCTCAAGTTCCTTCAGCCACAGCAGCTGGCCGATCGGCAACAGGTTCCAGTCGTAGATGAATGCCCCGCTGGGAGCGGCCAATGCGCCACCGTAGCCGAGAAGGGTTTTCTGGTCCTCTGCCACCGCCTGCTCAAATGGGTCACGCTTGATGTTCGCCACCTGGGTCCAGTGATAGGTAACCGTGCCCGTCAGTCCGCCAGTCGAGGAAGAAGGTGCCATGGTGTAGTAGAACTTCCAGTTCTTGTACCGCACCGCAGACGGTTGTTGGCCGGTGTAGTAGAAAAACGTGTCGCGAGCGGAATCACCCTTGCCTTCAAGGTAAGCCCGCTGATCGACGCCGTCGATCGTGGTCTTGACGATTCCCGGATATTTACCGGCTTCAATCTGCTTTTTCAGCCCATCGCCCGAAGGGCCACCGGCGATATTGACAAAGGTAGGCAGCCAGTCCAGCGAAGAGAAGATCTGGTCGGGGTTCGTACCCGCTTTGATATGACCCGGCCAGCGCACAACCATGGGCGCGCGCATACCGCCTTCCCAGGTAGTCAGCTTGCCGCCCCTGAAGGGGGTGACGCCGCCGTCGGGATAGGTGATCGCCTCTGCGCCGTTATCGGTGGTGAAGACCACGATGGTGTTGTCGAGTTGACCCATGTCCTCCAGCTTCTTGAGCACGTAGCCGATGTTGTCGTCCATCTGCTTCATGCCGACTTCGTTGATGCCCCAGTCCTTGCCGCCCTGTTCACCCAGCATCGCCAGGTACTTGTCGCTGAGCATGGTGGTGATGTGCATACGTGCCGGGTTGTACCAGACGAAAAAAGGCTTACCTGTTTTCGCGGGGTCATTGCGGTCGAGATAGTCGATCACCCTGGCGGAAATTTCCTCGTCCACTGATGCCGAGCGCTCCAGCGTCAGCGGCCCTTCATCGGTACAGCTCTGGTTCTTCTCGGTGCCGTCCTTGGAAGTACAATGGATGACTGGCCGTGGTGGCGTCATACACAGCGCCTTCCTGGGGTCCACTGCGCCGGGCACTTCCTTGAGGCCCTTGACCGGAGTGTTCATACAGGGTGGGACCACGCTCTGCACGGTGGGGGAGCTGTTGATATCCGGAAAGCTGACACCCTGCATCGCGTCCAGGTGGTAGAGATAGCCCCAGAACTCCTGGAAGCCATGGGCGGTGGGCAACGATGCCGATTTGTCGCCGAGGTGGTTCTTGCCGAATTCGCCGGTATTGTAGCCCAGGTCGAGCAGGAACTTGGCGAGTGCCGGGGTGCCCGGCAACAGCGAACTGGTAGCACCCGGCAGCTGGGGCATAACCATACCCGCCCGCAGGGGGTGCATGCCGGTAAAGAAGGCGGTCCGGCCAGCCGTGCAGCTCTGTTCGGCGTAATAGGTCATAAACCTCGCGCCTTCCTTGGCGATGCGGTCGATGTTGGGGGTCTCGCCCACCATCAGGCCCTGGTGGTAGGCGCCGACATTCATGATGCCGATGTCATCGCCCATAATGAACAGAATGTTGGGTTTATCAGCTGCGGCCTGTGCCACTGCGGGCAAAGCCGCGGCAAGCGCAAGCCACGCAAGCAATCCTTTCAAGCGGTGTTTCATGTCAAGCTCCTGCCAAACAGAGTAGTCTTTTTTGATGCTCCAACTGACGTTGGAGCGTTCCCCACGCGGTGCCGGCTGAGACTTGAAGGCCTCATAGCCTATCACGGTCTAAAGCTTAGTGGCATTTATCGATAAAGGGAAATATATTGAAGCATCTCAACTCATAACCTATATGCTATTTTGAAGTCCCGTTTGACCCAATACCCGCGCAATTACCTGCGTGGGGCATTTGTTACAAGGGCAGCCCGTCAGTCAATACACCGGACACTATATGGTCATAACCGAAACCCGCCTGACACACCTGCTCAGCGTTGTTCGCCACGGGCATTTTGGCCTGGCTGCGGCCTCACTGGGCATCTCGCAACCCGCGCTGTCAAAAAGCATTCAGGGGCTTGAGGCCGCGCTTGGTGTAAAACTGCTGGATCGCCAGCGCGACAGGGTGGTACCCACGACCTATGGCGAGATAGTCATGCAACACGGCACGCAGATGTTAAACAGCCAGAAGGAGATGTTGGTTAATCTACGATCGCTGAACGAACTTGATGCCGGGCTGGTCAACGTCAGGTTCGGTCCTTTTCCCAGTGTCATATCCGGCTACCCGGCGGCTGGTCGGCTGCTCGCGAAACACCCCAAAATACAACTGTCTCTTGAGGTCAGGGACTGGCGTGAAGTGCTGGATGCGGTGATCGAACGCCGCGTGGATTTTGGCGTTGCCGAGCAAAACGAATTGGAAACGGATACGCGGTTCCAATTCGAAGTTCTGGGCACCCACACCGCCCGCCTGTTCTGTGACCCGGGGCATCCTATCCTGCACCGCTCGCGCATTACCCTGGCAGACAGCCTTCAGTTCCCCTGGGCAAGCTCGCGGGTACCCGCTCGCCTCAGCAGCGGGTTCCCGCGCCAGCCCTGCCCCGCCGGTCATATCGACCCGCTCAATGGCGACTTCGTGCCCAGTGTAAAACTGGATCTGCCCATTAACCTGAGCGGTTTTACCAAGGGTAAGGATGTGTTGGTTGTGGCCTCCCTGGCACTGGTGGAAGCGGAGCTGGCAGCGGGCACAATGCTGCCGCTGCCCGACCTGGCTTTCGGTGGCAGGTACGGCTTGCTTAGCCTGAGGACGCACTCTCTTTCCCCCGCCGCCCTGGCATTCATAGCTGAAATTCGTGCAGTGGAGGCCCAGTTCACTCAGCGCGAACAAGAACTGGCCGCTATTTATTGTTAATCTGGCTTATCAGCAACACAACATTGCTTTCTTCACGGTTGCACGTCTGCGTCCTCAGCGGTATTAGCAGCGTCGGTCTGAACTGTGCCTGATTACTCTTTCCCGGCCACGTCAGGGCGTTTCAGGTTTGCTGATCCGAAGGCGGGACTTCTCGCGAGCACCCATTCGCTGCCCCGGTGCTGGCCAAACCGCTGCAAACCTGACAACCTGGCCAAACTGTAAACTCGGCTGGCATCCCGGACGACTTCATCGTCAGCCTTGCCCGGCGGAAACTGTGGGGCGTCGTGACACCCTGATGCCACTCCTTCCGATTTCGATCAACGTAACGCGTGCACAAGCACGTTCATGCGCTCGATGGTCCAGAAAGCACCCATCGACCCGATCGCATAACCCGGCAACAGTTGAACCCAGCGGGGCCAGCTCATCGATAGCGAGCGGATCGCGTGCGCCAGTGCGAGCACCAAACCGACAAAGCACAGTTGACCGATCTCGACACCGATGTTGAAGCAAAACAGCGCAATCGGAATATCCGACTGCGGCAGGCCGGCACTGCTGAGTGCGCCGGCAAAGCCGAAACCGTGCAACAGGCCAAAGGCGAAGGCGACCACCCAGGGATGGCGAAGGGTAAAACTCGTTTCGCCGCGCCAGCGCCGCAGGATCTCCGGGCCCAAAAAGAGAATGCTGAGTGCGATTGCCGCCTCCAGGGGTGGCCCCGGGATGGACACGTAACCCAGGGTCGCCGCCGTCAGGGTCAGGCTGTGGGCCACCGTGAAGGCCGTGATGGTTTTTACCAGGGTCCAGCCATCCCGCACAATGAGTAACAGGCCAAGCACAAACAACAGGTGGTCGGGGCCAAACAGGATGTGGCGCATACCCTGGACGATGTACTCACTGGCTACCTGCCAGCCGGACAGGGCGGCGGTAATTTCGATCCAGGGCTGGGCCGGGCGCGCAATAATTGTCCAGCTGCGACCGTCCTGCAACTGCACCCGCGCCAGCACATCGGTGATCGTGAACTGCAGGCCGGTGAAGGTGATGCGCTTGCCGGCCAGCCCGCCGGGGCCCGCGTCAATCCAACGCCGCTCCACCAGGGAGTCAGTCAGTTCCTGCACGATGGGTTCGCGCAAGTTGTTAACATCCTCGGGCAGCGTGAGTGCCAGCGGCAGGGGCCGACCGGCGAGCACCGGCGTGCGCCACAGCACGGTGTATTGGCCCGGGGCAGTTTCTGTGAGTTCCAGGTAGGCCGGGCGCGCCTCATGGGCCTGGGCGGCAGGCAGGGCGATCAGGCACAACAGGGTCAACAATCCCAGCAAACGGCCCGGGCTGAAGCGAATAGGAGGGAGCCTGCTGCTCATTGCGATGCCTGGTCGTCGCCACTGGCCACCGGTGCTGCCGGCAGTCCATCGACAGAGTCCGGCAACACGGGCAATACCACGGTGTACTTGGCGCGCATCGCGTCATAGGCCTTGCGCCAGGCCTCCACCTTTTGCTGCGCCAGCCAGGCGGTTTTCACCTCGGGCGCCACCTCGGCATAGGCGGGTTGGCGCCCGGGCACAAAGGAGTCCACGAATACCAGGTGCCAGCCGAAGCCGGATTCAACCGGCCCCTGCCAGCTGCCGGTGGCGGCGCCAAAAACCGCCTGCGCGAAGACGGGACCAAACTCCTTGGCAACCTGCTCGGGCGTGCGGTCGGCGTAATAGTTCTGCAGCATGAAGGAATCGCCGAAGCTCGCGGCCAGTTCCGTGTCCACCGATTGATCGGTGAGGGTCGCAAGTGCCGCCTGCGCGTCAGCATAGGCCTGCCTGCCGCGCTCGTCCGGGGAGAAGTAGAGCTGGCGGAAACTGATCCGGCCGGGAAGGGCGAATTTGTCGGCATTGGCGGCGTACCAGTCCTCGAGTTCCGCATCACCGGGTTCGTAGGCAGCCGCCACGTCCTCCGCCAGGAATTGCAGCTTCTGGGCCATGCGCCGCTTGACGATGGTGTCGTCCTTGTCCAGGCCCATCGCGACAGCTTCGCGGTAGAGCACTTCCTCCTGCACCTTGTTCTCAACCATCCGGCCAAACTCTTCAGCCGTTGGTGCGCGCTGCCACTGGGAATTAAAGAAAGTCCACATGGCGAGCACATCGTCCGGCGTCAGGCGAATTTCGGTAGCCGCCGCACCTGGCGCCAGGTCCGGTTCGAAATAATTCCAGGCGGCAAAGAGCGCTGCGCCCAGCAGCAGGAAGTGGAGCAGCGGCTCGCGCAGCCAGCGACTGAGGGCCATGACAGGGATTTGACGCAGCTGCGCAGGCTGCGCCGGGTTGGGTGAAGACACTAAAATTTCCTTTTCTTGATTACGCCTGACAGGGGCAAAAAAAGAACCCTCCCCGACGCTAATTATGTACGTCGGGGAAGAGCGCCATGGCCTTCAGCTCAGCGGCCTTCAGGGCTTTTTCGCCCGCGGCTTCAAGCAGACGCTCGCGCAGGTGCTCGCGCACGGCCTGGAACTTCTGCTGCTGCGCCTCGTTCAAGAGCGGCGACACTTTAGCCTCGAAGGACACCCCCATCTTGCGCAGCGCCTCGAGCTTCTGCTCGCCGCTGAGCCTGGCATCCTTGCCGACCGCGCTGAGTTGTTTCAGCTCCTGCTCCAGCATCGGCACGATCTGTTGCTTCTGCGCCTGTGTCAGCCCCAGTTCAATCGAGAACAGATTGGACACCGCGGTCAGCGGGTTGGTGGCAACCTGCGGCGCGGGAATGATCTCGTAGTTGGCGTAGCCGAACTCGTTACTGCGCGCGGCGTAATAGCTGTCACCCTGCTGGTAGAACCGGTATGAATACGGCTCCTGCGCCACCGGGATGACGAGTTCGTTGCCCTCGATGCGGTAGGTGTAGTTGGTACCCTGGTAGCCGTCGCGGTCCACATTACCAAACGCGCTGGGCATGTTCGCGTTCGCGCCCACCCGGAACAGGATGGCATTACCCTCGGTAGTGAAGTTCTGGCTGAACTGGTCACCGGTGACGTTGTTGCGCATCCAGAAGGCCTTGCCGACGATAAGTTCTTTCAGCTGTGCCTCATCCAGTGCTTTGGCGCCCTTCGTCTGGAGAGCGGCGACGGTCATGCCCGCCGGCGCCTGCTTGCGCGCTTCAGCAGATGGCGTGTACCAGATGGGCGAACTCCAGGCGCGCTCCTGCCCCGTCAGCGGCACGGTGTTGGGTGGCGCCAACCCGGACTGGACAGCCTGGATCAGCGTCCAGCGCGGTGTCGGGATCTCGAGTACGCGTGCGTAGTAGAAGGCGTGCTGGCTGGCGTCGAACTCGGGATCGGTCCACACCGTCTTCAGTTCGGTCGCGCCGACATCATTGGTATAGGTGGCCTCTTCCATATCCACTGTGCTGCGGATAGCGGGAACCTTGCCGCTCCACTTGTCGGGCTTGCGGTCGCCGGACCAGGCGACGTCGTAGACTTTCTCGAAACTCTGCCCGTTCTGCGTCCAGCCCTTGATGATCTGGATCCGGTCGAGATTACCGGAGCTGGGATCCTTCACCGCCCAGACCACGAAGGCCGGCGCCGTGCCCTTGCCACCGGTGGGCATCGAGGGCAGGTCCGCGCCCATCGGCACGCCGGCGGCGTAGGACTTTTTGACCCAGTCACTGGCGTCCAGGATGTCCTTGTCATAAGTCCAGCCGCCGAACAGGCGCACCTTCATGCGCGGACCGCTGACGCCGAAGGTCTCCTTGCGATACATGCCATCCCAGATCGAGGAACGGGTGTTCTCCTCCGCCCACACCCCCGTCAGCCCACCGGGGTTTTCCAGTCGCACGTCCATCGTGCCGCCAATCAGGAAGCCGGCGAAGCGCCGCTCGACCGTGCCGTCCGTCTCCCCATGCATACCGAAGAAGTTGTCGTGGCGGTAGGCACTGGCAGAGTTGTGGGAGTCGGAGCCACCGGCCATACCGAACCGGTAGGGGTTGTAGCCGCGCTGGTCCTGCATCGCGATACCGTCTTTCAGCGCCTGGCGCGCAAAGCTGCCGTGGATGCGGTCGATACGGCCGACGTCGGCCGGCAGGCCGAGGATGGTCTGGTACATCTCGTAGTTTGCGAACTCGTCGTTGGGCGACAACAGGGGATGCGTTTCCGACTGCCCTTTGCCCTGCTTGATCTCGATAAGGCGCTCGTTGCGCATGCGCGATTCGGCCCAGGCGGCGTCGATCGGTCGCCCGGTGGTCTGGTCGACGTCGGTCGGATACATCCAGCCGTCGCTGACGTTGGCATTGTGAGAGATTGCGAGCACCTCATTGCCGGACTTGCGCTGCGTATCCATCCACTTCCACAGCTCTGTGGGAGCCTTGGAGTCGAGCGCACTGAAGGGATAGTCCGGCACCTTCGCGCAGTCCCGGAAGAACACGTTGCGGTGCAGGTTGCGCTGGTTGGGCATCGAGGTCCATTCATAGGCGCAGAAGGCGGTGAACTTGCCCGGTTCATTGGCCTCGTCGGCGAGCTTGACGTTTTCTTTCCATACCGTGGACGTCACTTTCGGGTCTACCAACGCCGCCACCGGTGCACTGCCGGCCAGCTTGAGCAGGTAGGAGAACACCCGGTTGGTGTCCGCCTGGCTGTTCGGGTCCTTGATGATCAGCGGTTGCGCAGCGGGCAGCGTGCTGACGTAGGACCCCGGGGTATTGGCCTGCTTGGTGACGCCGACGTACTCCGAGTGGTCGGTCACGCCCATGAAATCCAGCGGCGTGTCTATCCTGATGTCGAAGCCCATCGGGTGCTTGATGGTCTCGCCCCTGGCGTACTTGTAGGCGTCGGCCGGGCCGGTGATGCGATTGCCGAAGATCCAGGCATCGACCGACCAGCTGGTGTGCAGGTGGGTTTCGCCAAAGTAGGCGTTGCGCTCGGGGTTCTTCTCCGCTGCCACAACCAATGCGCTGGCAAGGCTGGTCGCCAGCAGGGCCAGCACTGAATACTTCGTTGTAAGGGGATTCATGGTGAATTCCGATTATTAATCAAAAAAAACAACACACCGGGTACGGAGTACGAGTGATTGGGTGTTAACGCCGCCAAATATTTATGCCCCACCAGGGTGCGGATCCTCCCCGCCGCCCGCGGTTTCGCCCTTGCCCAATGGATTCAGGAACACTGGCGGCTTGGCCAGAAACTCGTAGTTGGCGTAGCCAAATTCGTTGCTGCGCGCCGCATAGTATTTGTCGCCGAGTTTGTACACGGTGATTTCCAGCGATGCCTGCGAGAGGGTGGTCACCAGTTTGCCGTTGGTAATCTGGTAGGGGGTGGTTTCGCCGCGATAACCGGCCAGCGCGACATTGCCCGTCAGGCTGGGCACTTCATTCTCACTGCCGATGTGCTGCAAAATGCTCTGGCCCTCTTTTGTGTACAGTGCTTTAAATTGCTCACCGGTCACGTTATTGCGCAGCCAGATGGCCTTGCCCACCAGCAGCTTTTCCAGGCTGGCCTGGTCCAGCGCCACGCCGCCTCGCTTGTTCAGCTCGGCCACGGTCATGCCCTGTGGCGCGGCCTTGCGGGCCTTGGCATCCGGGGTGTACCAGATGGGCGAGCTCCAGGCCCGCTCCTGCACGGTGGGAGGTACGACGTCAGGCGGTGCAATCCCGAGCTGCCTGGCCTGGATCGTGCTCCAGCGCGGGGTCGGGATTTCCAGTACGCGGGCGTAGTAGAAGGCGTGCAGGCTGGGGTCGAAGTCCGGGTCGGTCCACACCGTCTTTAACTCGACTGCCCCCACGGTGTTGGTGTAGGTCGCCTCGTCGATGTCCACGGTGCTCTGGATGGCCGGGATGCGACCCGTCCATTTGCCCGGCTTGCGATCACCGGCCCAGGCCACGTCGTAGATCTTTTCAAAGCTCTGGCCATTCTGGGTCCAGCCCTTGACCACCTGTATTCGGTCGAGGTTGCCCGAGGTCGGGTCCTTGATGGCCCACAGCACGAAGCTCGGCGACTTGCCCTTCAGGGGTGGCAGGTCACCTCCCATGGGGACGCCAGTCTGGTAGGAGCGCTTCACCCAGTCTTCGCTGGCGAGAGTGTCCCTGTCGTAGCCCCAGCCACCGAAGAAACGCACTTTGATATGGGGGCCGGAGACTCCGAAGGTCTCCTTGCGGTGCATGGCATCCCAGATTGACGCGCGGGTGTTTTCCTCCGCCCAGACACCGGTCAGGCCAGCCGGGCTCTCGTAGCGCACGTCGATTCCCGCAAAATTGTGGCCTGACAAACGCGTCTCGGCGGTGCCGTCTTCCATCGCATGACCGCCGAAGAAATTGTCCTGTCGGTAAGGCGCGGCGCTGTTGTGTGAGTCGGCGGCGGCACCGAAGCCGAATTTATAGGGGTTGTAGCCCCGGACATCCTGCAGCGCCAGGCCGTCCTTGAGGGCCTGGCGACCGTAGCTGCCAATCAGCTTGTTGATGCGTCCCTCTGTCGCAGGCAGTCCGAGCAGAACGCTCAGGATTGCGTAGTTGGCGAATTCATCGTTCGGCGACAGCAGCGGGTGGGTCTCGGACTGGCCCTTCATCTGCGTGATTTCGACCAGCCGTTCGTTGCGCATGCGCGATTCGGCCCAGGCGGCGTCAATGGGCCGGCCCATGCTGTCCACATCGGTGGGGTACATCCAGCCGTCGGACAGGTTGGCGTTGTGGGAAATGGCCAACAGTTCGTTACCCGCCTTGCGCTGGGCGTCCATCCACTTCCACAGCTCTTCCGGATGCCACGAATCGAGTGCCGTATAGGGTGCCACCGGCACCTTGGCGCAGTCACGGAAAAAGATATTGCGGTGCAGGTTGCGGTTCGCTGTCTGCGAAGTCCACTCGTAGGAACAAAATGCCGTGAACTTGCCGGGTTCATTGGCGGCATCGGCGATACTGATGTTTTCCTTCCAGATCGGCCCGGTAACTTCGGGCTTCATGAGTTCCTTGATGGGAGGCTGCGAAAACAAACTCACCATCGTCAGGAAGGCGCGCTGCTGCTGCTCCTTGCTGTTGGGATCGGTCATGATCAGGCCCTGGACCTGGGGCAGTTTGCTGGCAAACGAACCGGGTGTGTTCGCCATCTTGCTGATGCCGATATACTCGGAGTGGTCGGTGACACCCATAAAGTCCAGCGGTGTATCAATCTTGATGTCGTAACCGAGCGGATGCTTGATGGTCTCACCCCTGGCGTACTTGTAGGCGTCGGCCGGCCCGGTGAGTTTGTTGCCGAACAGCCAGGCGTCCGGCGACCAACTGGTGTGCAGGTGGGTCTCGCCGAAGTAGGCATTGCGCTCGGGGTTGGGAGTCTCAGCAACAGCAGAGCTTGCGCAGAAAGCCAGGGCTGCCATGACCAGGGATAAACGGCGCTTTCCTGCAGAATCCAGCATTTTCAATACTCCGTGTTGTTTTTTTTAACAAAAGTAGTTTTCATGCCGCCTTTTGTCGAGGGTATCTTGCGCAGCGCGAGGTGATAAATATTTTCATTTGACGACTTTATATTTACTTTTGGCGACATTATATTTACATTCGCCGACACGATCGATCTGCACGTAAACCCGCATCCGCGCGCCCTACCCGCAAGGACGGCACGGGCGGGCCAGCCGGCGCGAATATCCCGGCTTAAACCGGCGCCGCAGTTCCCCCGGTACCCTGCCGGCGCAGGGCATTCGGCGTCTGCCCAAACCAGCGCAGGCAGGCGCGGTTGAGCGAGGTCTGGCTGCTGTAGCCAAGCGAGGCGGCAACCTGGCTGAGCGGGATCACGGATTGGGAGAGGTATTGGCTGGCGCGAGTGCGCCGCACCCGGTCGACGATGTCCCTGAACACCAGGTCCTGTGCCTGCAGGCGACGCTCCAGCGTGCGCGGATGCTGGCCCATCTGCGCGGCGATGAGCTTGATCGAGGCACCTCCTGCAGCGAGTTGACGGTCGACCAGTACCTCGACCTGACGGCCGATATCGAGCGGAAAACGGCGCATTTCATTGCCGACAAAGCGCTCCGCCATCTGTCGCAGGCCGGCATCATTGCTGTCAATGCGCTGGGCGAGCAAACGCGTGGGGAACAGCAGTTCATCGTGTGCCTGGGCCATGCGCACCAGGCAATCAAAGTAGCGCGCATACCCGTCGACCGTCAGGCCGCGCTCGTGGCGAAAGTGCACGCGCCAGTTTTCTCGCGCGCCCGGGATGACCATGCAGAGGAAGCGGTAGGCCACCATGTAAGTCAGTTCCATGAGCTGGCGGCGCGGGGTTCCGGGGTCGAGGTTCAGGCTATAGCGGATGCCGCTCAAGCCGTCGTCCGGATGCTCGACCAGGCTCAGCTTGGCGCCCGACGAGTGGTACGGCAGGTGGCGGGCAATGCCCTCCAGGGCCTCGCCGACCGTGGCCGAGTTGAGCGCGATCATGGCCACCAGGCCCAGTACCGCGATGCCCTGCTCCCGGCCCAGTAGCAGGCTGAAGTCCGGGCGCTCCAGGCGGTTCGCCGCAAGTTCGAGCAGGTCTGCCATGGCGGAAATCGGCAGCGTGGACTCGGGGTCGGAAAGTACGTTCATGGAGATGCCGCACGCCGCCAGCAGCGCCTCGGGCTGGCCACCCAGCGAAGTCACCAGGGGTCCGAAGCCATACAGGCCCCGGGCGCGTATGGATTGCGCAGGGAATTCGGTCATGTCGTCAAATGTAAACGTCCAGTCGCCGGAAGTAAACGCCCGGGCGTCAAATGAAAATACATCGCGCGCAGCTTTCCGTACTATCTTTCTCACTACATTCCTTACTGCACATTCTGCCTCGAGGACAACAGCATGGCATGCCCCGACATCACGCCGCCGACGGCGCGCCACGCTCGCCGATCCGGGGCCAGACCATCGCGATTGAACAGCAGGTGAAAGCCATGGATACGACGCTGAAACGGATGCAGGTCAACGGCATTGAACTGAACGTGCTGTTTGCCGGTGAACGCAACAGCGGCCCGACGGTGTTGCTGGTGCACGGCTTTCCCGACGACCACACGGTCTGGCGCAACCAGATTGCCCCGCTGGTAGCGGCTGGCTATCGCGTCATTGCCCCGGACACGCGCGGCTGCGGCGACAGCGAAATGCCGCCGCGGGTGAGTGATTATCGCGTCGACAAGCTGGTCGCCGACCTGGTGGCGCTACTCGACGCGCTCAATATCGGCCGCGTTCGCCTGGTCGCGCACGACTGGGGCGCCGTCATCGGCTGGCGCTTCGTGCTCGCCCACCCGGAGCGTATCGAGCGCTACGTCGCGCTGTCGGTGGGGCATCCCAATGCCTACGGCCAGGGTGGGATCACCCAGAAGCTGCGTGGCTATTACATTGTGTTACTGCAGTTGCGCGGGATTATTGAATTTCTGGTGACCCGCTTTAACTGGCTCGGGTTTAGGACCATGACGCGCTACCCCGAGGAGTTTCCCCACTGGAAAGCCAGTCTGTCGAGGCCCGGGCGCCTGAGGGCCGGTATGAATTACTACCGCGCCAATCCCGGGATGATGTTTACCAGGGACTTGCCGGCGGCGCAGGTACCGGTATTTGGCATCTGGAGCAGCGGCGATGGATTCCTTACCGAAAATCAAATGCGCGATTCACAAAAGCACGTGAACGGACCCTGGCGCTATACCCGAATCGAGGGTGGGAATCACTGGATGCAGCTCGACGTGCCGGACAAGCTGAACCCCCTGTTGCTGGATTTTCTGCAATAACCCACCGTGGAGGCAGACCCCGTGAAACACCGTTTCGAACTTATTCTGGCCCTGGTCTTCGCGGCCCTCTTTGCAGGCTTCTGTCTGTGGCTGAAGCCCGGCAGCGCCCTGACGCAATCCGAGGTGGATCAGTATATCGCCGGGTTTGACGCGAACTGGAAAATGCCGGCGGACGAAAAGGTGCAGTTCGTGGCCAACATGCGGGCCTGGGGCGAATCGGACGACGGCAAGCCCGTCTACATGATCAACCTGATGGGCTATTACGACCAGGTTCAGCAAATACCCGGCGTGCCGCCGATAACAGGCACGACTGCACAGGTCAACGACATTTACGAGGACGGCGCGATACCCCGGCTACTGGCACTCGGCGCGTATCCCATGGTGGCGGGCGAGGCCAGCGGCGTGCAATCGCCCGGCAGCGTGGAACTGCTGGGAGAGGCCGGCAACGATAACCTGCAGCGTATCCTGGTGGTGCGCTACCCCAATCGTCGCGCCTTTTTCGAACTGTTTTCCGATCCCGACTACCTCGAAGTAATGCCGTACAAATTCGCCTCGATGAACACTACCCTGGTTCCCACCGATGGCACCGTTGTGGTACCGGAACTGCGCTTTGCACTGGGCAGCGTATTGCTGTCGTCGTTCCTGCTGATCGGCTGGGTGCGGTCGGCGCGGCGGCGAGCCTGAACCGTGACACATCCGGTGCGGTTGCCGACCTGGTCACCAACCAGTCATCCGAGGAGAGAAAATGAAAAAAACTGCTGTTATGCCCATGTTCGCTTTTGTGCTGTTGCTGGTGTTTGGCGCGTTCTGGACCTGGCAGACGCCGGGCTGGTTGCGCGGGAGCCTCACTCCACAGGAGGTGGATTACCATATCGGGATGCTGGAGCAGAACCTGGTCATGCCCGCGCCTGAAAAAAACGAGTTGCTGGCAAAGCTGCGTGCCTGGGCCCTGGCGGACGACGGCCGGCCTTTCTTCATGCTGAACCTGATGCGTTACTACCCGCAACTGCGACGATTCGACGGCGCGCCGGCGTTTAGCGGCACTCCCCTTGAGTCCAATGAGTACTATGAGACTGCGGTTGCCCCGCTGGCGCTGAGCCGCGGCGCCTACCCCGTGTATGCCGGTATGACCCACGGCCAGAACCTGGTCGAACACGCCCCCGGGCTGGACCACTGGAGCCGGGTGATCCTGATGCGCTACCCCAGCCGGCGGGCGGCGCTGGAACTGTTTGCCGATCCGGATTACGCGCCGATTGAACCCTTCAAGATGATGGCGATGCAGTTACTGCTACTGCCCAATCACGCCGACCTGGTGATACCCGAGCTGCGCTGGCTGGTGGGCGGCGCGCTGCTTTTCTTGTTCATGGCCACTGGTTGGTGGCGGGCGGCAACGGGGTGGAAATAGCCCGGGGGCGGTTCCCACGGATTGTCCCGAAGCGATTGTTATGAAAGTACTGCGCACCCCGGACGCCCGCTTTGCGAACCTGCCCGATTATCCGATTGCGCCACACGACCACCAGCTCACCCCCCAGCTGCGGCTGCGCTTTGTCGACGAGGGCCGGCGCGACGCGCCCCCGGTGCTGATGCTGCACGGCGAGCCCACCTGGTCCTACCTGTACCGGCACATGATCGAGCCGGTGGCGAACGCCAATCGGCGCTCCTGGTCGGTATACGACAGCTGGCACAAGCCGTTTATCTGCTGCTTCAGTGACGACGACGGTAGTGTAAATATTCTTTCGCACTTTTTTCACGGGGGCTTCCCGGTCCCTGGTCATGCTACCGAGTAGATGGCCTCCTGATCCATCTCGTTGAGAAGCTTCATGTTCATGTACTTGCGGGTTCCCCACGTGGTGCTGGAAACATGTCGTAGTCTGGCTGCCACCAGCATTAGTGCGGAATTGCCATCGGGAAAGGCACCGACAACTTTGGTGCGCCGCCTGGCGCAGCAAAGTACCTACAGCGGCGGGTTTCGGCCGCTACCTGGAATCCCTGCGCCGCGATACTCGAAGCGACGGCATTGCCGTCACCGACCTGGCACCCGGCTTTATCGACTCGGATATGAGCCGCTCGGTGCCCAACCGCTTTTTCGTGACAGACACCAGCAAGGCACCCGGATCATGGCGGACATGATCGAGCGACGGGTACGTTTTTTGCTACGTGCCGCTCTGGCCCTGGACCGTGCTGGCCCAGTTCATAAAATGGCTGCCAGATCGCATAGTCGCCAGAATATAGTCTTGCATGCGCAGGAGTGATGGCCGTCCAGATACAGAACTCTGCCCCGGAAAAGGGCTTTATTGGATATCTTCGGACGCGAATCGACAGGAGTTCAATAGTTCGATTACATCAACTGACAGACAGATTTGTCGAGCTACCAACGATTTCGGTAATATCCATTTCCGGAATTCTGCTTTGGTCGCGGAAGCTAGCAGCACAAACAAGCGCTGCTAATTCTTACACTTCTACAGTGTCATTCTTGTTGATTCGATTTCACAATCGAGTACGACGAGTGGAGCCCCTTCGTATGTAAATTCAACATGGACAGTGCCGGAAGACGTAGCGCCACCTTTATGAGTTGTAGTCAAGGACGTGACGGTAATAAAAGTGGGTACTGGAAAATCAGGCTCATGACTATAGCCATGAAATTTTACCCTGATCCGGTTTTTACCATCTTTTTCCCAAACACCGTGCACAGAATAACCCGATGGGGACGTGTATATCGCCGTCTTATCACTAAAAATTGTTGTGACGTTATTTATCACTTCAGTAAGGCTGGAGTGGTCAAGCATTTTGTGACAACCCAGTTAAGCGGCCTTCCTCATTTCAACCATTGCTGACTCGTACTCACTGGGGCTGACATATCCCAGATACGAATGCAGTCTCCGGCTGTTGTAAAACATCGTCATGTAGTCCAGCACGTCCTGCTGAGCTTCATAGCGTGTCTGATAGCTGTGCCAGTGGACCCGTTCCTTCTTCAAGCTGGCAAAGAAACTTTCCGCCACACTATTGTCCCAACAATTTCCCTTGCGACTCATGCTGCCGATAAAACCATGCTTTGCCAGTAATCGCCGGTAAGCCTTGCTGGCGTACTGTGAGCCGCGATCTGAATGCACTATCAACCCCGGCTTAGGCCGACGCTGCCAAATCGCCATACGGAGCGCGTCAGTCACCAGGCTCGCCTTCATGCGTGAACTCATACTCCAGCCCACCACCCGCCGGGAAAAAAGGTCGATGACCACCGCCAGGTACAGCCACCCCTCCTGGGTCCACAGATAGGTGATATCCGAGACATAGGCCTGATCGGGACCAGAGACCGAAAACTGGCGGTCCAGTACGTTCTCAAAGAGCGGCTGCTGGTGATTGCTGTTCGTGGTCACCTTGTATTTCTTGCGGTGTCGAACGGTAATACCAGCTTCCCGCATGAGCTTTCTGGCCTTCTGGCGGCTGACCGGGTAGCCCAAAGCATTCAGGGCACGCTTCATGCGGCGTGTGCCGTAGCTGTTATCGCTGGCCTTCGCGATCTCCTTGACAGCCTCCAGCATTTCCTGGTGTTCAGGATCCGGTTGCGTCGTATTCCTGCGTTTGCAATAGCTGTAATAGCCATTGCGGGTGACACCCAGTAATCGACACATCAGGTCGACAGGCCAGGTCTTCTTGTATCGGGTGATGAACGCGTATTTCATCGCGTTTCCTTGGCGAAGAAGACCGTCGCTTTTTTTAGGATCTCTTTCTCCATCTTCAGGCGTCGATTCTCTTCCTTCAAGCGTCGAATCTCGGCTTGATCCGGAGTCAGTTTTCCATTTCCGCGAAACGCCTGGCCTTCATCGGATTCGGATTCTTTGATCCAGCGCTGTAGCACGCTACGGTTGAGTTCCAGACTTCTCGCTGCCTCCGTAATTGTGTAGCCCTGATCAGTTACCAGGCTAATAGCATCCAGTTTAAATTCCTTCGAATATTGCTTTCTCGTACTCATTTCCAATCTCCAGTTTGGGGTATTATCCCTTAACTGGGTTGGTCACATCTATTGAACCACTTCAGGCCATCGCAAGTGTTTGCATCCTCCCAAGTACCGACAGACGGATTGCCGGCACGAGCCTGGCCAGTTGCAGCCAAGCCAAGGCACGTTACGAGGACCAAGTTAAGAAAAACCACTGGGAAATCTCGTTTTCTCATGGCCGTTCCCCCTTCAAAAAAACGTCGTATACCTGGACATAAAAATGACATCTTTTTCATCATGGCAATCCTTCCTAAAGTTGGAACCAACGTTTTTTTCTAGCCCACCTTTTGTTAGTGGCCAGTGCAGAGCATAGACCCGGAACAATAACTCGGATATGGATTGGCTTAGACTGCTTTTAGCTATCGGAAATCAAAAATGCTTCTTTTTGATCTGAGGGTCACGAAGGGGCACCATATGAACACGAGCGACGCGATGTCCGAAATGCGTCGTTTACCTGATCCTCGGATGGAGAGGTAAGCACTCCTAAAGTGGCCTTGTGCGGATGCTAGGCTCATCGGTATAAATTAGCTCGGACCGTCCGGTTTTTTTACACTCCTGGGATGTATCAGTCAGGATCATTTTGGAACACTATTGTTTTATATGGGATTTTAGACTTAGGCCTGGTTATTGCTGCTCTCGTTATAACGAAGAAAGGCATCACCATCCTCCCGGGGCCGGTTCACGGCTACTAGCACTACCTCTCAACGGATCACCTATAACCCGCTTCTCGCGTAGCGCGGAAACACATTCGATGTTGTGCTGTGCCTAACACCACGAATATCGAGGATCCGACTATGACGTAGGTAGTATTGTGCAGCGCATGCCTCGTGGCGCGAGTTATAGCCGTTCTAATTAGCAATGAATCGTCAATGATGAGGTCATCACATGAACAGGATAATAGTTGGATTGAGCGCGGTACTGGCGTTCGCGAGCTGGACTGAAACCGCTGAGGCGACTCTGATCGGCGCTGAGATAAAAGGTTCCCTGTTCAATTTGATCACCCCTGCTTCTAGCGGGTACGGACCCGGCAACGTATTCCTGCCCTTTGCCACTTCGTCACAAACTGTCAGCGATAGTGGTGCGGAAGAATTTGATGGGGGTTGGGTTATGGCGAATTATTTCCCTGATGACGAGTACCCATACTTCTTTAGTGTGGATGTTGACGCGTCGAGTTTCACGATAACAATTACGCAATCGCGGAGTGTAAATCCCTACTTCGCTGTCCATAGCGTACCGCTAGTGGGTATTGAGCTGTGGGATCTATATTGGTTGAATATGCCAAGCGGTGTGATAACCGGTCTATCAGACTCTGAGGACGCTATTAGCTCATTCACAGACCATTCTGTGCGGGTGGAGTTCGTTGCGCTTAAGGCGACGGCAAACGCGCCTCAAGTACTGAGGTACGAAATCTATACGGATCATCCCGGCAGCGTATCCGTACCTGCCCCAGCTACCCTCGCTCTGTTCGGCCTTGGGCTCGCTGGCCTTGGTTGGTCAAGACGCAAGAACGCGTAATCGCCACTCCTGATGTAACAGCCCACTCCGGTGGGCTTTTTATAGCCTGCAATTTGGAATCGAGAATGGCCGTAGCTGGCTCATCCTTACCAGCCACGTTCGTGTAATAACACGCGTCCCTTTCATCCTCAAGTTTGGCCGCGGCAAGATCGCACCATAGATAGCACCATTTTTGAATCTTACCCCTCCTAACCGATTCGAAATCCACCAGCCTGTCGGCCCCTACAGACAGGACTTGATCTCATGAGCAGCCTACCCTTTTTCGATGATCTTCTTGAGCCCGGTAAGCAGCGGGGGTAGGTCATCCTGGATGATGCTCCATATGGTGTCGTCATCGATTCCCAAATAGGCATGAATCAGGCGGTTGCGAGTGGCAATAATCATGCGCCATGGAATCTCCGGATTTGCCAAACGGACGTCATCGGGGACACGGCTGGCCGCCTCCCCTATCAGCTCCAGGTTGCGGGGGGTTGCATCGAAGGTGATACCACTGGCCAGGAATGCCGGTTGGTTCATGCCACTGGTGTATGACTGACATTTTTCAGCAAAGCCGATCATGTCCTGGATATAGAACCGCCATTCCCGCTGCGGGTTGACGGTATCAGACATGGATCGCTTCTTTTTCAATATACGGGCGCAATTCCGGGCGCAGTGCCTTGTTTGTTACCAGATCGACCGGGGAGCCCAACAGATCTTCCAAATAAAACTGGACGCCAAAATAGCGTTTCGAGGTGGCTGCGCCGTCAAAGGCCACTAGAATATCCACATCGCTGCCCGCGGAGGCCGTGCCATGAGCAGTTGAGCCAAACAACGCCAGGTCGGTCACGCCGAAGCGTTCCGCGAGCGTTGCTTTGTGCGCATTCAACAAATTCAGAATTTGTTGTTTTTGCATGAGTTTCACCCTACTGGATTTGGTGTCAGTTTCGGCCTTTTGAAAAAAGCATGCAAAAGCCGAAAAGCTGAATTAAAAACTGTACGTGGCGATAGCGTGGGAAAGGGGTAAAACCCCATGTCATTAGAATTCCCTCCGGCGCCCGTGAAGCGGCTCCGTTAACCCGACAGACCTTCTCTGGTAAATTACCGAAAGTTCGGCAGTACGCGCAGCTCTGCTCGTCTTCATTTCCCGAACAGATTTCAGCAATCCGAAGAAGGTGCCCATAGCTGATAGGTATAACGTAGCGGAGATAGTAGCCCGAGGGCCTGAGAAAGACGTAGTTTGTCACAGCAGCATGCACCAAAGTGTGCCAAGCAGCTGCTGTAGATGGCGCAAAGCCCCGTGGTTACAGGGCTCGCACTGTGTATGGTGCCGAAGGCGGGACTTGAAATATTCTGGTATCGATTTGATTTCAATGTATTTTTTATGATTCGACTAATGTTTATAGCACCAGATATAGCACCATATTCGAGCCTTAACCCCGGTAACGTCCCTTACCGACTGAGCACAACCCAAACCATGCCGCGCGAGAAGAAGTTTAAGTGGAGCCGCACTTTGTTGTATGTACTGATCACAACAAGTCGGCAACTAGAGCTTCTACTCCAGAAACCATTGCAGTGGCGTCCCCTTCCGTATACTTAGACCACTCGCCATGGGCTGCCTTGTTGCCTATTTCCGCCCATGCGGTGATTTGCTTCTGCTTCGCCATGTTGTAGGCCCCAGTTTTTGAAAGATCCGCGTTCATCTTATCCAGCTTGCCATGTTGTACTCCGTTGCGGTCGGCCAAATCTTTTAGTACCGATTCAAGTGCGACCCGCGCAAGAATACAAGCGGGATCCTTATAGCCCGTCGCAAGCAACTCTTTTGCTTGCGTCAAAGCATCCGACAATACTTCGGCCTTCGCCAAAGCCCGAAAGCTAAAAAGATAGCCACCTTCATAATCTTCCTTGGCGGCTGAGAAAATCGCAAAGTTGTCCTCACAGTCCGAAAGCCAACCATCAAATTCTGTGTAATGTTGTTTGAAATTCTGGAAGTGAATGCTGTTATCTCCAAATGTCCTTTGAAGAAGATTAAGAACATTGGTAGCCCATTCCTTATACGAGGCAGTGGGAACCTTAAAATATGACTTGCCTTCTGAATCTGTGAAATCAAGAATCTTTGCCGCAATCACTCCCTCCCCTTTCAGTTGAAGCTCTTGAAGTCGGCGTAAAATAATCGGGTCGAGATGCATGGTTGCTCCGAATTTGACTTACTCTTATTGATTCTCACTGAAATTTGCGGGAATCAGCTAACAGACCGGTTAAACGAGCCCAGTTGTATTACTTCTAAGGGCTTAATTCTGCCAACACCGCCCGGAAACTCTCCAATCCCGCTTCCAGATTTTCAATAATCTCCTCCGCCAGCTCATCCGGCTCGGGCAGGTTATCCAAGTCGGTCAGGCTTTTGTCCTTTAACCAGAACACGTCCAAGCTGGTTTTGTCACGGGCGACAAGGTCTTTGTAGCTGAAGCTGCGCCAGCGCCCGTCCGGGTTCTTGTCTTGGTGCCAGGTGGCTTTACGCTTGTTGCGGTTTTGCGGGTTGTAACACTGGATAAACTCGGCCAGATCTTCGAAGCGCAACGGCTTCTTCTTCAAAGTGTGGTGAATATTGGTGCGATAGTCGTAGTACCAGACTTCCTTCGTCCAGGGGTTCGGGCTGGCTTCGCGGTTGTCGAAGAACAGCACATTTGCCTTCACCCCGTGGGCGTAGAAGATTCCGGTAGGCAGGCGCAGGATGGTATGCAGATCGGTGTTTTCCAGCAGTTTCCGGCGTATGGTTTCACCGGCGCCGCCCTCAAACAGCACGTTGTCCGGTACCACCACCGCGGCCTTGCCGGTGGTTTTTAGCATAGTGCGGATGTGTTGCACGAAATTGAGCTGCTTGTTGGAGGTGGTGGCCCAGAAATCCTGGCGGTTGTAGGTCAGATCATCTGTTTCCTGCTCACCCTCTTCATTGGTAAAGCTCATGGAGCTTTTCTTGCCGAAGGGCGGGTTGGCCAGCACGTAGTCCACACTCTGGGCACTGGCCGCCACCAGGGCATCGTTGGGCGAAACCATGCTCTCGCCATCAATCTCACCGATGTTGTGCAGGAACATATTCATCAGGCACATGCGGCGGGTATTGGCCACAATCTCGTTGCCATAGAAGGTCTGGTGTTTCAGAAAAGCCTTCTGGGCTTTATCCAACTTGTAGTTATCAGCATGGGTGATGAAGTCGTAGGCGGCGAGGAAGAAGCCGCCGGTTCCACAGGCCGGGTCGGCTATGGTCTTGCCCGGCTCCGGGCGCACGCATTCGACCATGGCGCGGATCAGAGCCCGCGGGGTAAAATACTGGCCGGCACCGGATTTGGTGTCCTCGGCGTTTTTCTCCAGCAAGCCCTCATAGATATCGCCTTTGACATCGGCGCCCATGACCACCCATTGGGTGCTATCCACCATATCGATCAGGCGATAGAGTTTGGCTGGGTCCTGGATCTTATTCTGCGCCTTCGTGAAAATCTGACCAAGCATGCCCTTTTGGGTGCCCAGAGCCCGCAGCAGCTCGACATACAGAACTTCAAGCTCCGCACCGCGCTTGTTCTTCAGGCTCTGCCAGTTGTACTTCTTCGGAATACCTACGTCGCGGTTGTAAGGTGGTTTGGCATACTCGTCCGCCATTTTCAGGAAGATCAGGTAGGTGAGTTGTTCCAGATAATCGCCATAACCCACACCGTCGTCGCGCAGGGTGGTACAAAAGCTCCAGACTTTAGAGATGATGGGGGCACTGCTCATTCTATAGTTCCTTAGTATCTAATTGGACGAGAACTGGTTATAACGCGTTCACAGACTCAAAACCTGCCTGAGCCTCTCCAACGAGGCCTTGCGCTTTTCGTCAGTCATCCTTCTGATGTTGTGTAGATTCCACTGAACTGCTGGAAGATCCTGAATCCCTTCAAGGCCCAGCAGTGACCAATTCGGCAACAATTCGTACATGCTACACAAAAACGCTTTATCCTCGCGGCTTAAAGCCCCGGCGATCTGATGAATCAGCCGGACACGGGTTTCCTCCAGCGTCTTTACCGCCACGTCGATCTGCGTCATACCCACGAATTCCGAGCCATAAACAGTGTTGAGGGGCTTGAAGTTAGGCGCCAGCAACTCCTCCATCGGACGCGAGTGACTGATAAGGTAAACAAGAAACGTCTTAATTAGCGGCTCCGTGAGCCCCTCATTTTCGAGTAATAGATGAATATCAAACCAGTCCCTGGGGTGTTGGCGATCCAATGCCGCGCAGATCTTGCCAGCAAATAGATCTTCAAACGACACTACCGCCATCTCGGCAAAGCCGAACTCATCTTCCACTGCCGGAACTACGGATCGAATTTGAGGGGCAAATACAGTGCCACGAAGGACTGGCGATAGTTCAATTTTTATACTGGCGCCTTTATTGGCTACTGTGAGGCGCAGCGCGTCTTGCTTGTCCCGGTAACTTCTCACCACGGTAACGCCGGGGAAGGTTTTTTCAATTTCCTCTGCCAGGCGCTCCAAGGCGGCCTTGATCGCCTCAAGTGCCTCCTGCCTGCCACCAGAAGGTAGATACACCAGATCAATATCCACCGACAAGCGAGGGAAATCCCGAACAAATAGATTGATCGCTGTTCCGCCCTTCAGGGCGAAACACGATTCGCCAGCTACCAACGGCAGGAGCTGAATTAAAAACTGCACCTGGCGGTAGTAAGAGCTATTCCGGTCCATGGAATGCCTCCGGCACGGTGATCAAGTACTCGCTATCGAGCCTCCCGCCCTTTGCCACCACCCTCTTACCGCTGCCCAGATCGTAGGCCTTGCGATCGAGATGTTTGAGCCAGCCGTAGTCATAGCGAGTGGCAAAAAAGAAAAACAGACGTTTAACCTTGATATGGCGGCAACCCTTCAGCAAGACATCAAGCCGGCGCGGTGACAGCGAAGTCAACCCTTGCATCAACTGGTCGGCATGCTCGAAACTCACTTTCTCGGGCACATCGGCCAATACTTCCAGGTAGGCCCGCTCTGGCGCCGCCATGAGATATGGAAGAGGTCCACTCCACGACTGCTCTTTCAGGCTGTTGGCTTGTTGCAGAGTGTTTTCTAGCCACAGGCGGCGAGTACTGTACCACTCAACCGTGACCCCCAGATCGAGTCTCTCCAGCCAGGCCGGACATGGCTCCGCAGAGTAAAGATGTATGGATGATGCCGACCGCAGGTAATGTCCCAACCCTGCTTGCTCCAGCGCCGTCATGCCGCCGACGTATACGGGGCCGGCCAACATCCGATTCAGCGACGCCGCCAGCCCCTCCCAGGTGACGGGCACACCGGGACGTGCCACCACACCCTGAGCCAGAGCCACAAACTTCTTTGATTTCAAAGCATTATCGAGCATATGACGAGTCATACCCTGGGTCAGCAGCCAGCGACGGGTGGCTAATTGGCCGTAGGGGAGAAGCTCTACACTCTCGATTGCAGAAAGCATGGTAGTTTAATTTATTCCATATTTACGGCGTTAAACGCCGCGTTTAATAAAATACGTAAACTAGCAGCAGATTGAATGGTTTGCAATATATTAATTTCGCGGCGATGAGTGCCGCATATGGAAGCTTTGATAAACCAGAGCGTCATCGATTGTATTTGAGTAGTCCCGAAACGCCAAAAACTCATTTGTGGAGTCTATTTTCGGATGTGGGCTCCAAAAAAAATATCGCCGCCTTCAGGCTACTCAATCGCCTAACGTATACGGATAAGCACTGTGCTGGTCCACCAATCCTTGGCTATGTCGTGGTTCTTGATGCGAGCACTGATATTTTCAACCTCACCGAATAACAGGTACACGTTGGTGGGTCGCGCCCCGCCAAGCTTGAAAGCGGTACCTAATTGTGGGGGGCTTCATCTATAAATGGCTGGTCAAGTTAAACACCTCAGCAGTAAGCATGCCATCCGGCTTGCCATCAATAAAGAACGGCTCAAGCAATTGCCCTCTGCGGTTGATACTCATGTGTGCTGAGACTCTTTTTCCCATCGCGAGCACTTATCAGCTCGGTATTTCCACCGGGCATGCCAACCATAATCATTTCATCTGGTACCGCCAGCGATTAGCTACTTCTGCCAATTGCTCGACCGTCATTGCCGGGCTTTGCCACCCTAGATCAAAATCGATATCGTTAGAGCGTGGCAGCTGCTCGTGCGACAGACTTCTCATCATGATACGAGACGGAAGCGTAGCAGCTTGGCCAACAAATATAGCTTCTTGCCTGCGCAAGCCAGAAAGCATCTTAGTCAGCCCAGACATCGAATCTGGAAGTATAGATCGTACATGCTCCCTATCTGCTTCGTTTGTTATCCGCATGACGACCCAGGAATTACATTGCGACAGGACTGTCGCCTCAACTTCACTCGGGCGCTGTGAAACTAGCAGCAGACCGACTCCGTACTTACGACCCTCTTTTGCTATTCTTCGTACAGCGCTCTGGGCCGCGTCATACTGCGCTTCACCTCTATTAGGCACGTAGCGATGGGCTTCTTCGCAAACCAGCAGAACGGGACTTAGCTCTCGTTCTGCTAAGGACTGCCAGACTTTAATTGAAAATACCATCCTTGCAATAGCAGCGCTGGCGGTGCCGGCCACTTCATTAGGTACACCGGATAGATCTACTATCTGAACACTCGCCTTATCTGTCAGAAACTGATTTAAGACACCGGGAAGCGGGTCACCCCCTCCATCCCATTCCTTCATCATAAAAACAAGACGCCCATCCTTGAGCAGGGAATCTATCTTTCGAAGTACTTTGTAAAAGTCCTCATGATCTTTCCTATTTTTATTGTTTGGGCGTTGCGCGTTGATAGCACCAACGAGGCCGACCTCGTATCTTGCCCCTCCTATCTCACCAAATTCATCCAGTCCGACTGGATTTCCTAACAAATAGGGTATCGGGGAATCTACGGTCAATTTGTCAGGGTCGAGTCCAAGCTTTTTCGCCGCCTCAGCTCTAACTTTAAGAAGAGCGTTCTTTACAATATTAGATTGCGAAGTGGCAGCGAATTCTGTTTTTCCGATAAGAAGGCTAATTGTCTCTTCAAGATCTAGGAGCCAATAGGGTAAATTCAAAGAACCCTCGTCAGTAGACAGTCTATGATGATCGTGGAAGGCATCACCGTACTCATTATGTGGATCGAGAATAATTATCTGCGGATGCCAATTTGCATATTGAGCCTCACTACCCCGCTCCATCAACCCATGAATAATCGCCGCGACGGTTCCAGATTTACCCGCACCGGTCGAACCTAGGACAGCGGTATGCTTTCCGAGAAGCTCGTTCATTTCCGCGTAGCAGGGGGCTCCACCCGAGCCTACGTGCTCGCCCAATCTTATAACCGCACCCTTAGTATCACCGTATATAAATCGGAGCTCCGCCCTTGGCGTGATATACACAGTTTGTTGAGGCAAGGGATAAGTAGCGACACCGCGTTCAAACTTGAGTCTAGGGTTTCCCTCTGTATCAACTGTCCACTCACCTTCGCCAAACAAATCTGCTTCAATGATCCGCTCGTCTGCTGATGCACTGGGCACTGCACCTCGCTCAGCTTCATAGTCAGCTCTCATGCGCAAACGACCAACCAATGCATAAATCGATCGCCTACCAAAATGTACTCGAATGATCGAGCCAAATTGGCCGATTGGGTAGGCCTCACCAGCGTAAACTCGGGATAATTCAGAAATAGCTGGATCAAGTTCTGCAATCAGTCTGGTGCCATCCACTTCAATAATTTTGCCAATGGCCAAGTTTTCGATGGGGCTTCCGTGTACTCGATTGGGTTGGCTCATCGTTCGCCCTCCAGAATTCGAGTGATATTCTCGAACTTCCACCAAAGTAGCGATTGATCCGATTTGCGTATATCGTTGCCGTGAAAAAACCCCTTGTTCGCGAAAATAAGTACCTGCTCTGATACATCACTCTCATGCCACTCTTTAAGTTTCCCACTGGGCGAATCGTCATCGGTGAATGCAACTACAGTCAAATCACCTGCTGAGTCCTTGAGAGCCCTTTCGATCTCTATGTTGATATGGGAATCACCGAAACTGTAACCGCAGATCACAAGCACCCGTTGCCCACCGGCGCCTGGGTTCATGGCACGCCGCGCCCTATCGGCCAATTGCGCATAAGGATCGAGTTGGGTTTCACGATACTTGGTCGAAGCCGGCCAAATTAGAATACGCCTCGCATTGATATCCTCAAGCCCAACATTGGCAGCCACGCGATAAGGCAAGGTGCCTTCCGCTGCCTCAAGCCAGTTGATCGATCCATGCAGCTTAAGTACCCGAGCACCAAGATCTTTTCGGTCGAATGTTGCTGGATTCCACCACCCGCTCACACCTCCGTCCATTCCATCCGAAAACGACACTCTTGAGAGGGCAAGTGCATCTTCAAGAATCGTATCGTAGTTCAGTACTAGGTAATCAATAGACTGGCCGGTGGATACTTTACCAGGCCGCATTGGCCGATGAAGCGCCTTAACAAAGCGTTGATGGGTATCAATCAAAATTGTCTGACTCACCACATCAGCAATCGCACGTTTGATCTGCTCCAAGGCCTTCGACAATTGAACTTCTGTATAGTCAGCACCTCCGAGCGTTAGAGTTTGATTAGTTGCATTTCGAGTTGCACGCCTACTCACAATCGCCAGCATGTCAACTAGCTCGCTGAGGAAGTCTTCAATGTGAGCCGGAGGCAATGCACCGTCAAATAAACTACGGATAGCCCCCAATATCTGTTTTGATTCATCCTCTAGAATGGGGCTTGCCAAGGTCTTATCGGTTAGTTCGGCAGTCAGCGGCAAATTCGCGCATTTACTACATCCAGCACCCAGCAAAAAGACCCTACCACTTTGAGAGAGTAAATCTTCCAATTTGTTAATGGCATCAGAAAATGGATCCTTAAAAATGTTAGTTATCTCGTCCAAATCAATCACTTCATACCCCTGTATTAACTGCTTCGCTTACTTTTATTGTTGCTCGCTTCGTGCTGCTCAGCTTTTACCGCTAGGATGCGTTCCAGAAGAGCATCGGCGGGTTCGTCGCTGGGGTCTTGTGGGACGAGCTGTCCGGAGAAGGCTTTTTTTAGGATGGATTGTCGGAGGGTTTCGGATCTTTTCAATTCGCCGTCAATATCTGAAGTAATCGCATCAATATTGGCGAGCTTTGCCTCGACTTGGCTCACAAGTTCAAGTGCCTCGTCATCACCGCAGACTGGCAAAATAATGCTTCTAATGCGATCCTGTCCAATATTCCGCATAGACTCTTGATTACCCGTAGAGCGCTTCATGATTTCATTTCGGCCGAGGTGGCTTCTTAGAAAGTGTAGAAAATATTGAGGAATTCCACATGAAAAGCCAAGCCGGAGCGTTTTGTCGCTCAACATGATTTTTTGCGTAACCCTTTTAGCAATCACACAAGCGCCAACCAATTCAATAGTGTTTGCCCTGCTCAGCAGAAAATCACCGCAATTGATAAAATATTTTCCGTTGACTTTTTCTGGATCAATACAGGTCTTACTCTCCTCTTCATTGTATTCACCCCATGTCAAAGCACTCACTTTAGCGACGCCAATTTCACTTATTGCAGGACGTCTTTCATCACATTTGAAACTTTTCCCCGCGTCAATGGAATCGATGAAATCGCCAAATCTCATATAAGTCCAATTCGAAGGCAACGCAGGTAAGTCGGCCACTTCATCTTCCGGCACTACCTGAATGGCTGCTGGCTCTTTCGGCATCCGCGTCATTTTGTTCGTCCTGCCATTTTTCTCCCAGGCTTCGAATTCGGCCTGCCAGTCCTTCAGTCGCTGCTGGTAGGAGATCTGACGTTCTTTCCGGATGCTGGCTAGCAGTCGCTCGGGAGGTTCGAGTTTATCCATATTCTCTCTGCGCCATCGGGCGGTGAGTTTTCCCTCAAAAGCATGTTTGAGCACGGTCTGGCGGTAGACTTTGAGCTGTTTTCGGGCAGTTTTGAGGGCTTCGACACCGTTGTCCAGCTTGGAAAAAAGGGCTTCTATTTTTGCTACTATGCGGCTTTGTTCGCTGGCCGGAGGCAACGGAAATTCGAAACGCGCTAGGTCAGCTCCAGCTAGATTGGGCTGGGCGGTGCCATTGTCAAATTTTCGAATCATCTTCCGAGCAAGTGGGCTCGACAAATAATGAAAAACTAAATAATTCAATAAATATGGATAAGAGCGAACAATAATTAACGAGGATGCAATGGCACCACTTTCTATATTCCGATTTATCGCTACCTTCCCAAGAGACCCTCGGATGCAGAATAAAATGTCGCCAATAACAAACTTACCTGAATTCAGTAAATCAAATCTTTCATTACTAAGAAATTTCATACCGTCACTGCTAATAAGTCCATTCTCTATATGACCCGCATTAACAAACGGGAAACCAGAGTCCGTCAGCTTGTCCTTCGATGGATAGTTTTTGCCTCGGTCGCCATTGATGAGCTGGCAAGTATCACCCAACTGCGACAACACCCAAGTTTCCGGTATTTTACTCCCAGCCTGCATCTACGCCGTCAACTCCCAGTTCAATTCATCAATCATCCGCTCCATCTCCCCCCCAAACAACTGGTACATCCTCCCCAACCCGCCTTTGGCATCAAACGGAGCCATATCCAGGTCATCCCGCTCAATATGAAAAGAACCGGCTACATGGTCACGGATCATTTGTAACCAGGCCATTTGATCTTCGTTGAACTTTTCACCGGCGCCGCTGTGATGTTTCATAATCCAACGTTGGAAGTTCTTGCGGACAGTGGCCGCGTAAGTCGATATCGTTGCGTCCAGCCCACACACACGACGGACTAGCGCTACCAGTGCGGTCAAGTCACTAACGGGGTTGTCTCCCTGGTATTTTTCCAGGTAGGCGTAGGCCTGCCAGACACGCAGCGGAGCTAGTTTCGGGCGGTCCTGCCGCAGGCGCTCCAGCAGGGCTTTGATCATGGCGTAGCTGACTTCGCTTCGGCGAGCCGGAGTCTGAAAGTAGATATTCAAAGCGTCAATATCGTCCCGATGCTCATTGAGATACTCGGCAAACTCCTGGGTTAGCAGCTTGGCATTCTCGGTAGTGTCGCCGGCCCAGCCGGCCGCGGTCAACGTGTCCAGGTCATCGTGGACAATGGTCTGTTCCTTGTCGCGGCGGATACTGTCGATCAGCTCAATGAGTTCACCGGTAAAAACGTTGGCAGCCAGGCCAACAAGTTCATCGCGGGCCTGATTGCGGGCATCCCCACCGGGATCTGATCCCTCGGGCAGCTGGGCGATCTCACAGGCCCTCTTTTCCACCGTGTCGGGATTAATGGCATTTAGCAAATCCCCAATAATGACTGGCAGCGGCGTGCCACCAGCCGCGTCCGCAATCCGGTGTTGCTCAGGCGGGTCAAGCTGTTTTTCCAGTCGCGCCAGGCGCCCGGCCAGCGAAGAGACTGTGTCCTCGTCACGCACACCCATCATTACCCCCATGGCCAGGTCTTTCAGGGACACACTGGGCTTGGTAATCAGTGGCTGACTGGCAGTTTTCAATGATTTCGTAACGCCGATGGCATCTACAATCACATAGTGGGTTTTGGCGCTGGTGGCGGACGGCGTAACCTTTTTCAGGCTATCAGCATCCAGGGTACGCGTGCCTCGGCCTTTCATCTGCTCGAAGTAGTTGCGACTTTTCACATCCCGCATAAACAACAAGCACTCAAGGGGTTTCACGTCGGTACCGGTGGCGATCATGTCCACTGTGACGGCGATGCGAGGGTAGTAGTCATTGCGGAACTGGGCGAGGACGGATTTCGGGTCTTCCTCGATCTTGTAGGTGAGCTTTTTACAAAACTGATTGCCTTCGCCGAACTCCTCGCGAACGATGTGAATAATGTCGTCGGCATGGCTGTCAGTTTTGGCAAAGATCAAAGTTTTGGGCACCTCGATCCGGCCGGGAAAGATCTCTGGCAGCCTGTCATGGAACGTGCGGACCACCGTGCGGATCTGGTCTGGGTTGACGATATCGCGATCAAGCTGCGTGGCGCTGTATACCTCGTCCTCGTCCTGGGTCTCCCAGCGCTTTTTGCGGGTCAGGCGTTCGCGCTTCTCGATCTGCTGTCTTGCAGTAAGAGTGCCACCCTTTTGGGTTTTCTCGGTTTCTATCAGATAGATCTCGTTACCGACGTTGACCCCGTCTGCCACGGCCTTTTCGTGGTCGTACTCGCTCACCACGTTTTTGCGGAAGAAGCCGTAGGTGCGGTTATCAGGCGTGGCGGTGAGGCCGACAAGGTAAGCGTCAAAATACTCGATGACCTGGCGCCACAGGTTATAGATAGAGCGGTGGCATTCGTCGATGATGATGACATCGAAGAACTCGGGGGGAATCTTGTTGTTGTAAACCACCGGGAGCGGTTGCTTGGCGGTGATTTTTAGCTCCGCCGGGTTGTCAAATTCCGCCGCTTCGTCCAGTTCTTCGCCCTTGAGCAGGGAGTACATGCGCTGGATGGTGCTGATGCAGACCTGTGTGTCTGTGGCCACGAAAGACGATTTCAGGCGTTGCACGGTATAAAGCTCGGTAAACTTGCGGTTGTCGTCGTTGGGCAAAAAAGCCATAAATTCCTGCTCGGCCTGTTCACCAAGGTTTTTCGTGTCCACGAGAAACAGGATCCGCTTCGCCTCGGCATGCTTGATCAGCCGGTAGACGCTGGAGATGGCGGTAAAGGTTTTGCCGGAACCGGTGGCCATTTGTATCAGGGCGCGAGGCTTGTCCTGCTTGAAGGATGCTTCCAGATTGTTAATGGCGGTAATCTGGCAGGCGCGCAGGCCTTCGGTGTTTAGTGGTGGAAGGTTTTGTAAGCGATGACGCAGGGTTTCAGGCTGGCTGAGCCAACCTACGAGGGTCTCCGGGCGGTGAAAGTTGAACAACTCGCGTGCGCGAGGCTTGGGGTCCTGCTCGTCCGTGAAGCGGGTGATGACACCGGTACTCTCGTATACAAAGCGCAGTGGGGCCTGGTTGTTGACCCACTTCAGGGTGGCGTTGGCGTAACCGGTGGATTGCTCTTCAACGGTGGTGATCTTGTGGCCCCAGGACTCGGGTTTGGCTTCGATCACACCCACGGCCGTTTTTTCCACGAACAATACATAGTCCGCCGGGCCAACGTCGGTTTGATATTCGCGCACGGCAACCCCGGGGCCGGCATTGAAATTGATGGCCTTGCTGTCCTGCACGACCCAGCCGGCCAAACCAAGCTGACGGTCGATCTGGTCGCGGGCGCGCTGTTCGGGGGTTTGGTTTACCATTTTGAGGTTATGCTTCGTTTGTTCAATTGAGCATCTGCAGCAGATACCACCGGAAGTGACTGATAGGTTTGCTCCGCTTTGCGCATCAAATTGCGCGCGACACCCAACTTATTGGTTTTCATTTTTTGTCGCAATGAGGTTAAACAAAGTAGCAAGGGATTCGGCCTTCTTGAACAATTCGTCATAAGTGACTATCTCGACGTCTTTCAGCGAAGTACGGAATAGCTCAAAGGACTTCCGTTTTATCTCGTTGTCCAGTTCTAGAATCGCGTTCCCAATAACAACTACACACCTGGGGTTGAATATCTCGATTTTCTTGTCTGAGGTTTCAAGTAACGTACGGATACTAGCCGACAATTCTCGCCGGTAGTCCAGAGTTTGCACAACCGCACCAGAAAGTTCCGCGGAGGGTTTATAAACACCCTTTCGGTACCTTGACCCCAGCAGTTTTGTTACCGGTGTCTTCAGCTCTACTAAAAGCGCGTCATTCGACGAATCGTTGGCGTACAGGTAGTCGACAAACTTCGCATCCTTACGATCAACATTCATTCCGCCGACATAGGCCTTGTCCCCGATGAAAACTACCGGCACAGCGAAGAGCTGTGTCAATACATAGGGATTTTCTTTAAAAAGCTGCTGCCAGAAGTCCTCTAGACCATTTGTACTATTGCCGTACCACCTCTTGAGCACTTCGACCAGTCTGCCTGCGGAGTGCCCCATCCATACGACTTCCTCGAGATGAATCTTGAATACACACATCGATCTGCATCGCTCAGCTGCCCGCATAGCCCACGCTGCTTTACTGGCGTTATTTTCCGCGAGAGCATCTTTTACAATGGCGCTGAAAGTACCCACCAGGAGAGCCCACCACTCTGAACTAGATTGATCTTCTTTTACTCGCCTTATTACTTCCTCCGCATCCTTTTCATTTCCAAGATCGAGCCCTGCGAGAAGGCTCGATTCTTCTAAAATTGCATCCGAGTACTCTCTGCCATCCTCAAGAAGCTGATCGATATCTTTTTCGGACTTAATATCCTCAACGAACACAAGCTTTGCGAACCAACCTAGACCATGTCGAGTAAATTGCCCCTTACCCTTTAGCGGATTCGCAGATATTTGCAGCCAACCTTTTGGAAAGACAAACTGATCGCCTTTCTCGACCTTGATGCCGTGACCATTATCTCCAGGCTCCCGCAATTTGATCTTTCTACTGCATTTCGGGCATGTGTGGACAACGTAAGGATTGTTTGTGTCCTCAATATCGACCAGATCTTTACAGGACTCACAGGTCATAGAGGGTTTGGTCTTCGCGGAGATCGAATACCTGTGCGGGGACAATGCTTCGTTTGATACGCATATTAGGGCTGACTGATCGGATGCTTGTAACTAACATTATCATTTTCGATAACGATCAAATTCTGCCTTTTCATTTTTTCCACTATTCCTGATAATTCCGCTTCCTCAAGCGTTTTACAGAAAATGGCGTTAATAGTGTTTTTGAGGGTTTTAACTTTTCGTGGCCGTGAGTGTCCCCGCGCGGCAAGACTTTTCACAATGGCCTCAATTTTCTCTTCGACCGAGGTTGCATTAGAAATCTTCAAGAGTGGTATTTCCGCCAAATCTCTCTCTCGCTGGGCAAAGACTTTCTTTTCTTTGAGATGTTTAATCAGAGGATCGAACCCAGTATCTCTTGAGATGATATGGAAATATCCATCTGGGTCCTTTTCAGCTAATTGGCCAATGTAATATGCAATATGGAAATCCAGCGCGTTGGGACCGTTGCCCCCAATTTTTACATACGTGGCGTCACTGCCCAGCGATTGCAAGGCAGCTGCGAGCTCAAACGGTACTTTCGCTTGATTTGAGCCAACGAAAACCATGACCTTGAACTTGTGACCATTTAAAATCGCCAGGTTTTTAGGCTGCACATTCTCGAAATCTATCAGTACATAGTTGTTCTTCAAGAAACTGGTCCTGTTTTTCCGACATCCCTGGGGGTTCTGCTGCGACAAGGAAACGTATCCTATAACCCATCAAGTGGCAATACTGGGGCCTCTCTCCCGGGCGCCTACAGTAGTGTTCATCCAACCCGCTGCCGTGATTCCACCCACTGAACGATCGCGCTCTCATGCCAACCCACTGATCGGGCTCCCGTCAGGCTGATTTGCCGAGGAAAATTTCCCTTGGCGATTTCAGCGTAGATCGTCGAGCGCGATAGCCCGGTCATTGCCTTCACATCTTTTAGTCTGAGAATTCTTGTGGTCATGGTTCTATTCCTGGGTTAGTTGACCAAGATCGCGACTTATACGCCGCAATACACTGCTACAATCTGTGCCCGCACATGGCCCAGTTCCTGGCTGATAATCAGCCGGGCCTGCCCGTCCCGTTCGCGCTGATCAGGTGTCAGGCCTCTTTGCGAGGGTCCACCGGCATGGGGACAGGCCCAACCGGTCAGTTCTTCATACCGACGTTGGGCATAGGCATGGCGTAGGCCATGCATTTTCGACAGCCCCGCGTTGGCGGTCTGGCGCTCATAGATACGCAACTGCTGTATATACTGACGGTCGGAGGGGATCAGGGACCCCAATCCCGCCAGAGCCTTCGCGTCTTCCAGTACCGTCCTTTGGGCGTCGGTACGAATTGGCACTGTCCGGGGGCGACCGCCTTTGGTCCAGCTGGCTTTGAGCTGCAGGTAATCCCCCTGGTCGCTCCACCGGGGCTGGATCTTCAGTGCTTCCTCCCGACGCAGCCCGAAGGCTGCCTGCAGGCGCAGACTCATTCGCACATGTGGGTCTCTAATCTGTTCCAGCTTCTCCATGTCCAATTGCTGGGCCTTGCTCTGCTCGCCAATAAACTTGCGGTCGGGGATGCCGTAGTGGTCATTGGCCCGGGCGATCACATTCTGTTTGTTCACCTTCTCGGCCCACCAGCGTAAACAACTCATTCTGTTTTTGATGGTACCCGGGCTTCGCCCCTGGGCTACCCATAAGTCCACCAAGGCCTGGATATGTTTGGGTTTCAGGGATCGCGCGCCCATTTTCCGGTAACCCAACTGCTTGAGCTGGTTGGCGATCGCGGTCAACTGGCGCTCTCGCCCTACCCGGGTTCGGTAGCTCCCCTCTCGGCTGTGTCTGCATAATATTTTCAGTTGGTAGTTCAGGTCGTTCACGGTGCGCTTCCTTTCGGTTAGTGGTTCTGATCACCCGACAGCCGCAGCTGCGCGGGACCGCCCAAGCGGTATTGATCACGGGACACCAATCCCAGCTGACCTGAATGTGTCTGGCCATAGACAACACGGTGTGTTCTCGTGGGAGAACTGGCCCGTGCAGACCAACGGTTATCCGGCGCTGGGCCGGGTAGGAATTACCTCCTTGGGTAGAAGACGCGCAGCACACTGACCGCCAGTGTGTCCCGCGAAACGGAAGATACTGCAGAGCACACTAGGGCAATGGCCCCAGGGTTGCTCAACGAGGATTGAAGGAGCCCTCGTATTGCAGGGCTGGATTATGAATACAGCTCTGTCCGAAGGCGGTGCTGTGAAGGTTGAAAATGGGCTACGGTCACATTGACCGTTGCGTCGATAGGCCCGGCGACGCGTTCGATAATCCCAAATACCGCGAGACTATCTACCCGGTTTGCCGAAGCTAAAAGGTCGGGTGAACCTTTACCACTTTATCGCAGTGGCCGCGCTAAGAGTGAGTAGACTACAACAACCCGTAATGCGCGCTCCACACAAAATCCGGGTCGTATACGGCGCGGTTTAATCGCACTGGGGTTAGGTGTGGATAGGTTTTCCCGGGAAAGACCTCTGCTCCAGCTTCCAAAATGAGGCGATTTTGGTCAAAAATGATCTATGAAGCCCTCATCTGGTGGTGGTTTCATACCCTGAGCTGTTGAGTCAACTCACAGCCGCGGCCGCGCGTACGAGCGGCGACCCTCTTCGCTCCAATGATTTCAGGTATTTTGACTCGTCATATGGCGTTCTGGTCTGCCAGCAGCGATACAGTATTCTGATCCACTTGAAGGCCAGAGCTCGCACGGCACTTTGGTGTGTGTTGCCCTTTTCGCGTTGCTGCCGATAGTACGCCTCAGCCCAGTACGAATGGCCAATGCTATGTGAGGCCCACTCGACGAATGTCTGCCGTAGAAACTTTGGGCACTGCGTCCGCCAGTGAACCCATCGCTTATTACCACTCTCCACCAGTACTGGAGCGATCCCCGCGTACATCTGTAGTTCACTCGCATTCCGAAATCGTTCTCGCTGGTCCCCAAACGCTACAAGCAGTCGAGGCGCTAAGGTGGCGCCCGCTCCCGGCAATGCCGCATACAACTCGTAGTCAGGATGATTGCCGGCTATCTTGGCTATCGCTGCGTCGTAACGTGTTATAGCGCCCAAAATCGATCGCAGTTGTTCAACCGTTACCAGGGCCTGCATCGAATAGGCAGTGATGATAGCTCGATCCCGGGTCAACGGCTGAGCCGATCTAATACCTTCGATACGTCGCTCATTAGTGCACATGCGGTAGCTGTGGTGATCACGGAAGAAGCGCAGCAACGTTGTTGTTCGAGCGCGTTGGACCTTGAGTAGACTCGGCCACCGGTCAATAAAATCGCAAAACAGCGCACTGTCCCGGTGCTCAAACCATTCCAGCGCCTGGGGATAGTACTGTTTGAGGATGGCACACAACCGGTTGGTCAGGCGTACCCTATCGCTCACCAACTGTCGCCGGTGCTCCACCAGCAATTGTAGCTCGCGTAGCCTGGCACTCTGGGTTTTGAGCAATTGGAACTGATCGGGATGACGCAGAACCACATCCAGCGCTAATTCGGCATCAATCGGATCATTCTTGGAGCCGCTGGGGTGGAGAAACTTACGGTACTTTGCCAGCGCGGTTGGGCTTACGGGAATGATATCCAGGAAATCATACTTCTGTAAGGCGTAGACGATGGGGCCCCGGGTCAGCTCGAGCATAACGGCGATGGGACCACCAAATCGGTCGTGGAGTGCCAGAATCCACTCGT
>JACKNN010000005.1 GCA_024234855.1 Pseudomonadales bacterium | reverse complement strand
AGTTGATGGCGGCGGTGACCGCCGCGCCCCAGGGTCGCTTTGTCATCCTCAGCAGCGCGGCCCACCGGCGCGCGCCCAGCGACGGTATCCGGTTTGACGACCTGGCGTTCGCCAACAGCGACTACGATGCCTGGACCGCCTACGGCCACTCCAAGCTGGCCAACGCGCTGTGTGCCCGGGAACTGGCGCGACGCCTGTCGGGCACCAGCACCACCGCCAACAGTGTGCATCCCGGTGTTATCAATACCAACCTGGGCCGGCACATGCCCTGGTATATGCAGTGGGGCGGCAAACTGTTTGGCTGGGCATTCATGAAGAGTATCGAGGAGGGCGCGGCCACCCAGACCTATGTGGCGACCAGCCCGGGCCTGGCGGGAGTGAACGGCTTTTATTTTGTCGACTGCAATCCCGCCCCCGGCGATACCCCGCAGATGCAGGACGACGCCATGGCCAGCCGGTTGTGGCAGCTCTCGGAGGAACTCACCCGGCCCTACCTGCCGGCGCCGGCCGTCACTCCCGCATAACGCCGGCCAGCCGCTCGGGCTGGCGCCAGCGTCCGCCCAGCAGGCGCCAGAGGTAGGCCAGCGCGATGCACAGCAGCATCGTGACAAACACCCACCAGGATATCAGCGGATCGAGGCGATACACCACGATGACGTAGTACTGGGCGACCAGCATCAGCCAGTGCAGCGAGGTTGACGTGATCATGACCCAGCGGGTGTCGCCCGCGCCCCGCAGTGTGCCCCCGGCGACCATGATGGTGGCGTCCGCCAGCATATAGGTACACAGGCCTATCATCATGCTGCCGGCGAGCTGGCGAATACTGTCGAACGCCGACCCGGGGGTCTGGAACACATCGACCAGCGGCATACGGAACACCAGGAACACCACGGCGAGGGTCCCGGCGTAGCCCAGCGCCAGGATGAAACCCGAGCTGATCACCTGGTTGGCACGGGCCATGTCGGCCATCCCCACGAACCGGCCGATCAGGCTCATGACGGAGATGTTCAGGCCGATCATCGGGATGAACGACAGCATGTCCCAGTTGAACACGATGGCCATGGCGGCGCCCTGTACCACCCCGTAGGAGCTGAACAGCAGCAGGAACAGGTTGAAGGTGGCCATGTTCATAAAACTTTCGAGCCCGGAAGGCAGCCCGAGCCGCAGGTAGCGGCGCATGATGCCGGCGTCGAAGCGGAAGGACTGCGCGACCTGGAACTGCCGCCGGTGGCCGCGGGACAGGTAGAACGCGAAGAACAGGCCCACACCAAAGGCGGTGGCGATCACCGTTCCCAGCGCGGCCCCGGCGATCCCCAGCTCGGGCAGGCCGAACTTGCCAAAAATCAGCATCCAGGAAATCGGAATGTTGAGCGTGACCGCGAGCACATCGGCAATCATGACCACCCGGGTGCGGCCGATGCCGACGAAGTAGGAGGCCAGGCACGCTTTTACCAGGTTGAAAAAGCTGGCGGTCATCAGCACCTGGAAATAGATGCGCTCCAGCGGTACCTGGGCCGGGTCGTGACCCAGGTAGGCGAACGCCTTGCCGCCGAAATATCCCAGTAACAGCAGCAGGGGAATGCAGGCCGTCGCCATCAACAGCCCCTGGCTGACCACCCGCGGGCACTTGGCCGTGCTGCCCGCGCCATAGTACTGGGCGACCAGGGCACTGGCGTAGGTGATGACCCCCATGAACAGCGACAGGCAAAAGGCGGAGGCCACCCCGCCACCCATGCTGGCGGCGATATGGGTGGCATCCAGGCGGGACATGAACCAGCGGTCGGTGAAAATCATCACCGCGAAGCTGCCCTGCGAGACCACCATGGGGGCCGACAGGGCCAGCAATTCCCGCAGGGTGGTCAGCGATAGCAGCTTCACCGCGGGGCCAGTGGCCGAACGCACAGCGGGGTGGGGCGCATGGTGATCAGGCGACAACTACAACACGGGGGGTGCGCGCCGGCATGCGGGTGCTCAGCTCATAGCCTATGGTGCCCACGTGCCGCGCCACCTCGCCGACGGGCAGGCCGTCGCCCCACAGTACGACTTCATCGCCAATGCCGACACCGGGAAGGTCGGTCACGTCCACGGTGATCATATCCATGGAAACGCGACCGGCCAGGACGGCGCGCTGTCCGTTCACCAGCACGGGCGTGCCGGCGGGCGCCATGCGCGGATAGCCGTCGCCATAGCCGATGCAGACAGTGGCTATGCGCGAGGGCCGCGCGGCGGTCCAGATAGCGCCGTAGCCCACGCTCTCGCCCGCCGCCACGTCGCGCAGGGATATCACCGCCGAGACCAGGGTCATCACCGGTTGCAGCGGCTGCGCGTTCGGGTGATCGAGCGCCAGCGGCGAGTTGCCGTACAGCATGTAGCCGGGACGCACCCAGTCGCAGTGGCTCGCGGGCCAGGCCAGCACGGCGGCAGAATTGGCGCTGCTGCGCTCGCCGGGAAGCCCCTGGCAGGCGGACTCGAACAGCGCCAGCTGCCGGGCGGTCCGGGCGCTGGACAGGTCATCGGCGGAGGCAAAGTGGGTGGACAATACGGTATCGTCCGCGGCATTCGGGCAGGCCTTCAGGCGCTGGTAGAACGCGGGCGCCTGGCCCGGTTCCACACCGAGCCGATGCATGCCCGTGTCCACTTTCAGCCAGCAGCGCAGCGGCCGCGCGGGCCGGCTTTGTTCCAGCCACCGCAACTGCTGTTCGCTGGCGATGGTGACCCACAGATTCTGCTGCGCCGCGGCCTGCAGTTCGGCGGGCTCAAACACCCCTTCCAACAGCAGGATGGGCACGCTGATACCGGCGTCGCGCAGGGCCTGGGCCTCCTCCAGGCAGGCCACCGCCAGTGCATCCGCCAGCGGTGCCAGCACGCGGGCCACGGTGGCCGCGCCGTGGCCGTAAGCGTCGGCCTTGACCACCGCCATCGCCCTGGCGCGGGGCGCCAGGCGGCGGACCAGCGCCAGGTTGTGGCGCAGGGCGGCGAGATTGAGCCTGGCCTGGTTGGGACGTGCCATCAGAAATCGAATTTATGCGCGCTGTACAGGGTTTGCGCCGCCAGCCAGACATCCCCCACCGTGCCGTCGCCGACCGGGCGGCCATCAATCGCCGTCACCGGCGCTATCTCCTTGCTGGAACTGGTCAGCCAGACCTCGTCGGCCTGTTCCAGTTCGCGCAGGGTCACCACGCGCTCCTCCACGGGAATATTGCCGTCCCGGCGCAGGATCTCCAGCAGCATGAGGCGGGTGATGCCCGGCAGTTTCTGGTGATCCAGCAGGGGCGTGGCGACAATGCCGTGTTTGACCACGAACACGTTGCAGGCGGCCGCCTCGGTGATTTCGCCGTCCTGGTTGTAGAGAATGGTTTCCTTGTGGCCCAGCGCGTGGCCGTGCTGATAGTGCATGACATTGCCCAGCAGCGCGGTGGACTTGATATTGCAGCGCTTCCAGCGCATGTCCTCGGTGGTGGCCACGGTATAGCAGCTGGCGGCGGCCTTGTCCGGCCGCGGCGCGGGCGGAATGTCAAAGGCGAAGGCATAGGTAGTGGGTGTTATGTCGTCGGGATAGGCGTGATTGCGCCGGTTATCGGTGCCCCGGCTCACGTGCAGGTATATCCCGAGATTGCCGCCGCCGTTGCGGGCGATAAGCTGGTGGGCGATTTCCCGCCACTCATCGTGGTCCACCCGCAGGCGGATTTCGATGGCGTCCAGGCCTTCCTGCATGCGCGTCATGTGGGGGGTGAACCCCACCAGTTTGCCGTCATAGGATGGGATGACCTCGTAGATGCCATCGCCAAACAGGAAGCCCCGGTCCATGGGCGATATCCTGGCTTCTTCCATCGGCAGGTAGCCGCCATTGAGATATACCGTGTTCATTGTCTGTCCTTGTCCTGATGAGTTGTCGTCAATTGCCTTTGGCAAAAAAATCAATGCCCCGGGAAGCCTGTGAGGCTGCGCAACTGCTGGATGATGCGCAGGCCTTCGGCGGCATCCAGACCGTCTTCGGTCAGGGTGTTTTCCCGGGTGACCCCGTCGACACTGCCGCGGGCGGAGAGATAGTCCAGGATAGCCAGTGGCGAGATCTGCGCCAGCAGGTCGCGCCCCGACCATTTCGCCAGCAGGGCGATCAGGCCGTAGGCGCCCCAGTTGGATACATCGGCCACCAGCAGTTCGTCACAGCCGGTCACCGCCGCCCGGATATCCAGGGTGGCGATGGCCGCGCCGATATTGCCCATGCCAATCTCGTTGCCGCCGTCGCCGATCGCGATGGTGGCGCAGTTGGCGCCGGTGACAAACGGGTCGAAGAACGAGCAGCGCGCGGTGATGTCCTCGCCGCGCATATTGTAATAGCGACCGTCCGCGGCGAGGCCGGGGCACTCGATGGAGATCACGGCAGCGGGCCTGAGTTGTCGCAACAGCCGGTCGGCCTCGGCCGTCGCCGCCCCCAGGTCGCGGCCGGTCAGCGCCAGTACCCGGTAGTCATCGGCGAGAGCGCCGGACAGGGGCGGGCCGCAGGCGATAACCGGCTGGGCGCCGAGCGCCTGCAGGCTGTCGTACAGGGCAATGGCGCCCACCGGGCCGTCGGTCTCGAAGGTGTCGTTGACCGGAAAACCGGTGCCGATGATCACCGTGCCGCGAATGTCGCGCAGCAGTCGCGCGGCGCGCAGATAGTAACCAGTCGGCAGCGCCGCTCGCGCCACTGCCATATTGCGAAGATCGCGCGCCACCAGCAGTGCCTCGATCGCCTGGCTCACTGTATGGTCATTCACGGGTGTCGTTCCAGCAGGGGTTTGCGGCTGGCAACGCTGTGCGCCAGGTGAAGTGCGTTATGGGCGCCGTGGGGACTGATGGGGGCGAAGTGTACGGTGCCGCCGGGCCGGAGTTGGGCCAGGCGCGCGGCGTCCAGCGACAGGGCCGCCCCTATTTTCGGGTAACCGCCTATGGTCTGGCGGTCGTTGAGCAGCACAATGGGTTGGCCGTCTGAGGGAATCTGGATCGCGCCGAAGCAGATGCCCTCCGACAGAATGCCGTCGATGTCACAGGCGATGGCCGGTCCCTCCAGGCGGTAGCCCATGCGGTCGCAGCGCTCGGAGACGGTGTAGGCGTGGCTGAACAGGCGCCGCTGCTGCAGGCGGCTGAAATGCGCCTGCTGGTAGCCCGGTATCACCCGCAGGGTCACCATGTCCTGGTAGTGCGGCTGCAGGTGAGCGGCCAGGTACAGGTATTTGCGCGTGTTCACGGCGGCACAGGGCAGCAGGTCGCCGGATTTCAGCTTCTCGCCGCGCAGGCCGCCAATATGCTCGCGCGTCACGGTGGCCGTGCTGCCGAAACTGGGCTCGACCGTGAAACCGTCCGCTACGCCGAGATAGCAGCGACAGCCGCGCCCGGCGAAATCGAGTTTGATGTCGTCGCCAGCGGCCACCCGGTGTACCTCCCACAGGGGTTTTTCCACGCCGTTTATCGTCAGCGGCATGGCGGCGCCGGTAACGCAGATGTAGGTGTCCACCTGCGCGCGGAAATGACTGCCGCCGAAACTGATTTCGACCGCGGTGCTGCCGGGCGCGTTCGCCAGCAGGCGATTGCAGTAATGGAAGGCCTCCGGATCCAGCGGCCCGCCGTTGGTCAGGCCGATGCGGTGCGCGCCGAAGCGACCGCTGTCCTGCAGCAGGTCCAGGACCCCGCTGTGAATGACTGCCAGGCTCATGTGAGTTCCCCGCCGAGGGCCAGGTAGCGCTGGCGGCTGATTGGCTCGAACCGCACCCGGTCGCCGACGGCAACGGGCATGATCGGGGTGGCGGCGGGATCGAACATACGGGTGGGGCAGCGCCCGATCAGGTTCCAGCCACCCGGAGACACCGCGGGGTACACCGCGGTTTGCCGGTCGGCGATAGCAACCGCTCCGCGCGGCACCTTCAGCCGCGGGGTAGCCAGTCGCGGCGCGGCGATCCGCTCGTCCACCTGGCCGAGGTAGGCAAAGCCCGGGGCGAAGCCAATAGCGTAGACGCGGTACTCGGAACCGCTGTGGAGACTGATCACCTCGGCGGTCGAGAGGCCCGCGCGCTGCGCAAGGGCCTCCAGGTCTGCACCCGCCTCGGCCGCGTAATACACCGGCAGGGTCACTGTGCGCCCGGTCGCACTCGCTGTCTCGCCCAGGCTCGCCACTGCCAGGCGCACCCGATGGCCCACGCTCAGGTGGTCGGTGCGCAGGGGATCATAGATGACCAGCACCGAGGCATAGGAGGGCACCAGGTCAACCAGGTCAGCCGCCAGGGCCAGTTCAATGGCGGCACAGGCCGCCTGCACCCGCGCCGCGATCGCGGGACTGGTTTCGTGCCCCAGGTACAGTATCAGGGCGTTTTCGCCGGCCGACAGCAGTTCCACCGCGATTCAGTGTCCGTCGACCAGCGCGCGAATCGCCTGGATGGCCCGCACACCCTCGGGGTTGTCGCCGTGCACGCACAGGGTATCGGCCTGCAGTGGCAGGATATGGCCACTGACGGTGGTCACGCTGCCCTGGTGTTGCAGTTGGCTCACCTGCGCCAGCATGCGCTGGGCGTCGTGCACGGCACCGGGCTTGCGCCGTGACAGCAGGCTGCCGTCATCGTCGTAACAGCGATCGGCAAAGGCCTCAAACTGCACCGCGACACCCACAGCGGCCGCTTCCTCCCGGTGCCGGGCGGCCGCGGGTGTCGCCTGCAGCAGCAGCGGCAGCGGCCGATGATAGCCGGCCAGGGCCTGCAGGATGGCCGCGCGCACATCCGGGTTTGCCATCATGTCGTTGTAGAGCGCGCCGTGCGGTTTGACATAGGCCAGTTGCAGTCCCTCGCACAGCGCCATGCCTTCCAGCGCAGCCACCTGGTAGTGCAGGCTGGCAATGATTTCGTCGGCGCTGAGGTTCATGCTGCGGCGGCCGAAGCCGACCAGGTCGGGATAGGCCGGATGGGCGCCGACACTGACGCCGTGGCGGGCGGCCAGCGCCAGGGTCCTGCGCAGGGTCACCGGGTCGCCGCCGTGAAAGCCGCAGGCGATATTGGCCTGGTCGATATGGGGCATCACCTGTTCGTCCAGGCCCATGGTCCAGCTGCCATAGCTCTCGCCGAGGTCGCAGTTCAATAGCATTCTCTTGTCCTGTTGCGCGGCCGCTTACATCACGGCCAGTTGGCTGTTGCGCAGGTCGGTCACCAGCATGCAGCCGGGGCTGTGGGTGATCGCAAACGGCGGCCTGGCCGCCTCCAGCGCTACCTGGGGTGTGACCCCGCAGGCCCAGAACAGCGGCAGTTCACTCTCGCCCACGCTGACGGCATCGCCGTAATCCGGGTGGGCCAGGTTATCGATACCGATCAGGCCGGGATCCCCCAGGTGCACCGGAGCGCCGTGAACCGCCGGAAACCGGGTGCAGATCTGGATCGCGCGAATCGCGTCCGCCGCCCTGAACGGCCGCATGCTGACCACCATCTTGCCGGCAAACGGGCCGGCGCTGTTGCAATCGATCGAGGTGCGGTACATGGGGACGTTCACGCCCTCGGTGACATTGCGCACCTCCAGGCCGTCGGCCAGCAGGGCTTCTTCGAAAGAGAAGGAGCAGCCCAGCGCAAAGGTGACCAGGTCATCCTGCCACAACGCGGTGATATCCGTGACTTCCTGCGCCAGTTTGCCGGCTCGAAACACGCGATAGCTTGGCACGTCAGTTCGGATGTCGACATCCCCCAAAGGTGGTAGCGTGAAATCTCCCGGGCTGTTTGCGATGGCAATCAGCGGGCAGGGACGGGGATTGAGCTGGCAGAAGCGCAAAAAGTCATTGGCCCAGGCCGCCGGCAGGATGACGATGTTGCACTGGACGAAACCGGCCGCCAGGCCGGAGGTATTGCCGCGGTGGCTGCCGGCGCGGATAGCCTGGCGCAGCGTATGGGGAGATAAAATGGCGTTCATCGTGAATCCTGTCACCGGGGTTACTGTCGTGGTCGCGCGCCCTGTCGTAGCCGCCGGTACCGTGCAGGGCATACCGCAGTCCCGGCCGCGTCGCGGGATTTTTCGGGAATTAGTTTGGCACAGATTCACAAATCTGGATAATGTCGGCTGGTTTGTGAACCCCTGCGAAAACTATGCTCTCCCAGTTGATCGATGTCGTCAGCCCCCGGCCCGAAGGCGAGGACCGTTTTGTCGGCGCCAATATGCACCCCCTGGGTTTGCGGGTCTACGGCGGGCAGGTACTGGCCCAGGCGGTCAGCACCGCGGTGGCGACGGTGGCGGACGACCGTGTCATCCACTCCCAGCACGCGTATTTCCTGCGCCCCGGCGATGTCACGACACCCATCCTGTTCGAAGTGGAACGGGCGCGGGATGGCGCCAGTTTCAGTTCGCGCAGGGTGGTTGCGCTGCAGCGCGGCAAACCCATCCTGGTGGCGTCCATGTCCTTCCAGCAGGCCTCCGAGGGAGATGACTACCAGCCGGAGATGCCGTTGGTGCCACCGCCGGAATCCCTGCCCAGTGAGCGCCAGTTGCAACTGGAGGCGGGCAGCCTCGATGAGAGTTTTATGATCACCACCGGCGAGGATCTCGATATCCGGCTGGTGGCGCCCATTGACTGGCGTAACCCGACGCCGCGGGAGCCGCTGTTGCAGGCCTGGATGAAGACCACCGGCCCGGTACCGGACCGGCGGGGCCTGCACCATGCGCTGCTGGCCTACCTGTCGGATGCGTTCCTGGTGGACGTCTGCCTGATCAAGCACGGCAGGCGCTTCGATGATGAGCGCTGGCAGATCGCCAGCCTGGACCACGGCCTGTGGTTTCACGAGGATTTCCGGGTCGATGACTGGTTGCTGCACGTGGTGGAGGCGGAGCGGGTAGGCGGCGGCCGGGGGCTGGCGCGCGGCAGTTTCTACACCCGCGAGGGCCGCCTGGTGGCCAGTACCGTCCAGCAGAGTGTCATGCGCTTGCGCTAACGCATTGTCAATCGCGGCGCGATAATTCTATAGTGTTGGTTGAATTTGGATAAGGAGCTCAGCATGCCGCATCCCAGTATCACCGCCCAGACCTATCCCCATAAGCCCGCCATTATCATGGGCGGATCCGGTGAAATCGTGACCTATCGCGAGCTGGATGAGCGCTCCAACCAGGGTGCGCAGTTGTTCCGCTCGCTGGGACTGAAAACCGGGGATCACATCGGTATGATGCTGGAGAATAACCGCCAGTTCCTGGAAATCGCCTGGGCCGCCCAGCGCGCGGGGCTGGTATTCACGCCTGTCAGCACCCACCTGCAGCAGAGCGAGGCGGCCTATATCCTGGAAAACTGCGGCGCCAAACTGTTTATCGGCTCCCTGGCGCTGGCGGAGATCGCCGACAAACTGGTGGCGGCAGCCCCGGGGCAGATCGCGCATTACTATATGGTGGGCGGCATCAAGCCGGGTTTCGAGTCCTGGGAAGAGGCGATAGACCTGCAGCCCGCCACCCGTATCGCCGATGAGAGCAACGGCGTGCCCATGCTGTATTCCTCCGGCACGACCGGGCAGCCCAAGGGCGTGTTCGTGCCGCCCATGGGCGCCGATGTCAACACACCGCACCCGCTTGCGAGTTCCATGGGGGCCGCTTTCGGCTTCAGTGCGGAGACCGTGTACCTGTCGCCGGCGCCGCTGTATCACGCGGCGCCGCTGCACTATTGCATGATGATGGGCTCGCTGGGGGGCACCGTGGTGGTGATGGAGAAGTTCGATCCTGAACGGGCGCTGCAACTGATCGAGGAGCACCGGGTGACCCACAGCCAGTGGGTGCCCATCATGTTCATCCGCATGCTCAAACTGCCCGAGGAGGTGCGCGCGCGCTACGATCTCAGCTCCATGCAGTTCGCCATCCACGCCGCCGCGCCCTGCCCGATCGAGGTGAAGGAGCAGATGATCGCCTGGTGGGGCGAGGTCATCGTCGAATACTACGGCGCCAGCGAGGGCATCGGTGTCACCATCATCGACTCCGCCAACTGGCTCACCCACAAGGGCTCGGTGGGCCCCGCGCTCGTCGGGGAGTTACACATCGTCGACGATGACGGCAATGAACTCGGTCCGGGTGAGATCGGCACCATCTACTTCGGTGGCCAGGAGGCGCGCTTCAATTACCATAACGAACCGGAAAAGACCGCGGGCGCCTATAACGACAGGGGTTGGGCCACCACCGGGGATGTCGGCTACGTGGACGAAGACGGTTTTCTCTACCTGACCGACCGCAAGAATTTCATGATCATCAGCGGCGGCGTGAATATCTACCCGCAGGAGATAGAGAACCTGTTGATCACCCATCCCAAGATCGCCGATGTGGCGGTCTTCGGAATTCCCCACGAGGAGTTCGGCGAGCAGGTGAAAGCCGTGGTGCAGCCCATGAACTGGGCCGATGCCACCGACGAAACGGCGATCGAACTCATCGAATGGCTGCGTGACAAGCTGTCCCATATCAAGTTGCCGCGCTCGCTGGACTTTCATCCCAAATTACCGCGTATGGACAACGGCAAGCTTTACAAGCGCCACCTGGTGGAGGAATACCGCGCGGGCACCCGCAGCGAGAAGGTGCCCGGGCCCGACAGGGAAGACTGAGCCCGGCCCTGGCCGGGGCCGGGCTCAGCCGGGAACGGCGGTGATGACCGGCGCCGGTCGTTTGCCGGTTGTGCCAAAGGGCAGGTACAGGGTCGGCAACACGAACAGGGTGAACAGCGTGCCCACCAGCATCCCGGCGGTAATCATCAGGCCGATGCTGTAGCGACTGTTGGCGCCGGCGCCGGAGCCCAGTACCAGCGGCAGTACACCCAGCACGGTGGCGAAGGTGGTCATAAGCACCGGCCGCAGTCGCAGGGCGGCGGCCTGCAGCACCGCATCGTGACGGCTCTTCCCCTGCGCCACCAGCCGGTTGGCGAAATCGACAATCAGGATGCCGTGTTTGCTGATCAGCCCGATCAGCGTCAGCAGGCCCACCTGGGTATAGATATTCAGGGTGGCGAATCCCAGCATGATGGGCACGACCGCACCGAAAATGGACAGTGGCACCGACACCAGCACCACCAGCGGATCCCGGAAGCTGTTGAACTGGGCAGCCAGCACCAGGTAGATCAGGATCATCGACAGGCTGAACAGGATCGGGAACGAGGCGCTCTCCTGGATGAGGCGGCGGCTCGCGCCGGTATAGCCGGCGCGGAAAGTGGCGGGGGCGAGCTCCGCGAGTTTCGTTTGCAGAAAGCTGATCCCGGTGCCCACGCTGTTGGGCGGCATCATGATGCCCTCCAGGGTGGTGCTGTTCATCTGCTGGTACTGGCTGCGCGTGTTGGGCTGCACCGTGGAGGACAGCGTAATCACGGCTGACAGCGGCACCAGTTCGCCGCCCCCGGTGCGCAGGTAGTACTGCCCGAGTGCGCTGTCGGTCAGGCGGAACCCCGGCGCGGCCTGCGCGATGACCTTGTAGCTGCGGCCATCCCTGGAAAAGCGATTGGTATCGGATTCCCCCAGCATGGTCGACAGGGTGCGTCCCACCGCTTCCATCGAGATGCCCAGTCGGGCCGCTCGCTCGCGGTCGATGTCGACCCGGATCTCGGGTCGGTCGAACTTCAGGCTCTGGGTAATGTACATGAACAGGCCGGAAGCCCGCGCCGCTGCCAGCAGCTCCTGCCCGACGGCTTCCACCGCCTGGTAGTCCGCGGAGGAGGACACGACAAAGCTGACCGGCATGCCTGAATCCGATCCCGGCAGGGGCGGCGAGCCAAAGGTAAAGACCTCCAGACCCGCGACCCCGTTGAATTTCTGCTGCATTTCAGCCTGCACGGCATCCTGGCTCCGCTCGCGCTGGTCCCAGGGCACCAGGGACACGCCGCCCATCACAAGGGTGTTATCGGCAATCTGCCAGGAGTGGCTCGCCTCGGGTATCTGCCGCCACAGCGCCACCAGCTGATCGAGAAAGTAGCTGGTGTATTCGATGTTGGCGTAGCGCGGCGGGCTGGACAGCACATACAGCTCGCCGCTGTCCTCCGCCGGTGCGAGTTCCTGCTGGGACAGCGCAAACTGCACCGGAATACTGGCAAATACCACCAGGGCAAAAACCAGGACCGCGCCGCGATGGCGCAGGCAGCTGGCGAGCAGTCGCTGGTAGGCGCGGACCAGGCGTTCGAACTGGACATCCAGCCAGCTGGCGAACCGGCCCTGCTGCTGGTGGTCCTGTAACACCCGGGAACACATCATGGGGCTCAGGGTGAGGGCAACCACGCCGGAGATGACGACCGCCCCGGCCAGGGTCAGGGCAAACTCGCTGAACAGCGCCCCGGTCAGGCCGCCGATGAAGGCGATGGGCGCATAGACCGCGGCGAGGGTGATGGTCATTGCCACTACCGGCCAGGCGACCTCGCGGGCGCCCGCCAGCGCGGCGTCCAGGGGGCTGGCTCCCTGCTCGATATGGCGGTGCACGTTTTCCACCACCACGATCGCGTCGTCAACCACCAGGCCGATGGCGATGACCATGGCCAGCAGGGTGAGCAGGTTGAGCGAAAACCCCATCGCCAGGACCAGGAACAGCACGCCGATCAGCGACAGCGGGATGGTCACCAGCGGGATGATGACAACGCGCAGGGAGCCCAGGAAGAGAAAAATCACCAGCACCACGATGAGTGCGGCCTCTACCAGGGTGGTGGCCACCTCCCGCAGCGCCGCCTCGATGGGCACGGTTGAATCCCAGTTCATCTGCAGTTTGATATCGGCGGGCAGTGCGGCCTCGATCCCGGGGATGGCCGCTTTTACCGCCCGCCCGACTGCCAGCGGGTTGGCGTCCGGCGCGGGGGTGATGGCGATAAACATGGCGGGCTCACCACTGGAAAACGAGCGGAAGCTGGAGTTTTCGTTGCCCAGCTCAACGTCGGCCACATCGCCCAGGCGCACGCGTTCGTCGCCGTTCTGGCGCACCACGAGTTCGGCGAAGGCCTGCGGGCTCTGGATATCAGTGCGGGCGTCCACCTCCATCCGGATCAGCTCGCCCTCGGTGGCGCCGGTGGCGGCAATGTAATTATCGCGCCTGATCGCCGTGTCGATATCCCCGGCGGTGACGCCCAGAGCCGCCATGCGCGCCGGATCCAGCCAGATCCGCATGGCCAGGTAGTTGCCGCCGATAATCCGGGCGCTGCCCATGCCCGGGATGGTGGCGAGTTCGGGCTGGACGCTGCGCAGCAGGTAGTCGGTGATCTGGCCTATGCTCACCTTGCGGCTGGAAAAACCCAGGTACATCAACGCGTCGCCACCGCTGCTGGTGGTGACGACGGGATCCTCGATTTCGCCGGGTAGCTCCGAGCGTGCCTCGTTGACCTTGGCGATCACTTCGGACAGCACATCGCTGCTGTTTTCACCCAGCTGGACATGAACGCTGATCTCCGAGCTGGAGGGGTCGCTGGTCGCCGTCATGTACTCGACCCCGCGCGCGCCGGCGATACTCGATTGCAGCGGGGTGGTGACAAAGCCCTCCACGGTGCGGGCGCTGGCACCCGGGTACTGCGTGATGACCGTGATGACGCTGCGCTCCAGCTCCGGGAACTCGCGAATGGACAGGCTGCTTGCCGATGACAGGCCGAGCAGCAGCAACAGGCTGCTGATGACAATCGCCAGTACCGGCCGGCGGATGAAAAGGTCGGTGAAGGGCATTACAGGCCGTCCAGTGTGACCGTGTCATCGAGCTTCACCACGGCGCCCCTGAACAGTTTATTCTGCCCCGAACTGGCCACCCGGTCGCCCGCGGCCAGACCCTCGGTGATGGCGACCCTGCCGCCCCGGCGGTCGCCCGTTCTGACCACCCTGGGTGTGACAGTTAACCCGTCCGCCACCGCTTCAAGCAGGTACACCGTGTCGCCCTGCAGCGAATAGGTGACTGCCGTTTCCGGCACCGTGACCAACGCCGCCGGCTTGCCCAGGGCTAACTCCAGCTGGGCAAACATGCCGGGCAGCAGCCCGCTGCCCGGTTCCAGTGCGGCCCGCAGCAGCAGGTTGTTGGTGCCGGCGTCGACCTTCGCATCCAGTGCCTGCAGGGTGGCCCTGAAGACGTGCCCGGGAAAGGCATCGACCCGCACGGCGATAGCCTGGCCCGGGTGCAGTTGCGGGTAGTAGCGGGCGGGCAGGGTAAAGTCTATTTCGAGCTCCGACAGGTCCTGCAAGGTGGTAATCCTGTCGCCGGGATTGAGATAGCTGCCCAGTTTCGCGTGGACGATGCCCACCGTGCCGGCAAAAGGCGCCTGGATGCGCTTCTCATCGAGCCGCGCCTCTGTCTCGGCCAGTTGCGCCGTGGCCTGCTCGAGGTCCGCCCGGGAGCGATCATACTGGCTCTGGGGAATGGATTTTTGCCGTATCAGTTTCTGGTCGCGCTCGTACAGCAGCCGCGCCAGCTCCAGGCTGGCAACCTGGTTCTCGCGGCTGGCCCGCTCCACCCTGTCGTTGAGGGTAATGAGCAGGTCGCCCGCGGCCACCCGGTCCCCGGAGCTGATTTCCACCGAGGTCACCTCGCCACTCGATTCGGAACTGAGCTCCACCCCGCGCACTGCCCGCACGGTGCCTATCGCCGCCAGCACGGTATCCCACTGGGCCAGCTCGGCGGTGGCCGCGGTGATGGTGACCGGGCCGGGGCTGAGATCCATGCCGGACAGGATTGCAGCCTGGCGGAACAGGTAGGCGGAGATCCCGCCAAAAATCGCCAGTAACAGCACCGCCACTGCAAGATATGCGCGCAAGGGTTGGCCTCGTCGTGAAGTCTGTTGGTTCATTACGGTTGCAGGAACGGCGGATTCTAGGGGTTTTGATCGGGGAAAGCACCATGAAGCTGTGTAATCGAACAATTGCGGGCCGGTGGTGGGTCGTGGCAATCGGACCGGGTCGTGATGCAGGTCACAGCGCGATGTTTTCGCTGCCTACAAACTGCTGGGAGTGCTATGTCATTTGGATTATGCTTGGGCGCAAGCCAGGTTTTTTATCGCACAGGATCCGAGGGGAGTCATGGTAGGTAAATCACGCAAGCTCAAAAAGCTTGAACGAACAATGGCCAAAGCCGTCAGCTACGACCAGTGGCGCACGGCGGCGTTGGAACACGATGAGCTGTCGGGCAAGCGACGCTGGCGTGAGGTCGACCAGACCAGCCAGTACGATTACGCCCAGATCCGCCTGCGGCTCGACCGCATTCGCAGCCTGCGGGCGCGGCACGACCACCACGGCCTGTTGTTCACGCTCAACGAGGGCATCCACGGCAATATGGGCGGGATGGGGCGCAGCAGCCTGTATCGCCAGGCCAGGTTTGGCACCAAGAAGCTGATAGAACAGTATATTGACGAGGTAGATGAATCCCTGCGCTACCTGGCGGAGATCGACAACGCGCTGATCGACCCGCAGCAAAAGCTCGATTTTTTCTACCGCGCCAACGTTTGCTACGGCCGCTCGGCGCTGATGCTCAGCGGCGGGGGCGTGCTGGGTTTTTATCATCTGGGCGTGGTCAAGACCCTGCTGGAGCAGGGCCTGCTGCCGCGGGTGATTTCGGGCTCCAGTGCCGGCTCGCTGGTGGCGGGCGTGCTGGGCACCCATACCGACAGGCAACTGGAGCACTTTTACAGCCCCGCCAATGTCCTGTTCGAGGCGGAGAAGGAAGCGAGCGTGTTCTCCCGTATGTTCTTCGGCGCCAATCCGCAGATAGACGTCGGGGACCTGGGGCGGCTGGTCGCGCGGATGATACCGGACCTGACCTTCCAGGAGGCCTATGAGAAGACCGGCCGGCAGATCAGTATCACGGTGGCGCCGGCGGAGCCGCACCAGCGCTCGCGCCTGCTCAACGCCATCACATCGCCCAACGTCTATGTACGGGCTGCCGTGATGGCATCCTGCGCCGTGCCGGGGGTGTTTCCGCCGGTGATGCTGATGGCGAAGAATGTGCACGGTGAGGCCCAGCCGTATTTGCCGACGCGCAAGTGGGTGGACGGTTCGATTGCCGACGACCTGCCCGCCAAGCGCCTGTCGCGGCTGTACAGTACCAACCATTATATCGTGAGCATGGTCAACCCGATCGCCATTCCCTTCCTCAAAAAGGAGGGCAACCGCAGCGCCATGGGGGCCGCCCTGGGCAGCCTGGGTGTCGGTATGGGGCGGGAGTTGCTGAATTTTTACCGGGGTGTGGTGCAGCGCCAGGGCGATAACTGGCCGCGCTTCAATATGTTCATGAACAGCGTCCACGCGCTGATCGACCAGGAGTACAGCGGGGATATCAATATCGTGCCCAGTTTTCGCTGGTACAACCCGGCCAAGCTGCTCTCCCACCTGTCGGAAAAGGATCTCATCGAGCTGATGGAGGGCGGCGAGCATTCGACCTATCCCAGCGTAGAGCCTATTCGTATCTGCACCAAGATCAGCAGGACGATGGAGGAACTGCTGAACCGCTTTGAAACCGGCGACCTGCGCCCCGATGTCGCGGAGGCTCATCGGCCCCGTGCATCCCGCCGCAGACCGCCGCCCACCCGCGCGGACAGGGCGAAGCTGCGCGCGAGCGCAACCGCGGATAAGGTGACAAAACCGGCAAGGAAGACGGCACCGCGGAAGAAAACCGCCACTGCCGGGAAATCCTCCGCCGCCGGCGGGACAGGCAGTGCCGCCAAGGAGGGTGATCACCCGGCGCGTAAAGTGGCATAGCAAAAAGGGGTCCCGGGGCCCCTTGTAAGCAATCGGGTTTGGTTTTCGGCCTTAGCCGATCAGCGCCGCGCCCATTGTTGCCAGCGGTATCACCGCATCGCCCCGGGAGTCGGCCTGATCGCTGGAGGCGGTGCCAATCCGGGCGCGTTTTACAATACCCTGGCAGATCGCGGCCAGGCGGAACAGCGAAAACACGATGTAAAAATTCCAGTTGTCGATACCGCTGCGGCCGGTGCGTTCGCAGTAGCGGGCGATGTACTGCTCGTCGCTGGGAATCCCCAGCGCCGCCCGGTCGACCCCGGCGAGCCCCATGACACCGCCATCGCGCGGCAACATCCAGGCCATGCACTGGTTGGCCAGGTCCGCCAGCGGGTGACCCAGGGTGGACAGTTCCCAGTCCAGCAGTGCGATCACCCGCGGTTCGGTGGGATGGAACATCATATTGTCCAGCCGGTAGTCGCCGTGCACCAGGCTCACCGCACCGTCATCCGCCGGCATATTGGCGGGCAGCCACTGCATCAGTGCCTCCATCGCCGGTATGTGCTGTGTTTCCGAGGCGCGGTACTGCTGGCTCCAGCGATTGACCTGGCGTTCGAAATAATTGCCCGGGCGACCGTAGTCGCCGAGGCCCACGGCAGCCACGTTGACATTGTGCAGCGCCGCCATGGTGGCGTTCATGGCGTCGTAGATCGCCGTGCGCTCGGCGTTGTCCGCCGCCTCTGGCAGTGAGGGGTCCCACAGTATCCGGCCCTCCATATACTCCATCAGAAAAAACATGGAGCCGATGACCGTATCGTCCTCGCACAACAGGTAAGTGCGCGGCACGGGCACGTCGGTATCCCGCAGTGCACTGATAACACGGTACTCCCGATCGACGGCGTGGGCCGATTTCAGCAATTCGCCCGGTGGCTTGCGCCGCAGCACGTATGACTTGCCGCCGGCAGACAGCTTGAAGGTCGGGTTGGACTGGCCGCCGGCGAATTTTTCCGCGCTGAGAGGGCCGCTGAATCCGGCCAGGTGTTTTTCCAGGTAGCTGGCAAGTGCCGCCGTGTCCAGGTGCTGTGTACTCATAGTTGCCATCTTCTGCTGTTGTTTGCGCCGGCTGTCGCCGTGGTTGGCGTGCCGGCAGTTTACGGATGAGTGCTGCGTTGGTGTTGTGCCCGCGCCTGCAGCGGGCTAAATGTACAGTAACTCCCGTCCCAGCGGAAATATTTGAGCCTTCGCGCCGCGGCCGCTATGCTGGTCGCAGTGGCACCGATGGCGGTCCCGGCTTGCGGCCGGGCGCCCCATGGGCGAAACCAGGGAGAAACCGTGTTGGAACCAATCGGACAGGCGCACCGGCGCGAGGTCATTGCCGCCACTGGGCATTATGTCCAGCGGGCCGGGGCGATATACAGCCGCCGTTTCCGCGAGGTGCCTGTGCTGTTTGACCTCAGTGGGCGCACGGCCGGCATGTTCAAACTGGTGGGACGGCGCGGCTGGATCCGTTACAACCCCTGGATCTTCGCCAAGTACTATGCCGAGAATCTCAGCGATACGGTGCCGCACGAGGTGGCGCATTACATCGTGCACGAGTTGTACGGCACCCGGGGTGTAAAACCCCACGGCCGCCAGTGGCGCAGCGTGATGGAGCATTTTGGCGCCGACCAGGGCGTGACCTTCAACCTGGACCTCGAGGGTATCCCCCAGCGCCAGCAGCGCACCCATCCCTATCGCTGCGGCTGTCGCGTGCACGACGTGTCGTCCACTCGCCACAATCGCGTCCTGCGTGGCGTGGGCTGTTATCACTGCCGCCTGTGCGGTGACCCCTTGTCGTACGCCGGCTGAGGCAGTTCAGCGCCGCATCAGATGTCTATTTCCAGTTCCACGCCGCTGTAGCGGTTGGCCTTGGGCGCGAGATTCGGCTTGTTGATAGCGGCCCTGTCGGCATCCAGTCCGGCGTCATTCACCAGGTAAGTCTTGACGGCAACCGCCCTGGCGGACGCCAGCTCAAGTAATGCCGAGTCCGCCAGCGGTATCGCCTGTGCAACTTTCTGGTACTGCTCGCGAATCGTCAGCTCGGTCTCTCCGGGCGCCAGCGCCTGGTAGCGCGCCTCGATAGCCTGTTCCCACTCGGGTCCCTTGCTCGACAAGGCGGCTTCCGGCAGGCCGCCCGCCAGTAACTCTGACTGCAGTATATTTTTCTGCAGGCCTTCCCGGTCGGCGTCAAGCTGCAGGCGGCCGCTGATGGCCAGCGACAGTTCCGGTCGCTGGGCCAGTGCGCTGGCGAGATTGTCCAGCTTTTCCCGGGTGGACGCCTGCAGCCGGGCGGAGCCGGACCTGAAGTTGATGCGTTGCAGGTCCTGCTCGCTGTCGACCAGGCCGGCGAGCAGGGTGAACGGTGAGGTGATAGCCTTGGTTAGGAGGTTGACCAGCGCACCCATCACCACGCTGCCCACGCTGAATTTCGGGTCGTCAACATTGCCGCTGACCGGAATTTCCATATCGATCACGCCCTTGCTGTCGGTCAGCAGGGCGAGGGCCAGTTCGAGCGGAAGATCCACCGCTTTATCGCTGGCAATCTTTTCCCCCAGTTTCATCTGGTCGATCAGGATTTTGTTATTGCCCTTGAGCCGGTTGTCCTCCAGCGCATACTTCAGGTCCAGGTTGAGCACGCCGCGCTCGATGGCATAGCCGGCATACGTGCCCGAGTAGGGCGACAGCAGCGCCATATCCACGCCGGCGAAGGTCAGTTCCAGGTCCAGTGCCGGCGGACTGCGCAGCGGCTGTGCCGTCCCCGCCAGCGCAACCGGGGCGTAGCCGTCGACGGAGCCCTTGATGTCAACCGTGGTCCTGCTGCCGGCACGGGTACTGATGTTCTTGATATTGCCGTCGATATCGCCGATCACCGTGCGAAACTGTATCGGCAGCGATTCGTCCATGAAGTCGATCTCGCTGTCGGTGATATGAATCAGGGGCGCGCTGACTACCCAGGGTTCACCTTCGGCGAGATCTTCCTTAACTTCCTCGACCTGCTCACCCACTTCCTGTTTCCAGACGTTCTGGGCGTTGATCGAGCCATCCTTCCTGATATGAATGCGACCGCTGTAGTTGTCGATCGACAGCCTTGCCAGCTCCACCTGGTGCTTGCTGATGTCGATGAACAGTTTGTCCCAGCGCACCGTCTCCCAGGAGGTGATGGATTGCTCGGCGTCGGTAATCCTCCCGGCGAAACCGGTGATCGCGCCGTCCATGCCCAGGGTGACCGGTGCATACCCCGCCAGCGTCACCTCGCCCGCCACCTGCAACTGTCCATCGGTGAGCCTGGCATTCAAGGCGGCCGGGAGATTGGGGTTAAACCAGGGCAGGGGCAGGGCGCTCAACTGGTAGCGGAGGGCGCCCGCGCCCTGTGCCAGGTCGAGCGTGCCCTCGACACTGGCGGAGGCCTGGCCATTGACGGTCAGGTTTGCCGCCAGGGCGGTATCCCCTTCGAGTGGCCATTTGACAGGGCCCGCGGACGCTTCCAGGGGGGTCACCTCCAACTGGCCCGGGTCGGTGTACTCCGAACGCCAGCGCAGGCTGCTGTCGGCCAGCTTGAAGGATCCCAGTTGCGCCGTCCAGCCGGCGTCGCCGGTGCCGGTTTCATCGGCAACCGGGGGCGCCTGCGCATCATCAGCGGGCGTATCGGTGGTGAACAGGCGGGTGAGGCTGACCTGGTCGCCCTCGCTCCAGCCGCTGATCGCCAGTTCCCCAATCGCTAACGACGCCGCCTCTACCCGCCGCGCTGGCCCGTCCAGCTGGATCCCTGCCAGGGTCAGGTTGCCCAGGGCAAGCGCGGTATCCGGCAGTTCGTCGGGTGCTTTGGGGCTGATTGCCACCTTGTCCAGGCGAACTTCCCCGTCACTGATCCGGTAATCGAAGCCCTCGCTCCAGCCGATGCTGTAGCGGCCCTCGATACTCACCGCGCCGTCGGTCAGTTCGAAGGCAAGCCAGGGTTCGGCCAGGCGCCAGAGCGGGAGCAGTTGTATGCTGCCAAGGGCGAGACTGCCCTCGCTGCGGGCCGCGGGCAGCGACACCACGCCCTCCCAGTGCAGCGTGCCGCCGTTTTCCCCGGTGGCGTCCAGGGTATAGGGCCTGCCGTCATCAAGCACGGTGGAAAGACCGTCTATCCGCAGGCTGATGTCCGACAGGTTGGTGCCGGAGGGCTTGTCCCTGGCCATGCTGGTAAAGGCCAGCTGCTCTGCATTGAAGTCGAGGTGGTGGATGGTGAGCGCGGGAATGCCTGTCGACGCCTCCGGCACCGGTGGCGGGTCAGCGGGTGGCAGCATGTCGGAGAAGTTGAATCTGCCGTCAGGGAGTTCGATCACGTGGAGGTACAACCGCACGACGCCCACCTCGTCGAACACCAGGGCGCCACTCCACAGGCTCTCCAGCGACAGGTTTACCGAGGCGCGGTCAAGGCTGGCAAAACGGGCGCCATCGTGTTCCGGCAAGGCGATCTTGCGCAGTTCAAGGCTGAGTGTGAAGGGATTGAACCAGCTGAACTCGCTGTGGAACTCCCGGCCCAGGTGTTCTTTGACCAGCCAGGATGGCAGCAGGTTTAACGCCGGCGTTACGACCAGCAGTACCAGGCCCAGGTAGCCCAGGTAGCCGATAGCCAGGATGCGTATAAGTCTTTTCACAACTCGGTTCCCGGAACGTATTCGAGCCTGTGACTATAGCCAAAAAGTCGCCGCTTGTCGGGGTTTGGCTAAAAAGTTTGGCTGAAAAGTTCGGCGAAAATTTTCTGCAACAGTCGGCGCGGCGCGCGTTGGCGCGTCGCGTCACAGGCCCTTGCGATACGCGTAGGGCGTCACGCCGGTCCAGGTCTTGAACGCCCTGATGAATGCGCTGGATTCTGAAAACCCCGCCCTGGTGGCGATCTCCTCGATGCTCAGTCCCTGCTTGCCGAGGAAATGCAGCGCGGTATCGCGGCGCAGGGCGGTTTTCAGATCCATGAAGCTGGTGCCCTCACCGGCCAGTCGCCGGCGCAGGGTCTGGGGATGAACCTCAAGCGCGCCGGCCACTTCGTTCAGCTCCGGCAGCTGATGCATATTGTGCCGCAGTAGCTCGCGCACCCTGGCGGTCCAGCTATCGAGGGCAAACTGCTGGGTCAACATGAACAGTACCGGGTGCCGGAGAAAATGGCGCAACGAGGCCTCAGTTTGCTTCAGCGGCCGTTCCAGCAGGGACGAGGCGAACACCAGTGACGAAGCGTCCTGGCCGAGTTGCACCGGATTGCCCATGAATACCTGGTGATATTCTTCCGCGCGGGCGACCGTCGGGTATTTCAGGTTGACAGCCAGCAAAGGCAACTGTTCCTGCACCAGCCAATTGCTGAACCGGTGGGAGTTACACAGGAACAGTTCACTGTAGTACGGGCCGGTGTGCTCGCCCACATCCAGCTCCTGCAGCACAAGTCGTGTGGTCTCGCCGTCGCTTGCCATGACCGGGCCAAGACCGTGTTCAAACAGCTGGAAGAACCGGCAGTAGCGATGCAGGGCCTGGCCGAGGGTGGCGCTGCCGATCACCGCGTGGCACATCATCGACCAGCTGCCTATGGGCGTACGTCGGGTGCCATAACCCAGCGACTCATCCTGCAGGGCGAGCATGGTGCTCACCTGCAGGTCGGCAAAGCGCTCCACCGAGAGCCGGGCATCGTCTTCCAACAGCAGGCGTGGGGAGATGCGGTTCTTGCGCAGTAGCGCCGTGGGGTCGAGGCCGTGCCGCACGGTTTGCCTGAGCACGGCCCGCGCGAACTGCACTGAGATGGATGGGTTGCGCATCGGGAGTATTGGACCGGGTTCGCGGTTTACCTGGCCGCGGTGGTGAGGTGAATTGGCCGGTGTTCAACCGATGCGACCCGGTTGCGACCGCCGCGCTTGGCCAGGTACATGGCGCGATCGGCCTCCTGGGACAATTCGTCGAGGTTTATCGGGCCGACGATGGAGGCCACTCCCAGGCTGACGGTGACGGCAATGCGCTGAAAATCCACCAGCAGTGGTCGCTGCCCTATGGTCTGGCGAATACGTTCAGCCAGCACCCGGGCCGAGTCCAGCTCGGTCTCCGGGAGAATCAGCAGGAATTCCTCGCCGCCGGTGCGGGCGACCACGTCGCTGGAGCGGCACAGGCGGTTGATAACGTCCGCCACCTGTCGCAGGACATGGTCTCCCACTTCCGGGCCGAAGCTGTCATTGACCTGCTTGAAGTGATCGATATCCACCATGATGGCCGAGGTGGGCAGGGACCTCCTGGCCGCCTGCGCCATGGTGATTTTCAGCGTATCTTCCAGCCCGCGCCGGTTGAGCAGTCGGGTGAGGGGGTCCAGGGTTGCCAGGTTGGACAGGTGTTGCTGGTATTCGATGACGACACTGGCCAGAAAACCGATTACGACCAGTGCATAGGATGCGCAGTGAACCCCCAGCGCAACCATTTCGCCGCGGGCCCGGCTGGCCTCCACCATTGAAAAATAGATCGCCACGGGCAAGGCCAGGACCATCATCGCCGAGGCGCTGGCGATAATGGCGTCACCGATATTGCGAAAATGCCAGCCCCGCCAGGCGCAGACCAGGCCGGTACCGGCAAAGAACAGCGCGACCGCGATGCCCTGTACTATGAACATCCGTCCCGGCGGCAGGAAGAATACACACAGGCAGGCGACCAGGCAGACACCCCCGAGTGCGGTGCGCCCCCGGCTGAGACCCGCGCGCTGCCCCGCCGCCATGAACAGGATATAGCTGTTGAGGATGATCATAACCGCGGGGACGTTCACCGCCATTTGCAGATCGGCGTATTGCTGCAGCGTCAGCGCAATCCAGCCCAGCAGCGATGCCATGAAAAACACGGTGTAAAGGCCCAGTCCTGCGGGCGGTTTACTGGAATCGGCCAGCACGTAGACCACGAGCATCTGGGCGCATGTGATGGAGAAGATCAGGGCGAAGAGCATGAATGCCCAATTGTCCGGTAAAATCTGCTCCATTGATTTCCCTGTTATGCCCCGCTTGCGATGGCTGTTATTTTACGTCAATTTCCCTGTCGGCACAGGTCATTGCCAGCGCGCTGCGCAGTGCCCATACTAGCCCGTTGTTGCTATCCCGCACCGACGGATATCTTTGTACCATATAACACCCGCACGACTAACGAGTACACCCAAGGAGAAAAATGTATGGATCTAGCAGGAAAAGTCGCCATTGTCACTGGTGGTGCGTCAGGTCTTGGCCGCGGCACGGTGGAAGCCTATGTCGCCAGGGGCGCAAAGGTCGCCATCTTCGACATGAATGAGGCCAATGCCAATGCCGTAATCGCCGAGTTGGGGGCCGACAAGGTCGCCTTCTGGAAGGTCAACGTCGCTGACGAGGGATCGGTAAAGGCGGCGGTGGAGGCGGTGGTGGAGACCTTTGGCGCCGTTCATATCTGCAACAATTACGCGGGCATCGGCAACGCCTGCAAGACCTATGGCAAGAACGGCGTATTCCCGCTGGACCAGTACATGACGGTGATCAACATCAACCTGGTGGGCACGTTCAACGTATCGCGCTACGCCGCGGAGCAGATGGCAAAGAACCAGCCCATCAATGACGATGGCGGTCGCGGCGTGATCATCAATACGGCGTCGGTCGCCGCCTACGAGGGACAGGTCGGGCAGGTGGCCTATTCCGCCAGCAAGGGCGGCGTGATCGGTATGACCCTGCCCATGGCCCGCGACCTCGCCAGCTACGGTATCCGGGTCAATACCATCGTCCCGGGGCTGATTCATACGCCCCTGTTCGAATCGCTGCCGGAGCAGGCCTACAAGTCGCTGGAGTCCAGTGTGTGTTACCCCCCGCGCCTCGGCAAGCCTCAGGAAATTGCCCACCTGTCAGTGTTTATTGCCGAGAACGATTACCTCAACGGTGAATGCATCCGGCTGGATGGCGCCATCCGTATGCAGCCGCGTTAACGCAGGGGACGACTATGGGGCCATTGAACGGTTATACCGTCATCGAGTTGGCGGGTATCGGGCCCGCGCCCATGGGCGGCATGATGCTGGCTGATATGGGCGCGGAAGTCATTCGTATCGACCGGGCCGCCGGGGCCAGTCACCTGGCGATGAAGGATGTGAGTTCCCGCGGCAAGAAGTCCGTGGTACTCAACCTCAAGGAGGCCGCGGGTATCGATACGCTGCTGCGTATGGTGGAAAACGCCGATGTCCTCATCGACCCGTTTCGTCCCGGTGTCTGCGAGAAACTCGGTATTGGCCCTGACACCTGCCTGGCGCGCAACCCGAAACTGGTCTTTGCCCGCATGACGGGCTGGGGCCAGGAGGGTCCGCTGGCCCAGGCCGCCGGCCACGATATCAATTACATCTCGATCACCGGTGCGCTGTTCGCCACCGGCACCAGGGACGGGAAGCCGGTACCGCCACTCAACCTCGTGGGTGATATGGGTGGCGGCGGCATGCTGCTGGTTACCGGTGTACTGGCGGCGCTGCTGGAGGCCACGAACTCGGGCAAGGGGCAGGTGATCGATGTCGCCATGGTGGACGGCGCGGCCCAGTTGATGTGGATGTTCCACAGCTTCCAGCACCTGGGCCTGTGGGACGCAAGCAAGCGCGAGTCGAATATGCTCGATGGCGGCGCCCACTACTACAACACCTATGAGTGCGCCGATGGCGAGTATGTCTCCATCGGTGCCATCGAGCCGCAGTTCTACGCCCTGCTCAAGCAGCATGCCGGGTTGTCGGAGGACGTGTTCGGCGACCAGAACAATCCAGCCAAATGGCCGCAGATGAAAGTGCAACTGGCGGCTGTGTTCAAGCAAAAAACCCAGGCCCAGTGGTGCGAGATCATGGAGGGCACCGATGTCTGTTTTGCCCCGGTGCTGTCGTTTGTGGATGCCCCCGCGCACCCGGCCAACGTCGCCCGCCAGACCTATATCGAGGTCGACGGTGTCACCCAGCCGGCGCCGGCGCCGCGCTTCAGTCGCACGCCCTCGATGGTGCGCAATGCGGGTTCCGGTCCCGGCCAGGATACCGATACGGTGTTGGCCGCCATGGGCTTTGGTGTGCGCGAGATCGCGCAATTGCGGGAACAGGGCGCGATAGCGTGACTGACATGGTCAGGGGGTCTGGGCATGAGTGAATACGAGACAGTGCTGGTGGAGCGCAGTGACGGTGTGGCGGTCGTGTCGCTGAACCGGCCCGGGCAGCTGAATGCGTTCAACGCCCAGCTGCGGCGCGACCTGCGCCTTGCGGTGCGCGAGGTAAACGACGACCCCGCCGTGCGGGTGGTGATCCTCACGGGCGCCGGACGGGCTTTCTGTGCCGGGGCGGACCTGGCCGAGAGTGCGGACAATCCCGCGACCTTCCGGGTGGAGGACCAGCTCAACGGCGAGTACAAACCGGTACTGCTGGAAATACACAGCGCCCCCAAGCCCTGGATTGCCGCGGTCAACGGTGCCGCCGCGGGAATAGGCAGCGCCTTTGCCATGAACTGCGACCTCAGCGTCATGGCGGATGACGCCTACCTCTACCAGGCATTTGCCGCGATTGGCCTGGTACCCGACGGCGGGGCCACCTGGCACCTGGCGCGCACCCTGGGGCGCCAGCGCGCGTACGAGGTCATCGTGTCGGGCGAAAAGATTCGGGCGGCCAAATGCCAGGACTGGGGCCTGTGCAATAAAGTGGTCCCCGCCGACGAGTTGTTGCCCCGGGCGCTGGCCTGGGCGAGGGAGCTCGCAGCCAGGTCGCCGCTGGCGTTGCGCTACGCCAAGCAGGCCCTGAACGGGGCCATGGAGAATTCCGTGGCGGAAACCATCTCCAACGAAGCCAGGCTGCAGCACCTTTGCCTTACCAGTGACGATGCGGCTGAAGGTGTCGCCGCGTTTATCGAAAAGCGCGCCCCCCGCTGGCAGGGCCGTTGACCGCGTTGTGCCGCCGGCAGTGGCCGGCCTGATGTCCGCCCGGACATTGCGCTATAGTCGGTAGCCCGATGTTTATCCGGAGTAGCGCATGAGCGATGACAGCCGCCCCGAACTGGCCGCCTGGCGGGAGCGTGTGGCCCGCACCCTGGATGAGCACCGCGGCGAGGCGAGAACCCGGCGCCACGACAAGGGGTATCGCACCGCCCGGGAAAACGTCGACGACCTGGTCGATGCCGGCTCCTTCCAGGAATATGGTCAGCTGGCCGTGGCGGCCCAACGCAGCCGCCGGGACTATCTGGACCTGCAATCCAATACTGCGGGTGACGGCATTATCACGGGTACCTGCACCATCAACGCTGCGCTGGTGGGCGCCGCTGCGGGCCGGGCTGCTGTTATCGTCAATGATTATTCGGTGCTGGCCGGCACCCAGGGCTTCTTTCACCACAAAAAACTGGATCGCCTCTGCGAGCTGGCCGAGGAACTCTCGCTGCCGGTGGTAATGTACACCGAAGGCGGCGGCGGCCGCCCGGGAGACACTGACGTCACCACCCAGATCGCCGGGCTCAATATCCGTTCCTTCAGCACCTGGGCCGGGCTCAGCGGCAAGGTGCCGCGCATTGCCGTCAATAACGGCTATTGTTTTGCCGGCAACGCCGCGCTGTTCGGCTGCGCCGACTTTACTATCGCTACCCGCCACTCCTGGATAGGCATGGCCGGCCCGGCGATGATCGAGGGCGGTGGCCTGGGCAGGTTCGAGCCGACCGATATCGGACCTGTCGAGGTACAGGAAAAAAACGGTGTGGTCGATATCGTGGCAAATGACGAGGCGCACGCAACCGCGCTGGCGCGTCAGCTGTTGTCCTATTTCCAGGGACCGGTGGCAGCCTGGTCCGCCGCCCCGCAGGAGGTGTTGCGGGACGTCGTGCCGCTGGACCGGCGCTGGGCCTACCCGGTGCGGCGGGTCATAGAGACCCTCGCCGACACCGGCTCCTTCCTCGAACTGCAACGTATTTACGGCCGCAGTATCATTACCGGTTTCATCCGGCTGGAGGGCAGGCCGGTGGCGCTGATCGCCAACGACTGTCAGCAACTGGGCGGCGCGGTGGATTCCGGGGCCGCGCTAAAAGCCGCCCGCTTCCTGCGCATCTGTGATGCCCTGCGCCTGCCGGTGCTGTCCCTGACCGATACGCCGGGCTTCATGGTCGGACCCGACAGCGAGAAGCAGGGCGCGGTGCGCAGCATGTCCGAGCTGTTCATCGCCGGCGCCGCCATGACGGTGCCGGTGGTGGCGATCTTCCTGCGCAAGGGTTACGGCCTGGGTGCGATGGCCATGACCGGCGGCAGTTTCCTGCGCCCTGTATACGCCGCTTCCTGGCCCACCGGCGAGTTTGGCGGCATGGGACTGGAAGGGGCGGTGCGGCTCGGCTTCAGGAAAGAACTCGACGCGGTGACGGACCCGGGCGAGCGCGAGCAACTGTTCCAGCAGTTGCTGGCGCGTATGTACGAGGTGGGCAAGGCGACAGAGGCCGCTGCGCACCTGGAAATCGATGCGGTGATCGACCCGGCCCAGACCCGGGAGGTGGTGCTGCGGGCACTCTCGACGGCGACACGGTCGGGAAACGCAGCCGGAAAATGAATGTAACTGACAGTGGAGAATTACATGAAAAACCTGTTTGATGTGAGCGGCAAGGTCGCCGTGGTGACCGGTGGTTCCCGAGGGATTGGCGCGATGATCGCCCGCGGCCTGGTCGAGAACGGGGTGAAAACCTATATCACCGCGCGCAAACTGGACGAACTGAAGGCCACGGCGGAGGCGTTGTCGACCGTGGGCGACTGCATCGCACTGCCGTCCAACCTGGGCAGTTTGGAGGGGGTGGCCGCTTTCGCCGCCGCGATCAGGGAGCGTGAAAGCGCCCTGCATATCCTGGTCAATAACGCCGGCGCAACCTGGGGAGCCCCCATCGACGAATTCCCCGAAAGCGGCTGGGACAAGGTGATGGATCTCAATGTGAAGTCGCTGTTCTTCCTTACCCGCGACCTGCTGCCGGCGCTGCGGGCGGCGGGAACCGCCGAGGACCCCGCCCGGGTGATCAACATCGGCTCCATCAACGGCCTGACCCATCCGCACATGGACAACTATTCCTATTCCGCCAGCAAGGCGGCGGTGCATCACCTGACCCGTCACCTGGGTGCGGAACTGGCGCGCCAGCACGTCAACGTGAACGGTATCGCCCCGGGGTACTTTCCAAGCAAGATGACGGCGCATTTTCAGGACCAGATGGAGCAGATGGCCAGTGAGTACCCGCGCGGACGTATCGGCACCGCCGAGGATGCGGCGGGCACGGCAATCTATTTGTGCTCCAGGGCGTCGGCCTGGGTGACGGGACATACCATCGTACTTGACGGTGGCGCGGTGGCCGCCACCTGAGCAGTTCCTGGCCATGACTGACAGCGCGTTCCTGGAACTGGCCGGCGGCGACGCCATAGCCTACCGGCACACCCCCGGCAGTACGCCCGGCATCCTGTTCTGTGCCGGGTTCAACTCCAATATGCAAGGCGTCAAGGCGTTGGCGCTGGAGCAGTGGTGCGTGGCGCAGGGCCGGCAGTTCACACGCTTCGACTACAGCGGCCATGGCGAATCCGGGGGCTGGCTGGAGCAGGGCTGTATCGGCCGCTGGCGCGACGATACCCTGGCCGTGCTGGATGAGGTGACCAGCGGACCGCAGCTGGTGGTGGGGTCCTCGATGGGGGGCTGGATCATGTTGCTGGTGGCGCTGGCGCGGCCGCAGCGGATGCACGCGCTGCTGGGGCTGGCCGCCGCCCCCGACTTCACCGCCCGCCTGCGCGCCGCGCTGACACCGGCGCAGCTGCGGCAGCTGGCGGCGAGCGGCTGCGCCGACCTGCCCAACTGTTACGACGATGGCCAGCCCTACCGGATCGGCCAACAGCTGCTGGATGAGGGCGATGCCCATTTGCTGCTGGGGGCGGAAATTGCGGTGGACGTACCGGTCCGGCTGATCCATGGACAGCGCGACGAGGACGTGCCCTGGCAACTGGCGCTGGCACTGGCCGAAAAAATTCGCGGCGCGGACGTGGAGGTGCAACTGGTCAAAGCCGGCGATCATCGCCTGTCGGAGCCTGTCGACCTCCAGCGCCTGCGCGTGACGGCGGCGCAGCTATTGTCGCGGTGAACCCACCCGGTTGTCGCTGCAGCCGGTCAGGTGGTTATGACCAGTCGCAGCGCCTGCAATTGCAGGCTGGCGTGCCGGATGTGGATGGCGCACTCGTCGATACGGTGGCGCAGGTGGTCCAGTTCCTCCTGGCGGATGGAAGGGTTGACCTGGCGCAGTGCTTCCATGCGCGCCAGTTCCGCCCCGAGGTCCGTACGCATCGCCTGCTCCGCGCCGGCGAGGATGGCCTGTAGCTGCTGTTCGGCCTGGCCTGTCGCCAGCGCCATCTTGGCTTCCACCTCCAGGTGGACCTGCTTGATGATGGCCAGTGCAGTGGATTTCTTTACGCTCTGGATCAGTTCGTTCAGGCGGGCGTGGGGCAGCAGTTGTGCCAGGTCCTTGCCGCGCGCATCGACCAGCAGGCGCAGGGGTGACAGCGGCAGGAAGCGTTCCACCTGCAGCGACCGCGGCGCGACGCAATTCACGGTGTAGAGCGCTTCGAGCAGCATGGTGGCGGGGGCGACGCCCTTGAGCCTGATGGTGCCGATGGCGGCATTGCCCAGCTCTGTGGAACGCACCATATCCATGGCCTCCAGGACCATTGGGTGCTCCCAGCTGGCAAATTCCATATCCTCGCGTGCCAGTGCCTTGTCGCGGCTGAAGGTAATGCTGGTACCGTCCTCCTGCAGGTAGGGGAAATGACCGGTCAGCATGTGCTCGGAGGGGCGCAGGATCAGGGCCTGCTCCGAGTGGATTTCCCAGTCTACGCCGAAGGCCTCGCACAGGTCCTCGAGGTATTTTTCCAGTGCGTCACCTGCTTCATTGGCCCTGATTTCCTCGATCAGGGCCGCGGCAATTTCCGGCTTGCAGGAGTTGCGTTCCAGCAGGCGGTCGCGCCCCTCCCGCAACTCCCTGCGGGTTTGCGCGGTGAAGTCGGCGGTGGCGGCCAGCAGCTCGTCGAACGCCGCGGTGCGCCCGAGCAACTGGGGCAGCAGCTGTTCGCGAAACGTTTCAAAAATCATGTAGCCGGCGGAACAACTGTCCGTAAACAGGTTCATGCCGCGGTCGTACCAGTCCACCAGGGTTTCCTGCGCAGTCCCTTCAAGATAGGGTACATGGATTTCCACGTCGCACTGCTGACCGATTCGGTCCAGCCGGCCGATGCGCTGTTCCAGCAGGTCGGGATTGAGCGGCAGGTCGAACAGGATCAGGTGATGGGCGAACTGGAAATTGCGGCCCTCGCTACCGATCTCCGAGCACACCAGGGTCTGGGCGCCGTTGATTTCGTCGGCAAAGTAGGCGGCGGCCCGATCCCGCTCGATGATGGACAGGCCCTCGTAAAACGCGGCGGAGCGTATGCCCGCGCGCAGGTGCAGGTGATGCTCCAGGGCGACGGCGGTTTCGGCCCGGGCGCAGATCACCAGTGCCTTGGCGGGGCGCAATTCCTTGAGCCTCCGCTCCAGCCACTGCACCCTGCTGTCAAATGACAACCAGCTTTCATCGTGGTAGGGCTGCTCCGGATGCAGCTGCTCCTGCAACTCGACCCTGGCAAAACTGTATTGCTCCGGTACCGGCAGGGGATAACGGTGCAACACCCGCTGCGGGAACCCCGCCACCGCGGCGCGGGTGTTGCGGAACAGCACCCGCCCAGTGCCATGCCGATCAAGCATCTGGGCAATCAGTGTCGCCGCCGGGGCGGTGGGGTCCAGGCCCGCCGGCAGGTCGGTGGGCTGCTCGCCCGCTTCCAGCGCATCCGCCAGTTCGCTCAGGTGCCGGTATTGTTGTTCCTCCGCCTGGAAGCTCTCCAGGTCGTGGAAGCGATCGGGGTCCAGCAGGCGCAGCCGGGCGAAATGGCTGGCCTGGCCTATCTGCTCCGGTGTCGCCGTCAGGAGCAGCAACCCGGCACTCGCGCGCGACAGCGCTTCCACGAACAGGTAGTCCTCGCCGGCGCCGGCGGCAGACCAGTGCAGGTGGTGGGCCTCGTCGATGCCAACCAGGTCCCAGTCGGCGGCGATGGCATGGGCCTGCAGGTCCGGGCGCGCCTCGAACAGCGCCAGGCTGCACAACACCAGTTGCTCACTCTCAAAGGGGTTTTCCTGCGGCATCTCGGCCAGGCGCTCGGCATCAAACAGGGCGAAGTGAAGATTGAAACGGCGCAGCATCTCTACCAGCCACTGGTGCAACAGGCTGGGGGGCACCAGTACCAGCACGCGACTGGCGCGGCCGGTCAGCAGCTGCTGGTGGATGATCATGCCCGCCTCGATGGTCTTGCCCAGCCCCACCTCGTCCGCCAGCAGGACCCTGGGCGCGTGGCGCTGACCTACCTCATTGGCAATGTAAACCTGGTGCGGCAGCAGGCTGGTGCGCGAACCCATCAGCCCGCGGGCGATGGAGCGTTGCAGGCGATCGCTGTGGATGAAGGTCGCCACCCGCAGCGCAAACTCGCTGCTCTTGTCGAAGTGGCCGTTGAGGAGGCGTTGTTGCGGGGTCGTCAACTGGACAAAGGCGTCGAGTTCCAGTTCGGAGACAGTGCGCTGCTGGTCGTAGTGATCGTTACCCGTATACAGCAGCAGACCCTGCTGCTCGGTCACCCGGGTGACCAGCAGTTCAACCTTGTCGACGGTGGAGATACGGTCCCCGACCTTGAAGCGCAGGCGGGAGAGCGGGGCACTCTCGGTGGCGTAGGTGCGTTCCTCCGCCACGGCGGGGAAGGCGAGGGTAACCCGCCTGCCGTCAATGTCGACGATGACACCCAGGCCCAGTTGCGCATCCGCATGACTGACCCAGCGCTGTCCCACAATATATTCCATCAACCGGCTCCGAAAAAAATGGCCATGCTGTTGCGATAGACCTGTTGCAGCATAAGTTCCACATCCAGTTGTTTGACCTCGGCCACTTTCTCCGCCACCAGCGGCAGGTAGAAGGGTGCATTCGGTCGGCCCCGGTACGGTACCGGTGTCAGGTAGGGCGCATCTGTTTCCAGCAGAATCTGTTGTACCGGTGTAAGGGCTATCACCTCGCGCACATTGTCGGCGCGATTGAACGTGGCGATACCGTTGAAGCCCAGCATAAATCCCTCCGCCAGGCAGTACTCCGCCAGCGCCGGGCTGGAGGTGAAGCTGTGCAGCACGCCCTTGCGCCGCAGCAGCGGGCTGAAAGACTGCAGTATAGCGCGGGTGTCGTCGTCCGCCTCGCGGGTATGGATGACCACGGGCATGTCGAGTTCGACCGCCAGCTGCAGCTGGCGCTCGAACACGTTGCGCTGTACGGACCGATCGGCGTGGTCGTAGTGATAGTCCAGGCCGATCTCGCCGATGGCGAGAATGCGCTCGTCCGCCGCCCGGGTGCGGATAGCCTGCTCCACCGCGTCGCTGTAGGCGCCTGCCTCGTGGGGGTGTATGCCCTGGGTACCCCAGATATTGTCGGCGACCCGGGTCAGTTCCAGCACGCGGTCGAGATTGGTCGGGGACACGGCGATAGTGATGATACGCTCAATTCCGACCGCGGCTGATTGTGCCAGGGTGGCAGCCAGTTCATCGCCCTCGAGATAGTCCAGGTGGCAGTGGGTCTCGATGATGGCAGTGTCAAAATGGGGGATTTCCCGCCGTTTGCTCATGTTCTGCTATTCGCTGCTGGAGTGGATCGGTGCCGCCCGCCGCTACCCGCGGGCGCACGTGTACGGCCTGAGGATACGCAGACGCGGATGGTACACGTGATCAGTGCCGACAACCAGTGAAAGCCCTGGCGCTGGCGGGTTGGGCGGTTCCGTCACTACCGGGCGTCGGCCGCCCCGTGGTCAGCTGCTGTCTGCGGCGGAGCAGCCCCGCCGCCGACGCTGCGAAGCTGTGTCATTCAGCGACCCTGCGCAGCGCTTTTGGGCCTGGCTTTGGGCCGGGCGGCCCGGGTTTTCGGCTTCGTTCCGGTTTTCGGCTTCGTTCCGGTTTTCGGCTTCACCGCGGCCTTCAATTTTCGCTTCGCTTTGGCCTTCGGCTTTGCTTTTTCTATTGCCTTTGCCTTTGCCTTTGACGTTGTCTTTGCCTTGGGTCGGGATGCGCCGCCGGGTCTGGCGCGAGCCCCGTTGCTGCGCTTGGGCGATACCACCTTCAGAGCGGCAGTTGCCCTTTTTCTCGCCGATCCCGGCCCCACGGCCGCGCCATGGAGCTCCTCGTAGGACGCCACCAGGAAATCGTGGTAGTTCTCCGGATCCGGCATGATATCGCGGTCCGCCAGCACCGACAGCGTCACCTTGCCGGCGTAGCTGAATACCAGGTGAAACACGCCCATTCCGGGAGTCAGCACACCCAGTCCGTAGTAATCGACCATCCTCGCACCGGCGCAATACAGCGGGAAATCCGGACCCGGCACGTTGGAAATACAGGTCGAGACATTCAGTGGAATAAACCGGGACAACTCGTTGCGCGCCCAGATACCGGCGGCGGCCTTGCTGACCAGCGGCGAGAACACGCCCGCCAGCTTCATCGCGTCCACCATGGGGCTGGACTCACCGCTGACCTTTGCCTCGGCGGTGCCCTGCTTGATGGCCTGCAGCCGCTCCATCGGGTCGGCTATGTCAGTGTGCAGGGAGGCGAACACAGAGCCCACCTGGTTGTTGTCGGCGGTCATATCGCGCCGGGTGCGCATGTTCAGCGGGATGGCGGCCGCCAGCGAACCTTCAGCCGGCGCCTCGCCCCGGCTTTGCAGGTAGCGCTGGAGGGCACCGCCGATCACTCCCAGGGCGACATCGTTGAGGGTAACGCCGGCGGCGTTCTTGATCGCCTTGAAACCAGCCAGCGGGAATTCCGCCGCGTCGAATACGCGGTGCGGCCCCACCGACCTGTTGAGTATGGTCTTGGGTGCCGACACGTCGGGCGCCGGAATCTGTTTGCGGGCGATATCCAGCGCATACTTGCCAATGGCCACGGTATTGCGGGCGGTGCCGGTGAGCAGTTGCACGGTGTTCTTCACCCCGTTGACCGAGGCCCTGGACAACAGTTCCGCCACGCTCGGGTCGGTATCGACCAGGCGCGGTTCATCGTCGGCCTGGTCGTCAGTGCCCGGATTCGGCTGCAGGTCGTGCAGGGCCGACATGAACGATGAGCCGCCCGCGCCGTCTACCAGCGCGTGGTGCATTTTGGTGTACACCGCAAAGCAGCCCGCCGGCAGGTTGGGTATGTTGTCCAGCCCCTCAATGATATAGGCCTCCCACAGGGGCCGTGACATATCCAGCGGGCGCGAGTGCAGCCGCGCCACCTGGATGCACAACTGGCGCCAGTCGCCGGGCGCGGGCAGGGCGATGTGGCGCAGGTGGAATTCCACGTCAAAATTGGCGTCCTTGACCCAGTAGGGTCGGTCGAGTCCGCCGGGCACCTCGACAATCCGGGTGCGAAACAGCGGCATTCTGCCCAGGCGGCGTTCAAAGCTGGCGATAACATCCTTGAAGCGCACAAAGCCGCCGGGCGCTGTCGACGGGTCGTAAATCCCGAGGCCGCCGACATGCTGCGGCGTGTTGGTCTGTTCCAGGTTGATAAAGGCGGCGTCGAGTATTCCCAGTTGTTTCATGTGGTCCTTCCGCTTGTTGTCCCGTGGTGGATTCACCGTGCTGTGCGTGTTTTTTGACTGGACACAGGGGTGGCACTTATATCATTTTACCAGCGTCGTTCGCTAGGAAAACTGGTCACTAAATGGTCAGCAACCTGAATAATTGGTCGGTAGCTCAAGCCGTACGTCAGCTATTGCAAAAGTTGGTTTTTTGTTGCGCGGTCGGTGCGCTGCCGGGAATTGTACTGGCCGGCACGGCGAGCCCGTACGGCGAATATTTTGTGCGGCTGGGGGAGAGTTGGCCGGACGGCGGCCCCGGACCGCCGCAGTTGCCACCTGAAGCCGGGCCCGGTGAAGGCGATAGCAAGCGCTTTGAAAACCAGCTCGACGCGCTTGAAAAGGAGGGGGGACCCTATGCCGACGCACTGGCTGAACCCCTCGCCGACCTCGCCCGTGTGCATCGCCGCGCCGGCGACCTGGAGCGGGCACAACAGGCCTACCAGCGCGCCCTGCACGTGGTACGGATCAATGACGGCCTCTACAGCGAGCGCCAGGTTCCCATTCTTCGGGAACTGTTCGAGACTTACCGCCTGACCGGGGACATGGCGACGCTGGATGCCCGTTACGATTATTTTTTCCGGCTTTACGGCAGCGGCCAGCCGCCGTACACACCCGTACGGATCGGCGCCGCGCTGGAATACCTGCGCTGGCAGCGGGAGGCGCTGCGCCTTGGACTGGATGGGGAGGGTTCGGACCGGCTGCTGGCGCTGTATTCGCTCAACGAGCAGTTACTGCAGGGGGTGGCCTCAGACCCGGGTGCCGGGTTGGCCGACTACCGGGCGCTGGCGCTGAGCCAGCTGCGCAATCTCTACCTGCTGTCGGACAGGTACGAGCCGAAGGTTGAGGCTTTCGGCCCGGGAGGTGTCACCACCGCGATGCCCACCGCCTGGGAGGAGCAGGACACGACCCGCAAGCGCCTGGAGGTATTCCAGCGCAACGCGCTGTCCCGCGGCCGGGCGCTGCTGGAGGAGTTGATCGCGCGCACCCCGCCTGAGCAACTGGAAGCGCTCGCCGCCACCTGGCTGGAACTCGCGGACTGGAACCAGTGGAATGACCGTCGCCCGGAGGCGCTGGCGGCTTATCGGGAGGTCGAGCAACTGCTGCTCAATACTGATCGGGCCGAACTGCTGCAGCAATGGCTGGGGCAGCCGGTGGAACTGCCGGCAAACGGCGCCTTCTGGCAGCCCCGGCCACTGGCCGGGGGAGACGAGCCGGTTGTGGTCCATGCCCGCTACGACGTGTCCGCAACGGGCAAGGCCGGTAACATAGAAGTCACCACCCGGGACAGCGCCAACGACGGCAAGGCGGGGAGGGTGCGGCGCAGTCTGGCCCAGACCCGGTTTCGTCCGCGTATGGTCAACGGCGAGCCGGCGGCCGGGCAGCAACTGGAGCGGGACTACCAGGTGCTTGACTGAACCGGGCGTCAGGCGTTCTGGATAACCATGATGGCGCCGCTGGCCTTGATGGGCGAGCGGGTCTGCCACTCGATCACATCAGCGCAGTGGCGGTCGACGCAGCGGGCTGCCATCTCGTGGAAGGTGGGCCGCTCGGGGTCGGCGATCAGGATCTGCTTGACGCCGGCCTTGATCGCACGGTTGACCATATTGAAGACCGGATCCACCAACTCGTCCCAGAAACAGATGTCGGCGGCGATGAGCATGTCGAACTGTGACAACTGCCGCGTGGTCAGCTTTTCAAAACGCGACACCAGCGGCGCGGTGCTCACACCGTTCAACGCCGCGGCGACGTCCAGGAAAGGGAATACATCGGGATCTGCGTCGACGGAGGTGACCTTCGATCCCAGTTTTTTCGCACACCATATGCCTGCCGCGCCCCAGCCACAGCCCACGTCGATCACCGTGCGGGCGTGCTCGGGCCGGTTCTGCTTCAGGTAGTCCATGAGGAGGCAACTTGACTTCCACAACTTGTTGCCGTGGATGGACGGGTAGTTGCCCTCGCGCTTGACCCGGCGAATCTCGGGGTGCGAAGCGGTGGGCATAACGACGCCACGAAACCGGCGCTGGGTGATTTTTTTACTCTTGCTTTTACTCAACGTGAGGCCCTGCCTGCTGATTGCGTGCGCGGCCGCGGTGTTGCCTGGCGGCGCTGGATTGGTGTGGATAACCCGGCGGGCGCCGATCGTCTGCCCGATCGAGCTCCCGCGCAGGGTGGCTAGTCGATGGCTTCCACGTCCTCGGCCTGCGGGCCCTTATCACTGTTGGCCACCACGAAGGACACCTGCTGGCCATCCCTCAGTCCGCGTCGGCCACCGCCGCGTATCGAGCGAAAGTGCACGAAGATTTCCTCGCCGTCATCCTTGGTGATAAAGCCGAAACCCTTGGATACATTGAACCACTTTACCAGTCCGTGCTCGCGCGGCCCGTCGGCGGCGGTGTTGCCAGAAGTGTCGCGTGGAGCGCCGCGAGGCGTGTTGCGGGAAGTGTCACGGGCGCTGGATTTGGTGCCGGCCCGGGGCGCGGCCTCCTTGAGCGGCGCGGCGGTGGTGGTGCCGGCGCCGGGAATCGATACCAGCAGGGCGGTGGTGAGCGTGGCCGCGCAAAAGGCGATGAACAGCAGTGGTGCGGCGTGACCATCGCCGGCGAACAGGGTGGTCAGTACTGCGGCGACAGCGGCCACAGCGACGCTGATAATAATTCTGACAATAAGCTTCATTTAATTCCTCTCGTATAGGTGTCGGATCCGCATGGCTTGGGCGCGGAGGCGGCGCAAGTTTAGCACCATTCAGCGCGGGAGGGGGTGTATCGGGGGGAAAATACGGAACGGTGGTACCGCTTTCGCGGTACTGATAACGGCAGCTCGCGCAACCGTTTCCGGTCGCCGCCGCTGCGCGTCCATCATGGCCTGCGACCCGCCGGTTCAGCCGGGGCGCCGATGGTCCAACCCGCTGATCTCACCAACGTCGGTGGTGAGATCAGCAGGCTAGAGCTTCATGACGTCTTCGGCCTGCAGACCCTTGGGTCCCTCAACCAGTTTGAATTCCACGGCCTGTCCCTCGTTGAGGGTACGGTACCCATCGCCCTGGATGGAACGAAAGTGGACGAATACATCGTCTTCACTTTCCTGTCGGGTGATGAAGCCAAATCCCTTGGCGTTGTTGAACCACTTTACCGTGCCGCTTACACGATCAGTCATACCACTTTCCTCGGACTTTCACTTTGCTTTTATTGCGCCTCACCTGGTGTTGTCACCGGCGAGGCATGGAAATCCCTGCTACCGAGGTTTTGTTACAGCTGCCGCAGTTGCCGCTCCTGCTCCTGTAACGTTTCCAGCGCCTGCTGCAGCGCCTGCATCTTCTCCCGCTCCCTGGCGACCACCGCCTCGGGGGCCTTGTCAACGAATGATGCGTTGCCCAATTTGCCCCTGATTCGCGCCAGTTCTTTCTCCAGTTTCTCTATTTCCCTGCGCAGGCGCAACAGCTCCGCGTCCTTGTCGATCAGGCCGGCCATCGGCACCAGTATTTCAAGTTCCCCTACCAGTGCGGTCGCAGCTACCGGGCCCTCCTCACCTGGCGGCAGCCAGCTGATGTCGCCCAGTTTCGCCAGCTTCTTCAGGAACTGGGCGTTTTCTTCCAGCCGGCTGCGGTCCTGCTCGTTGCCATTCCTCAGCAGGACCGGAAGCTCCCTGCCCGGTGGTATGTTCATCTCACCGCGGATATTTCGAATGCCTACAATCACGCCTTTGAGCCATTCTATATCCGCGTTTGCAACGCTGTCCACGCCTTTATGGGAAGGCTGGGGGTAGGGCTGCAGCATGATCGTGGGACCGGTTTTTCCGGCCATCGGGCCCACGGTTTGCCAGATTTCCTCGGTAATAAAGGGCATAAACGGGTGCAGCAGCCGCAGCGTTGTCTCCAGTACATGCAGCAGCGTTTGCCGGGTACCGCGCTTGGCCGCGGCGCTGGCCTTCTCGTCCCACAGCACCGGTTTCGAGAGTTCGAGATACCAGTCGCAGTATTCGTTCCAGACAAACTCATACAGTGCCTGCGAGGCCAGGTCGAACCGGTAGCTGGCGACAGCGCGTGTCACCTCCGCCGTGGTCTGCTGCAGTTTGCTCGTGATCCAGCGATCGGCGAGGCCGAGTTCGACCCCGCCGTCGCCGCCGCAGTCCTGCTGCTCGCAGTTCATCAACACGTAGCGTGCGGCATTCCATATCTTGTTGCAGAAATTCCGGTAGCCCTCGATCCTGCCAATATCGAATTTTATGTCGCGGCCGGTGGAGGCGAGGGAAAAATAGGTGAAGCGCAGCGCATCGGTGCCGTAGGGAGCGATGCCCTCAGGGAACTGGCTGCGGGTCGCCTTGTCTATTCTGGCCGCCAGTTGTGGCTGCATCATGCCGGCGGTGCGCTTGCTGACCAGGCTCTCCAGGTCGATGCCGTCGATCAGGTCGATTGGGTCAATCACGTTGCCCTTGGACTTCGACATCTTCTGGCCCTCGGCATCGCGCACCAGGCCGTGCACATACACCGTGTGAAACGGCACCTCCTGGCGAAAATGCAGGGTCATCATGATCATCCGGGCCACCCAGAAGAAAATGATATCGAAGCCGGTGACGAGTACCGAGGTCGGGTGGAAGGTCGCCAGCTCCGGTGTTTCCTGCGGCCAGCCCAGGGTGGAAAAGGTCCACAGGGCGGAGGAGAACCAGGTGTCCAGCACATCCTCGTCCTGCCGCAGGACCGTATCGTCCGCCAGCGCATTGTCCGCCCGCACCTCGGCCTCGCTCGCTCCCACATAGAAATGTCCCGACTCGTCATACCAGGCCGGGATGCGGTGGCCCCACCACAGCTGGCGGCTGATACACCAGTCCTGTATGTCCCGCATCCAGGCGAAGTAGGTGTTTTCCCATTGCTTTGGTACAAACTGGATAGCGCCACTTTCCACCGCGGCGATCGCCGGCCTGGCCATTTCCCGGGCATCGACGTACCACTGGTCGGTCAGGTAAGGTTCGATCACCACGCCGGAGCGGTCGCCGCGCGGCACCCGCAGGGTGTGGGCATCGACTTTGGCCAGCAGCCCGAGCGAGTCCATCTCGGCGATGACGCGCTTGCGCGCCTCGAAGCGGTCGAGGCCCCGATAGGCCTCGGGCGCCTCGTCATTGATCGCCGCGTCATCGTTGAAGATATTGATCATGGGCAGGCCGTGGCGGCGCCCCATCTCGTAGTCATTGAAGTCGTGGGCGGGTGTTATCTTCACCACGCCGGTGCCGAACTCGCGGTCGACATAGTCATCGGCGATGACGGGAATCTCCCTGCCCGTCAGTGGCAGTGCCACCATCCGTCCGATCAGGTGGCTGTAGCGTTCGTCTGCGGGATGAACGGCGACAGCGGTGTCGCCCAGCATGGTCTCGGGCCGGGTGGTCGCCACTGTCACGTGGCCCTCACCGCCCGCCAGCGGATAGTTGAAGTGCCACAGCTGTCCCTGCTCCTCTTCCGCCACCACTTCCAGATCGGAGATGGCGGTGTGCAGCACCGGGTCCCAGTTGACCAGGCGCTTGCCGCGGTAGATGAGCCCCTCGCGGTAGAGCCGTATGAACACCTCCTGTACCGCTTCGCTGAGGCCGGGATCCATGGTGAAGCGCTCCCGCGACCAGTCCAGCGATGAACCCAGGCGGCGCAGCTGGCGGGTGATGGTGCCGCCGGATTCCTCCTTCCACTCCCAGACCTTTTGTACGAATTTTTCCCGGCCGAGATCGTGACGGCTGATACCCTGGGCCGCCAGCTGCCGCTCCACCACCATCTGGGTGGCGATACCGGCGTGGTCGGTACCCACCTGCCACAGGGTGTTGTAGCCACACATCCGGTGGTAGCGGATGAGGGCGTCCATGATGGCCTCCTGGAAACCGTGGCCCATGTGCAGGCTGCCGGTGACGTTCGGCGGCGGAATCATGATGCTGTAGGCGCGCTCGCCGCCCTGTGGGGCAAAATAGCCGCTCGCCTCCCACTGTTGGTACCAGCGGGTTTCGATATCAGCGGGTTGGAAGGTTTTTTCCATGGTTCTTCGAGTCCGGTAAGTGTCTGCTTCAGGCAAAAAGGCCCGGGATTATACGATACAGTGGCGGCGACCTCACCATCCGGAGGCGTGTCGCCCCGGGCACCTGACGGCGTCAGAGATCGTGCTTTTCGAGCTGGTAGCCCCGCTCCTTGTAAAAAGTCCAGGAGCGCCGCAGCGCTTCGAGGCTGGAAGCATCCTGGGTCACGACCTCGGCCACCCGGCGAAAACGGCTGAAAAAGCCCGGTATTTCAAGCTGCAGGTTGATCAGCAAATCGTTGTGACCCTGCGGTTCCTGGCCCCAGCCGATGGCAATGGTATCGGATTGCTCCTCACCGTGCAGACCGTGGGGCAGGAAGCTGGAGGGACGATAGGTCCAGAGCAAGTCATCCAGGGTGCGGGCCTGCGCCTCGTCGACCGCGTTGATGAAAATTTTGTGGCCCTGCTGGAAGGCCTTGTCGGCCAGCCGCACCGCCACTTTCAGGCGCTGTGCCTGGTCGGCGGCCTGCACTACGTAAAAGCCGACCCTGGTCACAGCGGCCGGCCCTCGTCACGGCGGTGGGGCAGCATCAGCCGGCGCGGTCTATCAGGTACTGGCTCAACAGCCCCACCGGGCGCCCGGTGGCGCCCTTGGGCGTGCTGTCCCAGGCCGAACCGGCGATATCCAGGTGGGCCCAGTGGTAATCCCCGGTGAAGCGCGACAGGAAACAGGCCGCGGTAATACTGCCGCCGCCGGGTCCGCCGATGTTGGCGACATCGGCAAAATTGCTGTCCAGTTGCTTCTGGTAGTCGTCCCACAGCGGCATGCGCCAGGCGCGGTCGTGGCTCTCGACACCGGCGGCCAGCAGTTGCTCCGCCAGCTTGTCCTGGTTGGCGTAGAGTCCACTGGCATGAGAGCCCAGGGCAACCACGCAGGCACCGGTGAGGGTGGCGATATCGATCACCACCTGGGGCTTGAAGCGGGCGGCGTAGGTGAGGGCGTCGCACAGGACAAGGCGGCCCTCGGCGTCGGTATTGAGCACTTCGATGGTCTTGCCGGACATGCTGGTTACTACATCGCCGGGCTTGGTGGCGCGGCCGCTGGGCATATTCTCCGCCGCCGCGATAATACCGACCACGTTCAGTGGCAGGCCCAGTTCAGCGACCGTGTGCAGGGTACCCAGTACACTGGCCGCACCGCCCATGTCGTACTTCATCTCGTCCATCTTGGCGCCGGGTTTGAGCGAGATGCCGCCGGTGTCGAAGGTGATGCCCTTGCCCACCAGCACATAGGGCTTCTGGCCGGGCTTGCCGCCCTTGTAGTTCATCACGATCAGCTTGGCGGGCTCCTCGCTGCCGGCGGACACCGACAGCAGTGATCCCATGCCCAGTTCCCGCATCTTTTTTTCCTCGATGACAGTGGTTCCCAGGGCGGCGTTGTCGCGGGCCAGTTTGCGGGCCTGCTGCGCCAGGTAAGCGGGGGTGCAGATATTGCCCGGCAGATCCGCCAGTCGACGCGCCTCGTTGATGCCGTTGGCTATCGCCAGGCCGCGGTCCAGCGCTTTTTGCCCGGCCTTCACCGAGCGGCTGTCGCCGGTATTGACTACCAGCCGGGACAGCTTCATCGCCGGTTTGGGCTTGGAGACTGTGGCGGTATAGCGATACGTGGCGCAGGTGAGGTGGCTGGCCAGGCTTTGCAGCAGCCAGGGGGTATTGCCATCCTTGGGGTGAAGTTCAGTGGCGTGCAGCACCGCATCGCCGGCGCGGGTAGCGTTGATGGCCTTGGCGAGTGTGCGGGCGAATTCCCGCGCGGCGGCGCGATCGAACGTGGCGGGGTCGCCGCAACCGACCAGCAGCAGGCGCTTTGCGCCTGCCGCGCCCGGCAGTACACAGCTCTCGCCGGATTTGCCGGAAAAATCGCCGAGTCCGAGAGCGGCACTGATCGCGCCACCTGAGGCCTGGTCCAGCTGCCTGGCCTCGGCCGACAGTTTCTTGCGATGGAACAGGGGCAGGATGGCGCACTGGCTGCGCCCCCTGGTGGCGTCGTCCATTTTGCGGGCGGTGAAGGTTATGGCGGTCATCTCGGATTCCAGGTTTCAGGTGAGTTGCGTAGTGTATGACGATAGGGCGGCAAACTGAATAAAAAACCGGTGATCCGGCTGCCGCCGAGACACCAACGGCCCGTTACCCGCCTATTCGGGCGCGTTGTGCACCCGCTGCTTTTTGCCGGGCAACAACCGCAATTCGGTGCCGGACAGGTAGTCGTGCCAGTAGCGGTGGTGCCCGTCGACCAGGCACCAGAAATAGCCCAGGCCGAGGCAGCCGGCGGATACCGCCGCACCCAGGCAGCGCAGCGCCACCTGGCGTACTGTGGGCGCCGAACCGTCAAAGGCCTCCAGCTTGATGCGCCAGGCCTGCATGCCCAGGGTCTGGCCGCTCTTGAGCCAGAACCCGCTGAAAAATACCGCGGTGGTGAGAAAGCCGAGCACGCGCACCAGGTTGGCGTCCAGTTGCACGGTGCCGTCATCGGCCGGCCCCAGCCCGAGCAATGAGCGCACGCCCATCACCAGCGCAACGCAGGTCATGATCAGCGGCAGCACCAGCAAAATATCGTAGACCAGTGCGGCCAGGCGGCGCGGCAGGGCGGGGTAGGGCAGGGGCTTGTCTTCTGTCATGGCGGGCGATGGCATTCCGTGGGGCGGTTGAGAGTGGCAAAATAGCGGGCAGTGGTGGAAAAGGCGCGGCCTGGGGGGCCGCCGCCCTAGTCTTCCAGTGCGAGGTGATCCGTGGCGGGCGGCGGCTGGTCGTGTTTGTTCCGGTACCGTTGCTCCAGTACATCCGCCCCGGGCGCAGCCAGTGCGATACCCGACAGGTCGAGTACCGGGGGCGCGGGCTCCGGCGCCGCGCAGTCGGAAAAATCGGTGCCGTCGGGCGCCAGGGCGATGGCGCTGGTATCGGGCGACAGCGGCGCTCGTGCGCTGGGCAGCGTGGGCAGCCGTTCACCGGCTGCTCCGGCGCTGAGGTGGCTGGTATCCGGTGGCGGCGGCGGTGCCGGTGGATTGTCGGACAGGCGTCGGCCGCTGGCGAAAACCTCCAGATCGGGTGCGTTGACACTACTGGTCGCGGGCGCCTGCCGCTCCTCCGGCAGCAGTACGTCGGTGCCGGCGGGTGCGAGCTGTACCCCGCCCTCAGTCGGTTCCGGAGACGGGGGTGGTGGAGCCACGGGCACCGCAGGCTGATTTTGGTAGGCGAGATCCGGCGCCGCCGCCAGCGCGGCGATTCTCTCCGCGGCGGTCATGGGGCGTGCCGCGGTGTCCACTGTCGCGGTCGGCGCCTGGGATGCAATGGCCTTGATCACGGGGAGCGCCCCGGCCTGTTCCATGGCCTGTTTGTACTTGAGCGCGGTGGCCTTGTCACAATCGCGTTTAATCAGCTGGGGTTTGCCGCTGAAGAGCTTGTCCAGGGTGGCGTCATCGGCATTAAAAAGCCTGGCTATGTTGTCGCGCACGCGGACCAGGGCGTGGCCAGCCAGCAGTTGTCCGGCGAAGTAAACATTGTAGCGAGCATCCATATAGCGGCCCCCGACTGTGTAGTCCCCTAAGTATACGTAATATTGCTTGCAGGGTCTCCGGGGGAAGTGTCAGTGGTCGGGCGGTGACTGGTATTTGGCCAGACACAGGTTCCGGGCCGTTAGTGTAGGACAATATGGGCGGGTTTACCGCCACCGCAGTAGCATCATGTCACCTCCGGCAGGCTCCCGGATAAACAACTTTGTTCGTCCGGTCGGGTGTTGCCGTAACGGCGGCGAACAGCGTATCATCCGGCAGCCAGCATCTCATCAAGCCCTTTCCGGAGTGAGTATGTCAGCTCAAATCTCTGCCGTTCTGGTTGTCCAGGAAGATGGTTTAGTCAGCGCCCAGAACAGGGTCGCATTGCGCTTACTGGGCCGGAAGACGGGAAAGTACTGCTGGGATGTCGTGGGAGGGCTGGAGGGCGCCGAGGGGCTCCCCTGCCGCAATGGCTGTGTTCGCCAGTTACTCGTCGCGGGCATGGACAACGCGGCCCACACACCGTTCAGATATGCCGGTCAGGGGTATCACCTGTCCTGTGTCCCCGTAGAGCGTGCGGTTGTCTGCGCACTCACCCGCAATACCGACGACTCCCCGGAGCAGTGGCAGGAGTTGACTCCCCGGGAGCGCTCGATACTTGAACTGCTCGCTGGCGGCGAGACCACCGCCTCCGCAGCAGTCCAGCTCGGTATCAGGGAGGCGACCGTGCGCAGCCATGTGGAGAACATGCGCTCCAAAATGGGAGCCAGCACCCGGGCGGCTATCGTCGCGAAAGGTTTCCAGCTGGGCTACCTGAGATAATTTTCCGGGCTTCAGCGCCCGCTTCCGGATCCACCCGACCAGTAATATCGAAAATAGCTCCGTCAAATGACCGATGTAGCGCGTGGCTCATAGCGCTAATTTGTCACCGTTGAAGAGTGGCGCCCGGGGGCGCCCGTCGGGAGCAAATCAATGACCAATGAAACTAACCGGCTCGAGGAACCCAAGCCCTGCGTATTTATTCACGTCAATCACAAACAGTGGCTTGGTGCTGTGGCGGGCAGGTACGCCCTGGAGAAGTACTCCAACAACAACGACAAATTTGACGTGAAATTTATCGAGGTCAAGGATCACGCCTTCATGCAGGCCAGGGAAGGTCAGTTATATCTACGGGATGGCGAAAAACGCAGGTGGCTGAACAATGACCTGCAGTCCTTCACTCCATTGCGTTTTATGCCGCCAGAACTCATGGGCTACAAAGGTCGCGCTGTCGTCATAGACCCGGATGTTTTTGCGCGTGCTGATGTGTGGGAATTGCTTAGCAGGGACATGCGTGGAATGTCGCTGATGTGTCGCCCGAAATCGGGCAACAAAGGTAAACGCGGCGCACTCGCTACCAGCGTGATGCTGCTGGACTGCGCCAAACTCAAACATTGGAAGATGGAAGAGAACTTCAATGAGATGTTCGAGTTCAAGCGCGATTACATGCGATGGATAGGCCTGCATCTGGAGGATCGTAGCCAGATCGGTCTGTTCGAGAACGAATGGAACGATTTCGATAACCTGACAGCAAATACAAAAATGCTGCATACCACCAAGCGGCTGCGGCAGCCCTGGAAGACCGGGCTGCCTATCGACTACCGTATGGCCGATACCTTTCAGTTGTTTCCTCCCAAACACTGGATTCGCCGTGCGCGGCGCGCCATTTTCGGGGATTACTTCCTGGCAGGTACGTACAAAGCACATCCGGATCCGGAACAGGAGCGCTTCTTCTTCCAGCTGATAAGCGAATGCCTGGATACAGGTGTGATTACCGAAGCGGACGTGCGCAAAGAAATGATGAGCAATCACGTACGGCACGATGCGATTGAGCTGGTAAAAAGTCTGGCGGCCTGACGCCATCTGAGCGAACCTGACGAGGAAACAGTAATGGACCTTATCGACCTGGGCGCACTAGACGCCTGTGAATTGCAGACGGATCCTTTCGACTACATCGTTGTACCGGATTTTCTGCCGCCGGAAAACCTCAAACGGGTTAACGCGGATTATCCAGCCATTGATACCGCAACGAACCACGACTTGCGACACCTGGCATATGGCCCCCAGTTCGCAAAATTTATCTCGGAGCTACAAACCGATACGTTTCGCACGCACCTGGGGAAAAAGTTCGGTGTCGACCTGAGTGGCTGCCCGACGACCACCACGGTGCGCAAGTTCTGTGAGCGTACCGACGGTCATATACACACTGACCACAAGAGCAAAGTTATTACCGTTCTGGTTTACTTCAACGATCAGGAATGGAACACAGACGGCGGCTGCCTGCGGATACTGCGTTCTTCTTCGAGCCTCGAGGACTACACCGCTGAAGTGAAACCGCTGGGTGGCCGCCTGTTGGCCTTCCATCGGACCGACTGGTCCTGGCACGGGCACAAGAAATTCGTTGGGGAGCGACGCATGTTGCAGTACAACTTTCTGTCCAGGAGCAAGTTGGCGCAGCTCGACCAGAAAATCAGCCGCGTAGGTACGCACATTGGCAAGCGCGTGCTGGGACTACGCTGAAACAAAAGCCAGCTTGCCATACGTAGACCCCCTGAGGGTCCACGCAATCACTTTTAAGGAGCCAACTCATGAGTAAAGAAGTCAAGCAACGCCGACAGCCCAAGCCCTGCGTGTTCATCCACGTCAATCATAAACAGATTCTCGGCGCCCACGTAGGAGAAAAATCTCTACGTCACTTTTCCAGCAACAACGACAAATTCGACGTGAAATTCATCGAAACGAAAGACCATCCTTTTCTGCGGGCCAAGGAAGGCGAGCTGTTTCTCCGCAACGGGGTTTGGCGCAAGTGGCGAATGAATGACCTGCAGTCTTTCACCCCATTGCGATTCATGCCGCCGGAGCTGATGAATTACCAGGGACGGGCCGTGGTGATTGACCCGGATGTGTTCGCAGTCAGTGATGTCTGGGAACTGCTGAATCTGGATATGCAGGGCAAGGCGATCATGTGCCGGCAGCGCAGCAAGAAAAACCGGGATATAAATGGCCCTTTGGCGAGCAGTGTCATGCTGCTTGACTGCGCCAAGCTTAAGCACTGGAATGCTGAGCAGCAGTTCAACGAGATGTTCGAAGGGAAGCGAGACTACAAGAAGTGGATTACCCTGATGTACGAGGACCGCAGCACCATTGGCCTGCTCGACAATAGCTGGAACGACCTGGATGTGCTGAACCAGAGAACCAAGATGCTGCACACGACAAAGCGTTGGACGCAGCCGTGGAAGGCGGGTCTTCCCATTGATTTCGTACCCGCCGACAAGTTCGATGCTTTTCCGCCGCTGGGTTGGCTTCTGTACTTCCGCCGCAAGATTTTCGGCGACTACTCCTTCCTGGGGAACTACAAGAAGCACCCCGACAAGAATCAGGAGGACCTGTTCTTCGCATTGCTGCAGGAGTGTATCAATGACGGGACCGTAACCGAGGAGATGGTGCAGAACGAGATGCTGCTCGACCATGTCCGCAAGGATGCGCCACGGGTCCTCAGCAAGGCTCCCCCGGTAGATCGGGTGGTCGCGGCGCTACCTGCCTGAAGCAAACGGCACCACCTTGGTGCTCTGCTGGCAGGGCACCGGCCTATCTGCTGTCCCGGAATTAACGAGAGTAATGCAATGAGCGTATTTAGCACGACCCAGGATTGGCAAACCGCGCTGAATCAATGGGACGGGATACATGATGCACCAGGCAGCCAGAATCGGTCGCGGCGATTCGGTATTCAGGTGATGAAGAACCGGTTACTGGAACGGTACCTGACCACCGCGCACTGGACCTTGCCCGGTCTCTGGGCGATACCGCTGGTTTCATACCTGCTGTACAGGTCGGTCATCGTCGAAGGGCGTCCACCCGGCAGCCTGGTCGCGCTCTATGTTGCCGGGACCCTGGGCTGGACTTTCGCCGAATACTGGTTGCACCGTTGGGTGTTTCATCTCGCTCCTTCCGGAAATGGCCCTATCCGCGCCATCCAATTTGCCTTACACGGCTATCACCACGAATTCCCCGATGATCCCAGGCGCCTGGTGGCACCACCGATACTGGCGGTGCCCATCAGCAGCCTCCTGGCGGCGGTGGTGATACTGTGCTTTCCAGAATACTGGGCGCCGATTCTCGCCGGGATGTTTTCCGGATACCTTTGCTACGACTGGATGCACTACTACACGCACCATGGGCGCCCACGCCATGCCTTTGGCAAGTTTATGCGGCGTTTTCACCTCGAACATCACTACAAGAGTGCGGATATTCAGTTTGGATTGAGTTCGCCGCTGTGGGATCTGGTATTTTCGACCTATCGGCGCCCCTGTGCCCCTACGATGATGGAACGCGCCTGCCTGGGGGAGGACGCCGATATAGGCGCCTAGGCGGTTGCTTTTGTCAGAATCGTTTGTGCCCGCGGACCACCCGCCGCGACCTGCCGATTCTGCTACCGAAGGCCACTACAAGGTAGTCACGTATGAGTATCCTCGACAGGGTCCTTGGACCTGCTTCAAAGTACGACAAAAGCATCCCGTATACGTATGAGGCCCGGTATTTCTATTTAGAAGGAACGCAGGACTTCAGTTCCTTTCTTTCCGACACCATCTGTGGACTTGTCCACTACCTCATGGCGCGCGGATTGAATCCGGGGAGTGTTGACATATTCGAGATCTATCAGAACAGGGAGGTGCAAATTGATCCGGCCTTGTATGCCGAGAACGCAGACACCTGGATAACCGGAACAGATCTCTGCCTCGCCTTCCAAAAACATTACCCGGGGCACATTCACAGTGGCAGTTGTAGCTTTGACGATCGTGGAATAGATGGCTGTGGGTTCTAGATAGCCGCTGCTGGCAATTATGTATATTGTTGGGCTTTCGCGATTGGCTAATTTAGCCCGCCAGGGGGCGACCCGTCACGCGCTTATCCGGCTGGTCCATGTATCCAGCGTTGTAGCCTGGGCTGCGGCGTCAATTTTGTGTTAACGCCTGTGGCGCCCGTCCTTGTTCCAGCTTCAGGGACGCCAACTCTTCCAGGCCAATACGGATATTCTCCCGTGCGGCACCCTCTGTCGCGACACGAACGCGGTTGGCGCCAATGAGTCCGCCTTCGAATGCTCCCCCGGTATAGGTCGAGTGAATGTTCTTGTGCAGTAACACGGTTTTATCAGCGGTACTGTGAAGCTCCCATATTGCATTCATGCTGACTTCCATTCTTGTGCTGAATGATGGCGCACTGACTTTGATAATGCGAATTTCCAGCACATACTGCGTGTTGTTACCCCTGTCGGTACTGGAAAGGAGTCCACTCGCAGCAATGGCATCGGTAGCGGTCTGCTCGAAATACTCGGTGCTGATGCCGGCGAAAGCACCTGTTACCGTCAGACTGACCTGGCCTACTTTGTGCCGTTCTGCCGCTGGCGGATTCTCAGGGATTATAGTTTTGGCCGTGGTCATCATCGGGCATAACGCTAACGCACCGACTGTGAGAAGCCATAAAGTGATGCGCCGGGGCGCGCACTGATAACCAGAAAAATTCATGACCCAGCTCCTTAAACGATCTCTCTGAACTCTCGCACTCTCACTCCCCCTCAACGCACTGACCCTGGGCATTCATAAATGGCCAGGGTCAGGGGCAGCTGCGCTAGTTTACCCGCCCAACGACGGATCCTGCTGAGCAGACCATTCCCTTGTGTAGACCGTCCATTCGCCTTCCTCGACGTCCTCCTCTTTGCGGCGAATCTTGCTGCCTCTTGACACAATGAACCAGATAAGAGGTATCAAGCCGCCGAAGACGAACACGGCCCCGCCGATCGAGCGGAAGTAAGTCAAGGTCACAAACACGGGCCCCGTTACGATTTCCGCGGATCGCGCATACCAGGTTCCGTCGGTGAAGGCGACCCAGGTCTGATACAGTCCGACCGGAAACAGATCGAGCAACATCATCATCGCCAATCCGATGTTGAGCGACCAGAACGCCGTCCGAATCAGTTTGGGATTCCAGGCAGACTTGTGAAATAAATGCTGACAGCAGAACAGCATTCCGCCCAGTGCAATGTTGCCTTTTACTCCGAACATGGCGGCGTGAGCATGATTGCCGGTGAGGTAGGTCGCGTGTTCGTAATAGTTGACGATTGGCAGGTTAATCAGCGATCCCAGGACGCCCGCTCCAAAAATGTTCCAGAAATTGACACCAAGGATGAACAGCCAGACTCCGTCCATAACAATGGTCTGCTTTCCCTGGATGCGGAATTCTTCGGCCCTGTTCCCCTCCTGCCGCATCTGCCATGCATCGAGGGTAAGCAAAAGCAGGGGCAAAACCTGAAGGGTAGAGAAGACGCTTCCAAGCGCAATGATACCGGTCGGTTTGGCGATCCAGTAGAAGTTGTGAGAAATGCCAATTGTTGCAGTGATAAGAAAGAGCATCACCGCGAGAAAGATAACGCGTTCCGCCATCAGTCGCGTGATAAGCCCCATCTGGACGAGCATGTAGCCGATTATAACGGTTGTGAATACCTCGAAAGTAACCTCAACCCACATATGAACGACCATCCAGCGCCAATAGTCCGAAATGGCGAAATTCATCTCTGGTTGCACAAGGAGGCCGAAGAACAAGAACATGACCATGATTGCGCTGCCGTAAAGAAGCCATGAGGGAACCGACCAGATATTCTTTCTTGTCAGCCACGGTTTCACACCGCGGTAAATTATGAATATCCACAGGCTGAACGCGGCCAGCAGGGTCAGCTGAAAGAATCGTCCGAGTTCCATGAACTCCCAGCCCTGACTCCCGAACCAGTACGCCATATCGCCTGTTATCATTCCCGTCTGTCCGAGATAGATTCCCACCAGGGCGCCGACGCCGGTGATAAGGCACAGTGCAAAAAGCAGGTCGATCAGGAACTTCTGGCCTTTCGGCACCTTCGAGATCCTGGGCAGGAAAAATATTGTGTAACCGACCCAGCACATGAAAAACCAGAATATCTGCAGCAGGGTATGGTAACTCCGAGCAACATTGAAGGGGATCAGTTCATTTAAAGAGACCCCAAAAGGGCGGACGAAATCGGTTGCCGCAATGATGCCTCCCAGTATTTGAACGCCGAACACAACGATTGCCAGAACAAAAAATTTGTAGGTGGACCGCTGAGTGGGACGAACGTATTCGTTTTCGAGGTCGTAGGTAGTGAGGTAAGTCTGACTCCCATTTTCGTCGTCGCTATCGAACACATCAACCGGTGCTGTTTTCATCTGACCGTAAACGTACAGGACGGCACCAATACCGAGAAACAGTGCAAAAATTGAAAACACGCTCCACATAAAGGTTGCGCGAGTCGGAGTGTTACCCGCCGCCACGTCACCAGGCCAATTATGCGTATAACTGTAGTCTTCCCCCGGTCGATTGGCACCGGAAACCCAGCCCCCCCAGAAGAAAAATGCAGTCAGGTTCCGTATGTCGTCCGGGTCTGAGATGTATCCAGCCGGATCAAAGGCCTCTGAATATCCGGAATCGGTAAACATCCGTGTGTAATGATCGTTCAACTCCCGGAATGCGTAAATCTGGGCGTCGTTCATGCGAATGTGTCCGGCGTCCTCGTCCCAGGTGTTGGAGTGGATCTCCCGTATCACCCTGGCAGCGATTGCATCCTGGTCGTACTGGTCTATAGCGTCAGAGCCGTAACGTTCTTTCAATTCGTTTTCATAGAAAGTTCTCATGCCGACCACAGTCCGGTGCAAGGCATCGGCCGTGAAGTCTGGCCCCCGTTCTGCGCCATCGCCCCAAAAAGAGCCATAGGACATCAGGCCCCTGAGGTGAAATACCTGCTGTCCAAGTATGATTTGTTCCTGCGAGATCACTGTTTCCCCGGTGGCAGACTCGAAGTCGACCCGCGGCGGGCTTCCGATATACGTGGCGCCGCCGAGGTAAAGTAACCCGGCGATACAAATCGCGGCGACAATCAGGAAATGTGCCAGCCAATATCGCTTATTCAGTAATACTAGCGCTGTATTCATCTTTAGTGTTTCGCCCATTATCGAGCTCCTCTGTTAGCGGAGCCTCAAGGCACCGCAAAGCATGGCGGGAAAGCGTCCGGGTGATTAAAGTGGGTTTTTGCGAACTCCGCATCCGTCATCTGACGGCTGTCCTGTCGAATAAAAATGCCATTTCACACTTTGCATGGGCAGTGGGGTTTGTCCTGGCCGCGCGGATGGGTGCTGGCTAGCGCTCCAACAGTTTCAGCTTATTGGGCACTCCGTCCCATTCCTCTGCGTCGGGCGGTGGTGGTCTTGATTTTGAAATATTGGGCCAGATCTCTGCCAATTCTGCATTCAAGCGGATGAATATCTGCTGATTTCTGGGAACACTTCGCTCTTCCAGGATGGCGCCTACTGAGCATTCCGGCTGGCATAGCGCGCAGTCGATACATTCATCTGGATGGATCACCAGAAAATTCGGTCCCTCATAGAAGCAATTCGCAGGACATACATCCACGCACTTCGTGTGTTTACAATTGATACAGTTTTCGGTAACGACAAAGGGCATTGCAGTGCTCGCGATAGACTGGAACCAGCTGGACGCCCGGGTTGCCAGGTGCGCCGCAGCGTGCCGAGATTCTTTTCAATATTGTTTTGCAATATCGAAATGATTGATATCGGTCATTTGACGGATTCGGAAGCGACCGTACGCTGCCTAAAATGCTGCGAAGATACTTTATGCATCCGGTTATACAATTGTCCGTGCCAATCATCGGGTGGCTCAGATGGTCTGTACCGAGTCTGAGCAGGAGAAAAGCTTCGTGTCAGCATCGAAGAAGAAATTCCACTATACCGTTGCCAAAGTTCTGCACTGGGTGGCCGCAGTCATGATTATCTTCATGTTGTTGTCCGGATGGCGTCTCGGTGAATTTCCAACAGAGGTACGGCATTTACTCATGATGGTTCATTCGGGATTGGGTACTACAGTATTTTTCCTGGTTCTTTTTCGGTGGTGGTGGCGCAGCACCCGTAAGCTCTACTCTCCGCCGGGATGGCGCAGGAATGCTTCCATGCTTGTTCAATGGGCTTTCTATCCTCTGCTATTGGCGCAAGTAGTTATCGGGGTGCTGCAGGCGGCCTTTACTGACTATGAAATTCGTGCCTTTGGTTTTATCAATTATTCGGCGCTGGCTACCGATAACGAAGTCCTGCAGCGCGTGTTCCACCAGGCGCACGTGCTGATTGCTGTAGTTCTCATTCTACTCGTTGTCTTGCATGCGATGGAAAAATCCAGAAGTGCTTTTGTCCATGACAGCAACTATCTGAAACAGTAGGGATATGCCAACTGCTGTACTCGCACCCCGCCGGCGGTGCATCTCCGGATCGCAACGACAAATTGATCAGAAATCACCTGAAAGAAGAGCCGAGAGGGCGAAATGGGTATTGGGATCGCTTCCTGGTTGAAATATCTCCTGACAGACGCGCGCCCGGGGAGTCCATGCGCGTCATCCTCCGAGCCAGGCCAGTTGAGATTCAGTGACAGTCAACGGGCCGGGCCCTTGTCCCATTACAGGAGCGGTCACTCGGAGTCCGGCGCTACCTCCGCAGCTGGAACGGAAACAGGTTCAGGTGAGAGTCACTTCGAAGCCGATCAGTTGACATCCAATGAACACCATGAGGACCCCGGGCTGGACGGACTTCAGGAGTGGTTCCACAAAAATGGACAATTGCGTGAGAGACAGGTTTATCAGGCGGGTGTGAAAGACGGTGCCTGGGAACTCTTCCACGAAAATGGAAGGTTGAGGTCCAGGGGAAATTACAAAGACGGCAAAAGGTGTGGTCCGTTTGAAGTCTTCCACAATAATGGTCAGTTGAGATCCAGGGGGAACCATAGGGAAGATACACGAGATGGCCACTATGAATCGTACTTTGAAAATGGTCAATTGGACGCTAAAGGTACCTATATAGAAGGTAGGAAATGTGGCTCCTGGGAATGGTTCTACGAAACCGGTCAATTGAGAATCCGTGGTAGCTATCGACATGATAGGCAAGATGGTTGCTTCGAAGAGTATTGTGAAAGCGGTCGACTGAGGGTCAGGGAGTGCTACAGGGACGGCAGGCGAGATGGTCCCTATCAATCGTTCGACAAAGAGGGTCGGTTAAAAACTCAAGCGATTTATAAAGATGGCGTGCTGGACGGATCCTGCGAATTGTATGACGACAGCGGTCGGGTAATGGAAAAGATCGACTACAAGGACGGAGTCCGTCAAAAGCGGACGAAAAAGTGACTGTCTCACACAGTTCTATCAATGGTGCGGTAAATATGTTCTACCCTTCAGAATGATGGTCGCTCCTCAGCTGATGACATCGCATCCCTGATGGCTTGAGCACCGGCCTGACCAATAGCGCGGACATCTGTTAACATGCGCCGCTGTGCTGGTATCGGTAATAGAAGCTACATGAGTGATGGTGTTCCCACGCGTTTTGTCAACACGCTGCTGCGCATGGTGGGCGACCGGGGCTATGACTTCAGCGGCATTCTCGCCACCGCCGGCCTCGATTTTGACCCGACGGATGAAAACGCAGCCGGCTACCGCTCCCAGGTCAGCGCCATGCAGTATTCCCGGGTGTACCAGCAGGTTCTGCACCTGCTGCAGGATGAGTCTTTCGGGTTTGCCGGCAGCGAGCTGACCACGCCGGGCGCGTTCCGGATGATGTGCTACTGCATCATTTCCTGCCGCAATCTCGGTCAGGCGATCCAGCGTGCGGCCGAGTTTTACCGCACATTTTTCGACGAGCGCAGCCAGCTCTACGCCAACTTCAGTGAGCAGTACGCCCGGGTCGGTTACCGCACTCTGGATGCCGCCCCCGCGCGCAGCGGCGACGCCCGGTCCGCAGTCGCCAACGCCTACGGGCTTTCGCTCTGGCACCGGTTTTTCGGCTGGCTGTGCGGGCGCCCCATCGCCCTGAAGCGGGTGGATTTCAGTGGCGCCCCGCCGGCGCGCCTGGACAAGTATGAACGCCTGTTCGGGTGCCCGCTCTACTTTGGCCAGGCCAGTGACCTGCTGTATTTCGACAGCGCCTGCCTGGGCTGGCCGCTGGTGCATACCGAGCACTCGCTGCGCGATTTCCTGAATACAGCCCCCTACCAGTTGTTGATTATGGATAACCACCCGGGGGAGAGAAGCTTGTCGGTGCAGGTCAAGGCCATGATGGGACACGATTTCAGTGAAGGTTTTCCCGGCTTTGACACCATCAGCCGCGCGCTGGGTATTTCGGCGCCCACCCTGCGGCGCCGGCTCAAGCGGGAGGGGGCCACGTTCCAGCAACTGAAAGACGAGGCCCGCTGTGAGGCGGCTGTGCTGTGGCTGGACCGGCCGGACTTGTCCATCAACGAAGTGGCCCTGCAGATGGGTTTCACCGACCCCAGCGCCTTTCACCGCTCCTTCAAGAAATGGACCGGCCAGACGCCCGGGCAGTTCCGGGCAAGTCGCCGCCGCCGCGACTAGCGCTGCGGCGGCTGTCGCGGACGGCCCGGCTCGGTTATAATTTCGCTCCTTTTTCTGGCGGAGGTTGCCATGACGGTGCAACAGGAAATACAGCAGGAACTGGCGTGCGCGTTCGCCCCGCAGTTGCTGGAGGTGGTCAACGAAAGTCACCAGCACAGTGTCCCGGCCAACTCCGAGACCCACTTCAAGGTGGTGCTGGTGAGCGAGCGGTTTGAGGGACAGCGCAAGGTGGCGCGCCACCAGCAGGTGTATGCGGTGCTCGCCGACCAGCTGGCGGGACCCGTGCACGCGCTGGCCCTGCACACCTACACCGGGGCCGAGTGGCAGGCCCGGCAGCAGGCCGCGCCCGCTTCACCCGCGTGTCATGGCGGCAGCAATGCCGCGCAGGGCTAGGAGATCGGTATGCCTGACGTCATTGTTGCAGCGCTGTACAAATTTGTTGCCCTGGACGACTTCCACGAGCTGCGGGAGCCCCTGCTGGATGCCTGCCGGGAGGCGGGCACCTGCGGCACCCTGTTGCTGGCACAGGAGGGCATCAACGGCACCATCGCCGGCAGTCGTGAAGGCATAGACCGCGTGCTCGCCTACCTGCGAGCGGATTCCCGTTTGGCCGATATCGAGCACAAGGAGTCGGTGGATGACCACATGCCGTTCTACCGCATGAAGGTGAAGCTGAAGCGGGAGATCGTGACCATGGGTATCCCCGGTATCGATCCCAACCTGACCGTGGGCACGTACGTGAAGCCCGCCGACTGGAACGCCCTGGTGGCAGACCCGGAGGTGCTGCTCATCGATACACGCAACGACTATGAATACGGGATTGGCACATTTCGCGGCGCTGTCGATCCCCACACCACCACTTTCCGGCAGTTTCCCGAGTATGTGCGCCGCCACCTCGACCCGCGCAAGCAAAAGAAAATCGCCATGTTCTGCACCGGCGGGATCCGTTGCGAGAAAGCCTCGGCGTTCATGTTGCAGGAGGGCTTTGCAGAGGTCTATCACCTGCAGGGCGGCATCCTCAAGTACCTGGAGGAGGTGCCCGAGGAACAGAGCATCTGGGAAGGCGAGTGCTTTGTCTTCGACAACCGGGTGGCGGTCAATCACCGGCTGGAAAAAGGGCGGTACGACCAGTGCCACGGCTGTCGACACCCTATAACCGAGCAGGACAAACGGTCGGACAAGTACCAGAAAGGGGTTTGTTGCCCGCGCTGTTTCGACACGCTGACAGCCGACCAGGTGGCGCGCTTCCGGGAGCGGCAGAAGCAGATTGAACTGGCCCAGGCCCGCGGCGAAGCCCACGTGGGCGCACCGCCCCCGGTGCGACAGCGCCCTGGCGCCGGGAACCCGCTAGCGCCCGCTTGAGGTGAGGTACAGCCCGATGGCACCGCGAAAGGTTGTGACCGGTACGAAGGTGCTTACGTTGGCGCCATCGCCTGCCGAGATCACCCCGCTGAAACGGGGTTCGCCATTGACAGACTGCTGTACCACCGCGCCGCCGGACGCACCCTTGTAAGCCAGGCAGTTGCTTTCGCTGCTGGCGACGTCCAGCCGCGTGACCAGGCAGGCCGGATCGAAGGTCAGGCGGGTGCCGCCGCCGCCCTTGCCGGGGTCGCGCGAATAACCGGCCATGGTGATAAGCTGTCCCGGATCGGTCCGGCCCGATTGAATCTCCAGTGCGGCCACCGCCGCTGCCGCCACCGGCTGCCGCAGGCGCAGCAGCGCCCAGTCCGCGTGCATGCCCCCGCCGTCCGCCAGGCGATAGGCTTCGATGGTGCGCGGCGCAGGCTCGACCCCCGCCAGCAGGGTGAACATGATCGGCCTGCTCAGGTCGTTGTAATGCTCCAGGCAATGCCAGGCAGTGACGATGGTATCGGCGGCCGCCCCGGCGGAGCGCGTGACCAGCGTGGCACTGCAGTCCTCCCGCAGGTGCTGGCGGTTGCCGTCCCGGTACCTGCTGCCGGGCACTGCCAGCCTGCCGACGGCGCGCAACCACGGCGGCGCCGCGCTGCTGTAGATCTCCCGGGTATCGGCCGTCACCTGCGCCCGGGCGCCGCCGGCCACCAGGGACAGGGTGCCCAGCGTCGCCAGCAGCAGGCCGACCACAGCGCGTGCGCGGGGCCTTCCCGGGGTGGATGATTTATTGCACCGCCGCATATGTGTGTGACGCCTTTGCCAGCGGTTGCTTGGTTCGCCCCGCCACAGCCTTTAGTATGTTACCCGGATAGTAGATAAGTCATCGTGCAGCGTAAAGGTAATCCCATGGGCCTGAAGCGGGACAGGATCGCGGTCGTCACCGGTGCCAGCCGGGGTGCTGGCAGGGGGATCGCCGTCGCGCTGGGCGCAACCGGCGCCACGGTCTATGTCACCGGGCGCACCCGGCGGGAAGGTGACGCCTCACTGCCCGGTACGGTGCAGGCTACCGCCGCTGCTGTGACTGCCGCCGGCGGCAGGGGCGTCGCGGTCTACTGCGATCATGCCGATGACACTCAGGTGGAGCAGCTTTTCGAGCGCGTGCGGCAGGAGCGGGGAAGGCTGGATATCCTGGTCAACAACGCCACCGTCATCAACGACGCCCTGACCGCCACCGGCCCGTTCTGGGACAAGCCCCTGGCGCTGGTCGATATACTGGATGTGGGCCTGCGTTGCCACTATGTCGCGAGCTGGTTTGCCGCGCCCCTGTTGCTGGCCAATGGCGAGGGACTCATCGTCAACACCTCCTCTTTTGGCGGCAGGATATACATGCACGGCCCCGCCTATGGTGCGGGCAAGGCCGGTACTGACAAGCTGGCGCACGATATGGCGGTTGATTTCAGGCCCCATGGCGTGGCGGTGATTTCCCTGTGGATGGGGTTGCTGGCAACGGAGCGCAGCCGTCGTGTCTTCGCGGCGGAGCCCGAGAAGTACGCCGGTATGGCCGACAACGCCGAGTCACCGGAATTCAGCGGGCGGGTGATCGATGCCCTGGCGCGGGATCCGCAGCTCATGAGCAGGAGCGGCCAGGTCTGGATCGCCGCCGAACTCGCCGCACAATACGGTGTGACCGATATCGATGGCCGGCAGCCGGTTTCTCCCAGGGCGTACTTCGGCGACACCACCTGCTTCGGTGATGCCGTGGTGGAATAACGGTGATACCCCAAATGGATGATGTGCTCCCGTGTGCTTTTGCGGTTAGATAGCGACGGGATTTCCTGCCGGCAGGCGGGAGACATCAATGACGATACATCAGACTAAAAAAACAGGTGACATGATGGACCAGTATGGACTCGACAGCCCCAGGGCGAAGGAATTGATCGCGGCAGCCCGCGCCATGGCGCCCGCCCTGCGCATGCGCAAGGCGCAGTGCAAGGCCGCCAGCCGGGTGCCGGACGAGACGGTCGCGGAATTCCACGCGGCAGGTTTTTTCAAGATTCTGCAACCGGAGCAGTGGGGCGGCTATGCCATGGATCCGCAGGTGTTTTACGCGGTGGGCGTGGAAGTGGCGCGCCACTGTCCCTCCAGCGCCTGGATCCTGGGGGTGATCGCGGTTCACAACTGGCAGCTGGCGGTGTTCGACGACCGGGCGGCTCAGGATGTGTGGGCCGATGATCCGACGGTGTTGATATCCTCCTCCTACGCGCCTGTGGGCAAGGTCAAGGTCGTCGACGGCGGCTTTCGCCTGAGCGGCCGCTGGAGTTTTTCCAGCGGTTCCCAGCATTGCCAGTGGGTATTCCTCGGGGCGGTTGTGCCGACCCCCCAGGCGCCGTTTGATATGACCAACTACCGCACATTCCTGTTGCCCATCAGCGACTACACCATCGTCGAGAACTGGGACGTGGTGGGCCTGCAGGGCACCGGCAGTCACGATATCGTGGTGGACGACGTGTTCGTGCCGGAGCATCGCACCCACAAGTCGATGGATGGGTTTCTGTGTAACAACCCCGGCAACGCCGTCAATACCGCGCCCCTGTACCGCATGCCGTTCATGCAGGTGTTCGTACGGGCGGTGTGTACCGCCACCCTGGGCGCCTGCGAGGGGGCCCTGGAAGCGTTTGTTGAAGTGGCGAAAACCCGCCAGGCGGGCCCGGTGAAAATGAAGAACGATCCCTGGGCGCGCCAGCTCGCGGCTGAGGTAAAAACCTCGCTTGAGGAAATGAAACTCACCATGATCCGCAACTTCGACGCCATGATGGCCTGCTGTCGCGCGGGCGAGCCAATTCCCATCGAAGACCGGGTGCGCTACCGCTACGATTCTGCGGTGGTGGCGGACCGCTGCCTGGCCCTGTCCAGTCGTATGCTCAAGGCCGCCGGCAGCGGCGGTATCCGGCTGGACAGCGAACTGCTGGCCTACCACCTGGATATACTGGCCAGCCAGGCGCACGTCGCCAATCACTCCACCCCCTTTGCCGTTAACATGGGGGGCGTGTTGTTCGGCGAAGAGAACACGGATTTCGCCATTTGACCAAGCAATCTGAGCCCGGGGAGGGTGCCATGCTGATGAAAGGACTGTTACCCGAGGGCCGCTATGCCGACTGCGCCAACGGCTACCGCATACATTACCTCGACGAGGGTGATGGCGCGGCCCCGGTGGTAGTTTACCTGCACGGCTCCGGCCCTGGTGCCAGCGGCCACAGCAATTTCAAGGGCAATTACCCGGCGCTGGTGGCAGCCGGTTATCGCTGTGTCGTCCCGGACCTGATCGGCTACGGCTTTTCCGACAAGCCCACCGATGTCGACCACCCCCTGTCTTTTTTTGTGGAGTGCGTAAAGCAAACACTGGATTGCGCCGGCGTGGAACGCTGCGTGTTGGTCGGCAATTCGCTGGGAGGCGCAGTGGCGCTCGGGCTCGCCCTGGAATATCCCGCCCTGGTGGAGAAACTGGTGCTGATGGCCCCCGGCGGTCTCAGCGAACTGCCCGAGTACCAGGCCATGCCCGGTATGCAGAAGGTGTTCAAGGTGTTTGGCTCGGGCGAGCCGGTGACACCCGCGGTGATGAAAGACCTGTTTGCCACCGGCCTCCTGTACGACCCGACATTCGCCACGGATGAACTGGTGGCCGAGCGCATGCAGGTCATGCAGGTCATGAACGGCCATGTCATGGCGACCATGAAGGTACCCGTGCTGACCGACCGGCTGCACGAACTCGACTGCCCGGTGCTGGGTTTTTGGGGCCTGGACGAGAAAATGATGCCGGAGAACGGTATCATGGCGCTGGCCCGCAACATCCGCCACCTGCGACTCATCCTGGTGAGCGAGTGCGGCCACTGGGTGATGGTAGAGCACGAGGCCATGTTCAACCGGAACTGTCTCGATTTCATCAAATACGGATAGCTGAGCCCCCGGCCGCGGCGGGATCACGCCTCCGCTGGAAGCTGACAATGCCTGAACTGGCCCTGGTGCCGATAGTTTTCCTTACCTCCTGCCTCACCGCGGTGATCGGCATGGGCGGCGGGGTGCTGCTGCTGATGATCATGCCTGGCCTGGTGCCCACGGCCGCCCTCCTGCCCCTGCACGCGCTGACCCAGTTGGCCAGCAATCTCTCCCGGGCCGCTTTTGGCTGGCGCGCCATCGACCTGGCCATCGTGCCGGCTTTCACCGCCGGGGCGGTGGCCGGCGGCTGGCTGGGCGCACAGGTCTACCAGGCCCTGGACCTGCGCTGGCTGCCGGCATTCATCGGCCTGTTTGTCCTCGTATTCACCTGGCTGCCGGTGCCGCTGGTGCGCGGCGGCGGCCAGCTCGCGCTGGCCATTCTCGGCTTCTGCCAGACGGGCCTCGGCATGCTCGCCGGTGCCACCGGTCCGCTGGGGGCGGCCGTGCTGCTGCAGCGCAACAGTGAACGCGACTGGCTGGTGGTGAATACCGCGGTGTATATGACCCTCAACCACGCCCTGCGCCTGGTCGCGTTTTTCGCCATCGGCTTCAGTTTCGCCCCCTGGTGGCAACTGGTCAGCGCGATGGTGCTGGCGGGGATCTTTGGCTCCTGGGTGGGCACCCGGCTGCGCGCCCTGGTACCGCAGCGGGATTTCCATACCGGGTTCCGCCTGCTGGTCACGGTATTGGCCCTGCGTATGATAGTGCTGGCGCTGTGGTAGCCCGGTCGCTCGCCATCTGTGTCGCCCTGGCCGGTTGCGGGAGCGGTCCGGTGCGGGCCGCCGATCCCGGGGCGGACTTTCAGCCCGACGGGCGTCCGCTCGCCAGCACCCTGGTGTATGACTGCAATGGCTTTGACTTCATCGCCCGCCTGGGGCCCGGGGAGATGGCCCTCTGGTTGCCCGATCGCTATGTGGTCCTGTCGCAGGTGCGCAGCGCCTCGGGCACGAAGTACCAGGAGGGGGACATCGAATTCTGGAGCAAGGGGGACGAGGCCATGCTGACCCTGGGCAGTGAGCAGTACATGGGCTGCGCGCTCCAGCCCTGGCGCGTCCCCTGGGAGGATGCGCGGCGCCGGGGTGTGGATTTTCGCGCCATCGGCAACGAGCCGGGGTGGTCGCTGGAAATCCAGGCGGGGCAACACCTGTTATTTACCGGTGACACCGGTATGCGGCGGCTTCTCACCCCGGACCCGGGGGCGCAGGTTCAGGGCCAGCGGCGGCGCTGGCACGCGGTGACCGAAGCGGTGGAACTGCAGGTCGAGGTCATCGATGAGCCCTGCGTGGACACCCTGTCCGGTGAGACCTTTCCCAGCGGGGTGACCGTCACGCTCGAGGGCGAAACCCTGTATGGCTGCGGTCGCGATCTCGATCACCCCTGGCAATAGCCGAAGCGCCCCGGGGGTTTAGCCGCCGGGCAAGCTGAATTTACGTGCCTTTGTGTAAAAGTACCGGGCGCACACCCGCCGACGGCCGCTGATCTTGATTGACATCAAGGTACGTCGCGGCGCTCCCCAATATCATGGCTGCCAGCTGGTGCAGCCCGACTGCACCCCAATCCAACACAGGAGTGATGTAATGAAAAAGGCGTTAACAATCGCACTGGCAGCGACCCTCGTGGGCGGCACCATGATGGCCCAGGCTTACGAGAAGGGTGATTTTGTCCTGCGCCTCGGCGCGGTAAACGTAGACCCCGACTCAGACAGCAGCGACATTAACCTGCCCGGCGTACCGACGCTGCACACTGAAGTGGGCGACGATACCCAGTTCGGCGTCATCCCGATGTACATGGTCACCGACACCGTCGGCATTGAGTTGCTGGCAGCCACGCCTTTTGAGCACGACATCACCCTCAATGGCCACGGTGTGAACCTGAATGCCGCTTCCACCAAGCAACTGCCCCCGACGATCAGCGCCCAGTGGTATCCGCGCGGCGGCAAGGAAGGCTGGCAGCCCTTCCTGGGCGTAGGCGTGAACTACACCGCGTTCTTCGACGAGGAGACCGACAAGCAACTGGACGACACCCTCAACACGATCATTGGTTCTACCAAGACCAGCCTGGATCTCAAGAATTCTTTCGGCCTGGCCGCGCAAGCGGGCATGGACATCCCCTTCGCCAAGAACTGGGCGCTCAGCCTGGCGGTCTGGTATATCGATATCGAGACCAATGCGACGGTCAGTACCGATGTGGGCGACGTCCGGTTCAAGACCCAGATCGACCCCTTCGTCTATCACGTGGGTATCGCCCACCGTTTTTAAACCCATTTGGCCGCCTCACCTACGGCCATATGGCGCCTGGCCTCGCTAGTCTCTAGCGGGGTCTTTTTTTTTAGCTGCCGATAGCGCGACGGTCCGGCGGTCACTCGATGGTCAGTCTCAGTGGTGCATGTGAGAGTGATCCATGGGGGTGTTGGCGCCGTCGGCATGAGTCGCGTGACCGCTGTGGGCCGCGGTGATGTAGAGGGTCCAGCCACCGGATACCACCAGCAGCGCGGCGATCAACAACTTCAGGCCGCGGCGGCGCAGGAATCCCTGCAGCCCCTGTGCGCCAAAGCTGGTGGCGAGCATGGCCGGCAGGGTGCCGACACCGAACAGGAACATCATCAGCGCTGAGGTGGGGGCGTGCCGGGCCGTAGCCGCCCAGGCGAGGCTGCTGTAGATCAGGCCGCAGGGCATCAGGCCCCAGCACAGGCCCAGCGCAAGGGCCTGGTGCCAGTGGCGGATAGGGAGCAGGCCGGATGACAGCCGCTGCACCGGCCGCCACAGGTGGGCGCCGGCGCGTTCCAGCAGCGCCATACCGCGCCACACCCCGGCGATATACAGGCCCATGCCGACCAGCAGTGCGCCCGCGAGGTAGCGCAGGCCTATCGTCCATGCGCTGATGTCGACGCTCCCCGCCGCCAGTCCCAGAGCGGCGCCCAGCAGGGTATAGCTGGCGATGCGGCCCGCGTGATAGGCGAGGGTGACCGCGGGCGAGGCTGCGCCACCCAGGTTCAGCGCAACAGCGATGCCGCCGCACATCCCCAGGCAATGGCCGGCCCCCGCCAGGCCGAGCCCCAGCGCGCTGGCATACCCCAGTTCTGTCACGGCTGTTCGCGCCTTTGCTGGTCGGGGGGCGACCCGTCCTGTTCGGTCGACGGCAGCGCCGGTTCGTCGTCGGCCAGGATTTTCCAGGCCTCCTTGTCCAGGTCGTCGTACTGGCCGTTGTCGATGGCCCACAGCAGCAGTTTGATGCCGATGGCGCAGAACAGCAGGGCGATCGGTATCAGTAGGTACAGGCTATCCACGTGTGGAACTCATGCGGTGTTTGGCCCGCCATTTAACCGCAGGGAGTTGACGACTACCAGCAGCGAACTGAGCGACATGCCAATGGCAGCCGCCCAGGGGGGGATGAAGCCGAGGGCCGCCAGGGGAATCCCACAGGCGTTGTATGCCAGCGCCCAGGCAAAATTCTGCAGTATCACCCGCCGGCACTGCCGGGCCTTGCGCCAGGTTCGGATGACGCTGTTCAGGTCGCCGTCGAGAAGCACGAAATCCGCCTGGGTGCGGGCGAGGTCGGTGGCATTGGCCACGGCGAACGAGGCGTCGGCCAGGCCCAGTACCGGCGCATCGTTGAGCCCGTCACCCACCATGGCCACCACCGCGCCGGTCGCCTGCAGTGCCCGCACATGGGCCATTTTCTGCTGTGGTTCCAGGCCGCTGCTGACAGTCTCAATCCCGAGGCGGCGGGCAAGCAGCGGGCCCTGGCCTGAGCCGTCCCCGGTGAGCAATTCAACCTGGAGCCCCGCCGCCGTGGCCGCGCCGACGACGGCCGCGGCCTCGTCCCGGGTGCGATCGGCGAGACCGATCCAGGCCAGGGGCAGCTCGTCGCGGACCAGGGCCACCCAGTACAGCGGCTCGGCGGGCGGCGGCGGCAGCGCCAGCGCCTGTCCGCGGCAGAACGATTCGCTGCCCAGCCTGTAGGTATGATCGCCCGCGCGGGCCTCCAGTCCCGCGCCCACCGTATACTGGACCTGGTCCAGGCTCGCTGCGGCGTCGATGGCGCTGAACGCCCGGGCCACGGGGTGGCCGGAGTACTGCTGCATGGCCGCCGCCAGCGCCAGTACACGTTCGCGGGGCAGCTCTGCCAGCAGTCGCACGTCGGTGATTGCCAGCGAACCTTCTGTGAGGGTGCCGGTTTTGTCGAAAATCAGGTGGGTCGTGCGGGCGAGGGACTCCAGCGCATTTTCGCCCCTGACGATCACACCGGTGCTGCGCAGGGCGCTGGCTGCGCTGGTGAGTGCTGCCGGCGTGGCCAGCGCCAGTGCACAGGGACAGCTGATGACCAGTACTGAAAGACTGATCCACAGCGCCTGGTCCGGTGCCAGATGGCTCCACACCAGGGCGGTGGCCGTGGTGACCAGCAGGATGGCGCCCACGAACCAGGAGGCGATGCGGTCGGCCAGGCGGGCCAGGCGGGGCTTGGCGGTCTGGGCCTGCTCCACCGAGCGTTGCAGGGCGGCCAGGCGACTGTCCAGGTAGCTGCCCAGCACCTCCAGTTCAAGTGCCGCCTCGACATTGACGGTACCGGCGTAAACGGTGTCATCCGGGCGGACCCTGCGGGGCAGGGGCTCACCGTTGAACGTGTCCTCGCGCACAGCGCTGCAACCGTCACACACACGCCCGTCCACCGGCACGGTTTCCCCCGCCCTGACCAGGACGATGTCACCGGACTGCAACTGCACCCGCGGCACGGTGGCCCACTGGCCGCCGCGTCGGGCCGATACCGCATCGGGCAGCGCGCTCTGGGCGTCGAACCAGGTGAGTGCATGGCGCTGCCGCACCCGGCGTTCAAGAAAGCGGCCCAGCAGCAGGAAAAAGGTAAACATCACCACCGAGTCGAAATACACCTGGCCGCCGCCGCTCGCGGTTGCCCAGGCGCTGGCCAGCCAGGCGAGCCCGATCGCCAGTGCCACCGGCAGGTCCATCACCAGCGCCCCCTGCCGCAGGTGGCGCCAGGCGGTGGTAAAAAACGGCCGGGCGCTGAACAGGACCACGAAACTGGCGACCAGCAGGCTCACCCAGCGCAGCAATCCCTGGTACTGGTTTTCGATACCCTGTATATCCCCCGCGTGCAGGGCGACGGCGAACATGCCGACCTGCATCATACCCAGGCCGGCGACTGCCAGCCGGCGCAACTCCAGTCGGTATTCCTCGCCCATCTGCCGGCGCTGGGCGCTGGCCTGGAAAGGCCTGACCTGGTAGCCCAGCGCATCCAGGCGGGCGAATACCTGGCTCAGGGGGATCCGGGCGGGGTCGAACTGGATGTCCAGCCGGCTCTGCTGCAGATTGACCAGTGCGCGGCTGACGCCGGGCAGCCGCGCCATGGTCTGCTCTATCAACCAGGTGCAGGCGGCGCAGGATATACCGCCCAGCAGCAGTCGCGCAGTCATGTTGCCGGCGCTGTCGATATCGGTGAAACTCGCCGCCAGCGCCGGGTCATCGTAGACCAGGTATTGTTCCAGCGCGGCCACCTCACGCTCCTGGGGGCGCAGGTTATAGGCGGTGCGCTGCTGGTAGAAGTTCTCGAGGCCGTTGGCGCTGATGAGCTGGGCTACCGCACGGCAGCCGGGGCAGCACATGGGGCGTATTTCACCGGCTATGACGACGCCAAGATCGGCTCCCACCGGCACCTGTTCGCCGCAGTGGTAGCAAAGCTGGGGGCCGGCGGTGGAGTCACTCGATGACGGCATTGCCGATATCGTGGGCTGCTATATCGCCGTCCAGTCGCCAGGCGTCCGGTTGCCCCGACATCAATATCCAGTGCCAGCGGGGCGCGATCTCGGCTGGCAAAACCGCCTGGAAAATACCGGGGGCGATTCTTGCCAGCACGACGGTGAAATCCCGGTCGGACTCCAGCGGATGGGACAGCAGCAGCGTGAGTGTTGCGTCGTCCACGGGGCCCGTGACCCGCGCGGTAACATGGCTATCCGAGACGTGTAGCGTGGCGGTGATTCCCAGATCGATGCTGCGCTGTTTTTTCTCAAGCTGCCGGTTGATCGCCAGGCCATCCTTGTAATAGTCGTCGACAACCAGGTCATCCGCGCCCTCGTTGGCGATGTACAGGGTGAACAGACCCGCGACCACGACGCTGGCCGGCAGCAATATGAGGAACCATGGCCAGAACTGCCGGTACCAGGGTTCGCTGTCGCCGCCGGGGAAGCCGGGTTTCATCACAGCGGCTTCATAAAGCGTGATTCTGCGGTGGCCTTCAGGGCGGGGGAGTCGGGAGACAGCGCCATGAAGTCCAGTTCGGTGCTTGGCCGGGCCAGCACCCCCGCTTCGACCCTCACCCGCAAGGTAATTGTGCGCACTTCACCGCCATCCAGGGTATGACCGGTCTCGCCGACGATGGTGGCGCCTTCAATGCCTGACACGCTGATATCGTAGCGATGGGGATCGTTATCCATATTCGCCAGCCTCAGGGTGTAGATATTCTCGATCGCGCCGGTGTCCGTGGTCAGGTACAACTGGTCGCGATCGCGGATAGCCGACAGCTCGACCGGGATACGCGTCAGCACGTTGTACCAGAATACGCTTATCATTACGCATAGCACCAGCAGGTAACCGATGATGCGCGGCCGCAGCCAGTGGGTGGTGCCGCCGTCGAGTTCGTGCTCGCTGGTATAGCGGATCAGGCCCGCCGGATAGTCCATTTTGGCCATGACTGAATTGCAGGCATCGATACACAGGGCGCAGCCGATGCACTCGTACTGCAGGCCGTCGCGGATATCGATGCCGGTGGGGCAGACCTGCACACAGAGTTCGCAATCGATGCAATCGCCCAGCGCCAGGTCCTTGTGCTCGAGACTGCGCTTGCGGGACCCGCGCGGCTCCCCGCGCTTTCTGTCATAGGAGACGATCAGGGTGTCCTTGTCGAACATGACAGACTGGAAGCGGGCGTAGGGGCACATGTACTTGCATACCTGCTCGCGCATCCAGCCGGCGTTGATGTAGGTCGCCAGGGTGAAAAACACGGTCCAGAGCAGTTGCCACATGCCCGGCGACAGGGTGGCGAAATCGTGGACCAGGTCCCTGATCGGGTAAAAATAGCCGACGAAGGTCATGCCGGTGACCAGTCCCACGAACAGCCAAGACCCATGCTTCGCGATTTTTTTCGCGAGTTTTTCCAGGGACCATGGCGCCTTGTCCAGTTTCATGCGCTGGTTGCGACTGCCCTCGGTCTTCTGCTCCAGCCACATGAAAATACTGGTCCAGACGGTCTGCGGACAGGTGTACCCGCACCAGATGCGCCCGGCGAACGTGGTGACCGCGAACAGGCCGAATGCCGCGATCATCAGCATGAAGGCCAGCATCGGGAAATCCTGCGGCCAGAAGGTCAGGCCCAGGATGTGGAATTTCCGTTCCGGCAGGTCAAACAACACCGCCTGGCGGCCATCCCAGGTCGTCCAGGGCAGCAGCAGGTAGCCCAGCAGCAGCGGCCAGCCGCTGAACAGGCGGATGCGCTGGTAAAAGCCCTCGATTTTTCGGGTATAGATCTTTTCACGGCGTTGGTAGAGATCGATCTCGCCGACCTCCGCGGGTGCGATCTCCCTAAGGTCAATCAGATCCTTGTCAGACATGGGTCCTGTTCCGTGGTGTGGGGTTCAAGCGTGGTGCGGGGAGCCGTCCATGGCACCCCGGGTGTCAGTATCAGCCGGGCTACTGCCTGCCGAGGCCGTAGACATAGGCGGTGAGGATATGGATCTTGTCCTCGGTGAGCGTGTCCTTGAACGCCGGCATGACGCCGTTGCGACCGGCTCTGATGGACTGTGCGATCTGCTCCTGGCTGCCGCCATAGAGCCAGACCCCGTTGGTCAGGTTGGGCGCGCCCAGGGCGGGATTGCCGTGCCCGTCGGCGCCGTGACAGGCCAGACAATAGGTCTGGAACACGGTTTCCCCGGCGGCGGCCTGGGCCGCGTCGTTGTCCCGACCATTGAGCCCCAGCACGTACTGGGTGACGTCGGCCACGCCCTTGTCGCCAATAATACTGCCCCAGGCGGGCATGGCGGACTGGCGTCCGTTCTCGATAGTGGCCTTGATCGTGGCCGGGTCGCCGCCGAAGATCCAGTCGTCATCGGTGAGATTGGGAAAGCCGTAGCGGCCCTTGCCATCGGCACCGTGGCACTGGGCGCAGTTGTTGGCAAACATCCGCATGCCCATTTTGCGCACCGCGGGGTCGGCCGCAATCTCCTCCACCGGCAGCGCCAGGTAGCGATCCCGCATGTCGCGGTATTTTTGCTCTGCGCTGGCCACTTCCTTGTCGTACTGGCCGATCTGGCTCCAGCCGATAACGCCGGCGAAGTTGCCCATGCCGGGATACACGATGAGATAGCCGATACCCCAGACGATGGTGATGACGAACATGTAGAACCACCAGGCGGGCAGGGGGTTGTCCAGTTCCTCAATGCCGTCATAGACATGTCCGGTGGTCTGGTCCGGGGATTGCTTCTCGCGCTTGCGGTTGGCAAACAGGATCCAGGTGATCCCCACGATCGTGGTGGTCGTGAGGATGATTATCCAGTTGCTCCAGAAACTAGCCATTCTTTACCTCCTCCTGCATGGTGGCTTGATTCAGCTCCTCGTCCGCGAATGGCAAGTTGGCGGCCTCATCAAATGCTTTTTTTCGTTTGCTGTTGTAGGCCCAGAAGCACATGCCGATGAACGTAATCATCAGGAACGCTGTGCTGATACCTCTTAAATCGTTGATATCCATAATCAATCAGCGCCTCGATTGCAGCAGGGTGCCCAGTTGCTGCAGGTAAGCAACCAGTGCGTCGATTTCCTTTTTGCCGGCCACCGCCGCCGCGGCACCGCTGATGTCCTCGTCGGTATAGGGAACGCCGACCCTGCGCAGGGCGATCATCTTCAGATTGGTGCGCTCGCTGTTTATCTCATCTTCAAACAGCCAGGGGAAAGCGGGCATATTCGATTCCGGTACCACATCCCGGGGGTTGTACAGGTGGGCGCGGTGCCAGTCGTCACTGTAGCGCTTGCCCACCCGCGCCAGGTCGGGACCGGTGCGCTTGGAGCCCCACAGGAAGGGGTGGTTGTATACCAACTCACCGGCGACCGAGTAGTGGCCGTAGCGCTCGGTCTCGGCCCGCAGGGGGCGAATCATCTGTGAGTGACACACGTTGCAGCCCTCGCGGATATAGATATCGCGACCCTCCAGTTCCAGCGCGGGCAACGGCTTGAGTCCGGCGATCGGCTCGTGGGTCTCCTTGGCGAACAGCAGTGGCACCAGCTCGACCAGGGTGCCGAAACTGAGCGCGACCAGGATGAGGATCATCATCAGGCCGATATTTTTTTCAACGACTTCATGTTTCATGGTCTTCTCCTTAGGCCGCGCTGGCGACAGCCGGGGCCGCCTGCGGTGCTATGTCTTTGCGGCTGGTCATGTACACGTTGTAGGCCATGATCAGCATCCCGCTGAAGAAGATGGCGCCGCCGATTACCCGCACCACATAGCCGGGATAGCTGGCTGTCACCGACTCGACAAAGCTGTAGGTCAGGGTGCCGTCCTGGTTGTAGGCGCGCCACATCAGGCCCTGCAGGATGCCGTTAACCCACATGGAGGTGATGTAGAGCACGGTGCCGATGGTGGACATCCAGAAATGGGTGTTGATCAGGTTGGTGCTGTACATACGCTCCTTGCCGAACAGGATGGGGATCAGGTGGTAGATCGCGCCGATGGAAATCATCGCCACCCAGCCGAGGGCGCCGGAGTGGACGTGGCCTATGGTCCAGTCGGTGTAATGCGACAGAGAGTTGACCGTCTTGATCGACATCATCGGGCCTTCAAAGGTGGACATGCCGTAGAAGGAGAGGCTGACTACCAGGAAGCGCAGGATAGGGTCGCTGCGCAGTTTGTGCCAGGCACCTGACAGGGTCATCATGCCGTTGATCATGCCGCCCCAGGACGGTGCCAGCAGGATCAGCGACATCACCATGCCAAGACTCTGGGCCCAGTCCGGCAGGGCGGTGTAATGCAGGTGGTGGGGCCCGGCCCAGATATAGACCGCCACCAGTGCCCAGAAATGCACGATGCTGAGGCGGTAGGAGTAAACCGGCCGGCCCGCCTGCTTGGGCACAAAGTAATACATCATGCCCAGGAAGCCGGCAGTCAGGAAAAAGCCGACGGCGTTGTGGCCATACCACCACTGCACCATGGCGTCGACAGTGCCGGCGTAGATGGAATAGGACTTGAAGGCATTCATGGCGATCGGCATTTCGAGGCTGTTGATGATGTGCAGCACAGCGACGGCGATGATGAATGAGCCGTAAAACCAGTTCGCCACGTAGATGTGGTTGGCCTTGCGCCTGGCGATGGTACCGAAAAAGACGATGGCGTACAGCACCCAGACCACGGTGATCAGGATATCAATCGGCCACTCGAGCTCCGCGTATTCCTTGGAGGTCGTCAGGCCCAGGGGCAGGGTGATGGCGGCCGACACGATAACCAGTTGCCAGCCCCAGAATGTCAAGGCGGCCAGCTTGTCGGAGATCAGCCTGACCTGGCAGGTGCGCTGCACCACGTAGTAGGAGGTGGCAAACAGCGCCGAGCCGCCAAACGCGAAAATCACCGCGTTGGTATGCAGCGGGCGCAGGCGGCCAAAATGAAACCAGGGCAGGTCGAAGTTCAGTGCCGGCCAGGCCAGCTGGGCGGCGATCAGCACGCCTACCAGCATGCCGACGATACCCCAGACAACGGTCATTACGGCAAACTGGCGCACTACCTTGTAGTTGTAGGTCGGGTGTTCCAGTGCAGAGTTAAGCTCGCTCATGGTTCAATTCCAATTCTAGATGTCAGTGCAACGAAAAAGGTCGGGATTCAACCGCCGATCAGTCGGTAAACGCCGGGGCCGCGCCATAATCCCAGAGGATTACCGAGCCGACCATTACGCAGATAAGGATGACCAGCGCAACGCCGACAACGGCGCTGGAAAACAGGAAGCCGCGCTCCTCGGGTATGCCCATGACGATGGGGATGCCCAGGTAGAGCAGGTACACCGACCAGCTCACTGCGGCGACGCCGATCAACAGGTCGATCCACAGCAGGGGATAAAAGCCCACCAGCCCGGCGATGAACAGCGGCGTGGAAGTGAGTCCGGCGATCACGATACCCTTGGTCAGGGTGGAGGCCGCGCCGTAGGTATCCGCCATCCAGTGGACGAAATAGCCGATCACCGCAACCGCAGCCAGCATGGTCAGGTAGAACAGCACACTGATCTGGCGGGCGCTCTCCACCGTCAGCCTGATCGTCTCCCCCTCGTCGCCCACGGTCCAGCCGATCCGGCTGGTGCCGTAGTACCAGGCCACCGCCGGCAGGATGGCGAGAAAGCACGGGTAGAGTACCAGGGTCCTGAAAGAGCTCTCCGGAAGCTCGGCGACGGTTCGCCATTGGGCGCTGGGCCGGACCAACAAGCCGAAAGTATGTTGAATCATTAGGTTATAGTCTCCCCTGAACTACTGACGTTATTATCAAACGGGTAATGATAGCGGTTGTGTGCAATTTCTATCCTTGATATGCGTCAAGGTGTGCTGCGGACCGTCGGGGTCAGCTGGCTACATTGGCCAGCTTCTGCAGCCCCGACACATCCAGTATCTTGATTTCCTTGTTATCGACACGCAGGATATCCAGTTTTTGCATGCGACTGAATACCCGGCTGACGGTTTCCACGGTCAGTCCCAGGTAGTTACCTATATCCACGCGGGACATTGGCAGCCTGAACTGCGTGGCGCTGAGTTTGCGCTTTGAATTCCGGGTGGAAATACTGAGCATAAGCGAGGCAACTCGCTCATCGGCGGAGTTTTTGCTCAGCAGCGTTATCAACTGCTGGTCTTCGGTGATTTCACGGCTCATGAGCTGGAAGAAATGACGCTGCAGGCTCGGCATCAGGGTGCTGAGTTTTTCCAGCGAGGTGAACGGGATCTCGCAGACTGCGGCGGTTTCCAGCGCCTTGGCGGAGGATGCGTGCAGGTTGTTGCTGATGCCGTCCATGCCGAGGATCTCCCCCGGGAAGTAAAAACCGGTAACCTGCTCCCGACCGTCGTCCGTGGTCTTGTAGGCCTTCATGGCCCCGGAGCGGACCGCGTAAACGGATTTGAACACGTCGCCCTCGCGGTACAGGTGCTGGCTCTTTTGCAGGGGCTTGCTGCGCTGGATTATCTCGTCCAGCTGCTCAATATCGTCGCTTTCCAGTGCCAGGGGCAGGCAGATGCTGTTCAGACGGCAATTGCCGCAGTTTACCTGATAGTCGTGAATGCAGGGCTTAAGGACGTTCTGCTCACCCGCATCCGCAAGCCTGATGGTCATACCAAAGCCTCCGTTACTGAATCCGCTCAGTATAATCGAAAGTTCCGGTCCCCTGTAGCTCGTTTTTCCCCGACCGCGTCGCCGCTCAGATGGTGGCAGAGAAGCGGGGCGGCGGCTGGTCGCCGCCGTGGGCGTTGAGATAGGCGTCGAACGGCATGCAGATATTGCGCAGGAAGGGGCGGCCCCTGTGTGTCACCGTGATCTCCCGGTCGCTGATTTCCAGCAGGCCATCGCCGGCCAGGGGCTGGAGCGAGGCCAATTCGTGCTGGAACCGGGTTGCGAAATCTATACCGAACTGGTAATTGCAGTCGCTGATATCCAGGCGCAAATCCGAGATCAGGCTCATGATGATATGGCGGCGCAGCTTGTCCTCGCCTGTCACCTTGCAGCCGCGGGTAAAAGGCATTTTCCCGCCTTCGACAAGCCGATAATAGGCGTCCAGGTCGCGCTCATTCTGCAGGTAAAAATCGCCGATCTGGCTGATGGCGGAGACCCCCAGCCCGAGCAGGTCGTCCGCCATGTGCAGCGAATAGCCCTGGAAGTTGCGCTGTAGACGCCCTTCCTGCAGGGCCCTGGCCAGTTCGTCCTCGGGCAGCACGTAGTGGTCCATGCCGATATGCAGGTAGCCGGCATCCTGCAGGGTGTGGCTGATCATCTGTTGCAGCTGCAGTTTTTCTTCAGGTACCGGCAGGGCCATCCGGTCGATCGCCCGCTGGCTGCTGAACCGCTGCGGCAGGTGCGCGTAGTTGTAGCAGGCGATGCGGTCCGGGCGCAGCGAATTTACCTTGCGCAGGGTTTCCCGCATGGTGTAGCGGTCCTGGTTCGGCAGGCCATAGATCAGATCGAAGCTCAGCGAACGGAAGTGGTGCGAGCGGATATTGTCCACCAGCGGCGCAACCATCTCGTAGGGCTGGATCCGGTTGACGGCCTGCTGTACCAGTGGGTCGAAATCCTGGATGCCAAGGCTGATGCGATTGAAGCCCACGCCCTTGAGCAGGGCGATGGCGCCGGGATCCACCGTGCGCGGATCTATCTCGATCGAGTATTCCCGGTAATCCTTGTCCAGCAGCCGAAAATGGCTCGCGAGCATGTGCATCAGCTCGGTAATCTCGGCGTTGTCGAGGTAGGTGGGGGTGCCGCCGCCCCAGTGCATCTGGGTGACGGGGCGCTGTTCGCCGACCAGTCGGGACTGCTGTTCGATCTCCTTTTGCAGGTGATCGAGATAGCGCCTGGCCACGCCCTTTTGCCGGGTGACTATTTTATTGCAGCCGCAGTAGTAACAGATGTCCTTGCAAAAAGGCAGGTGCAGGTACAGGGACAGGGGCGCGCGCTTGTGGTCGCCATCCCGCCGCTGCCAGGCCAGATACTGCTCCGCGGGGAAGTCCTGGCGGAACTGGGGGGCGGTTGGATAGGAGGTGTACCGGGGCCCCTCGCAGGCGTACTTGACGGCCAGTTCCATGTCCGATGGGTGGACAGTGTTGATACCGGGGTCGGCTTTGGGATTGGGGAGAATACTGTTCATGGCTCGCGGTCCGGTCATTCAAGGGCACACATTAGCAAGTTCGGGGTCCGGGAGCGTTGACATAGGTCAACCAGCCCGCCCCGCCGGGTTTTAGCCCAGCGATGCAACGCTCTTGATCACCATCCGCACCAGCTCGGCCTGGCGGGACACGCCGGTTTTCGCGAAGATCGACTTAAGCTGGGCCCTGGCGGTGTGCGGGGAGATATTCTGCGCCTGCGATACCTCCGCCAGGCTCAGGCCCCTGGCCAGCAAAATGGCGACGTTGGCTTCCGCCGGTGTCAGCGAGAACAACTCCCCCAGGGTGTGCTGGGAGGCGGAATCATGCTGGTCCGGATCGCTGATGAACACGGCGGCGCAGGCTCCCGCCTGCCCCTCGGCCCACTCGGCGACCGGCATCGGACGGATCACCAGGCCCAGTGGCGGGCGACCCCCGGGGCGGGGCACCCGCAGCGCTTTCACCACGGAGGCCTCCCCCGCCTGCTGGGCCTTGATGACACTGCCCAGGGCGGCCTTTAATGCGCGATCCAGATTGCGGCCCTCCATGTGGAGCTGCCGACCCCGCAGGCTCAGGCCATCGCCTTCCTTGAGCAGGGCAGACGCCAGGGCGTTGGTGTTCAGGATCCGGCTGCGCTCGTCGAGGATGATGGTGGCCACCGACAACTGCTCAACCGCCCCCGCGTAGGTGTCGCGCTCCGAGGTCATATGGTGCAGCCGGGCATAGAACTGGATGGCCTGGCGCAGGTGCGGGGTGACCAGCGTCAGCAGCGCCCGCTCCCGCTTGCCAAAAGCGGCCTCTTGCGGGCCCCGGGAAAAGCGCAGGCGCGCGAGCAGGCCCTCGGGCTCCCCCGTGTCCACGCCCAGTATCCGGAACAGGCCGATGGGCTTGAGGTAGTGCAGGTAATAGTCCGAGGATACCAGCTCGGTATCCGTCAGGATGTCATCGAGGGTGATGATGGTGTCCGGTGCCAGGTTGATGAAGGGGTCAAGGGAAAAGAACTGTTCGCGATACGCGGTGACCTCCCAGTCGTTGGGGTCCGCCAGCGGCGATTCGCCCAGCTGCTGATCGGGGTCCGGGCGGATGCAGTTGAGGATGACGCCGCGATCACCGGCTGCCGGGGGACGCAATACCAGCGACGCGACCTGGGCGTCGAACGCTGCGCGCAGTGCGGGCAGGGTGCCGTGCCAGGGCGGTTGTTCTATCGCGCCATGGTAGATCGATCGCACCAGGCGGTCGTAACCCTTGTCTACCCGGGGAATTGCCATCTCTGCGCGGCGTCGCTACTTCTCGATGGAGGACAGGTCCCTGGCGACCTCCGCCAGGACTTTGGGCCTGCCAATGCCCCAGCCCTGCAGGTAGTCGACGCCGATTTCGCGTAACTTCACCACGATCTCGTCATTCTCGACGGACTCGGCGATGGTCTCCTGGCCCAGGAAGTGGGCCAGGTCATTGATCGACCTGGCGATGGCGTAGTCGTTGCGGTTCTTGTGAATATTGGTGACGAAGCTGCCGTCGATCTTGACGTAATCGACCGGCAGCTCGCGCAGGTAATTGTGGCTGGCCAGGCCGGTACCGAAGTCGTCGATGGAAAACTTGCAGCCGATATTGCGGAAGGCGCGCACGAAATCCGCCGCTTTCACCAGGTTTGATATGGTGCCGGTCTCGGTGATTTCAAAGCAGATTCTGCTGGTGCCCACGCCATAGGCCGAGATCTGCTCAAACAGGTAATCCATGAAGCTGTCATCGGTGACGCTGGTGCCCGACAGGTTGATCGACAGGCTGGGAACCACTTTCTGGGCATCCATAAGCTGGCTGATCCAGCTGAACGCCTCGCGCACCACCCAGCGATCGACCAGGGTCATGAAACCGTAGCGTTCCGCCGAGAGGATGAAGTCCTGGGGCGAGGACAGGGTGCCATCCTTGTTGGCAAGGCCCAGCAGCAGTTCGTAGTGCAACTGTTCCACCACATCGCCGGTGATCCGCGTTTGTACAATGGGTTGTGCCTGCAGGACGAAACGGTCGGTGGCAACCGCCTGCTCCAGGTCCTGCTTTACCCGCAACTTGTCCTGGGTGTAGCTGCTGGCGGAGGACTGGGCCTCCTCGTATTGCACCACCCGGTTGCGGCCCTGCTCCTTGGCCAGGTGCATGGTAGTGCGGGCGGTGTTGAGTATCTGTCCCACCTCGGGACTGTGCTCCTGGATGGGAACCACGCCTATGGACACGGTAAAGCCGATCTTTTCGCCCTCGATGTCGACGCTGCTGGCCTCGATATCCCGGCGGATTTTCTCCGCCACCTGCAAGGCCTGCTCCAGGTTGCGGTCCAGCAGCAGCACCGCGAAGCTGTCGGATTCGATGCGGGCAGAGGAGGACTTCTTGCCGTGCAATTGCGCCAGCAGCCGGGCGAACTCGAGCAGTACCTGGTCGCCGTGAATGCGGTCGTAGACATCGTTGACCAGGCTGAACTGGTCGATGTTGAGGTACAGCACGGCGTGCTGTGAGCGCTTCTGCTGGGCGTGGCGCAGTGCGCGCCCCATCTGGTTGAGGAAGGTCGCGCGGTTGATGAGCCTGGTCAGCGAATCGTAGTTGCGGGCGAAGCTGAGCGTCTTCTGCACGTGCTCCAGCGTCTGGTACAGGCTCTTGTCCACCACCGACAGTTTGTCCGCCGGGGCGGGCGGCTGCATGCCGCGGCTGAGTTGCCTGGCGAGCTGGATGTTGCTGATATCCGCCACTTTCTGTCCGCGCTCGTTGACGAAGATGTAGCGGTCTTTTTCCTCGCTCACCCAGGCCAGTTGCATGCGCACTCGCTGGCCGGACTTGTCGCGGTAGGTCAGCCAGGCGCCTTTTTCCAGCTGCTCCACGCGCATCACCCAGCGGCGCAGCCGTGGCAGGTCCTCTATTTTCGCGCGCAGTTGCGCCGGCTCGGCCTGGGGTTGTCCCGACGAGGCGGTGCAATCGATAAACTCCACCTCCTTGTCGCCGCTGATGATCTCGCGCAATTCGTCCAGCGTCTTCTGGTGGGACACATTGGTGGGCAGCCCCGAGACGATCTGCTGCTCGATCATGTCGATCAGCGTACCGGCCTCCAGGCCGCGCTGGGTCATCATCTCCTCGTTGGCTTCACCCTGGTCCTGTTCGCGCAACCACAGCTGCAGCTGGTCCAGGGTTTTCAGGTGATCTTTCCAGCCCCTGCTGTGCGGGCCCTCCTTGATCTGGCACAGCACCAGCAGGTCGCGCAGGCCGTTGTCCACCAGGTCGACCAATACCCTGGGGGCATGGGCTGTCCGGACTTTGGCGGCGATGACCTTTTCCACAGCCTGCTGCGCCTTGTGCAGTTTTTCCTGGCCCTGCTCGATACGTACCACGCGCTCGACATTGCGCGACAGGGCCCGCTCCTGCTGGGTGACCAGTTTTTCTATTTTTTCCAGGGCGGTATCAAATACCCTGTTGTCAGTGTCGTAGTCGCTAACAATCTGGTTGACGATCTCGGTGATGCGGCCTTCCAGTGCCTTGTTGGGGAAGTTGGCGGAAGTGGCCAATTGCGCCAGTTTATCCAGGGTCGCCCGCGCGGGGTGGCCGCGATCGAGGAAAAAGTGCGGGTCCAGCAGCGCGAGTTTGGCCAGCGGAATGTGCAGGTCACCCAGTGTGGGTCTGAGGTCTGTGCTCAGGTCGAGCTGTGACTTGATCGTGCCAAACAGGTTATCGACCAGGTCGAGTTGATTGAGGCTGTCGGCGGTCAGGCCGGCGGTATCCTTGAGCTTGGCCAGCATCTGCTTGTTATTGGCCAGGTATTCGCGCAGTGAATTACCCTGTTCAACCGCCGCCCGGACTGCGGCGTCGTGCTGCAGGCTGCCCAGTGTCTGGGCAATATCCCGGGCGTTGGCCAGAATTTGCTGCCCGCCGCCTGGTGTGAGGCTGGCGCCGTCCCAGCCGCCCCCGGCCGGGGGGGCGTCATAGGCGTGCGTCTGTGCCGGCGCGGCGTCATCCGCCGAGCGCCTGAAATTGAGGGCGTCGATCACAGACTTGTAAATATTCTCGTACTTGGCCTGCTGGCTGCTGGGTGGTGCCGGGCTGCCGGCCGCTGCCCCCGCGAGCGACCTTGCCATTTCAGCCAGCGTGGGCCCGCCCTCGGGTGTTGTGCCCGGATGGGGCGCGGCTTCAGACGGCCTGGGGCTCGATGCCGGCGATTTGCGAATGATGGGGCGCGGGGCGATGCGGCGCAACAGGGTTCCCTTGGCGGCGATCTCCTGCTCGAGCTCGGGGCGCAGGCCGTGTGCTGCCAGACCCCTGTTCAGTTGCAGGTAGTAGCTCTTCAGGTCCCGCAGGAATTCACGGGTGAAGTACTCAAATATTTTCAGCAGTACCGGAGCGGGATAGTGCTGCGAGGCGACGGTCTTCTGGAACGCCTTGCTCAGCGGGCGCACATGGATCGGCAGCCGGACCAGGTAGGGGTCCGCGTCCAGGAGCATCGCGTAGCGTATCAACAGCGCTTCCAGCGGCGCCTTGTACATATCTTCACCGCGGTTGACCATGCGGCCCAGCGCCAGGGAGCTTTCGAATTCCGCGGTATCGACCAGGTTGAGATTGTCGCCTTCGCCGCCTGGGGATGACGCCTGGTCCGGGGATTTCGCCGGCGTGGGGTCGGCAAAGAGTTCCGCCAACTGGCGGACGACATCGGCGGCCAGGTCGGCCGAGGTGCGCCGGATAGCCACCGTCGCGTCGTAGAAAATGTTCTGGTCCGAGCTGGATTGTCGCACCTGGGTCGACAGGTCGAACAGGTAGTTGGCGAGGTCGGTAAGGAAGGGTTTGAGCAGTTTTTCCAGCTGTCCCAGGCAGTCCCTCTGGAAGGATTGCAGGATGGCCGGGTAGCCGCCGGGCGCCGCTGCCTGGCCCGGCTCGGATCGGGCGGCGGCGAGGCTGGCGTGGACCTGTCGCGCCGCGTCGGAGGCCGGGTCGGCAAAAGCCAGTATCATCGTGCTGCCGGTTATTCTTTCCAGTGTGACGGCCCCGGCGTCGCTGTCGGTGTCTTCGCTATCGATCGTGACCAGCCGCCCCCGGCCCCCGGTCTTCAGCGCCGGTTGTTCACCCGACCAGGGCTTGCGCAGGATGCGGGTGGAGGCCAGCTGCAGGGTGCCGTCGGGCAGTGGGCTGAGGTCGCCGACCAGTCTTGTACCGTCTTCCAGTTCGAGTTTGGCGGAACGCTCAACGGGTTGCATTACGGGTTCGGGCATTGGACCTCTGCACGCTGGATTATTCTGGGCCGTTTTGTGTGACTCGGATCACAAGTCTGGCAGATTGTGGTTGCAGTATACCCCTATATCGCTTGCCCACAAACGGTTCAGGCGTCCGGCAGTCCCCGCTTATTCTCCCTGGCGCCCGGCGTTGGCGGCGGCCAGGAAGGCGGGCTTCTCCCCCCCGCCGTGCACGGCAAAACTGGTGCCACTTACATAGGAAGCAAGTGGCGATGCGAGAAACAGGCAGGCATTGCCGACATCCGATGGCAGGCCCATGCGCCCCAGCGGAATGGTGGCGGCCACTGCAGCCATGCCCGCCTCATCGCCGTAGTGCAGCCCGGACTGCTCCGTTTGGGTCAGGCCGACGATGACGGCGTTAACGCGCACCCGGGGCGCCCATTCCACCGCCAGCGAGCTGCCCAGGTTGACCAGGCCCGCCTTGGCGGCGCCGTAGGCGGCGGTCCCCGGCGAGGGCCGCAGGGTGCTGACACTGGCAATGTTGATGATGCTGCCGCCCTCGGCCTGGGCCTGCATTACCCGGTTGGCGACCTGGCTGAAGTTGAGGGGGGCGATCAGGTTCAGGCGAATGATGGCTTCCGAGAAGCGCGGCGAGGCTGTGGCCGCCTCGGCGTGGGGCGCGCCGCCGGCATTATTCACCAGCACATCGAGTCGGCCGAACTGTTCGGTGATGGCTGCCACGCAGGCCTCGATCTGCTCGTGGTCGCGCACATCGCAGGCGCTGAACACTGCCTCGCGCCCGGCGTGGGCCGGCAGGTGCTCAGGGTGGGTGCGGCCGCACACGACCACCTGAGCGCCGGCGGCCAGAAACGTCTGGGCGATGCCCCTGCCTATGCCCTTACCGCCGCCGGTAACGAGGATGACCTTATTGCTAAAATCCAGCGGATTGCTCATTTATTCAGACTCCGTTCCCCGCAGTTGCGCTCCGGCTTGTGGTCGGCCGGCGATTTACTTAAGATGCCTCGGCCGCGCCCATCTTAACCGAATTCACGGGGGTGGGACATTCCCGGGCAGTGGCCCGATTCAATCCACCCCCAATCATGAGGGGACACACTGATATGACGACAGAAAATGCGCCGGTACTGGCAATCCTGGGCGGCACGGGCGACCTCGGTACGGGCCTTGCCCGGCGCTGGGCGCAGGCGGGTTACCGGGTGATCATCGGCTCGCGCACGCTGGAAAAAGCCGAGGCCGCGGTGGCGGACCTGCGCGAGGTGATGGCCGACCGCGGAGTCAGCGCGGTCGCGGTGGAAGCGATGGCCAACCTCGACGCCGCCACGGCGGCCGATATCGTGACCCTGACGGTGCCTTTCAGCCATCAGGTCGACACCCTGAACTCGGTGCGCGACGCCCTGCGGGGCAAGATTCTCATCGACGTCACCGTGCCGCTGGTGCCACCCAGGGTGGCCCGGGTGCAATTGCCGCCGCAGGGCAGTGCGGGACAGATCGCCCAGGAACTGCTGGGGGATGAGGTCGCGGTTGTGTCGGCCTTCCAGAACGTGGCCGCTGCCCACCTGCAGGAGGGCAAGGGGGTCGAGTGCGACGTACTGGTCAGCGGCAACAGGAAAGAGGCGCGCGAGGCGGTCATCACCCTGGTGGAGGCCGCTGGCATGCGGGGATTTCATGCCGGCATGATCAATAACGCGGCGGCGGCAGAGGCGCTGACCTCGGTGCTGATTTCCATCAACAAGCAATACGGCTGTCACGCCGGTATCAAGATCAGCGGTCTGGGCGATGCCTGATGGCTCCCCGGCTGGAGCTGATTGCGCTGGAGGGATTTCCCCTGGTGGAGCCGGGGGATGCGCTCGCTCAGCTGATCACTGACTCCCTGCGGCACAACGAGCTGCAGCTGCAGCCGGGTGACGTGCTGGTGATAGCACAGAAAATCGTCTCCAAGGCTGAGGGGCGCTACGTGCGGCTGGCCGACGTGGAGCCCGGTCCCGAAGCACTGGAGCTGGCAGCGCTGACCGACAAGGATCCGCGCCAGGTCGAGGTGATGCTCGCCGAGAGCCGCGAGGTGATACGGGCGCGCCCCGGGGTGATCATTGTCGAACACCGCCACGGCTACGTCCATGCCAATGCCGGTATTGACCGCTCCAATATTGCCAACAGCCTGGACGATCCGCGGGTATTGTTACTGCCGCTGGACCCGGACGCATCGGCGCGCTCCCTGCGGGAGGCGTTGGCGCAGCTCACGGGCGTCACCCCCCAGGTGATAATCAATGACAGCGCCGGCAGGGCCTGGCGCAACGGCACCGTGGGTATTGCCATCGGCACCGCGGGCCTGGACCCGGTGCGCAACCAGATCGGCGAACGGGACCTGTTCGGCAATATATTGCAGGTGACCGAACCGGCTGTCGCGGACGAACTGGCCGCCGCGGCTTCACTGCTGATGGGGCAGTCGACCCAGGGCCTGCCGGTGGTGCTGGCGCGGGGCGCGGGACTGCTGCCTTCCGAGGAGGGCTCGGGACGACTGATACGCGACCGGGCGATGGACCTGTTTCGCTGATGGCAGCGGCGTCGCAGCCAGTGCTCGCGCTTTCCGGCGGTGTCGGCGGCGCCAAGCTCGCCCTCGGCCTGGCGGATGTGCTGGCGCCGGGCCAATTACATGTACTGACCAATACCGGCGATGACTTCCGGCATCTCGGCCTGGATATCTGCCCGGACATCGATACGCTGTTGTATACCTTGTCGGGTCGCGCCAACCAGACCCTGGGCTGGGGCCTCGAGGGTGAAACCTGGCAGACTATGACCGCCCTGGAAGAACTCGGCGGCGAGACCTGGTTCAGGTTGGGCGACCGGGACCTGGCCACCCACCTGTGGCGCACGCGGCAGCTGAAGTCTGGCATGCGGCTCAGCGCGTTCACGGCCGCCCTGGCGGTGCGGTTGGGCATCGCCAGCCATATTCACCCCATGACGGATGACCCGGTGCGCACGATGGTGCACACAGACCGTGGCGACCTGCCATTCCAGCACTACTTTGTGCGCGACCGCTGCGAACCGCCGGTGACCGGCTTCAGTTTTGACGGGATATCCGCCGCCCACCCCAACCGGGAGGTGATGCGGCTGTTACAGCGCAAGGCGTTCGGCAGGGTGGTGGTGTGCCCATCCAATCCCTTCGTCAGTGTCGATCCGATCCTGCAGCTGCCGGGCCTGTGGCTGGCCCTGCGGGAGAGTCCGGCCCCGGTGGTGGTGGTGTCGCCGATCGTCGCGGGGCTGGCCATCAAGGGACCCGCCGCCAAGATGATGGCGGAAATGGGAATGGGCGTCTCGGCGCTGGATGTGGCGCGACACTACTGCCAGCGCTACCCGGGGCTGATGGATTGCTTCGTGATCGACCAAAGTGACGCTACACTGGCCGCGGAGATTGGCGAATTGGGAGTCACCGTGGCGGTAACCTCGACCGTGATGAAAAGCAGGGCGGACAAGCGGGCGCTCGCCCGCTTCACCCTGCAGTTGAGCGGAAGCTGACAGCCGTGGTGCAGGCGCTGGTGCCGCTGAAGGACCTGGTACAGGCCAAGACCCGCCTGGCCGGTTTGCTGAGCCCGTCGGAGCGGCGTGCCCTGGCGCAGGCCATGCTGGAAGATGTGCTGGCGGTGCTCACCACCCATCCGCACATTGCCGGTGTAACCCTGTTGTCGGACGACCCCTGCGCACACCTGCTGGCGGACAGCTACGGCGCCACGCACTGGCGGGAAAGTACACTGGGCTGCAGCGGCCTGAACGCGGTGCTTGCCTGCGCCAGCAGGCGCCTGCTGGCGGAGCACGCCCAGCCGCTGCTGGTACTGCACGCGGATCTGCCGCTGCTCAATGCCGGGGATATCACGGCAGCACTCGCGGCCCGGGCGGCCTGTGGTGGCCTGGTGGTGGGCTGCGACCGCCATGCCACCGGCACCAATTTGCTGTGTTTCGACGCTGCGTCCATGCCATCGTTCTGTTTTGGCGTGGACAGTTGCGCGCGCCATATCGCGGCGGCACAGGCCGAGGGGATTGTGACGCGCGTGCTGCATCGGCCCGGGATCGGACTGGACGTGGACGAGGCACAGGACCTGGCGCTGCTGCTGGCGCGACTGGGCGGCGTAGCCAGCGGCAGGACGGCGGCCCTGCTGGAAGGGACGCTACTGGGCGCCAGGATCGGGGTGGCGCTGGCGTCGCTGGCCGGATATGACACAGCTGGAAATACAGAAGAGGTAAGCTAATGTTGCATTGGCAGGCGTTGCAGTCGGATCTGCTGGCGGGGCAGAGCCTCAGTCCGGAACAGGCACTGGCCCTGGCGGCGTTCCCCGACACGGCGGCGCTGGCGGCCGTGGCGGGCGAACTGCGGGATCGTGGTTTCCACAACGTGGTGACCTACTCGCGCAAGGTATTTATCCCACTCACCCACCTGTGCCGCGACGTCTGCCACTACTGCACCTTCGCCAGCACCCCGAAAAAAATCGGCCGGGCCTTTATGAGCGTGGAGCAGGTGCTGGACCTGTGCCACCAGGGCGCGCGCCTGGGTTGCCAGGAAGCGCTGTTCACCCTGGGGGAAAAACCCGAGTTGCGTTATCGCGCCGCGCGCGAGGCGCTGCAGGAGATGGGCTTCGCCGATACCCTGTCATACCTGCGCCACGTGGCGTCCAGGGTGCTGGCAGAGACCGGCCTGCTGCCGCATATCAATGCCGGCTGCATGACGGCTGGTGAGATCGCCGGCTTGCGCGAGGTCAGCGCCTCCATGGGCATTATGCTGGAGTCCGCCTCGTCGCGACTGTGTGAGAAGGGGATGCCGCACTACGGCTCCCCCGACAAGGATCCGGTGCTGCGCCTGCAGACCCTGGAGCTGGCGGGCCAGGCGGCGGTGCCGTTCACCTCGGGGATCCTGATCGGTATCGGCGAGACCCGCCGTGAACGCATCGAGTCGCTGCTGGCACTGCGCGCCGTGCACGAGCGCCACGGTCACCTGCAGGAAGTGATCATCCAGAATTTCCGGGCCAAGCCGGGTACCAGGATGGCCTCTGCGCCGGAACCGGATCTCGACGACCTGTTGTGGACCATCGCCGTGGCCCGCCTGGTGTTCGGCCCGGGTATGAGTGTCCAGGCGCCCCCCAACCTGAGCCCGGGGGTGTTGCCGCAACTGGTGGCGGCGGGCATCAATGATTGGGGCGGCGTATCACCGCTCACCCCGGACCACGTCAACCCGGAGGCGCCCTGGCCCCATCTCGACCAGCTGGCCCGGGAAACCCGCGCTGCCGGCAAGTTCCTCGATCAGCGGCTGACCATTTACCCGGCATACGCCACCGCCGCGCAGAAGTGGCTCGATACCGGGCTGCGTGCGGCGGTACTGCGTCACAGTGACGCCAGCGGCTTCGCCCGGCGCGATGACTGGGTGCCGGGCGAGGAAAAAGCGATCCCCGTTGTCGAGTCGCGGCTGCTCGGCAGCCCGCCCGCCGCTGCCGGCGTGGCGGCCGATATTCGCGCCATCGTCGAGCGCTGTGTGGCCCGGGAGGACTTGCCGGAAGCCGACATCACCCGCCTGTTTCAGGCCCGGGGCGACGATTTTGCCTGGCTGGTGCAGCAGGCGGACGCGCTCAGAAAACAGGTCACCGGTGACGCCGTGAGCTACGTCGTCAACCGCAATATCAATTACACCAATGTCTGCTATTTCAAGTGCCAGTTCTGCGCCTTTTCCAAGGGCAAGCACAGCGAGGACCTGCGGGGCCGGCCCTACGATATCAGCGGCGAGGAGATCGCCGGGCGCTGTGTCGAAGCCTGGCACCGCGGCGCCACCGAGGTTTGCATGCAGGGGGGGATTCACCCGGACTACACCGGCCAGACTTACCTCGATATCCTGCACACCGTTCGCGCGGCTACCCCCGGTATGCACGTGCATGCCTTTTCCCCACTGGAAGTGTCACAGGGGGCGGCGACCCTGGGCATCGGGATCGAGTCATTCCTGCTGCAGCTCAAGGCGGCGGGACTCCACACCCTGCCCGGTACCGCGGCCGAGGTGTTGCACGACGAGGTGCGGCAGGTGCTGTGCCCCGACAAGCTCGATACCGAGCAGTGGCTGGCGGTTATCGAAGCCGCCCACCGGGTCGGACTGCCGACGACCGCCACCATCATGTACGGCCATATCGACGAGCCGCGGCACTGGGCGCGGCACCTGTGGCATATTCGCCAGTTGCAACAGCGCACCGGCGGCTTTACCGAGTTCGTGCCCTTGCCGTTCGTGCATATGGAGGCGCCCATGTATCTCAAGGGCAGGGCCAGGCGCGGGCCGACCTTCCGCGAGGCGCTGTTGATGCACGCGGTGGCCCGGCTGGTATTGCACGGGCTGATCGACAATATCCAGGCCTCCTGGGTGAAAATGGGGCAGCAGGGCGTCGCCGCCTGTCTCGCCGCCGGGGTCAATGACCTGGGCGGCACCCTGATGAACGAGAGCATCACCCGGGCCGCCGGTTCCGGTCACGGCCAGGAGTGGGCGCCGGCTTTCATGGAGCAACAGATCGTGGCCGCCGGGCGCCGGCCCCGTATGCGAACCACCCTGTATCGTGACGTCGATCCCGGGCGCCGCGAGGCCGCCTTCGCGGCGCAGCCGCTGGCGCCGGTGAACAATGACAGCGCCGGCAAGCGGGAGCGGTCCAAGCGGCTGGTGCCGATCGATACCGTGCGGCTGGATCCGGAGATGCCGGATGACATGCACCCCGTATATGAACAGGTCATGCTCATGGCCGCCTGCAACTGAGCGGGGGCGGCTGGCCGATGAGCAGGGCAGTGCAACTGGAGGGCCGTTGGCTGGCGCAGTTGGCGCCGGAGTTTGAGCAGCCCTACATGACGGCTTTGCGTGCTTTTCTGCTGGCGGAAAAAAAGGCGGGAAAACAGCTCTTTCCCGCCGGCGGCGAGATGTTCAACGCCTTTGCCCATACCCCGCTGGAGCAGGTAAAGGTCGTCATTCTCGGCCAGGATCCCTACCATGGCGACGGCCAGGCCCACGGCCTGTGTTTCTCCGTCAGGCCCGGTGTCCAGGTGCCGCCGTCGCTGCAGAACATCTTCAAGGAAATTCACGCCGAGTTGGGTCACCCGGTTCCCACCCACGGCCACCTCACCGCCTGGGCGGACCAGGGGGTATTGCTGCTCAACAGCGTGCTGTCGGTGCAGCGGGGCCTCGCGGCCTCGCACCAGGGCAAGGGCTGGGAGATTTTCACCGACCGGGTGATCGATGTGGTCAATGCGCAGTGCGAGTCGGTGGTGTTCATGCTCTGGGGCAGTTACGCCCAGCGCAAGGGGGCGATCATCGACCGCCAGCGCCACTGCGTGCTCTCGGCGCCGCACCCGTCACCCCTCAGTGCCCATCGCGGCTTTTTCGGCTGCGGGCATTTTGTCGCGGCCAATGAGTATCTCGCTGCGAAAGGCAAAACCCCGATCGACTGGCGGCTGCCGGGGTAGGCGTCGTATTGTTCGTGCACCTGCGTCAGTCAGTAGCAGAACCGGGCGCGCCCGGGGAGAAGTCCTTCGAAAAGGCCACAGCGAATCGGGGTTCGGGCAGCTATTTTTCCGGGACGGGGTAGGGTACTTCCGCTGTGCGCAGCAGTGGCCCGTCGGCAGCGGCCAGGTGCAAACCGGCGTCGATACCCGAGGTCGTCGCGGTTACCAGCAGTGCCAGATCCCCGTCCCCGGTGAGCACGCAGTTGACGACATTGCCTGCCGGTTGCGTGCTCCCGCCGGTGTACAGGGCAGCGCCGGCCTGCGGCGCCTGTGCTGCCGGCAGTGAGGTCGACTCGATCATCGCCTGGTACAGCCGGCGCTTGGGCTTGCCGCGGTAGTGCATGCGGGCCACCACTTCCTGGCCGGTGTAGCAGCCCTTGTTGAAGCTGATATGGCCGGTGACATCGTAGTTGAGCATCTGCGGGATAAACTCGCCACTGGTGCCGGCCTCGATGCGGGCGATGCCGGCGGCGACCTGGCGCGCCTGCCAGGCCGGCTCGGTTGCCGCCTGCAGTTCCGCCTCGATTCGCGCCAGCGGCTCGGCTGCGACACCCTGCTGCAGGTAGCACTCGAATTGCTCGCCGGCCTCGTCCACCTGCACCAGGGCGAAGCCCTCACCATTGCAGGCGCTGTACTTGCCGTTCGGTACCACGCCAAACAGCGCCTGCAGCTGACGGGCCGCCTCCGCTCCCCAGCAGGCCACTACCCGCCAGTCATCCCGCTCTGCTTCCAGCTTCGCCCTGGAAAAAACGATGTATCTGGCGAACAGGGCCGCACTGGCCGCGCGGATATCCCGGCGCATGCGCAGCACCAGGTGCTCCGGCGATAGCTCGCACAGCAGGAAGTCGCACACCACGCGGCCCTGGACGGTGCAGTAGCTGCCGGCCAGAGCCGCCGATGCACTCAGGCGGCGTATATCGCAGGTTACCTGGCCCTGCAGGAAGGTGCGGGCGTCGGGTCCCTGCAGGTGCAGCAGGGATTCGTGTTCGAGTGCGGCGTAGTGGCAGCTCAATGGCCTGTCTCTCGGTGTGGGGTTGGTCAATCATAGGGGTTGGCGTGTGTGGTGTCAGCATCTGGCGAAACATCTGGCGCAACATCTGGAGAAAGAGCCACTTGTGAAGGAGCCACTTGTGAAGGGGCCGCTGGGTGCGCGCCGACAATTGACGGTACAATGGCGTACTTTGATGACCCTTTTGATCACACGCGGGAGCACTATGACGGGCGACATACCGGCCGAGGAAATCAATCGCATGCGCTGGGCCAGCCGACGCGGCATGCTCGAACTGGACCTGGTGCTGGAGCCCTTCGTCCTCGCCCGCTACCCCAATCTGGACGAGCGCGACCGCCGGCGCTTCCAGCAATTGATGCGCTGCGAGGACCAGGACCTGTTTGCCTGGTTCCTGCGGCGCGAACGACCCGACGATGAGGAACTGAGCGCCATTGTCAGCAAGGTACTCGAATTCACTCGCACTGCGCCTGAGGATCGCTGACTCCCGTATTCACCGGGTGTTGCACGGCCTGTTCTGCCTGCTGCTTGGCGCCGGCCTGTGCCGCCTGTCCCTGCGGGGTTACCCGCTGGCGGCGCTGCTGTTGCTGCCCGCGGTGGGCTGGGCTTGCCGGCAGGTGGCGCGGCAGCACCTGGCCGGCGCCTGTATCAGCTGGCAGCGGGGTGAGTGGATGCTGGAACGGGGCGGGAGCCGGTGCCCGATCACCCTTCGCCCCGGCAGTACCTGCCTGCCCTGGGTTATTCACCTGGCCTGGGTTGAAGCGGCGAGCGAGCGCCGCGGCGCAGTCTTCCTGTTCGCCGACAGTGCGGCCGCGGAGGACTTACGCCGTCTGCGCGTTCGCCTTACCCTGGAGCGCTGAACCGGGTGGGGTGAGTACGGTGTCGACTGCCTCGGGCAGCAGGTCCGGGTAGTCCAGGGTGTAATGCAGGCCGCGACTTTCCTTGCGGGAGATGGCGCAGCGAATCATCAGCTCCGCCACCATCGCGAGGTTGCGCAACTCCAGCAGGTCGTTACTGACCTTGTAGTTGCCGTAGTATTCGGCGATTTCCGCCTGCAGCAACTGCACCCGGTGCAGCGCGCGCTGCAGCCGCTTGTTGGTGCGCACGATACCCACGTAGTCCCACATGAAGCGGCGCAACTCATCCCAGTTGTGGGAAATCACCACGTCTTCATCCGAATCCGTCACCTGGCTTTCATCCCAGGGCGGGGCGGGTGCGGGCTCGCCGACCTGCGCCAGGGTGGTGGCGATATCCATGGCCGCGGATTCGGCGTAGACGATGCATTCGAGCAGCGAGTTGCTGGCCATGCGGTTGGCGCCGTGCAGGCCGGTGCAGGAGGTTTCACCGATGGCATAGAGGCCGTCCCGGTCGGTGCGGCCGCGCGTGTCCACCACGACGCCACCGCAGGTGTAATGGGCCGCGGGCACCACCGGGATCGGTTCACTGCCGATATCGATGCCGAGCTCCGCACAGCGGGCCATGATGGTGGGGAAGTGGCTTTGCAGGAACTCGCGCGGTTTATGGGAGATGTCGAGGAAGACGCAGTCGGCGCCCAGGCGTTTCATCTCGTGGTCGATCGCCCGGGCGACGATATCCCGGGGGGCGAGTTCGCCGCGTTCATCGAACTGGTCCATGAAGCGGCTGCCGTCGGGCAGCAACAGCCTGCCGCCCTCGCCGCGGATGGCCTCGGTGATCAGGAAGGATTTCGCCCTGGGGTGGTACAGGCAGGTGGGGTGGAACTGATTGAACTCGAGGTTGGCCACCCGGCAGCCGGCGCGCCAGGCCATGGCGATACCGTCGCCGCTGGCGCCATCGGGGTTGCTGGTATAAAGGTAGGCCTTGCTGGCGCCGCCGGTGGCGAGCACAACGGCCCTGGCCTGGAATAATTCGACCCGGTCGCTGTCGCGATCGAGGATGTAGGCGCCCTGGCAGCGGCCGTCCTGCACGACCAGGTCCACCGCCACGCGCTGGGTGAACAGCTCAATATTGGGCGCCTGTTGGGCCTTCCGCGTCAGCACCTCGGAGATCGCGCTGCCGGTGCGGTCGGCGGCGTGGATAATCCGCCGGTGGCTGTGCCCGCCCTCCATCGCCAGGTGGTATTCGCGCTGGTCGATGCTGTGCTGGTCTTCCCTCAGGTCGAAGTCGACACCCTGGTCGATCAGCCACTCCACGCAACGGCGGCTGTTTTTTACGGTAAACTCCACCGCCTCCCGCCGGCACAGCCCGCCGCCCGCGGCGAGGGTGTCCTCGACATGTGAGCTGACGGTGTCGCGGGTGTGCAGTACCGCTGCCATGCCGCCCTGGGCCCAGTAGGTGGAACCCTCGTTGAGCTGGGATTTGCAGATCAGCGCCACGCGCAGCTGGGGCGGCAGGTGCAGGGCCAGGCTCAGTCCGGCGGCGCCGGTGCCGATGACGAGCACATCGTGTTGGTGGAGGGTGGCCATGGCGCCCTTTGCTTGCTGCGTTGCGAGGTGAATTATATGATGCCAGTCAAAGACTTAGACTTTGTCGCATCGCCGCAGGCGAGTATATACGAGCGTGCGGCCAATAAGGAATTACCCGGTTGCGGAACTTTATGCACTTCTTCGCCTCATATTGCCCGCACCTTGCCGGCGGCTGCGAACTTGTCGCGCGATGTGTTGTCTATTCAGGCAGGAGCCGGAGCGTCGGCCCGGCAGTGATGTCATGGACTAGGGAGGGGTGCAGGGCGTGACTGCCACAGCGACGGACCAGCAGCTGGTTGCCAGGGTGCAAAAGGGCGACTCACGGGCGTTCGATATGCTCGTGCTCAAATACCAGCACAGGATTTTTGGCCTTATCAGTCGGTATGTTCGCGATGCGGATGAAGTCCAGGATGTGGCACAGGAAGCATTTATCAAGGCCTATCGCGCCCTGCCGGGGTTTCGCGGTGAGAGCGCCTTCTATACCTGGCTTTATCGCATCGCCATCAACACCGCCAAAAACTACCTGGTCTCCCGCTCGCGCCGACCACCCGGTTCCGATGTGGACGTGGAGGACGCCGAGTACTACGACGGGGGCACGGCACTGCACGAGATCGAGAGCCCTGAGAATGCCCTCTTTGGGGAGGAACTGAAGGCGGTGGTGGAACGAGCGATCAAGGGCTTGCCGGAGGATTTGCGGACAGCGGTAACCCTGCGCGAGTTTGACGGCCTGAGTTACGAGGATATCGCCGAGATAATGGATTGCCCGGTAGGTACAGTGCGGTCGCGGATATTTCGCGCCCGCGAGGCCATAGACGGCCAGGTCAGGGAGCAACTGGATGGAAATTTTTAACACCGCTGCCGGTGCGAATCCTGCCGGCTCACCGGGCCGGACGGCAGTGGCAAGCAGCGCGCGCGGGCGCGAAGGAAACCGATGATGAGCGAAATGATGCGAGAATCGCTGTCGGCATTGCTCGACGACGAGGCCAATGAACTGGAAGTGGAGCGCGTACTGGCGAAAATTGCCGGCGATCCCGGGCTGCGCCAGGCATGGGTGCGCTACAACCTGGCCAGCTCGATGTTTGGCGGACAGCCCCCCGGCCACCTGCAGCTGGATGTGTCGGCACGCGTCCGTGAGGCCATAGGCGGGCAGGCTAAGACCGGCGGCGGCCTCAGGCAGCGTTTACTCAGGCCCCTGGCCAGTGTGGCGGTAGCGGCCTCGGTGGCCGCCACGGTCGTGTTCGGCGGGCAGCAGCTGGCCCGGTTGGGGGCCGACAATTACGTTGGCCAGGCGGTTGCCAGCAGTGTCTCCCCGGTCGGTATGGTAAACAGCCTGGGCGCCAGCTCGGTGCAGGCCAGCTATGGCACCCAGAGCGTGCCGGTACTGCAGCCCGCCACACGGACCGCCTACCAGGAACTGGCGCGCCAGCGCCTGCAGAAGTATATGCAGGAGCACGCCGAGCAGGCCGCGCTCAACTCACCCAATGGCCTGGTGCCATTTGCCCGCGTACCGCGCATCCAGGAGTAGCCAGCGCTTGACAGTGAACGCTAGTACCTTTCCCCGCACAGGATTCTGGTTTGCGCTGGCGGCGCTGGTCTTGATCGCCGCTGATCGCGTCGGGGCAACGCCCTGCCCGGAGGCGGACGCCGAAGCGCTGGCCTGGCTCGACAAGATGTCCAGGAGCCTGCATCAGGTCGACTATCACGGCGTGGTCACCTTCCAGCGCGGTGACGACATGCAGGCGATGGAGGTGTCGCATTCCGTCGTCGACGGCCTGGCCACGGAGCGACTGACGGAGTTGACGGGGCAGGGCGCGGAAATTGTGCGGGTCGATCACCCGCTGGAATGTATTCACCCCGGGCACCAGCTGCTGCAGGTCGGGGCGGCGTTACAGGCCGGTCATTGCGGGGTCGCCGAGTATTACCGTTTTGCCGTGGTTCCCGGTGAACTCGTTGCCGGCCGTGAGGCCGTGCAGATTCGCATCGAGCCCAGGGATATGTATCGCTACGGTTATATCATGCAACTGGACCGGGACACCGGCCTGCTGCTCAAGAGCCAGACTGTTGGTCGCGGTGACAAGGTGCTGGAGAAATTCCAGTTCGCCAGTCTCTCTTATGGCGCGACCACAGCGGCAGCGCAGCCGGGCACTCATCTGGTGCACAAGGCGCTGCATCCTGAACCGGGTGTGCCGGAATTGTCGGTCGGCGGTGTCCGCCCCGCCTGGACCGTGAATTGGTTGCCCCAGGGGTTTACCGCCACGGACCAGCCGGTTGCCGGAGATGAGCGCAGGACCTACACGGACGGGCTGGCAGTGTTTTCCGTTTTTATCGAGGTGCTGAGTGAGGAAATCACGCCCGGCGAGGGCGTGGTTCGCACCGGTGGCACGACCTCCTATACCCGCGGCATGCACCTGGCGGGTCTGCCCGTGCTGGTGACGGTGATCGGCGAGGTGCCGCTCAATACCGCCAGGATGGTGGCCGATTCGATTGCAGGTGCACAGTGATATGTTGATCGAGACCGGCCGGGTGGTGGCGCTGGAACCGGATGCGCTGTGGGTGGAGACCATTCGCCAGAGTACCTGCGGCAGTTGCGCCGCCAGCAAGGGCTGTGGCCACGGTCTGCTCAACCGCATCGCCGATGGTCGCACCGGCTATGTGAGGGTCTTGTTCGGCGCCACCGCCGCGGGTCGATGCGCTGTCGATGACCAGGTCCGCATCGGTATTCCCGAGCAGGTTATCCTGCGGGGCTCACTAATCGTTTATATGCTGCCGCTGCTCTGTATGCTCGCGGGAGCGGCGGGGGCAGACAGCCTGTGGCCCGGGAGCGCGGAACTCGCCGCGGTGAGTGGTGCGCTCGCCGGGCTGCTGCTGGGCTTTGCCCTGGTCCGATTACACGCGTGGCGCCATCGCCAGGACCGGGTAATGCAGCCGACCCTGCTGGAGGTACTGCCGCGAGCCACCCTGCCTGTTCGCCCGGCCTGACCCCGGGCGGTATTTTTGTTCAACCCCTTGTCATCTGGATCCATTCAATGAATGCCATAAATCGATTGATGTGTATGTTTGTGATGGTTTGCGCGTATTCGGCGCCGGCCATCGTTTCAGCGGCCGCACTGCCGGAGTTCCGGGAGATCGTGCAGGAAAATTCGCCCGCGGTGGTCAAGATCGTGGTGCAGCAAAGTGCCGCCAGGAGCGGCCAGGGGCAGCCTGATCCCGAGCAGATGCCCGAGTACCTGCGACGCTTTTTTGAATACCGGGGCGGCCCGCCAGCACCGCACGACCAGATGGCCATGGGATCGGGCTTCATTATTTCCGCCGACGGTTACATCGTCACCAACAACCACGTGGTAGAGGGGGCTGACAGTGTACTGGTACGCCTCAATGATCGCCGCGAATTTGACGCGGAGGTGGTGGGTACCGATCCGCGTTCAGACCTCGCCCTGTTGCGGGTGGAGGCGAAGGATCTACCCTTTCTCACCCTCGCCAGCGACGATGACCTGGAAGTGGGGGAGTGGGTGCTGGCCATCGGTTCGCCCTTTGGCCTGGACTACTCGGTCACCGCCGGCATCGTCAGCGCCAAGGGGCGCAGCCTGCCGACCGAGAACAATGAAAATTACGTGCCCTTCATCCAGACGGATGTCGCCATCAACCCGGGCAACTCCGGTGGGCCCCTGTTCAACCTCGACGGCGAGGTGGTCGGGGTGAACTCGCAGATATTCACGCGCAGCGGCGGCTCCATCGGCCTGTCGTTTGCGATTCCGGTCGGTGTCGTGCGCAATGTCGTTGACCAGTTGAAAGCGCAGGGCCGGGTGACCCGGGGCTGGCTGGGCGTGACCATTCAGGATGTGGACAAGAATCTCGCTGAATCCTTTGGGCTCGACCGCCCGCGGGGTGCGCTGGTGGTGCAGGTGGCGGAAGACGGGCCGGCCGACAAGGCGGGGCTGGCGGCGGGCGATGTCATCATCACATTTGACGGCAACGATATACCGGCTTCGGCCGACCTGCCCCATGTCGTCGGCCTGGTCGCGCCGGACACGGTGGTTCCGGTAGAAATCGTGCGCGACACCAAGCGCAAATCCCTGACGGTGAAGGTCGGCGGCCTCGAGGCCGACGATAGCTACAGTCTCGCGGGGGGGCAGGGCGGTGCAGGCCAGGGTGGCCGCCTGGGCATGGTAGTGGAAACAGCGCCGCCGGAAACCCTGGAGCGCCTCGGCATCAATGGTGGCGTGGTGGTGCGCGAGGTGCTGCCCGACTCGGTGGCGGCGGATGCGGGTGTTGTGCCCGGTGACATCATCACCCTGATCGGTTCCAGCCCGATAAAATCCGCCCAGGCTTACGAGGCAGCCGTGGAGCAGCTCAGCGGCGGCAGCTCGGTGCCGCTGCGGCTGATTCGCCGCGGCGCCCCCCTGTTCATCGGCCTGAAGCTCAGGGAATAATCCCCTGCGGCGCGGGCTTGTCGCGGTCTCGTTGCGCATGGCGGTTGTAGCCCGGTTGGGGTACAATCGCGCTCTTTTCAGGGCGGTCGGTAGGCCGCCTTCCCCCTTTTTTGAATTCCTGCGCGGGCATGGTGCCGGCCGGCGCTAATAGAGCCCTGTTGAGTGAGTGATCTTAGCAACATCCGCAATTTTTCCATTATCGCCCATATCGACCATGGAAAATCCACGCTGGCCGACCGGTTTATCCAGCACTGTGGTGGCCTGAGCGCCCGCGAAATGGACGAGCAGGTGCTCGATTCCATGGACATAGAGCGGGAGCGGGGCATTACCATCAAGGCCCAGAGCGTCACGCTGGACTACACCTCCCGTGACGGCCAGGTATACCAGCTGAACTTTATCGATACGCCGGGTCACGTGGATTTTTCCTACGAGGTGTCGCGCTCCCTCGCCGCCTGCGAGGGCGCCCTGCTGGTGGTGGACGCCGGTCAGGGTGTCGAGGCGCAGTCGGTCGCCAATTGCTATACGGCGATAGAGCAGGGGCTGGAAGTCCTGCCCATACTCAACAAGATGGACCTGCCCCAGGCCGACCCCGAGCGGGTCAAGGTGGAGATCGAGGAGATTATCGGCATCGATGCCACGGACGCCTGCCTGGTCAGCGCCAAGTCGGGACTGGGAATCGAGGACGTGCTGGAAACGCTGGTGCGGCGGATTCCCGCCCCACAGGGCGACCGGGAGGCGCCGCTGCAGGCGCTGATAATCGACTCCTGGTTTGATAATTACCTGGGCGTGGTGTCCCTGGTGCGGGTTAAAAACGGTCGACTGCGCAAGCGCGACAAGATCGTTGCCAAAACCATCGGCAAGAGTCACCAGGTCGATGCGGTCGGTATATTTACCCCCAAGCGGCTCGAGTGCGATATGTTGCAGGCGGGCGAAGTGGGCTTCGTGGTGGCCGGCATCAAGGATATTCACGGGGCACCGGTGGGCGATACCCTGATCCACGCCCTGCACCAGGAGAATGTCCCGGCCCTGCCCGGGTTCCAGCGGGTCAAACCGCAGGTCTACGCCGGTATATTCACCATCTCTTCGGACGACTACGAGGATTTCCGCGATGCGCTGGCGAAGCTGACCCTCAACGATGCCTCACTGTATTACGAACCCGAAACCTCTGACGCCCTCGGCTTCGGTTTTCGCTGTGGCTTTCTCGGCATGCTGCACATGGAGATCGTGCAGGAGCGGCTGGAGCGGGAGTACGACCTCGACCTGATCACCACCGCGCCCACCGTGATCTACGAGGTCTTGAAGAAGAACGGTGAGGTGGTGCGGGTCGATAATCCGTCCAAGCTGCCCGATGTGGGTGATATAGAGGAAATGCGCGAGCCCATCGCCCGCTGTAATATCCTGGTGCCTCACACCTACCTGGGCAATGTCATCACCCTGTGCGTGGATAAGCGCGGCATGCAGAAAGACCTGCAGTTTCTCGGTGCCCAGGTATCGCTGACCTACGACATTCCCATGGCGGAGGTGGTGCTGGATTTCTTCGACCGCCTGAAATCGGTCAGTCGCGGCTATGCCTCCCTCGACTACAGCTTCGACCGGTTCGAGCCCGCCCTGTTGTCGCGCCTGGATGTGCTTATCAACGGGGAGCGTGTGGATGCGCTGGCGGTGATTGTGCACCGTGACCAGGTCCAGCATCGCGGCCGGGTCCTGACCGAAAAAATGAAAGAGCTCATACCCCGGCAGATGTTCGATGTGGCGATCCAGTCCGCGGTGGGCGGCAAGATCGTGGCGCGCCAGACAGTCAAGGCGCTGCGCAAGAATGTCACCGCCAAATGCTACGGCGGCGATGTCAGTCGCAAGCGCAAATTGCTGGACAAACAGAAAGCGGGCAAAAAGCGCATGAAGCAGGTGGGCCGGGTGGAAATCCCCCAGTCGGCCTTCCTCGCCGTGCTCAAAGTAGACAGCTGACAGGTCAGAACATGGATATTGATTTCCCCCTCATTCTCGTCATCCTGGTATTTGGCAGTGGCCTTATCTGGTTGCTGGACGCGATTTTCCTGGCACCGGGGCGCCGCCGCGTGGTGGCCGAGCTGCAGGGCCAGTACCCCCAGTGGCAGGAGGCCGGCAGTGGCCAGGCGGTCAAATACCAGGCGCGTGTTGCCGATGCGACGCGGGAACCGGTGGTGGTCGAATACGCCAAGTCGTTCTTCCCGGTGCTGCTGGTGGTATTCGTGCTGCGCTCCTTCCTGGTCGAGCCATTCCAGATCCCGTCCTCATCCATGGTGCCGACGCTGGAGGTCGGTGACTATATCCTGGTCAACAAGTACACCTACGGTATTCGCCTGCCGGTACTGCGCACCAAGGTGTTCGACCTCAATGAGCCCAGGCGCGGCGATGTCATGGTGTTTTTCCCGCCGCACATGAACGAGACCTATTTTATCAAGCGGGTGGTGGGCCTGCCGGGGGATACCGTGGCCTACCGCAATAAGCGGTTGTACGTGAACGGCAGGGAAATACCCGAAGAAATGCTGGCGGTGCTGCCTGAGGGCGCCTCCCGGTACCGGCTGGGCCTGGAGACCCTGGGGGATGCCAGGCACCTGGTACAGACCGATGAATCGCGCCCGGCCCACGATTTTTCCGTATTGGTCAAGCCCGGGCATTACTTTATGATGGGGGACAACCGGGACAACAGCAGTGACAGCCGGGTCTGGGGGCAGGTGCCGGAAAAGGATATAGTAGGCAAGGCTTTTGCCGTGTGGATGCACTGGGACTCGCTGCTGAGTCTCCCAAGCTTCAGCCGCGTTGGCCTGATAGAATAATTACAGCGCAATCGGAGGGCAGGTTCAATGAAAACGCATTCGTATCAACGGGGAATGTCTATTCCGGGCATGCTGACAGTGGCGGCAATGGTCGGTTTTTTTATCATGTGCGCTGTTCGCATGGTGCCGCACTATTTCGAATACCTGAGTATTCGCGAGATCGTGACGACCATCGCCCAGGAATATAACCGGGAGGAGCAGAGTATTCCCGATATTCGCCGCCGGATCGACACTATGTTCAATACCAACCAGATTTACGACCTGCAGCCCAAGGACGTGGAAGTGTATACCAAGGAGGGCCGCACCTTTATCGATGCCAGCTATGAGGCGCGGGTGCCCATCATGGGCTCGATTGACGCCGTGATGAGATTTGACGACCTGAAGATAGAAACCGGCAACCAAAAATTCTAGGCGAATCATGGCAACCAGGGAGACCCTGCAACAGGCCCTGGGTCACAGGTTCTGCGACCCCGCATTGCTGACCATGGCGCTGACGCACCGCAGTGCCGGCAGTCGCAACAATGAACGCCTTGAGTTTCTCGGTGACTCCATCATCAATCACATTATTGCCGACGCGCTGTACCGGCGGTTTCCCCGTGCCCGCGAGGGCGATATGAGCCGCATGCGGGCATCCCTGGTAAAGGGGGACACCCTGGCGGAAGTCGCCCGGGAGTTGCAGTTGGGGGAGTATCTCCTGCTCGGCCCGGGCGAGCGCAAGAGCGGTGGTTACCGCCGCTCATCCATCCTGGCCGACACCCTGGAAGCCCTGGCGGGTGCGATCCTGCTGGATGCCGGGTTTGAGCGCTGTCAGGCCAGTGTGCTGGGCTGGTTTGCGGTACGCCTTGAGCAGCTGGTCGCCGGCGACGCCGACAAGGACGCCAAGACCCGCCTGCAGGAATACCTGCAGGGCCGTGGCAGCCCGCTGCCGGAGTATGAGCTGGTTGGGGTTGCGGGCGATGATCACGACCAGCAGTTCAGTGTGGCCTGTCGCCTCGCCAGGCCACGGCTGGTGGTAGAGGGCTGCGGTAAAAGCCGGCGCAAGGCCGAGCAGGCCGCCGCCCGGGATGCGCTGAAGATGCTGGCCGCACATGGGAGCTGACAGCCGCCGCTGCGGTTATGTCGCCATCGTCGGACGGCCCAACGTGGGCAAGTCCACCCTGTTGAATCACCTGCTGGGCCAGAAGATCAGCATCACCTCCCGCAAGCCCCAGACCACGCGGCACCGGGTGCTGGGGATCAAGACCGAAGCGGATCACCAGATTATCTTTGTCGACACCCCCGGCCTGCACAAGGACGCCGAAAAAGCGATAAACCGTTATATGAACCGGGCGGCCAGCGCCGCCATCCGCGACGTGGACGTGGTCGTCTTCGTGGTGGACCGCACCGCCTGGACGGACGAGGATGCCATGGTGCTGGAGCAGATCCGGCAGGGTGGCCTGCCCTGTGTGCTGGTGGTCAACAAGGTGGACCTGTTGGCAGACAAGACCAGCCTGCTGCCACATCTGCAGGCACTGGCCACCAGGGCGGACTTTGCGGCCATCCTGCCGGTGTCGGCCCTGCGCAGCCACAATGTGGCGGAGCTGGAGCAGGAAATCCTCAAGTTCCTGCCGCTGGCGGATTACTTCTTCCCGGCGGAGCAGATCACTGATCGCAGCCAGCGGTTCCTCGCGGCGGAAATCGTCCGTGAAAAAATCATGCGGCAGCTGGGTGAGGAAATACCCTATGCGATCACCGTGGAGATCGAGGAGTTCGCGCTTGATGGCGAGATTCTGCATATCTCCGCACTGATATTCGTGGAGCGCAGCGGGCAGAAGAAAATCCTGGTGGGCGAGGGCGGATCGCGCCTGCGCTCCATCGGCAGCGACGCGCGCCGGGACATGGAGTTGCTGTTCGATTCCAAGGTGATGTTGCGCCTGTGGGTGAAGGTCAAATCCGGATGGTCGGACGATGAAAGGGCGTTGCGCAGTCTGGGTTATGACGATGCCTGACCGCCTCGCTCACAGGCCCGCCCACGCCATGATTGTGGCGATGATGATCCGCCCGGCGTAGTGGCATGCGAGTCAACCTGCAACCCGCCTACATCCTGCACAGCCGTCCCTATCGGGACAGCAGTCTGCTGCTGGAAGTATTGACGGCCGAGCAGGGCCGTATCAGCCTGGTGGCGCGCGGCGCGCGGCGCAGAAGCCGCGGCGGCAGCGCCGGTGCGCTGTTGCAACCGTTTACCCCCCTGCTGTTGTCCTTCAGCGGTCGCACTGAGCTGAAGAACCTGGCCGCAACCGAGGCCGCCGGCCGGCCGCTGCTGTTGCGCGCGCAGCGGATGTTCAGTGGGTTGTACCTGAACGAGTTGCTGGTGCGCCTGCTGCATCGCTACGATCCCCACCCGCGGTTATTTGCCGCCTATGCCGCCACCCTGGACGCGCTGGCCCGCGACGATGCCATCGATGATATCCTGCGGCGTTTTGAGTTTACCCTGCTCACCGAGCTGGGTTACGGTTTCGACCTGGATCTCGATGGTTGCAGCGGTGAGGCCGTGCAGCCCGGTGCCTGGTATCACTATCACCCCGAATACGGCCTGGTGGCCAGGGGGCCGGTAACCGACGCGGCCCAGCCGGCGTTCAAGGGTGCGGACCTGCTCGCCATCGCAGGCAATGATTTCAGCGGCGCCGCGCGTGCGACGGCAAAGCGGCTGCTGCGGCTGGTGCTGGCGCAGCACCTGGGCGATGCGCCCCTGCGCAGCCGGGAGCTGTTCAGGGTACACGCCGGCGCGGCGCGCCCCGGTGACGGTCCGGCAGCGGAGGGACAATGATCGCGATAGGTACGGACATACTCAGGATAGCGCGGATAGATGACGTGGTGGGCCGCCTGGGGGAGCGCTTCGTCGCCCGCATCCTGACACCCGCGGAGCGGGAGGAGTATAGTGCCAGCCCCCAGCCCCAGCGCCTGCTGGCCAAGCGCTTTGCCGCCAAGGAAGCCATCGCCAAGGCTCTGGGGACCGGTATCGGGCGGGGCGTCAGTTGGCAGGATATTGCGATTGGCCACGACGCCAACGGCGCGCCGCTGGTGACGCTCAGCGGCGGTGCCCTGGCGGTGGCCACCCGGCGCGGCGGCGGCCGGGTTGAGCTCAGCCTGGCGGACGAGCTGGATTACGTGGTCGCCTTCGCGGTATTGGCGAGGTAGGCATGGCGGTGTCGGTCTGCGGCCTCCCGGGGGCAGGGCAAGTTCGTTATACTCGTGTCCCCCACGCGCGGTAGGCCAGCGATGCCCCAGTACCCGACCATTGAATCCTGCATCGGCAATACGCCGCTGGTGCGCCTGCAGCGCCTGCCGGGGGCTACCAGCAACCTGGTGCTCGCCAAGCTGGAGGGCAATAATCCGGCGGGCTCCGTCAAGGACCGGCCCGCCCTGAGCATGATTGCCCAGGCGGAAGCGCGCGGGGAAATCAGGCCCGGGGATACCCTCATCGAAGCCACCAGCGGCAATACCGGTATCGCCCTGGCGATGGCCGCTGCGATCCGCGGCTACCGCCTCATTCTGATCATGCCCTCGCATATGAGTGACGAGCGCAAGCTGGCGATGTCCGCCTACGGCGCCAGGTTGCTGGAGGTCGACCAGCAGCAGGGCATGGAGGGCGCACGCGATCTGGCGCTGACGATGCAGGCGCGGGGCGAGGGCCGGGTGCTGGACCAGTTTGCCAACCCCGACAATCCCCGCGCCCACCTGACCGGTACCGGGCCGGAGATCTGGCAGCAGACCGGCGGCTCGATCACACATTTTGTCAGTTCCATGGGTACCACCGGCACCATCATGGGCTGTTCCGCCTACCTCAAGCAGCAGAACCCGGATATCCAGGTCATCGGCCTGCAGCCCCGCGAGGGCTCCAGTATTCCCGGCATCCGGCGCTGGTCCCAGGCCTACCTCCCCGCCATTTTTGATGCGGCCCGGGTGGACCGGGTAATCGATATTTCCCAGGCAGAATCGGAGCACACCATGCGCGAACTGGCGCGCACCGAGGGTATTTTTTGCGGAGTTTCCTCCGGCGGTGCGATCGCCGCCGCGCTGCAGCTCTCCCGCGAGCTGGAAAATGCCGTGATTGTGGCGATTATCTGTGACCGCGGCGACCGCTACCTGTCCACCGGTGTGTTCACCGGGCAATGACGGTGTAGCCTCGTGGTCCAGGTACGCGATCAATTCCAGCTTGGCCCCGCCGGCGAAATCGACCTCGAACAGTGGCTGGCCAGGCTGCCCGGCAATTACAGCGAGATTGAAACCAGCCGATTGCTGCAGGCCTGTCACATGGCCCAGGACGCACTCGTCGCGCGCGGCGTGGACAGCGGCGACTGGGCGGTGGAAGCAAACTGCTTTCTGGCGGGCCTCGATATAGCCCTGATCCTGGCTGAGCTGCAGGTGGGCTCGGACTGCCTGCTGGCGGGGATTCTCTATCGCGCGGTGCGGGAGCAGCGGCTGGCGCCGGCGCGGGTGTCCGAGGTTTTCGGCTCCGCGGTGGACCGCCTGATCGACGGTGTTGCCCGGATGGCGGCAATCGGCGAACTGCGCGTCGGTGACGACCGGCCAGTGCTGGGCCAGGCGCAGGACCAGAAGGACAATATCCGCAAAATGCTGGTGGCGCTGGTGGACGATGTGCGGGTCGCACTGATCAAGCTGGCGGAGCGCACCTGCGCCATACGCGCCGTCAAGAACGACGAACAGCGCCGCCTGCCGGTCGCCCGTGAGGTATTTGACGTTTACGCACCACTGGCCCATCGCCTGGGTATCGGCCATCTCAAGTGGGAGCTGGAAGATCTGTCTTTTCGTTACATCTACGGTGACGCCTACCGCAAGATCGCCCGACTGCTCGATGGTAAACGAGTGGAACGCGACCAGTTTATCACCCGGGTCAAGGATGAACTGACCGCGGTGCTGCGCCACGCCGGGCTGGCGGTGGAGATAGATGGCAGGGCCAAGCACATCTACAGCATCTGGCGGAAGATGCAGCGCAAGGGTATTGGCTTTTCCCAGGTCTACGATATCCGCGCCATACGCATCCTGGTGCCGACTATTGCCGACTGCTACGCCACCCTGGGCCTGGTGCACGGGCTGTGGCACAACATCCCGAATGAGTTTGACGACTATATCGCCAATCCCAAGGAGAACGGTTACCGCTCCCTGCACACGGCCGTGGTGGGCCCCGAGGGCAAGGTGCTGGAAGTACAGATCCGCACCCGCCAGATGCACGAGGAGGCGGAGTTGGGGGTCTGCGCCCACTGGCGTTACAAGGGCACCGAGGCGAGCAATCGTCCGGCCAGCACTTACGAGGAAAAAATCGCCTGGTTGCGGCAGGTGCTGGACTGGCACGAGGAGACCGGCGATACCGGGGACGTCGCCGAGCAGTTCAGTTTCCAGATGGCCCAGGACCGGGTGTACGTGTTCACCCCACAGGGCGACGTGGTGAACCTCGCCCACGGCGCCACCCCGCTGGACTTTGCCTACCACGTGCACACCGAAGTGGGGCATCGCTGCCGTGGCGCCAAGGTGAACGGGTCCATCGTGCCCCTGACCTATACCCTGGCGACCGGGGAACGGGTGGAAATCCTGACCAGCAAGGACGGTGTGCCCAAGCGCGACTGGTTGCAGCCCGGGCTGGGATACCTGAAGACTTCCCGCGCCCGGGCCAAGGTGCAGCACTGGTTCAGGGCCCAGACCCGGGAGGACAATATCGATGCCGGGCGCCACCTGCTGGAACGTGAATTCAAGCGCCTGGCCCTCACCAGCGTCGACTACCAGCGGATTGCCCGTAAAGTGCAGCAGGCCAGCGTGGAGGATATGTACGCTGCGGTGGGTTCGGGTGAGCTGTCATCGACCCAGGTGATGAATGCCGCCCAGGGGCTGGTGGAAAATCGCGGCCCGCAACTCAAGCTGGCCCGGCCGGGCAGCGGGCTGTACCGCGGCCAGGTGCAGGTGCGCGGAGTGGGCAACCTGCTGACCCATATCGCCGGCTGCTGCAAGCCACTGCCGGGGGATGCGATCACCGGGTTCATCACCCGGGGGCGGGGTGTCAGTATTCACCGCGCCGACTGCGGCCGCCTCGTGAAGTTGCTGGAAACCGTGCCCGAGCGGGTGATCGACGTGGAGTGGGGGCTGTCCCCGAGGGACAACTACGAAGTGGATGTGGCGATCGAGGCCTACGACAGGCAGGGCCTGCTGCGCGATATCACCAGCCTGTTCGCCAATGCGCGCATCAATGTGCTGTCAATCAATACCCAGACGAATAAAAAGCGCAATACGGCGACCATGCACCTGCGGGTGGCGGTACCGAATCTCGGTTCCCTGTCGAAGTTGCTGGAACGGATCAACCGGCTGAAAAATGTGATTTCCGCGATGCGGGTGTCGGAGTAGGGCCAAATGAACCACACACCATACCGGTTGGCGGACCTGTTGCGGGTAATGGACAGGCTGCGCGACCCCGACACAGGCTGCCCCTGGGATATCCGCCAGGATTTTCGCAGCATAGTGCCGTCAACTCTGGAAGAATGTTACGAACTCGCCCAGGCTATCGAGAATGAGGACTTCCCGCATGTGGCAGAGGAACTGGGTGATGTACTGTTCCAGGTCGTATTTTATGCCCGCCTTGGCAGCGAGCGGGGCCTGTTTTCATTTGCAACCATTGTAGACACCCTGGTTGCCAAACTGGTCCGGCGCCATCCCCACGTCTTTGGCGGCGGTGAAATTGAGGGAGTGGTGACCGACAGCGTGAGCGTCGAGTCGGTCAAGGCCTCCTGGGAGGCCATCAAGCGCGAGGAGCGCAGTGCGAAATCCCAGGGGGGCATCCTGGCCGATGTGCCGCTGGCCCTGCCCGCGCTACCGCGGGCACAGAAACTGCAAAAGCGCGCATCCGGTGTCAATTTCGACTGGCCTGATGCGGCCGCCGTGCTGGCCAAACTGGAAGAGGAAATCGCGGAAATGCGCGAGGCCCTGGCGGCTGGCAGCGAACCTGAAATAGACGAGGAAATGGGCGACATCCTGTTCAGCTGCGTCAATCTGGCGCGCCGACTGGGACTCGATGCCGAGGCCAGCCTGCGGCGTGCAAGCGGCAAGTTCGAACGGCGATTCCTGGCCATGGAGAGGCAGGCGACAGCCGCCGGCACCACCCTCGAAAGTCTCTCGGCGGCGCAACTTGACGCGCTGTGGGAGGCGGCAAAGAGGGCTGAAAGGCGACCAAGGTAGGGCTTGTGCAATGCCCTGCCGCTGTGTATGGTTACTGCCCTTCAAATTACCATTTGGCGTTGCGCTCCTCCCTGGCGCCTCCCTGCAAGACGCCAGTCCTGGTACCAGAGTGCTGCAGACACAATTCTTGACGACAATATTGAGGAATATCATCGATGCGATTAATTTTGTTGGGCGCTCCCGGCGCCGGGAAGGGCACCCAGGCCCAGTTCATCACCGAGAAATATGGTATTCCCCAGATCTCCACCGGCGATATGCTGCGTGCGGCGGTCAAGGCGCAAACTGAACTGGGCCGGCAGGCCAAAACGGTGATGGATGCGGGCGGGCTGGTGTCCGACGATATCATCATCGGGCTGGTAAAGGAGCGTATCAAGGAGCCTGATTGTGCCAGGGGTTTCCTGTTTGACGGCTTTCCCCGCACCATACCCCAGGCCGAGGCCATGGTGGAGGCAGGCGTCGACCTTGATCATGTGGTGGAAATCGCTGTGCCGGACGATGCCATCGTCGCTCGCCTCAGCGGTCGTCGTGTTCATCCCGGTTCAGGTCGGGTATACCACATCGAGCACAACCCGCCAAAGCGCGATGGGCTGGACGATGAAACCGGCGAGCCATTGGTATTGCGCGATGACGACCATGAAGACACCGTGCGCAAGCGCCTGCAGATCTATCATCTCCAAACGAGCCCACTGGTTGAGTTTTACCTGGCGATGAGTGGCCCGCGCGCACCCGCCTGCCATCGTGTGGAGGGTATAGGCAGTGTCGAGGATATCCGCGAAAAGGTATTCGCCGCGCTGGAGAGTTGACGTTTCCGGCATGATAACGGGGGCGCAAGCCCCTTTTTTTTGCGCAAAAATTCGCTGGTTTTTTCCTGCCTGTGCGCGTTCAAAAAGATCCCGGGCAACGTGGCCGGTACTACTTTTTTTAGCGACCTTGAAAAAAGCACTGCATTTACAGGGGTTATTGCGCAATGAGTCGGTTTTTGGGGAGCGTTGCGCTGCTGTGGCTGCGGTGGAAAACAGCGGCATCTCGTCGGCAAGCGCCCTGGGCGCCTGTTGTATCGTTTTGTTTTTGTTGTTATTTTTGCGTTGGCGTTTGTATGTCAATTACCTCTGGAGAGAAACGACATGGCTACAGCAAAGAAAAAGGCACCGGCAAAAAAGCGGGCAGCTCCCAAAAAAGCGGCAGCAAAGAAATCACCCGCCAGGAAAAAAGCAGCCGCGGCGAAGCCTGCAAAGGGCAATTTTTTCAGTAACGCGCTGAATGACGCCCGCGATCAGTGGGACGATTTTGTCGATTCCGCCAAGCTCAAGGCAAAGCAGGTGGCGGCCCAGGAAAAGGTGCTCGAGAAAAAGGCAGAGCTTGCTGCCAAGGCCGAAATCGACAAGGTCAAGCACCTGGCTGCCCAGGCTGATAAGTGGATGAAGGCCCGCATCAAGGCCGATACCAAAAAAATCAATGCGCTTGAGAAAAAGCTGGCCAAGCAGGTACGCGATGCCGAACGCAAATTGAGGGCGCAGGCGAAGGCCGCCGAGAAAAAGGCCAACAAGCGGGGCAAGGTACTGAAGAAAAAACTGGATACTGGCAAGAAGGCACTGGAAAAAGCCCCGGCCCAGGTCAAGGCAAAGGTCGCTGCCGCCAGGAAGAAGGCCGCGGCGCCCGGGAAAAAAGCACCCGCCAGGAAGAAGGCCGCCCCGAGGGCAAAAGCCCGCGCCAAAAAGTAAGCGCCGGCAAATCGACCACGCAACCCGCCCGGAGCAATCCCGGCGGGTTTTTTTACGCCTTAATCCAGCCGATTTAGATTTGCGAAACAGCCGCCCTGAGTGGAGAAATCCACAGCATCACAGCGGTGCCGGGCGTACCAGTGACGCACAGTACGGTGGCCCTCATCCAGGTACGTCACGAGGTCGGGCAATACGCGAACGCGGATTGCCGCGCACAGGTATTGTTCCCGTTCGCCATCGTGGACGTAACTGATATCCGTCCCCGGACGGGCACGCAGCACCCCCACCAGACGCTCGGCCAGGTCAGCCGGCAGCAGGGGGGTGTCGCATGGCACAACCACAAGAAACTTACCGGTGAGATGGGGCATTGCCGCCTCGATGCCGGCAAGTGGCCCCTGGAAGTCCCGGCGGCTGTCCGCCACAGTGGCATCCGCCAGGGTGGCATAGTAATCGGTGTTGCGATTGCAGCTGATCAACAGGCGTGCCACTTGTGGTCGCAGTCGCTGCGCCACCTGTGCGGCCATGGGTGCGCCCCGCCAGGTGAGCAGGCCCTTGTCCCGGCCACCCACGCGCCTGCCGGCGCCGCCGGCGAGGATCAATCCTGTGGTGTCCTGCATCGTTTCACCGCCGGAATATCGGTCCATGCTGTTGTCGATAGTGTCTGCCATACCGCAAGGCACTGGCGACCAGAATGGTACAAATTGAGCGACAAGGTACACTTGCGGTTGTCGCCTGTGGGATAATCCAACGTTTGCAGCTCGCTAACAAGCCCAACCGGACGCTTCGGCGCCGCCAGGCGCAAGCCCGGGCCGCTACCCAGGAATCCGGATGACAGGCATTTTGGCAATAGACACCGCTACCGAGGCTTGCTCGGTCGCGGTGTTCCTGCGCGGTGAGTACCGCGAGATACACGAGGTGATCCCGCGCCAGCACAGCCAGCGACTGTTCGGGATGCTGGAGTTGCTGTTGCCGGACGGTAACTTGCGCCAACACGGGATCGAAGCCATTGCCTACAGCTGCGGCCCGGGTTCCTTCACCGGCTTGCGCATCAGCGCCAGCGCGGTCCAGGGCCTGGCCTACACCAGCAATTTGCCGGCTATCCCGGTATCCACCCTAGCCCTGCAGGCCCAGACCGCGCTACGTCTGGGGCAGGTGGGGGCGGAGGCCGCCGTCCTGAGTATGCTGGATGCCCGCATCCGGGAAGTCTATTACGGTGTCTGCCAATTCGAGGCGGGGCTGGCGGTCATGCGCCAGGGTCCCACGGCCTGCGCGCCATCGGCTGTCGAGGTGGCCGCCTCCTTCGGCGCGCTGCATGCGGTGGGCAGCGGTTGTCGCCTGCAGGAAGACTTGCCCGCGGGGGTGCGGGCGCGGCTGGCGTCGGTGGCCCCCGAGCTGTTGCCCTCGGCCCGAGACCTGGTGCCGCTGGCGCTGGCGCGCCTCGCACGGGACGAGGTGCAACAGCCGCAGCAGGTGCAGCCCTTGTATGTGCGCGATGAAATCAACTGGAAGAAGCTGGCGGAGCAGGGCAAGAACCCATGATCGATACCTACCAGGCCATTTTGCTGGCGATGTTGCAGGGCCTGACAGAATTCCTGCCCATTTCGAGCTCCGCCCACCTGGTGATTCCCTCGCTGGTCCTGGGCTGGCCCGACCAGGGCCTGGCCTTCGATGTCGCGGTGCATGTGGGTACCCTGTCGGCGGTGCTGCTGTACTACCGCGCCGATCTCGCCCGCATGGCTGGCAGCTGGTTTGGCTCGCTGGCTGGCGCCCCGGCAAATGCCGACAGTCGCCTGGTCTGGTACCTCGCGCTGGCAACCCTGCCGGTCATACTCGTCGGCTTTATCGCCGGCGACTATGTCGAAACCCGGTTGCGGACCCTGCCCGTGATCGCCACCACCACCCTGCTGTTTGGCCTGCTGCTGGGCGTCGCGGACAGGCGTGCAGGGAAGGCGGCCAACGGGGTGCCGCTCAGACTCGCGACAGCACTGCTGATCGGCCTGGCCCAGGCCATCGCCCCGATTCCCGGTGTGTCGCGCTCCGGCGTCACCATCACCGCCGCGCTGCTGCTGGGTATGGGTCGACAGGAGTCAGCGCGGTTCTCGTTCCTGCTGTCAATTCCCGTCATTGCCGGAGCGGGCACACTGAAAGTCTGGGAGCTGGCGCGTGCGGCTGCAAGCGTTGACTGGCTGTTGCTGGGAATGGGGGCGCTGGTGTCCGGCATCACCGCCTACCTGTGCATTGCCGCCTTCCTGCGCTTGCTCGACCGCATGGGCCTCATGCCCTTCGTCTACTACCGGGTGTTGCTGGCTGCCGTGCTCTACGGCCTCTGGCTTACCTGAACGATTTCCTCCATCGGTGGATATGCCATGAACCAGAATGAATTCAATAAAGAGCTGTGCGACTTTATCGGCAGTGCCACTACACCCTTTCACGCCGTGGCGGAAATGATCCGACGGCTTCGTGCGGGCGGCTTTGTCGAGCTGGATGAACAGTCCATGCCGCAGCTGGAGGCAGGCGGCCGGTATTACCTGACCCGCAACGGCAGCTCCCTCATCGCGTTTGTGTGCGGCCGACAGTCGCCACCACTGGAGGGCATGCGCATGGTCGGGGCGCACACCGACAGCCCCTGTCTGATGGTAAAGCCCGCCCCGGAAAAATTGCGCAACGGCTGCTTCCAGCTGGGAGTGCAGGTCTACGGTGGCGCATTGCTTAATCCCTGGTTCGATCGCGACCTCTCCCTGGCCGGCCGGGTTAGCTTCCAGTCCGGAGATGGCCAGTTGCGGACGGCGCTGATCGACTACCGGGTGCCGGTGGCGACGATTCCCAGCCTGGCTATTCACCTGGACCGGGAAGCCAACAAGGACCGGACGGTCAATGCGCAGACCGACATCCTGCCTATCCTGTTCCAGCAGGCCGGGGAGGACCCCGCCGATTTTCGAGCCCTGCTGAAAACGCGCCTGCTGGAGGAGCATCCCGGCTGCGAAGTACAGCAGGTACTGGATTTCGAACTGTCCTTTTACGACACGCAGGCACCGGCGGTGATCGGCCTGCAGGGTGATTTCATTGCCTCGGCGCGGCTGGATAACCTGCTCAGCTGTTTTGTCGGCCTGCAGGCCCTGCTCCAGGGCGACGGCGCCGCCAGCGGCCTGCTGGCCTGCAATGACCACGAGGAGGTGGGCAGCCTGTCGGCGGCCGGTGCGCGGGGCCCGATGCTGGGCTCCCTGTTAAAACGGATCGCGGGCAGCGAGCAGGACTACTCGCAGCTTATCGAGCGCTCGCTGATGATCTCCGCCGACAACGCCCATGCCATCCATCCGAACTTTTCCGACCGCCACGATGAAAATCACGGCCCCCTGATGAATCGGGGTCCGGTGATCAAGGTCAACGCCAGCCAGCGGTATGCGTCCAACAGCGAGACCACCGGGTTTTTCCGCATGCTCGCGGCGGCAGAAGAGGTGCCTGTGCAGGCGTTTGTGGTGCGCAGCGATATGGGCTGCGGCAGTACCATCGGCCCCATTACGGCGGGCACGACCGGGGTACGGACCATCGATATCGGCGTGCCGACACTGGGCATGCACTCGATCCGGGAAACCGCCGGCGCCCGCGATGCCCGGGACCTGTGCCGCGTGCTGCGCCGCTTCTACGATTACCGGGGGCCGTTGTCAGCCCGTTGACGCCATGAACGTCCTGCTGCTGTCCGCCTATGCGGCCCAGAGCCACGTGTACTGGCAGCGCAGCCTGCAGGCCATGCTGCCGCACTGGCAGTGGCAGGTACTCAGCCTGCCGCCGCGACATTTCAGCTGGCGGGTGCGCGGCAACCCCCTGTACTGGTCGCTGGCAGAGCGTCCCCTGCTGGAGGCGGAATACGAACTGCTGGTGGCCACCTCCATGGTGGATCTGGCCACATTGCGTGGACTGGTACCGGCGCTGAGCCGATTGCCAACACTGTTGTACTTTCATGAAAACCAGTTCGACTATCCGCAACAGGACGGCCGGCCCGGCTTGCTGGAGGCGCAGATGGTGAGTCTCTACGCGGCGCTGGCCGCCGATGCCCTGGCGTTCAATTCCGCCTGCAACCGCGATACCTTCCTCGCCGGAGTCGATACGCTGCTGCGCAAACTGCCGGATAAGGTACCCCCCGCAGTGACGGCCAGGCTCGCGGACAAGTCGCATGTTTTGCCGGTGCCCATCGATACCGGTGCCTGCGCGGACGCGAGTGCCCACTGGCCGGGTGTTGCCGGTGTGTACCCGCGGCGGCCGCTGCGCCTGCTGTGGAGCGGCCGCTTTGAACATGACAAGGGCGGGGACACCCTGCGGCAGGTACTGGGCGAGTTGGAGCGCGCCGGGCTGGACTATGAACTGGCGCTCGCCGGCCAGCAGTTTCGCAGTGCGCCCCCGGTATTCTCCCGCATGGAGAGCGAATTCGCGCATCGCCTGGTGCATTTTGGTTACCTGCCGGCAGTCGCTGACTACCGCGCCCTGTTGCGCGCAGCGGATGTGGTGCTGTCTACCGCGAGTCATGAATTCCAGGGCGTGGCTGTGCTGGAGGCGGTCGCCAGCGGCTGCCTGCCGGCGGTGCCCGACCGGCAGGCTTACCCGGAGATCTACCCGGCCCGGTTCCGCTATGACTCGCACCCCGACGACCCGGCACGGGAGGCGGCTGCGGCGGCGGCACTGGTTTGTGCCCTGGCGGCGGACCTGGCACAGGGCAGGGTGCAGGCCCCGGATGTCTCCGCCTTCGGTCGGGCGCAACTGCAAGCGCAGTACCGGCAATTACTGCAGGGGCTGCCGCGCCCGCCGGGATAGCCTCTGCCGGCCAGAGCCAGTATCATTGGCCGTTTTTCACAGCAGGCGATTTTGCATGACCAGGCAGCGCTTTCTCACGGGAATCACCCCCAGCGGTACACCCCACCTCGGTAACTATGTCGGGGCGATTCGCCCGGCCATCGCGGCGTCCCGGGATTCGTCCATCAATTCCTTTTTTTTCCTGGCGGACTACCATGCCCTGATCAAATGCCAGGACCCGCAAGTGGTGCGTCAGTCCAGCAAGGAAATCGCAGCGACCTGGCTGGCCCTCGGGCTGGATACCGACCAGGCTCTTTTTTACCGCCAGTCGGATATTCCCGAGATTCCCGAGCTGACCTGGGTGCTCAGTTGCAACGCGGCCAAGGGCCTGATGAATCGTGCCCACGCCTACAAGGCGGCGGTACAGGCCAACGAGGGGGCGGGCGAGGACCCCGACTTCGGTATCACCATGGGCTTGTTCAGCTACCCGGTACTGATGGCGGCGGATATCCTGATGTTCAACGCCAGCCATGTTCCGGTGGGGCGAGACCAGGTCCAGCATGTCGAGATGGCGCGGGATATCGCCCAGCGCTTCAACCATAATTTCGCCCATGTGTTTACCCTGCCGGAGGCGGTGGTGGATGACAGTGTCGCCGTGCTACAGGGGCTGGACGGGCGCAAGATGAGCAAGAGCTACGGCAACACCATCCCGCTGTTCGAGGGCGAGAAGGCGCTGCGCAAGAGTATCAACAGGATCAAGACCAACCTGTTGGAGCCCGGCGAGCCCAAGGACCCGGATGATTCCACCGTGTTCCAGGTATGGGCGGCGTTCGCCTCTCCGGACGAGACCGCCCGCATGCGCCGCGAGTTTGACAACGGTATCGCCTGGGGCGAGGCCAAGAAACAGCTGTTCGAGCTGGTGAACAGCCAGCTGGCGCCGGCGCGTGAGCGCTACCGGCAGTTGATGGATGATCCGGGCCACATCGAGGCCGTGCTGAAGAAAGGTGCCGGGCGGGCGCGCGAGTACAGTGTGCCGCTGATGCAGAAGGTGCGCGACGGGGTGGGTATCGGCGTGCTGCGCTAGCCGCAGCGCCCGCGTCAGGTACCGAACTGGTAACTGATTTCCAGGTAGGCGCCGCGGGGCTGGCCGACGAAATAGCGGTATTCCCCGAAACCGTAATCCGCGCGCTCGGCGTAGTCTTCGTCCAGCAGATTGGTGATACGCAGGGTGCCCCGCCAGCGGGTATCGACCCTGGCCGATACCCGCAGGTTGAACAGTGAGTGGCCGTCGTACTGGTGCTCGTTTTCCGGCTCCAGGTAGTAAGAATCCAGGTACACCCACTCCAGCTCCAGGGTGCCGTCGCGGTCCGCCAGGGCGGGGAAGTTCCAGCCGATGCGCGCGCTGCCAAACGCCTCCGGCGCGCCCTCTATGGTGTTGCCCTTGAGGCTCGCACTGCTGCCCAGCAGGTTGATCTCGCTGTCGTAGGTGTGGCTGGCCCAGGTGCCGTCCAGGCGGGCATACCAGTGGTCATTCAAGCGGTAGTCCAGGCTCAGTTCGGCGCCGTAATGACGGGTTTTGGCGCCGCTGACATTGTAGCGATTGGCGTCCTGGAAAATCACGTTGTCCTTGTGCATGAGATAGACCGACAGGTCGTACTCCAACTGCTCGCGCCAGGCGCCGCGCAGGCCCAATTCGATATTACTGAGCTCTTCCGAGTCCAGGTCGGCCTCCGCCTGGCCCGACTGCAGCCGATACAGTTCCGCGGTCTGGGGCGCGCGAAAGCCGTTGGCCAGGCGCAGGTATACGAGGGTGTCCACCGCCACGCTGTAACTGGCGCCGGCGTTGGCGCTCCAGTCGGTGTAGTCGTCATCGCGGTCGGCGGGGCGGTAGAAACGGCAGGCACTGGCGGTGGGCCCGCAGGCGGAGCCGTCACTGGCCCGGTTGTCGTAATCGTAATAGGTGTACTCCAGGCGCAGGCCCGCGCTCAGTTCCCAGTCATTGCCAAGGCTGGCCCGCCACTGGCTGAAAGCGGCCGCCACCGATGCGCCTACCGCGTAATCATAGTGGACTCCCGCCGGCTGGTTGGGCGAGAAATCGTCCCGCTGGTATTCCTCCAGGTGACCTTCGGTGTACTCGAGTTCAAGGCCGGTGGCCCAGCTGCTGTCGGCCAGGTCAGTATTGAGCGCTGTGCGCAGCCCCAGGCTGCTCTGGTCATTTTTTTCCACCGGCTGCCAGGGTACGAAGTGCTGCAGGAACTTCATTTGGTTGTCGCGCAGGTAGGGCGTGATGGTCAGGGTATTGCGGTTATCGAGGGCGCGGCTGAACGCGGTATGGAGCCGCAGCGAGCGGGCATCGCGGTAGGCCTCGGGATTGGGATTGTCGCGCCTGATGCTGGCGTCCTGGTACGCCTTGTAACCGGACAGGTAACCGGCCGTCTCCTGGTTGAGGTTGGCAAAGTCCAGGACGGAGCTGGCGCGCCACTGCTCACCCCCGTAATCATAGCGCAGGGTGGCTTTCTGCTGGTCGTAGCCTGCGTCATCGAGGTAGCCGCCGTCGGTGGTGCCATTGACGCGCACACTGACCCCGTGGGCGCCCACGGTATTGCTGTAACGGTACTTGGCGCGGTAGTAATCCCAGGGGCCCGCCTCGACGGCGATATTCTGGTCCACCTCGTCGCTGGGAGCGGCGCTCAGTACATTGATCAGGCCGTGCATGGCGTTGGAGCCGTAGAGCGAGGTGGCCGGCCCCTTGATCACCTCGATGCGCCCGGCCTGTTCGGTATTGGCGTCGAACAGCTGGTTGACGTTGCAAAAACCGGGCGCCCGCAGGCTGATGCCGTCACCCGCGACCAGGAAGGCGCCACAGCTGCCCGCCCCGGTCAGTACCGGTGAGCGCAGGGCGATAAGGCTCTCCTGGCCGTTGCCCCTGGCAATCCAGGCACCGGCGACCTGCTGCATCGCCTCGTTGATGTGGGTGTGGCCGACCAGGGCGAGCGCTTCCTCGCTGATGCTGGACCAGGCCAGCGGCAACTTCGCGCCGTCTTCCGGTACCTGAGAGGCGGTAACGAGCACCTGTTCGGGCGCGTTCACCTGGGCGAGGGCCGCCGGCAGGTGCAGGGCGAGGGCGAGGGCGAGGGCGGCGCAGGACGCGCCCGACAGAGCAGTCTTCATCAGCTTGTCCCGATCAGCCGGCGGCTATGATGTTCGGATCGGATGTTGCGGCACTGGGGCCTTCCCTGTTGCGAATGGCGTCGGCGATACGGAACAACGGTACTTTGAGCATCGCCAATACCTCTTCGCTCGCGCCGGTGTGCTCCAGGGCCCGGTCCATGCACAGCAACCACTGATCCCGCTCCTCTGGACCAATGTGGTAGTGCTCGTGGGGAGTGGTCATACAGACTGTGCCATATTTGTCGGCGTACAGGGGTGGGCCGCCCATCCAGCCGATCAGGTATTCCGCCAGCTTGCCTTTCATCGGTGCGAGGTCGCGGGCGTGCATGGCACGCACCCCGGCGGCCTCGGGCAGGGTATCCATGATATCGTAAAACGCGTCGCATAAGTCGCGTATGCCCTGCTCACCCAGTAACTGGTAGGGTGTTTGTGCCTGTTGCATTATCCGTATCCTCTGGTTGCGCTTAAGGTGTTGCGGTTAGTGCGCCATTTTATGCTTTCAAGTGCCCCGTGTCCCGATCCGGGCACCCCGGATGACGGAAAATCCCACGGGCACAGCGCCACCCGGCAGCGAAATGCCGGAATACCGCGTCCTGCGGGAGCACAGGGGGGCGGCGCGGAGCAGTGCCGCCCCATAAGATGCCTTCGCAGGATGCTGCCGGCGCCGGGCTCTGCTACCATTGGCGCCCTTGTGGCGGCGGGCTGTAATCCAGTGCGGGTTGTTGCCGCCAGGGAACATATTTCAGACACACACAGGACCTGACACCATGAGTCTTGCCGACAAGGTACTAGCGGTTAACAACGATCTCCCCATTCGCACCGGTGCCCCGGTGCACAGTGGTAAGGTCCGCTCGGTTTACTGGTTGACGGCGGCGGACAGCGCCCGCCTGGTCGCCGACCGGGGCTACGATGTGGCCGCTGATGCGCCACTGGCCATCATGGTGATCAGTGATCGCATCTCGGCTTTCGACTGTATCTGGCACGGCGAGGGTGGCATGCGGGGCGTCCCGGGTAAGGGTGCGGCCCTCAACGCTATCTCCAACCACTGGTTTCGCCTGTTCCGGGAACAGGGACTGGCCGACAGCCACATCCTCGAAATTCCCCACCCGCTGGTGTGGATAGTGCAGAAGGCGCGGCCGGTGATGATAGAGGCTATTGCCCGCCAGTATATTACCGGCTCCATGTGGCGCGCCTATGCCAAGGGCGAGCGCGAATTCTGCGGTATCAAGATTCCCGATGGGCTGCAGCGCGACCAGAAACTGCCGGAGTTGCTGATCACGCCGTCCACCAAGGGGATTCTCACCGGTATCCCCGGTGTGCCGGCGGCGGACGATGTGAATATCACCCGCACCGATATTATCGACAATTACGCGGCCTTCAATTTTCGCAACACCGCCGACGTGGATCGCTATGAGACCCTGTTGCGTGAAGGCTTCGAGCTGATCAGCCGCGAACTGGCCAGGCTGGACCAGGTGTTTGTCGACACCAAGTTCGAGTTCGGCTACGTCACCGACCGGACCGGCCAGGACAAGCTGATCTACATGGACGAGGTCGGGACACCGGACTCCTCGCGTATCTGGGACGGGCCGGCGTGGCGCGAGGGCAGGGTGGTGGAGAATTCCAAGGAGGATTTCCGCCAACTGTTGCTGCAGCACTTCCCCGACCCCGACATCCTGCTGAACAAGGACAGGATGCCCGAGCGCATGGCCCTGGCCAGGGACAACGCCCTGCCCACCCGGGTGTTGATGGCGGTGTCCGATACCTATGTCGGGATCGCCGGGAAGATTCTCGGCCACAAGCTGCATATCCCCGACAACCCCAGGGCGGAGATTATCGAGATACTGGGCGGTGAATTCGGCCTGATCGACTGAGCCCCTTGTTCGACGATCCCTGGTTCTACCTGGCGAGTATCCCCGCGGTAATGTTGTACGGCATCGCCAAGGGCGGCTTTGGCGGTGCCATTTCAATTCTGTCAGTGCCCATGATGGCACTGGTGATGCCGCCCACCCAGGCTGCCGCCATCCTCCTGCCCATCCTGGTGGTGATGGATGCGTTCGTGGTAAAGACCTACTGGGGCGTATTCGATCGCGTCGCCCTGTGGTATCTCCTGCCCGGTGCGCTGCTGGGTATTTTCATCGGCTATGTCTCCGCGGGCGCGATGAATGAGCACTACATGCGGGTGCTTATCGGTGCCCTGGCACTGGGTTTTGGCGCCCAGCAGTTACTGGGCTGGCAGACGCGGGCGAGCGGGGAGCACAGCCGGGTAGCGGGGGGGCTGCTGGGTGCCCTGGCCGGCTTTACCAGTTTCAGCATACACGCGGGCGGACCGCCGTTCACCATGTACCTGCAACCCAAGCAACTCAGCCCGCTCTTGTTCGCAGGCACCGCCGGCATTTTTTTCGCTGTAGTCAACACGACCAAGCTGGTGCCGTACTACGCCCTGGGCCAGTTCACCGCGGACAACCTGGTGTATTCGCTGGCGCTGGTGCCGCTGGCGCCGCTGGGGGTGAAAATCGGACACGAACTGGTAAAGCGCTCCGGCGCCACGTTCTACTACCAGGTGATCAGTGTCTGCCTGCTGGTGATAGGCGCCAAACTGCTGTGGGAAGGGCTGGCCGCGCTGGCGGCCGGACCCTGAAAGGTATTGCGGCGCCGGTGGCTAGCGCTTGCCCAGCTTGCGCACGTTACTGGGTGAAAAGTAGGCCGGCCCCTTCATCGGATTGACATCGTACAACATGGGGGCGCTGTCGTTGATCAGCCGCTCGGCGATATAGGCGCCTGCGCGCAGGTCGTGGTACATCTGTGCGCGCCGCGCGTAACCCTGGCCCCCGTAATCGTAAATATTGTTGGTCAACACCACCTTCCACAATTCGCCACGGCCGTCGTAGTTTTCGGTGATCACCGCGAACCCGGTGTCCTCGTCCACATACACCCGGCGTTTGCCGTAGATATGGCGCTCCCCCGCTTTCAGCGTGCCCTGCGCCACCCACACGCGCTTGAGTTCGTAGCGCATGTAGTCGGGGTTGGCGTGGAATTTCGTCAGCAGTTCATCGTAGCTTAGACTGGGATCGTCAAACCGGTAGTTGTGGTAGGGGACGAATATCTCCTGGCGCCCGAGCAGCTCCCAATCGAAGCGCTCCATCGAGCCGTTGAAGCCGCGCACCTCGTCCACGGTTTTCAGCCCACCGGGGCCGTCGGGGGTATCGAAACCCACGGTGGGCGCGCGCCGTACCCGGCGCGAGCCCGGCAAATAACGCCACACTTCGCGGGCGTTTTTGGCGTAATCGTAGGGTTCAAAAATGGAGGTGATCAGGCCCTTGTCCCGGGCCGGTTCCGTGACGTACGTCATGATATAACCGGCGTACTCGCCCAGTTTCGGGTATTCGTACTCCGCCGTGATCGGGTTGCTGCGACTGGCGTAGGGCGATTCCTGCAGAAACCTGGAGCGCCGGGTGGAGCGGGTGCCGTTGGGAAACACGGCGATGTCGCTGTATTCACCGTCCATGGTCTCAAAGGCGCCGGTAGTACGGGTAAACCAGATGGTTTCCGGGCCGTTGCTCGGCACCACAAAGGCCGCACCACCGACAAAGCCGGTGATACCCTCGTTGTCGTTCACCAACTGGGCGTGTTCGGCGTTGTAGAGCACCTTCTGGTAGAACTGCGGGTAGTAGGCGAATTCACGGTGGCCGGGATACACCGGCATGCGGAATGTGTCCGGGTAGGTTTCGAACATGGCGATCTGCCCCGGGCTCAGGCGCGCGCGGTACGGGTCCAGGTTATCCGCGCTGATGACAAACAGGGGCTGTTCCTGTGGCCAGGGATCGGGGTTGGTTGTGCCGGGGCCATCCCACTTCAATCCTGCGGGCAGGCCGACCACGTTGCCGGTCCACTGCGGTATCAGCCCGTCCTCACTGCCCGCCTTGATCCCGCCGATAGGATTGAGATCCTTGCCCAGGCGCGCCACGTTCTCAGGTGACATGCGTTGTGCCATCGCGCCGCCTGCCAGTAGCGCCAGCGCCAGCGTGATTACGGTACTTTTGATCAGGCCCATAGACTCATCCTCGTAAATCTGTCAGAAGCTGTAAGAGACATTCAGCGATACATTGTCGCGATCATCGATATAGCTGTATTCCCCGCCATCGAAAAAATTCGAGTATCCCAGCGACATGGTGAAATTGTTCAGGTAGACGAACTGGAAGGTGACATTGATGGCGGAGGAGTCTTCCACCATCTCGCTTTCCAGGATATTGCCGTCAAGGCCGCGACGGAAGAATATGGGCACCTTGAGGTCCAGGCCTGGCCACAGGTTCAGGTAAGACACCTCAAAACGCAGGTTGAGGACGGTGCCGTGATCGTCATACAGCAGTTCGGCGCTGTCCTGCGAGGTAATATATGCGCCGGCCAGTTCGAAGGTCAGGCTGGCGTCGTCCCACAGGGGGCTCGGTTCAAACACATAGGAACCGCCCAACTGATAGGCGGCCAGGTCGCCGTCCACGGGCTCACCGCTGAGTAGTACGACCGGCACGCCCGTTTTGTAGGAGGCTTCACCCTGTACATTGGTGTCCGCCATCACCGTAGTGAAACTGGTGGCGTAGCCCTGGATATCCTCGAAGTACACGATGGTGTAATCCCTGGGCAGGGCACCGTTGTAGTTGAGGCGGTAGGCGGGTGCCTTGCTGTGGGCGTTGATGTAGTAAAAGCCCAGGTCGGTATCGCCCAGTACGATCCAGTGCAGGGCCGAGCCCCACTGGCCGCTGTCGGAGGCTCCCTCGTCCCTGGTCCTGGGGGCAACCAGGAAATTATCGGGGCCCAGGCTGATCAGGAAATTTTCCGCTCCGGGTCCGAGGAAATCGCGGTCACTGAAAAAACTGCCCACACCGTTGAGTTCGGTCTCTTTCCATTCGTACTGGTAATAGGCCTCGAAGGTGATGTCGCTCACCAGGTCCACCTGGCCGTAAATCGCCCCGGTGGGCAGCAGGATTTCCTTCACCTCGACGCCGGGGGTGTTGCGCGCAATGAGATCGGCGCGGTTTTGCAGACCGTTGATGCCAGAGGTGAAGGTGGCCTCGCCCCAATTGATGACCTGGCTACCCAGCCTGACGTTGTAGAGGTGATCGCCGGCCAGCTCGCCGCTGGCGTACACAAAATAGTCGAGCATTTCCAGCCGGTCGCGGTGCTTGTCGATGGTCGCGTCGGGGAATCGCCGGAACCCGGTGGTCCCGCCGATGGCCGGGGAGTTGCCCGAGTTATAGCTCAGGAAGTCCTGCGCGTTCTGGTCGGTGTGCTGGTCGTAGACGTCGTCGTAGTAGCCACGGGCCCGGGTGAACAGACCATAGCTGCGCCACTTCAGGTCCGTCTCAGTGACAAACGAGGCCTTGTTCTGGACCAGGCTGCGATTGAAATTGTTGTCGCCGTCATTGGCGTTGATCAATACGGTGTGCCGTTTGAATGAGGCGATCGGGTCGCTCCCTCCCACCTCCTTGTAGGCGAACTGGTCGTCGTCCTGTTTCGCCACCCGCCACTGTGCGGTGTAGGCGATATTGGTATCCCAGTCGAGCTGCCATTCGTCGGTGTCGCCAAACTCCAGTCTCACGGCGTGAACGCCGCAGGCATAGGTCGCCAGCGTCGCGGCTGCTGCGATCCTCGCGCAATTCCTCATGCCTGCGTGGCAGTGTCGATCCATAGAGTGTCCCACCTGCTTGCCGGTGACTCGGCGCATTCCTACAGCACCAAATCAGTCATTATGTGGGCCTCGCCTTCGGCCCGTTTACAATCCCGCTTGCCACAAAGCTCTCCGGCTTGACCAGGTAGTGGGCCAGTGCCGGCAGCAGCCATAAGGCGCCCACCATATTCCATAGGAACATGAAGGTCAGCAGCAGGCCCATGTCCGCCTGGAATTTGATCGGCGACCAGATCCAGGTTGCAACGCCCACCGCCAGCATCACACCGGTGAGGCTGACCGCCTCGCCGGTAGTGGTGAGAGTGTGGTAGTACGCCTCCTGTATGCCCATGCCGCGGCGCAGGAAGTAGGCCAGCTTGCTGTAGATGTAAATCCCGTAGTCGACGCCCACCCCGACGCCCAGCGCGATGACGGGCAGGGTGGCGACCTTCACACCGATTCCCAGCCAGGCCATCAGGGCCTGGGCCAGGAAGGATGTCAGCGCCAGCGGCACCATGATGCATATGACGGCCCGCCAGGAGGCGAAACTGAAAAACACCAGCGCGCCCACGACGCTGTAGATCAGCACCATCATGCGCGTCTGCGCGGTGGCGATTTCCTGGTTGGTGGCGGCCTCGATGCCGGCGTTGCCGGCCGCCAGCGCGAAATGTATGCCCTCCTGCCGGTTGCGTGCGGCGAATTCCTCTGCGGCGTCGACCACCCGCTGCAGGGTTTCGGCCTTGTGGTCGCTAAGGTAGAGCACCACCGGTAACAGGCTGCAACTGGTGTTCATCAGGGCGCCGGGCATCTGGTCGAACGTGGAGCCGAGCAGGCGCTGGTCGCGGTTGATCGTGGCCCACTTGAGATTGCCCTCGTTGTAGCCCGCCGCGAACAGTTTGGAGACTTCGGTCGCGCCCGTGACAGAGCTCACGCCGGGCACGTTCTGCATATGCCAGGTGAAACGATCAACCAGTTCCAGGTTGCGGTACTGCGCGCACTGTTCCTCTTCTGTCTCCACCATAACCACCAGTATGTCGGAGCTGGTGGCGTAGTTGTCGGTAATGTACTGGTTGTCGCGGTTGTAACGGGAATCCGGGTGCAGTTCCGGGGCGCCCGGGTCGAGATCGCCGATCTGCAGGTTCTGGCCGCCGTAGATGCCGAGCGCAAAACCGCTGGCGGCCACTGCGATCGACAGCGGGGCGGCCCGCGCGCTGGCCAGCCCGGACAGCCGGCGCCAGGCTGTACGCCGCACGATGTCGCTGCTGCGGGCCGCCCGGTGGTGCTCCAGTGTTTTCAGCGTGACGCCGATATAGGACATCATGATCGGTAACAGTACCAGGTTGGTCAGTACCACGACCGCGACCCCAATGCTGGCGGCGATGCCCAGGTCCTTGATCACCTGGATGGGGATCAGCACCATGGTGACGAAGCCTATGGCGTCGGAGACCAGCGCCGTCATGCCCGGAACATAGAGCGCGCGAAAGGCGCGCCGGGCGCTGTCCCGCCTGTCGTAGCCGGCGATGCTCTCCCCCAGGAAGGCGTTGACCACCTGCACGCCGTGACTGACCCCGATGGCGAACACCAGGAAGGGGATCAGTATTGAGTAGGCATTGAGGCCGTAGCCCAGGGTGGTCAGCAGACCCAGCTGCCAGACCACCGCGATGATGGAGCACAGCAGGGGCGACAGGGTGCCGCGCAGGCTGCGGGTATACAGGAACAGCAGTATGGAGGTGATCAGCAGGGTGATGACGGCAAAGACAACGATGGCGGTGATACCGTCGAGCAGGTCGCCAATGATCTTGGCGAAGCCGATGATGTGGATTTTTACCGTCGGTTGGCCGTTACTGTCGATCGACAGGCGTTCATACTTTTCCCGGACGTTCTGGTCCAGGGCCTTTGACAGCGCCCAGTAATCCAGCGGTTCGCCACTGGTCGGGTCGGTATCGATCAGGGGCGCCTGCACGATGCTGGAACGGAAGTTGTCCGACACCAGTCTGCCGACCTCGCCGGAACGCAGGATATTCCTCCTCAGTTGTACCATGGCCTGCTCGGAGCCGTCGTAATCCGAGTCGATGACCTTGTCGCCTTCAAAGCCCTTTTCGGTCACCTCCGTCCAGCGCACATTGGGGGTCCACAGCGATCGCATCCGGTTGCGGTCAACGCCCTGGAGGTAGAATACCTCGTCGTTGACCTGCTGCAGCAGGTCGAGGTAGTCGGGATCGAAAATGTCGCCGGTGGTGTGCTCCACCGCGACCGTGACGCTGGTTCCCGCAGCGCCCAGGTCAGAAATGTGCTTCATGAAAGCACGGATATACGGATGCTCCATGGGGATCATCTTTTCGAAGCTCGCATCCGGCCTGACACCGACAGCCTGGTAGCCGAAAAACAGTGTCGCCAGTGCGAAGGCAATGAGCAACGCAGGGCGAAAGGCGAAGATGACGCGCTCCAGCAGGACCTCCTCCTCGCCGGGATGGTAGGTGTGCAGGTGTTCCGGGCCCCGGCGCCCTGGATTACCGGCCATTGCGCGCGCCCTGGAAGAGTTCGACGCCGCCCTGGCCGACCAGCACCAGCTCGGGGCCCAGGCTGAGGCCGGCGCTCAGGCTGTGGTGCCCTGGCAGGATGGTGCGCTGGAACGAGAGGCCGCCGTCGGTACTGGACAACACGGTGCCGCCGCCACCCGCCAGCACGATGGCCCCGTCAGCGGAGGTGCTGCCCCCGGCGAGCGTGCTGGTACTGTCATTGAGCAAGGGCTCCCAGGTCGTACCGAAGTCGGCAGAGCGGTACAGCGTGCCGCGCAAGCCGAATACCAGCAGGATCTGGTGACGGGCATCGTAGACACTGCCGAACCAGCTGCCATCATACGGCGATGCCAGTGTTTCCCATGTTTGCCCGCCGTCCACGGAACGGAACATTGCGCCGCCCTCGCCGGCGATGAATACCCGACCCCTGCCATCCCCGGTAATCGTGTTGAGGTGGAACTCGTCGGGGTTGTCCAGGTCCTGCGCTCGCGTTGCCCAGTGCTGGCCACCGTCGCCGGTGAACACCAGGGTGCCGAAGGCGCCCACCGCCCAGCCCCGGTTGCTGTCCTGGAACCAGACATCCATCAGGGGTGAGGTGAATAACGCCTCTGCCAGCGCGAGCTCAGCGTCCTCGAGGTCAGCGCGGGCGTCTTTGAGTTGCGGTTCGAGTTGCGCCCGTGTTTCCCCGCTCGCCGTTTCAAGGTCCTGTGACAGTTCCTCGAGCTTTCGATGGGCAGTTTCACGCAGCTCAATATTGGCCTGGTGCTGGACTGCCAGGCCATCGCGCTGGACCCGCCAGTTTTCACCCCCGTCATCACTTGCCAGGATCAGGCCATCGTGGCCGGCTGCCCAGCCGTGTTTTCCGTCGATGAAGAAAACGCTGGTCAGCATCTGGGTGGTGGGCACCCTGGCCTGCAGCCAATCGCGGCCCCGGTCATCCGAGTACAGGATATGGCCGCGCTCACCAACCGCGACCAGGCGGCTGCCGGCGGCAGTGATATCCAGCAGGAGGGAGCGGGATGCCAGTGGCATGATGGGCGCATAGGCCGGTATCGCCGCCGGCACCGCCATCGCTGACAGCAGCAGGCAGAGCGAGGGGACAACAACCGGCAAAAAACAGCGATACCTCATGTAGGCGGCCAGAATACCTTTAATGATTATTTTTGCTTCTGCTTGCGCATTAAATGACAACTGCAAACTCGCAGACTTGATCGCCATCAACTATCGGTGCGAAACCGCGGGGACTTTGCCCGGGCCGCGAAGATGGTATGATTATTCAACTTGAGCTGCAGGCCATAACCCCACCACCCGGAGAGATCAGCCATGAGATACGCACGCACCCTGAGGGCACTGTCGCTGGCCGCCGTTGCGGGGCTGGTGGCAGCCTGCAGCACCACCCCACCGCCGCAGAGTTACGACGGCCTGGTACTGGTGCCCAATGCGCGTTTTGGCACGGTTTACAAGCGTCCCGACGCGGACCTGACCGGCTATGAGGCCTATGGCCTGGCCAAGTGCGAGGTGGCGTTCAGGAAGAACTGGATGCGCGACCAGAACAATTCCAGCGTGGACCTGAGCAGCCGCGTGACCCAGAAAGAAGTCGATGCTATCCGGGACCGGCTCAGCGATGCCTGCGACAGGTATTTCCGCGAGGCGCTGGAGCAGGCGCCACCCTACCAGCTGGTGGAGAGTTTCAATGATGGTGAGCAGGTGCTGGTGCTGCGCCCGGCCATTATCAACCTCGATATTGCCGCACCTGACACGGGCTCGGCGGGTCGGCAGCGCAGCTATACCACCGAGGCGGGGCAGATGACCCTGTTGCTGGAGGTGCTCGACGGCACCACGGGTGAAATCCTGGTGCGGGTAATAGACCCGCGCACTGCCGGTGACAGCTATCGCATGCAGTGGACCAACTCCGTCACCAACCAGGCCGACGCGCGGCGTATCCTGGGGCGCTGGGCGAGCCAGTTACGCGAGGGCCTGGACGAGGCCACAGCGGGCGCGCGGACAAGTGAATAACGGGAGCCGGCCATGAACGCAGTCAAGCTTACCGAGACCATCGCAGTGGCCGGGCAGATCAGCCTCGAGCAGGTCCCGCAGATAGCCGCCGCCGGATACAAGGTGCTGGTGAACAACCGGCCGGACGGGGAGGAGGCCGGCCAACCCGGCAGCGCGCAGTTTGCCGCCGCCGCCCTGGCAGCGGGTCTCGACTACTATCACCTGCCCGTGACGGCGCTGGATTTCCCCGGTGCGGGTGTCACCCAAATGGCCAGGTTGTTCGATGACGAGTCGCGGCCGCTGTTCGCCTTCTGCCGGTCGGGCACGCGCTGTACCAACCTCTGGGTGGCAACCCGGTCGGGGGATGCCCGGCGGCAGGCGGCCGAGCGTGCCCGCAGCCTGGGCTATGACCTGGGCATGGCCGCCCGGGTCGCGCCCTGAACCACCACCCGGTATGCGCGGCGCTGTTCCGGTGCGGCGTCAGTCTCCCGGCGTATACCAGATAGGCGAGCTCCAGGCCCGTTCCTGGATGACGTTCGGCTGATCGCCGGTGCAGCACTGCTGCATGCCCTCGCCAATGCTGGCGGGATCGTCACAGCGAACGCCTGCGGCGGAACACCAGTACCGTTGCCAGCGACAACTCGGGTTTTCCAGCACACGGGTGTAGTAAAACGCCTGCGCCTCCGGGTCGAAGTCGCTGTCTTCCCAGACAGTGCACAACTGGCGGTGACCCGCGCCGTGCCGAGCGCAGGTGTCGATGTCGACGCCCGCGTCGTTGGGGCCGCCGGCCACGTCGAGCACCCTTTCTTCGAGCTCGCCACCTTTGTACCAGCCCTTGACCAGCTGGATGCGCTGCAGCTGGGCGCCCGGATATTCATCGGTACCGGGATCGAACGCCGCCGAGACCAGGAAGCGGGGCCTGGCTCCCGGGGCCGGCGGCGGCGGCAGGTCTCCCCCCATCGGCACGCCACCGGCGTACCCGCGCGCGACCTGGTCACCGGCGGCGCACAGGTCCTCGGGGTAATCCCAGCCGCCGAAGAACCGCACTATCGGGCGGGTGCCGCTGGTGGCGTAGGCCTCTTTTCGCTGCATGGCCGCGAACAGTGCATCCCGGGTGTTTTCCTCCGCGTACAGCACAGCCAGCCCGCCGGGCCCGAATTCGATGTCGTCGGGTAGGCCGGTAGGAAGCTCGTCCCGCGAGCCCATGCCGGCGCCCCCGTGGCCAGGGAAATTCTTTTCCATTACCAGGCCGGGTGCGGCGATGTGGGTGTCGGTACTGGCTATCAATCCGTACTTGAAGCTGTTGACGCCCAGTTCTGCCTGCTGCTGCAGGCCTTTTTTCAGCGCGTAGCGCAGGAAGTTCCTCTCCTCGGGCGGCTTGGTCGGGGGCAGGTAGTCTTCGTCGGCGAACCTGGTAAGCAACTCCATCGGAGCACCGCCGGCGGCGCCGCTGTTCTTGCCGCCAAAACTGTCGTAATCCAGCAGCTCGAAACTGCAGTATTCATCGCCTGCCCATACCGCGCTGCGGTTGTCGCACTCCGACGCCCCCTTGTGCTGTACCACCTCGAACAGGGTGTTCCAGCGCGCCCGCCGGGCCGCCTCCTGCGCGGTTACCGGCCCCGCCGGCACGCTCTGGTCGGTGACGCGCGCGGTTTCGAACATCAGGCCGCCGCTGAGGTTGGCGTTATGCGGGATCACCACAGCATCGCAGCCGGGCTTGTCCCTAACACATTGCTGCTCAAGGTAATCCCAGAGCTGGACCTGGGACGGTGTCTCTATCCAGCTCAGGGCGTGGCCGGGCACCTGTTCGTTGCGGAAGATCACATTGTGGTGCAGGTTCTGGCCGGCCCCGACGCTGGCAGTCCACTCGTAACCGACGAAGCTGGTAAAGCTGCAGTCGCTGCTGCGATCATAGGCCTGCTCTGCCGCGTCCTGGATATCCTGCCATGTGCTGTTGGCCGCGGCGAAGCAGTCACTGTGCTGCTCGCCACAAAACCCCCAGCGCTTCTTGCTGGCCATGCCGTATGCGCCGAAGGTGGCGAAGGAAAGGGACGGGAGCCAGCGGTGGGCGACGCAGACGGGGTGCCAGTAGCCGGGCAATCCCGGCGTCATGCACATGCGCATCTCACCGAAAAATTCCGAGTGGTCCGTTACCGCGGTGAAATCGAGGGGCCGGTCTATCAGGACCTCGCGCAGCGGCTCGTTCCTGTCATTGTATGGCTGTATTCCCATCGGGGCGCCCCGGGCAAAGTCATAGGCCTGTGGCGGCTTATTGCGGGTGTCCTGTGCGCTGGCGTCAAAGGACCACGCTGTATGGACGTGGGTGTCGCCGAAGAAGGGGCGGCGCAGTGGCGCGTAATCTGCGCAGGGCTGCCGTTGCTCTGTCACGGCGTAGGGTCGCTGCGGGTAGGGTTGCCGGTCGACAGCCGCATAGGCGTCGCCTGCGGCGTGAGCCGGGGACGGCAACATTGCCATTAAAGCTGCCAGCATCGCTGTCAGTGCACCACAGTGCCGGTATTGAAAGCTGTCCATAGGGCTGTTCGCTGCGAATCCTGACGATGCCGGCTAGCATTCCATTTTTGCGCCGCGAAGGCAAAGCACCTGGTATCGACAAATGCACCGCCCTGCGAAAATGAGCGGGTTGCCCGCATTCGCCATGCCGGGGCAAATACTGGTATCGTTTGACTCCCGATTCCAATACAGCTTTGTGACCGTCGATTATGTTTGCTTCCCAAAATGCGAGTTCTGAAGGTGCAGACCAGGCCCAACCCCGCCCCGCGAGCACCGTCGTGCTGCTGCGGGAAAGCGGGAAAGGACTGGAGACCCTGCTGCTGAAACGCAATAAAGCCCTGATGTTCGCGGGCGGCTACTGGGTATTCCCCGGTGGTGCCCTTGACCCCGAGGACCTGGCCGAAGCCGGGGGCGACGAACTGCAGGCCTCCCGCATTGCCGCCGCCAGGGAGGCCTGGGAGGAATCGGGCCTGCGTCCCCGGCTCGAGGACATGGTACTGATCAGCCACTGGACCACCCCGGTGGCGGAGCCAAAGCGCTTTTCCACCTGGATTTACGCGGCGCCGGTGGCGGGTGGCGAGGATGTGGTGATCGACGGTGGTGAGATTCACGACCATCTGTGGATAGCGATCGCGGCGGCCCTGGCCCGGCACCGCGAGGGGAAGCTGGCGATCCTGCCGCCGACACTGGTGACCCTGCTCAGTCTTGCGTCCTATGACTCCATCGCGCAACTGGTGGCGGAGGAGCGGCAAAGTCCCGTGCCGGAGGTGCTGCCGGTGTTTGCCATCGACGGGGGCAAGGTGACGGTGATGTTCAGTGGCGATGCCGGTTATGAAACCGCCACACCGGCGACCGCCGGGGCGCGCCACCGTGCGGTCCTGGAGGGACAGCGCTGGGAGTACACCCATGACAACGAGGTGGATGCGGCATATCCACCGCTGGTCAGGCACTACCGGCCGGGCTGATTGTGGCCGGCGATAAACACCTGCTGTGGGATCTGCCGACACGGCTTTGTCACTGGTTGCTGGTCGCCTGCGTTGCCTTGGCCTGGTGGAGCGGCGAAACAGAAAATTACGACCTGCACCAGTGGCTGGGCTACAGCGTTATCGTGCTGGTGGTCAGTCGCATCAGCTGGGGTTTCATCGGCAGTCCCCATTCGCGTTTCGCGGATTTCCTGGTAGGGCCGGGGCGCCTGCTCGCTTACCTTCAGGGTGAGCGCGCGCGGAGCGCGGGACACAATCCACTGGGCGGCTGGTCGGTGATCGCCCTGCTGCTGCTGTTGCTGTTGCAGGCGATCAGCGGGCTGTTTAACAGCGATGATGTGTTTTTCAAGGGCCCGCTCTTTTACGCGGCCGACGTCACCGTCCGCGATGTGATGGGACAGGTGCACGAGGTGGCGTTCTATCTGCTGCTTGCCCTGGTGGGCCTGCATATATTCGCGGTGCTGTATCACCAGTTCTGGCGGCGAGAGCCACTGCTGCAGGCCATGGTGCGTGGCAGCGCCAGCGGGCGGGAGGGCCGCTCGGCGCCGGTGTCCGGCTGGCGCGCACTGTTGGTTACGCTGGTATGGGCGTTGGCGCTGTGGGGGCTGTTACAGCTGGCACCGTCGCCGCCACCGATGATGTGGTGAATCAGTACAGGTAGTTTTCCGCCTTGTAGTCATCGTGGCAGGACTTGCAGGCCTTGCCCGCTGCGGCGACCTGATTGCCAATCGCTGCCTTGTCACCACCGGCCGTGACCTGTTGCAGGCTCGCCAGTTCCTTGTGCAGTGTTTCCATCTTGCTGGTGAAATCCGCCTTGTCCTGCCAGATTTCCGGCTTGGCGCGGGTAGTGCCCTTGTCCGAACCGTCGACAAATCCGCGCATGATGTCCAGGGTGGACAGGGCGGCCAGGTCATTCGCCCAGTTTTCCATTTTTACCTGGTCCCACGGGATTTCACCTTTCACCGCCGCCACCATGGGCCCGAAGTTGGCCGCCAGCAGCGCGAAGTAAGACTGCCGGTAGGACTGGGGCACCTGCTCGTCGTCGAAGTGAGACAGCACGGGCACTGAAACCAGTGCGCTGCTCAGCGCTGCGGCGGCAAGCCATACTTTTCCTTTGGATCCGGACATGATCGACTCCTTGAGTGTGTGGGATGTTTGTCGTTCTGGTACCTGCAACACGGAGTTTAGCCACTAAGGAAAGAGTGCGCTACCATGACGTCATTCACCGGCAGGGCAGTGGCATGAGTGTCGAGCAGCAGTGGGATTACAGTTTTGATGTGGTGGTGGTCGGTTCCGGCAACGGTGGCCTCACCGCGGCGCTGTGCAGCTTTGAAATGGGCACCCCGGATATACTGGTGGTGGAGAAGTCCCACCTGTACGGTGGCACCAGCGCGATCTCCGGCGGCGGCGTCTGGATACCCTGCAATCGCTACGCCCGGGCCGCCGGTGCCCGGGACTCCATCACTGCCGCCAAAACGTACCTGCGCCAGCTGATTACACCCGAGGAGGTGCCCGAGTACCAGCTGGACGCCTATCTGGAAAACGGCCCGAAAATGGTGGAGTTTCTGCACCGGCACACCCGGGTTCGCTATGTCAGCCTGGCCCATTACCCCGACTATTACACCAACCTCGATGGCGCCATGGCAGGGCACCGCTCGATGGAGCCCGAGACGTTCACTGCCGATGAATTGGGCGAGGAATGGCGGCACCTGCGCCGCACTCACCCGATGATGCACCTCGCCGGCGTGATCGGCATCACCCAGCAGGAGGCCGCCCTGTTGATCGGCCAGCAGCCGGGATGGTGGAAAATCGCGCTCAAACTGGTAGCGGCCTATGTGGTGGATATCCCCTGGCGACTGCGTGACCGCTACCACCGCCGCCTGGCTACCGGCTGTGCCGGCGTCGCGCGCCTGCGCGCCTCCATGATGGATCGGGATATTCCCCTGTGGCGCAACACCGCCCTGACCCGCGTGGTAGAGGAGCAGGGCAGGGTGGTCGGCGTCGAGGTCAAGCGCAACGGTCGCCCGCTGCGTATCCAGGCCCGCAAGGCGGTGGTGCTGGCAGCCGGCGGGTTTGAGCATAACCAGGCCATGCGCGAACAATACCTGCCGCAGCCAACCGACCATCGCTGGAGCGCGGGCACGCTCGACAACACCGGCGATGCCATCCTCGAGGGCATGCGCCTGGGTGCGAAAATGCACAGGCTCAACGAGGCCTGGTGGTGCAATACCATCTCGGTGCCGGGCGAGGAAATTCCGCGCCTGTCCATCATGGAAAAATCCTACCCCGGCTCCATCGTGGTGAATCCCGCCGGCAGGCGTTTCAGCAACGAGTCACAAAATTACATGGCCTTCCAGCAGGAGACCTTTCGCGTCCACAGCGATGACAATCCCTGCAACCCCAGTTGGCAGATATTTGACGCCAACTTTCGCGCCAATTATTTTGTGGGGCCACTCTATAACAGCAAATTTCGGCCGGACTGGCTGCTGCCCAAACGCTACCAGCAGGAGGGTTTTTTCGTCCATGCCGATACCATCGCCGAGCTGGCCGGGAAGATCAGTGTCGACCCTGCCGGCCTGGCGGATACCGTTGCCAGAATGAATGAGTACGCCCGCACCGGCATAGACCCGGATTGGCATCGCGGCGAGGCCGCCTACGATCGCTACTACGGCGACCCGCGGGTTTCACCCAACCCCTGCCTGGGTCCCATCGACAAGTCGCCGTTCTACGCCATGCGGGTCGACCCGGGTGATTTCGGCACCCAGGGCGGCATGGTCACGCCGATGCCCAGGTGTTGCACGAGGACGGGCATGTCATCGAGGGACTGTACGCCATCGGCAATTGCAGCGCCCCGACCTTGCCCTGTTATCCCGGCCCCGGGGCCACACTGGGGCCGGCGATGACGTTCGCCTACCAGGCGGCGAAAAGCATTAACGGTTTCAGGGACTGATTAGTCGGGATCCGGGCATTTGCAAATGCACTGAGCCTCGCTCGCGCGTGCGCCCCGTGCCGGCTCAGCTGTGGACAGCCACCAGGGCATCCAGCAAGGTCTGCACCACCCTGGTCGGCGGCGGTGCGTGCCGCACGATGGCGCTGAACTCGCAGACATACTGCAACGCTGCCGGCAGTACCGGGCGTATCAGCCCGCGCGTGACAAAACTCTCCGCATAGTGCTCCGGCAGGAATCCCAGGTACTTGCCCGACAGTACCAGCAGGGCCACTGACTCCTGGTCGTGTGCCGTGGCGTGACGCTGCAGGCCCAGCTCGCGTGTAATCTCCATGTTGGGGGAGTGATGGCCGATGCCCACGTAGCGGTAGCCGCGTACCGCCCCGAGATCGATCACATCGCTCCCGGGGCTGTACAGGGGGTGGTTTGCGGCGCAGTACAAATACATCTGTTCGTCGAACAGGCGGTAATACTCCAGGCTGCTGGAATGGCGGTGCGTGGGAATGATCCCCAGGTGAAAGCGGCCCTCCATAATGCCCGCCTCGATGGCGTTGATGGGTTGTACATACAGTTCCGGGTGAACATCCGGTGCCTGCTCATCAAAGCGGGCGAAGGCCCGGCTGATGTGGCAGTGCGGATTGGAGGCGGTCTTGTCGAAAATGGCCACGGCTATCGAGCCCGTCAGGCGCTGGTGCAATTCGTCCACCTCGTGCTGGAAGTCCGCCATCGCCGCCATCATTCGCTGGGCGCTGCCCAGCACCTGGGCGCCTTCATTCGTGAGGGCAAAGCCACCGCGCCCGCGCCGGCACAGGGTGACTCCCAGGCGTGTCTCCAGGTCCTTGATGTGGCGGGAAATCGTGCTGCGGTTGATGTTCAGCTCCAGTTCCGCCGCGGCAAAGCCGCCACAGGCGGCGACCGAGCGAAACACCCGCAACAGCCGCAGATCGCTGTCGGTGAGATTGCCCAACAAGGCTTTTCTGGCCATGTTCCCATTCCGATGGTTCAGATGAATTTTAATGAAACTTAATGTTGATAGATAATACTTTTTGCACCCAATGCCCGGCCCTAGAATAGCGGGGTTTTTACCGCAAGGAAGTCTCGGAAATGCCCAGCCAGTCCGCCAGCCCAGCCAAAGCAGCCAAAGCAGCCAAGGCAGCCAAAGCTGCGAAAACCGCGAAAACCGTGCAACCAGTCAAAGCCAACAAAGACGCCAAAGCGGCCAAGGCGGGTATGCCGGGTTCACATCACAGCCTGACCCGGGCGCAACTGGAAGCGCACTGGATGCCGTATACCGGCAACCGGCAGTTCAAGAAAGACCCGCGTATTATCGTCGGTGCCAGCGGTGTTCACTTTATCGACGATAAGGGGCGGCGGGTGCTCGACGGCCTGTCCGGTTTGTGGTGCTGCGGCGCCGGCCACAACCGGCCGGAAATCGCCGAGGCCGTGTACCGGCAATTGCAAACCCTGGATTATTCTCCGGCCTTCCAGTTCGGCCACCCGGGCTCTTTCGAGCTGGCCGACAGGGTCAAGGCGCTGACTCCCCGGGGGCTGGACTATGTCTTTTTCACCGGGTCGGGTTCCGAGTCCGCCGACACCTCGCTGAAAATGGCCAGGGCCTACTGGCGTCTCAAGGGCCAGCCCAGCAAGACCAGGCTGATCGGCCGCGAGAAGGGCTACCACGGCGTCAATTTCGGTGGCATCTCCGTCGGCGGTATCGGTGCCAACCGCAAACTGTTCGGTCCCGCTGTGGAGGCCGACCACCTGTCCCACACGCTGCGAGCGGAGAATGCCTTCACCCGCGGCATGCCCAGCCAGGGCTGGCAGCTGGCCAATGAGCTGGAAGATATAATCGCGCTGCACGACGCGTCGAATATCGCCGCTGTCATCGTCGAACCCATGGCCGGTTCGGCGGGGGTGATCCCGCCGCCGGCGGGCTACCTGCAGCGATTGAGTGATATTTGCCGGGCCAACAATATCCTGCTGATTTTTGACGAGGTGATCACCGGGCTGGGCCGCTGTGGCGGGCTCACCGGCGCGGATGTGTTCGGCGTGGTGCCCGACATCATGAACCTGGCCAAGCAGCTGACTAACGGCGCAGTGCCCATGGGGGCCGTGGTCACCAGCAGTGACATCTACCAGACGTTCATGGCCCAGGGGGGGCCGGACTATATGCTGGAATTCCCTCACGGTTACACCTATTCCGCGCACCCGGTGGCCTGCGCAGCGGGGCTCGCGGCGCTGGATATCCTCGAGCGGGAACAGCTGCCCGAACGGGTGGCGAAACTCGCGCCGTATTTCGAGGAGGGACTGCACCAGCTGGCGGGCTTGCCGCAGGTCGCCGATATTCGCAATTTCGGCTTCGCCGGCGCGCTGCAGCTCGAGGCATACCCGGGCGAGCCCGCGCGCCGCCCGTTCGAAGTGGCCCTGCGCATGTGGGAAAAAGGCTTCTATGTGCGTTACGGCGGCGACACGATCCAGCTTGGTCTGCCATTTGTGATCCGCAAACAGGAGATCGACTCCCTGCTGCAAGCCCTGGCGGAAACACTGGTGGAGATGGCCTGACCGCGCCCGCTCGCCGGCGTCAAGACCCTTGCCTGCCACTGATGCGCTGGTGCTCCTGGGCACTGCCCTCGGGGTCTCCGCACCCACCTTTGGCTGGGTGGTAGCCGGCCTGCTGCTGCGCCGCCTGGGGTGGCTGACCGAAGCGCTGATCAGCCGGGTGTCGCTGCTGGCCTTCCGCTTCGGGCTGCCGGTGATGTTGTTCGCCAGTGCCGCCCGGGTAGATTACTCAGCCATGGGTGACGCGGTGTATCTGCTCGCCGGCGTGCTGGCGACTCTGCTCACACTGGCCGTGGCCTGGGTCTACAGTCACCTGCGAGGGCATCCGCGGGCGCTGCAGGGCATCTTTGTACAGGCCTCCTTCCGCTCCAACCTGGCCATCATCGGTATCGCCCTGGCGGTGTCGGCCTATGGTGAGCAGGGGCTGGTGCTGGCAGCCATGCCGGTCGCGTTGCTGACCGCGCTCTACAACGTGCTGGCGGTATGGGTACTCAATACCACGCTCGGCATCGGTGCGTCCGTCGGCGCCCTGCTGAGCGGCATCGCCCGCAACCCGCTGATCATCGGCATATCTGCAGGGGTTGGACTGGCACTGTCCGGCCTGCCGGTGCCGGCGTTTGTGCAGCCGCTGGGTGAGGGCTTGTCCACCTTCTTCCTGCCGTTGATGTTGCTGTGTATCGGCGGCGCCATGCAGCTGTCAAAGTTGCGTAATACGGGGCTGATTGCCTGGGAGGCGACAGCCTGGCGACTGTGCGTGGGGCCATTGCTGGCGGTGCTGCTGGCGCTGGCGCTGGGCGTGCGGGATGAACCGCTGGGCGTACTGTTCCTGCTGATATCGTCACCCGTGGCGGCAGCCAGTTTCGTCATGGTGGTGGCGGCGAAGGGTGACGGTGTGCTGGCGGCAAACATCGTGGTGTTGACCACTTTGTTGTCGATTGTGACCGTCACGCTGGGTTTTTTCCTGCTGACGGTGTTTGCCCTGGTGGGCCACCCGGGCTGAGCGCGAAGGCCGCCCGGTGGCAGAACCTAGCGTCCGAGGATGGAGCGGGCCACCAGCTCCCGCATGATCTCCGACGATCCGCCGTAGATGCGCTGGATGCGGGCGTCGGTGTAGAAGCGGGAGATCGGGTACTCCGCCGTGTAACCGTAGCCGCCGAAGAGCTGCAGGCACTGGTCGATGGTCTTGCACTGCATCTCGGTGCTGGCGTATTTGAGCATCGCCGCCTCCTCGGGGCTCAGTTTGCCCTCGGCGTAGGCGTTGGCGCATTTCTCGTAGAAGGCACGGTTGATTTCTATCTCGGTTTTAACCTCGGCCAGCACGAAGCGGGTATTCTGGAAACTCGCCACTGTCTGGCCAAATGCCTTGCGCTCCAGCACATAATTCACCGTGATATCGAGTGCACCCTCAGCGGCCGCGACAGCCTGGGCGGCGATGCCGAGCCGCTCCCTGGGCAATTCATTCATCATGATGACGAAGCCCTTGTTGAGCTCACCGAGCAGGGCGGAGGCGGGCAGGCGTACATCCTGGAAGAACAACTCCGCCGTATCGGAGGTGTGTTGGCCGATCTTCTCGATTTTCCTGCCTTTCTGGAAACCGGGCAGCGAGGTGTCTACCAGGAACAGCGATGTACCCTTGGCACCCTTGCCCGGGTCGGTGATGGCGGCCACGATGACCAGGTCGGCGTGGTAGCCGTTGGTGATGAATATCTTGGAACCGTTCAGGATCCAGCCATCGCCGTCCTTCACCGCGCTGGTGCGAATGCCCTGTACGTCGGAGCCGGCGCCGGGCTCGGTCATCGCCAGGGCACCCACAGCTTCGCCGCTGACCATCTTCGTCAGCCAGAGCTCTTTTTGCTCGTCGGTACCGAAATGGTTGATGTAGGGGGCGACGATATTACTGTGGATGCCGTAGCCCGTGGCTACACCGCCAAATCCCATGCGCGAGGCCTCTTCGATAATGGCGAAAGTGACCTGGGGAGTGGTGCCGGCGGCGCCGTAGGCCTCGGGCATATCAGGGCACAGCAGCCCCGCCGCGCCCAGGGTGTTCCACAGTTCCCTGGGTACCATGTGCTGTTCTTCCCAGGCTTCGAAATGGGGCGCCACTTCCTGCTCCAGCGCGCGGCGAGTCATATCGCGGAAAAGCATCAGTTCTTCATTGTCCATGGGGCGGGGTCTCCGTAAGCCGTGCTGTGTTCAGGGTTGGCAAGTTTGCGGGATCATGGCCGCAAAAACAATGTCCCGGTGCGCCGGTATGTGCCCACAGGCGGCAGCCCTTACTGTGGCCAGCGGCTTGGAAAATGCTACACTCCCTGTCCTGCAAACCAACACGGTTCCCAGGCAACCCGAAGCGGAGAAAGCTGATGCGTGAATACAGGCAGTTCTATATCAATGGCGAGTGGGTCGATCCGGTCAAGCCCAATAGTTTCGATGTGATCAACCCGGCCAACGAGGAGGTGTGTGCGCATATCTCCATGGGCAGCGAGGAAGACGTCAACCGCGCGGTGGCCGCTGCCAAAGCCGCCTTTAAGAGCTACAGCCGCACAGCGGTGAAAGAACGGGTTGAATTGCTGGAATCCTGCGCCGCGGTGTACCAGAAGTATTACAACGATATCGCCGATGCCATCCGCGAGGAGATGGGCGCGCCGAAGGAACTGGCAGCCGGTGCCCAGGCCTACTGCGGGCTGGGACACCTGCAGGAAGCGGCCAAGATATTGAAGACCTTCAAGTTTGAGGAAGAGCTCGGCCCGCACCGGGTTTTCAAGGAACCTATCGGTGTCTGCGGTCTTATCACGCCCTGGAATTGGCCGGTAAACCAGATCAGCTGCAAGGTGGCGCCGGCGCTTGCGGTGGGCTGCACCATGATACTCAAGCCCAGCGAAGTGGCGCCGCTGTCGGCCTACCTCTTTGCCCAGGTGATGCATGAGGCCGGTGTGCCGGCGGGTGTTTTCAATATGGTCAACGGCGACGGCCCGGTGGTGGGTACCGCGTTGTCCAAACACCCGGACGTCGACATGATGTCCTTCACCGGTTCCACCCGGGCCGGCTCGCTGGTGGCGCAGAACGCCGCCCCGACAGTCAAGCGGGTTACCCAGGAACTGGGCGGCAAGTCGCCCAACATCGTGCTCGAGGATGCCGACCTGGAAAAAGCGGTGACTGGCGGCGTAATGCACATGTTCCAGAACACCGGGCAATCCTGTAACGCCCCCTCGCGCATGCTGGTGCCCAGGGCGAAACTGGCCGAGGCCGAGGCCATCGCGGCGAAAGTGGCCGAAAAGGTCAAAGTGGGCGACCCGGCGGCGGATGGTACCACCATGGGGCCTGTTGTATCCGAGGTCCAGTTCAACAAGATCCAGGGCCTGATCGAGAAGGGTATTGCCGAGGGGGCCAGGGTGGTTGCAGGAGGCCCCGGTCGCCCCGAGGGTATCAGCAAGGGCTACTTTATTCGCCCCACCGTGTTCTCCGGTGCAACCAACGATATGACCATCGCCAGGGAGGAAATCTTCGGGCCGGTGCTCACCATGATTCCCTATGACACCGAAGAGGAGGCGATCAGCGTCGCCAACGACACGCCCTATGGTCTGGCGGGTTATGTGCAGAGCGGGAATATTGACCACGCCCGCGCCGTTGCGGCCCGGATTCGCGCCGGCAACGTCAATATCAACGGCGCATCCGGCGGCTTCGACGTACCCTTCGGCGGTTACAAGCAATCGGGTAACGGTCGCGAATGGGGTGCCCACGGCTTTACTGATTTCCTCGAAATCAAGGCTGTGGCCGGTTACGGCAAGTAACAAGCGGGCCGGGCAACGTGGCGAGCTTTGTACTGGCCATCGATCAGGGGACGACGGGTAGCACCGTCGCCCTGATGGATGCCCGCGGCAAGTTGCGGGCCAGCGTCAATGTCGAGTTTCCCCAGATCTATCCGCGGCCGGGCTGGGTGGAGCACCGCCCCGCCGACATCTGGTCATCGGTCAATCGCGCCTTAGGTGCGCTACTGCGAAAGCAGCTCTGCAAGCCCACCGATATCGTCGCTATCGGTATCACCAACCAGCGCGAGACTGCCGTGTTGTGGGACCGTCGCACCGGCGAGGCGCTGAACAACGCCATCGTCTGGCAGTGTCGGCGCACCACGGATTTTTGTGAATCACTGCGCCGGGCGGGGCACGAGCCGCTGATAAGGCACACCTCGGGCCTGGTACTGGACCCCTATTTTTCCGCCGGCAAATACCGCTGGCTGCTGCACCACACCGCCGGTATTGGTCGCGCCCTGAAGGCGGGCCATGTGGCCGGCGGCACCATCGACAGCTTCCTGATCTGGCAACTCACCGGTGGCGATACCCACGTCACCGATATCTCGAACGCCTCGCGCACCTCGCTGATGAATATTCACAGCGGGCAGTGGGATGCGACAATGCTGGAGTTATTCGAGGTGCCTGCCGGCATTCTGCCGCGTATCGCGCCGTCCAGCGGGATCCTCGGCTACACCCGTGGGGTCAGGGGATTGCCCGACGGCATCCCGATAGCCGGGGTGGCCGGGGATCAGCAGGCGGCCCTGTTCGGGCAGGCCTGTTTCGAACCGGGGGATGTCAAGTGCACCTACGGCACAGGCTCCTTCATCGTGATGAATACCGGTCGACAAATTGTTCATTCCGGGGCCGGGCTGCTCACCACCGTGGCCTGGCAGCTGGGTGAACAGGCGGAGCCCGTGTATGCGCTGGAAGGCGGGGCGTTTGTGTGCGGCGCCGCCGTGCAGTGGCTGCGGGACGGCCTGGGCATTATCACCACTGCCCGCGAGGTGGAAACCCTGGCGCGGCGGGTTGCCGATCACGGCGGGGTCGAATTCGTGCCGGCGCTGACCGGGCTGGGTGCGCCGCACTGGGCGCCGGAGGCCAGGGGCACCCTGAGCGGGTTGACCCGGGGTGCCGGCCGCGCCCACATCGCCCGGGCGACGCTGGACGCCATGGCGCTGCAAAATGCCGACATCCTGCGCGCCATGGAACAGGACCTCGGCAAACGCATGCGGCCCCTGCGGGTGGACGGCGGCGCGGCCGCCAACAACCTGCTGATGCAGATACAGGCCGATATACTGGGGCGCAAACTGATTCGGCCGAAAGTGATAGAGACCACCGTCGCCGGCGCCTGTTACCTCGCGGGCCTGGGCGTTGGCCTGTGGAGCACCCGGGCCGAGTTGCGCCAGGTCTGGCGGGCGGAGCGCGAGTTTTCCTCCGCGATGAGTGCGAGCGCGAGGCGGAAGCGCCTGGCTTCCTGGGATACGGCGCTGCGACGCACCCTGGTGGCGCCAGGTGCAGCATGAGGCGGTCCGGGGTCCGGTGAGGGATTGTTGATATGGCCGAGATTCTTCCCTTTCGCCGACCCTCCCTAAAGGACAGGCACAGGGGCAACACGCTGTGCCGTCACGGGCATCACAAATGGGTTGTCGACAAGGCCAAACAGTTTGATGTGAAGCAGGGCAAACTGGTCACGGTATTGCGCTGCAGTCGCTGTGCCAAGACCAGGGTAGAGGCCCTGTAGCAGGTCCAGGTAGAGCGGATGTATTTCGTACCGCTGCGGCTGCAGCGGGCGTCAGGCCGGGCAGTAGCGGCCCGCCCGGCCCGGCTCATCAGGGCAGTGCTTATTCCAGCCCGCCCATCAGCATGTACTTCACTTCCACGTAATCGTCGATCCCGTACTTGGAACCCTCCCGGCCCGAGCCGGATTCCTTGACGCCACCAAAGGGTGCCATTTCGTTGGAGATGATGCCCTCGTTGATGCCGACGATACCGTACTCCAGGGCCTCGGCCACGCGCCACACCCGGCCGATATCCCGGGTATAGAAATAGGAGGCCAGGCCAAACTCGGTATCGTTGGCCATGGCGATGACTTCCGCTTCCGTGGAGAAACGCACGACCGGTGCCACCGGGCCGAAGATCTCGTTGCGAAACACCGCCATCTGCGAGGTGACCTCGGTCAGCACGGTGGGCTGGTAGAAGCAGCCACCCAGTTCGTGCGGGCCACCACCCAGTGCGACTTTCGCGCCGGAATCGATGGAGGCCTGTACCAATTTGTCGACGTCAACCACCGCCTTCTTATTGACCAGCGGGCCGATGGTAATGCCGTCGTGCATACCGTCGCCCACGGTGAGAGCGGCGGTGGCCCGGACCAGTTTTTCCACGAAAGCGTCGTACACGCCTTCCTGCACGAACAGGCGGTTGGAGCAGACACAGGTCTGGCCCGCATTGCGGTACTTGGAGATCATCGCACCCTGGATGGCGGCATCGAGATCGGCATCGTCAAATACGATGAAGGGCGCGTTGCCCCCCAGCTCCATCGACGTCTTTTTCATGGTGGCGGCGCACTGGGCTTCGAGCATCTTGCCCACCGGCGTCGAGCCGGTGAAGGTAAGTTTGCGCACCAGCGGATTGGCTGTCAGCTCGCCGCCGATGGCCGAGGAACTGCCTGTTACTATATTGAGGACACCGGCGGGAACGCCCGCGCGCTCCGCCAGCTCTGCCATGGCAAAGGCGGACAGCGGTGTTTCGCTGGCCGGCTTGATGACAATGGTACAGCCCGCCGCCAGTGCCGGGGCGGCCTTGCGCGCGATCATGGCGTTGGGGAAGTTCCAGGGGGTGATGGCGGCGACAACACCCACCGGTTGCTTGATGCAGACGATGCGCTTGTCGGGGGAGGGGCCGGGGATGACATCGCCGTCTATCCGCTTTGCCTGTTCGCCGAACCATTCAACGAAGGCGGCACCGTAGGCAATCTCACCCCGGGACTCCGCCAGCACCTTGCCCTGTTCGGCGGTCATGAGAATGGCGAGGTCTTCCTGGTGCTGCATCATCAGGTCGAACCACTTGCGCAGGATGCCGGCGCGCGCCTTGGCGGGCTTGCGCGCCCACTCCCGCATGGCCTTGGACGCCGCCGCTATGGCGCGGGCTGTTTCGGTCGCCCCCACGCTGGCGACCGCTGTAATCAGCTCACCGTTGACCGGGTTGGTGACGTCAAAGGTGGTGCCATCATCGGCATTGACCCACTGGCCATCAATATACGCCTGGTTTTTCAGTAGACCGGGATCGGAGAGAGAGAGCTGCATGCTGTGATTCCTGTTGAGGTGGGCGACGGGCGGGGATTATTGCAGAAAATTGCCCGGATAGCTGGCCCCCGCGCGGAATTTATTGGCCGCGGCGCCGGCGTCGCGCCAGCCCGTGTTTGCGCACCAGTCCCCGCAGTTGATCGTAGCTCAGGCCGAGCGCCTGCGCGGTGCGACGCTGGCTCTGCCCATGTTGTGCCAGCGCTTCCTGCAATAGTTGCTTTTCGATGCGGCCGATACGCTCGGTGAATGCGATATCCGTTGCTCCGGCGACGGGTTCAGTGGCCGCGGCCGCGGTGGCATCCGCGGGCGGGACGGGGACGGTCGGTGCGAACGGTGACCTGAACGGGTCGATCACGATGTCGGCGACAGGCTCCCGGGGATCGCCCCAGCGGTAGAGCGAGCGTTCAACCACGTTTTTCAACTCTCGCACATTGCCCGGCCAGCGGTGTTCCAGCAATACGGCCAACGCCTGCTCCGTAAACCCGGCAAACATATCCCAGCCCAGTTCCGCGCACATCTGTACGGCGAAATGCTGGGCCAGCTCGTAAATATCACCTGAGCGCTGGCGCAGGGCCGGCAGGTGTACCACGTCGAAGCTGAGCCGGTCCAGCAGGTCACTGCGAAACAGGTCTTGGGCCGCGCGCTGCTGCAGGTCCACATTGGTCGCGGCGATTACCCGCACATCGGCCCGCAGGGTCTCCTGGCCGCCCAGTCTTTCGAACTCCCCGTACTCCACGACACGCAGCAACTTCTCCTGCAACCGCAGCGACATGGTTGCGACTTCATCGAGGAACAGACTGCCGCCTTCGGCGCGCTCGAAACGACCCCGGCGGATGCGGGTAGCCCCGGTGAAAGCGCCGGCCTCGTGGCCGAACAACTCGGACTCCAGCAGGCTCTCCGCTATCGCCGCGCAGTTGAGCTTGAGCAGCGGGCCGTCCCAGCGCCCCGAGAGGTAGTGCAGGCGCTCCGCCACCAGTTCCTTGCCGGTGCCGCGTTCACCCAGCACCAGTACCGGGCGGTTGACACCCGCCAACCGGGACACGTGATCCAGGGCGCTGGACAGGGCGGGGGAGTTGCCGATGATGCTAGTCGGGGTTCTCATAGGTTAAATATACCAATAAGAAGGCATAAAAACCAAATAATAAAGGTAAAAATAACCTTATTCGTGTTGAATTGTGCAGTGAGCCCGGCCTGTTATACTAAAAAAGCGTTTAGAATCAGTTGGATATAAAGTCTGGCACGCTTTCTGTAAGGGTAATCCCAGGGTAAACGTACTTAGCAGGCTCAGATCAACACACCAACAGGAGCAGCACCATGGGCATATTTTCCCGCATGACCGACATCATCAACTCCAATATCAATGCCATGCTGGACCAGGCCGAAGACCCCGAGAAGATGATTCGCCTGATCATCCAGGAAATGGAAGACACGCTGGTGGAGGTGCGCAGTTCATCCGCCCGGGTACTGGCGGACCGCAAGAGCGCCGCCCGCCGGCTGGAACAGGTGCAACTGGAGGCCGACAGCTGGGAGGACAAGGCCCGGCTTGCCATCAGCAAGGAGCGGGAGGACCTGGCCCGGGCGGCGTTGCAGGAAAAGCGCGCGATCGAGGAGGAAATCGCCGTGGTCGAAGGCGAACTCAAGGCGACCGATGAGCATATCGCGCAGTTGAACGGCGAGATCGCCCAGTTGCAGCAGAAGTTGGGCGATGCCAAGGCCAAACAGAAAGCGCTGCTGATGCGCAGCAAGACGGTGGAGTCGCGCATAAAGGTCAAGCGGCAGATCCACCGGGAGGCACTGGACACCGCGTTCCAGCGTTTCGAACACTTCGAGCGTCGCATGGACAATCTGGAGAGCCAACTCGAGTCCATGGACCTGGGGCGGGAGGTGGCGCCGGACCTGGCGGCGGAAATAGACTCGCTGCACGAGGACGCCCGCATCACCGATGAACTGGAACGGCTGAAGTCTGAAATGGCAGGGCGGGACAGCCACTAGGCTGTGGCGAACCCCGGGTCAATTGGCTAACTGCTTCAACAATGGCAGCATGACGGTGCAACCACCGGCTGCCCAAGGAATGCATCAATGGAATTCTGGAAATTCATGTTTGTCCCTACCATCCTGTTTCTGGTGATCGTGGCGCCCATGTGGATCACCATGCACTATCGCAGCGTGAACCGGGCGTCCCGGGGACTTACCCACGAGGACAGGGAGTCGATAGAGCACATGCTGGTGACGGTGGATAAGCTGACCGACCGGATCGAGGCGCTGGAATCCATCCTCGATGCCGATCACCGGGACTGGCGCCGCCAGGTCGACCGCCAGGGGCGGGACCCACACACGGGCAAGGAGTAGTTTATGAGCACAGCTGACAGGCGGGAACGCACTGGTCATGAGCGCACTGGTTACCAGCACAATCAACGCCGCGGGAGCCAACGGTTCCAGGCGCGCAGGCGCGGTGGCTGGGGTATGAACCTGTATCGCAACACCCGGGACAGCAAAGTCGCCGGGGTCTGCGCCGGGCTCGCGGACCACTGGGATGTGGCCCACTGGGTCGTGCGCCTGACCTGGGTCGCCGCTTTCCTGTTTACCGGTACGCTGGCCCTCTGGGTTTACCTGGCGGCCTGGGTGCTGATGGCGCCGCGGCCGAGCCGCTGGACGCAGGCCGGTGACGCCCGTGAACCCGAGTACGAGGAAGCGGCAGTCGAGATGGAGTACGACGAGCGCCATCACGATTACCGGCCCCGCAAGGTTTTTCGCTATCCCGACAGCAGCAGTGTCAGGTTGCAGCGCGCGCGGGAGCGGCTCGATGCCGCACTGGCGCGGGTACAGGCCATGGAGTCCTATGTCACTTCCCGCCAGTACGAACTCAACAAGGAGTTTTCCCGGCTTTAGCCCGCACCGGGGATCCGGGGCGGGGGGTTCCACCGCCAGAAGATATTGGCTATGCTCGTGTCACTAGTTTTGCAGATGCGGGTGTGGCGATGGTCTCTGGCGGTGTGCGGTCCGGGTGCAATGCGGCGGGTGCATCGTGATGCCTGTCCCGGAGCTGTCGATACCGCCACCCAGCGCCCTGTTATCCCTTACCGAGGCCCACCGGGCCGTATTCGAAATCATTTCCCTCAATCTCAGTCGCAAGCGCCTGCGCAGGATCGCGCCGCTCGGCGACGGCCACCCGGTGATGGTCCTGCCCGGATTTATGGGTGACGACAGCTATAACGCGGCGCTGCGGCGTTTTCTCGGCGGACTCAATTATGCCGTTCACGGCTGGGGGCTGGGCCGCAATCTGGGGCCGCGCGGCGGTGTACTGGAGGGACTGCGCGCGCGCATACACGAACTCAACGAGCGCTACGAGCGGCCGGTGTCGCTGGTGGGACACAGCCTGGGCGGAATCTTCGCCCGCGAGCTGGCGCGGGAATATCCCGCCACCGTGCGGCAGGTGATCGCCCTCGGCAGCCCCTTCGGCCGCGGTCGCATGACGGCTTCGGTGCCGGCCCGCCTGTTCAGCGCCCTCAATCCGCCGCAGGCGCTGCCGATCGACCAGGATTTGCTCCACGAGGCGCCATCGGTGCCGTTCACCGCGATTTATTCCAAGGGGGATGGCATTGTTAACTGGCAGACCACCGTCCAGCGTGGCGGCCACCAGCGCAGCGAAAATATCCAGGTGAGGGGCAGCCACTGCGGTATGACGCTCAACCCCGCGATCTGGTACCTGGTGGCGGACCGCCTGGCTACACACCCGGACCAGTGGCGGCCGTTCCAGCGCGACAGCTGGCGCAATTTGTTCTATCCCGCCGCCGATAACAACTAGTCTCCCCGGGTCGCATTCTTGCGGCGGCAATGGCGATTAAAACAGCTCGAATTGATTGCCCGCTGGGGCCGGCCCGCTGCGGCGCGTCTTTTCCGGCGGCCGGAACAGGTCGGTGCGCCCGCCAGCGGTCCCTTCACCCTGAGTCAGTCCCAGACGCTTGCAGGCCACCCTGAAGCGCTGCGCGAGCAGGTCGGCAAAGGTGCCGGTGCCGCGCATGCGGTGGCCGAAACGGCTGTCGTAGTCGGTGCCGCCCCGGCTCTGGCGTAGCAGGCTGATCACGTGCTCCGCCCGCAGCGGGTAGTGCTGGTGCAGCCATTCAAAGAACAGGTCGCGGATTTCCAGCGGCAGCCGCAATAACATGTACGCCGCGGCGGAGGCCCCGGCGTCCCGCGAGCTGGCCAGGACGGTTTCCATTTCGCTGTCGTTGAGGGCCGGAATCACAGGCGCGAACAGCAGGGTGACAGGAATGCCGGCAGCCGCCAGCGACTCGATGCTTGCCAGCCGGGCCCGGCCCGAGGCGGCCCTGGGTTCCAGCAGCCGCTTGAGGTCGGTATCCAGGGTAGTAATGCTGATCGCGACCGAGCACAGCCCCTCCGCAGCCATGTCGGCAAGGATATCGATATCCCTGGTCACCAGTGCACCCTTGGTGATGATGGCGACCGGGTGGCGCTGGCGCTGCAGCACTTCCAGCAACTGTCGGGTGATGCGGTACTTTTTCTCAACCGGTTGGTACGGGTCGGTGTTGGCGCCCAGCGTGATGCAGCTGCAGGTATAGCCCGGGCGCGCCAGCTCCCGCTCGAGTTGGGCCGCGGCATTGCGCTTGTATGTGAGCCGGGTTTCAAAGTCGACCCCCGGGGACAGGTCGAGGTAGGCGTGGGTCGGCCGTGCATAGCAGTAGACGCAACCGTGCTCACAGCCCTGGTAGGGGTTGATCGACTGGTTGAAGGGAATGTCGGGTGACGTGTTGCGCGCGATGATGCTGCGGGCATCGACCGCGCGACACTCGGTTACGGGGCTGGGGCCCTCGATGCCGTCCTCCCACTCGCTGCGGGTGGGCTGGAAGCGGCTGCCGCGATTGCTCAGGGCGCCGCGGCCCTTGCGCACGCTGCGCTGTTTGACAATGATGTCCTCGTCTCGTGCCATCGCACTACCACCCCCGGCAACGGGTGCTGTACAAAAAAACAGTATACGCACGCCTTGGGTCGATGCAAGGTTATGCTTTAGTCTGCGTGCACCGAACGCCGCGCGCCCGCGCGCACTACAGGGAATCTGATGCTGCACCGCATCTGGCTGGGTTTTTTTGTCGTCGCCTTCGTCAGCGGACTCTACCAATGGCTGGGCCTGGGCGATGCCGCCGTGTTCCAGCGCATGGTCACTGCCCTGTTCGAGATGGCAGGCCTGTCGGTGGAGCTGGCGATCGGCCTGATCGGGCTGATGGCCCTGTGGCTGGGCATTGTCGCGGTGGGGGAGGCCAGCGGGCTCGTCGCCGGGCTGGCGCGGCTGCTGTCGCCCCTGTTTACCCGGCTGATGCCGGAGGTGCCGACGGGCCACCCGGCGATCTCATCCATGACCCTCAATCTCGCGGCCAATATCCTGGGCCTGGACAACGCGGCCACCCCGCTGGGGATCAAGGCGATGAAGGATTTACAGTCGCTCAACCCGACGCCCGCAGTGGCTACCAACGCCCAGATCCTGTTCCTGGTGCTCAACACCTCCGCCGTCACCCTTTTCCCCGTGACCATCCTGCTGTACCGCGCGCAACTGGGCGCGCCGGACCCGGCGGCGGTGTTTATTCCCATCCTGATCGCCACCAGCTGCTCGACCCTGGCGGGGTTGCTGGTCACCGCGTGGGTGCAACGCATAAAACTCGCCGACACCGTGGTGCTGGCCTTCGTGGGGGGTTGTTTTGCACTGGTGCTGGCGCTGGTCGGATGGTTCGCCAGCCTCAGCGCCGACGAATTGCAGCGCCAGTCCAGCCTGCTCAGCAACCTGATGATCATCGGGCTCATCATGGTGTTCCTGCTGGTGGCGCACCGCCGTTCGGTGAATGTCTATGACAGCTTCATCGAGGGGGCGAGGCAGGGTTTTGAAACGGCGATCGGCATCATTCCCTACCTGCTGGCGATGCTCGCCGCCATCGGCGTCTTTCGCGCCAGCGGGGCGATGGATATCGCCATGACCGGTCTGCGCGACCTGGTGGCGCTGGGTGGCTGGGATGCGCGTTGGGTGGACGCCATGCCCACGGCACTGATGAAACCCTTGTCGGGTTCCGGCGCGAGGGCCATGATGATAGACACCATGAACACCTTCGGCGTGGACTCGTTCCAGGGGCGACTCGCCGCCACTGTGCAGGGCTCCACCGAAACCACGTTCTACGTGCTGGCGGTGTATTTCGGCGCGGTGGGGATTCGCCACAGCCGCCACGCGCTGGCCTGCGGCCTGGCGGCGGACGCGGCCGGCATAGGCGCGGCTATCGCCGTCTCCTACTGGTTTTACGGCTGATGCGCCGAGCGGTGGTATATTCGTCTTCTTTGCCCCGGAGGCCACGGCAGCAATGAAATCAACCGCGACAGGTGATCACTCACTGCTCGGCAGTTTTATTGTGCCGGTGGCGCAGGCATTGCGTCAGCAGGGCGTTGATCCGCTCGCGGTAGCGGAGGACGTGGGTATCGACCTCGCCAGGGGCGCCAATCCCGACTGGCGGGTCGGCCAGCGCGACTTCGCGCGATTGCTGGACCATTGCGTGGCGGCCACCGGGGACGAGGCCTTCGGCCTGCTCGCCGCCGAGCAGTTGCAGCCGCAGGTACTGCACAGCCTCGGGCTGGCCTGGCTGGCCAGTGATACGGTGTACGATGGTCTGGTGCGGCTGCAGCGATTCGGTCGTCTGGTGAGCACCGGGATTGTGCTGCGGCTCGAGGAGGAGGGCGATTACATCCACCTCCACCTGGGCATGAATCCCCGGGAAAACGAGGTCGTATACGCGACCCATGATTACGCCGTAGGGATCGTGACCCGGATGTGCCGGCTCACGCTGGGGGAGTTCCTGGCGCCGATGAAACTCGTGATGCAGCGTCCTGTTCCGAGGGAACCGCAACGCTGGGAGTACCTGCTGTCCAGCCGGGTGGAGTTCGGCGCCGACAGCACCCGCATCACATGGTCCCGCTCGGACATCCTGGAACCGCTGGTGACGGGGGACCCGTTGTTGGCACGGATCAACGATGAACACACCCAAACGTATCTCTCCAGCTTCATCGCCCGAACAGCGACCCGGGACGTGGTCGATAAGATTGTCGAGCGGTTGCCCGATGGCCCGCCCGGCCAGCAGCAGATTGCCAGCGCCCTGCATATGAGCAACCGCACCCTGCAGCGCAAGCTTCGGGAGGAGGGCACCAGTTTCAAGGACCTGCTGCAGGACACCCGCATGCAGCTGGCGCGCAAATACCTGCTCAGCCCCGGCCGCTCCGTGGTAGAGACCGCGTACCTGCTGGGATTTTCCGAGCCCAGCACCTTCTCGCGGGCCTTCAAGCGCTGGACCGGCGTCGCTCCCGCAGACTACCGCGAGGCGCAAAAAGACGCCGCCCACCTGGCTGCCGGGTCCCGCCCCTGAGGCGGGCCTACAGACAACCTTTTTGAGCTGAGTGCCGGGTTCTTGACCTGAAGTGGTGGTCTGGGCGGCCCGAGTCCCTATAATCCCCTGAAGCCTGCAACCGATCCGGGGGAAATTTCATGGGCAAGCTGTTAGTCATAGCTGATATCGAGGGCAAATGCTCCGCCACCCCGCGAGGGTTGGCGCTCGCCGCCAAACTGGGTCTCGGGGTAGAGGTTGTCGCCTTCACCTACGAGTCGCTGGGCGGCTTGAATGTCAGTGCCGCGGAGAAAGCGCAGGTGCGCAAGCGCCTGTTGGACCAGCGTCGGGATACGGTCCAGGCCCGTATCGACAAGTGCCCTGGCGCAGGCGAGGCCGGCCAGAAGGTCGCACTCAGGGTGGTGTGGGAAAAGGACCTGCACAGCTGGATCAAGAAGCACTGCACCCCCGGCCGCTATCTCGCCGTGGTCAAAACCGGACACCGCAGCGAGTCCATCGTTCACACCTCCCTGGACTGGCAACTGTTGCGCGAGTGCCCCGTGCCCGTGCTTATCGTTGCCAGGAAGAAGTGGCACCGGGTTCGCCCGGTGCTCGCCACGCTGGACCTCGCCAGCAACACGGCCGCCAAGCGTGCCCTCAACCGCAAGGTGCTGGATATGGCCAAACAGCTGGCGGCGGGCCTGGGGGTTGAGCTGGAAATTATCACGGCCATCGAGGTCCCGGTGTTACTGGCAGACCTGGACCTGGTGGATCCCGTCACCTATGCCCGTGAAGCCGAGGCCGCCATGGCCCCCCAGATCGCCGAGCTGGCGCAGGCCTGTGATATCCCCGCCAGTGCATTTCGCTGCAAACGCGGGCCGGTGGAGCGGGTGATCGCCAGCCGGGCCGCCAAGGTCGGCGCGCAGATCGTGGTGATGGGCACCGTGGGGCGCAAAGGGGTCAAGGCCCGCCTGCTCGGCAATACAGCCGAAAAGGTATTGCGCCACCTGAAGACCGATGTGCTGGCGGTCAAACCCTGACGACAGTTTTCTTTTTGCACTTCCTCACATTTTTTCACTAAAAAAATTTGCATTCTGCCCACCGCGGTCTATCTTCCTAAGTGCACGTCCTCCCCGGACGTGCAACACGTCCCCTGGCCTATGTTTCTGCCCCGAAGCATATGGCTATTGGCCCGCAGCACAGATCCTGTATTGCGGGCTTTTTTTTTGCCTGTAAATCATGAGCAAGTGGCCTGGAGTTAATGTCACTTCTAGAATGACTCCCCGATTGGCGCGCGCACCCATGCACTTGGCGCTGCCGGCCATGTCTGCAACCGGCCCCCTCACCTATCATCTGCCCCGTACTCACCAACGCCGACCCTCCCCGGGCGGCCCGGAGGCATCAGCGATCCCTACCTTGGCCCGGCCCCAGCGGTATCCGGGGAACAACCGGGCTCTTTTTCAGGGAGCAGGCTGCGAAGTTATGAAGACGGTAGATCTGGCAACCGACAGAAATGGAACGATAGTGACGCTTGAGCTGAACGAGTTCGAGTTGGTCGCCCTGGCAGCCCTGGTGGAGCAGGGTCGGCGACTGCTGGCCGGCAGGCCTCATGGGACGGCGCTGCCCGAGCTGCAGGCACGGATGGTGGCTACCGCGGATGAGTTCTGTGCCCTGCTGGGGCACCTGGAACTGTTGTCGGCCGACGAGTGACGTCCGCCAGTTGGTGGCGGTGCCCGGGATTCCCGCTCTGCGCATCCAATCGCCCGATGCAACCGGCGGTCAGAAGGACGCGATAAAAGCGGGAACCCGTACCACCTCGAGCAGCGCGACAAGCACCCTCCGCGCCCTCTTCCAACTGACTGATATTAAAATCTTTTTTGGGGATATCAGCGGTATTACGCCCATTTTTGCGGGCCGAGGCTATTGTTGCGCGCGGAAGTAGTTTAAATTGCCGTCAAAAGCCGCGAACAAGGCTTAAAACCCATTAAAATGTCAGTTTTGTGACAGGTAGCGTGATGGCCAACCCGATAAAGATCCGCCTGGCTGATATGCTGGACCACGATCTGTTCACCCCGCGGGAGCTCAGCTGGCTCTCCTTCAACGCGCGCGTGCTGCAGGAAGCCGCGGACAAAAGCATGCCGCTGATCGCCCGGCTGCGTTACCTGGGTATTTTCTCCAACAACCTCGACGAGTTTTTCCGGGTGCGGGTAGCGGAGGTGCGCCGCCTGATATCCATGTCCGCCGGTGGCGACAAGCAACAATCCAAGGACCTGCTCACAGCCATCCTGAAAGCCGTCGTCAACCTGCAGAAAGAGTTCGACCGCATCTATCTCGAGTTGCTGACGGAGCTGCGGGGGCGGCATATCTATCTGATCAACGAAACCCAGCTTGATCCGGGCCAGTCGGCCTGGGTGCAGGCCTATTTTACCAGCACCGTACTGCCCGAGCTGGAGCCCATCCTGCTGAGTGACTCCCAGCCCATTCCCGCCCTCAACGATGAGTCGCTCTACCTGGCGGTGGATATCAAGTCCGGTGACAGCTACAACTACGCCGTGGTGGAGGTGCCCACCGACCGGCTGGCGCGCTTTATCGAAATACCCAAGCGCAAGGGCAAGAGTGGCAAGGTATTTATCGTGCTGGACAATATTATCAGGGCCTGCCTGCCGCAGATGTTCCGCGGGGTCATCCCGACAGATGAGGTCCATGCTTTCTGCTTCAAGTTCTCGCGGGATGCGGAGCTGTCCATCGACACGGGCATAGACCAGACCCTGATCGACAAGATGGAAGTCAGCCTGAAAAAGCGCCGCAAGGCGGACGCGGTGCGTATGGTCTACGACGCCGAAATGCCCACGCGCCTGCTGGACTACCTCAGCGCCCGCTTCGGGTTTGGCAAGTACGACAGCCTGATCGCCGGGGGCCGCTACCACAACTCCAAGGATTTCATGTCCTTCCCCAGGGTCGGCCCCAGGTTTCTCGAGTTCAAGCCGCTGCCGCCGGTGCGCATACCCAGGCTGGATGAGCAGGACAGTATTTTTGACGCCATCCGGGAAAAGGATGTGCTGCTGTATTACCCCTATCATCCCTTTGCCTATATCGTCGACCTGCTCAAGACTGCAGCGCTGGACCCGCAGGTGACCGATATAAAGATCTGCCTGTACCGGGTTGCGCGGGATTCGCGCATCATCGACGCACTGGTGAATGCCGTGCACAACGGCAAGCGGGTGCTGGCGGTGGTGGAGCTGGCCGCGCGCTTCGACGAGGCCGCCAATATCAGCTGGGCCCAGCGCCTGACGGACAGCGGCATCAATGTGATATTCGGCATCCAGGGCCTTAAAGTACACAGCAAGCTGCTGCTGATCGAGCGCAAGGAGGGGATCAGCAGCCGCTATTACAGCCACGTGGGCACCGGCAATTTCAACGAGAAAACCGCGCAGGTGTATACCGACTTCACGCTGCTCACCTACGACCAGAATGTGGGCAAGGACCTGTTCAACGTCTTCGACTTTCTCCAGTACAACTACCGGCGCCATAACTACCGGCTGTTGCTGGTGTCGCCACATTCGATGCGCTCTGGGCTGTTGAGCCTGATGGAACAGGAAATCGCCAACGCGCGCGCAGGTTACCGGGCCAGCATGACGCTCAAGTGCAATAATCTGGTCGACAAGGTGCTGGTTACCAAGCTGTACGAGGCCAGCCAGGCCGGTGTGGAGATCCGCCTGATCGTGCGCGGTATGTGCTCCCTGCTGCCGGGTGTGAAGGGCATATCGGAGAACATCGAAGCGATTAGTATTGTCGATCGGTTTCTCGAGCATCCGCGGGTGTATGTGTTCTACAATCGGGGGAACCCGCGCTACATGATCAGTTCGGCCGACCTGATGACCCGCAACCTGGACTATCGGGTGGAGGTCTTGTGCCCCATCTTCGACCGCGATGCCCAGCGCACCATCCAGAACATCCTGGACCAGCAGTGGTACGATAACGTCAAGGCGCGCATCATCGACCAGAACCAGACCAACGAGTACGTGAAGCGGGCCAGGCGGGGTGCCCGTATTCGCTCCCAGGAAACAATCCACGATTACCTCGCCACCGGCAAACTGCCGCGCTACCCGAAATCGGAAATGCATCACTCCGCCAAGCGCAGGCGCAAGCCCGGGAAGTAATCGCCCGACTACAGGAGATAGACCGCATGGCAGGTAGTAGCCTGTTGCTTCTGCTCGATGACATCGCCGCGGTGCTGGACGATGTGGCGGCCATGACCAAGGTGGCGGCGGGGAGAACCGCGGGCGTGCTCGGGGATGACCTTGCGGTCAACGCCGAGAAGGTGACCGGGGTCAGGGCGGAGCGCGAATTGCCGGTGGTCTGGGCTGTGGCCAGGGGTTCCTTTCGCAACAAGCTTATCCTGGTGCCGGCGGCCCTGGCACTGTCACTCCTGGCGAGCTGGGCCATTACCCCGGCACTGGTACTGGGTGGTTTGTACCTGTGTTTCGAGGGTTTTGAAAAGCTCGCGCACAGCTTTCTGCATAAAACCAACGGCGAGGCCGCGCACCGCGAGGAGCTGCTGCAACAGGTGGCGGACCCCGCCGTCGACCTGGTGGCCTATGAAAAGGACAGGATAAAAGGCGCCATTCGCACGGATTTTATCCTCTCGGCGGAAATTATCGTGCTCACCCTGGGCATTGTTGCCGATGAGATATTTGTCACCCAGCTACTGGTGCTGTGTGGAATCGCCGTCATCATGACGGCGGGTGTCTATGGCCTGGTGGCCGGCATCGTCAAGCTGGATGACGCCGGGGTCTACCTGGCAGCGCGCCCGGGGCAGGGTGCCTGGCGGCGATTCCTGCGCTGGTTCGGTGCGCGCCTGCTGGCGTTTGCGCCCTGGCTGATGAAAACGCTGGGCATCGTCGGCACCGTGGCCATGTTTCTGGTGGGAGGCGGGATACTGGTGCATGGCTTTCACCTGCTGGCCGACTGGAGTGTCCTGGTGACGGGCCTGGCCGCCACGGCGCCCGGCGTCGGCCCGCTGCTGGCAGCGACCACCCCACTGCTGGTATCGATGCTGGTCGGCGTGATAGCTGGCGCCGCCGTGTTGGCGGTGGTTAGCGCCTGGCAACGCCTGCGCGGCACTGTGACAGGGGATTGAAGCCGCTATTTCAGCAGCGAACCCAGAATACCGCGAAAGAGCTTGCGCCCCACACTGCTGCCGGCGGCCCTGGCCAGGCTCTTGAAGAACGCTTCGGAGGCGCTTTCGCGGCTGCGCCCAACGCTGCGTGGTTGTGCTTTTGCCGCCCGCTCCTGGGCTTCCGCCTGCTCCTGCTGCTTCTGCCTGGCCGCGGTACGTTCCAGCAGTACCTCGTGGGCTGAGCGGGGATCGTAGGGCTGGCCGTAGCGTTTCATATTCATGTCCGTGGCCATGATGGCCTGGCGCTCGGCGTCGGTGGCCCTGCCCATGCGGGAGTGGGGTGGCCGGACCAGCACCCGCTGTACCGGCGCCGGAATACCCTTGTCCTGCAGGGTCGACACCAGCGCTTCACCCACACCCAGTTCGGTGATCGCCTTGAAGGTGTCGAGCCCGGGGTTGGCGCGAAACGACTGGGCGGCGACTTTCACTACCTTCTGCTCATTCGGGGTATAGGCGCGCAGGGCGTGCTGTACCCGGTTGCCCAGCTGGGCCAGTACGCTGTCGGGCATATCGCCGGGGCTCTGGGAGATGAAATACACGCCCACGCCCTTGGAGCGGATCAGGCGCACGACCTGTTCGATTTTCTCCAGCAGGGATTTTGGCGCATCATTGAACAACAGGTGGGCCTCATCGAAAAAGAACACCAGTACCGGCTGTTCGGGATCGCCCAGCTCCGGCAGGTTTTCGAACAGCTCGGACAGCAGCCACAACAGGAAGGTGGAGTAGAGCCTTGGGCTCATGATGAGCTGGTCGGCTGCGAGGATATTGATGATGCCGCGCCCGTCCCGGCTGGTCTGCATGAAGTCCTGCAGCTGCAGCGCCGGCTCGCCGAAGAATGATTCGCCGCCCTCGCGCTCCAGCATCAGCAGGCGGCGCAGGATGGCGTTGACCGAGGCCCTGGACACACCGTAGCCGGTGCCCAGCTCCTTGCTGTTGTCGCCCAGGTATTCGAGCGTGGTGCGCAGGTCCTTGAGGTCCACCAGCAGCATGCCCTCGTTGTCCGCGAACTCGAACACCAGGGTCATCACACTCTCCTGGGTGTCGTTCAGCTCAAGCAGGCGGGACAGCAGCTGCGGCCCCATCTCGGAAATAGTGGAACGCACCGGCGTGCCCTGCTTCCCGAACAGGTCCCAGAATGCCACCGGGTAGCCGCGCTGGCTGAAGTGTTCGATGCCGATCTTCGCCACCCGTTCGTCTACCTTCGGGTGCGGCGAGCCGGCCTGGCTGATGCCGGAGATATCGCCTTTCACATCCGCCAGGAATACCGGCACGCCCAGGTCGGAAAAGCCCTCCGCGAGGCATTGCAGCGTGACAGTCTTGCCGGTGCCGGTGGCGCCCGCCACCAGGCCGTGGCGGTTGGCGTAGCGCGGGTTGAGGCTGACCTGGCCGGCCTCGTTGCCGCCTATAAGAATGCCGTCGGACATGGTGTGGATTCCCCCTGGTGACAGTGCTGGCAGGGTATAATGATCGACGCCGGGTTGCCAGTTCTTCGGGCCGTGCTAAGGTGAGTACCGGCGACTGGAAGGGGAGCAGATCATGCGGTGGGAAGACGGCAGGCGAAGTGACAATGTAGAGGACCGTCGCGGGCAGAGCGCCGGATACAGCGCGGCCGGGGCGGCCCCCCTGTTGCTGCGTTTCCTGCCGGCCATGATCCGCTCGAAAACTGGGCGGCTCATCCTGGTCGTTGGCGTGCTGGCCATTTTTGGCGGCAAGTTACTGGGTATCGATGTGCTCTCCCTGTTCCTCGGGGGCGGCGGCGCCAGTGTCAGTCCCGGGCAGACCCCGGAATTCAGCCAGCAGGAACAGCAGCAGGCCGACTTCGTCTCGGTGGTGCTGGCCGATACCGAGGACACCTGGCAGCAGATCTTTCGCGCCCAGGGCGGCAGTTATCGCGAGCCCACCCTGGTGTTGTTCAGCGGCCGGGTAAACTCAGCCTGCGGCATGGCGTCGGCGGCGGTGGGGCCGTTCTACTGCCCGGGTGACCAGAAACTCTACATAGACCTGTCCTTCTTCAATGATCTCCGGGAGCGTCACGGTGCCCCCGGCGATTTCGCCCAGGCCTATGTCGTCGCCCATGAGGTCGGGCACCACGTCCAGACCCTGCTGGGTATCAGCCAGCAGGTGCAGCAGGCCGGGGCCGGCAAGAGCAAGGCCCAGATCAATGCCCTGTCGGTGCGACAGGAGCTGCAGGCGGACTGTTTCGCCGGCGTGTGGGGCCACGCCGCCAACAGCGAACGAAACCTGCTGGACCCGGGTGACCTGGAGGAGGCCCTGCGCGCAGCGACCGCCATTGGCGATGATCGCCTGCAGCGCGAAGCCGGCGGGCAGGTTGTGCCGGACAGCTTCACCCACGGCAGCTCGGCCCAGCGGGTGGCGTGGTTTCGCCGCGGGTTCGACAGTGGCGATATCAAGGCCTGCGATACGTTCGCCGCTAATTGACCACCAGCACCTGCCCGCCCGCCTTGTCCAGCGCACTTTCAAGTACCTCCGCGGGGATGTCCTTCACACAGGCCCCCGGCAGCAGCAACAGGTCGTAGGCTGACTGCCGGATCAGGCGCGAGATGGTCGCCGGGTCGCATTTGAGATTGGCCTGAACGCAGATCCGGCTGCCGGGGCGGTACAGGATGTCGAGTTGCTTCCGCTCCAGCGGCCCGGCCGATATCACGTACAGTTCCGCCACCAGCCCCGCCTGCTGCAGCAGGCGCGCGGTCTCCAGCACCTGCTGATCCTGCGGGGCGCGGGCCAGGACAATACCGAGGCGCCGAATGGGCATGCCCGGGGCCGGTTTCCTGGCTGCGACCAGCTGCCAGCGCTGGCGTGCGGGGAAGAAGATATCGAGCTGGCCGTCTCGCTCCAGCGCCGTATGCAGGCGGCTACCAGCGGCGTTTTCAAAGGTCAGTTCCACCCGGTCGCGATGGGCGAGGTCATTCAGCAGGCGGCGGGTGTCGGTGCTGACCAGGCTGTGGCGCTGGCTGAGGTGATCCCGCAGCAGGCTGCGCTCCCGGCCGCCGCTCAGGGTGATTTCGGTGGTGAACGGCAGGTCGGCGACCTGCTGCAGGCGGATGTCCTCCAGCAGCAATCCCAGCAGGGCCCGGTCCAGCAGCCGGGCAATCCGCACCAGGGTTTCCAGGGTGTCGCGGCTGATGCCATGCAGGTCGATAGGGACGAGTATGCGGCGGCGGGTAACGAGCTCAGTCATCATCTTTGCCGTCTCCCTTGCGGGCATACTGACGCACCAGGTCGTCCAGTTCTTCCAGTCGGGCCACTATCCGAGCATCGACGGAGGTGGCGCTGTAACCCGTCAGCAACTCCAGTGCCTGGTCAATGGTCTCGGCCGTGTATACCTGGAACTGGCCGGCCGCGACCGCATCCAGCACATCCTGGCGCAGCATCAGGTGCACGGCGTTGGCGGCGGGAATCACCACGCCCTGGCTGCCGCTCAGTCCCCGGGATGAGCAGATATCGAAGAAGCCCTCAATTTTCTCGTTGACGCCGCCGATCGCCTGTACCTGGCCGTGCTGGTTGAGGGAGCCGGTAACGGCCAGGTCCTGGCGCACGGGAATATCGGCAATGGCGGAGATCAGCGCCACCAGTTCGGCCACTGAGGCGCTGTCGCCCTCGATACCGCCGTAGGACTGCTCGAATACCAGGCTCGCGGTCAGGGGCAGGGGACGATTGCGGGCGTAACGATCGGCCAGTAGCGCGGTGATGATCATGACCGCCTTGGAGTGGATGTTGCCGCCCAGGTCCACCTCGCGCTCGATGTCCAGCACCTTGCCGTTGCCCAGGCGGGCGGTGGCGGTGATGCGGGTGGGCCGGCCAAAGGCGTAGTCGCCCAGCAGGTAGACCGCCAGGCCGTTGACCTGCCCGACCGCACTGCCGCTGGTGGCGACCAGCATGATGTCCCGCAATATACCCTCGTGGGATTTCTCCCGGAACTGGTCCAGCCGGCGCAGGGCGGCCAGCGCGGCGCCGGTAATATGCTCCCCGGTGATCACACTGGCGCCGCTGGTGCGCGCGCGGAAATCGCTCTCGCTGAGCAGGTCGCCGAGCCGGCCCCGGTGCAGGCTCAGTTTTTCGCTGTCTTCCATGCGCCGCGCGGCGTATTCGACAACGCGCGCGACCGCCGAGCGGTCCAGCGGCAGCAACTGCCTGCGCTCCTGCAGGGTGCGGATCATGCGGGCGAACAGACCGGTGCTGTCGGCGGTGCGCGACACCTCTTCTGACATATCCGCCGCCACCTTGAACAGGGTCGCGAACTCCGGATCGTACTGCTCCAGGATGTAGTAGATATAGCGGTCGCCCTGCAGCACGACCTTGATGTCCAGCGGTATCGGCTCCGGCTGCAGTTGCACCATGCTGCCAAAACTGAGCAGCTGCTCCAGTGTCTGGATACGGATTTCCCGCGCCTTGAGCGCGCGCTTCAGCGCCGGCCAGGCGTAGGGGCTGGTCAACAACTTGTCGGCATCGAGTATCAGGTAACCGCCATTGGCGCGGTGCAGGGCGCCGGGCTTGATCAGGTTGAAGTCGGTGACCAGTGTGCCCATCTGGGATACGTACTCGACCCGGCCCAGCAGGTTGCCGAAGCCCGGGCTGTCCTCGTAGATCACCGGCGCCCTGGCCAGTTCCTGGTTGTCGACCAGCACGTTGATATTGTACTGGGGGAATTCCTTGACCCGATTCTTGAGGTTATCGGGAATGGCCGAATCCTCCTGTACCTGGGTAAAGGCCTCCGCCTCTTCCAGGACATCCGCGTGCACCGCATTGAGGTGATCGATGACCGCCTGGAAATCGCGGTACTTTTCCTTCAGCTCATTCAATACCGGGTCGATTGCCAGTTTGCTGAATTCGCGGTTCAGGTCCTTGAATTTATCGCGGCTCTCTTTCTTCCAGCCGGGCAGTTGCCGGACGATCACCTTCAGCTCCTGTTTCAGCTCGTCGATTACCCCCATTACCCGCTGCTTTTCCTCCTCGGGTTCCGCTTCAAAAGCCTGCGGCGTAATGATTTCCTGGTCCTTCATGGGCGCGAGGGTGTAGCCGCTGGGCGTCTGGATCATGGCGATACCGGACGCCATCGCTTTCTCGCCCAGGGCCTGGAAGGCCTCTTTTTCACGGTCCTGGTATTTTTCCCCGAGTTCCTGCACCCGGGCCTGGTACTCGTCGCTCTGGAAGGTGGAGGGCAACAGGCCGAGCAATTCTTCCACCGCCCGGTTCATATCGCCGCGCAACTGGCAGGCCTTGCCCCTGGGCAGGCGCAGGGCGACAGGGCGGTCCGGGCTGTCGAAGTTATTCACATAGCACCAGTCAAAAGCCGGCTCGCGGGCCGTGGCGGCGGGGTTTTTGAGCAGCGCGCCGAGCACGCTGTCGAGCAACTCGCGTTTGCCTACGCCGGTGCTGCCCAGCAGGAAGATGTTGTAGCCCTCGTGGGGTATTTGCAGGCCGAACTCCAGCGCCTCGACAGCCCGGCCCTGGCCCAGGTGTTCCGCCAGGGGTTCGAGCTCTGCGGTCGTCTGGAATGGCAGTTCGGCTTCATCGCAGCGGCGGTAGAGCCGTTCCAGCGGCAGCGGGTTCCGGGCTTCGGCCGCCTGCAACGGGTGTGTCTCGTCAATCATTTTCTGTGGATCTCCCCTGGGGTTTCATGCCCCAAGGATAGTCCAGCCTGCGCCAGCGAGGCTTAAGCCAGATCAATACAAGGGCATTGACCGGCGCTGGCTGAAGCGGCGGAATAACGGCCGGGGACTGCGTGCCGGCTAGTTGGCGGGCGGATACAGCGACAGTGCCTGCTCAAGCTCCTGGGGGAGTTCACAGCCGGGGCAGTGGCGCCGCAGCAGCTGGTAATCGGCCCTGGCCCGGCTTTGCTCGCCCGCCTGCAATTCGGCCCTGATACGGTCCAGTTCCGTCCTCAGTGCCTGTTCACTGAGCACCGGCTGGGAAAAAGCCTGGTCGGCCTCGGCGACCGCGATATCCGCGAGGCCATCGGCGTCCCTGTCGGCGCCCCGTTCAGCACTGTGCCCGATGCCACTTGCGGTGGTATTTTCAGCGGCGTTGGCCGGTTCGGTCGCGGCCGGCGCAGCGGGTGCACGCACAAAGCCTGCCGCCGCTTGCTCCGCCGGCCGCCGCTGGGCCATGTCCTGGCGCGATATTTTCATCGCGGCGGGGGCGGGCGCGTCCGACGAACCCTGTTCGCGCTCCTGCACCAGGGGGGAACGGGTCTGCTGGGGCAGGGTGATCATGACCGCGACGGCGACGACACCGGCGGTCGCCAGCCCGGCGACCCAGCGCCCTGGCCGCCGGACAGTCCGCCGCGGGGCGTTGGCCCTGGCGTAGGCAAGTATCCGTTCATCCAGCTCGGCGCCGGGCTGCGGTGCGGGCAGTGGCAGGCGCGCACTGCGTTGTGATCGATTGCGGCGGCTCATAACTCTCCTCCCAGTTGCTGGCGCAACTGCCCGCGCGCGTAGCGCAGTCTGCTTTTCACGGTTTCCTCGACCTGCCCGGTAATGTCCGCGATCTCCCGCAGGGAAAAACCCTGCTCCTGCAACAGCAGCGCATCCCGTTGCTCGCCGGGCAGGCGCGTGATGGCGCCCATCAGTTGCTGCTGCAGCTCGCCGCGTTCATCGGCGCCCGCATCCGCCGCCGGCTCGGGGACGTCATCCAGGGTGGCGTGGGCGTTGTCCTTGCGGCGCCGGAAATCCACCAGGCGATTGCGGGCGATCTGGTAAAGCCAGGTCCTGAACAACGCCTCGGCCCGGTAGTGCCGGGCCGAATTCACCACCGCCATCCACGCATCCTGGGACAGCTCCTCAACCACTGCCCGGCGCGGACAGCTGCGGTACAGGAAGGCGAACAGGCCGTCCTTGTGGCGGTGATAGAGGTACTCGAAGGCGTCGCTGTCCCCGCGCTGGTAGGCCAGCATCAGGGCCTCGTCGCTTTTGAGGCGGTTGATCAACGCTCGCATGGCCACTCGCTCGCAGGGTCAGGAGCCGAAGGATAACGACTGGGCCAACTCGATCAAATGAATAAATTCACTGCGGTAACCGTGGGGGTCGTCGCCACGGGCATCGCGGGCCAGGCTGAGGGCATCCGGGTAACCCCAGTCCGCGGTGAACGTTCCCCCCTGCAGCAGCTGGCCGAAGCCGGCCACGCTGGCGGCGAACCGCAGGTCGTCGCTGCTGGTCGCCAGGTTATCCTGGATGGCCGCGCGCGCGATGGGCTGGCTCAACTCGATGCTTTCCTCCTGCCCCGGGCGCTTGTAGCGCAGTTTCACAAAGGCCAGTTCCTCGCCATTGCCCGCGACCTGCTGCACCTGCGTGGATTCCGCGCGGTAGCGCAGCGCGGGCAGGCGCCCGGCGCCGGAACCCGCCAGCACGATTTCGTACAGGGCGGTCACGGTATGGCCGGCACCGATGTCACCGGCATCGACTGCATCGTTGGTAAAATCCTCGCGCCGCAGCAGGCGGTTTTCATAGCCGATCAGGCGGTATTCCTGCACCAGCGCCGGGTTGAATTCCACTTGTATTTTCACATCCGAAGCGATGGTGAACAGGGTGGACTGCATCTCGTTGACCAGCACTTTCTGCGCCTCCTGGAGTGAGTCGATGTAGGCGGCGTTGCCGTTGCCCACATCCGCCAGTTGCTCCATCAGCGCGTAGTTGTAGTTGCCGCTGCCAAAACCCAGAGTGGTCAGCGATATGCCGCTGCGGCGCTTGTGTTGGACCAGGCTTTTCAGGTCGTCCAGGTCGACCGTGCCGACATTCATATCGCCGTCCGAGGCAATGATCACCCGGTTGATTCCACCGTCGATACGGTGCTGGCCGGCCAGGGCATAGGCCAGCTCGATTCCCGCGCTGCCGTGGGTGCTGCCACCGGCCTCCAGGCCGTCGATGGCTGCCAGGATCTGCGCTTTTTCACTGCCGGGTGTGCTCGGCAGCACCGTGCCGGCAGCCCCCGCATAAACCGCCAGCGCGATGCGGTCTTCGCTGCCCATGCGGTTGACCAGCAGGCGCAGGGACTTCTTTACCAGCCCCAGTTTGTCCTCCGACTGCATACTGCCGGAGACGTCCACCAGGAATACCAGGTTGGCGCGGGGGCGCTCAGATTGCGCCGGCTCAAACCCTTTCAACCCGATCTGCAGCAACTGGTGCCCCGCCGACCAGGGTGCCGGCGCCAGCTCGGTGCTGATACTGAATGGCTGGTCCTGTGACACCGGCTGCCGGTAACTGTAACCAAAGTAGTTGATCATTTCCTCCAGCCTGACCGCATCGGCTGGCGGCAGGCGGCCCTCCTGCGTCAGCATACGCCGAATATTGGCGTAGCTGGCGGTGTCCACATCCACGCTGAATGTTGATACCGGTTGCTCCGCCACACTGATCACGCCGTTGTGCTCATAGTGCAGGTAATTTTCCCGGTCGGGCCCGGCCTGGGGGTAGGGCGCCATCGTAATCGCGCCGCGCAGGGCGGTGTCGCTGTATGCCCTGGCATAGTCCGCTTCTGCGCTCATCGACCTGGTCGCCTCGCCGGTTGTCGAGGGCGGGGCCGCTGTGGCCGGCCGGTTCAGCGCCGAGGGTGGACCGGCGGTTTGCGCCTGTGCGGCATCAGTTGGCGCCGGTTGCACCTGTTGCCTGTGGAGATCTTCCGCGGGCAATGCTGGTGTGTGGATTTCCGCTGGCGGCGAAGGTTCCCGCCCGTCAGCCACCACAGCGGGCGGCTCGCTGGCTTGCTGGCTGCAGGCGGTCAGTGCCAGGGCAAGGGCCTTACCCAGGACGATTTTGCTGATGCTTTGGGGTTGGTTCATGGTGGTGTTCCTCCGGTGGGTTTGGAGGGTTGGTCGCGCGAGCGGCTAAAAAGGGGTTAAGCCGGGTAAAAAAAATCTGAAGCCACCTGTCGCTTTTTCGATCGCATTGAAAAGTGGACAGATCGCGGTTGCGCTGATCGCAGCGGATTATGCAGGCGTAGATTCAATTGCAGGGAGTAAGCGCCATGACCACAGCCCGATTTATCGAGTACCGCATCACCCGCGACCTGGTGCATCGGCGGCATGCCAGCCCGGTCGTTGATCACGGCCAACGGGCGGAGCGGCTGATTACGATATCGGCGGTGACAGCCGGTATGCTGCTGCTGGGGAGTTACGCGCAGGAGCTGTTGTGGGCGCTACTGGCCGGGGCGGCGGTGCTCACCCTTGGCACGCGCACGGCCTGAGCGCGTTCACCGCGTGGTGTGGGCGACCTCGCGCTCCACGTCCGCCTCCCAACTGTCGCCGTGGGTCCTTGCGGGGCCGCCATCGGCAGTGATGAGCCGCGGGTAGTGCTCCCGCAGGACGGTCATCATGTCCTCGTACGGCAGGTCAATAAACTCCCCGCGCTCTCTCAGGTACTCCATGTGGCGGTTACCCGCCACGTTGAACGCGTGGTACAGGCTGTCCTGGCGGCCGTTGAAATCCAGCGGGCGCAGGCCGAATTTCTCGCACAGTTCGATGTTGAATGCCGGTGTGGCCTTGACCCAGCGACCCTCGAGGAAAAGCGAGGTATAGCCGTGAAAATAAAACACATCGGTCTGCATGGCCTCGCGCAGGCGCTCGGTCGAGAGGTGGTTGCGCACGTCGGCGTAACCCACCCGTGCCGGAATGCCCGCCGCCCGGCACAACGCCGCCAGCACCAATGCCTTGGTTACGCACCAGCCTTCGGCCGCCGCCAGCGTGGCGCTGGCGAGATAATCGGCGGGCGAGGCGCCTGCCAGGTAGGGGTTGTAGCGAATACCGTCGCGCACCCGGTAAAAGAGCGCGACCGCATTTGCCACGTCGCCTGCGGCGGGGTCCACCAGTGAGCCGGCCAGGGCAGTGATGGCGGGGTGCCCGCTGTCGATAAACCTGCTCGGGCGCAGGCACTCCTCAGGGCGGGGGAAATTGGTCATGGCGCGCTATCCACTTCGACTGCCGTTGACAGGCTGATGGCGCCGCGCACCTCGCCCAGGCTGTAGCCGACCGCCCAGTCATCCGGGTAGTACTGTTTGAGGGTCTCCTGCACATCATCTGCCAGACCCTTGCCGTGGCAGAGCAGGCAGAGCGGCTCTACCCCCTGGGCCTGCATATAACGATACCGGTTGCCCACGATTTCGCCAAAGCTGATGTTGGCAGCGTCTTCACCGGCGGCCTGGCGCCGGTCGAATTCCAGCAGCACCGAGCGCTCCCAGGGATCGGGTGCCGCACGGCTGGCGTTGCGGGACTTGAGGCTGACCCGCTCGACCGTCCAGCCCGACTGGGTGCTGAGGGCGTCGGCGATTCCGGGGGCCGCGTCGGCGCAGACCGCAATGGCGCGGGTGGGACCGCCCTCTTCCATAGCCTGTTTGAGTCGGGGCTTCAACAGAGCGACAAACTCCTGGGCGAGTACCCTGGCCTGTGCCTGTGGCGATTCACTCTCCGGCTCCAGGGCGAGTGCTGACGTGCAGGCCGCCAGCGCAATTGCGGTAAAAAATACCCGTCGCATCACGTGCTGATCTCCAAAGGTTTGCCAGCCCATGATAGGCGGCCCCGGCACACATACTCCATGATATAACTCAATAGAGTTCCGATGGGGAAGGATGTGTGCTTGCAGCCTATACTCACCTCAATGATACTGCCAGTGATGAAAAGCCCAATGCCCTTCGTTTTGCGCTTGCCGGTGCTACTGCTGGTGACACTGCTGCTGTTGCCGGGCTACAGCCGGGCCGACGCATGGCTGGTGGAGGTGCGCGGAGCCATCGGCCCGGCCAGCGCCGACCATGTGGTGCGCGGCCTGCAACAGGCGCAGGCCGCCGGCGCCGAGCTGGTGATCCTGCGAATCGATACACCCGGGGGGCTGGACCTGGCCATGCGCGCAATGATCAAGGCCGTGCTGGCCGCGCCGTTGCCGGTAGTGGGCTATGTCGCGCCCAGCGGCGCCAGGGCCGCCAGCGCGGGCACCTACCTGCTGTACGCCACCCATATCGCTGCCATGGCGCCCGGTACCAACCTGGGGGCTGCCACGCCGGTTCAGATTGGGGGTATGCCGCAACTGCCGGGCAGCCAGGACAAGGCACCGGAGGGTGAGTCAGCCCCGCCGGGCTCCGCGATGGAACACAAGATCGTCAACGACGCGGTGGCCTATATCCAGAGTCTGGCGCAATTGCGCGGCCGCAATGCCCAGTGGGCGGAACAGGCCGTGCGCGAGGGCGCCAGCCTGTCGGCAGAGGATGCCCTGCAGCAGCACGTGATAGATCTCATGGCGGTCTCTGTGGACGAGCTGCTGGCGCAACTGAACGGCCGGGAGGTCGAAGTGGGGGGCGTCAAGCGGACGCTGGCGCTGGAGGGTGTTGCCCTGTACCAGCACCCGGTGGACTGGCGCAGCGAGTTCCTGGCGGTGATCACCGATCCCAATATCGCCTACATACTGATGCTGGTGGGCATCTACGGACTTATCATCGAGTTTTACAATCCCGGCATCGGCCTGCCCGGGGTGGTGGGCGCGGTGTGCCTGCTGCTGGCGCTGTACGCGTTCCAGGTGCTGCCGGTGAGTTATTCGGGCCTGGCCCTGATAATCCTCGGCATCGGCCTGATGACCGCCGAGGCCTTTACGCCCAGTATCGGCATCCTCGGCCTGGGCGGCGTGGTGGCCTTTGTCGTTGGCTCGATCATGCTCATGGACACCGAGCTGCCCGGCTACCGGATCGCGCTGCCGATGATCGCCGCTTTTGCAGCCGCCAGTGTCGCCTTGCTGGTGTTCGCCCTGGGTATGGTCGTGCGGGCCAGGCGGCAGGAGTTGCGCACCGGCGTCGAGCACCTGGTGGGCGCGGTCGCCACAGTGGAGTCGGTCAATAACGGGGTGGCCTGGGCGCGCCTGGAGGGTGAGTTATGGGAAGTGGCCTGTCCGCAGGCGCTGCAGCCCCAGGACCGGGTGCTGGTCAGCGCCATCGACGGCCTCACCCTCCAGGTGTCAAAACAAACCAGTGCCGGTGACGCGGTCAGCCATGAAAAGGGAGTGAAAGCCTGATGTTCGATGCACAGTATTTTGGTGGAGTAGTGGTCATCATCGCGATTGCCCTGGCGACCTCGATGTTCCGGGTGCTGCGGGAATATGAGCGCGGCGTTATTTTCATGCTGGGGCGGTTCTACAAGGTCAAGGGACCGGGCCTGATCATCATCATCCCCGTTTTGCAGCAAATGGTGCGGGTGGACCTGCGCACGGTGGTTATGGATGTCCCCACCCAGGACGTTATCTCACGCGACAACGTGTCGGTGCAGGTGAACGCGGTGCTGTATTTCAGGGTGGTCGACCCGGAACGCGCCATCATCCAGGTAGAGAATTTCCTCGAGGCCACCAGCCAGTTGTCACAGACGACGCTGCGCTCGGTGCTGGGCCAGCACGAGCTGGACGATATGCTGGCGGAGCGGGAGCGGCTTAACGCCGACATCCAGACCATCCTCGACAAGCAGACCGCCGCCTGGGGTATCAAGGTGGCGAACGTGGAGATCAAGCACGTCGACCTCAATGAGACCATGGTACGGGCGCTGGCGAAACAGGCCGAGGCTGAGCGCGAGCGCCGGGCCAAGGTGATTCACGCCATCGGCGAGGCCGAGGCGGCGGAGAAACTGGCGGAGGCGGCCCGGGTGCTGTCCGGCCAGGACCAGGCCGTGCAGTTGCGCTACCTGCAGACGCTGGTGGAGATCGCCGGCGACAAGAGCTCGACGATTGTTTTTCCGGTGCCGATCGATGTGTTCGCCAAGCTCAAGGTCTGAGCACTGCGTCAGTGACGCAATTGGGCGTCGAGGTGGTCAACCACCTCCGCCCAGTCGGCGTCCAGCGTAATCGCCTCGCGGATAAACTGGGCCTGGCCGGCACTCCAGAAAGCGGCGTTTTCCAGCGGAACGTCGGGCGGCAGGTGATTGTTCCGGATAAAGTTTTCAATACTGGCCTCGCTGTCGGGTAGGCCCAACTGGGCGAACAGCCCCTGCATGTCGTGCTGCGACGTATCCATTGCTGGTTTCTCCACCGATTAATTACCCAGAGTATAGTCTGGTATGCCGTGCCCGGTGCGGGCCCGCCGCGAGCGCCAGGACTGTGGTGCTAAAATACCTCTTTGCCCACACCAGGGATGCAGCGCGATGATCAACTGGAAGTATTTTGGCAGGGTCCACAAGCTTCTGTACAAATGGAGTGGCGGCCGCTACGGCGCGCGAATGGGCTGGATCAATGTGGCGCTGGTGACGACTACCGGGCGCAAGACAGGCAAACAGCGCACGGTGCCGATCGCGTGCTACCCCTTCCGCGACTCGGTGGCGGTTTCGGCGTCCAACAGCGGCATGGAACGACATCCGGCCTGGTACCTCAACATGCAGGCCAATCCCCGGGTGACGGTGCAGTTGGGCAAGGAGCGGTTCGAGGCTGTTGCCGAGGAGGTCGCGGCCCAGGAGCGCGAGGCGTTGTGGGCCAGCGTGGTAAAAATCAACAAGCACCAGGGCGAGTACCTGGATAGGGTCGAGCGGGAGATTCCTCTGGTGTGGTTCCGGCGCCTGCAACACCGCTGATACCGGCCTATACTCCGCCACCCGGGTTGCCGGTGGCCCTGGGAGGCTCAGGCAGCTCGGGGTCCTCGCCAAACCAGGACTTCATCCTGGCAGCTGTCTTGCTCCTGACATCCTCGTTGATATAGGTGGCCACGGCGGCAATGGCCAGTGCCAGCACACCCAGGTCGTCGGCGTAGCCCAAGGCGGGGGTGATATCGGCGATCGCGTCCAGCGGCACGATGAAGTAACCCAGCGCGCCGGCGATGGTCGCCTTGGCCCACTTGGGGGCCTTTTCCTCCTGGAAGGCGTAAAACAGCAGCAGCGCCTTTTCGACGACTTCCCGTCCAGCCACGCCGGCGTACTTTTTCAGTTTGCTCCAGAAGCCTTGTTCGGAAAACGCCTGTTCGTATTCATTGTGTCCGTTCATGTTACGTTCACCTCCGCAAGCGCCGGCACTTCAGCCGAACAACCAGGGTAGCAGCTCCGCCCGGTTTTCCACGATAATCTGTTGCGCCATCGGTTCGGACAGTTTGTCGGTGGGGTCGATGTGCAGCAGTTTCAGCGCGTAGGGCACCAGCCTGCCCCGGGTGGTCACCTCCAGTGCGCCCGCCTCCATGCCGTAGTCCATTTCCACCACCTCCTGCTGCGCCCGGGACAGGCGGGCATCCGGTACGATGCGGATGGTGACGCGGGTGTTCCACTCGGTATCGCCGTCCGCACCGTGAGGGGAGTCGTCCATCATTTCCGGAATGTCGCGAAAGCGGCTCAATACGAAATCGCGGTACTCCTGGTTTTTCTCGCACCAGGCACGTACATGCCAGCGCAGCCCGGTGTACACCAGGGTGTGGGGCACGATGATGCGGCCCTCGCGGTCCGGGTGGTTGAGCGATACGTAATCCACATCGAGGCGCTTCTGCAGGCGTGCGGCTTGCATGATGGGGCGCAATACCTCGGGTTTTACATCCCGCACCGGCTGTGACAGGACTTCCACGTTGGCCATGTTGAGCGACAGCGACTCAAACACGTTCATCAATTCGTTGTTGCGGGCCATCAGGTGCAGGTATTCATCCGCCAGCCCCTGGGTAACCCGCGGCCGAAAGCCCGGCGCCGGTTTGTAGCCCTTGAGGAATTTGTCGTACTCCAGGTTGCCCGGGCCCACCTCGCGCAGGTAGTTGTTGATATCCTTGCTGGCCTGTTGACGGCCTATGCCGAACGTATCGCACAGATGGCGGGTGGTCAGGCGACCCTCCCACAGGGCGAGGGTCTCGATAAAGCGATAGCGCAGCAACAGTTCCCAGCGAAAGGGCCACTTCTGCTCGGGGTGACTTGGCATAGCGTGTTTCCGTTGCAGTGGGCGGGGCGCGGGCCCCGCGCACCGGGCTATTTGGACATGAGTGCTGCTTTGGCCTTGTCCATATCGACCGAGTCCGCCGCCTTTTGCGTGTCCACGGCATCCGCCGCCTTTTTCACATCGACGCCCTCTGCGCTGACAGCCTCTGACATCTTCGCGGTATCGACCGATTCGGCCGCCTTGTCCTTGTCGACAGAATCCACCAGCTTGCCCATATCCTGGGCGAAGACCAGTGAGGTAAAGGGCAGCAGCGTGGCGACGGCGACAACAGCGAGGGTATGTTTCATGGGATTTCTCCTGGGGTATTGGCGGTAGCTGCGCAAAATGCGCACGGTTGAATATGCCGCTTTTTGCAGCGGGTCACAACCTGGTTCAGCTGGCGGCCGGTTCATCCGCACCTGCGGCGGGCGCCGACTCTTCGCCCGGGGCTTCCTGGGCGCGGGCTTTTTGCAGTTTTTTCTCTTCCTTTTTCTTTTTCCTGGCGAGCTCTCGCTGCCGTTTTTCGAAGGAGTAGTTCGGTTTGGCCATGGTTTACCTCACGGGGGCGGGTGTGGAAGGGCCACTAGAATATGATATTTTTCGCGGCCGTTGGGGTTTTTCTTTTGTCCCGCTCGGCCCGGTCAATTGACACCCCATGACGCCCCTCGCACACTTGGGGTTTTCCGGCGCGGGCCCGCCAGGCCCGCGCATTTCCTCGATAAGGATTGCGATGCCTGCGGAAACCCCGACTTTATCTGACCTGTACCGCCTGGCAGAGCAACTGGAACTGGACACGGCGGTGCCCGCGCAGTCTGCCAGGGAGCGGGATCACGCGATAGCGCAGCGCTGCGGGGCGCGGGATGATACCGGCCGCCTGCTGTGCTGGCTGGCCGCGGTTTCAGCGCAGAATGCGGGTGCAAGCCAGCCACGGGAGCGCTGGTTGACAGAGGCCTCAGCGGCGGCGCTGGGCCGCATGGTGGCCCTTGGACTCGGTTTTTCCGGCATGGCCACTTTTTTACTCGCCAGCGGGCGGGGGCTGGTAAACGTCTTCCTGTTCATGCTGCTGTTTGTCATCGTGCAGGTGCTGCTGTGCCTGGTTGCGGCCGCGGTCATGGCCCGCTCGGTGAGCGGCGCCAGGACGCCGGCGGTGCTGCCGATCAACCCGGCCCGGCTGGTGGTCGCCCGACTGTTTCCCGACCGTCGCTACCTGCGGGAGGCGCAGTCGGTCGTGAGGCTGGTATTCCTGCGTTACGGCCAGGAAATGGGCGCCCTCTTTACCCTGGGCGCCATCGCCGCTTTTTTCGTGGTGCTGGCGCTGAGTGATTTCACCTTCGTCTGGGGCTCCACCTTCGCCCTGAGCGACACGCTGGTGGGCGAGCTGTGCGCGCTGCTGGCGACGCCCTGGGCCGCCTGGTTGCCGGCGGCCACCGTGAGTGATGACCTGGTGTTCGCCAGTCGTTTCCACCCCGCACTGACAACCCTGAGTCCCGCCGATATTAACGCGATGCGGGGCTGGTGGCCGTTCCTGATCATGTCGATGGTGAGTTATGCGCTGTTGCCCCGCCTGCTGTTGTGGCTGTGTTCCCGACTCTTTTTTACCCGCCAGATCCGGGCGGCGTTTGCGGCGATGCCCGGCAGCGAACGGGTGCTGGCCCGGATGAAGGCACCGGTGGTGACAACCCAGGGACCGGGGAGAGGGTCGCACCCGGGAGTGGACAGAAGTGACACCGCGATAGACCCGGGGTTGCTATTGCTCAACTGGGCCAATGCGCTCAGCCCGCAACAGATCGCCGGCTGTGTAGCGTTCGCCGCGGTGGCCCAGGCCAATATCGTCCACGCGGGGCTGGGCCCGCTGCCCCTTGAAATGGAACGCCTGGCGACTATTTTCTCGCGGCCGCTGGAGCGGCTCTGTGTTGTGGTCAAATCCTGGGAGCCGCCGATGGCGGACCTGGCAGACATGCTGGCTGAATTTTCCGCGGTACCGCGCTGTACCCTGTTCCTGGCGCCCCTCCCGAACAAGCCGGTGTCCGCGGCGAAACTGGCGGACTGGCAGGTGTTCGCCCGGGGACTGGCGTTTGGTGTGGTCGATGTGCAGGTACTGGAACCAGGCCAGATGAGTCATATGAACAGGACGCCGACGCCGTGAGTATCCCGACCTTTGCCGTGGTGGGGCGCCCCAACAAGGGGAAATCCAGTATTGTGGCCACCCTGGCCCGCGATGACGCGGTCTACATCGATGCCAGGGCCGGTTCCACCCGGGAAGCCCACAACTACCCCATGCAGGTGGACGGGGAAACCCTGTATGAACTCGTCGATACGCCCGGCCTGCAGCGGGCCCGCGCGGTACTGGACTGGCTCAACGCCCATTGTGATGACGCGGCCGGGCGACCGGAAGCGGTAAGAGCCTTCGTTGAGCAGCATCGGGACGACCCGCGCTACCGGGACGAATGCGAGGCTCTCGGCCCCATCGTGGCGGGCGCCGGCATAATCTACGTGGTGGACGGCTCCTGCCCCTACGGCGCGGACTACGAGGCGGAGATGGAGATCCTGCGCTGGAGCGGCAGGCCCAGCCTCGCGGTGATCAATCCTGTTGAAGGTGAGGAATTTGTCGAGGAGTGGACCGCGGGCCTCGGCCAGTTCTTCCGCACGGTTCGCCTGTTCAACGCCCACCGGGCCGAGGTGACCAAGCAACTGGAACTATTGGAGCTGTTCGGGCATCTCGATCCCCACTGGCGCGCGCCGCTGGAGCGAGCGGTGGCGATTTTGCGGCATGACCGGCAGCTGCAGGCGCAGGGTGCCAGCAGCTATATTACCGACCTGATTGTGGAGGCCATCAGCTACAGGCTGGAGCAGTCAGTGCCCGAGGGATTGCCGCTGGAACCGGTGCAAAAGCTGTTGTTCGAGCGCTACAAGGCCCATCTCGTCAAGCGCGAGCGCCAGTGCCGCCAGCGGGTGGAGGAGCTGTACTACCACAGCAACCTGGCCCGGTCCGAGGCGACCCTGTCGCTGGAAGAATCGGACCTGTTCAATATCGAGCAGTGGTATCTCTGGGGGCTGGGTAAAAATGCACTGGTGGCGGCCGCAGCATCCGTCGGCGCCGTGGTGGGCGGGAGTACCGGGGTGGCGCTGGACGTGGCCAGCGGCGGTTTGCTGGGCGGGCTTGGTACCCTTGTCGCCGGGGCCGGCGGCGTCGTCAGTGGGGTCTGGGGAGTCCGCAGGTATGCCGATAAAATCGGCCAGATGAAGGTGAAGGGTATTCCCACCGGCGGCCATGTGCTGTCGTACGGGCCCTCGAAGAACATCAATTTTCCCTTTGTGCTGCTGGGGCGGGCGCTGTTGCACCAGCGGCAGATCCGCAGCCGCACCCATGCCGAGCGCAGCGCCCTGGATCTGGGCCAGCCGCTACTGGAGTGGCTGGCCGACGACCAGCGCAAGCGGCTGGCGAAAATTTTCGACGACCTGCGCAACGACCGCAAGCACGGCCAGCGGCGCGCCGAGTTGGGGCAGATGATCCTGGGCTGGTGCGAAGATACGCCGGCTGGGTAGTAACCGGCGCAGTGATCTCGCGGCGTCCCGGCGCCGCACACGTATCGGGCTGGCGCGAGGCTGCCCTGTGATAATGACCAACTGGAAAAGGAGGAGATGATGAGAATCCTGGCATTGCTGTGTTGGTTGGTGCTGGCAGTGGCGGGAGCCAGCGCCGCCGGACTGGAGGTCGGGGACCCCGCGCCGAACTTCACCCTGCAGGCCACCGATGGCCAGAGCTATACCCTCGCCGACTTCAAGGGCAGGCAGGCGGTGGTGATCGCCTGGTTTCCCAGGGCCTTTACCAGCGGTTGCACCGTGGAATGCAGGTCACTGGCCCAAAACGGGCACCTGATACGCAAGTACGACGTCGCATACTTTATGGCCAGTGTGGACCCGCTCAGGGAGAATACAGGCTTTGCCGAGGCGACGGCGGCGGATTTCCCGTTGCTCAGCGATCCGTCAAAGGAAGTGGCCGACGCCTATGGTGTACTGCAGATGGGGCTGGCCAGGCGCGAGACATTTTACATCGGCATCGACGGCACCATCCTCAGGATTGATCGCAAGGTAAATCCGGCGACCTCCGCCGAGGATATAGCGGCCAACCTGGCGCAACTGGGTATCGCACCAGCGGCGCCCTGACCCGCGGGCCGAGCCCTCAGGCACACGCGCTTGTCTGTGCGGCTACCTCGGGGTCGAAGGTGATGTACATACGCTTGATGCCATTGACCAGGTTGGATCGGGTGTAGTCCACCTCCCGGACCAGTTTGGGGTGGCGCATGCGGGGAATAATTTCCTCGAACATGATGCGCAGTTCCAGCCGCGCCAGGTGGGTACCCAGGCAAAAATGCTGGCCTATGCCGAAGGCGCGGTGCTGGTTATACAGGTCGGGCATGCGCTCGGCGCGGGTCACATCAAACTCCATGGCATCCTCGCCGAAGATACTCTCATCGTGATTGACTGTGTGGTAGTGCAGGATGATCTTGTCGCCTTTCCTGATGAGCTGGCCGCCGACCTCGGCGTCTGCCATCGCGGTGCGGCGCATGATGATAAACGCGGTGTTATAGCGCAGCATCTCCTCACAGGCGTTGGGTATCTTGTCCGGGTTATCCACCAGGTACTGCAATTGCTCCGGGTGCTTCATCAGTTGCAGCATGCCGTGGCTGGTCACTGTGCGGGTCGATTCGTTGCCGGCCGCGATCAGCATCAGGAAAAACCAGACGAACTCCTCCTCACTCAAGCCCTCTTCGCGCTGGGTACCGCGCAGCAGGGCGCCGATGATGTCGTCTTTCGGGTTGTCCTTGTGCTGGGCCGACAATTTCATCGCGTACTCGATGACCTTGAACGACGCCGCTGTCGCCACGTCGGGATCGGCGGACATTTCCGGGTCCTGGTTGAACATCATGGCGTTGGTCCATTCGAAGAAGTCCTTGCGGTCCTCCGGCGGGATGCCGCACAGTTCCAGGATGGCAAGCAGCGGCAGTTCAGCGGCCACTTCTTCCACAAATTCGCACTCGCCGCGGCTGGCCACGCGGTCGACGATTTGTCGGGCGTGCTCGCGGAAGCGGGCCTCGTAAGACTCCACCGCCCGGGGCGTGAACGTCGCGCGCACGATCTTGCGCGATTTGAGCTGCCGCGGCGGGTCCATGTTGATGGTCATGTTGCTGTGTATGGTTTCGATTTCCGCGTCGCTGAACTCTTCCGCCAGGGCCGTGCGCGCCTCGCTGGAGAAGATGTCCGGTCGCTTGGAAATGTAGTCGATCTCCTCCCGCCCCGTGACCAGCCAGTAGGGAACACCCATGGTGGGATCTTCCATGTAGTGAATGGGGCCCGACTTGCGGATGCGGGCGAGCTCGTCGTAGGGCATTCCCCGGGCATAGGTGTCCGGGTCAAGCATGTTCTGGAAGTCGGCAAAGGGGCACTGGGTCATTGCATGGTCTCCGTGAAGGGGCTGTCACGGCGAAAACTATAAACTAATAGTTATTAGTTTTAAAGAGGGCGGATCAAGTTTTCGGCGGACTTCGGGCGGTTCCTGGTGCGCGGTGCATGACGCCCGGGGAGGCGTATGAGGAGGATAAAAAACTGCCCCGGAAGGGGGCAGTGGAAAGGAACCTGGATGGAGCTTTTGAAGCGGTCCGCCCTCCCTGGCAGACCATAACGCGATCAACACTGTATCCCGCTACTGTTACAGATACGTGACAAGTGCTTTGACAAATGTATTGCAGGGAGCGTGCCAAGTGAGGTTTATTCTGGAAAGATCGTATATCTAATTGAAAAATATAGCCTATCTTGTTTTTATAATTTTGTACGGACAGGCCTGTCACCGCGCCGGTGTGACATAATGGTGCGCGGGTTTGCCAAAAATGGCGCAGTCACCGGTAATCCCGCGGGGGCCGTGAAGTCAGAGCGAGAGCAGGCGTCGCAGCAGTCCGTCCTCGCCCTTGTGCTGTTCCCGGGTGAACAGGAGTTCGGCCAGTTGGGTCTCGATCTGTTCCGCCACCGCCGCCCGGATGGCCTGCAGTTCTTTTTTTCGCGGTGTCCGGCCCGCATACCGCGCCAGGTCGATGGGTTCGCCAAAACCCAGGTAGCAGCGCTGGGGCTTGGGGAAAAAGCTGCCCAGGGCGCCCACAGGGATCGGCGGCAGCATATCGCTGCGGGTGTCGGCGGTGAGCAGACCCAGGCGCTTGAGCAGGCTGCCCAGGGCTGAATCGGGAATGTCCTGGCCCTCGATCAGGTGCCCGTAGAATTCGTCCGGGCCGACCAGCCCGAACGGCATGATGGTGTAACCGTGCCTGGCGGCCAGCTTGACGAAACCGTAGCGCTCCTTCCATTGCAGCTCGTATTTCATGCTGGCCGGCTTGACGGCCTCGTGGGCCCCGCCGGGGAAAACCATGAGATCCTGGCCGGCTTTCATCAACGCGCTGCAGACCTCCGGGTGGCCCATCACAGCACCCCGTTTGAGGATGAAATCGCCCACGCTGGGATTGGCGAACAGGAATTTGTCTCCCAGTCCCCTGGGAAACCGTTTCAGGTCCCGCGTCATCAGCGGCCCGATGACCCAGCCGTCCAGGGCGAACAGCGAGTGGTTGCCGACGAACAGGCAGGGCCGCTCGGGGATATTCGAGGCGCCCAGCACCAGCGGGTTAAACAGCCGCTTGATCAACTGGTAGCTCAACTCCAGCTCGACCCCGGCGGGCGGCTGCGCGGCAAGCGCTGTTTCGATATGCCGGGCGAGCGCTTCCTTCTCGCCCAGCGGGTCGTTTTCCTTGCTGAATACGGACATGGGTGCCAACAATCTGCTATCGGGCCGGGAGCCGGGCATTATAGCTGCTGGCCCCCCGCTCTCACAGGCCCGGAGGCGTAATTGGCGGAACTGGTTGGCTTCCAGCGGCAGGCACGCGTGTTATCCTTGCGCCTCTTGTTCTGTAGCGACATCGGCTGACGCCGGGGCGACAGCAAAACCCCCTGGGCGGGGCGCTGGCTGCAGGGCCAATTCATGCTTATCGAGGCTTTGCTATGACAACAACCGGCTTGCAGCTGCGTTCCCTGGTCAGGGATGACAATACCCTGGAAATTTCGCTGGTAGAGGTGGAGTTTCCCGCCCCCGGCCCCGAGGAAGTGCTGGTGCGTATCGACGCCACGCCGATCAATCCCTCGGACCTCGCCCTGTTGGTGGGGCCTGCTGACCCCGCCACCTTCCGCGCAGCCGGGACACCGCAGCGCCCGGTACTGACGGCGGATATTCCCGCCGGCGCGATGCGCCTTGTGTCCGGGCGGCTGGGCGAATCCCTCCCGGTCGGCAATGAGGGTGCCGGCGTGGTGATTGCCGCCGGCAGTTCCGCGGCCGCCCAGGCGTTGCTTGGGCGGACCGTCGGTATGGTGGGCGGCGAGATGTACGCCCAGTATCGCTGCCTCAGTATCAATCAGTGCCTGCCGCTGGAAGCGGGCACCACAGCGGCCGAGGGCGCGTCCTGCTTTGTCAATCCGCTCACCGCCCTGGGCATGGTGGAAACCATGCGCAGGGAGGGGCACAAGGCGCTGGTACACACCGCTGCCGCCTCCAACCTGGGGCAGATGCTGAACCGGGTGTGCATCGCCGATGGTATCGACCTGGTCAATATTGTGCGCAAGCCCGAGCAGGAAAACATCCTGCGCGACCTGGGCGCCAGGTACATCGTGAACTCCACCGCCGAGACGTTTATGAATGACCTCACCGCGGCGCTCACCGCCACCGGCGCCACCATCGCATTCGATGCCACCGGCGGCGGCAAACTGGCCGGCCAGATCCTCAGCTGCATGGAGGCGGCGGCGGTCGCCGGCATGACCACCTACAACCGCTATGGCTCGGATGTCTTCAAGCAGGTCTACATCTACGGCGGCCTCGACCGCGGTCCTACCACGCTGACCCGCAATTTCGGTTTCAACTGGAGCATCGGCGGCTGGCTGTTGTCGCCGTTCCTGCAAAAAGTCGGGCTGGAAAAAATGCTGGAATTGCGCGCGCGCGTGGCGCGGGAGATCAAGACCACCTTCGCCAGCCACTACACGCGCGAGGTGTCCCTGCCCGAGGCGCTTTCACTGGAAGCCCTGTCGGTTTACGGCAAGCAAGCCACCGGCGAGAAGTTCCTGATTCGGCCGCAACAGTAGGGAGTCGTTCGTGGCATCACAGCTTGTGCGGGCACTGCTATGCAGTGCCCTGGTGTTTGCCCTGCCGGCCGCGGCGGCTGAAGCCGAGCGCGTGTTCGAGTTCAGCTACAGCGTGCTCGCGCCGGATCTTCCCACCAGCGAGGCGGTGGATATCTATATCCCGCTGCCGACAGACCAGCCGGGGCAGCGGGTACTGGCGCAATCCCTGGACTCCAACCTGCCCGGTGAGGTCGGTATCGAGGAGCGCCACGGCAACCGCTACTACCGTATCCGCCGCCCCGCCAATATCAATGCCCCGGTACAGGCGACCCTGCTGTTCACGGTGGCGCGTTCGACGGTCACTGCCGGCGGCAGGCAGGGCAGCGACGCGGCGGAGCTCGCCCGGTACCTGGCCCCCAATGCCCTGGTCCCGGTTGGCCACGATATCCTGCAGCCCATCCTGGCGGAAATTCGCGCCCAGCGTGCTGACGACTCCCCGGCGGCGACCGCCAGGGCGATTTACGACTGGGTGGTGGATAACGTCGAGTACAAGAAGGTGGGCAGCGGCTGGGGCAATGGCGATACCTTCTGGGCCTGCAGCGAGCGCTATGGCAATTGCACCGATTTCCACGCGCTGTTTATTTCCCTGGCGCGCTCGGAAGGTATTCCGGCCCGCTTCGAGATCGGCTTTCCGGTGCCCCGTGACCGCGACGCCGGCGACATCGGCGGCTATCACTGCTGGGTGCAGTTCTACCTCCCGGATCGCGGCTGGGTGCCGATCGATGCGTCCGAGGCGGCCAGGCATCCCGAGCAGCGCGAGTTGCTCTACGGCACCCAGCCTACGGATCGCATCCACTTCACTACCGGGCGCGACCTGGTGTTGTCAACCGGCAGCGCCGCGATGCCCCTCAACTATTTTATCTACCCCTACGTGGAGCTGGGCGGCAAGCCCTGGCGGACCGATCTGCAGACCGCGTTCAGTTACCGCGAACTTTCCCCCGGTTGAATCAGGGCCCGTCGCGGGCCCGTTTTATTGATGCAGGACAATTTGTTTTTTCGCCCTGTCCGATAAGTTAATCCCACAACGATAAAATTTTGTGGATTCAGCCCGTGGCCGCATATGTCATCACCGACCTGGATGTTTTCGATATAGCGCACTATCTCCTCTACCAGCAGGCGTTGAAGCCGCTGCTGGCGCAGGCCGGGGCGCGCTACCTGGCGCGGGGTGGCGAGTTCAGGGTCTACGAGGGCGACTACCGGCCGCAACGCCTGGTGGTGCTGGAGTTTCCCTCGCTGGAGGCGGTCGACGAGTTTTACGAAGGCGCGGCCTACCAGGCGCTGGAAGAGCAGCGCAGGGCCTGCAGCAGCGCGCGGATTATTGCGGTAGAGGGCCTGTAATTGCCACCCCGGCCAGCCAGGGATGGAGATAGGCCAGCAGTGCGACCACAACACCGGTGATCAACAGGTTGAGCAGGTCGGCGCCCGGCTTCGGCGCCTCGGCTTTGATCCAGACGCCGTCGCGGTGATTGATGGCGGCCATTTCCACCAGGGCCCAGACGGTCATGCCGCCGAACAGCAGCACGGCCCGGCTGTCGCCGTTGAGCAACAGGTGGGCGATGCCCCACAGGGCCACACCGCTGAGTTGGGGGTGGCGGATCACCCGGCGCAGGCGCGACGGACGAGAACTCACTACCATCAGCCAGAAGGCCACGACCAGCAGCGCCAGTGCGACCAGGTGCGCGCTCGCGGGTGGCGTGTAAACCCACTGCGGCACGGTGCTGCGCCAGCCGGCGATTATCAGGCCGATACCCGCCACTACCAGCAGGGAGAATATCCCCTTGTACGCGTTTGCGCCGAGCCGGCGCTGCAGGTCGCTCCTGAGCGCGGGCGCCAGGGCCTTGACCAGGTGTGTACCGGCAAACAGCAGGATACCGATAGCGAGAAGTGTCATTCCGGGCGCTCCATAGATATTTCCCCAAGCCTAGCACCCGCCGGCGCAATCTCCCAGTCCGATCGAGTGGCGGCCCGTGCGTAAAACTCCCGCTCTGCTCGTGGGCCCGGTCAGTGCCCCCCCTTGGGCACTGGATTCCTTGGTCGCCGTGCCGGCCTCGGCTACTATGGCGCAATGCGACCTGACGACATTTCTGACCTGCCTATCTGCGAGATTCTCGGTGAACTCCGGCAGCAGTTCAGCGGGCGCGACGAGCTGGTACTGCAGGCCCCGCCCGGCGCCGGCAAGACCACCGTGGTCCCGCTGGCCCTGCTCGATGAGCCCTGGCTCGCAGGGCTCAAGATTCTGGTGCTGGAGCCCCGCCGCATGGCCGCCCGCGCCGCGGCTGGCCGCATGGCGCAGTTGCTGGGGGAAAAGGTCGGCGACACTGTGGGATACCGGATCCGGCTGGATACCTGCGTCGGCGCGCAGACCCGGATTGAAGTGATCACCGAGGGTATCCTCACCCGGCAGTTGCAGAGCGACCCGGGCCTTGAGAGCGTCGGCCTGGTGATCTTTGACGAGTTCCACGAACGCAACCTCGACTCCGACCTGTGCCTGGCGCTGATACTGCAGGGCAGGGAGTTGTTCCGCGAGGGTCCGCCGCTGAAGCTGCTGGTCATGTCCGCCACTCTGGACACGGAGGCGGTGGCGGGTTTGCTGGGTGATGCGCCGCTGCTGACCTCGCGCGGCCGGCAATTTCCGGTAACTACCCGCCACGGCCTGCCTTACCAGCTGCGCGAACCCATCGCCCCGCCGGCAGTGCAGGCGGTGATGCACGCGCTGGCCACCCATAGCGGTAGCATCCTGGTGTTCCTGCCGGGCCAGCGGGAGATTCTACAGGTCGCGCGCGAGCTGGGTGGCGCCCTGCAGCGGGCGGGGTTGGACAGGGTCATCATCGCGCCGCTGTTTGGCAGCCTTTCCCTGCAGCGTCAACAGCAGGCGATCGAGCCGGCCCCGCCGGGGCTGCGCAAGGTCGTGCTGGCCACCAATATTGCCGAGACCAGCCTGACGATTGAAGGCATAGAGGTCGTGGTGGACTCGGGGCTGGTGCGCGAGGGTGTATTCGATTCCGCCACGAGCATGACCCGGCTCACCACCCGGCGGATTTCCAAAGCATCCGCCCGCCAGCGCGAAGGCCGCGCCGGCCGGCTCGGCCCCGGTCATTGCTATCGCCTGTGGAGTGAAGAGCAGGACAAGCGCCTGGTGGCCCACGCCACGCCGGAGTTATTGCAGGCCGATCTCGCGCCGCTGGTGCTGCAGTTACTGGCCTGGGGCGTGGAGCATCCGACCGAGCTGGCATGGCTTGACCCACCGCCCCAGGCGTCATTCCAGCAGGGGCTGGGCGTGCTCGAAAGTTGTGGCGCTGTCTACCGCAACCGGGAGGGGCGGTATCAATTGACACCGCAGGGCGTGCGGATGGCGCAAATGCCCCTGCACCCGCGGCTGGCTCATATGCTGCTGGTCGGCAGTGATATCCATGCGCAGGAAACTGCCTGCCTGCTCGCCGCCATCCTGTCGGAGCGCAACCCCCTGTCCGGACAGGGTACGGATATCTCTGTCAGCCTGGCGATGCTGATGGGAGAGCAGGCATGTACCCCCGGGCTGGAAGGCTGGTTCAAGCGGGTCTGGCAGCAGGCCAGGAACCTGGCCCGGCTGGGGCTGGACAACAAGGTCCACCGGCCCGGCAGGGCGGCGCTGGGGGTCGCACCGGGCAATGTGGCTGGCGTGCTGCTGGCCAGCGCTTACCCCGATCGTATCGCGCGTTTGCGGCCCGGGGGCGATGGCACCCGCTACCTGCTGAGCAATGGTCGCAGCGCGGTGCTGCCCGCCGAGGATTTCCTGGTGGGGGCGGCCTGGCTGGCGGTGGCTGAAATTGGCGGGCACGCGGGGGAGGCGGCGGACCGTATCTACACGGCCAGCGCGCTGGATCCGGAATGCTTCGACGCCATTCTCTCGCATCTGGTGCGCGATGAAGAACGGGTGGAGTGGGACTACCGGGCCAATCAATTCGTGGCCCAGCGACGACGGCTGATCGGCAGTATCGTCCTTGCCAGCGAGCCACTGGCGCAGGTATCCCCGCAGGCCCGCAGTGGCGCCCTGCTGGGGGTCGTGCGCAAGTCGGGGCTGGACATATTGCCCTGGACGCCGGCCCTGCGCCAGTGGCGCGCCAGGGTGGGTCTGTTGCGCCGCCTGGACCTGGTCGCTGGCGATGACAGCCGCTGGCCCGACCTGTCGGACGACGCCCTGCTGGTATCCCTGGAGGAATGGCTATTGCCCTACCTCGGGCAGGTGCGCAGGCTGGAGGACTTCCAACAGCTGGACCTGAAGGCGATCCTGTTCGGGCGCCTGTCCTGGCCGCTGCCCCTTGACCTGGAGCGGCTGGCGCCCGAGCGGATGGCGGTGCCTTCGGGCTCGGTCATTGCTATCGACTACTGCCAGGATCCCCCGGTACTGGCGGTCAAGCTGCAGGAGATGTTCGGCTGCGAGGAGACACCGACGGTGGCGGAGGGCAAGGTGGCGCTGCTGGTGCACCTGTTGTCGCCGGCCCAGCGGCCGCTGCAGGTCACCCGCGACCTGGCGGGTTTCTGGCGCAACGGCTACCAGGAAGTCAAACGCGAGATGAAGGGCCGTTACCCGAAACACCCCTGGCCGGATGATCCGCTGCAGGCCGCCGCCACCCGCCACACCAAGCGCCGGCTGGCAGGGGAGAACTAGCCGGTTTCGTTACCCGTATACAGACCGCCGCCTACCGCCTGCTCAGGCGGAGGATGCTTACCGGTATATACCAGCCAGTCTTCCAGCACCATGACCAGGCAGGGCACCAGGAACAGGGTGACCACCGTGCCCATCAACACACCGAATCCCAGCGAGGCGGCCATGGGCACGAACATGCTGGTGGATATTGAATTGTCCGTCATCATCGGCGCGAGGCCGACGAAAGTCGTGATACTGGTCAGCACTATGGGGCGAAAACGCACGCTGCCCGCGTGACTTAAAACCCAATCCAGGCTCTGTCCCGTATGGCGCTGGCGGTTAATGTAATCCACCAGTACCAGTGAAGAGTTCACCACCACCCCCGACAGGGCGACGATACCCAGCAGCGAAAAAAACACCAGCGGCATGCCCAGTATCAGGTGGCCGATGATGGCTCCCACCGCGCCGAAGGGGATAACACTCATGATGATAAGCGGTTGCATATACGACTGCAGTGGAATGGCCAGCAATGCGTAGATGACCAGCAGCGCCAGCAGCGTGGTGGCACCCAGTGAACCCAGGGAGCGGCTACGCTCCTCCGACTCCCCGGCCAGGCTATAGCTCACGCCGGGGTGGCGGGCCAGGATATCGGGCAGGTCGTTGGCGATCACCGCGTTGATCACGGCCTCCGGCGGCGTGATATCGCGATTGACATCCGCCACGACTGTCACTACCCGCTGGCCATCGACCCGGCGGATCGTGGTATAGCCGCGTCCGAGGGTGGCCCTGGCCACGCTGCTGAAAGGTACCTCGGTGCCGTCGGCGGCGCGAATGCGCATCGACTCCAGGTCGCCCAGCGAGCGTCGTTCACTGTCGGGGAAACGCACCATCACCCGGATGTCATCCTTGCCCCGCTGGATCCGCTGGGCCTCGTAACCGTAGAATGCTTGCCGCACCTGCCGACCGAGGTCCTCCAGGGTGATCCCCAGATTGCGGGCTTCCGGCAGCAGGGCCAGCTGTACTTCCTGCTTGCCCGCGCGGAAGCTGTCACTGATATCGAGTACGCCATCATAACCTTGCAGGGCGGCGCGCAGTTCCGCCGCAACGTCGCGCAAGCTGTCAAAATTCTTGCCATAGAGCTCAAATTCGATGGCGTTACCTGCACCGAAGGCCTGGGAGGTAAAGGACAACTCGACGGCATCGGGAATGCCACCGGTGAGTTCGCGCCAGCGGTTGGCCATGGCGCTGGCCGGTTCGCCTTCGTACCCCGGTGGCATGTTGAGCTCGATACCGATCTCCGCGAGGTTGCTCTGGGCGCCCTCGATACCCCCGATACTGCCCTTGGGAATAAACGAGCCCATGCTGCTGAAAACGTGGTTGATCATGCTGGGCTGGCCCTCCTCGTGGCCCGCGTCCAGTTCCGCCCGCAGGTTTTCCGCCGCCTGCTCGAGTCGGGCTACCGCTCTTGAGGTGGCCTCCACCGGGGTGCCCTCGGGCAGGGTCAGGGCAGCGTACAGGTGGGTGCCTTCCACCGCCGGGAAAAACTGGAAGGTCATACGCCCGCTGGCAAACAGGGACAGGGTGATGGCGAGCACGACCACGCCCAGCGCCAGGGTGGCGTAGCGCCACTCGATGGCACGCTCCACTGCCGGCTGGTAATAGCGGGTGGCGAATGTCTGCAGCGAATCGGAAATCCTGCCCTGGAGAGCCAGCCAGCGGTCCTGCAGGGCACCGCCGCTGCCGATGACCGCTTCGGGCTTGCGGTGGGCCAGGTGGGAGGGCAGGATCAACTGTGATTCGATCAGGCTGAACATCAGTGCCAGCATTACCGTCCAGCCCAACGGGGCAAAGAAATTGCCGAAGGGTCCCGGAATATTGACGATGGGAATGAAGGTCGCCATGGTGGTGAGTACGCCGAACATCACCGGTACTGACACCTCCCTGGCCCCGGCCATCGCCGCGGCGAGTTGCCCCATACCGTCCTGCTCGTAGGAGTAGACCCGCTCTGCCACCACGATGGCATCGTCCACCAGGATGCCCAGCACCAGGATAAAGGCCATCACCGACATGGTGCTGACGGAAATTCCGGTCGCCGGGAACAGCGCGACGGTGCCCAGCAGGGCCACCGGGATACCCGCAGCCACCCACAGGGCCAGGCGAAAACGCAGGAACAGGGTGAGCACCAGCAGTACCAGCAGCAGGCCGCTGCGGGCGTTCTTGGCCAGCGCGTCCAGCCGGTCGACCAGGTCCTGGGATTCATCCTGCCAGATGGTCAGTTGAATACCATCGGGCAGATCCCGCTGCGCCTGTAGCAGGAAGTCCTTGACCTGGCGTGCTATCGCCAGCACATCCTCTTCCCCCACCCTGGAGACTTTGAGGGCAACCGCGGGTTGCCCGTCGAACCGGGCCCGCAGGTCGCTGTCCTCGAAACCGTCCACGACATTGGCGATCTCGCCCAGGGTGACGTTCACCCCGTCAGCCTGGGTCAGCACCACGATGTCCTCGAACTCACGACCCACATAGGCCTGGCCCCGGGTGCGCAGCAGGATCTCTCCGCCCTCGGTTTTCAGCGAACCGCCCGGAATGTCCAGGGAACTCTGCTCGATGGCACGGCCCACGGCGGCCAGGGTGAGGCCGTGGCGCCGCAGGGCCTGCTCGGAGACCTCGATGGAAATTTCGTAGGGCCGGGCGAACAACAGGTCGACCTGGGACACCGCGGGCAGGGCGACCAGGTCATCGCGCAGTTGCTGGCCGAGCAGCTTCAGGGTGCGCTCATCAGCGTCGCCGGACAGTGCCACCTGCAGCACGGTGGCGGCAATGGAGATCTCGGCGGTCACCGGCTTTTCGGTCTCCGCCGGGAAAGAATCGATGGCGTCGACCTTGCTCTTGATGTCGTTCGACAGCTTGGTCTTGTCGACCCCCTCCACCAGTTCGGCCACGACCGAACAGAAACCTTCAGAGGCGCTGGAGCTGATCTTGTCGATGCCCTCGGTGCCCTGGATGGCCTCTTCGATGCGGATACAGACGCCGGATTCGACCTCGGTGGGGGCCGCACCCAGGTAGGGGACATTGATCTGGACCGCGTCCACCTCAATAGTGGGAAACTCTTCCTGGTGCGTGCGTGGCAGCGCCAGCAGGCCGCCGATCACCAGGATCCACATCAGCAGGTTGGAGGCGACCGGGTTGTGGCCGAACCATTCGATAAGCCTGCTCACGGGGTGCCGTCCTCCTCGATGACAGGCTTGACACGCATACCCTCGACCACGGTCTGCAGTGGCGATACGCAGACCAGCTCGCCAGCCGCCAGGCCGCCGTCGATCAGCATGTCATCGTGCTCCAGGCGCAGGATGGAAACGCGGCGAAAATGCAGTCGGTCATCGGCATCGATTACCATGACCTGGTTGTTGTCGCGCATGGCAGAGCGTGGCAGGCGGATAATGTTGTCCACCTTGCGGCCGCGGATCTCGGCCTGTACGAATATGCCCACCGGTAGCGGCAGTCCGCCCTCGTCGCTGGAGTCGGTGCGCAACCGGGCGACACCGTACAGCATGCGGGAGCGCGCATCGAACTCCGCTTCGCCGCGAACCAGTTCGCCCTCCCACAGCAGGCGGGTATTGCCGAAGTCGGCCGCCACCGTCACCGGCGGTCGCATCGCCTTGGGTATCTGGCCGCGGGTCGAGGGCGGCAGGCCGAGGTATGCCAACTGGTCGGCGGCGATCGGCAGGCGCACTTCCATGTAGTCGGTGGCGTAGATGGTGCCGATACTCTGGCCGCGGGTGACGAACTGGCCCAGGTCGACCTGCTCGTTGCGCACCAGACCGTCAAACGGCGCCTTCAGTTCGGTACGAGCCAGGTCCCGGGCGGCCTGGTCCAGCGCGGCGCGACTCTCGCTGAGATTGGCCTCTGCCACCCACGAGGCGCGGTGGGCGTTGTCCAGTTGCTGCTGGCTGGCGAGGTTCTTGTCGCGCAGGCTCTGGGTGCGTTTGAGCTCATCCTGGGCGAAGTCGAATTCCACCTCGGCGCGTTTGAGCGCGGCTTCACTGCGTACCAGCGCTGAGCGGTAGTCGGCATCATCGATCCGCAGCAATACATCGTCCTGTTTGAAGGAGCCCCCGCCCACCAGCGCGGGGGAGATCCACACGGCGCGGCCGGAGACCTCGGGGATAAGCTCGCTCTGACTGCGCGGTTCAACGGTGCCCTGGGAGGTGACAGTCAGGTACTCCGCCTTTGGTTCCGCCTTTATCACCCGCACGGTGGCAACCAGGGGTTCGTAGGCCTCGGGTATTGTCCTGGGCGCGTTCAGGGCGATCAGCACTGCCAGGCCGATGCCAAGTACCAGGACGATGAGGGGGTAGAGCAGTTTTTTGTTCATCGCTTCTCCGCTGTGGGGCGATAGGGTGGAGGGAAAAAGACGCGGCTGACGCTAGCCTCTGGTTTTCGACTTGCCCTTGCGCAGGCCGGGCGTGCGGGGCAGGCCGTTGTGCTGGGTGGCGAACGGCCGGCCACCGGCGCCCGGGCGCTCCGCGGGGACGGTCTGGTGGCGCCTGGCCGGCTGGCGCGGCGGCACCAGGTGCAACTTCCCGGTGCCGATGAGGTCAGCCCGGCCCAGCTTTTTCAGGGCCAGGCGCAGGGCGGGCCAGTTGTCCGGGTCGTGGTAGCGCAAAAATGCCTTGTGCAGTTGGCGCTGCGACATTTTTTTGATCGTGGGCATGGTGTCGCTGCCGCGGGTGACGCGTTTGAGCGGATTCTTGCCGCTGTAGTACATCGCGGTCGCGCTGGCCATCGGCGAGGGGTAGAAAGTCTGGACCTGGTCGGCCCGGAACTTGTTGCGCTTGAGCCACAGGGCGAGGTTCATCATGTCGCGGTCGCTGGTGCCCGGATGGGCGGCGATGAAGTAGGGGATCAGGTACTGTTCCTTGCCCGCGGCCTTCGAGTACTTTTCGAACATGCTGCGAAAGCGCTCGTAGCTGCCGATGCCGGGCTTCATCATTTTGTCGAGCGGGCCGTCTTCGGTGTGCTCCGGCGCAATCTTGAGGTAGCCCCCCACGTGGTGAGTGACCAGTTCCTCGACGTAGGCAGGTGTTTCCACCGCCAGGTCGTAGCGCAGCCCCGAGGCGATCAGCACCTTTTTGATCCCGGGCACGCTGCGGGCGCGGCGGTACAGGCTGATCAGCGGGGTCTGGTCGGTATTGAGGTTTTTGCAGATGCCGGGAAACACGCAGCTCAGCCGGCGGCAGGCGGCTTCCACTTTTTTGCTTTTGCAGGCCAGCCGCCACATATTCGCGGTGGGGCCGCCCAGGTCGGAGATCACCCCGGTGAAAGCGGGGGAGGTATCGCGGATTTTTTCGACCTCGCGGATGATGGAATCTTCCGAGCGGTTCTGGATGATGCGCCCCTCGTGCTCGGTGATGGAGCAGAAAGTGCAACCGCCGAAGCAGCCCCGCATGATATTGATTGAGTGCCGGATCATCTCGTAGGCGGCGATGCGGGCGTTGCCATAGCTGCTGTGGGGCTGCCGGGTATAAGGCAGTTCGAATACCGCGTCCAGCTCGTCCGTCTCCAGCGGGATGGGCGGCGCGTTCAGCCATACCTCCCGGTCGCCGTGGGCCTGCACCAGCGGCCTTGCATTGTAGGGGTTGGTCTCCTTGTGCAGGATGCGCGAGGCGTGGGCGTACAGCGCGCTGTCACTTTTCACCTGCTCGTAGGCCGGAATGCGGATCACCGTCTGCGCGGCCCCGCCCGCGGCGCCCACCAGGGTTACCGGTTCCGCTTCCACGACGGCAGCGCCGGCCGCCGTGGTGGCGCAGCTGGCGCTGCTGGTATCGATGTAGGGATTAACGGGCGCGCTGACCGGGCCGACTATATCGATACTGGTGGAGTCGATGGCCTTCCAGTCAGCGGGAATGCGCTTGCGCACAAACGCGGTGCCGCGCAGGTCGCGGACCGTGTGGATCGGCTCCCCGCCCGCCAGTCGGTGCGCGATATCGACAATGGCGCGCTCGGCATTGCCGTACAGCAGCAGGTCGGCGCGGCTGTCCAGCAGGATGGAGCGGCGCACCTTGTCGCTCCAGTAATCGTAGTGGGCGATACGCCGCAGGCTGGCCTCGATACCGCCGATCACCAGGGGCACGTCGCGATAGGCCTCCCGCAGCCGCTGGCTGTAGACGATCACCGCCCGGTCCGGGCGTTTGTCGCCCTCGTTGCCGGGGGTGTAGGCATCGTCGTTGCGCCGTTTGCGGTCGGCGGTGTAGCGGTTGATCATGGAGTCCATATTGCCGGCAGCGACGCCGAAAAACAGGTTGGGGCGGCCCAGCACCTTGAAGGGCTCGGCGCTGTCCCACTGGGGCTGGGCGATGATTCCCACCCGGAACCCCTGGGCCTCAAGCAGGCGGCCGATCACCGCCATGCCAAAACTGGGGTGGTCCACGTAGGCGTCGCCAGTGACGATAATGACGTCGCAGCTGTCCCACCCCAGGGCATCCATCTCGGCCCGGGACATGGGCAGTTCAGGGGCGGGGCCAAAGCACTCGGCCCAGAACTTGCGGTAGGAAAACAGGGGTGTTGTCATGGCGGCGACAGCTGGGGTGGCAAACGGGCGAGCATTATAGCCGCCAGCGGGGGCGGGAGGCTAAGCACTAATGCCAATACCGGGAGATGATCGGCGCTGAGCTGCGCTCAACAAATACCAATAAAACGCTTTAAAAAAATAATATAACCTGTTGAATTATAACTTATAATATGCCTTCTTCGTCTGGTATTTCGGGCTCGGGCGCATGTCCCGGGCGCGGCAGGCCGGTGCCGCACAGGCGACAGTAATGGGCGTGCACATCCTTCTCCACCGCGGAGCAATTGGTGCAATTGCGCGCCTCCAGCATGTCGCGCATCTTCCTGACCCGCTGGGCGCCGCTCAATTCGGCGGTAATGATCCCGGTAGGGACCGCAATGATGGCATAACCCACCAGCATGCCCACCGCGGATACCGCCCTGCCAGCGGTAGTCACCGGCGTCACGTCGCCGTAGCCCACCGTGGTGATGGTGACGATCGCCCAGTAGACGCTGGTGGGAATGTCGTCGAAGCCATTGGCCGGCCCCTCCAGTACATACAGCAGGCAGCCGAAAATCGTGGCGATGATAATCACCAGGGAGAAGAACACGAAGATCTTGCGCCCGGAGCGCTGCAGGGCGCTGGCCAGTTCATTGGCCTCGCTGAGCAGGCTCAGCAGGCGCAGTACCCGGAAGATACGCAGGATACGCAGCAGGCGGATGATCAGCAGCGGGGCGGTCTGGGGCACCAGCAGGGAGAGGTAGGTGGGCAGCAGCGACAGCAGGTCGACCAGGCCGTAGAGGCTGAAAATATAGGCCCGACGGTTCGGGGTGCACCAGATGCGTATCAGGTATTCGACGGTGAACAGGACAGTGAAGCCCCATTCCATGCGCAGGAACAGGTCGCCGAAGCGGTCGTCGAGACTGACGATGGAGTCCAGCATGATCACCGCTACGCTGGCGATGATGATCGCGATCAGTACCAGGTCGAACCATTTCCCGGCGGCGGTTTCGGTCCCGAAGATCACCTGGTAGAACTTCAGCTGCAGCGGGGTTTGTTCGCGATGCGACATGGAGGCGGTGTCTCTGCTTGGCCTGAAGGCGGTGTCGCCACTATATTGAACGGCCCGGGTTTGTACAACGCGCACAGTGTGCTGTGCACGATTCACGAAGGAATTGCCGAGTTAACAGGTGGGCGTTTTTGCCGGTGCACTGAACGCTCCGCCAACGGCCGTCCATCAACGCTGCTCTTTCGAATATCGCTCAAGGAAATCGAAGGCCGCCGCTCGCATCGACACGCTGCGCTCGAGTTCGGGGGTCCAGGGTGCCAGGTGACGAGTTTGCCGTGGTGCGTGGTGAATGAACGCCTCGCAGCGGCGCAGGAAATAGTCATCCAGGGGCAGGTCCAGCAGTTCGAACACCGGTCTGAGTGTGGATCGGGGATCGCGGATGAGATCTTCGTGGTACGTACGAATCCATTGAACCGCGGCGCCCGCAGCCCGCAGGCCCGCCGTGGCGCCTTCGAGCATCGCAAAGTAGTGATCAGCGGCTTCGTCCAGAGAGCGTTCGACCCCGAGCGTTTTCCGTGTCCAGATCGAACTGATATTGTCGATCGGGTTGCGGACGTGATGAATTGCGCAGACATCCAGGCCGAGCCTGGCAGGCAGCTCTCCCAATAAACCGGGGTGTCTGGCCAGGTGGCGACTGGTCGCGCCGGCGCGCTTGTCACCTATCACCCGGATGTCGGCGTGGTCCCCCTGCCAGAGTTCGGGGATGTCGTAGGAATGGCCGCCGATTTTCCGCCCTCTTTCACCCAGCCAGCGATCGCGGTCCAGGATTAACAGGAGCAGATCTTCGCGCCCGACGCCCGCTGCGAGATAGTCCAGGGCATCGAGATTATGGCTCACAACCGCCTGCTGGTGGGCGTTCAACAGGGTACCGAGCACACTGTGGCCGCTGCGGGACTGGCCCACGAAAAGGCAGAATCGCCGGACGCGATCAAATAGCCCGATACCCCGTTGACCGGCAGCTGCCCGCACCGCCCTGGCGCGATTCAGCCTGTCCTGTGGAGTGGGCGCCTGTGTCACGCCTCGTGCCCCGCGCGCTGGTCGGTGAGCCATATTTCCCGACCCTGGCGGGAAGATTCCAGGATCGCCAGGCAGACCGCCAGCGTCGCCTTGCCCCACACCCCGTCGGGAAAGACCGGGCGTCCCTCGTTGAGCGCATCGCGCAGCTCGACGAATGCCGCCGCCCGCCCGCTCTGGGGCGACAGCGGAATCGACTCGGGTCCCTTGTCTGTGTACACAAGGATACCCTCGCCGGACTGGCGCATGACGCCGCGCTCACAGCTGACCAGCGTCAACCCGCAGAAAGGAAGGCCGGGCATTGCCGGGCGAGGCGCGGCGTCCCCGTCCGGCTGGCCGTGGTATTTGCGCGCAGAATCGACGGGGCCGGCGGGCCAGGGCCGCGGGATCGGGGAGAGGGAATCGGGCTGCGTGGTGAACTCGGCGATATCGAAATAGCCGTACCCGTTAAAGGACAGGCTTGCGGTAGCGCCACCTTCGAAGGTGATGAGTGCGGTGTAGTGGCCTTCGGTAGCCAGGCCGGAGGCCCGACTGCCGCTGACAGCCCTGACCGAAATCACTGGCCGGTCAACGAGGTAACGCACGATATCCACCTGTGCCGGCCCCTGCCTCATGACGACTCCCCCGCCGGTCGCGCTGTCAAGTTCCGGAGCCAGTCGCGGGCGCCGTATCCAGTCGTTGAAGTTCCAGCTGTCGATGTGGAACACATCGCCGATCACGCCGCTGGCAATCACCCCGCGCATCGCTCGCACCGGTGTATCCAGGACTTTTGAATGGCCCTGCAGAAGATGTACACCCTGGCCCAGGGCACTGGTGATCATGCGATCACAGTCACCCAGGTTTACAGCCATGGGTTTCTCGCAGATAACATGCTTGCCAGCCTGCGTCGCTTCGATCGTATGCTCGCAGTGAAGATGGCTCGGCGTGGCGATGTACACCACGTCGATCGCCGATGAAGCGCACATGGCGGCCACGGAGGGAAAGGCGCGGCCATGGTGGGTGGCTTCGAAATGGCGCCTGGCCTCCGGGCGGATATCCGCGGCAGCAACCAGTTCCACTCCCTCCAGCCCCGTCAGCGCGGGCAGTACCCTGGCCCCGGCACCTCCCAGGCCGGCGATTCCTACGCCCAGTCGCCGCCCGTTCAACCGTCTTCCTTTCGAGCGGCGAAATAGCGTCTCAGGTAGTCGTGCAACGCCGGTTTGTTGCTGTTCCAGCGCCAGCTGCCCCGGGGATCGACTGCGATGTCCTCGAAGGGGTCGAAGCCGTGCCTGGCCAATTCCGTGTGCCGGGAGCCGAGGCCGCGATTGGCCGTGTCGCCATGCCACTGGTGATAGATATCCACGTCGATTGCTCCGACGCGACCCCGGCAGGCGTCGTGGAACGGTTGTGCCCATCGCAGGTAGTAGTCCAGCTGGCGGGCGTTCAATTGGTGCCAGGCGGCCACATGGTCAAAGCAACCGAAGGCGGCGCCGGCCATTGCCCGGTCGCCGCCGCCGATGATGCTGGCGTCGAAGAACCGGCACCGGTCGAGCAGCTCACGCCGGGCTGCCCAGGCCATGCCGCAGTTGTAGGTGCCCGGGCGCTGCCGGGGCGAGGGATGAACCAGGCACTCGCTTGCCGGCCGCGCAAAGTTTACGCCGGATGCGAGGGACGCGCGGCTGTGTGAGAGGCAGCTGTGCGGCGGCACGCCCGCACTCCACCCGCGGTTCAGGTAGTGGACATTGCGGAACAGCTGCACCAGCTCGTTCTGCTCCAGCGCCTGCCGTGCGCGCCGGGGCCAGTCTGCATCGGTGAACAGGATATCGCAGTCAAGCCAGGCAACGATTTCGCACTCCGGCGGCAGCAAGTCCAGCGCCAGGTTCAGCATACGCTCTTTTTGCCAGAGGACGGCGCTGCCCGGCACTGCCAGAAACATATCCGCATCGTCGGGCCCCAGGTCGAAGTGACCATCGTAACCGAGTTCCACGGTGATCAACGGCACCGCCAGGTCCCGGCGAAATTGACGGTAGGCTACGCGCCGGCGGTCAAAATCCTGCGGGTTGAAGTAGCTCGTGATTGCCCATAACCTGCGGGATTCTCCTCCAGGAGCCGGATCTGGCCCCGGTGGTAATGGCTTCGGTGAGGGCACATCCAATTGTGCTGACATCTGTCCTGGCTTGTCCTGGCTGGTGCAGCTGGCTGCTTGAATCGGGAATCGTCCAGCGTGATTCTATACTAGATCAACGCCAAAGGGCGCCTCCTGCCCCGCGGTATGATATTGCGGGAGGTGGCTGTCAAGGGCGCGGTGCAAGGACATGATATGGGAGAGGATCTGCAGGTGGCGCTGGTAACCTGGTTTGGTGATGACCTGGAACTGCTGGTAAAAATGCTCGCGGGTGAGGTGCAATCTGCGCGGGAACTGACCCGCCTGGTCTCTGACCGGCAGCGCAAGGCGAGTTTCCATCTGGAGTTCACTGACGGGCGGCAATTCAAGGCCCGGCGGTACAGGACGGCAGCGGCAATATCCTCGGCAGTCGCACTATCGCCTCTGCTGGCAGCGCTGCCTTTTTCCCGGGTGCTCGTCAATCGCGGCCTGGTGGCGCTCGAACAATGGATCGAGGGCACGCCGCTGAGCCCGGCAGCCGTTTCCGCTGAACAGGCGCGGGCGGCGGGGGCGCTGCTGGGCCGTATCCACTGTATCGCGGACCTGCCCACGGACCTGCCGGCACAGATGCCGGCCGGCAACTGGTACGCAGACAACATAGGTGCGCACTTGCAGGAACTGGTGGCAGCGGGGGCGCTGACCGCATCGGTTGCCGCGAGACTGCACCGTGCCGCAAGCGCTAACCGACCAGAGCGACTCGACCGCGGCCTGGTCCACGGCGACTTCTGTGCTGACAACATCGTGGTGGACGGCAGCGGTGGCCTGTTCGTCGTCGACAATGAAAGCCTGCAGCTGGCTGCCCTGGACTATGATCTGGCGCGCTGCTGGGCGCGCTGGCCCATGTCGGAGAGCCAGCGCATCGCCTTCGCCGAGGGCTACCGGGGGTTTCGGGGGCTCGGGGCGTTTGCTGCGCATGCGACATTCTGGGCGATACAGGCCCTGTCGCAGTCGATTGCGGTGCATCTCCGCCATAACAAGCCCTGTGAAGCCGCCCTGGCAGCCCTTCGGCAGATTGGGTGTGAACCGGGAACCGCTCGCTGGCCGGAGTTGTCAGCCCTGCCGTAGCGGTATCACATGGTCATCCAGGGAGCGGGTAGGAGAGTGCCGGCACGGTATCAGGCGGTGTAGCCTTGCCGCGCTGGCGTGACAGGCAGCCCTGGGCCTACCAGCGCCGCTCTTATCCAGATATAAATCATTGAATGTTAATGCCCTGGCATGGTTCGGCGATAGTGCCAGACCCTGGCGGGCAAGGTGACCAGCCAGCGCAGCCAGTAGTGCAGCGAAGAGACCGGCAGCAGGCGGGAGAACAGCATCCGGTTGGCGAGGTGTTGCCTGTTCCTGGTAAAAATGGTTTCCGCCTGCGCGGTGTTTTTGATCAGAATGAGCCGGCTGTGGGCAGACATCGCCCGCCCGAGGGACGGGCAGTCATCGGTCGCGGCGGCCAACAACAGACAGAATGCAAATACGTTGAGCACCAGTTTCAGGCTTCCCTCCCGTTCACGCAGCGAGAAAAAATCGGCCCAGTCCACGGACGCGTCCAGTTGGCGCAGTATCATGTAGATGTCCCAGATCTTGCGGAGGTTGTGGTGGCTGTTCTGGATATCCGTCCCCAGCCCAACCGTCGCAATCAGCAGTGTATCGGTATCGCACAGTGAAACCAGCCTGGAATCGTCGATGGTGAATACACTCGCATTGTTCCACAGGCCTTCATAGTCAAAATTGATCCCCGGCAACTTGCGAATGGCGTGGTGAATATCGAGCACGCCGGAATTTCCTCTGACTTCCACCGCATGGATCCCCCAGAAGGGAGTTTGCGGATCGACGCTGATGCCGGGTGCGGGGTAAAGGCCGAGCTGCGCCACCGCGGTCACAGCGGCTCCCAACTCGCCCGTGTGGACCAAAATGTCGACGTCAGACATAAACCGCCGGCGGATGTCGCCATAAAAACGCTGCGCCAGGTACAGGCCCTTGATGGTCATGAAGGGAATTGACGCCTCCCCCAGCACAAGCCGGAGCTTTTCCAGGAGTGCCAGATGGTCGGCATTCTTCCCAAGCTGTCGCCGGTAGCCTGCAACCAACTGGTCGAGTAACCACGGAGGTAATAGCCCGACCAACCCGGTGTCAGCGACCAGGGTATAGAGGTAGCCGGACAGCCTGCTCTTGTCCAGCAGTGCGCCCATCGCCGGGAAATCGATATCCGCACTGCCCAGCAGTGCGCGGGCCTCGGCGACGTCGTTACGCAACAACGCCCGCATAAGGCCGGTCAGGATCCGGTGGGCCGGCTGGCGCGGTTCGCCGGTCACGGCCAGTCGCCCGGCATATCCCCGAAGGCATCGGCTGGGCGCGCCGGACCTGCGGCCAGGAGCAGTTGCTGCAACTGCCTGGCAGCAGTGTCGCAACGGTAGGTGTCCGTACCCATCTGGCAGTCATAGCAGGCCAGGCGGCTGGCGAGCCCGGCGCACAGGGCCTCATCACTGCCTGGCTTTGACTGTCCGGGGGATCCCGGGGGCAGGGTAAAGACCTCGGATAATCGGTCGGGCCCGATATGTCCGAACAGGCAGTGGGCCAGGCGCTCACGGGCTTCACCGCTATCGAGGCGCTTCAGTTCCAGGCCCCCAGGGCGCCTGGTCTGGCGCGGCAGTAGCAGCACTGCTCCGCGGGCCCATTGCACGGGCTCACAGCCCAGCAGCGCGCAGTACTGGCGGGGCGACAGTCCGTAGCGACCCTGTTTGGGCGGGCCGCAGGATGGAGCGTCCGGTTGGCGGGCCTCCTCCATGGTGGAGCGGGTGATGAAGCGGTTGCGTTCGATTGAGTCCCGCATGCCTGGTAACAGCTCCAGCGTACCTTCGCGGATGGATACAATGGTGGGCATACCCCGCAAACGGAGCGCCGGTTCATGAGCGCCAACCAGCAGGCGGTCATTGCACATGAACCGGGCATCCGAGTATGAGAGCACGTAGCTGAGCAGGCTCGTTTTCCCCACCTCGCGGGGTCCGCTGATGAGGGCCGCCAGGCCGTTGGTAACAAACGCAGAGGCGTGCAGGAATCGCCCCCCGCGAAGCTGGGCGGCACTCATCGCGAACTCCCGCAGTACCCGCATCAGACTCATCCGTACCTCGTTGCCCGGATCGCTGCCGACAAGTGTTATGCAGCTGTCTGTCACCAGGTAAAAAAGCCGGTGTTTTTCATCATACAGGGCAAGTTGTCCGGGCACGTTCCAGGCAGGGAAATCGACTGCCCGGGTGTCCATCGTGAAGGCGATGACCCTGGAGTCAGCGGGGCCGCAAGCCAGCAATTCCTCATAGTAAGCGGGGTCACGGCTGACCAGCACTTCCACATCCGGGGCGTCATCCGAGCGGTCAAACCAGGGCAACAGGAATTCTTCCAGCCATTGCACATCCACCGCGCGCTCGAGACTGGCGCGAACGGTAATACCCTCGTAGCTGAGCGTGAGCGCCGGCATCAGGAGATCCCCATGTCCTTGATCCGGTAATGCTCGTGCAGGGCAAACAGCCCGGCATAGTGTCCTCCGGCGCTCATCAGCTGACTGTGTGTCCCCTGTTCGATAATCCGGCCTTTGTCCATCACCAGAATCCTGTCGGCCATGCTTATCGTGGAGAAACGGTGGGAAATAATGACCGTGGTAATCCCCGCCGCGACCTCTTCGATCGCCTGGTAGAGGGCGTGCTCTGCCCTGGCGTCGATATTGGAAGTAGGCTCGTCGAGGATCAGCACAGAGGCGCCGCGGGCCAGCGTCCTGGCGATCGCCACCAGTTGCCACTGGCCACCCGACAGGTCGTGCTCTGCGAATTCCCGCCCCAGCTGTGTGTCCACTCCCTGGGGCAGGCCGGCGGCGATGTGATCAACCCCGGTGGCGGCAGCGAGGGTTTCCAGGGCGGCACGATCGGTGGCCAACCGCTGCCAGTCCCCGTAGGCGATATTGTCGGCGAGGCTGGCCTCGTAACGCCCGAAACTCTGTCCCAGCAGTGCGACCCGGGTATGCAGGTAGGCCAGGGGATACTCGGCGAGGCATTGGCCATCGAGCGTGATAGTACCCGTGTCCGCATCGTAGAGCCGTGCCAGCAGCTTGGCCATGGTTGACTTGCCGCTGCCATTTTCGCCAACGATGGCGACCCGCTCACCCGGGGATATAGCGAAGGAGACATCGCGCAATATGACCTCATCGGATCCGGGGTAAGTGAAACAGACCTTGTCCACGACCACGTTCCCGCGAACATCGGCAGGGGCACTGACGCCACGGTCCTGCACAACCGGGCCCGATTGCAGGAACTTCTGCAGGTCTGCTATGTACAGGGTCTGTTCGTAGGCCCTGGCGACAAAACCTACACAATTTTCCAGGGCGGAGCGAAGGCGCACCACCGCACCCCCGAAAATGGCCAGGTCCCCGATCGTCAGCGCACCTTCCACGGTTCGGATGATCACCCGGCCGAACAGCACGTAGAATGCTACGGTAGTCACCGTCATGAATATGGCTCCGCCGCGGAATTCCCTCAGTTGCAGGTGCTGGTCCTGGTCGCGAAATTCCTCCCCCTGGTGGATATAGCGGTCGGTCAGCAGCTTGCCGATGCCCAGCAACTTGATCTCGCCGGCATGAGTCGCGGAGACGAGACGGGAGAGATAGTAATTGGCGCGGCGCTTTTTGCCGGTGCGATTGACCTCCGTGGTAAAGCGCCTGCGGGACAGGCGCCACTGGAAAACGAGGTAGGGCGCGGCCAGGAACAACGCGAACAGCAGCACAGTCGGCTCCAGCCAGGTCAGGATGGCAGCCAGTGACAGCACCTGGAAAGCGGCGAGTAATGCCCACTGGCAGTTGTTGAACAGCAGGTGCAGCTTCTCGCCGGGCTCCTGTCGCACCCGATCCAGCACCTCGCGGTTGGCGGCGTTCTCCAGATAGGGCATATCCAGTGTCGCCGCGTGTTGCATCACCATGCTGTTCACTTCCAGGCTGAGGTCTCCTTTGAGGTAGCTGGAGAACAACTGGGAAGCCAGACCACTTAATGAATCGACAAGGGTGATGGCAAAGGCGATAAGCAGCCAAACCATCGGGTCCTGGAGTCCCGTGTCGGTAGCGCCGGGGTTATTCGTTACGGAGTTGATCAGGCCGCGGGTGGCGACCGCAAAGCCCGCCGGGGTCGCGCCCCGCGCCAGCGCGCAGACTGCCGATGCCAGTACCAGCCGCCGATGGGAATGCCAGACCAGGCGCAAGCCCCAGAGTGTGGCGGCAAACCGCTGGTGTCCTGGCGCACTGGTTTCACTCGTTTTTTTCATTTTGTAGGGGATAGCGCCTGAGCTGGAAATAGCTGAATTCCCCAGTCCTTTTTTGGACAATGTAACCGGGGACAGGGCATAGGTGGATCCAGCTTATCAGTACCCCGAAGGGAAACCAAGACAGGTTCAGTCCACCGGCAGGTGCTGCCGACCGGCTGGCGCAGCTGGAAATTGGCGTTGACGATAAGCCACCCGGGTCGCTATGTTAAGGCTCTGTGTTGCTGGTATGTTTGATTCGGCGAGGCAGGCCAACAGTGGGTGGGGATACCAGATCTAGTGAAATCGGACCAGTTGCGGCTCAGCAACCTTGTCAGCAAGCGAGCACCCCTGCGGTCCGGCGGTGCCTTACCCCTGGCTGTGCTGCAGGGCGAGGGCATCGGCCCCGAACTCATTGCGGCCTGCCAACCCGTCTTTGAAGCGATAGAACACAATACGCCCTACCGCTTTGATGTGGAGTACGGTGGCAGGATCGGGAAGGACGCGCTGGCGGAAAGCGGCACCGCGCTGACGGAAGAGGTAGTGGCGTTTTGTCGCCACAGTTTTGGCCGTGGTGCGCCGTTGTTCTGCGGTCCCGGCGGTGACCGATTCGTCTACCAGTTGCGCTTGAAGTTCGATATTTTCTGCAAGTTTGTTCCACTGCAGCCGCTGCCTGCGCTGCGCGACACCGGGGTCCTGCGCGAGGCCGCTGTGCGCGATGTGGATCTACTGGTGGTACGTGAAAATGTCGGCGGGGTCTACCAGGGCGCCTGGCGCACCGAGCAAACTGATCGCGGGCTGCGCGCCCACCACAGCTTTTCCTATGACGAAGCCCATGTGCAGCGAATCATAGCCCTTGCGGTGGCAGCGGCGGGGCAGCGTCGCAATCGCCTGTGCGTGGTCCATAAACCCGGCGGCACACCTGCCATCAGCGAACTGTGGGTAGATGTCGCCCACCAATGCGCGACGGATAGCGGGGTTCAGTTGCGTTTTCTGGAAGTGGATACCGCCGCCTACCTGCTGTTGGCTCAGGCCGCCGCATTTGACGTAGTCGTCACCCCGAATATGTTTGGCGACGTGCTGGGAGACGTTGCCGCCCTGTTGCTGGGTTCCCGCGGTATGTCCTACTCCTTTAACGTAAATGAGGTCGGCAATGCCGTGTACCAGACCGCCCACGGTGCAGCCTACGACCTGGCGGGCACCGGTACCGCCAACCCCCTGGGCCAGCTCCAGAGCCTGGCAGCTCTGCTGCGCGAGAGCTTCGGCCTGTTTGAGCTGGCAGACGCGCTGTTTGCCGCATGCAACACGGTGCTGGCGAAGGGCCTGCGCACGGCGGATATTCTCGCGCCCGGGGCAAAGCTGTTATCTACGCTTGAAATGGGAGAGGCCGTAGCGGTCGAGCTGGGTGTTGCTCTTGGCAGCAATAACAGCACCCCGGTCTTGCGCGGCGGCCAGTCGGACTGATGCCAACGGCCCTGCTGCTGGTGGATCTCCAGCACGACTTTCTCAACCGCCCGGGATTGCTGCCGGCCCTGAAGGATATCGCCGGTCCGATCAGCAATGTACTCGCCTTTGCCCGGGCCAGTGGTATGCCGGTGGGCCATATCCACACCCGGGTGGAGGCTACCGGCACCGACCGCATGCCCCATTGGCAGCGCGCCGGTCTGTGGGAGTGTGTGGCAGGCACCCCGGGGGCTGAAGCGCCCGGGGAATTTGCCGCGCTGGAGTCCGAGGCGGTTTTTCATAAACAGTTTTTCAGTGGCTTTGGCAATCCCGCGCTGGATGCCTGGTTGCGCTCGGCGCGGGTGGATGAGTTGTGGCTGGCGGGGGTTTACACGCATAGCTGTGTGCGGGCCACGGTCATGGACGCCTACGAACGGGGCTACCAGATCACCGTGCTGGAAGACGGCGTTGCCTCCATCGACCCCCTCCACGCCCGGATTACCCGGGATTACCTGCAGGGCCGGGCCGCTCGATTTACCAGTAGTGCGGAACTGCTGAATATGCCTCCACAGGAGGATGTCCATTGCAATCCCGACCAGCCAGGCCAGGTAGTGGTGAGGGTGCAGCGCAGCTCGCCTGCCTCTATTAATACGGCGGTAAGTCGCGCTGCCGCGGCCGCGCAGCAGTGGCGCCGACAACCGATGGGCTTGCGACGGGATATCTTCAGGTGTTTCACGGACCGCCTGCGCTCAGCCGGGGAACCGCTGGTAGACCTGCTGGTACATGAGTTGGGTAAACCGCGCCGTGATGCCAGCGACGAGATGCGCCGGGCCCTGGGCCATCTCGAGGCAGCCCTGGCGCTGTCGGACCGGGAAACCATCGAACCGGGCGCGACGGTATGCTACCAACCCCATGGCGTGGTGGCGATCGTCACGCCCTGGAATAACCCGGTGGCGATTCCCGTCGGCAAGCTGGCGGCCGCGCTGATGCTGGGAAACGGCATCGTCTGGAAACCGGCCTTCCAGGCCGATAATATTTCCCGCCATTTGCTTGTGCTGCTGCGCGCGAGCGGCCTGCCCGGCGACCTGGTCCAGTTGGTTGATGGCGGCCCTGCACAGGTCGGTGAACTGGTCGCGCACCCACTGGTGGACGCGGTGTCCCTGACCGGGCCGGAGCAGGCGGGCCGGGCAGTGGCGGCCATCTGCCGGTCGGCGGGCAAACCATTGCAGGCGGAGCTCGGTGGCAATAACGCGCTGCTGGTGCTGGCGGATGCGGATATGGAACGGCAGGCTGCCACCTGGGTCCGAATGGCGTACGGATTTGCCGGTCAGCGCTGCACCGCGGTGCGGCGCTTTGTGGTGGAGCGGGCGGCACGGGAGCGTTTCGAAGCACTGTTCAGCAACGCCATGCAGGACCTGCAGATCGGTAGTCCCGCACACGCCAGCTGTGACGTGGGGCCGCTCATCTGCGCAGCCCAACTCAACCGGGTAGCCGGTACAGTGGCGGCAGCCCTGGCGCGCGGAGCCACTGTCGTCGCGCGCTCTGGCGGCGAGATGATGACCGGCGCCGGCCATTATTATCCGCCCACTTTACTGGCTGGCGTGCCGGCGGATGACCCCCTGGTGCAGGAGGAGTTGTTCGGTCCGGTAGCGGTATTGCAGGTGGCGGATGATTTCGAGCACGGGGTGACGCTGGTGAATGGTGTTCGCCAGGGATTGCTGGCCGGTATCGCCACCGGCACGGAGGCAAAAATGGCGGCATTTCTGGAGGTGGCCGATGCGGGAATCCTCATCGACGGACAGGGCATGAGGATACACCCGGCAGCCCCGTTTGGAGGACGCAAGGCATCGCAGATCGGCCCGCCGGAACACGGGGCCTGGGACCGGGAGTTTTTCAGCCGTGTACAAATGCGCTACCGGAGCGAGGCCTGATGCTCAGCGCCGCGGAACAGGACCGCCTAACCCGGGTCGGGCCCGGCACACCCATGGGGACGCTGCTGCGTTATTACTGGTATCCCATTCTTGCCAGTGTGGAATTGCCGGCGGGGGCGGCTCGTGAAGTGCGTCTGCTGGGGGAGGATCTGGCGGTATTTCGTGACCCCGATGGCCGGCTGGGCCTGCTGGCGCGGTATTGTCCTCACCGGGGCGCGTCCCTGGGTTACGGACTGGCGAACAGTGCAGGACTCGCCTGTCCGTATCATGGCTGGACTTTTGATCGCACTGGCGCCTGTGTGCAAATGCCCGCGGAGAATGCAAACGGCAGGCTGCTGGAGCGGGCCGCGATTGTCGCCTATGGCGTGGAGGAAATGGGCGGACTGATCTTCGCCTACCTCGGCCCGGCACCTGCACCCTTATTGCCACGCTATGACCTGTTTCTGTGGGAGGGCGTGTTGCGCGATGTGGGGCGCGCGCAGCTGCCCTGCAACTGGCTGCAAATAATGGAAAACAGCGTCGATCCGGTTCACGTGGAATACCTGCACGGGCATCATTTGCAGGTCCAGTTGGGGGAGGAGGCCGGGGCTTCACACTACAGTCGCAAGCATGAAAAAATAGGCTTTGACCTGTTTGAATTCGGCATTATCAAACGCCGGCAACTGGTCGGGGGGTCCGAATCGGACGACGACTGGCGAGTAGGGCACCCATTGATATTTCCTGTCACCCTGCGGGTCGGTTCCCAGGGCCAGCATCGCTTCCAGATCCGGGTGCCGGTGGATGACGTCACCACCATGCACTACTGGTACTCCTGCTACCTGCCGCCGACTGGCAAGCGTGCACCGGCGCAGGAGTTCGTGCCGCTGTACGAGGTGCCCTGGCGGGATGAGCAGGGGAATTTCCGGGTGGATTTCGTCGATGGCGGGGACATCATGGCCTGGGTCAGCCAGGGAGCCATCGCCGACCGCAGCAGGGAAATGCTGGTGAGTTCCGATCGCGGGATCGTATTGCTCAGGAAATTACTGTCGGACCAGCTCGAGCGGGTGCAGCGAGGCGAAGACCCGATGGGGGTCATCCGCGACCCGGAACAGAACAGCAGCATCAGTTTCGCCCAGGAGCACAACAAACTGGGGGGCAGCGCCCAATTCCTGCGCCGGGCGATGGATATCAGCCATGCCCGTTTCAGTCCCATCCGCGAGCAGGTACTGGCCATGCTGGAGGACTGAGTAATATGAACGCAGATTGCGGGTAAAAATGTATACCCGTGCCACAAGCTGAAGTCGCGGCGGTCGCAAGAGCCAGTGTACTTATTTCTATACAGTCACCGGATCTGCGCCACCACATCAACCATCGCGGCGGTCAACGTGGCGACATCATCGCTGTTCATTACAAAGGGGGGCATGGCGTAGACCAGTTTGCCGAAGGGTCTTACCCATACCCCGCGCTCGACAAACATCGGTTGTACCCTGCGCATGTCCACCGGTTCTTTCAATTCAATGACGCCGATCGCGCCCAGGGTTCTCACCTCGGCGACGTTGTCCAGCTCCCGGGCCGGTTCCAGGCCCGCGGTCAGGTCCCGGTGCAGCCGCTGTACGGTGCGCTGCCAGGGCTGGGACAAGAGCAGTTCTATGCTGGCGATGGCCGTGGCGCAGGCCAGGGGGTTGGCCATGAAGGTGGGGCCGTGCATGAAGGCGCCGGCTTCGCCCTCGCTGATGCCGGTGCTGATGCGATCGTTGCACAAGGTGGCGGCGAGTGTCATATAGCCGCCGGTGAGGGCCTTGCCGAGGCACAGGATATCGGGTTCAACACCGGCGTGCTCCAGTGCAAACAACTTGCCGGTGCGGCCGAAGCCGGTAGCGATTTCATCGAAGATCAGCAGGATATCGAAGGCATCGCACAGCGCGCGCAAATGCACCAGGTACTGGGCCGAATAGAACCGCATGCCGCCGGCACCCTGCACGACCGGCTCGACGATAATAGCCGCAATCTCCTGGTGATGCTCGGTCAGCAGGTCGGTGATGGCGACCATTTCGCTGTCGGGACAGGGCTCGCCGAAGCGACAGCCGGGGGCGGGAGCGAAGTGATGTTTTGGCAGCACATCGCCGAACAGGTGGTGCATGCCGGTATCGGGGTCACACACCGCCATGGCGCCAAAGGTATCGCCGTGATAGCCGTTGCGCAGCGCCACCATTTTCTGCTTGTCCGGTCGGCCCACTGAGTACCAGTACTGGATCGCCATTTTCAGCGCGACTTCCACCGCCACCGAGCCGGAATCGCTGAAGAACACGCGATTCAGGCTCTCGGGTGTCAGCCGGGTAAGCAGTTGCGCGAGCTTTACCGCCGGCGTGTGGGTGAGGCCGCCGAACATGACGTGGGACATCTGTCCCAACTGGTCCCGCACCGCGCGATTGAGGGCGGGGTTGTTGTAGCCGTGAATTGCGCACCACCAGGAGGCCATGCCGTCGAGCAGGCGCCTGCCGTCCGCCAGCTGCAAGTGCACGCCGGCGGCGCCGGTTACAGGCACTACATCGGGTGGGTCGGTGGCGGAGGCGTAGGGGTGCCATACCGTCGCGCGATCGGCGGCCTGCAACTTATCCCAGGTCCAGTCGCTCATCGGCGCGCCAGTACGGCTTGGATCGTCGGCAGGATATTGCGCAGCAGTGTGACCTGGGCCTCGGCGCGGGGGTGGATGCCATCGGCCTGCATCAGCGCGGGATCGGTCGCCACCGAGTCAAGCAGGAAAGGGGCCAGGGTGCTGTCGGTGCTGTCGGCGATATCGACGAAGCTCTGGCGAAAACCGGAAGTGTAACGGGCGCCGTAGTTGGGTGGGATTTCCATGGCGACCAGTATAACCCGGGCGCCGGCGCGGGCTGACAGTGTGGCAAGCTTTTCCAGGTTGGCCCGCAAGCCGGCGAGCGGGTAGCCCCGGAGCCCGTCATTGGCGCCCAGTTCAATTATGACGATACCGGGCTTGTGCTGTGCCAGCAGTTCCGGCAGCCGGCGCAGGCCGCCGGCGGTAGTCTCCCCGCTGATGCTGGCATTGATCACCTCGACCGGTGGCTCGGCCTGCGCCAGCTGCTGTGCCAGCAGATTTACCCAGCCCTGTTCGAGAGACATGCCGTAGGCGGCACTGATACTATCCCCCAGCACCAGGATGCTGTGCTCCCGCGCTTGCGCGTTGCAGGACAGGCAGAGCAGGAGCAATCCGGCCAGCAGGCCCGCGCGTACAACGGGGTAAAGGATACGTTTAATGATCAAAGTCGAGAATCTCCAGAAGCGGATCCCGATGGCGGGAACCGAACTCGAAATACTGAAAGGGATCACGCTGGAAATCAAGTCGGGTGAATCCGTGGCGATTGTCGGCGCCTCCGGATCGGGCAAGTCGACCCTGCTCGGGTTGCTGGCCGGTCTCGATGAGGCCAGCGGTGGCAGGGTGGTGATAGGGGATACCGACCTGGGTGAACTGGATGAAGACGGGCGCGCTCTGTTTCGCGGCCGCCACGTGGGTTTCGTATTCCAGTCGTTCCAGTTGCTGCCCGCGCTCACGGCCCTGGAAAATGTCATGCTGCCGCTGGAGTTGCAGCGGCAGGCGCGGGCCGGGGCGCAGGCCGAAGCCTTTCTGCAACGGGTGGGGCTGGGGCCGCGCATGAGCCACTACCCGCGCCAGCTCTCCGGTGGCGAGCAGCAGCGGGTGGCTATTGCCCGGGCTTTCGCCGCCCACCCCTCCATCCTGTTTGCCGATGAACCCACCGGCAATCTCGATACCGGCACTGGCGGCCATATTATCGACCTGCTGTTCGAGCTCAACCGGGAGGAGGGCACGACCCTGGTGCTGGTGACCCACGACGCGCAACTGGCGGATCGCTGTGAGCGGCGGATCTGCCTGGAAGCCGGCGCCGTGGTCGAGGCGTAGGGCCGTGTCGGTCACCGCGAGCAAAATGCTGGCCAGGGACTGGCGCGGCGGCGAACTGGGGGTATTGTTGCTGGCGCTGGTGCTGGCGGTGGGCGTGGTATCCGGCATCAGCGCCTTTGCCACCCGTCTGCAGCACGCCCTGACCCAGGAGAGCCACCGCTTTCTCGCCGCCGACCTGGTGGTGCGCAGCAGTCGGGAGCTGCCCCAGGCCTGGCTGCAACGGGCGCAGCAGCTGGGGGTGAGCCACGGCCTCACCCTGGTGTTTCCCTCCATGGTCTACGCCGGTGATGACAGCATGCAGCTGGTATCGGTGAAGGCGGTGAGCGCCGCTTATCCGCTGCGCGGCGAGCTCACCTACAGCGAGCAGCCTTTCGGCGCAGTGCTGCCGGCCGCCGCTGGCCCCGGGCGGGGCCAGGTCTGGCTCGAATCCCGGCTGTTCCCGCTGCTGGGGGTAGCGATCGGCGATAGGGTGGCGATCGGCGAGGCAGAATTTACCGTGACGGCGGCCGCGCGCAGCGAACCGGACCAGGCGGCATCGTTTGGCGGCTACGGGCCCCGCGTGCTGATGCACTATGACGATATCCCCGCCACCGGGGTGGTGCAACCGGGCAGCCGGGTGGAGTACCGCCAGCTGTACGCGGCGCCACCGGCCCTGCTGCAATCTTTCCGCCAGTGGTTGCAACCGCAACTGGGTGATGGCCAGCGGCTGCTCGATGTGAATGAGGGCCAGCCCGGTATCGGCAGCGCCCTGCGACGGGCCGAGCGCTTTCTGCTGCTGGCGGGCAGCCTGGGCGTGGTGCTGGCGGGCGTGGCGATCGCCCTGGCGGCGCGCCGTTTCAGCGAGCGCCACAACGATTACGTCGCCATCATGAAGAGCCTCGGCGCCACCTCGGCCCGGGTCAACCGCCTGTACGGTGGCAGCCTGCTGCTGCTGGGGGCAGTCGCCACTGCCATCGGCTGTTTACTGGGCTGGGCTATACAGGCTGTGTTTTTTGCGCTGTTCGGTGACCAACTGCCGGTGCAGCCCGGGCCCAGCGGGCCGCGACCCTACGCCATCGGCGCGGCGACCGCCCTGACCTGCCTGCTCTGCTTCGCCTGGCCGCCGCTGCGTCGCCTGGCGCTGGCCAGCCCGCTGCGGGTACTGCGCCGGGACACCCCGCTGGAGAACCGCCGCACCCTGGGGGACTACGCCCTGGGCCTGGTGGCGGTGGCCCTGCTGATGTGGGCCTACAGCCGCGACTGGCAGCTGACCCTGGCCGTCCTGGCGGGGCTGGCCATCACTGTCGTGCTCGGCCTGGCGCTGGCCCTCACGCTGCTCCGCGGCGGTCGCCTGGTGGGTATGCGGGCCGGCAGTATCTGGCGGCTCGCACTGGCGGGCCTGCAGCGCCGCGGCACCAGCAATGCCATGCAGGTGGTGATATTCGCCATGGCCATCATGTTACTGCTGGTACTCGTGCTGGTGCGCACCTCCCTGATCGATGAGTGGCAAACCCAGCTGCCACCCGGCACGCCCAATCATTTCATGATCAACATCGGCCCCGAGGATGTGCAGCGGGTGGACCAGTTCCTGCGAGCCCAGGATGTCGCCAGTGAAGCCCTGTACCCGATGATCCGCGGTCGCATCATGGCGGTGAACGGGGAAGAGCTGCCGGCCAGCGACGACCCCGAGGACTCCAGGCGCCAGCGTGAGAGCAATTTCACCTGGTCCGATACGCTGCCTGCGGGCAATCGCCTGTTTGCCGGTCAGTGGTGGTCGCCGCAGACCGACCAGGCGGTGGTGTCGGTTGAGCGCGAGTTCGCCGAGCGGCTGGGTATCGCCGTGGGTGACACAGTGCATTTCCTGGTGGGCTCCCAGCCGCTGCAGGCCCGGGTGGCCAACCTGCGGGAGCTGGACTGGCAGTCCATGCGGCCCAATTTCTTCCTGATTTTCCCGCCGCGCCTGCTGGCCGACTACCCGGCGACCTTTATGACGAGTTTCTACCTGGCGCCGGGGGACAAACCTTTCCTCAATCGCTTTATCCGTACCTTTCCCACGGTGACAGTGATCGAGATGGATGTCGTGGTCGAGCAGATACGCAGCATAGTGCAACAGGTGTCAGCCGCCATTGAGCTGGTGCTGGCTGTGATCCTGGCGGCGGGCTCGCTGGTGCTGGTGGCCGGTGTGCAGGCCAGCGTCGATGCCCGCATGCACGAGAGCGCCATCCTGCGGGCGCTGGGGGCGCGCCGCGGCCTGGTGCTGGGCGGCCTGTTCATCGAGTTCGCCACCCTGGGCCTGTTCGCCGGCCTGCTGGCCACCGTGGCGGCGGAGTTGTCGGTGTATATGCTGCAGGAGTGGGTGATGGATATGCGCTATACGCCCTCACCCTGGGTGTGGCCCCTGGGAATTGGCGCCGGCATGGTGCTGATCGGCGGCCTCGGCGTGTTCAGCTGCCGCAAGGTGGTATCCAGCCCGCCGGTGGCGCTGTTGCGGGAATTATAGCTCGATGGCCAGGGCTTCCACGCGATTGCGGCCGACTGGCAAATTTGAACCTAGGCGGTTTTGATCCCGTCGATAAACGTGCGCACGCCCAGGTCCACCTGCCGATGCAGGTCGATGTGGCGCTCGAACAGTTCCGGCGCATCCACCCGCAGTGTGGCGAGCCCGTGAATGCCGGCCCAGGCCGCGTTGGCGAGATAGACGAAGTTCTGCTCGCGAAACTGCCCGAGTTCCATGCCGCGGCGCAGGATGGCCTGCACCAGGCCGAAGGTCTCCCGGCTGGCCTCGCGCAATTCCGGGTATTTTTCCGCCGGCTGCACCGCCGGGCCAAACATCAGCTTGAATAATTGCGGCTGGCCGGCGGCGTAATCCACATAGGCGTGGGCGAAACCCACCAACTGTTCGGTGGGGCAGTCCGGGGTGCGATCGCCCGCCGCGCGCAGGGCCGCCAGCAGGTCGCGGTAGCCGCGGGTGGCCATGGCTGCCAGCAACTCCCCCTTGTCGGCGAAGTGGCGGTAGGGCGCTGTCTGGGAAACCCCCACGGCCCGGGCCAGCGCCCGCAGGCTCAGGTCCTCGGCACTGCCGGCCCGCAACTGCTCCAGCGCTGTATCCAGCAGTTCTGCCCGGAGGTTGCCGTGGTGGTAGGTCTTGGGGGCGGCAGAGTCGGTCATGGCTTCACATTACAACAGTTGGGGCGCCGGTTGAACCGGGACGCCGCGCAAAGAAAAGGCGCCTGTCGCCGGCGACAGGCGCCCGTGTGGAGCAGTGCTTACGGCAGCAGGTGTTTCACCGCGTCGCGTTCTTCAGTGAGTTCCTGCTCGGTCGCAGCCATTTTGGCGCGGCTGAACTCGCCCACTTTCGCACCCTGGACGATCTGCCACTGGCCGCCCTCGCAGCGGCAGGGGAAGGAGTAGATCAGGCCTTCGGCAATACCATAGGAGCCGTCCGAGTACACGCCCATCGAGACCCAGTCATCGCCGGTCGTGCCCAGCGCCCAGCTGCGCATGTGACCAATGGCGGCGTTGGCGGCGGAGGCGGCGGAAGACGCCCCGCGCGCCTTGATGATGGCGGCGCCGCGCTGCTGCACGGTGGGGATAAAGTCGTTTTCATACCACTGCTGGTCGACGAGGTCGATCGCGGGCTTGCCGTTGACCCTGGCGTTGAACAGGTCGGGATACTGGGTCGCCGAGTGATTGCCCCAGATGGTCATATTGCTGACGTCGTTGACCGTGGTGCCGGTTTTCAGGGCGATCTGGGTCAGGGCGCGGTTGTGGTCGAGCCGGGTCATGGCGGTGAAATTGCGCGGGTTGATATCCGGCGCGTTGCGCTGGGTGATGAGGGCGTTGGTATTGGCCGGGTTGCCGACGACCAGCACCTTGATATCCTTGCTGGCGTTGTCGTTGATAGCCTTGCCCTGTACCGAGAATATGGCCGCGTTGGCTTCCAGCAGGTCCTTGCGCTCCATGCCGGGGCCGCGGGGGCGGGCGCCGACCAGCAGGGCGTAGTCGGTGTCCTTGAAGGCGGCGTTGGGGTCGTCAGTACACACAATGCCCGCCAGCAGCGGGAAGGCGCAGTCTTCCAGTTCCATTCTGACGCCTTCCAGCGCTTCCATGGCCGGGGTGATATCCAGCAGCTGCAGGATGACCGGCTGGTCATCGCCCAGCATGGCGCCGGAGGCAACACGGAACAGGAGTGCGTAGCCAATCTGGCCTGCCGCACCGGTAACGGTAACGCGAACGGGTTGTTTCATCGGAATGGGTTCCTCACTGGTATTGGGGTCGGATCATCAGGGGCGGACATTGTCATGGCATTGCGCCCAAAAAACAAGCGAGAGCGGCCTGGCGGCGCTCCGGCCCCGGCTGGACTCCGGCGGCGCCGAACGAGTAAACTGCGCGCCAATTCAGGCCGGCCCGACAAACTCGACGTGCAAGAGCTTTCCCGCAAGGAAAAAACCCACTTCAACAAGCTGCAGAAGCGCTTGCGCCGCAACGTGGGCAATGCCATCGTCGACTACAACATGATAGAGCAGGGCGACAGGGTGATGGTGTGCCTGTCCGGCGGCAAGGATTCCTACGGCATGCTGGATATCCTGCTCAGCCTGCGCCAGAACGCACCGGTGGATTTTGAGCTGGTCGCGGTCAATCTCGACCAGAAACAGCCGGGTTTCCCCGAGGAGATACTGCCTGCCTACCTGGCGGGGCTGGGGGTTCCCTACTATATCCTGGAAAAAGATACCTACAGCATCGTGCGCGAGGTGATCCCGGAGGGCAAAACCACCTGCGGCCTGTGTTCACGCCTGCGCCGGGGCAGCCTGTACGGCTTCGCCCGTGAGATCGGCGCCAGCAAGATCGCCCTGGGCCACCACCGGGACGATATCGTCGAAACCCTGTTCCTCAATATGTTTTTCAACGGCAAGCTCAAGGCCATGCCGCCCAAGCTGCTCAGCGACGACCGCCTGAACGTGGTGATCCGCCCGCTGGCCTATTGCAGGGAAAAGGACCTTGACCGCTACGCCCGCTACAAGGACTTTCCCATCATTCCCTGTAATCTCTGCGGTTCCCAGGAGAACCTGCAGCGGGTGCAGGTCAAGAATATGCTCGCCGCCTGGGAGCGGGAGTACCCCGGTCGCACCGAGAGCATCTTTCGCAGCATCTGCAATATTGCACCCTCACAGCTGGGCGATGCGCGCCTGTTCGATTTCGCCGCGCTGCGCATCGACCCCGCGCTGGCCGACGCGCCCGCCATCGCCGAGGATACCGAGCTGTACTTTCCCGCCATCAACGTGGTCAATCTCTAGTGCCGCCAGGCCCGGGCGGCGAAGCCCTGCTGACGGTTGCGGCGCTGTGCCTCGAGCGGGGCGGGAGGGAACTGTTCCGGGACCTGGCTTTCGCGGTGCGCCCCGGCCAGTTGGTGCAGATCGAGGGCGCCAACGGCGCGGGCAAAACCAGCCTGTTGCGGATACTGGCCGGGCTGTCCCGTTACGGCTACAGCGGCTCAGTGGCCCGCCACTGCCCGCTGCTTTACCTGGGTCACCTGAGCGCGGTCAAGGCGCTGCTCACGCCGCGGGAAAACCTGGCCTGGCACGTCGCCGGAGAATCCAGCTATAGCCGGCCGCAGATTGACGAGGCGTTGGCGAAGGTGGGCCTGTACGGCTACGAGGATGTCCCCAGTCACGCCCTGTCCGCCGGGCAGCACCGCCGGGTCAACCTGGCGCGGCTGTATCTTTCACAGTGCCCCCTGTGGCTGCTGGATGAACCCTTTACCGCGATCGACAAGAGCGGGGTAGCCGAGCTGGAACTGTTGCTGGTAGAGCATGTCCGGCGCGGCGGGGCGGTGGTGCTGACCTCCCACCAGTCGCTGCAGGTCGCCTACCCGGTGCAGATACTCAGCCTGAGCGAAGGACTGGCGGCGTGACCGTCCCGCGCACACCCCCGGGCACCGCGGCATTCTGCCTGGCACTGCTGCGCCGGCAGCTGACCCTCGCCGCCCGCCGCCCGATCGAGATCGGCAACCCGCTGCTGTTTTTCGCCATGGTGGTGGCCCTGTTCCCGCTGGGACTGGGGCCGGCACCGGACCAACTGGCGGGGTTCGCCCCCGGGATACTCTGGATTATTGCCCTGCTGTCCAGCCTGCTCACCTCGGACACCGTGTTTCGCAGTGATTTTGAAGATGGCAGCCTGGAGCAGTTGCTGCTCGCACCGCAGCCCCTGTTCATGTCGGTGCTGGCCTATATCTGCGCCCACTGGCTGGTGACCGGGCTGTTACTGGCGCTGGTCTCGCCCCTGTTTGCCCTGATGATCAAACTGCCAGCCGCCGCCATCGGCGCGCTGGTGGCCAGCCTGCTGCTGGGCACCGCGGTGCTCAGCCTGGTGGGCGGCATCGGCGCGGCCCTGACAGTGGGGCTCAAGCGTGGCGGTATGCTGATTTCCCTGCTGATCCTGCCGTTTTACATGCCGGTGCTGATTTTTGGCAGCGCGGCTGTGCAAAATGCCACCCTGGGAATCCCGGCCGCCCCCTATCTGGCGGTGCTGGGGGCGCTGCTGTGCCTCGCCATTGCCCTGGCGCCGCTGGCGATCGCCGCCGGCCTGCGGATCAGTGTCGATGCCTGAGGTCCGCTTGAGCGAAATCAACGCCGGCGCGAACCACTGGTTGTGGCCCGCCGGGCGCCCTGTATAATCGCCCTCCCTATGTGGTCATTCTTTCATAAACTGGGTTCCCCGCCGTGGCTGTACCGCATCGCCGGGACCATCCTGCGCTGGCTGTTGCCCATCACCCTGGTGGCGCTGTGCGTGGGTATGACCTGGGGCCTGCTGTATACCGCCCCCGATTTCCGCCAGGGCAACAGCTATCGAATCATTTACATCCATGTGCCGGCGGCGGTAGTGGCCCTGGCGGGCTACTACGTGATGGCGCTGGCCGGCGCGGTGAGCCTGATCTGGAAGATGAAAATGGCGGATGTCGCCATGAAAGCCTGCGCCCCCATAGGCGCTGCCCTGACCTTTATTGCCCTGGTGACCGGCGCCATCTGGGGCAAGCCCACCTGGGGTACCTGGTGGGTCTGGGATGCGCGCATCACGTCCATGTTGATCCTGCTCTTCCTGTATCTTGGCGTGGTGGCACTCTACGAGGCCTACGACAACAAGGAAGCGGCGGGCAAGGCCTGTGCGGTGCTGAGTCTGGTGGGCATGGTCAATATCCCGATCATCTACAAGTCGGTGGACTGGTGGTACAGCCTTCACCAGCCGGCGTCGATCAAATTTACCGGCGACTCCACTATCGATCCCAGTATGCTGTATCCGCTGTTGCTGATGATCGCCGCCTTCTACGCGGTATTTACCTGCTGCCTGCTGATGAATATGCGCGCCGAGATTCTCGAGCGTGAAGCCAGGACCAACTGGGTGAAGAAACTCGCACTGGAGTATCGCACCTGATGTATTTCGACAGCGTCGAGGCTGCCCTGTCCATGGCGGGCCACGGGGGCTACGTCTGGTCCGCCTACGCCATCAGCCTGCTGGTGGTGGCGCTGATCCTGCTGGCGCCGCGGCGGCGGCAGCGCAAACTCCTGCGCCGGCTCGCCGGGGAACAAAAGCGGCGGCAGCAGGGTCACACTGCGATGGAAGAGGGCATCTGATGCATCCCGTACGCAAACAAAGACTGTTAATCGTGCTGTTCGTGGTGCTGTTTTCCAGCGCCGCGGCCGGCCTGGTAATGTACGCGCTGAGCGGCAACATCAACCTGTTCTTCCCGCCGGCCGATATCGCCCAGGGCAAGGCCCCGGTAGGTCAGCCCATCCGGGTCGGGGGCATGGTGGTAGCCGACAGTGTGCAGCGCAGCGACAACAGCCTGGCGGTGACCTTTGAACTGACCGACTACACGGCCAACGTCAGCGTTGTCTACGAGGGTATCCTGCCGGACCTGTTCGGCGAAGGGCAGGGCGCCGTCGCCGCGGGCCGGCTCAACGAGCAGGGTGTGCTGGTGGCGACCGAGGTGCTGGCCAAGCACGATGAAAACTACATGCCGCCGGAGGTGGCCGATGCACTGGAACAATCCGGTTTCGACCACAAGGGCAACGCAAGGTGATTCCTGAACTGGGTCATTTCGCGCTGATTATCGGTTTTTGCCTGGCCCTGATCCTGGCGACCGTGCCCGCCTGGGGCGCCTGGCGGCGCAACAGCCGGGCGATGGCGCTGGCGCCGGGTCTGGCCCTGGGCCTCCTGGTGTTCGTGGCCATCAGTTTTGCCTGCCTGAGTATCGCCTTCCTGCAGGACGATTTCTCGGTCAAGGTGGTGGCATCCAACAGCAACAGCCTGCTGCCGCCTGTCTATAAATTTTCCGCGGTGTGGGGCAACCACGAAGGTTCGCTGCTACTGTGGGCACTGATACTGAGCCTGTGGACGTCCGCGGTGGCGGTGTTCAGCGCCCAGTTGCCGCTGCTGGTGCTCGCGCGTGTGCTGTCGGTCATGGGCGCGGTGGGCGTGGGGTTCCTGTCTTTCCTGCTGCTGACCTCCAATCCCTTCGCCCGTTTATTGCCGGGTACCCCGGCCGATGGCAACGACCTCAACCCGTTGCTGCAGGACCCCGGCCTGATCATTCACCCGCCGCTGCTGTACATGGGCTACGTCGGCTTTTCGGTGGCCTTCGCCTTCGCCATCGCGGCGCTGCTGGGTGGCCGGCTGGACGCTTCCTGGGCGCGCTGGTCGCGGCCCTGGACTAACGCCGCCTGGGCTTTTTTGAGCCTCGGCATCATGCTGGGCAGCTGGTGGGCCTATTACGAACTGGGCTGGGGCGGCTGGTGGTTCTGGGACCCGGTGGAAAACGCCTCCTTCATGCCCTGGCTGGCGGGTACGGCGCTGCTGCACTCGCTCGCGGCGACGGAAAAGCGCGGCCTGTTCAAGAGCTGGACGTTACTGCTGGCCATCTTCGCCTTTTCCCTCAGCCTGCTCGGTACCTTCATGGTGCGCTCGGGGGTGCTGACCTCGGTCCACGCCTTTGCCACCGACCCCGCCCGCGGCCTGTTTATCCTGGTGTTCCTGGCGCTGGTGGTGGGGGGGTCGCTCACCTTGTACGCACTGCGGGCGCCGGCGGTGAGCAGCCGGGTGAGCTTCGACTGGGTGTCGCGCGAGTCGCTGATACTGTGCAATAACGTGGTGTTCCTGGTGGCCACGATCACGGTGTTGTTCGGCACCCTGTTCCCGCTGATCATGGATGCACTGGGCGCCGGCAAATACTCCGTCGGCCCGCCGTATTTCAACGCGGTTTTCGTCCCGCTGATGGCGCTGCTGGTGCCTTTTATGGGGCTGGGGCCGGTGGCGCGCTGGAAGCGAGACTCGGTCCGCCGCTGGCGTTCCGAATTGCTTTTCCCGACCGTCGTCGCCGTGCTGTGCGGGCTGACGCTGCCGCTGTTCAATGCCGATTACAACCTGTGGGTGGCGCTGGCGGTAGCGCTATCGGCCTGGCTGGTGCTGGGGCTGTCGCGCGACCTGTGGTACCGGGTACGCGGTGCGGTATCGCTGGCCGCCGGCCTGCGCAGGATCACCCCCAGCTACTGGGGCATGTTCCTGGCCCATCTGGGATTCGCCGCCTGCGTCACCGGTATCGTGGCGACCAGCCAGTACAACATCGAGCACGACCTCAAAATGAGCCCCGGCGATACCGAAACCCTGGCCGGGTACGAATTTCGTTTTGTCGAACTGGTTCCCGTGCGCGGCCCGAACTTTCTCGCCGATGAGGCCCGGGTAGAGGTGTACCGCAATGGCGAGTTCGTCGCCCGCCTCGCACCGCAAAAAAGGCGCTATATGGCTACCGGCCAGGTGATGACCGAGGCGGCTATCGATCCCGGCCTGTTCCGCGACCTGTACGTGGCGATGGGCGAGCCCATTGGCGAGGACGGCGCCTGGGCGATACGCCTGCACTACAAACCCATGGTGCGATGGATGTGGCTGGGAGCCATTCTCATGGGCCTGGGCGGTTTCACCACGGTATTCGACAAGCGCTACCGGCGCCTGCGCAGCCCGGCGGCTGTGTCGGCGAGCGAGGCCGCCCATGGGGTCTAGGCTCAAACTGTTCCTGCCGCTGATCCTGTTCGCGATCATGGCGGTGTTCCTGTTTCGCGGCCTGTCGCTGGACCCGCAGGCCATGCCCTCGGCGCTGATAGATCAACCACTGCCGGAATTCACCTTGCCGGTGCTGGGCGAGGACCGCCTGCTGAAGCGGGACGAGCTGGTGGGCGAGGTCGCCCTGCTGAACGTGTGGGCTACCTGGTGCAGCTCCTGCCGCGTCGAGCACCCCTACCTGTTGCAGATCGCCGCCAGCGGTGTCCCGGTTTACGGCATCAATTACAAGGACGATGATGCTGCGGCCGGCCGCTGGCTGGCGGAGTTGGGCAATCCCTATCGCGCCAATATCGCCGACCGGGAGGGCAGTCTGGGGCTGGACCTGGGTGTCTACGGCGCGCCGGAGACCTACCTGGTGGATGCCCGTGGCGTGGTTCGCTACCGCCACGTGGGGGTGGTGGATGAGCGGGTCTGGCAGACTATCCTGCAGCCGCTGTACCAGCAGTTGAACGCACAGGGCAGCGGCGGATGAGGGCCCTGATGAGCCTGGCGCTGCTCGTTGTCGCGCTGTGGGCCGGCAGCGCCCTGGCCGTCATCGAGACCTACCAGTTCAGCGACCCGGCGCTGGAACAGCGCTACCAGCAACTGAGTTCGGAGTTGCGCTGCCCCAAGTGCCAGAACCAGAACATCGCCGACTCCAACGCTCCCATCGCCAAGGACCTGCGCAAACTGCTCTACCAGCAACTGGAGGCGGGCGCCGGGGACGAGGAGATCCTCGACTACATGGTCGCGCGCTACGGCGAGTTCGTGCGCTACCGGCCGCGGTTTGACGGCGCCACCGCCGTCCTGTGGCTGGCGCCGGTACTGCTGTTGCTGGCCGGAATCGCCGCCGCCGCGGCCACGCTGCGCGGGCGCGCCAGGCGGGCACAGCAGGCCACGCCCCTGAGCACCGATGACGAAAAGCGCCTGCGGGACCTGCTGGGCAAAACGGAGAACGACTCTTGACGTTATTTATCCTGGGCTGCATCGGTCTGGTGCTGCTCAGTGGCCTGTTTTACCTCATGCCCGGGCGGCGTTCCGGTGGCGCGGACGCGGATCTCGAGCGCGCCAACGTGGAGTGGTATCACCTGCGCCAGGCCGAACTCGCCCGGGAGGGCGCCGATGCGCTGCGCGATGATGCCCGCCTGCGGCTGCTGGAAGATGAGCAGCAGGCCAGGGCAGCGCAGGCGCCCGCGGGCAGCCAGTCGTTCCCGGTATGGGTGCTGCTGCCACTGGTGGCGGTGATGGCCACGGGGCTTTACTACCAGCTGGGCGCCGCGCCCGATGTGCTCATCAGTCGGCAATTACAGGCGCTGGACGATAATACCTCCCCGCAACAGATCGAGGCGCTGATGGACGCGGTGGCGAGCCGCAGTGCCCAGCGCCCGGACAATCTCGACTATGTCGCCCTGCTGGGGCGGCACTATATGGGCCGGCAGGATTACGCGAAAGCAGCGCAAACCTACGCCGACCTGGCGCGGGAAATACCGGAAGACGCCTATGCCCTGGCGGCGTCGGCCCAGGCCGAGTATCTGGCAACGGGCCGGCAGTTGACTGGTGAGGCGCGGTTGCGGGCAGAGCAGGCTCTCGCCATCGACCCGCACCAGCGCACCGCGCTGGGCCTGCTGGGCATGGCCTCTTTTGAACAGCAACAGTACCGGGCGGCGATTGAGTACTGGCAGCGCCTGCTGGTCGTGGAGACCCCCGGCAGCGACAGTGCACGCATGATCAACGAGGTGATCGACATGGCCCGGCAGCGGCTTGTGGCCGCCGGCGAGGTGCCGCCGGATGGGCCCGGGCAGGTCGCTTTGGCGGACGCGCACCCGGCGGGCGGCGTTGCCGCCCCCGGGGCCGTTGCGCCGGGCGCGCCCACCGCCGGTGTCACGGTGCGGGTTGCCCTGCCCGAGGGGGCCGGGGTGGCACCCACGGATACGGTGTTTGTGCTCGCTCGCAACGCCGCCTCCGACAGCCGCATGCCGATAGCGGTGCAACGCCTGCAGGCGGCGCAGCTGCCCGTCACCCTGCGGCTTGATGACAACAATTCCATGGCGGGACAGAAGCTGTCGGCCACCGAGTCAGTGCTGGTGGTGGTGCAGGTGTCTCCGGCCGGGACCCCCGGTGAGGCCAATGCCACCTGGCTGGGGCAGGCCGGCCCGCTGGCACCATCGATGGATTTATCGCCCCGGGAAATCCTGCTGCAGCCCAAAAGCTAGGCTCTTCGCAGCTGCGCCGGCAGCCCGCTGACCCGTAAATTTTGCATTTGTCGGTGGCAGGCATAGTGTTGCTCCGGCAAAGCCTATACACTACATCTTGTGTTCCGGCGTCGGGAAAAGTTTCGAGAAATCCGGATATTATCTATAAAAAACAGCAAGATAAATCGAACAGTTAATGTAATATGCGACTAAAGTCTATCAAGCTGGCGGGTTTCAAGTCATTCGTCGATCCGACGACGGTCAATTTCCCCAGTAACATGTGCGCCGTGGTCGGCCCCAACGGTTGCGGCAAGTCCAATGTCATCGACGCTGTGCGCTGGGTGATGGGGGAGAGCTCTGCCAAGAACCTGCGCGGCGAGTCCATGACCGACGTGATCTTCAACGGCTCGGTCAACCGCCAGCCGGTGGGCCAGGCGTCCATCGAACTGGTGTTCGACAACAGTGACGGCGGCGTCGGTGGCGAGTGGGCCAGCTATGCCGAGATTTCCATCAAGCGCCTGGTAACGCGGGAGGCGCTCTCCGAGTATTACCTCAACGGCACCCGCTGCCGGCGCCGCGACATCACCGATATCTTTCTGGGCACGGGCCTCGGGCCGCGCAGCTACGCCATAATCGAACAGGGCATGATCTCACGGCTGATCGAGTCCAGGCCGGAGGACCTGCGGGTGTTTATCGAGGAGGCCGCGGGTATCTCCAAGTACAAGGAGCGGCGCAAGGAAACCGAGAGCCGCATGCGCCGTACCACGGAAAATCTCGAGCGCCTCACCGATCTGCGCGACGAGCTCGAGCGCCAGCTCCAGCACCTGCAGCGGCAGGCGGCGGCGGCCGAGAAGTACACTGAATTCAAGACCGAGGAACGCGAGCTGCAGGCCCAGTTGCAGGCCCTGCAGTGGCGGGAGCTTGACGGCCAGCTCAGGGCCGCCAGCCAGGCGATCGGCGAGTTGGAGGTAAAACTCGAGGCGGTGCATGCGGAACACCAGCAGGTAGACACCGCGATCGAGCAGCACCGGGTGGAGCACACTGACCGCACCGACGCCTTCAACCAGGTGCAGGCGACCTATTATTCGCTGGGTTCGGAGGTCGCCCGCCTCGAACAGACCCTCAAGCACCAGCAGGAGCGCGGCCGCCAGTTGCGCGACGACCTGGAGCAGACTACCGCCGGGCTCGCCGAGGCCGAGGCCCACCTGGGCGACGACAGTGCGAAGCTTGGCAGCTGGGAGAGCGAGCTGGCCACGCTGGCACCGGAAATGGCACTGTTGCAGGAGCTGGAGGAGAGTTCCGGCGAGGCCCTGGTGCTGGCCGAAGAGGCGATGCACGACTGGCAGCAGCGCTGGGATGAATTCAACCAGCACGCAGCCGAACCGCGCCAGCAGGCGGAGGTGCAGCAGTCCCGTATCCGCCACCTGGAACAGGTATTGCAGCGCATCCAGGGCCGCACCCGCCAGTTGGAGGAAGAAAAGCAGAGCCTGGCGCCGGGCCCCGAGGACACCGAAATCCAGGCCCTGGGCGAGCAGTTGGCGGAGCTCGAGCTGATCATGGCGGAGCACGAGGGCAGCGGCGAATCGCTGGTAGAACAGGTTGCCAGTACCCGCGATCGCAACAACGGCCTGGCGGCCGAGCTCAACCAGATACGCTCCGGCCTGCAGCAGATGCGAGGCCGCCAGGCCTCCCTCGAGGCACTGCAGCAGGCGGCGATGGAGGACGGCAACCAGGCCGTGGGCAACTGGCTGGCGGCGCAGGCGCTGGGCGATAAACCGCGATTGCTCGAGCAATTGCAGGTCGATGACGGCTGGCAGCTGGCGGTGGAGACCGTGCTGGGCGATTACCTGCAGGCGGTTTGCGTCGATGATATTGGCAGCCTGGGGCACACCCTGGGCCAGTTGGAGCACGGGCGCCTGGCGCTGCTGGCCGGTGGCGCCGAGCGCGCCGCGGCCCCGGAATTCCTGGCCGCCCGCGTTCGCTCTGGCGGGCGCGCCGATGCGCTGCTGGCCGGGGTGCGCGTGGCAACCGACCTGGCCGCCGCGCTGGCGCAGCGGCCGGCGCTGGCGACGCACGAATCGGTGATCACACCGGACGGTATCTGGCTGGGACCGAACTGGCTGCGTGTCACCCGCCTGGCCGATGAGCAGGGCGGGGTGATCAAGCGCCAACAGGAACTGGAATCACTGGGCGCCAGCGTGGCCCAGCGGGAACACCGCGAGGCACAGCTGGAGGCGAGCCTGGCAGAGGGCCAGGCGGCGCTGACGCGGCTTGAAGAGCAGCGCCAGGCGGCTCAGCGGGAACTGCAGGCCAGCACCCGCCAGCACGCCGAGCTGAGTGCGCGCCTGTCGGCCCACCGGGCGAAGATCGAACAGATCACCGCACGTCGCGAGCGGGTCAATGCCGAGATCGACGAGTCCCGGGAACAGTTTGGCAATGAGCAGGCGGCGGTCGCCGAGGCCAGGCAGTTGCTGGCCGAGGCCATAGAGCGCATGGAAGCGGATTCCAACAACCGGGAGGAATTGCTGTCGGTGCGCGACCAGACCCGCAGCACTCTCGACGCCGCCCGCCAGAAAGCCCGCCACGACAAGGACCTGGCGCACCAGCTGGCCATGCGGCACCAGTCGCTGCAGACCCAGCTGGGGGCGATGCGAGAGGCGATAGACCGCACCAATAGCCAGGTAGCGCAACTGCGCACCCGGCGGGACACCCTGGCCGCGGGCCTGCAGGAAAACAACGAGCCACTCGGCACGCTCAAACTCGAGCTGGAAGAACAGTTGGAGCAGCGCCTGCGGGCCGAGGGCGAACTCAGCGCAGCCCGGCAGCAGGTGGCCGAAGTGGATTACCTGCTGCGCGAAAAGGAACAGCAGCGGGCGACCATAGAGCACAGGGCCGAGAGCGTGCGCAGCGAACTGGAGCGACACCGCATCGCCAGCCAGGCCCTGCAGGTGCGGCGCGAAACCCTCTCCAGGCAGCTGGTGGCCAATGGTCACGAGATCGAGCGCGTGCTGGCAACCATGCCGGAGGGCGCGGGCGAGGCCGAGTGGCAGCTTTCACTGGAGCGGGTGGCCTCCCGCATTGCCCGGCTCGGCCCGATCAACCTGGCGGCCATAGACGAATACAACCTGCAGTCGGAGCGGAAAAACTACCTCGACCTGCAGAACGAAGACCTGCAAACGGCACTGGATACCCTGCAGTCGGCCATACGCAAGATCGACAAGGAAACCCGCAGCCGGTTCCGCGACACCTTCGACAAGGTCAACAACGGCCTGCAGGCACTGTTCCCGCGGGTGTTCGGCGGCGGCAGCGCCTACCTGGAAATGACCGGCGACGACCTGCTCGATACCGGCATCACGATCATGGCGCGCCCACCGGGCAAGAAAAACAGCACTATTCACCTCCTCTCCGGTGGTGAGAAGGCACTGACGGCCATTGCCCTGGTGTTTTCCATTTTCCAGCTCAATCCGGCGCCGTTCTGTATACTCGACGAGGTGGATGCGCCGCTGGACGACGCCAACGTGGGCCGCTATGCGCGGCTCGTGAAGGAGATGTCGGAGAAGGTGCAGTTTATCTATATCACCCATAACAAGATCTCCATGGAAGTCGCCGACCAGCTGATCGGTGTCACCATGCACGAACCCGGCGTATCCCGCCTGGTATCGGTTGATGTGGAAGAGGCAGCGGAGCTGGCCGCTAGCTGATAATCGGGATTAACTGGCAGAGAGTACGGCGCAGGGGCAATGGATCTTACAATACGTGACTGGATGGTTGTGGTCGGGGTTATCCTGATCGTGGCAGTGGGGCTGGACGCGTGGCGCAGGGTGCGTCGTGAGCGCTACCCGAAAGTGAAGGTAAAGCTGGTGGAGACACCGGTAGCCGGCGCCGAGCGCGATGACAACCTCGCCTGGTTGAAAGAGCTGCCCAATGGCGGCGGCAGGGTGGTCGATCGCCGCGACCTGATTAATGCCACCAACAAATCCGACGCCGCCAAGCGCGACAAGGCCGCCGCCACGGCAGCCGCCGCGAGCGCGACGAAGGCCACTGCCGCCCCGAAAAAGAAAACCGATGGGAAACCGGCTGCCGCGGACCCCGAGGGAGATGAACTCGTCGGCAACATGAGCGCCGCCGAGCCCGAACCCACCACCCTCGACTGGCTCGAAGACATCGAGCCGACGGAGTCCGGCAGCACACCGGCACCGCCGCGCCGCGCGCCTGCAGACCCGGGCAGGTTGCCCAGGGATGTCGACCCCGAGGTGTTCATGATCAATGTCGTCGCCCGCGACCCGCAGGGTTTTCGCGGGGAAGATATCCTGCACATCCTGCTGGCCTGTGACCTGCGCTTCGGCGACATGAACTTCTTTCATCGCCACGAGTTCGAGGCCGGCCGCGGGGCCATCCAGTTCAGTGTCGCCAATATGATGCAGCCCGGGGTGTTTGATATCGACCATATGGGTGATTTCAATACGCCGGGCCTGGTCTTCTTCCTCACCCTGCCGGGTCCGGAGGATATGATGAAAGCCTTTGATTACATGCTGGAAACCGCCCAGGCGGTGTCCCGCAACCTCGACGGCGACGTGCTGGATGAGTCGCGCAGCGTGTTGAGCAAGCAGTCGCTGGAACATAGCCGCCAACAGATTCGCGACCTCGAGCGACGCCTGCTCGCAAAGGCGCGCTGATACCGAAACGACACCGATGCCATCCCCGGCCGTAGTGCAGGAAATCGACTCCCTGCGGGAGCGACTCGACAGCTGGAACTACCAGTACTACGTGCTGGACCAGCCCACCGTGCCTGATGCCGAGTACGACCGCTGCCTGCGGCGCCTGGTGGAACTGGAGCGGGAATACCCGGCCCTGTTGCGACCCGACTCCCCGACCCAGCGGGTGGGCGCGGCGCCGCTGGAGCGATTTCGCCAGGTCACCCACGAAGTACCGATGTTGTCGCTCGACAACGCCTTCAACGAGCAGGACATGCTGGATTTCAATCGCCGCCTGCAGGACCGCCTGGGCGACGGCGAGGCACCGTTGGAATTCGCCTGCGAACCCAAGCTGGATGGTATTGCCGTCAGCCTGCTCTACCGCGGCGGTGTGCTTGAGCGCGCCGCGACCCGTGGCGATGGCAGCACCGGCGAGGATATTACCCACAACGTGCGCACCATACCCTCGGTGCCGCTGCGCCTGCGCGGGGAAGGCTACCCGCAGGTGCTGGAAGTACGCGGAGAGATCTACCTGCCGCGGGCGGGATTCGAGCAGATCAATGCGCGGGCGCGGGCACAGGGCGAGAAAATGTTCGTCAATCCGCGCAATGCCGCCGCCGGCAGCCTGCGCCAGCTCGACGCCAGGATAACCGCGACCCGGCCGCTGGAAATGTGCTGTTACGGCGTGGGCCTGGTCAGCGGCGGCGACTTGCCCGCACAGCACTCGGCGGTACTGGCCCGCCTGCAGCAGTGGGGCCTGCGGATCAACGCCGAGTCGCTGGTGGTGCAGGGCATCGAGGCCTGCGATGAGTACTACCAGCGGCTCGCGGCGCGGCGCGATGCGTTGCCCTATGACATCGATGGTATTGTTTTTAAAGTCAATGATCTCGCCCTGCAACAGCGGCTGGGCTTCGTATCCCGCGCACCGCGCTGGGCGATTGCCCGCAAGTTTCCGGCGCAGGAGGAGATGACCCGGTTGCTGGATGTCGAGTTCCAGGTCGGGCGCACCGGCGCCATTACACCGGTCGCCAGGCTGGAACCGGTCTTCGTCGGCGGCGTAACGGTGAGCAATGCCACCCTGCACAACAGTGACGAAATCGAACGCCTCGGCGTGCGCCTGGGCGATGTGGTGGTGGTGCGCCGGGCCGGGGACGTGATTCCCCAGGTGGTGTCCGTGGTGCTGGAGCGGCGCCCGCCGGATGCCCGCCCCATTGTATTTCCCGCCAGTTGCCCGGTGTGCGCATCGCCACTGGAACGGGCCGAGGATGAGGCGGTCGTGCGCTGCATGGGCGGGCTGGTCTGCGCCGCCCAGCAAAAGGCGGCTATCCGGCATTTTGCCTCCCGCCGGGCGATGGACATAGAGGGCCTGGGTGACAAGCTGGTGGAGCAACTGGTGGATGAGGGCCTGGTGGCCAATGTCGCCGGGCTCTACCACTTGCAGCGGGAGCAACTGCTGGCACTGGAGCGCTTGGGCGAAAAATCGGCGGACAAGCTGCTGGCGGCACTGGAACGCAGCAAGCATACGACCCTGCCCCGGTTTATTTTCGCGCTCGGCATCCGCGAGGTGGGGGAGGCGACAGCGCTTGCGCTGGCCCGGCATTTCGGCAGTTGGGAGGCCCTGGCGGGGGCCTCGGAGGAGCAGTTGCTGGCAGTGAGTGACGTCGGCCCGGTCGTGGCTGATCACCTGCGGCAGTTTTTTGATTCACCCTCCAGTCTGGCGGTGGTTGCGCAGTTGCGGGAGGTCGGCGTCAGCTGGCCGGATCTCGAGCTCGCAGGCGCCGCAGACCTGCCCCTGGCCGGCCAGATCTGGGTGGTCACGGGTAAGCTTGAACAGCTGGGTCGCGACGACGCAACAGCGCAGCTGCAAGCGCTCGGCGCCAGGGTGGCTGGCAGCGTTTCGGCCAGGACCACCTGCGTGGTCGCAGGGCCCGGAGCCGGCTCCAAACTGGGCAAGGCCGTCGAACTCGGGATTGAGGTCATCGACGAGGGGGCCTTGCTCGCGCTTCTGGCCCGGCACGGAATGGCACCTTGAATCAAATCGGGGTGTGCGCCTTGTTCCCGGTTGGCCGCGCCCGCGATCAGATTTCACGCTGGCTCCTTGTGCCGGTGCTGTTGCTGGCCGCGCTGCTGGCCGGCTGCACCGCTTCCCAGCCCAGGCACACCGAGGACATCTGTGCCATTTTCGCCGAGAAGGATGACTGGTACGAGGAGGCGGCCCAGGCGCGGGATAACTGGCGCAGCCCGATCCCGGTAATGATGGCGATCATGCACCAGGAATCCCGCTTTAACGCTACCGCCAAACCTGCCCGCAGCAAGCTGCTGGGTATCATCCCCTGGACCCGCCCTTCGAATGCCTACGGCTACAGCCAGGCGCTGGAGTCGACCTGGGATGCCTACGAGGCCAGCGCCGGCCGTTGGGGCGCCGACCGGGATGACTTCGCCGACTCGATCGATTTTATCGGCTGGTACAACGACCAGTCCCACCGTCTCAATGGCATAAGCCGGGATGATACCTATGGCCTTTACCTCGCCTACCACGAGGGACACGGCGGCTTCAGGCGCGGTAGCTACCGCAGCAAGCCGTGGCTGATGGATGTCGCGCGCAAGGTGCAGCGCCGCGCCACCAGCTACCAGACGCAGTTGCAGGGGTGCGAGGAGCAACTCAAGGACACCGGTTGGTTCTCCGGTTGGTTTTGAGCGGGGGAAAATTAAAGGTAATAGTGGCGTGCCGGCGTGTAAAACGCCGGCAGCTGTGACACAATTTCGGCGCATCCGCTTGCGCGAATAAATTTTGTAAAACAATACAGGCTGCGACAGTGAAACCGACAAACATCAAGAATCCAGAGTATTTCCACAAGGTAGTGGACTGCCAGTACGCCTGTCCCGCCCATACACCAGTACCGGAATACATCCGGCTGATCGCCGCACAGCGCTACAGCGATGCCTACATGATCAACTGGTACTCCAATGTGTTCCCGGGCGTGTTGGGACGCACCTGTGACCGCCCCTGTGAGCCCGCCTGCCGGCGGGTCCGGGTAGAGGAGGAACCGGTCGCCATCTGCCGCCTGAAGCGCGTCGCGGCCGACAACAAGGACGACATAAGCGACCGGCTGCCAACCGTGCCGAAGAAAAAGAACGGCAAGCGCATCGCCCTGATCGGGGCCGGCCCCGCTTCCCTGACGGTGGCTCGCGACCTGGCACCGCTGGGTTACATTATCGACATCTACGACAACCAGTTCGCCGGCGGCGGTATGATGCGTAGCCAGATTCCCTCGTTCCGGCTGCCGCTGAGTGTGCTGGACGAAGAGGTCAATTACATCCTCGACATGGGGATCAACGCCACCTTCGATGTGCAGGTGGACAGCCTGAAGGAGGTTCTCGAGAAGGATTACGACGCCGTTTTCGTCGGTACCGGCGCGCCGCGGGGCAAGGGCCTCAACCTGCCGGGCCTGGAAGATGCCCGCGACCATGTCTTCCTCGGCATCGACTGGCTGGCCAGTGTCGCCTTCGAGCACACGGACAAAATTGGCAAGCGGGTTCTGGTGCTGGGGGGCGGTAACACTGCCATGGATTGCTGCCGGACCTCAATGCGCCTGGGCGGTGAAGACGTGCGCGTGGTGGTGCGCAGTCCCTTCGAGGACATGAAGGCCTCCCCCTGGGAGAAAAAGGATGCCATGGCCGAGGGCATCCCGTTCTATAACAACCACGTGCCGAAGGAATTCGTTATCGAGGACGGACGGCTCAAGGGCATGCTGTTCGAAAAGGTGGAGGCACTGTACGACGACCAGGGCAATCGCAGCCTGGTGCCCACGGGCGAAGACCTGGTCTTCATGGAGGCAGATGACGTGCTGATGGCCATAGGCCAGGAGAACGCCTTCCCCTGGGTCGAGCGCGACCTGGGCATAGAGTTCGACAAGTGGGACATGCCGGTTGTCGACAGGACGACCTTCCAGTCCACCAACCCGAAGGTGTTTTTTGGCGGCGACTCCGCTTTCGGCCCGGAGAATATTATTACTGCCGTCGCCCACGGCCACCAGGCGGCGATCAGCATCGACCTGCTGTGCCAGGGCAAGGCAGTGAGCCAGAGGCCGCCGCCGCTGACCAACCTGGCCAGCCAGAAAATGGGCGTGCACGAGTGGAGCTACGATAACGCGGTGGCACCTGACCTGCGCTACCCGGTGCCCCATGCGCCGCTGGACAAGTTGCTGAAGGATCGCAAGCTGGAGGTGGAGCTGGGGTTCGACGTCGCCACCGGCTACAAGGAGGCCGAGCGCTGCCTGAACTGCGATGTGCAGACAGTGTTCGAGGAGATCCGTTGTATCGAGTGCGATGCCTGCGTGGATATCTGCCCGACCGACTGTATCACCTTTACAGCCAACGGCCCGGAAGAAGAACTGCGCACCCGCCTGTCGGCGCCCTCGACCAACCTCAGCCAGGACCTCTACGTCTCGGCTGAACTACCCACCGCGCGGGTGATGGTGAAGGACGAGGATGTGTGCCTGCACTGCGGCCTGTGCGCCGAGCGCTGCCCGACCGGCGCCTGGGATATGCAGAAATTTCTTTACAACGTGAGCAGGGCAACGGCATGAAGCGGCTGGAATCGGTTAACGACTTCGTCATCAAGTTCGCCAACGTAAACGGCACCGGCTCGGCCAGTGCCAACAACCTGTTTGCCAAGGCACTGTTCCGGATGGGTCTGCCGGTCAGCCCCAAGAACATATTTCCTTCCAACATCCAGGGTCTGCCCACATGGTACGAGGTGCGGGTCTGTGAACAGGGCTACCTGGGGCGACGCGGCGGGGTTGACATCATTCTCTCGGTCAATCCCCAGAGCATGGCGCAGGATATCCGTGAAATTGAACCCGGTGGCTACTTCATCTACGACAGTACCAAACCGCTGGACCTGCGACTGGTACGCAACGATATCACCACCATCGGCCTGCCGCTGACGCGCATCTGCAACGAAAAGTACAAGGACCCGCGCCAGCGCCAGTTGTTCAAGAACGTGATCTACGTGGGCGCCCTGGCGGCGCTGCTCGACATGGATTTCAAGGTGCTCACCGACCTGGTGGCGGACCAGTTCAAGGGTAAGGAAAAACTGATCCTGCCGAACATCAAGGCACTGGAACTGGGGCACCAGTATGCCAAGGAGAATTTCGACTGTCCCATCGGTATCCGGGTGAAGGCGGCTGACAAGGTGGGTGACAAGATACTGCTCGACGGCAATACTGCCCTCGGCCTCGGCGCCATCTACGGCGGCGCCACCGTCGCGGCCTGGTACCCGATCACTCCCTCTACCTCGGTGGTCGACGCCTTTGAGAAATACGCCCGCCGCGTGCGTATCGATCCGGGTACGGGGCGGCGCAACTACGCTATCGTGCAGGCGGAGGATGAGCTGGCCGCGATCGGCATGGTGATAGGCGCGAGCTGGAACGGCGCCAGGGCGTTCACCGCCACCAGTGGCCCCGGCCTGTCGCTGATGAGCGAGTTTCTGGGCCTGGCCTATTTCGCCGAGATTCCCACCGTCCTGTTCGATGTGCAGCGAGCGGGGCCGTCCACCGGCATGCCGACGCGCACCCAGCAGTCGGATGTACTGGCGGCCGCCTATGCCAGCCATGGTGATACCAAGCATGTACTGCTGTTTCCCTCCACGCCGAAAGAGTGCTTCGACTTCGGCGCCCATGCCTTCGATCTTGCGGAGCGCCTGCAAACGCCAATCATCCTGCTGACCGACCTCGACCTGGGGATGAATGACAATATGTCTGATCCACTGGCCTGGGACGACAGCAGGGAGTACGACCGCGGCAAGGTTCTCACCGCCGCCGATCTCGATAATATGGAGCGCTTCGGCCGCTACCTGGATTCCGATGGTGACGCGATCTGTTACCGCACCTACCCCGGCACGCACCCGGAGAAGGGAGCCTACTTCACCCGCGGTACTTCGCGGGACGAGCAGGCGGTGTACACCGAGAAAGGCGAGGAGTATGAGCAGAACATGCTGCGCCTGCTGCAGAAGTGGGACACCATCAAGGAACATGTGCCGCGACCGGAAATCATACCCTGTGGCAAGCCTACTGACATGGCGGTGCTGTACTTCGGCACCAGCGAGGCCTCATCGCGGGAGGCGGTGGATTACCTGGCCCGGGACGGGATCAACCTGGATGCAATGCGGGTTCGCGCCTTCCCCTTCAACCAGGAAGTGGAGGATTTTATCGACCAGCATGAGCGGGTGTTCGTGATCGAACAGAACCGCGACGCCCAGTTGCGCACACTGCTGATGGCGGAGTTCGAATTCGGCCCCGACAAGCTCAAGTCGGTGTTGTGCTTTGACGGCACGCCGGTCAGTGCGCGCAATATTCGCAAGCAGATCCTGGAGCACCTGCCAGGCAACAACGTCACACCTCTGCACCGGAAGATCCGGGCCAACGGCGTGGGAGAGAGAGCATGAGCTACCAGATACCGAAGTTTCGCCATCCCGGCCTGCCGGTCAATGAGCTGGGCTACACCAAGGCGGCCTACGAGGGCAGCATTTCCACCCTCTGCGCGGGCTGCGGCCATGACTCGATCAGCGGCGCCATCGTCCGCGCCTGCCATGAGCTTTCGCTGGAGCCCCACAAGATCGCCAAGCTGTCCGGTATCGGGTGCTCTTCCAAGACACCCACCTATTTTCTCGGCAAATCCCACGGCTTCAACTCGGTGCACGGGCGTATGCCCTCGGTGGTGACGGGCGCGGCGATGGCGAACCGCGACCTGTTGTACCTGGGCGTTTCCGGTGACGGCGATACCGCCTCCATCGGCATGGGGCAGTTTACCCATGTCATCCGTCGCAACCTGAACATGGTGTACATCGTCATGAACAATGGCTGCTACGGTCTCACCAAGGGCCAGGACTCCGCCACCGCGGACCAGGGCTCCGCCGGCAAGAAGGGCGATGTCAATCCGTTCAGCGCTATCGACCTGTGCAGCACCGCCCTGCAGATGGGCGCCACCTTTGTCGCCCGCAGTTTCTCCGGTGACAAGGAGCAACTGGTACCCCTGATCAAGGCGGCCATGAGCCATCGCGGCTTCGCCCTGATCGACGTCATTTCTCCCTGCGTCACGTTTAATAATACCCCGGCCTCCACCAAGAGTTATGAGTTTGTTCGGGAGCACGCGGAAGCCACCGGCACCGTTGATTTCGTCCCCATGCGGGAGGAGATCACCACCAGTTCCAGGCCGGGTGCAGCCTACGAGGTCACCATGCACGACGGTTCTGTGCTGCGCCTGTACGAAGACGCGGGGGATTTCAATCCCCTGGATCGCCGCTCGGCGATGATGGCGATGATGAATCACCAGCACGACGGCACCATCCTCACCGGGTTGATCTACCTGAACAAGAACTCGCGGGACCTGCACGACGTGCTGCAGACATCCCACCGGCCGTTGAACCAGCTGGAGGAGGGCGAGCTCTGCCCGGGGAACAAGATGCTGGTCAATATCAACGCGAGCCTGCGCTAGGACGCGCACTCCGGAGCGTTGTCATTTTATTGTCATAATTTCATCATCTAATAGGGCCACTTCGAAGCCGGATGGAACTATGAGCAATGAATGAACCCACAGTGCTGGTGGTGGATGATGAAACGGCGATCAGGGATATGTTGCGGATGGCACTGGAGATCGCCGATTTACGCTGCATCGAGGCCGACAATATCCACGATGCGTTTACCCGGGTGGTCGACGAGCGCCCTGACATCGTGCTGCTGGACTGGATGCTTCCCGGCGGCAGCGGGCTGGAGCTGCTGCGCCGGCTGAAACGCGGCGACACCACCCGCGACCTTCCCGTGATCATGCTTACCGCCAAGACCGCGGAGGACAACGTCATCCAGGGCCTGGATGTGGGCGCCGACGACTACATCACCAAACCCTTCGCCCCGCGCGAGCTGATTGCCCGGGTGCGGGCTTTGCTGCGGCGTTCGAGCGGCGGCCAGGCCAACGAACGCATGCAGGTGAGCCAGCTGGTGCTCGAGGGGGAGAGTCGGCGGGTGCTGATAGGTGAGGAGCCCGTGGAGATGGGGCCTACCGAGTTCAAGCTGTTACAGTTTTTCATGACCCACCCGGAGCGGGCCTATACCCGCGGCCAGTTGCTGGACCAGGTCTGGGGCGCCAATGTCTATGTCGAGGAGCGCACGATCGACGTCCATATCCGCCGGCTGCGCAAGGCACTGCAGGCACCGCGGGGCGACTACAGTAACCTCATCCAGACAGTGAGGGGAACGGGCTACCGGTTCTCCTCGCGGGGAGTGGCCTAGTGCCCCGGTACCTGTCGGTATGAGTTGGACGGCCGCGGCGACAAAAGTCTGCGCCCTGCTGGCACTGGCGGCTGCGCTGGGCTGGTACTACGGCCAGCCCCTGTGGGCGGTGGCGGGCACACTGCTGTTATTGGTCGGGTTCTGGCTCTACCAGATGAAGCGCGTCCAGCGCTGGTTGCGCAACCCCGGGGAGCCGCCGCCGGAGACTTACGGCATCTGGGGCGATATCCTCAGCGAAATCTACCAGCTGCAAAAAAAAGGCAGGGAGGCCCGGGATCGTCTGCAGTCCACGGTGGATTACCTGCAGGATTCCTTTTCTTCCATGCGCGACGGTGTGGCCATCGTCGATGATCACGGCCTGCTGAAATGGTTCAACGAACCGGCCCAGAGCCTGCTCTCGCTGCGCCCGGCGGACAAGGGTCAAAGCCTAATGAACCTGGTGCGGGCGCCGGAATTTCTGCGATATTTCAACCTTGGTGATTTTCGTAAGCCGCTGGAATACCGTACGGCGGGCGATTCGGGCGCCTGGCTGCGGGTGGAGATTACCCGCTTTGGCGATGGCGACCGCCTGTTGTTCATACGCGATATTACCGCCAGTGTGCGCATGGAAAAGGTGCGCAAGGATTTCGTGGCGAACGTGTCCCATGAATTGCGCACCCCGCTCACGGTCATCAGCGGCTACCTGGGTACCTTTCTCAGCGACACCAGCAGGCTGGATCCGCGCTATATCAAGCCGTTGCAACAGATGTTGCAACAGGCGGTGCGCATGGAAAACCTGCTCAAGGACCTGCTGTGGCTGTCGCGGATCGAAAGTGAGCAGGGGATGGAAGTGCATACCCCGGTGGATATCCGGTCCCTGCTGACCGAATTGCAGGACGAACTGCGCACCGCACACCCCGAGCGCAAGCTCGAGCTCGAACTGGCGACCGACCACAAAGTGATGGGCGATTACCGCGAGCTGTACAGCGCGGTGTCCAACCTCGTGCTGAATGCCATTCGCTACAGCGTCGATAATACCGTGGTCAATGTCAGCTGGAGCCGACGGGATGGCGGCTATCACCTGGCCGTAAGCGATCGGGGTATCGGTATCGATGCCGCCCACATTCCGCGCCTCACCGAGCGGTTCTACCGGGTGGAGGACAGTCGCTCACCGGCCAGTGGTGGTACGGGCCTGGGGCTGGCGATTGTCAAGCACGTGGCCGCCAGCCACGGGGCACGACTGAAGATCGAGAGCAAGCTGGGCAAGGGCAGCACGTTCAGCCTGGTTTTTCCGGGACAGGGCAGGGGCATAAATCCAGGCGATTCGCCGGACGCCGCCGCGCAACCGGGCGAACACCTTACTGCAAGAGGTTGATTCCATGCTCAAACAAGAAGACTACATGCACCATATCTCAGGCCAGTTCAACGCTGAGCTTGAGACACTGCGCAATTTTATGCTGCAGATGGGCGGCAAAGTCGAGCAGCAACTGGCGAGCGCCATAGAGGCGCTGGTGGCAATGGACAGTGGCCAGGCCGAATTGATCATCAACCGGGATCACGAGGTCAACCAGATGGAAATGTCCATCGACGACCAGTGTGCCTCGATTCTCGCCCGGCGCCAGCCCGCAGCCAGTGACCTGCGCCTGGTGGTGGCGATCATCAAGGTCAACACGGACCTGGAGCGAATCGGCGATGAGGCGGCCAAGGTGGCTCGCCAGGCCATGCGGCTGTCGGAGGCGGGTAACTCGCCGAGTAATTTTATCGAAATACGCCATATCGGCACCTATGTCGCCGATATGCTGCGTCGCTCACTCGATGCCTTTGCCCGGCTCGATGTGGCCGCGGCGGTCGAGGTCGTGAAGAATGACAGTTTTGTGGACAGGGAGTACGGCAGCGCCCTGCGCAGCCTGATGACGTTTATGATGGAAGACCCCCGGGCCATAGGCAGCATAATCAACGAGATGTGGGCCCTGAGAAGTCTGGAGAGAATCGGCGACCATGCCACCAATATCGCCGAACATGTCATCTATCTGGTCCGTGGCATGGACGTTCGACACGGTCGCCTTGCGGAGCTGGGCGAATAGGCATGGGCTGTAATAATTCCGTAACAAAGCTGGCATAGAATCTCCAGCGGGTGGACGGGGCGTCCCCGCTACCCTTACTGTCATTGTCATGGAGTACGGATCACGTGAAAAACTATCCAGTGTGTGCGTTGGCCCTGGCCGCCCTTGTCGGCGGTTCAGCGATGGCCCAGGCCGCGGGTCGCGATACCATCAGTATTGTCGGGTCTTCAACGGTGTATCCCTTCGCCACCGTCGTCGCGGAACGTTTTGGCCGCTCCACCGGCTTCAAGACACCCAAGATCGAGTCGACCGGTTCCGGCGGTGGTCTGAAACTGTTTTGCAAGGGCGTTGGCGCGAACACCCCGGACATCACCAATTCATCTCGCCGGATCAAGCAGAGCGAGTACGACGACTGCCAGGCAAATGGCGTCACCGACATCGTGGAGGTGCTCATAGGGTACGACGGTATTGCGCTGGCCAATTCCGTGCAGGCGCCCACGTTCAAGCTCAGCCTGAAAGATGTCTATCTCGCGCTGGCCAAGGATATCCCCGGTCCCGACGGCAAACTGATAGCGAACCCCTACCAGACCTGGAACGAGATAGACCCGGTCCTGCCCGCGACCAAAATAGAGGTGCTGGGGCCGCCGCCGACCTCCGGTACCCGCGATGCATTCGCGGAGCTGGCCATGGGCGGCGGCGCCGCGCAGATCCCGGCGCTGAAGGCGCTGCGCGGCCTGTCCGCCGATCAGGCAGTTGAAATCAAGGCCGCCATGGCGGCGCTGGGACTGCCGGCGGGGGTCTACCAGGCGTTGCTGGAAAAGGATGGCAAGGCGCCCAAGGGCGAGCAACTGTTCGACACGATTGCCTATGCGGTGCGCGAAGACGGCGCTTACATCGAGGCGGGCGAGAACGATAACCTGATTGTCCAGAAGCTGGCTGCAAACCCCAATGCGGTCGGTATTTTCGGCTACAGCTTTCTCGAAGAGAACGGTGACAAAGTGCACGGATCGATCATTGACGGCGTGGTACCCACTTTCGATAGTATTTCCAGCGGCGACTACCCGGTGTCGCGGCCCCTGTACTTCTACATAAAGGCGGCCCATGTCGGCAAGATCCCCGGCATCCAGGAATACGCGGTGGAGTTCACCTCGCAAAAGGCCATGGGTGAAGATGGCTACCTGCCCGATAAGGGGCTGATTCCCCTTGCCGAGGAGGACCTGATGCAGGTGGAAGCCAACGTCAAGTCGTTGGTTCCGCTTAACATGTAGTGAAAGCATGCCGGCCTGAGCGGGCCGGTGTGTTCCCGGTGAGCCGCGCTTCGCCATCACGGCAGTGCGGCCACTTTTTTGTTAGAGGCTGTAATGGAAACAACCACGGTCTTCCTGGTACTGGTGCTACTGACCTTCATCAGTTTTTTTGCCGGTCGCAAACGCTCCCACGCCGTAACCTCGGGCCTGGGCGGCGTACGCTCGCTGCACTCCCTGCCCAAGCACTACGGTTATATGGCGGCGCTGTGGGCGCTGCTGCCGGCACTGCTGATACTGGTGCTGTGGCTGGTACTGGAGAACAGTATCCTGGCTCGCATCGTGATGAACGAGCTGCCGGGGGGCGTGCGGGAGCTGCCGGTAAACGAGCAGGGACTCTACTTCAACCAGATCGTGAGCTACGCCCGGGGCGCCATCGACGCGGCGCAGTTGGACGCTGCCCAGATCGCCGCCGCGGACCACTACCGCGACCTGTCATCTTCAAGCCGTACCATCAAGGCCCTGCTGGTCTTCCTGGTCGCGATTCTCGGCGCTGCGCTGGCCCTACGCCGGATCCGTCCCGCGCTTCGGGCCCGCAACCATGTCGAGGGGATCTTCAAGTGGATACTGTTCGCCTGCTCCTTTCTCGCTGTCCTGACGACCCTGGGGATCGTGCTGTCGGTACTGTTTGAGGCGATCCGCTTCTTCCATGCCATCCCGTTGATGGATTTCCTGTTCGGGCTCGAGTGGAGCCCGCAGATGGCTATCCGCGCCGACCAGGTGGCGGCCTCGGGCTCCTTCGGATTCGTGCCGCTGCTGGTGGGCACGCTGTTGATCTCCACCGTGGCCATGGTCATTGCCGTGCCGGTCGGCCTGATGTCCGCAATCTACCTGTCGGAGTATGCCACCCGGCGCTTCCGCGCCATCACCAAGCCGGTACTGGAAATTCTCGCCGGTGTTCCCACCGTGGTCTATGGCTTTTTTGCCGCGCTCACGGTGGCGCCCTTTATTCGCGATCTGGGCGCGACCCTGGGCCTGCACGTGGCATCGGAAAGCGCACTCGCCGCGGGACTGGTGATGGGGATCATGATCATTCCCTTTGTGATGTCCCTGTCCGACGACATCATCAACGCGGTGCCCGATACCCTGCGCGAGGCCTCCCTCGGCATGGGTGCGACCATGAATGAAACCATTCGCAAGGTGCTGCTGCCCGCGGCCCTGCCGGGGATTGTAGGCGGCATTCTGCTGGCGGTGTCCCGGGCTATCGGGGAAACCATGATCGTGGTGATGGCAGCCGGCCTGTCAGCCAGGCTGACCATCAATCCCCTGGAAGCCGTTACCACCATAACAGTGCAGATCGTGACATTGCTGGTGGGAGACCAGGAGTTCGATAACCCCAAGACCCTGGCCGCATTCGCCCTGGGCCTGGTGCTGTTTTTCGTCACTCTGCTGTTGAATGTCATCGCCCTGTACGTGGTCAGGAAATATCGGGAGCAATATGAGTAAGCAATCTTCCAGCAGGGCCAGTGCCGCGATCCGGGCCTCCCTGAAGAAGCGCTACGCCCGGGAGCGTCGATTCCAGTGGTATGGCCGTCTCGCGGTTCTCATCGGCTTCGTGTTCCTGTTCATCCTGCTGGCCGACATTGTCAGCAAGGGTACCCCCGCCTTTACCCAGCACTACATCAGGGTGAGCGTCGAACTGGAGCCCGACGTACTGGGCATCGAGCGCGATGCCACCCGCGACCAGATTTTTAACGCCAATTACCTGGGCGCCATCAGGGCGAGCCTGCGCGCCATGTTTCCCGACGTGACCGGCCGCAAGGAGAAACAGCAGCTCTACCGCCTGCTCAGCATCGGGGCGGAGTACAACTTAAGGGATATGGTGCTGAAAAATCCGGGCCTGATCGGCCACACCAGTGAGATATGGCTGCGGGCCCACGCGGAAGCGGGCAGTTACCTCAAGGGCCAGGTCACCGCGGATTTGCCCGAATCCGACCGGAAAGTGAAGGATATGCAGGTTGCCTGGCTGGACCAGCTGCGCGCGCAGGGCCGAACCGAGTCGCGCTTCAACACCACGTTTTTTACCCAGGGTGATTCCCGCGAGCCGGAGATGGCGGGTATTCGGGTGGCCCTGTACGGCTCCTTTTTCACCCTTCTGGTCACCTTCGCCATTGCGTTTCCCATCGGCGTGTCCGCGGCGGTGTATCTCGAGGAGTTCGCCCCGCGAAACCGCCTGACCGACCTGATCGAAATCAACATCAACAATCTTGCGGCGGTGCCCTCCATCGTTTTTGGCCTGCTGGGCCTGGCGGTATTTATCAATTTCTTCGAATTGCCGCGCTCGGCGCCGTTGGTGGGCGGTATCGTGCTGTCGCTGATGACGCTGCCCACCATTATCATCACTTCGCGGGCCGCGATCCAGGCGGTGTCGCCCTCGATCCGCCAGGCCGCGCTGGGGGTAGGCGCCTCCCGGCTGCAGACCGTAACGCATCACGTATTGCCGGTCGCCATGCCGGGTATCCTGACCGGCTCCATTATCGGTATGGCCCAGGCGCTGGGGGAGTCGGCCCCGTTGCTGATGATAGGCATGGTGGCGTTTATCATGGATGCACCTGCGGGGGTCACCGACCCGTCCACCGTATTGCCGGTGCAGATTTTTCTGTGGGCGGACAGCCCCGAGCGCGGATTTACCGAAAAGACCTCCGCTGCGATCATGGTGTTGATGGGCTTTTTGATCCTGATGAATGGGCTGGCGGTTTATCTGCGCCGGCACTTTGAGAAGAAGTAAACGGCTTGCATGTATGATGCAGGTTGCTGACGCTGCAAACACGCTGTCGCTGGCAGCAGGGGAATGGATGATGGAACGGGTACAGCAAACGGACACTGCCGGCATTGGGGACGTAAAGCGCCCACTGGATATTCGGGAGCACGTGGAGCGAGCCGATTACCAGACCATTGGCGAGCCGTTCTCCGGCGATGCCAAGATGACCGCCCGCAACGTCAATGTGTATTACGATGAAAAGCAGGCGATTACCAACGTTTCGCTGGATATCGGGCGCAATGAAGTGATCGCCATGATCGGCCCCTCGGGCTGCGGCAAATCCACCTTCCTGCGCACCCTGAATCGAATGAACGACATCATTCCCGCTTGCCGGGTGGAGGGTGAATTCGCCCTCGACGGAGAAGACATCTACGGCGCGGACCAGGATACGGTACTGCTGCGGGCGCGGGTGGGCATGGTGTTCCAGAAGCCCAATCCCTTTCCCAAGTCGATCTATGAGAACGTCGCATACGGCCCCCGTATTCACGGCCTCGCCCACAACAAGGCGGAGCTCGATGAGATCGTGGAGGACAGCCTGCGCAGGGCCAGCCTGTTCAATGAGGTCAAGGATCAGCTCGATAAACCCGGGACCGGCCTGTCGGGTGGCCAGCAGCAGCGCCTGTGTATTGCCCGCGCCATTGCCGTGAGTCCCGAGGTCATTCTCATGGATGAGCCCTGTTCCGCACTGGATCCCATCGCCACCGCCCGGATAGAAGAGCTTATCGATGAACTCAGGGAAAATTACACCATCGCCATCGTGACCCATTCAATGCAACAGGCGGCGCGGGTGTCCCAGCGCACGGCTTATTTTCATATGGGCAAGCTCATCGAAGTGGGTGAAACCAAGCAGATATTCACCATGCCCAAGCACGAACTGACAGAAAACTATATCACCGGCCGTTTTGGCTGAGCCGGAAGCGGAGTTGCCCTATGGAAAATTACCTGCCATCCGAACAGCACACCTCACAGCGGTATAACGCCGAGCTGGAGGCGCTGCGCGCCACCGTGCTCACCATGGGGGGAATCGTGGAGCGGCAATGCCGGCAGGCGCTGGAAGCGCTGGTCAGCGGCGATGAGGAACTGGCACGGACGGTGGCCAAGTCGGATTACGAGGTCAATAAGCTGGAACTCGATATCAGCGCACTGTGCACCGACATCCTGGCCCGTCGCCAGCCGGCCGCCAGGGACTTACGCATGGTGGTGGCCATTATCCGCATGGCCTCAAATCTTGAGCGGATAGGCGATGAGGCTGCCAAGGTCGGCCGCATGGCGGCAAAGCTGGCAGACGACAGGGAGAAGCAGTCCTTCTATGGCGAGCCAGTGCATCTGGGGGAGGGCGTCAGCGCCATGTTACGCGGTGCCCTGGATTCCTTTGCCCGGCTCGATGTGGACGCCGCTATCGAGGTTATCGCTCGCGATCATGAAATTGACCGGGAATTCAAGACGCTCACCCGGCTGCTGATGACCCACATGATGGAGCAACCTCAGCGGGTAAAGAACATGCTGCGTGTGAACAGTTGCGCCCGCGCCCTGGAACGTATCGGCGACCACGCGGTTAACCTCTGTGAGGAAGTGATCTACCTGGTGGAGGGGAATGATGTCAGGCACCTGAGCCTGGAGGAGGTACGGCAGCGCCATAGCACCTGAACCGCGATCGGGTTGCGCGCCTGCGGTGGCTTACGCTTCGAGTGGCCGCCTACACCGGCTTCTTCTTACCGGCCTTCACATCCTCTTTCTCGGCCTCCTTCACTTTTTGTGCAATCAGGCTGGTGACCCAGTTCGACAACGAGCGGTTATCGGCTGCCGCCAGTCTCTTGGCTCTTTTTTTCAGATCGGGATCGATGCGGATATTGAGCAGCTTGGTTTTTGACATCGCAACATCTTGAATAATAAGCAGGAATTGTTACTTTAGCACAGGTATTCACCTTGTCCCGACCTAAATAACGTGTATTGTATGTATATACAAACAATATCAGGTTTAACGGAGGCAGAGATGAATTTACAGGCAGCCGAGAAAGAGTTGCGCGGCAGGGCGCCCAGGGTGACAGGATTTGCGCTGGCGGTCGAGGTGCTGGTAGTGGTCGCTGTCAGCTACGTCCTGGTCGGTATTTTTGCCTGAAGGCGAGTCCCGTACCTGCCAGCTCCCCCCAACCCCCCCAGCGCAAGCCTGCTGTCTTCCTGCCAGACGATGACCATTGTGTGGCGATGAGCTGACAGAGCGTTCCCCCGCACGCCTCAAAAGCCCCGGCCAGGCAGCTGGCTCAGGGCTTTTGTTGTAATTGAAATGTCACATTTTGATAGTAAGCTCCTCACCAGTGCACGCAGCGGTGCACTCATTGTCCAACTACGGGGAACGAAACATGAACAGAATTTTTGCCATTGCCCTGACCGGCGCGGTGCTGGGCAGCGGACCCGCTTCCGCTCACGTGAGCGACGCTGACTTTGCTGAACTCAAGGCCCAATTTACCGCTATGGCGCAGCGCCTGAGCAAGCTGGAGGCAGAAAACAACCAACTGCGCGAACAGGGTGCCGCTACGGTAGGCCAGTTGGAAGGCGCGCGGGAAGAACTGGTGGGCACCAGGGAAGATCTCGCCATCGTCAAGAAGCAGAATACCGAGACCAGTTGGGCCGAGCGACTGGCGGTTACCGGCGACTTCCGTTATCGCTATGAGGAAATCGATGTCCAGCACAACGACTCCCTGGACCGCAACCGTATCCGCGCCCGCACGGCCATTGTCGCCAGGCTGCCGGATGACGTAAAAGTTGGCTTCGGCCTCGCTACCGGCAGCGGCGACCCGGTTTCATCCAACCAGACGCTGGGCGCGGGCAACAGTTCCAAACAGATAAACCTGAATCTCGCCTATGCCAATTGGCAACCGATAGAGAGTGCGTATATCGAGGCGGGCAAATTCAAGAACCCATTGTTCACGCCCCAGAAAACGGCCATGTTGTGGGATGGCGACTGGCGTCCGGAAGGTCTCAACGCGGGCTGGAGCAGCGACCACCTGTTCGCCACTGGCCTGGTTGACTGGCTCGAAAGTGACAGCAGCAAAAGCAATGACGAGGTTGCATGGGGAGCGCAGGGCGGTGTGAAGTTTGATGTGGACGGCGCCAACCTGGTTGCCGCTGTGGGTTACTACGACATTCCGGTGAAAGGGAATGAAGCCTATTACAATGAGAGGTTTTACGGTAACTCCTACCTTGTTGAAAACGGCACCGAGGTGTACCAGTACAATTACCAACTGGTGGAACTGGCCGCGCAACTGTCCATCAGCGTCTTTGACATGCCACTCGCTTTCTACGGCGACTATGTACAGAACCAGGATCCGGATGATTACAACACCGGCTGGTTGGCCGGCGTTATGCTGGGAAAGGCAAAGGGTAAAGGTAGCTGGCAGATAGCCTACCAGTATGAGGATCTCGAGGCGGATGCGGCGTTCGGTCTGCTTACCGATTCCGATTTTGCCGGCGGCGGCACCGACGGCAAAGGGTCGCAGTTGAGCGGTGCCTACGGCATCAACCAGCAGTGGAACCTCGGCTTCACCTGGTATATCGACAATGAGGCCGGCGAGAAAGCCTTCAAGGAAGAGGGTGGCGCCCTGGGCTATGACCGCATCAGTCTGGACACGATCTTCACGTACTAGCGCAGCGGATGTCCGGATCCGGGTGCGGGCCCCCGCGCTGGCCGCACCAGCCCTTTTGTTGCTTTGCACGGGTGCTTGCGTACAATAGCGCGCTGCCGGCGACCGAGGTTCCGGCACTGCGTCCCCTTCGTCTAGTGGTCCAGGACACTGCCCTTTCACGGCGGTAACAGGGGTTCGAACCCCCTAGGGGACGCCACTTTTCCAAGTTGAGCCAAGCGCGGGTGAGCCATGAGCCGTTACTGGAGTGATGTCGTCGGGCAGCTGACGCCCTATGTGCCGGGCGAGCAGCCCAGGCTCGCCAGGCTGGTCAAGCTCAACACCAATGAGCATCCGTACCCGCCGTCACCGCGCGTCCTCGAGGCGATTGCCGCGGTGGACGGCGATGCCCTGCGCCGCTACCCCGATCCCGAATCGTCTGAGTTGAGGCTCGCGCTCGCCCGGCGCAACGGACTGCAGCCGCAGCAGGTATTTCTGGGCAACGGTTCCGACGAAGTGCTGGCCCACGTATTCCAGGCGCTGCTGAAGCACGACAAGCCGCTGCTGTTTCCCGATGTGACCTACAGTTTTTACCCGGTGTGGTGTGACCTGTACAATGTGTCCTGGCGGGCGGTGCCGCTGACGGCTGATTTCCGGGTAGACCCGGCCGGTTACAGCGGTGGCAACGGCGGTATTATCCTGCCCAATCCCAACGCCCCCACCGGGGTTCTGCTGGGGCTGGATGGCATCCGCCGACTGCTGGTAGAGAATCCGGACTCGGTGGTGGTGATAGACGAGGCCTATATCGATTTTGGCGGCGAGTCCGCCGCGAGCCTGATCCCGCAGTTCGACAACCTGCTCGTGGTGCAGACACTGTCCAAATCGTGGGCCCTGGCGGGGCTGCGGGTGGGAGCCGCCATGGGTGACGAGGCGCTGATCGAAGGCCTGCAGCGGGTGAAGGACTCCTTTAACTCCTATCCGCTGGATGTCCTCGCGCAGCGCGCCGGCGTGGCCGCCCTGGAGGACGATGCCTATTTCGGCCGGGCTTGCCAGCGGGTCATTTCCAGCCGAGAGCGACTGTCTGCCGCGATGGCGCGGCTGGGATTCGAGGTGTTGCCATCAGCGGCAAATTTCATCATGGTGAGCCACCCGGCGAAGGCGGCCCGGGAGCTGTTTGCGGCGCTTCGCGCCAGAGGAATCATCGTGCGTTATTTCGACCGGCCGCGGATAGACAACCACCTGCGCATCACCGTCGGTACCGACGCGCAATGCGACGAGTTGCTGGCTGCCCTGGCGGAAATACTGGGCTAGGCTATTGCGACTCAGACTTTGCTGAGTATGACACTGCCGATGCTGTAGCCGGCGCCGAACGAACAAAGCACGCCGATCTCGCCGCTGTTAAAATCCGCCCGGTGCTTGTGGAAGGCGATAACTGACCCGGCGGAACTGGTATTGGCGTACTCGTCCAGGATGGTCGGGGCTTCTTCGGGGGTGGCGTCGCGGCCCAGGACCCGCCTCGAGATCAGCTGGTTCATGCTCAGGTTGGCCTGGTGCAGCCAGAACCGTTTGACCTGGTCCGGCCTGATCTCCAGTTTTTCAAGTTGTGCGGAAATCTGTGAGGCCACTGCCGGGCAGACTTCCTTGAATACCTTGCGTCCTTCCTGCACGAACAGTTTGTCTCGCGCGCCCACACCGGACTCGTCGCCGCGGTTGAGAAAGCCGAAATTGTTGCGAATATTGTTGGAGTAAATGGTTTGCAGCTTACTGTCGACAATCCGGTACTGTTCTTCGGAGGTGGCGGTTGCCGCCGCCTCGACGATCACGGCAGTACAGACATCGCCGAAAATAAAGTGTGAGTCGCGATCGCGAAAATTGAGGTGGCCGCTGCAAATTTCCGGATTGAGCATGAGAACGCAGCCCGCGCTGCCCGAGGCTATCGCGTCCCGGGCCTGTTGTATGCCGAAGGTGGCGGAGGAGCAGGCCACATTCATATCGAAACCGAAGCCGCTGATGCCCAGCGCGTCCTGGATCTCCACCGCCATAGCGGGGTAGGCGCGCTGCATATTGGAGGCCGCGACAATCACCATGTCAATATCGGCCGCAGACTTGCCCGCCTGTGCCATTGCTTCCTGTGCTGCGACAACGGCCATTTCACACTGGATCGATTGGGCCTCGTTCGGGCGCTCGGGCAGGCGCGGCACCATCCGCCGCGGATCCAGTATGCCGTCCTTGTTCATCACATAGCGGGCCTTGATGCCGGAAGCCTTCTCCACGAACTCGGCGGAGGAATGCTGCAACGGGGCGAACTCCCCGGCGGCGATGGCATCGGCATTCTCGCTGTTAAAAATATCGACATAGGCGTTGAAGGAGGCGACCAGTTCCTCGTTCGTGATTGACTCGGCCGGGGTGTAAAGTCCGGTTCCGCTGATAACAATGTCGGTCATGCTTGGCTAGCTCCCCTGTCGGGTAATGGTGCGGATGAGGTCCTGGCAAGAAAAAAGGCCGCGAGGCGGCCCTTGGTCTGCAGTGCCTGACTGCTGTTAACGCTTTGCCAGCGGGACATAATCACGCTGTGTGTAGCCGGTGTAGAGCTGGCGCGGGCGGCCGATCTTGTAGCTGCCGGAAATCATCTCGTTCCAGTGGGCAATCCAGCCCACGGTGCGGCCGACGGCGAAAATCACCGTGAACATGCTGGTGGGAATGCCGATTGCCTTGAGGATGATGCCGGAGTAGAAGTCCACGTTGGGGTAGAGCTTTTTCTCGATAAAGTAGGCGTCATTAAGGGCGATTTCTTCCAGCCGCTTGGCGATGGCCAGCAGGGGGTCGTTTTCGATGCCCAGTTCGGCAAGCACCTCGTCGGCAGCTTCCTTCATTACCTTGGCGCGCGGGTCGAAGTTCTTGTACACGCGGTGGCCGAAGCCCATCAGCCGGAACGGGTCGTTCTTGTCCTTGGCACGCGCCACGAACTCATCGATCCTGGAGACGTCCCCGATCTCCTCAAGCATTTCCAGTACCGCTTCATTGGCGCCGCCGTGGGAGGGGCCCCACAGTGCGGCGATCCCCGCGGCGATACAGGCAAAGGGGTTGGCGCCGGAGGAGCCCGCCAGGCGAACCGTGGAGGTGGAGGCATTCTGCTCATGATCTGCATGTAGCAGGAAGATACGGTCCATGGCGCGGGACAGCACCGGGCTGATTTTGCTCGGCTCGCAGGGGTTGCCGAACATCATGTGAAGGAAATTCTCGGCGTAGTCCAGGCGGTTATCCGGGTACATAAAAGGCTGCCCGGTGGAGAACTTGTAACTCATGGCCGCCAGCGTGGGCATCTTGGCGATCAGGCGAAACGCCGCCACCTGGCGGTGATGTTCGTCGGAGATATCCAGGGAGTCATGGTAGAAGGCGGAGAGGGCGCCGACCACGCCGCACATGATCGCCATGGGGTGGGCGTCGCGGCGAAAGCCGTTGAAGAATGTGCGGATCTGTTCGTGCACCATGGTATGGCGGTGCACCGTGCTGACAAAGCGATCCTTCTGCTGCTTGTTCGGCAGCTCGCCATACAGCAGCAGGTAACAGGTCTCCAGGTAGTCGGAGTCCTCCGCCAGCTGCTCTATCGGGTAACCCCGGTGCAGCAGCACGCCCTTGTCGCCGTCGATAAAGGTGATCTGCGATTCGCAGGCCGCCGTAGACACAAAACCGGGATCATACGTGAACATGCCCTTGCCGGTGAGGGCGCCGACGTCTACCACGTCCGGCCCGAGGGTACCCGAATAAATCGGCAGCTCGATCGGTGCGTCAAGTCCGTCGATGGTGAGGAGGGCTTTTTTATCGCTCATGGCAGATCCTGGGGTGCGAAACAGTGGGCGCTCCACTATAGGGTTTCTCGCGTTTTTGTCAATTGATCTGGGTCTATTTGCCTCTATCTCCCGCACCATGGGGGGGATTATCGCTAAACCCCGGTTCGGGAGATCGGCGCAGATAGCCGTAGTTCCCCCCTGGGCGCAATGCCGGCTCAGGGTTTTTGTAACAGGTTTGTAATTGCGCAACATAGTCCCTATAATTTGGCGCGTTTTGTTCAGCTGGGCGCGCCTGTGCCCGGCGATGCAAATGGCTTCCGGCTCAAACCGATTAACCGCCCTCCCGGGCGTCAAAACTATGGTGCCCTATAGTGAAAGACAAGCGTCCTGTTAACCTGGATATAGGTACCATGCGGCTGCCCATCACCGCGTGGACGTCTATTGCCCATCGCGCCTCCGGCGTATTCCTTTTTGCCGGCATGGCGGTGCTGTTGTGGGTGCTGGATGCCAGCCTCGCCAGCCCCGAAAGCTTCGCCGAGTTGCAGGACTGCCTCGCCAGCCCATTGCCCAGGCTGGTGCTGTGGGCGGTCGTCGCTGGACTCATCTACCATTCGGTGGCCGGGATCAAGCACCTGGTTATGGATGCCGGTATCGGTGAAAGCATGGAGGGCGGCACCCGGGGCGCGCGCATTGTCATCGGTGTCTCGGCCGTACTAATTCTTCTGGCAGGAGTCTGGATATGGTAACTGCAGTAACCAGTATGGGTCGGTCCGGCCTCTACGATTGGATGATGCAGCGAGTGACCGCGGTCATCCTGCTGGCCTACTTCCTGTTTCTTGCATGCGTGCTCACCGGTGGTGTCGATTTCGCCTCCTGGAAAGCACTCTATTCGCAGACCTGGATGCGGGTATTCAGCCTGCTCGCACTGCTGTCGCTGGGCGTTCACGCCTGGGTGGGATTGTGGGCGGTATTCACCGACTACCTGACCGAGCGGCTGATGGGCACCACCGGGAATGTACTGCGCATGCTGGCGCAGGTGGTCAGCGCCATCATCATGTTCACGTATGTCGTCTGGGGCGTCCAGATTTTGTGGGGTTTATAGAATATGGCTGCTCTTCGTACTCTTTCGTTTGACGGTGTAATCGTCGGTGGTGGCGGCGCGGGTATGCGCGCGGCCCTGCAACTGGCCCAGTCGGGCTATAAGACCGCGGTCATCACCAAGGTATTTCCCACCCGTTCCCATACGGTGTCGGCCCAGGGCGGCATAACCTGCGCGATCGCCAGCGCCGACCCGAATGATGACTGGCGCTGGCATATGTACGACACGGTCAAGGGCTCCGACTATATCGGTGACCAGGACGCCATCGAATATATGTGCAGTGTCGGTCCTGAGGCGGTGTTCGAGCTGGAGCATATGGGCCTGCCGTTCTCCCGTACCGAGGAGGGGCGTATCTACCAGCGCCCCTTCGGTGGCCAATCGAAGAATTACGGCGAAGGTGGCCAGGCCGCCCGTACCTGCGCCGCGGCTGACCGCACCGGTCACGCCCTGTTGCACACCCTGTACCAGGGCAATATGAAGAACGAGACCGTCTTCTTCAACGAGTGGTATGCCACCGACCTGGTCAAGAACCAGGACGGCGCCGTGGTCGGTGTGATCGCCATCTGCATGGAAACGGGCGAAACCGTCTACATCAAGTCCAAGGCAACGGTGTTCGCCACCGGCGGGGCGGGACGGATCTACGCCTCGACGACCAACGCCCACATCAACACCGGCGACGGCATTGGCATGGCCCTGCGCGCCGGCTTTCCGGTACAGGATATCGAGATGTGGCAGTTCCATCCCACCGGTATCGCCGGCGCCGGCGTACTGGTCACCGAAGGTTGCCGCGGCGAGGGTGGCTACCTCATCAACAAGGACGGTGAGCGCTTCATGGAGCGTTATGCTCCCAACGCCAAGGATCTTGCCGGTCGCGATGTGGTCGCCCGTTCCATGGTGCTGGAAATTATCGAAGGCAGGGGCTGTGGCCCCGAGGGCGACCATGTATTCCTCAAACTGGACCACCTCGGCGAGGAGGTGCTGGAAAGCCGCCTGCCCGGTATCTGCGAGCTGTCCCGCACCTTCGCCCACGCCGACCCGGTGAAAGAACCCATCCCGGTCGTACCCACCTGCCATTACATGATGGGCGGCATCCCCACCAACGTCCACGGCCAGGCACTGACGATAGATGCCAGCGGCAGGGACCAGGTCATCCCCGGGCTGTATGCCTGTGGGGAGGTGGCCTGCGTGTCGGTACACGGCGCCAATCGCCTGGGAGGTAACTCCCTGCTGGACCTGGTGGTCTTCGGCCGCGCCTCCGGCCTGCACATCGAGCGGGCGCTGCGCGAGGGTATCGATATGCGCGATGCCTCCGACAGCGATATTGAGCAGGCCATGTCGCGGCTGGACAAGCTCAACAGTTCCAAGGGGGGTGAGAATGTCGCCGCCCTGCGCAAAGAGCTGCAGAACACCATGCAGAACCATTTCGGCGTGTTCCGCAATGAGACCTTCATGCGCGAGGGCATTGCCAAACTGGCGGACCTGCGGGGCCGGATCGAGGGCGCGAGGCTGGACGACAAGAGCATGGCCTACAACACCGCCCGCATCGAGGCGCTGGAGCTACACAACCTGTTCGAGGTGGCAGAGGCGACAGCCATCACCGCCGAGGAGCGCAGGGAGAGCCGCGGCGCCCATGCCCGGGACGACTACCAGGAGCGCGACGACGAGAACTGGCTGTGCCATTCCATGTATTTCCCCACCGACAAGCGGGTGGGCAAGCGAGCGGTCAATTTCGAACCGAAAACGGTGGATACTTTCCAGCCGAAAGCGCGCACGTATTAAGGGGCAGTCATCATGTTGCAAGTAAGTATCTATCGCTATAACCCCGAGACCGATGCCGAACCCTATATGCAGGATGTGCAGGTCGACACCGGCGGCAAGGACCTCATGGTGCTGGACGTCATGGAACTCATCAAGGCGCAGGATACCACCGTCGCCTATCGCCGGTCGTGCCGCGAGGGCGTGTGCGGGTCAGACGGCGTCAATATGAACGGCAAGAACGGCCTGGCCTGTATCACACCGCTGTCGGAGACCGTGCGCGACAACAAACTGGTTCTGCGTCCGCTGCCGGGCCTGCCGGTGATACGGGACCTGGTGGTGGACATGGGCATGTTTTACGCCCAGTACGAGAAGGTCCAGCCCTACCTGCAGAACACTTCGCCGGCACCGGCTATCGAGCGGCTGCAGTCGCCGGAAGACCGGGCCAAGCTGGATGGGCTGTACGAGTGTATACTCTGTGCCTGTTGCTCCACCGCCTGCCCCTCGTTCTGGTGGAACCCCGATCGCTTTATCGGCCCCGCGGGCCTGTTGCAGGCCTACCGCTTTCTCGCCGACACTCGCGACACCGCCACCGAGGAGCGCCTGTCGCGGCTGGATGACCCCTTCAGCGTATTTCGCTGCCACGGTATCCAGAACTGCGTCAATGTCTGCCCCAAGGGCTTGAACCCGACCAGGGCAATCGGGCACATTCGCAACATGCTGCTTTCGCGCGCGACATGACTTTAGATATGCGCTGTAACTAATTGATTAATTTAGGGTAAATATAGTTTTATACGAGGCGTTGTAGGTTATCCGTGCGCGTGCCTCCCGGTCTTTTCGGCTTTGGGGGACAGGTTCGCGGCAGCGCTGCTACACTCCTGTATTTGATGCACCGGGACGCTGGTGCAAGCTGCTGGAAGGGTCTGGATGCAAGATAGCTCGATGGAACAGCTGTGGCGCAGCTCGCATATCGCGGGCGGCAACGCGACCTATGTAGAGGACCTGTACGAGGCCTATCTCAAGAACCCCAACGGCGTTCCCGAGCAGTGGCGCGACTATTTCGACAAGCTGCCCCGGGTTGAATCGGCGATCGTCCAGATAGAGGACATCCCGCACTCGGTGATTCGCGACCGTTTCGCCCAGATCAGCAAGATGCGGGTACGCACGGCCGCAACCGTGCAGCACGATTCCCAGGCGACGGAATACGAACGCAAGCAGGTGCGTGTGCTGCAGTTGATATCGGCCTACCGGCAGCGCGGTCACCAGAAAGCCCAGCTCGACCCCCTGGGTCTTGCCAAGCGCGAGCACGTCGCAGACCTCGAGTTGGCCTTCCACCAGCTCTCCGCGGCCGATTTTGACACTGTTTACCAGACCGGCAGCATGCATATCGGCAAGGCTGACGCGACCCTGGGCGAGATCGTACAGGCCCTGGAGCGCACCTACTGCCACACGGTCGGCGCCGAGTTCATGCACATCGTCGACACCGAGCAGCGCCACTGGATCATGCAGCGTATGGAATCCGTGCGCTCGGCACCGGATTACGGCAGGGAAGTGCGATTGCAACTGCTCAGCAGCCTGATCCAGGCGGAGGGGCTGGAAAAATCCCTGGGCACCAAGTACCCGGGCACCAAGCGTTTCGGCCTCGAAGGCGGCGAAAGCCTCATCCCCATGCTGTCGGAAATGATACAGCGTTGCGGTTCCTACCGCGCCCAGGAAATCGTCATAGGCATGGCCCATCGCGGTCGCCTGAATGTCCTGGTCAATATCCTGGGCAAAAACCCCTCGGAGCTGTTTGCGGAGTTCGAGGGCAGGGTGCAGTACTCGACTTCCGGCGATGTGAAATACCACCAGGGCTTTTCTTCCAATGTCATGACGCCGGGCGGGGAAGTGCATCTTGCCCTGTCGTTCAATCCCTCCCACCTCGAAATCGTCTCCCCGGTCGCGGAGGGCTCGGTGCGCGCGCGGCAGGAGCGGCGCAACGACAAGACGGGGCAACTGGTAGTCCCGATTATCATACATGGCGATGCGGCATTCGCGGGGCAGGGTGTGGTGATGGAGACATTCCAGATGTCCCAGACCCGGGCTTACAAGACCGGCGGCACCGTCCACATCGTGCTCAACAACCAGGTGGGTTTCACCACCCACAGACTGGAAGATGCCCGCTCCACAGAATATTGCACCGACATCGCCAAAATGGTGCAGGCCCCTATTTTTCACGTAAATGCCGATGACCCGGAGGCGGTGTTGTTCGTCACCCAGATGGCGATCGACTTCCGCACCGAGTTCAAGAAAGACGTGGTCATCGACCTGATCTGCTACCGCCGCCGTGGCCACAACGAGGCGGACGAGCCGTCGGTGACACAGCCGGTCATGTATGCGCGCATCCGCAAGCACAAAACCACCCGCGACCTGTATGCCGCCAGGCTTATCGCCGAGGGTACGCTGACCGAGGCCGAGGACCAGTTCCTGGTGGAGCGCTACCGGGAGTCCCTGGACCGGGGCGAGCCCCTGGTCAGCAGTCTGGTCTCGGAGCCCAACAAGACCCTGTTCGTCGACTGGTCGCCCTACCTCGGGCACGACTGGACGCTGCAGGTCGATACCGGTATGGATATCCACGAATTGCAGAGCCTGGCCCACGACACCAACGTGGCGCCGGACAATTTACCGCTGCAAAAGCAGGTGGCCAAAATTCTCGAGGACCGGCGTAAAATGGCGGCCGGGGCCATGCCACTGAACTGGGGCTTCGCCGAGACCCTCGCCTACGCCACCCTGTTGAAGCAGGGTTACCCGGTGCGCATTACCGGCCAGGACGTGGGGCGCGGAACCTTTTCGCACCGCCACGCCGTCCTGCACAACCAGAAAACCGGCAGAAGCTACCGGCCGCTGCAGCATATCGGCCCCGGCCAGGCCAAGTTCAAGATTTATGATTCGCTGCTGTCCGAGGAGGCGGTGCTGGCTTTCGAGTACGGTTATTCCACCACCCTGCCCCAGGGCCTGGTGGTATGGGAAGCCCAGTTTGGCGATTTCGCCAATGGCGCCCAGGTTGTCATCGACCAGTTCATCACCAGCGGCGAGCACAAGTGGCAGCGACTCAGCGGCCTGACCATGCTGCTGCCGCACGGCTATGAGGGCCAGGGCCCGGAGCACTCCTCCGCCCGGCTCGAACGCTTCATGCAGTTGTGTGCCGAGCACAATATCCAGGTGTGTGTGCCGACCACCCCGGCCCAGGTTTTCCATATGCTCAGGCGCCAGGCCATCCGGCCCCTGCGCAAGCCCCTGATCGTCATGACGCCCAAGAGCCTGCTGCGCCACAAGGAGGCCATCTCGACAATTGAGGAACTCGCCAACGGCCGGTTTTTTAATGTCCTGGATGAGACCGACGAAATGGATAAATCGGCGGTGAACCGGGTGATTATGTGCAGTGGCAAGGTATTTTACGACCTGCGGGCGGCGCGCAGGGAACGGGGTATCGACAACATCGCCATCCTGCGGCTGGAACAGCTCTACCCCTTCCCCGAGGAAGAACTGCTCGAGGTGTTGAGCGCGTACCCCAACATCGACGACGCCGTGTGGTGCCAGGAGGAGCCGATGAACCAGGGGGCCTGGTACTCCAGCCAGCACCATATGCGCAGGATCATTCACCGGCACCGGCGCAACGTTTACCTGCGCTACGTGGGTCGCGAATCTTCGGCGGCGCCGGCGGCGGGTTATATGGCGTTGCATGTGGCGCAGCAGGATCAATTCATTAATGAAGCGCTGGCGCCCGACAAGCCGGCCAATGATCAGTAGAACAAGGAAGCGAAATGGCAATTGAAATAAAAGCGCCGGCTTTTCCCGAGTCAGTTGCAGACGGCGAAATCGCCAGCTGGCACAAGACCGAAGGTGACGCGGTTGCGCGCGATGAGCTGATAGTCGAGATCGAAACCGACAAGGTTGTGATGGAGGTGCTGGCGCCCGAGGACGGCGTTATCGCGAAGATTCATGCGCTGGAGGGTGATACCGTCCAGAGCGAGCAATTGCTGGCCACCCTGGAGCCGGGCGCCGCCGCTGCCACCACTAACAGTGCTGTTAAAGCGCCTGCCGCCCCCGCTGCCGTGCAGGAAACCAGGACAGGCGCCGGTGCCGCTGAGCTTGCCGGCCCCGCCGCCAGGCAGTTGATCGAGGAGCACAAGCTCGACCCGACCCGGATTACCGGAACCGGCAAGGGCGGCCGTATCACCAAGGAAGATATCCTGGATCACCTGAAAACCCGGGATGCCGAGCCGGCGCCCAGCCGGGCCCCCGCGGCTGCCGCCGCCCTGCCGGCGAGCCCTGACGGCCCCTCCAGTGAACGCGTGGAAAAGCGGGTGCCGATGACCCGTATGCGGGCAAAAATCGCCGAGCGCCTGCTCAACGCTACCCAACAAACTGCCATGTTAACCACCTTTAACGAGGTCAACATGGCCCCGGTGATGGCCCTGCGCAGCAAGTACAAGGAACAGTTCGAGAAAACCCACAAGGGCACGCGGCTGGGGTTTATGGGTTTTTTCGTCAAGGCCGCCTGCGAGGCGCTCAAGCGTTTCCCCGCGGTGAACGCCTCTATCGATGGCAGCGACGTGGTCTATCACGGCTACCAGGACATCGGGGTGGCCGTATCCACCGAAAATGGCCTGGTCGTGCCGGTGCTGCGGGACGCGGATTTCATGAGCCTCGCCGATGTCGAGGCGGCAATCCGCGACCTGGGTATTCGCGCCAAGGACAACAAGCTGACCATCGAGGATATGACGGGCGGTACTTTTACAGTGACCAATGGCGGCGTGTTCGGCTCGCTGCTGTCCACCCCCATTCTCAATCCGCCCCAGACGGGCATCCTGGGTATGCACAAAATCCAGGATCGGCCCATGGCGGTTGACGGTCAGGTGGTTATCCAGCCGATGATGTACCTTGCCCTGTCCTACGATCACCGCCTGATCGACGGTAAAACTGCGGTGCAGTTCCTGGTTGCGATCAAGGATCTGATCGAGGACCCGGCCCGAATCCTGCTGCAGCTGTGATCCTCCCGCAGCCCGGCGAACAGACAACAGTGGAACGCAAATATGCCTGATAAATATGATGTAGTCGTGATCGGTGCGGGGCCCGCGGGTTATGTTGCCGCTATTCGCGCCGCCCAACTGGGGCTGTCCACCGCCTGCGTTGAACAATGGCTCGACGCGAAGGGCAAGGTACGCCTGGGCGGAACTTGCCTCAATGTGGGATGCATCCCATCCAAGGCGCTGTTGGACAGCAGTTACAAGTTTGCCGAGGCCCGGGACCACCTGGCCGTGCACGGTATTACCGTCAAGGACCCCGGCATCGATGTGCCCGCCATGCTCGAGCGCAAGGACAAGATCGTGGACCAGCTGACGGGCGGCATAGCGGGCCTGTTCAAACACAATGGTGTTACCGCCATTTCCGGTACCGGCAAAGTCCTGTCGGGTGCCAGGGTGGAGGTCACGGACAAGGATGGCAAGGTGCAGGTGATCGGTGCCGGCAACATCATCATTGCGGCCGGTTCCGTGCCGGTTAACATTCCCCCGGCCCCGGTGGACAACAAGTACATCATCGACTCGACCGGCGCCCTGGAACTGACGGAGGTGCCCAGGCGCCTGGGCGTGATAGGCGCGGGCGTTATCGGCCTGGAGTTGGGGAGTGTCTGGGGCCGGCTCGGGTCCGAGGTGGTCATGCTCGAGGCTCTGGATGATTTCCTGCCAATGATGGATGCCCAGGTCGCCAAAGAGGCGGCCAGGATATACAAGCAACAGGGGCTGGATATCCGCCTGGGTACCCGCGTCACCGGCGCCGAGGTGAAGGACGGGGCAGTCGTGGTAACTTATAGCAGCGCCGGCGGCGAAAAGGTTGAAACCTTTGACAGGCTGATTGTGGCGGTGGGTCGCAAGCCCCGCTCGCAGGAGTTGTTCGCCAGTGACAGCGGGCTGACACTGGATGAGCGCGGTTATATTTTCGTCAATGACTACTGCGAGACCGAGGCGCCGCACGTTTTCGCTGTTGGCGACGTGGTGCGCGGCCCGATGTTGGCCCACAAGGGCTCGGAGGAGGGCATTATGGTGGCCGAGCGGATCGCCGGCAAAAAGGCGCAGATGAATTACGACTGCATCCCCTCGGTCATCTACACTCACCCCGAGGTAGCGGCGGTAGGTCGCACCGAGCAGGACCTGAAAGCAGACGGCGTGCCCTATAAGGCAGGGGTGTTCCCCTTCGCGGCAAGCGGCAGGGCACTGGCATCCAATGATGCGCAGGGCTTGGTGAAAATCCTTGCCCATGCGGAGAACGACCGTATCCTGGGCTGCCACATCGTCGGCCCCTCCGCCGCCGACCTGGTGCAGCAGGTGGTCATTGCGATGGAGTTCGGCTCCAGTGCGGAAGACCTGGCGCTGACCGTATTCGGCCATCCCACCCTGTCGGAGGCTGTCCACGAGGCGGCGCTGGCGGTGGACGGTCACGCGATTCATATTGCCAACAAAAAGAAGCGCAGTTGATATTTGCCCGCGCGCGAATAACAACATAATCCCGGCGCGCGCGGGTTTGTAGCGGGAGATCCGGTAGGTAATGAAACCGGCTTTTTTATAACCAGGGTAAAAGACGAAAACAGGATAGCAAATGAATCTTCATGAGTATCAGGGCAAGCAATTGTTTGCCGAATACGGGTTGCCGGTTTCCCGGGGCTATGCGGTAGAAACTCCCCAGGAAGCGGTGGATGCAGCGAGCCTGATAGGCGGCACCATGTGGGTGGTAAAAGCCCAGGTGCACGCTGGCGGTCGCGGCAAGGCCGGGGGTGTAAAGCTGGTCAAGAGCAAGGACGAGATCCGGGAATTCGCCAGTAAATGGCTGGGCAAGAACCTGGTGACTTACCAGACGGATGCCAACGGCCAGCCGGTGAGCAAGATACTGGTTGAATCCTGTACCGATATCGCCGATGAGCTCTATCTCGGCGCGGTGGTCGATCGCTCCTCGCGTCGTATCGTCTTCATGGCGTCCACGGAAGGTGGTGTCGAGATTGAAAAAGTCGCCCACGAGACCCCGGAGAAAATCCTGCGGGCCACCATTGACCCCTTGGTGGGCGCCCAGCCCTACCAGGGCCGCGAACTCGCGTTCAAACTCGGCCTCAAGGGTGACCAGATCAAGCAGTTCGTCAAAATCTTCATGGGCCTGGCCCAGTTGTTCGTCGACAAGGACCTCGCCCTGATCGAGGTCAACCCGCTGGTTATCACCGAGGAGGGCAACCTGCACTGCCTCGATGCCAAACTGGGCGTGGACGGTAACGCGCTGTACCGCCAGAAGGCGCTGCAGGAAATGCACGACCCCAGCCAGGATGACGCGCGCGAAGCCCATGCGGCCCGCTGGGAGCTCAATTACGTCGCCCTGGACGGCAGCATAGGCTGTATGGTCAACGGCGCCGGTCTCGCCATGGGAACGATGGACATCGTCGCACTGCACGGCGGCTTCCCGGCTAACTTCCTCGATGTGGGGGGCGGCGCAACCAAGGAGCGGGTAGCCGAGGCTTTCAAGATCATCCTGTCAGACGCCAATGTGAAGGCGGTACTGATCAATATCTTTGGCGGCATCGTGCGTTGTGACCTGATCGCCGAGGGCGTGATCGGTGCGGTAGAGGAAATAGGCGTAAGCGTGCCGGTTGTGGTGCGGCTGGAGGGGAATAACGCTGAACTCGGGCGCAAGGTCCTGGCCGAGAGCGGCCTCAATATTATTGCGGCCACCAGTCTGACGGACGCGGCCCAACAGGCGGTAGCTGCAGCGGGAGGTAAAGCGTAATGAGCATTTTGATCGACAAGAATACCAGGGTTATCTGCCAGGGCTTTACCGGCTCCCAGGGTACTTTTCACTCCGAGCAGGCTATCGCCTACGGCACCAGAATGGTCGGTGGCGTAACCCCCGGCAAGGGCGGCCAGGAGCACCTGGGCCTGCCGGTTTTCAACACGGTTGCCGACGCCGTGGCAGCCACCGGCGCCGACGCATCCGTGATATACGTGCCGGCGCCTTTTTGCAAGGACTCCATCCTGGAAGCCGCCAATTCCGGCATCAGGCTGATCGTCTGTATCACCGAGGGTATTCCCACCCTGGATATGCTCGAGGTGAAGGTCAAGTGCGATGAACTGGGCGTGCGACTGATCGGCCCGAACTGCCCCGGCGTGATCACACCGGGCGAGTGCAAAATCGGTATCATGCCTGCCAGTATCCACTTGCCCGGCAAGGTCGGTATCGTTTCACGCTCCGGCACCCTGACCTATGAGGCGGTCAAGCAGACGACGGATGCGGGCTACGGCCAGTCTACCTGCGTGGGGATCGGCGGCGACCCCATACCGGGTTCCAATTTCATCGACATTCTGGCGATGTTCCAGCAGGACCCGGCCACCGAGGCGATCGTGATGATCGGCGAGATCGGCGGTACCGCCGAGGAAGAAGCCGCGGCCTATATCAAGGCCAATGTCACCAAGCCGGTAGTGTCCTATATTGCCGGTGTGACAGCCCCCAAGGGCAAGCGCATGGGCCATGCCGGTGCGATCATTTCCGGCGGTACCGGGACGGCGGACGAGAAATTTGCCGCCCTGGAGGACGCCGGCGTCAAGACAGTGCGTAGCCTGGCCGACATCGCGGCCGGGCTGGCGGAAATCACCGGCTGGAAATAGCCTCGCCGCGCGGGGCACGGAGGGGTCCGTCTTGTTGAGGGCCCCTTTTTTATAGGCGGATAAGGTCCATATACCGCCGACTTGATATAGCTCAAGGTCTGATATTTCAAGAAATCAGGCGAGGCTATACCATGGCGGGCACTAACATCAGAATTTGGGGCGGGGGTCGCTTCTGGGTACCGCAAAATCCAGCCCTCACGCACACTTGGGCAGCACAGCAGGTAACGACTATGGCACACACTATTGATTTGTCCGGCTATGGCATCAGCGATGCCGCCGAGATCATTCACAATCCCTCTTATGAGCTCCTGTTCGCCGAGGAGACGCGCAAGGACCTCCAGGGCTATGAAAAAGGTTTAGTCACTGAGTCCGGCGCAGTGGCCGTGCACACCGGCATCTTCACGGGGCGTTCACCGAAGGACAAGTTCATTGTCCTGGACGATATCAGCAAGCAGCACATCTGGTGGAACTCGCCGGAATCACCCAATGACAACAAGCCGATCTCGCCCGCGAACTGGGCAGTGCTCAAGGGCCTGGTGACCCAACGCCTGTCCGGCCAGAGACTGTTCGTGGTGGATACCTTTTGCGGTGCCAATGAGAACAGCCGGCTGAAGGTGCGCTTCGTAATGGAGGTGGCCTGGCAGGCCCACTTCGTCAAGAACATGTTTATCCGTCCGACGGAAGCGGAACTGTCCAGTTACGGTGAGCCGGACTTTGTCGTGCTGAACGCCTCGAAGACCAGCGACCCCGATTGGCAGTCACACGGCCTTAATTCGGAAGTGTTCACCGTGTTCAACATGACCGAGAAAATGCAGATCATCGCCGGTACCTGGTACGGCGGCGAGATGAAAAAAGGCATGTTCGCCATGATGAACTACTACCTGCCGCTGAAGAATATGGCGTCGATGCACTGCTCCGCCAACGTCGGCGAGGACGGCGATGTCGCAATCTTCTTCGGCCTGTCGGGTACCGGTAAAACCACGCTTTCAACCGACCCCAAACGCCGACTGATCGGCGACGACGAGCACGGCTGGGACGACGACGGCGTGTTCAATTTCGAGGGTGGTTGCTACGCCAAGACCATCGACCTGGACCCTGCCAGCGAGCCCGAAATCTACAAGGCTATCTCCCGCGACGCCCTGCTCGAAAACGTGGTGGTGGACGCCAACGGCAAGATCGATTTTGCGGATCGCTCCATTACCGAGAACACCCGGGTATCCTACCCGATCTACCATATCGACAATATCGTCAAGCCGGTGTCCAGGGCCGGACATCCGAGCAAGGTGATTTTCCTCACCGCCGACGCGTTCGGGGTGTTGCCCCCGGTGTCCATCCTCGGCCACGAGCAGACCCAGTATCACTTCCTCTCGGGCTTTACCGCCAAGCTCGCCGGCACCGAGCGCGGTATCACCGAGCCGGTGCCCACGTTCTCGGCCTGTTTCGGCAAAGCCTTCCTCAGCCTGCACCCGGTGACCTACGGCAAGGTGCTGGTGTCGCGCATGGACGCATCTCACGCCAAAGCCTACCTGGTCAACACCGGCTGGAACGGCAGTGGCAAGCGCATTTCCATCAAGGATACCAGGGCGATTATCGACGCCATCCTGGACGGTTCTATCGAGGACGCCCAAACGACAACCTTGCCGATCTTCAACCTCGTCATTCCGCGGGCGCTGCACGACGTCGACAGCAGTATCCTCGACCCCCGCAACACCTACGCCGACACGGCCGCGTGGGAGCCGAAGGCGATCGACCTGGCGCAGCGGTTTATCAGGAACTTCGCCCTGTTTACCGACAACGACGAGGGCAAGGCCCTGGTGGCCGCCGGGCCGCAGTTATAGGTGACCACGGCGGCGGGGGGCCCGTCAGTCCATCGCCCGGTCCCATTGCAACGCGGCCGCCGCCTTGATGCGCTCGCCGTCGGCGGCCAGCACGAATCCCTTCGCCACCGCTTTGTCGGTGGCTGCGCTCACCACCTTGATATAGTTCGCCTTGTCGACATAGCGGCTGGCCATGGTGGCAGCATCGAACAAAGCGGTGGTGCCGAACAGGAAGCAGAAACTTGCGCCTGAATTCGGTTCTCCCGACAGAACGGCTGCGGGCTCATCCACGTAGGGCGTGCGGACGCCGCCTTTGACATTCCCCAGTTCATCCCTGGTGAACGCCGTGTTGTCATCGCTCAGGGCGATACGATGCGCCCTGGCCGGCAGGGCGCCGTTGAGCACCCAGTGGTGCAGGGAGCTCAGGGCGGCATTGAAGACCCAGGTCAGGGGGCCCGAATTGATCGGGCGCTCACAGGTGATGTAGCCCAGTACCGAGTTGTTTTCCACCACCACCGCGTACTTCGGGTCAACCCCGGTGTCATCGCGACCCGAGACAAAGCTGTAATAGTCGCCGTGGGCCGCACCGGGTACTTCCCACAGGCGAAAACGGCTGCTGTCTTCCTGGCGTGCGTTCACCCCGCCCGCCGCTATCACGTCGGTCTCGGTCTGGAAGCTGAATACCGGCACGTCGAGGTCGGTGCGCAGCTTGACTACTTCCGGGGTGGGGATAGCCACTTCCGGCGCCTGCGACAGCGGGGAGCTGCCAGCTCCACGGCTGTGCACCATATAACCGTCGTAGGCGTGATACAGGGGGTGTATGGCGTTGATGTAGGTCGCCAGCCTGCCCGCGGACTGGGATTGGCCCATGGCTATCAGGCGCCTCGGCGCCAGGCCCCGCAGCAGGTCCGAGCCCCCGGTTTGTCGCAGCGCCCGCGCCACCTGGGAAAAGATGTCATAGGAAAAACTGTCCCCCGGATGCAGCAGGCTACCGTAGCGTTGCGGATTCACGGCTTTCAGGTGCAGCGGCAGCAGGGCCCGGGGTGATCCCTCGATACCCACGTATTGTGCTGATACACCTACCCAGGCGTGCCCGGCGCGCAGTATTTCGGTATGGCCTGAACCCCAGCTGGGCGGGGTTTCAAAGCCGGCGGTCACATTCAGCCATTCCACAAACACGGTGCCACTGTAATCCGTCTCGGCCAGGGGGCGATAGACCAGCACGCGGATCCGGTAATCCGCGAGGGCGCCGGGTTCGGCCTCCCAGCGCCCATCTTCGTCCAGTTCGTTGGTATTGCTGAATGAGGCGGCGCTGCCCGCCAAAAAGTACTCCCGTTGTTCGTAGCCGACAGTGGCCAGGTCGAAGTTGGTGCTCAGCAGGTTGGGGGCTCCCACGTCGGGGGGCGATTCCACCCCGGCCAGGCTGATGGGCAGGTACTGTGTGCTGCCGGAACCCCTGTCGTTGTCATTACCGTCGCTACAGGCGGCCAACAGGCCGAGGCAGCTGTACAGCAGCGCTATCATCGTGATTCTGGCTGGTGAGGACATGCGGGTGCTCCGGTTGGTTTGGCAGCGCCAAATATGCCGTATGGCCTCTTGAAATACTACGCCAGTGTCCCCATTTAATGGGGTCACAGTTGAACAACCTGGACCAACTCGAACTATGAATGAGGATCCCATGACCGCAGACGTACGCAAGGAAACCCTGGGTTTCCAGACTGAAGCCAAGCAACTGCTTCACCTGATGATTCACTCCCTGTACAGCAACAAGGAAATTTTCCTGCGCGAGCTGATCTCCAATGCCAGCGACGCCATCGACAAGCTGCGCTTCGCCGCCCTGGCGGACCCCGGCCTGCTGGAGGGGGGCGGTGACTACCGAATCACGGTCGACCTGGCCAAGAGCAAGAAACTGCACACCATCACCATCAGCGACAACGGTATCGGCATGAACCGCGATGAAGTGATCGAAAACCTCGGCACCATCGCCAAGTCCGGTACCGCGGCCTTTCTGGAGAACCTGACCGGCGACCAGAAGAAGGACTCGCAGCTTATCGGCCAGTTTGGGGTGGGCTTTTACTCGGCCTTTATCGTTGCCGATCGCGTCGAGGTGCATACCCGCAAGGCGGGGGAGGATGCCGACCAGGGCGTGCTGTGGGAGTCCCACGGTGAAGCGGAGTTCACTATCGAGGCTAAGCCCAGGCCCACCCGAGGCACCAGCATCACCCTGTTCCTGAAGAAAGACAGCCAGGAGTTCGCCGATGACTGGCGCGTGCGCAGTGTCATCAAGAAGTACTCCGACCATATTTCCGTCCCGGTGATGATGGCCAAACCGCCCGCCGCGCCCAAGGAAGGGGAAAAGCCGGCCAGGGATGCGCAGGTAGAGTACGAGGCTGTCAACGCCGCGACCGCCCTGTGGACCCGGCCCCGCACCGAGGTCAGTGACGATGAGTACAAGGCATTCTACAAGCATATCTCCCACGATTTCGAAGACCCCCTGACCTGGTCCCACAACAAGGTTGAGGGCAAGCTGGACTACACCAGTTTGCTCTACCTGCCGCGCAAGGCGCCGTTCGATCTGTGGAACCGGGACATGAGCCGCGGCCTGAAGCTCTATGTGCAGCGCACTTTCATCATGGACGAGGCCGAGCAGTTCCTGCCCTTGTACCTGCGCTTTGTCAAAGGGGTGGTCGATTCCAACGACCTGTCCCTGAATGTATCGCGGGAAATCCTGCAGCAGGACCCGGCGGTCGAGTCCATGCGCGGTGCCCTGATCAAGCGGGTACTGGATATGCTCGCAAAGTTGGCCAAGGGCGATGACTACCCGGTTTTCTGGAAGGAGTTCGGCCAGGTGCTGAAGGAAGGTCCCGCCGAGGACTTCGCCAACAAGGAAAAAATCGCCAAACTGCTGCGCTTCAGCACCACCCATACGGATCTTGAAACGCAGGACCAGTCGCTGGAAAACTACGTCTCGCGCATGCCGGAAAAGCAGGACAAGATTTACTATGTCGTTGCTGAGAATTTCAAGACAGCCAGGCACAGCCCGCAGCTGGAAGTCTTCCGCAAGAAGGGGATTGAGGTGCTGCTGTTGAGTGACCGCGTGGATGACTGGCTGATGAACCACCTGCAGGAGTTCGACGGCAAGCAGTTCCAGGACGTCGCGCGCGGCGCGCTGGATTTGGGCGCCGATTCCGACGAGGAGAAAGCGGAGCAGGAGAAGCTGGCGAAGGAATCAGAGGCGCTGGTCGAACGCCTGGCCAAGGTGCTGGAGGGGCGGGTCGCCGAGGTGCGCGCCACCAGCCGCCTGACTGATTCCGCCAGCTGCCTGGTGGTAGGCGACTTCGATATGGGCGCGCAGATGCGCCGTATCATGGAGGCGGCCGGGCAGCCTGTGCCCGAGAGCAAACCCATCCTCGAGATCAACCCAGGCCACCCGCTTGTTAAAATGCTTGACCAGGAGGCGGACGAGGACCGTTTTGCCGATCTGGGCAGCCTGTTATTCGACCAGGCCAACCTGGCCGAGGGCGGCCAGCTCGATGACCCTGCGGCGTACGTGGCGCGACTGAACAGGCTGTTGCTGCAAATGGGCAAGGACTGACGGCGTCTCGCGGGTGAGATGGAAAAGCGGGCATCACAGCCCGCTTTTTTTGTTAGACTGGCACCGCGCCATGATAAAGACTCCAAAGGATATCTGCCATGCCCGATTCCTGCACTGTCGCCGTTCTCGGCGGTGGCAGTTTCGGCACTGTGATCGCCAATATCATCGCCTGCAATGACAACCGCGTGCGCCTGTGGTTGCGCAACGAGGAAAGGGCTGACTCCATCAACCGGAACCGGCAGAATATCGAATACCTGCCGGGCTACCAGCTGCACGACAAACTGGAGGCCACCGGCTCGCTGGCGCGGGCCGTCGAGGGTGTCGACGTCCTGTTCGTGGCGGTTCCCAGCAGCTCGTTCCGACAGGTGGTACAGGAACTGGCCGCTCATGTGACGACCGATGCACTGGTTATCAGCCTGACCAAGGGCATCGAGCCCGGCGGCTTCCGCCTGATGAGCGAGATACTGGGGGAGGAACTTCCCGCCAACCCCAGGGGCGTGCTCAGCGGCCCCAACCTGGCGGGGGAGATCGCCGCCGGCCATATCACCGGATCGGTTATTGCCAGTGACAGCGCGGAAATCAATTCGCGCATCCACGACCTGCTGCACAACGAGTCCTTCCTGATCTACAGCTCCCGGGACATGTACGGGGTTGAGCTGGGTGGCGCACTGAAAAATGTGTACGCCATCCTCGCCGGTGTGGGAGCCGCGCTGGCGTTTGGCGAAAACACGGTGGGAATGCTGCTCACCCGTTCGCTGGCGGAGATGTCACGATTTGCCGTTCACATGGGAGCCAACCCGATGACCTTCCTGGGCCTCGCCGGGGTGGGAGACCTGTTTGTCACCTGCTCCTCGCCCCTGTCCCGTAACTATCGGGTGGGCCTGGCACTGGGTCGGGGCCAGCCGCTGGACGTTATTCTGGCGGACATGGACCAGGTGGCGGAGGGCATCAACACCCTCGGCCTGCTGAAGGCGGAGGCCGACCGCCGGCAAGTGCATATGCCCCTGGTAAAAGGCCTGTATGCGATACTCTATGAGCATCGGCCGGTGGCCGATGTATTCGACGACATGATGCACACGGAGCAGGCACAGGATGTGGAATTTGTTACCGGTCGCTAGCGCACCGGAACGACACGGTAGCCGCGGGTGATACTCACTATCTGGCGCCACGGTGAAGCCGGGCGAGCCGCAACCGATCGGCAGCGGGAGCTGACGGATAAGGGCTTCGACGATGTCGGCTTCGGTTGTCACCAGTTTCACGCGGCGCTGGCGGGACGGGGCCTGCCGGCACCGGACCTGGTTCTCTTCAGCCGCTGGGTACGCACGGCGCAAACGGCCGGCATTATCGCCTCCGCTTTTTCCCATGCACCCGCACGCGAACTCCCACAGCTGCGCCCGGGTGCCTCGGTAGCTGCGGTTGAGTCCGCTATTGCCGCTATGCGGGATCCGCCTGTCCATGCGGTGCTGGTATCACACCAACCGCTGGTGTCGCAGCTTGTCGACTATCTGTTGGGCGAGACTGGCCTGGTCCCGCCACTGCCACCGGGTGCATTCGCAACCCTGGACATGGCAGTGGCGGCGCGGGCCTGCGCATCGGTGTGCTTCTGGGCCGCGCCGCCGGAGTACGAGGTGGGGACATGAGGGCAGGGGCCGGCGTTGCCATGGACTGGGAAATCAACGGCCTGCGGCTGGCGGGCTTGTCCTGGGGAATACCCGGCGCCCGACCAGTGCTGGCATTGCACGGCTGGCTCGATAACGCCGCCAGTTTCAGTGTCCTGGCGCCGCTGCTGGTGCAGCATCACGTGGTCGCTGTCGACCTCACGGGCCACGGCCGCAGCGCGTGCCGGTCAGCCGATGCGGGCTACCAGATCTGGGATGACCTGCCGGAGCTGTTGGGTGTGCTGGATGCCCTGGGCTGGGACCGGTTTGCCCTGATGGGGCATTCCCGCGGGGCGATTATCGCCAGTCTGCTGGCGAGCACCGTGCCCGAGCGGGTAGAACGACTGGTGCTGCTGGACGGCGTTGCCCCCGGGCCTGTAGCCGAGGAGGAGTTTCCGCGGCAGCTGCGCAAATTCCTCGATGAAAAACGTCACTGGATGCAGCGGCAAAATCGCGTCTACCCGACGCTCGAGGCGGCGGTGGCGAGCAGGACGGTCGACGGACTGCCCATCGGCCCCGTGACGGCGCTGGTGGAGCGCAACCTGCGTCCCTGCGCGGGCGGTTATACCTGGACCACGGATTTGCGCCTGCGCGGTGCGTCCGCGGTGAAGATGACGGTCCGACAGATAGAGGCGGTACTGGCGGCGCTGTCCATGCCAACCCTGCTGCTGCTGGCGCAGGAGGGGATTGGCAAGCACCCGGAGCTGGTTGCCCTGGCGCGCAGGCAGATACGTCGCCTGGACATAGCCGAGACGCCGGGCGGCCACCATTTTCATATGGCGGCCGGTGCTGCTATCGTGGCACAACAAATTGACCAGTTCTTACGCGGGCGGTACGGGATACAGTGATGACAGGTGGTGGCACACGGTTTGGCCGGGCAGGGTTCGCCCTGGTAATGGTTGTGATAGCGGCGTCGGCCTCGGCGGCGACACCGCAGGCATTGTTGCAGGAACTGAACGACTATCCCCACTCCCGGACGATCGATTTCGCCGAGCAGGACGTGCTCGATTATGAGATTGGCCTGGGCGCCATGCAAAAGGTTGGCGGCGCCTGGCGGTTCAAGCACAGTGAGCGCTACAGTGGTGCGCTCACCGGCTACACCTGGCAGATAGTCGACGGTTTCACCTCGCTGGAGGTGATGGCTGAACTGGTGGCAAAGGTCGGGCAACTGGCGGGAGCGGAACTGCTGTTCTCCTGCGACGGCCGGGCCTGCGGCCAGGGGGTTCAATGGGCCAATCGGGTGTTTCACCAGCCGGTGTTGTACGGTCGCGAGGAACTGCAGCGCTACCGTGTCTACGCCATCGGGGCAGACCCGCTAAATCTCCTGGTTATTTACGCTTCCGCGCGCACTGCCGACAGGCAGTACCTGCATGCGGAAACCCTCCGGACCACGCCCTAGCACACCTTAGTGCTTCATTTGCAGCAGGGAGAGAAATTCTTCCCGGGTTTTCTGTTCGTTGCGGAAGCAGCCCAGCATGGCTGAGGTTTTCATCACGGAATTCTGTTTTTCCACGCCGCGCATCATCATGCACATGTGTTTGGCCTCAATGATGACACCGACACCCTCGGCGTCTGTCACCGCCATAATGGTCTCGGCAATCTGCGAGGTGAGGGATTCCTGTATCTGCAGGCGCCGCGCGTACAGGTCGACAATCCTGGCCACTTTGGACAAGCCCAGCACCTTGCCGGTGGGAATATAAGCGACATGGCACTTGCCGATGAACGGTAGCAGGTGATGCTCACACAGGGAGTAAAGCTCCACGTCCTGCACCAGGATCATCTCGCTGGAGTCGGAGGGAAACAGGGCATTGTTGACGACGTCGTCCACCGATTGCCCGTAGCCGCGAGTGAGGAACTCAAATGCCTTGGCGGCGCGCTTTGGCGTGTCGGCAAGACCTGGCCTTTCAAGGTCTTCGCCTATGGCCTCAATAATCTTTGCCCAGTGCTCTTCCACCGGCATTACTCCTTGCAGGTAATTTGGGGGTGAATCTCCCGAGCGGGTCGCGGGGCAGGGAATAGTAACAACCCGCCATGGCCGTGGCAATCGAGAGTGGCGGTTGATCAGTGTACCCTTGCATCGGTTACACTTGCGGCCTGGCAACGGGAAACGGGATATGACAGCGCATCCACAAACGGTTGGCGAGGCCCTCGAGTATTGCAGTGCGGCGCTGGCGGACAGTGACGCCTATTTTGGTCACGGCACTGATAATGCCTGGGACGAAGCAGTGCAGCTGGTACTGTCGGTGGCGGAACTGCCGCTGGACTCCGATGATGGCGTGTTGCCACACCCGCTGGCCCCGGATGCCCTGGCCCGTATGCAGGCGCTGTTGCGTGCGCGTATCGAGCAGCACACGCCGCTCCCCTACCTGCTGGGCAAGGCCTGGTTTGCCGGGCTTGAATTCCTCTGTGATTCCCGGGCGATCATTCCGCGCTCGCCGCTTGCCGAACTGATCCTCAACGAGTTCCGGCCCTGGTACAGCGGTCCGACGCCCACGCGGGTCCTGGACCTTTGTTGCGGCGGTGGCTGTATCGGCCTGGCCATTGCGCACTATTACCCGCAGGCGCGGGTGGACCTGCTCGATATCGACCCCGCTGCGCTGCAACTCGCCCGCGACAACGCGCAGGCTATGGGCCTGGCTGATCGTGTGAACATTGTCCAGTCGGATGTATTTTCTGCGCTGCGCGAGACGCGCTACGACCTTATTCTCAGCAACCCGCCCTATGTGGATAGCCAGGACCTGGCGGCGTTGCCCGCAGAATTCCTGCACGAGCCCGAGCTGGCACTGGGCTCGGGTCCGGACGGCCTGGAGCTGACGCGCCGGATTCTGCAGGACGCGGCTCGCCATCTTGCCGACAGCGGCCTGCTGGTCGTAGAGGTGGGCAACAGTTGGGTGGCGCTGGAGGAAGCTTACCCGCAACTGCCCTTTACCTGGCTGGAGTTCGAACACGGTGGCCACGGCGTATTTGCGCTGACAGCGAAAGAGCTGCAAGATTACGGCGCACGCCCCGCCTGATAGGCTTATAATATGCGGCCTTTGGTAACGGACGCGTGGTAACGGGCGCGTGGTAACGGGCGCGGGAGCATCATGGCGGGCAATACAATCGGAAAGCTGTTCACGGTAACCAGTTTCGGCGAAAGCCACGGGCCGGCCCTGGGCTGCATCGTCGACGGCTGTCCCCCCGGCCTGGAACTGGCTGCCAGCGATCTGCAGCGCGACCTCGATCGCCGCAAGCCGGGCACATCGCGCTTTACCACCCAGCGCCGCGAAGCGGACGAGGTACAGATACTGTCGGGCGTTTTCGAGGGTGTCACCACGGGTACCCCTATCGGCCTGCTGATAGAGAATACCGACCAGCGATCAAAGGATTACTCCAACATCAAGGACACCTTTCGCCCCGCCCACGCCGACTACGCCTACAACCAGAAATATGGCTTCCGCGACTACCGCGGCGGCGGGCGCTCATCCGCCCGGGAAACCGCCATGCGGGTGGCGGCCGGCGCCATCGCGAAAAAATACCTGGCCCGGCACTACGGCATCGTGATACGCGGCTACCTCGCCCAGCTGGGCCCGATCGCAATCGAGCAGCTGGACTGGGACACGGTGGAGAGCAATCCATTCTTTTGTCCCGACCCGGCCAAGGTGCCGTTGATGGAAGAGTTCATGGTGGCGCTCAACAAGCGCGGGGATTCCATCGGCGCCAGGATCAACGTGGTGGCCAGCGGCATGATACCGGGCCTGGGCGAACCGGTATTCGATCGTCTGGATGCGGACATCGCCCACGCGATGATGAGCATCAATGCGGTAAAAGGCGTGGAGATCGGTGCCGGCTTCGCGGCGGTTGCACAACATGGCAGCGAGCACCGGGACCAGCTGACCCCACAGGGATTCGTAGGCAACAATGCCGGCGGAATACTCGGCGGGATTTCCAGTGGCCAGGACATCACGGTCAGCATTGCGCTGAAGCCGACCTCGAGTATTCGCCAACCCTGCGCGACTGTGGACACGGCTGGCAACGCCACCCAGATCTCTACCCAGGGGCGCCATGACCCCTGCGTGGGCATTCGCGCAACGCCTATCGCCGAGGCGATGCTGGCCATTGTGTTGATGGATCACGCGCTGCGCCATCGCGGACAGAACATGCATGTGCGCTGCGCTACTCCGGTACTGCCGGCATCGGCCCCCGGCGCGAAATCCTGATGCCGGTGACCGCGACGCGATGAGCAGGGCCGGGCGACGGTACGTTCGCAGTATCCTGATCGGGACAGCCTGCCTCGCAGCGCTGGTATGGATGGCGGTCAGGCAGTTCGGGGTCGCCCCGCGTGAATTGTTTGAGCTGCTGCTGGCCTCAGGCCTGGTGGTAGTGATCGTAATCGGCCTGGCGGGGGCGACGGTTCTGCTGTGGCTGGCGCTGCGCAAGTGCATGGCAGGTCGGGGTCCCCGGCGGTAGAGCCGGCGGCGCCAGCAGCCTGGCCCTCAGCCGTGGCCGCGTTCCAGTTCAATCTCCAGCGTCATGACGTTGGCGATTTCTTCGAGACTGTCTTCCAGATCGTCCAGATCAACATGATCGGGAATCTCGGCGTCTATGCGCGCGGTAAAAATCAACTCGGCACTCATGGGCGCGCTGCTCACCGTGCTGTCCATTTCCACCACGTTCACCTCGCGCTGCGCCAGTGCCCGGGAGATCTCACGGACAATGCCCAGGCGATCGGGGCCGATCACCGTAAGCGTGATAGCGCGACCGCTGCGGGGGGCGGCGGGGGCCGTGGCGGGAGTCACCCTGACGCTGAGCCCGCTGCTCGACAGGGCCTTCAGGTCCGCTTCCAGCGCGTTGCCGTTCTCTCCCGGCAATGCCACCAGCACCAGGCCGGCAAATTTACCGCCCAGTTGCGACAAGCGACTTTCCAGCCAGTTGCCCCGGTTGCTCTCGATCACCCTGGACAGGGCTTCCACCAGGCCCGGGCGGTCGTCCCCGATAAAGGTCACGATGTAGGAAGTTTCCACCAATTTGACTCCACATTCACAGGCTCTGGCCGTATATTAGCGCGCTATCCGGCATGAAACTAGCGAAGGGGGCGCACACCGATTTTCTGTGCGCCAGGGAAACATGACGCAATTTGTTGAAGTACCGCCGCAGCGTTTGCAGGCCGATGTACTGCAGGCCCTGCTTGAGGAATATGCCAGCAGGGACGGTACCGATTACGGTGCACGCGAGCTCAGCCTGGAACAGAAAGTGGCCAGCCTGCGCGCACAAATGGCGCGCGGCGATTTGCTGATTGTATACGAGGTAGACGGCGAGCACTGGGACCTGTTGCCCAGGGAAGCAGCACGCAACCTGATAGCCGATTGACGAAAACAATGACCATTACTGCCGATCACACACTCGACGCCACCGGTCTGTTCTGTCCGGAACCGGTTATGCTGCTGCACAACCGGATCAGGGATATGGCGGTGGGTGAAACCCTGCTGGTAGTGGCGACGGACCCTTCCACCACCCGCGATATTGCCAAATTCTGCAGTTTTCTGGGGCATGAATTGCTGCGGCAGGACGAACAGGACGGCAGCTATCGCTACCTGCTGAAAAAAGGCGGGTGACTGCGGTGACACAATGTCAGGCGGCGGTGGGCGCAGGCCCGCCGGACAGGGCGCCTGTAGCCCCGGGAGGGTTCAGCTCGCAACGGCTTGAGCGGGTATTTAACCAGTGCTTTTCGGCGCACTGGCGCACCCGCCTGGCAGGGGGCGCCAGTGAACCCTACTACCAGCCCGCAGCCGGTGCCGGGGATTTTCACCTGCTGTACTATCGCAGTGATTACTTTGCCAGTGCGCTGCACGAAACAGCACACTGGTGCATTGCCGGTGACCGTCGCCGGCAGCTGGCGGACTTCGGTTACTGGTATGCCCCCGACGGCCGCAGCCCGGAGCAGCAGCGGGACTTTGAGGCCGTGGAGGCCAGGCCGCAGGCCCTGGAATGGCTGTTTTCTCTTGCCTGCGGTTATCGTTTTCATGTCAGTGCCGACAACCTGGGCGCGCCGGATGATGTGAACGGTGGCAATCTCGCATTCAAACAACAGGTACTGGTGCAGGCCCTGGCATGGCAGGAACGTGGCCTGCCGCAGCGCGCGCAGCGCTTTTTTGACGCCCTGGCCCTCGACTTTGGCAGTGGCTTGCGGGTGCGGGAACTGGCCCTCGACCTGTCCGGGCTCGCGGCATGAAGCCGGCTCCTGCGCCGGGGACGCCGGCGTGACCCTGCACATTCTCGCCGATGAAAACATTCCCGCTGTCGAGCATTACGCCGGGACGCTGGCAACCGTGGCGCGTTTTTCCGGCCGGGCGCTGCGCCCGGAGCAACTCGCCGGTGCCGATGCGCTGCTGGTGCGCTCGGTGACCCCGGTGGATGCCCGGCTGCTGGACAACAGCGCGGTCCGGTTCGTGGGTACCGCCACCAGTGGCGTCGACCATATCGACCGGGAGTATCTGCACCGTCGCGGGATCGCCTTCAGCCACGCCCCCGGCTCCAACGCCAATTCGGTGGTGGAATATGTGCTCGCGGCGATCGCCGGTGTCGGGGAGCATCTCGAGCGGGTGCTGGCTGGTGCACCGGTGGGCATTATCGGCTACGGAGTCATCGGCAGGGCTGTGGCCGCCAGGCTGCGCGCGCTTGCGGTCGATTACCGGATATACGATCCCTGGCTGGCCCCGGGCACCATCGACTGCCCTGCCGGGTTGCCGGATATTCTCGAATGCGGGGTTATCACGCTGCATGCGGAACTGACGCGGGCGCAGCCCTGGCCAAGCTATCATCTGCTGGAAGCCGCTTCGTTGGCCCGCATCCCGGCTAAAAGCCTGTTGATCAACGCCAGCCGCGGGCCGGTGGTGGACAACGCGGCGCTGGCGGCGCTGCTGGCTGGCGGAGACGGCCCGGATGTGGTGCTGGATGTCTGGGAGGGAGAGCCTTTTGTCGATCCGGCCCTGCTCCGACAGGTGCGGTTGGGAACCCCGCATATCGCCGGCTACAGCCACGATGGCAAGCTGCTCGCAACCCGCATGCTGGTCGCGGCGATGGCGCGGGAACTGGGCCTGGACTGGCGGGATCCCGGCAGCGCCGCGGGGGAGCCGCCGCCACTGCGGCCGGGTTCGGGCCACAGTGCGGCGGCACTGGTACGTGCAATTCTTTCCCAGCGCTACGATATTGCCGCCGATGACGCCGCCCTGCGCCGGGTCACCCTGGCAGCCGAACACGCCGCGGCGGGCGCCGCATTTGACCAGCTGCGCCGGGACTACCCGCTGCGCCGGGAGGTCCTGGGCAGCCGGGTAGATCGGCGAGCGTTTGGTGCTGGCGACAGCCAGTTGCTGGTCGCACTGGGCTGCGATCTCGGGGGCGAGGCGGGGTGAGCGCGACACTGCATATTGGCCTTGTCGTCAATCCGCTGGCGGGACTGGGCGGCAGCCTTGGCCTCAAGGGCAGCGACGGCCCACTGTTGCGCAGCCGGCTGGGTGAGTTCAGCGCGCAGCAGCGACATCGCGCCCGGGACAGGGTCGAACGCGCCCTGCGGCCGCTGACAGCGGCCGGTCAGGCGGTACGCTTCAGCACCTGGGGCGGGGAGATGGGCGCGGATGTCCTGGCCTCCCTCGACCTGCCGCACGAAGCCCTGGGGCGGGTGAGCGGCGAGATCAGCGCGGCGGATGACACCCGGCGGGCGGTGCGGGCGTTCTGCCACCGCAGCGTCGATCTCATCCTTTTTGCCGGCGGCGATGGCACAGCCAGGGATATTTTCGATGAGGTGGGCACGAGTATCCCCGTCCTGGGCATCCCGGCGGGGGTAAAAATGCACTCGGGTGTTTTCGCCGTCTCGCCGGAGGCGGCGGGTGAGCTGTTGCTGCAACTGGTCCGCGGCGGGCTGGTTGGCCTGGTCCCCAGGGAGGTGCGCGACATCGACGAGGACGCTTTCCGCCACGACCAGGTGCGCAGCCGATTCTACGGCGAGCTGATGGTGCCGGGTGAGGGGCGTTATCTCCAGCACACCAAGGTGGGCGGCAGGGAGAGCGCCGAACTGGTCGCGGACGATATCGCCGAGTGGCTGGTGGAGCGCATGGAGGCGGGTAGAACCTATCTGGTGGGGCCGGGATCCACCACCGCCGCGATCATGGCGAAACTGGGGTTGCCCGGCACCCTGCTGGGAGTCGATGTGGTCAGGGATGGCGAGCTGCTGGCTGCCGACGCCGATGAGGCGCGGCTGCTGGAACTATTGGACGCCGCGCGGGGTGGTGCGAGCATCGTGGTGACGGTCATTGGCGGCCAGGGCCATATTTTTGGCCGGGGTAACCAGCAGTTCTCACCCGGGGTCATCCGCCGGGTGGGCCTGGAAAATATCATAGTGGTGGCGGCCAAGTCCAAAATTGCCGCGCTGGAGGGGCGTCCCCTGCTGGTCGATACCAACGATCCCGCCCTGGACAGCGAGCTGTGTGGCTGGCGCACGATAGTCACAGGCTTTGATGACCGGATTCTCTATCGCATCGCGAGGATCGAGTAGTGAAACCCGTGGCCCCGGTAGCGGCGTCAGGCGCCGCCGATGGGAGGCTGGGACAGCAGGTAGGTTACACACTTCTGCAGATTGATACTGGACCCCTCGCGCAGCGCGGCGCGCAGTTGGGTGATGTTGCTGCGTGAATACTCCGCCACGCTGGGGGGGACAGCATCGCCGGCGGGTGCAGCAAGTCCCAGTTCTGAACGGGAGGACAGCAGCAGGAATGCTCTGCGACTGAGCACCGCCTGGTCCAGCGCCTCGGCCCGGATGGTTTCCTGGAAATGCAGGTAACCGTGCTCGGCCAACCACACCATGGCACTGAAACCGGCCTGGAAGCGCGGGTGGTGCAAGCCGAATTCATCCGGTTGGTCAGGCCCGCAGACATCCTCCACGTAGAGGATGGTTTTGCGGGGGAATACCGCGTAAAGGCGGAGGAAAATGCTGGCGACGTCGCGATAGAAGTCATCGATGTGCAGATCCGCCATGCGGGAAAAAGCCTGTAGTTTGCGACGATTTGCTAGTGTACGCTAAGCCCCCGGCACGTTCTAGCGAGGTAGGTACGATGAAGGATGACGAATACTGGCGCAGCAAACTGACACCGGAAGAATTTCACGTTTGTCGGGAAAAAGGCACCGAGCGGCCCTTCACCGGTGAATACTGGGACTGCAAGGAGCAGGGTGTATACAACTGCCGCTGCTGCGGTGAGCCGCTGTTCCTGTCAGAGACGAAATTCGATGCCGGTTGTGGCTGGCCCAGTTTTTTCCAGCCGGCGGATGCGGAAGTTATTCTCGAATCGCGCGATTCCAGCCACGGCATGGTACGCACGGAAGTCATGTGCAGGAAATGCGGTTCTCACCTCGGGCATGTGTTCGAGGACGGCCCCAAACCCACGGGCTTGCGCTACTGCATCAACAGCCTGTCGGTGAAGCTGGAGCAGCAGGATTAGAGGAAGTCGTGGAGCGGAAAAGTGGCGGGGGTCGCCATCGATTTTGAACCGGGGGTGGAGCGGGAAACCGGGTTCGAACCGGCGACCTCAACCTTGGCAAGGTTGCGCTCTACCAACTGAGCTATTCCCGCGTAACACTGCGTTTAGCCACCGCCGTGGTCGCCGGAACCGGCAAGGCTTGATGAGTGGCGTCCCCTAGGGGGTTCGAACCCCTGTTACCGCCGTGAAAGGGCAGTGTCCTAGGCCACTAGACGAAGGGGACGCATAGGTCTCAATCAAGAGGCGCGCATTGTAGGAAGAGCGCAGGGGCGCGTCAAGCCCCCCTTCGGCAAATTTGCAGGACAATTCACTGTAAGTTCAGCAGCTTAGCTTTGGCCGCGCGCAGGTCAAAAATCTGCCCGGCGGCGCCGGCCTGGCTGCGCAGTTCATCCAGTTGCTGGTACAAACCGATTTCCTCGTCTGGCATGAAATGCAGGCAGTCCCCGCCAAAAAACCACAGCAGTTCCCGCGGGAAGGTCGGGGCGAAGTCCGGGTAGGTAGTGAACAGCCGGTCGATGAGTGCGGCGGCCTGGACATAGAGATCGGCCTCCGGATCGGTGGCTAGCCGCTGGAAGTCCTCTGCGAGCCCACGCAAAGTGTCGTCCCCAGTCAGGGATTGCGTGCGCCGGCACAGGGCCGCGGCGAAGTCCGCGAGCAAGGTGCGGCAGTGTGAGGCGTATTGTTGGTCATTCATGGCTATTGTCGTTTAGCAGGGGGAATACGGGTACAATGGCGCGCTCTGTTTACGAGCACTTTTTTCAGGAACACATGATACCAGCACTGACAATTGAAAACCTCAGCAAGGTCTACGGCAATGGCTTTGAGGCGCTAAAAGGCATCAGCCTGGAAGTCCAGCAGGGTGATTTTTTTGCCATGCTGGGCCCCAATGGCGCCGGCAAGTCGACCACCATTGGCATCATCTGCTCGCTGGTGGCCAAGAGCGCCGGCAGGGTTGCGGTATTTGACGTTGATATTGACCAGGATTTTGCCGCCGCCAAGAAGTATATCGGCATAGTCCCGCAGGAATTCAACTTCAACCAGTTCGAACAACCAATGGATATTGTCATCAACCAGGCGGGCTACTACGGCCTGCCCGCGGGACTGGCCCGGGAGCGGGCGGAAAAGTATCTCAAGGCGCTGGGCATCTGGGACAAGCGTGAGGTGCCCTCGCGTATGCTTTCAGGCGGTATGAAACGACGGCTGATGATCGCCCGCGCCCTGGTGCACGAACCGAAATTGCTGATCCTCGACGAACCCACCGCGGGCGTGGATATCGAGATGCGTCGTTCCATGTGGGACTTCCTCAAGAAAATCAACGCGCAGGGCACCACGATCATTCTCACGACCCACTACCTGGAGGAGGCGGAGGCGCTGTGCCGCCATATCGCCATCATCAACCGGGGCGAAATTGTGGAGCACTGTTCCATCAAGGCGCTGTTGCGGCGGCTGCAGCGCGAGGTGTTCATTCTCGATTGTGTTGAGGAGGTGGCCGGACCCGTGGCGATCAGCGGTTTTCACGTCCAGGTTGTGGACGCCCACACGCTGGAAGTGGCAATAGAAAAAGGCCAGTACATCAACCAGGTATTCGAGCAGCTGGGTCGCCAGGGTATCCACGTGAGCAGTATGCGCAACAAGGCCAACCGGCTGGAGGAAATGTTCGTGAACCTGGTGGAGGGCGCTGCATGACCCTGAAGGAGCAGTACATAGCGTTCATGACCATCGTCAGGAAGGAAATCAAGCGCTACCTGCGAATATGGACCCAGACCCTGTTGCCCTCGGCGATCACCATGTCGCTGTATTTCGTTATTTTCGGCTCGCTGATCGGCTCGCGTATAGGTGAGATGGGCGGCTTTACGTATATGCAGTTTGTCGTGCCCGGGCTCATAATGATGGCCATCGTCACCAACTCCTACTCCAACGTGGTGTCCTCTTTTTTTGGTTCCAAGTTCAACAACAGTGTGGAGGAATTACTGGTTTCACCGACCCCCAACTATGTTATTTTGCTGGGCTATGTGGTGGGCGGGATCAGCCGCGGCATCCTGGTCGCTATCGTCGTCACCATCGTGTCCTTGTTCTTTACCCACCTGCACATCCACAGCTACTTCGTGGTGGTGGTTATTGTGCTGTTGACCTCCACACTGTTTGCGCTGGCGGGTTTTATCAATGCGGTGTTCGCAAATAATTTCGACGACATTTCCATTATCCCGACCTTTGTCCTGACGCCTCTTATTTACCTGGGTGGGGTTTTCTATTCCATGGACCTGTTGCCGGACTTCTGGGCGGGCGTATCGAAACTGAATCCGCTGGTCTACGTGGTGAACGCGTTTCGCTACGGTGTCCTTGGCGTGTCTGACGTCAGTCTGCCCTTTGCCTTCGGTATGATAACGCTGTTCACCGTGCTCGCGTTCACCTACAGCCTGCACCTGCTGAACTCCGGCAAGCGACTGAGGCAGTAGCGGCAATGGGCGGCGGTGAAGAGCAGGGAATGTTACTGGGACGACCAACCCCCGTCGTCGACAGTTACAGCCCCGGGCTGTTATATCCCATACCCCGCGCGGCGGGGCGCGCGCTGATCAGTTGTGACGCGGGGCTGCCGTTCCGGGGCTTCGACCTGTGGCACGCCTATGAGATCTCATGGCTCGATGCCGACGGCAAACCCCAGGTGCGGGTGGGCAGGGTGAGCATTCCGGCCATCTCGCCCAACCTGGTGGAATCCAAGTCGTTCAAGCTGTACCTCAATTCCCTCAACAATACCCGTTTTGCCAGCGAGGCCCGGGTGGCAGCAACCATCCGGCGGGATATTGCCAGTGTGGTGGGAACCGATATCGAGCTGGAATTGTTCGAGATTGACGATGCCAGCCTGTGTGGCCGCCCACTGCCGGGCCTGTGCCTGGATAGCCTCGCACTCGAGGTGTCGGGCGACGCGCCGCCCGCTGGCGAGATGCTGCTGCGGGTTCCGGGCGAGGTCAGGCAGGAGCAGCTCCACACCCACCTGCTGCGCTCACTCTGCCCGGTGACCGGCCAACCCGACTGGGCGAGTGTCTGGATACATTACCGGGGCGATGCCCTGGACCACAGCTCCCTGCTGCGCTACATCATCGCCTACCGCCACCACCAGGAATTTCATGAGCAGTGCGTGGAGCGCATGTTCTGCGATATCCAGCAGCGCATCGCACCCGAGTTCCTGCATATCCAGGCTTTCTACACCCGGCGCGGTGGCCTCGACATCAATCCCTTTCGCAGCACTGATCCCGCGACACGTCCGCTGCCGCGACTGAACCGGCAGTAAACCTGCCGCAGGGGGTTTTTACGCTGCAGTGAGACTGGCATAGGGAAGATCTTGTGGTATGATGCGCGCCCTCAACGGTGAGGTGGCCGAGTGGTCGAAGGCGCACGCCTGGAAAGTGTGTATACGGCAACGTATCGAGGGTTCAAATCCCTCCCTCACCGCCATTAATTATTCATTATATTCAATAAAAACAATTATATAGCGCTTTTTTTGCCGGCCGGCATCTCCTGTCCTCGCGCCCCGTCGCACAGCGGGGAACCCGTACCGCTACCCCAGGCAACGGTGTGGCAGGCTTAACGCGGGCTGAGTAACACCGGTAAGCCGTTGCCAGGTATTTCCAACGGCACATAGCGGATCCGCGGCCTGTGCTTTTGATCCCCGGCAATCCGGTAGTTCCGCAGCAGGTGATACAGGAATATTTTCGTCTGCATTTCGGCGAAGTGCAGCCCGAGGCACTTGTGCGCCCCACCGCCAAAAGGCAGCCACTGGAAACTGTGCCCTTTGTACTCCTCCCGACCCGGCGACCAGCGCTCCGGATCAAACTGCCCGGGCGATGACCAGAACTGCTCCATGCGGTGGTTGAAACGGATGGGAAGGAAAACCGCAGTGTTGGCCGGCAGGGTGTAACCCGACCATTCACACGCCCGGGCAGTGCGCCGGATGATGGCGGGCACCGGCGGATGCATGCGCAGGGTTTCCCGGAAAAACCAGTCGGTCTGGGGCAGCGCGCCGAAGTGTTCTGTCTGCAGTGCTGCCGCATCCAGCGTGGAGAATTCTTCCCGCAAACGCTCCTGCCACTGGGGGTATTGACAGAGAATACGGATCATTGAACTGAGGGTGCTGCTGGTGGTGTCGTGCGCGGCAAACAGCAGGAACATAAGGTGGTCGATGATTTCGCTGTCGCTGAGGCCACCGCTTTCATCGTTTGCCGCCGTGCACAGCGTAGAGAAAAAATCATTGCCCGGGTTTGCCTTGCGTGCGTCCAGCTGGCTTGCCAGATAGCACTCGAGTGCCCGGCGCCCGTGTACGCCGCGGCGCCAGCGAGTGCCCGGCAGGGGCCGTCGCACCAGGGCCAGGGTCGCGTCCAGCATGTCGATGAATGCCCGGTTGAGCGGTGCCACATCGCGCGCCGGATCCGCTCCGAAAAAGGACTCGATGGCGTTGTCCAGCAGCAGTTGTTTTACCGCGGGATAGAAGTCGAAGTGGCGGCCGCTGGGCCAGGCGGTGATCCCCTCGCCGAGGAAGCGATTGAGTGTCTGGCAGTATGAATCGAGCACCGGTTTCTTGAACGCCTGCTGCAGCACCCGCCGGTGCGCGCGGTGGTCGTCCAGGTCGCGCAGCAGCAGCCCATTGTCGAACAGGCCACCGAGAATGGTATCCCAGGCGGGTCTGGCGGCAAAGTTCCGGTCGGGGTCGAGCAGTACAAACTGCGCGGCATCCGGCCCCACCAGGGCCACCGAGCGCTGGAACAGCGCAGAGGAGCGAAACACCGGACCATAGCGCGCAACCATGGCGGCGGTCAGGCGGGGCCCGTTGGTGAGCAGGCCCCAGGTGTGGCCGAATACGGGCAGGCCGTAGTCTCCGGGCAGGTGATCCAACTGGCGGTTAGGTTTGGCGGGCAGCCGGAGAAAGGTCTCCTGCAGGGAATCGCTCTGGTCAGTCCTGGCAGACGCAGTCAGCATCGCTATTCCAATGAATGGGTGTGAGCGCGACTGTAGCATCAATGCCCGGAGGGCGTCAGCTGTCGCCTGCGCGAGGACGCGAGCCGCCCGGCGGGATTTGCAAGGCGATTCGCACAGGCTACACTGCGTACGGCTTGGCTGCGGCGGGAAGAACGGGTTGATGACGAAAGTGGGACGGTTTCTTGCGCTGGCGGCGGCGCTCGCCCTGTTTGTGTTCAGCGTCTGGATGTACACGCGCACAGCGGATTGGGTCGCCATGGTATTCGCGCTCGGCAGCGCCGCCTACGCGATCTTTTTTTTCACCGGCGGCCCGGGCGACCGTTCCTGAGCGGGCTTTTCAGCGTTCACTACAAGGAGTAAAGCCATGATTCGTCGCGCAGCAGCTTGCCTGCTCATACTTTTTTCATGGGCCATATTGTTAACTGCCTGTGCCAGCCTGACCACGCCGATGGACCCGCCCAATGTGTCGCTGGAGAGTTTCTCAAGCGAACCCTCTGAAGGTGGCGGGCCGCGTTTTCTGATCAAGCTGCGAGTGCAAAACCCCAATGAGCAGTCGCTCGATATCTCGGGGATCAGCTACAGCATCGCACTGGCGGGCAGGGAAGTGCTTACCGGTGTGAGTAAGGATATCCCTGTTATTGAAGGCTACAGTGAGGGTATTGTCACCCTGGATGCCAGCCTGAAGCTGTTCCAGATGCTGCGCTTGCTGGCCAGCCTGGGCCAGAGTGAAGCGGACAAACTCACATACCGTTTCGCTGCCAAAATCGATTTCAAGGGCCTTGTTCCCACCCAGCGGCTGGAGGAAGAGGGAGAGCTCAGCCTGAAATAGCGCGGGGTTCAGGCAGCGCCCCACGGGGCGGCAACGGCCGGGCGGCCACTTTCACCCAAGTAATGACTGGCCGAAGATTGCCAGAATGATCGTCGGGCAGACTATCCGTACCCACCAGGGCCAGATCTTCCAGAACAGGCCCCGCTCGATGGCGGGATTGCCCTTGCGCAATTCCTGCAGCAACTGGTCCCGGTGCCAGATCCAGCCGACGTAGATACAAAATACGAAGCCGATGAGGGGCTGGCTGTAGCGGGTGGTCACTGTGATCACCAGGCCGAACAGGCTGTCAAAATTCAGCAGGATCAGCGTGCTGACAAGTGCGATAGCCCCACCGATGGCATAGGCGCCTGTCCTGCGGTTTACCCCGTGCTCCTCTACCGCATAAGCCACCGGTACCTCCAGCATGGAAATGGAAGAGGTGAGTGCGGCAATCGTCATCAGGAAGAAGAAAAAAATGGACACCAGCGCGCCAGCCAGCCCCATGGTGCCAAAAAGCCCCGGCAATACGGTAAAGATCAGGGTGTCTTCGGAGATCAGTTCTCCCGCCGCCGTGTAGATTTCCACGCCATTGTGCAGGGCCACATACATGGCCGGCAGCACCAGGAAACCCGCGAGTACCGCGATGCCGATATCGACTGCCGTTACCAGGCCCCCGACCAGCGGCAGGTTCTGGGTGTCATCCAGGTAGGAGCCGTAGATGAGCATGGTGCCCACACCCAGCGACAGGGAGAAAAACGCCGAACCCAGGGCGTTGAGGATCAAATCCGGGGACAGGGCGCGATGGAAGTCCGGCAGCAGGTAGACCTTCAAGCCCTCGCCGGCACCGTCCAGCGTCAATACGTAGGCTACCAGCGCCACCAGGGTGATCAGCAGCATTGGCATCAATCGCGCGGACCATTTCTCAATGCCGTCCTGCACCCCCTTGGCGATGATGGCGATGGTCAACCCCATAAACACCAGCGTGCCCAGTTCATTGCGCACAAAACCGAAGGAGGTGAGCCAGCTGGCTATCTCATCCCCACCGAACACGGTAGCGAACGAGGACAGGCAGAATGCCATCATCCAGCCGGCGACAATGGCATAAAAACTCAGGATCAGGCTGGCGACAATAAAGCCCAATGTACCGGTGGTCCTGCCGATACGCCGTTGCAGGCGATTATTGGACAGTTCGCCGAGCGCAGTCACAGCGTTGGCGTGGGCGTGACGGCCAATTATCAGCTCGGCCATCAGCGCCGGGTAAGCCAGGGTGAATGCCAGCACAAGGTAGACCAGCAGGAACGCGGCGCCGCCGTTACTGGCGGCCTGGGTGGGAAATCCCCAGATGTTGCCAAGCCCCACGGCGCTTCCCGCCGCCGCCATCACGAAGCCGAAACGAGAGCCGAATTCACCCCTTGCTGACGCCATAAATCGACCTTGCCGGTGTTGTTTTTATCGCGGCCAGTGTAGCACGAAGTAGCCCCGGGCCGGACAGGCTAATTGGCGAGGTCGGCCTGGCAGGGACGGTAGTTCGCGGTCGAGGCCTGGTTCAGGCCAAACAGCTTCAGGGTGAGGCTGGGTATGAGCATCAATGCGGCACTGGTGGCGTCTGCTACGGCACTGATCGGGGAAATTTCGGCTTTGGGGCTCGCCATGTCACCCCTGAGCCGAACCTCCGAGGGTACCTGCAGCAGGCGGGATTTGGACAAGGGCGTAATGCGCACGTCCATTCTTTTTTTTACCAGGTCGAATTTGGCGCTGCCGGTGGCTACCATTTTGGCCGACTCGATGTAGAGACTCTCCGTGGTGGCGACGCCCTGGCGCAGATCGAATTTCGCCATGGTGCAATCGAGGTAAGTAGATTTGTCGGTCAGTGCGCCGGAGTATATCCATGCCAGCAGGTCGGTGGCCAGGAGGTCGTAGGCGGCGCCCTCGATCACGGCATTGTCCAGGGCGAACGCCAGGCTGCCGTTCAGGTTGGACAGCAGCGCCTCGGTGGTGTCGCCCTGTACCGTGACGCCTCCCAGCAGGGTCAGTGCACCCGAGACATTGGCGGTCATTCCCAGGTCCCTCAGGATATCGCTCAGGGGGAGGGCATTGGCCTGTCCCGCCAGGCTTATGGCTGGCGGGTCGGGGTTCAGGTCGATCACGCCGCGGATCTCGGCCAGGGCCCGGTTGTAGCTGGCGGAAAACTGTTCCAGGGTATAGCGATTGTCGGTGCCGGTTACCCGCACCGCCAGGCTGTCGATACTGCTGTTGTCGCCACTCATGCCGTCGATTTGCAGCGTAAGGTCGACCGGGAAAGGCGGCGAGTGTGCCCGCAATTGCGCCAACAGGTTTGCAGGCGTTTCTTTGCCGGAGGGATCCGCGGGCGCGCTGGCCTGGTCCCCGGAAGTCGTGAAACCGAAATCCTGCAGGTGAAGGTGTGGCGTGTCTATTGTCAAATACAGCGACTCGACACGATCGTCGCTGATCGCAATCCTACCGTCGGCGTTGATCAGGGTGTCGCCTATATCGGCCTTGAGCGTGCCGTGAATCTGGTCGCCGCTCGTCGTCACAGCCAGGCTGCCGCCGACCTCCTGCAGCGGTGGCGCACCCAATGATTCGAGCAGCAGGGGATCGCGTAAGCTGAACTGCGACTCCAGGTTGGCAGTGACAAGGCCGGCCAGGTCATCGATTGCTCCCGCGAGGGTGAACTGCAGGGGCATGTGTTCGTTGCCGCCGGCAAGCGCCAACTGCGAGACAGACCAGACACCCCCGGTTTCACGCAGTTTGAAGGAGCCCCCCACCTGGGCGAGCGGGGTGGTGTGGCCGAAATCCGGCAGCAGGGTGGACAACACCGTGCGCATATCCAGGCCGGAGAGCGTGCTGTTCAGCGAAACGCCGCTGAACCTGGCCAGGTTGTCGATACGGCCGCTTGCATTGAGTGAGAAATCGCCCTCGCTCACGGCGGCGACGATATCCAGCAGTTGGAAGGTATCGCCTTTCTGCGCCAGCCTGGCCGTCATGCGCAATGGCCCCAATACAGGCACTGCATGGGGCAGGTATTGGGACAGGGCTGCCACATCGCTGAGCTCGACCCGAACCGGTGCCGCAAGCGACGATAACGGTTGTTCCGCAGCGGGGTGCAGGGCTGCGCTGAGCGGGCCGATGCTCGCAGCGAGGTCGCTGCCGTCGATGCTGACGCTGCCGTCACTGAGCTGCAGTTCCGTCCCGGTGCCACTGATATTCATCGTCGCCGCAAGCTCGAGGTACGGCGGCAGGCCGGGCAGGTCCAACAGTGCCCCGAGTTGCGCCGAGTCCGGGGTGAATGCCTGCAGCGACAGGTTTATCCCGGTGGCAGCGATCTTTTCCTCCGGTGCCTGCGGCAGGGCAATCGTCTCGATAGCTCCGGTGGCTCGTATCGTCACGGTCTCCGGGGTGCCGGTTTCCAATACGATGTCCCGCAGCGCGATCTTTTGCCGGTCTCCGCTGAGCAGTCCGCTGGCGCTCCAGGAGCCGGGTTCATAGGGCAGGTCGCCCAGCCAGTGCGACAGCACTGCGAGTGACGGGCCATGAAGATCGAAGAAAACGGTCTCGGACTGGTCTGGCCCTGCGTCAAAGAGGTTGAGCTGGCCGCTCAAACTGATCGTCAGGCCCGCCGCATTACCGGTGACCAGCCTGAACTCTTCAAGCACCGGGCGGTCCAGGCTGCCGGTGAGGTGCGCACTGCTCTGGGCGCGACCGAAGTCTCCCACGTCCAGGTCCACCCAGTCCACCAGGTAGGAGAGGGAGGCCAGTTCACCGGTTGCGAGCAGTTCGATGGCGGACTCTCCGGACAACCGGTAGTTCAGCCAGCCGCCGGCTTCGAAGCCGTATTCGGGCATATTGTCCAGTACGAAAGTCGCCTCCGAGAGTACAAAGCCGCTGGTGTCGCCCACCATGGTGCCATGTAGGCGCAGCTTGCCGGCGAGCTTGGCGCCGCCCTCAAAACCCTTGAGGAATTCGCTGACATCCCTGTACACGGCGTCCAGTTCGAGCGTGTAGTTGAAAAACTCGTCACTGCCTTGCAGTGTCCCGGCCAGTTTGATGTCACTGCCGCTTTCGGGCGCCGACAGCCGTACTGCCACCTCTGCTCCAGCCCCCCAACGATCCTTGTCTAACGCCAGCACATCCAGGGTAATGCCAAGGGGCTCGCCGCCGTAGTCGGCGTCTGCCGTCAGCCGGTAGTCATTGCCGTTAAGGCGTTCACCATGCAAATGCTTCAGGGGAAAAATCCAGGTGTTGGCGGTGGTCGTCACCAGGTGTACCTGGTCAATGTCGAGTCGGGCCGGCAACCAGCCGAGGTAACCCAGCCACTGCATGGGCTGCGGATCGACGCTGGCATCGCTGTCGGATACGTAGATAAGCACTGAGCCAGCCCGTAGCGATGAACCGGCTTGCGATGAATGTGCTGACGCATCCCCCGCGAAATTCGCAGCGAAGCCCAGCACGGACAGGAGAGCGGGTCCATCGCCAGCCTGCGAAACCACGTGTATTTCGTCAGCCGACAGCCTGCCGGCGTAGAAATCCACCTTCGGATTGCGCAGTTCAAGACGAAAATCACTAAAGGCCGCCACCACCCATTGGGCAGCGCCGACAACAAAGTCCTGTGAACGCAGTGCCAGCAGCAGCGCAATAAATAGCAGGAGAAGCAGTCCGGTAATGGCGAGAAACAGTCGGCGCATCGGGCGGGGTTTTCCCGGTATAGGTCAGCCGGCAGTGTAGCATGTGACGCGTTTTCGTCGGCAGCGCGCCCGGGTCCCGGGTCGCCAAAGGGGAGTTATTCTATGCTATGATGCCGCCGCTTCGGCAGGGGGCAGAACCCTGCCGCTACTGCCCGCGCCCGGGTGGTGAAATTGGTAGACACAGGAGACTTAAAATCTCCCGACTGGAAACAGTCGTACCGGTTCGATTCCGGTCCCGGGCACCACAAATATGCTGACGTCCCAGGGAGGATCGTTCAGCCGCCGGCAATTTTGACGGTGAATCCGCGTTTTTCCAGCTCCACCTTGATGGTCGGGCGCTGGTCACCCTGGATTTCGATGTGGTCCTCTCGCAGCGCGCCACCCACTCCGCACTTCTGTTTGAGCGCCCGGGCCAGCTCCTGCATTTCACGCTCGGGCAGCCCCAGACCCCTGATCAGGGTCACCGCCTTACCGCCGCGGCCCTTGGTTTCGCGGTGCAGCCGAACGATGCCGTCGCCGACAGCGGTGGGCCTGTCCCTGCCGCAGACACAGCCCGCCACCGGGCGATGGCACTGCGGACAGAGGCGACCGGCGTCGGTGGAGTAAACCAGGCGGCTGTTTTTCTGCTTGCTCATGATAGGGTCGTGTCTTTGGGGCAGGTGGGCAGTATATTAGCCTGTTAACTCAACGCAAACAGCGAAGGCAACGAGAGGTTCTGTCCCGGTGGATATCGAAGAAGTGGTGCGGTTACTGGTCGAAGTACAGACACAGCTGGCCTATCAGGAAGATACGGTGAGCGCGCTCAATGATGCCATCGCCAGCCAGCAGCAGGAAATACTGGTGCTCCGAAGGCAGTTGCAGCTGCTCAAGCAGCGCCAGGATGAGCATGCCGCGGCTCCGGCAGGGCAGGGGGCCGAGCAGGAGAAACCGCCTCACTACTAGCGTTGCGAAAACCCGGCAGGTATATGCGCCAGGCCGATGCCACAACTCGCTTTTACTTGCTGTGCAGCGGCGTGCCTGTAAAATTCATTCGCCGCGACAGCATTCCGGACAAGCAGTGGAGACCACCATGTCAGACAGCGCCAGCAAGGATACGCCCGAACAGGCGGAATTTCGCCTGTATTGCCGTGACTGGCTCGCCGCGAACCGCCCACCGGATCCCACTGTTCGACTGCCTCTAAGTGCTCTGGAGATCATGACTACCGGGCAACTGGACTATCTGCAGGCATGGCAGAAAGCGGCCTACGATGCCGGTCTGGTGGGCTGCGATTACCCCCGGTCGGTGGGTGGCGGGGGCCGCAAGGACTGCCAGCGCGTGGCCAATGAGGAGATGCTAACCGCGCGCACGCCGTATTTCCCCAATATCATCGGCCTGGGCATGGCCGCGCCCACGGTGTTCTATCACGCCGGGGAGGAACTCAAGCAGCGCCTGCTGCCGCGGCTTTTTTCCGGCGAGGATATCTGGTGCCAGGGGTTCAGTGAGCCGGGTGCGGGCTCAGACCTGGCCAGCGTACAGACGTTCGCGGAACGCCGGGGCGAGAAGTGGGTTATCAACGGCCACAAGGTGTGGACCTCGCTGGCCCATTTCGCCGAGTGGATGATCCTGCTGCTGCGTACCGACAAGTCACAAAAATACGATGGCCTGTCGTATTTTGTCGTGCCCATTCGCGCGGCCCTGGGCAAAGGCGTCACTGTGCGGCCGCTGATCAAAATCACCGGCGAGACCGGTTTCAACGAGGTGATTTTCGACAACCTTGAGGTCGATGACGGTTATCGGCTGGATGAGTTGGGCAAGGGCTGGCAGGTCGCCATGACGACCTTGCTGCACGAACGCGGCGCGGGGGAGCTGCAGACGCCGCGGGCCGGAGGCCTGAAAAGCAAGGGCAGTCATGCCACCACCGCGCACAACCTGATCGAGTTTGCGCGCACTGCCCGGCGCGACGGCAAGCCCGCGGCGGACGACGCCCTGCTGCGCGACCGGATCATGCAACAGCTCATCTGTGAGACTGCGCTGACCCAGAACCAGCGGCGCTCACGCGTGCCCGCCCTGCTGGACCACCCGATGCGCCTGCCATTGCAAAATAAGCTGCTGGCCAGTGAGATCAGCCAGCATACCGCCGCGCTCGCGCTGGAGGTGGCGGGGGCCAGCGCTTCATTGTACCTGGGCGATGACAATGCCCCCGCAGGAGGTCAGTGGAACCTGGCCCACATGAACTCGTATGGCATGACCATCGCCGCCGGCACCAGCGAGGTGCAACGCAATATCCTGGGCGAGCGTGTGCTCGGCCTGGCGAAATCCAAGTGAGGGGCGGGCAGATGACTCAGCCGGATAATTTTGGTTTTGGCGAGGAGGCGGCGCTGCTCAAGTCGTCAGCCAGGAAATTTTTCACCGACAGGTTTCCGACATCGACCCTGCACGCACTGGTCGCCGGAGATCATCGACCCGAGCGGGCCAGCGAGTGCCAGTGGGATCCCGGGATGTGGCAGGAGTTGGTCGAGCTGGGCTGGACCATGCTGGCGGTGCCCGAAAGCGCCGGGGGGGTGGGACTGCCGGCGGTGGCGGTTGCCGGACTGGCGGAGGAGTTGGGCCGGGCCGCTTTTCCCTGCCCGCTGCTGGGCACGATCAATGCCAGTTATGTGCTGGCCACCTGCGGAGCCGAGGCCGCGCCAGCCCTGGCTGAGATTGCCGAGGGCCGCTCTGCCAGCCTGGCGATAACCAACAGCGTGGGCTCCTGGTCCCCCGGGGACACCGATGTCTCCTGCCGGGACGGCGTGTTGAACGGCACGGCATGGTACGTGCAGGACGCGCGCAAGGCTGCCCGCCTGCTGGTCAGTGCCCAGACCGAGACCGGCCTGGGCCTGTATTGGGTGGCCACTGACGCACCCGGTGTGAGTGTGCAAGCCGACACCATCGTCGACCTCACGCGGGACCAGGCGCACGTCTGTTTCGATAATGTGCAGGCCACCCGGGTCGCAGCCAACGGGCTGGCGGCACTGGGACAGGCCATGCCGGCCATCTGGACGGTACTGGCGGCGGATATGGTGGGTGCGGCGGAATGGCAGTTGCAGACCACGGTTGAATACGTGGGTACCCGCCGGCAGTTCGACCGCCCGCTGGGTTTTTTCCAGGCGGTGAAGCACCCGCTGGTAAATGTGATGCTGCAAATCGACCAGGCGAAGTCACTGGTGTATAACGCGGCCTGCGCCATCGATACCGACCCCGCCAGGGCAGCGCAATACGCCCATATGGCCAAGGCCGCCGCGAGCGAGGCGGCGGCGTTCGCAGCGGATCGTTCGGTGCAATTGCACGGCGGTATCGGGTTCACCTGGGAGTGCTTCGTACACTTGTATTTCAAGCGGCAGAAACACAGCCAACTGCTGTGGGGAGACGCCGCCTGGCATCGGGCGCGGCTGGCGGATATCGTGATCGGCCCGACTACGGCTGGCGTATAACTGAGCGAGTAAAAGAGCCATGAACTGGAAAACCATACTGGCCGTGATTGCGGCGCTTTTTGTCGGCTTCGGTGTGTTGATACGGATTGCCACCCGACTGCCGGAGCCACCCGCGCAGCAACTGTTCATCAATGGCAATGTCCTGACGATGGATGCCCGGAACCGCATCGTTGAGGCACTGGCGGTGAGGGCTGACCGCATAGAGGCGGTGGGCAGCACACAGCAGATCATGGCGCTGGCCCAGGAGGGCGCCGAGGTGGTTGATCTCCGCGGGCGCACCCTCCTGCCGGGTTTTATCGATGCCCACGGACATTTTCCCGCCTCGGGTTTGAAAGAGGTTGCCGCGGACCTGAACAGCCCGCCTATCGGTACCCTCAACACCATGGAGGAGGTGCTCGCAGCGCTCAGGCAGCAGGCCGACCTGACTCCCGCCGGCGAGTGGGTGACGGGTTTCGGTTACGATGACACCCTGCTGGCGGAACAGCGTCACCCGACGCGCGCCGAGCTCGATGCAGTATCTGCAGACCATCCCGTCGTCGCCATGCATGTCTCCGGCCATATGGTGGTGGCCAATAGCCTGGCATTGGCTGCGGTGGGGATTGATGCCGGCACGCCCGACCCCGAGGGCGGCGTCATCGGCCGGGTGCCCGGCTCGCGTGAGCCCAACGGTCTGCTGGAGGAAACCGCCCGGCTGGAAATCATGGCGAAGTTGCAGGACATGAGCCTGATGGACACCTATCGCCTGTTCAAGGCCGCGGCCAATGAATACGCCGCCCGTGGCGTCACCACGGCCCAGTCTGGCGGCGTGAGCAAGGAACTGGCCACCGGGTTGTCGCTGTTCAGCAAGCTGGGGGTGATTCCCCAGCGACTGGTGGTGTTTCCCTTCGAGACCGAGTTTGGCGAGGCGTTGTTCGACGGCGAATACCAGCCGGCGGACTACAACAGCGACCGCCTGGTGATGGGCGCGGTGAAGCTGGTGGCCGACGGCAGTATCCAGGGCTACACCGGCTACCTGAGCCAGCCTTATTACACTCCCTACCACGGTGACCCCGACTATCTGGGCTATCCCTCCATTCCCCGCGACAAGCTGTTCGCCCAGGTAGCGGCGCTGCACCGGGCCGGCTACCAGATCGCTATCCACGGCAACGGTGACGCGGCGATAGAGGATATCCTGGACGCGTTCGAGGCCGCCCAGCGCGAGCATCCGGTGGCGGATCCCCGCATGATACTCATCCACGCCCAGATGGCGAGGGAAGACCAGATAGCGCGAATGAAGGCGCTCGGGGTCACCCCGAGCTTTTTTACCGCCCATACCTGGTACTGGGGTGACCGCCACCGGGACATCTTTTTGGGACCGGAGCGGGCCGCGGTTATCAGCCCTGAAAAGTGGGCCCAGGACTACGGCCTGCGGTTCAGCTCCCACCTGGATACCCCGGTGACCCCTATGCTGCCGCTGCAGGCGGTGTGGAGCCAGGTGCAGCGCCTGACCTATGGCGGGGATGTGCTCGGGCCCGAACAGCGCATCGGGGTGATGGATGCCCTGCGCGCAGTGACTATCGATGCGGCCTGGCAGGTGTTCCAGGAGGAAAATCGCGGCTCGCTGGAACCGGGCAAATACGCCGATCTGGTGGTACTGTCGGGCAATCCGCTTGAAAACCCCATGGGCTTGCGCGAGTTGGAGGTGGAGCAGACTGTTGTCGGCGGCGCCACCATCTACCGCAAGCGCTGAGCGCTTTATCGCCGCCGGGTTGGACACCCGAGGCCCATTCCGATATAAATAGCCAAACGGCTTGAGCGGATTTCTGCTTTCGCTGTTTTCAGTCGTCAGGGGAAACGAGCCGTCACTTATGTATCGCTATACCGTCGATAACGCCGTCACCTATACCTCGGAGGATTTCGTCCTTTTCAGGGAGTCGCCTTTCGCCTGCTGGATGGAGCGTCTCACCCTCGAAAACCCTGACCACGGCATTCCCGCGGATGTTGGCAGCCTGCCGCCCGGAGACAGTATTGAGCGCCAGGACGACATGGCGGAGACCCTGCGCTCCGAGGGTAAGAATGTTCGACTGATCGACTGGGATGCGGACGAACCCGGTCGCCGCACGGCCACTCTCGATGCCATGCGCAAGGGCGCCGATTTCATCGTCAACGGGCAGTTGGCATTGGGGCCCTTGTCGGGGGCGGCCAATTTGCTGGTGCGTACCAGCGGCTATTCCGAGCTGGGGAATTTTCTCTATATCCCGTGCGAAACCCAGGCCAGGTCAACCCTCCACTCCGAGTTTCGCCTGTGTTTCCTGGCAGACCTGTTGCATAGCCTGCAGGGCCAGTTACCCCCGCAGATGCTGATCATCCGCGGTGGTGACGACCTGGTGCCGCTGCAAACCGAGAGCCATGTCTATCACTACCGGGCGGTAAAGCAGCGTTTTATGGAGGCCATGCGGACGTTTCGCAAACACCGCATGCCCGATCCGGCAGAATCGTCCCACTTCGGCCGCTGGTCGGATTGCGCCCACGAGGTGCTCAAGCAGCGCCTGTTGCGGGAGGAACACGAGACCGAAGCCGGCCCCGACGATGACTATGTTGAGCCGCTGCGCAAGGCGGTGGGTGCTGGCGTCGGCGGTGAGGCGAGTTCCTACGACCTGGACGATATCCGGCAGCGCGACCACGCCGAGGCGGGGGCGCCCGGATCCGCACCGCCGCCAGCGGGGGGCGATGGGGAAACCACTGTCCGCAGTGGCCCCACCCCTGGTGCCATGACCCTGGCAGAGCAGGCGCGGATGCTACAGCCCGGTACGTACAAACCCGGCCCTGGTGTTTACCGCCTGGGGCGCCCGCGCACGGCGCCACCGACCCGACCGGAGCCGATCGTACAGCGCGGCGACGATGGGGTGGAGGTCACGGTAGAGCCCGCCATTTATTCGGTTGCCGCCGGCAGCGGGCAGCCGACGGCTGCCAGGCCGTCAGCCCCGGACCCGGTGACTGCGATATCCAATGAGGTGAATGTGGCTGTGCCGCAGACCGCGGCGGACAGGCCCAAATACAACCGGCGCGCGTCGGATGCCGCCCTGCAGAACCTGGAATTTATTGGCAGTACTACCCAGGCGCCGGCGTCGGGCATTTACGCAGCGTCGGTGGCTGCACAGGTGCCCGGAGTGGTACCGGGGCCGGCTCCATTGCAGGGCAGCCAGGCCCCGGGGCAGTCGCCGCCGGCCAGTTCCGCACCGGCGCCCAGCCTGCGCAGTCCCCGTATCCGCCCGCCGGACTTGCCGGGAACCGACGGCGCTTTGGTGCCGGACCCGGTGCTGGGTCGATCCACTGTATGGAATTCCCCGCTGCTGCAGCCTGCCGGGATAACGGCGTTGCAAACTAACCCGGAGTTACCGCAGTCGGGCCCGCGGCCCGGGCATTGGGAGCGCTCCGCCATCGATCTGGACGACGCCAGTCGCAGCGCGTATCCCCAGGCCGGGCTGACCACCGCCGATCCGGGATCGATCGCGCACTTCCGCTTTGAGTCCGAGGTGGTGGACCACGGTTTCGGCCAGGCGGCAACCGACAGGCGACAGCCTGTCGTGTCCCGGCGCAGTGGTGACAGCAGCTTTGACGACAGGCTGTTGACCGAGGCGGAGCCTGGCTCCGGTGGATTCAGCAACAGCCTGCTCACTAGCGAAGACTACGATTCCTGAGGCTGCGAAAGCAGTTGCGCAACTCGTTCAGAAACAGCTCGGGCTGTTCCAGCGCGGCAAAATGTCCGCCCCGGTCCAATTCATTCCAGTGGATGATATTGCTGAAGCGCTGCTCGGCCCAGCGGCGGCTGCAGCGGAATATCTCCTTCGGAAACAGCGAGCAGCCCACGGGCATGTCGATCGCATCCATATTCGGCTTGTTGAAGCTCTCCCAGTACAGGCGGGCTGAACTGGCAGCGCTGTTGCTGAGCCAGTAAATCATGACGTTATCGAGTAACTCGTCCCTGCTCAGCACGTGCTCGGGATGCTTGATGCCGTCCCTCTCGCAATCGGTCCAGGCGTAAAACTTCTCCACGATCCAGGCCATCTGGCCAACGGGTGAGTCGGCCAGGCCGTATGCCAGTGTCTGGGGCCGGGTCGATTGCTGCTTTGAGTAGCCTGAATCCCATTCGCTATAGAATGTCAGGGCGGCCAGCGCCGACTGCTCCTGTGGCGTCAACGCATCCATGGTCGCGGGGTCCGGGGCCACGATGGGCATGTTGATATGGATGCCCGCGCAGTGGGTTGTTTCGGTTTGTCCCATGCTCTGGGTGATCAGCGCCCCCCAGTCGCCCCCTTGTGCCACGTAGTGCTCGTAGCCCAGGCGCGACATCAGCTGGCCCCAGGTCCGGCCTATTTTCTCCACCGATGTGCCGGTGCTGGCCGGTTTGCCTGAAAAGCCGTAGCCGGGCAGGGAGGGCGCGACAACGTGAAAGGCATCTTCGACCCTGCCGCCATGGGCGGCAGGGTCTGCCAGCGCGTCGATGACCTTGTGGAACTCCGCCACTGAACCGGGCCAGCCGTGAGAAATGACCAGGGGAAGGGCGTCGGCCCGGGGGCTCCTGCGATGGATGAAATGAATCTCCATGCCGTCGATGTCGGTGGTGAATTGCGGCCAGCTGTTCAGACGCCGCTCGAACCGCCGCCAGTCATAGTCCCCTGCCCAGTAGTCAGCCAGTTCGCGGGTGTACTCCAGGGGCATGCCCTGGCTCCAGTCCTGGCAGGTTTCCCGCTCGGGCCAACGGGTGTGGGCCAGGCGGCGGGCCAGGTCCTGTAACTGCGTATCGTCTATGGCGACGGTGAAAGGTTTGATGGCCGGTGTCATTGCGCGCAGCTCCTGCCGGTGAGGTGTGAGCTACCCTACGGCAGGGGGCAATGGCAATGCAAGGGGCGGGCCGGTGAGTGGGCGGCTTCAGCCCGCCACAGCCTGGCAGCTCCCGACCGGCACGGCAGCCTGGTAGTGCGCCAATGCCTCCAGCAGCGCCTCGCGCTCCGCTGCGGTTTCCCGCGTCGAGGCGAGCAGATGCGAGCTGCGCGGCTGCCGGTCGAGGAACAGCTTGCCGCTGGCCTTGCCGGCTTCACTGGCACTAGCCAGCCAGACTATCGTGTCGGCTCCCTGCTCAGGCGTGCGCAGCAGGGGCCGCGTCAGGCGGTGGAAGATCGGCAGCGAGGACTCTACTCCCGGGGTGTCAGCCCAGCCGGGGTGCATGGCATTGACCACGATATTCTGGTCGGCCCACGCCTGTGCCCAGTGCCGGGTGACAATCATCAGGCCGCGCTTGGCCCTGGCATAGGCGACGCTGCCGGAGTAGTCCTCAACGGGAGCTTCCAGCTTGTCGAGGTCCAGCCGCTGGCTGTACATGCCCCCGGACACCACATTGATCACCCGGGCCTGGCCGGCCTCGGCGAGCAGCGGCTTCAGCCCCACGGTAAGCCGGTAGGGACTGAGCAGCAGCAGGGCGAAACTCTGTTCCAGCCCCTCCGGCGTTTCGCCGCGCGGGTTAAACAGCGCGCCCGCGTTATTGACCAGCGCATCGATCGGTTTGCCTACGCGTTGCAGCCGGCGCACCAGCCGCTCCACTTCCGTTATCAGGCTGAGGTCGGCGATCTCGATATGGATGCGCCTGTTGCCGGACACGCGCTCAATCGCCTGTTTGAGTGGCAGCGCCTTGCTCTCGTCGCGAATGACCAGGGTCAGCTCGGCCCCCAGTTCGGCCAGCCGGTGCGCAGTCGCCAGACCCAGCCCCGCGCTGGCGCCGGTGATAACGACATGCTTGTCGGCCATCCAGCGGGACACGGGATACCAGTGCTTTTTGCCGCTGTTGAATCCGGCCCGGGTAAAGTGCGCCAGGGCGGGCAATACCAGCTTTTGACCCCAGCGACTGGCGTCCGATTGCTGCGGCACGGGAAAATCGTCATCCAGGGCGCGTTTCAGGCCCTGCACGGATTCGTGTCCCATCTGCTCCAGGCCACTGTGGAAACGCGCCGCAAAGCGATCCAGGGGCGCGCGGAAGGTGAATGTCGCGCGGTAATCGATCTGCGTTCCTGTCGCCATTTCGGTGAATCGAATTTCATCGTCCACATCGAAAAACCGGCTGCTGCCGTGCAGGGCAATCAATTGGTCGGGCTCGAGGCGGGTCAGGGTGTATTGCAGGGTGACGCTTCCCAGGGGCTGCCGGCAAATCACCTCAAACCGGGTGCCGACTGCAATGGCGCCTTCGCTGAGTTTTCGCGCCGATACGACGGTGCTGTCCCACTGCTCGGCGGTACGAAAATCGGCAACATAAGCGAACGCCTCTGCCACGGGGCGGTTGACTTGAATTTTTTCGAGCAGTGTAATCATGGATCGTTATACCAGGTTCAGGTAGATGCCCTTGATACGCAAGCTCGGGGTCAGTGGTTCACGCCGGCTGCCGGGCGCGGGTGAATTGACATTTTGGCAGGGAGCCAGCATCGTTAATCCTCGTCGGGCCGGAATCTGTCGCGGCCGGGTTGCCACCATAAATATAGCAGTTGCGGAGAAGATAACATGATGGGCAGGGGTATTGCGGTAACTGGCCTGGCACTGCTGCTGGCCGGCTCGGCGGCGGCTGCCGAGGATAAACCCCGCGGTGCGGTGCGGTGCGAAGACCTCAAGTGGGCGCCGCAGGTGTTGGTCGCCAATCCGGATATCGAGCTGGCCTGCCAGGGCGTTTACGAAAAGGACGGTGTCCTGTATGCCAAGGCGACCATCGAGGTGGTCAGGGCGGTCGGCAATACACTGAAGTTTCGCACATTGCGCAACGACGGCAGCCTGGGTAAACGGCTCAGTGTGACGCTTGGCAGTCAGTGGCGCGTTAAGCTGGACGGTCGCGATTACCGCCTGTCAGAGCTGGTCGCTGGACAGCGCCTGGATATCTTCCTGCCCGAGGACCGCTTCGCCCTCTCGGTTGTCAGCAGCAACGAAGCGAAGGTCAGCGCTATCGAACAGGCAAAAGACTGATACGGTACTTTTTAGGATCCCGGTCCGGCTTGCCGGTGGTGGCTTCTGCTCAGTCGTCCTCGACCCAAACCCGGCGCAGCGGTTCGCCGAAATCATCGTAAATGATTTTGCGCCGGGGTTGCGGCAGTCGGCTTCTTTTTGCCACCGGCCGACGCCGCATAGTCAATCCGCGCCTGGCCTCGATGGCGGCCACGACTTCCGGTATCGGGGTGCGAGGCGCAGGCGGCTCGATGAACAACCTGCGGTTGAGGAACAGCGGAGGGTCGCCGGGATTTTTCCCGCTGACGCCCCGGGGAATATTTTCCACCTCGCCGCCGCGGTCGAGGAAACGTTCGGTTTCCTGCAACAGTTCTGCGCGCACATCCTCTTTTGATACAGGTTTTTTCAAGATAACCTGCTCCAGGTCGCTGTTGTCCAAACCGCCTAGTATAACCGCGCGCGGGGACATTTAAAGAGTGGCGCCGGAATCGACTCCCGGGCCGGCAACGATCTCCCGTCGCAGACGGGCCCCCGGGCCGTGTTCCTGCAGGTGAATCTCGCCGTCAATGACATCGATTCCCATGCTGGCAAAAATACTGTCAAAGGGCGGCACGCGGGTGGAGGCGGCGACTTCTTCATACAGGCTGTGAAATAACAGCACGCGATTCAACTGATCGAGCCGGGCGATTATCCCGGGTACGGCCAGGCGCTGCCCGGCGCAGCAGTCGTTGAGCTTTGCCAGCGCCCTGTCGAGATTGAGTTGTCCACCGGACTGCAGGCGCAGCCGGGTATCGGCAGCGAGGAAATACCAGGCGCCACTCCAGTAGACGCGCATGAAGCCGCCGTCCTTGCGCAGCCTGTCGCTTACGGACCGCAGGGAGCGACCGTCGAATTTCGTCTCGGCGAGGCCGCGCTGAAAGCCGTTGTACAGCTTTTGCCACATCTGTTGCTCGCTGATAAGGCCGCTGCGCGCCTGCAGGATGTTCTGGTAGTAACTCGCCAGGCCCTCGCTGAACCAGGCGTCACCCGAGCCCCGGTAGGGTATCAGCAGGTGGGCCAGTTCGTGGTAACCGGTCCAGGTGTGTCGGAGTTCGTCGGCACTGGCATTCGGGGTGGTAAAGAACTCCACCCGATCGAGCTCGCCGCGGTGGACCTGGGCCCAGGGTATGGGGTCGTCGGCGCTGGCTGCAGTGGGCGAGATGACAATCTGCCAGTGTTGCGCGGGCCAGTGGCCATAGACCTCGCGCAGGGCGGCGGCGATGTAGTCCGTCCACTGCAGCAGGTTGTCGCGCATGGCCGGCTTGAACTGTGCGCTGATCAGTACCTCCAGCGTGCGGCCATCCTGTACCCGCAGATGGCGGCTGGGTTTGGCGTTTTCTGCCGCCAGCGGCGCCAGCGAAAACAGCGACAGGGCGAGCACCGCCAGCCAGCTACCGCGAGTATGCTTCACCCCGGTCAGGAGGACTGTGCCGGTGGTGTGCCGGCGCTGCCGAAGCCGGCCAGTTCCGCCATGCGGGTGAATAACTCGAAAATATCGGTCGGGACGCTCTCCCCGGCGAATTCGCGATACAGCGAGTCGACATTGACCGCGATACGCTCGGGGTCAGACCAGGCGGAATATTCGCGCAGCTCGATATCCCGGGCGGCATCGAAGGCGTTCATGCCGGCATCAAAACGTGCCCGGGCCTGGTCGCGGACATACTCCAGGTACTGCCGCACCGCGGCCACCCCCTTTTTGTCGGTAATGGGGCCGTGTCCAGGGACGATATGGTCCACATCCATCGCCTCGATCAGCCGGCAGGCCTTGATCCAGTTGGCGACCGGACCCTGCCACATGATGGGAGTGCCCTCGATAAAAAGAATATCGCCGGTGAATACGGTGCGATCTTTGGGTGAATGGACCAGCACGTCACCGCGCGTATGGGCCGGGCCCACCTCGATGAGGTGTACCGGTTTGTCACCCACCATCAGGTCCAGTTTGCCGTCAAAGGTACAGTTTGGGGGGGTATGGGTGATGCCTTTGAACGTGAACTGGCCGAAGCAGTGTAGAAAATACGCACCCACGCTGCCCATGGTGGCGGCCATCTCCATGATGGCCGCCATGGCCTCGGGTGGCAGCTCGTTCATTTCCGCGGCGGAGGCGCTGGAGGCGATGATGCGGGCATCCGCCACCAGCTCGTTACCGTGGCAGTGATCGCCGTTGGCGTGGGTGTTGACCAGGGTGCCTATAGCCCTGGCACGGGGCTCTGCCCGGCGCATGGCCCGCAGCATCCGGTCAGTCAGCGCCAGATCGTACAGTGTGTCGACCAGCAGGGATTCCTCGCCGTCGGCTATCAGGCCGGCGTTGCTCCAGCCCCAGCTTCCCTGTGGTGCCAGCCAGGCGTAGGCGCTGTCGGTCAGGGCTTGCAAGCCGGCTTTGGGGGTGCCTTTCATACTGCCGCTCCACGCAATTTAAGAGGTCCATTATTACGCACAATTGCGCCTGAATACATGTGGAAGGTTTTATACCTGGCATACAATCTGGTTTAATGCTCTGCCCGACTCTGCTGGATCCATGCATGAACGCCATCCGCTCGACGCTGGTTTTTACCTGGCTAGTGCTCTCGCTGATTCCCTGTGGGATAGCGCTGCTGATTGCCTCGCTGCTGCTCGACGATAAAAAGGTCTGGTGGTGGTTTGCGGTGCCCTGGTTGAAGGGTGTAGTGGTGGCCGCGCGCCTGGTCGGTGGCGTGAAATACCGCTTGCATGGTGAGGAGAACCTGCCCGCCGCCGACGATATGCGCCGGGTTATCCTGTGTCCCAAGCACCAGTCCACCTGGGAGACGTTTTTTTTCCCCAGCATGACCTCGCATCCACTGGCCTACGTGTTCAAGAAAGAACTGTTGCGAATTCCCTTTTTTGGCTGGAGCATCGGTGCGCTCAATATGATTCACATCGACCGCAGCAAGGGCAAGGAGGCCTGGAACAAGGTCGCCGAGCAGGGCAGGGTGTTGATGGACCGCGGCAAGTGGATGATCATGTTTCCCGAGGGTACCCGCACCGAGCGCGGCACCAAGGGCAGCTACAAGGCCGGTGCAACTCGCCTGGCCGTCGCCACCGGGGCCTACGTCATTCCGATCGCCGTCACCTCGGGGCGCTGCTGGCCCCGGCGCTCGTTCTCTTTTATCCCGGGCGTGATTGACGTATCGATTGGCCAGCCGGTGAGCGCCCAGGGCAGGGAGGCCGGCGAACTCATGGATGAGATAGAGCGCTGGATCGAGGCGGAAATGCGCCGTCTGGATCCCGAAGCATACAAGCAACTGAAGAGTGGAGAGTGACGATGTCAGCAGGAAAAATTGGATGCCTGATAGTCTATGCCGTGCTTGCGGGCCTGGTAATTACCCAGGCCGGCACCACCGTGGCCATCATCGCGGGCTGGGTCCTGGTGGCGCTGGCGGTGGCGCATTGCGCCGAAATGGTGCTGTATTTCCGCCTCTGCCAGCAGGCGCCCGGCTCGGTGGTCGGCAACCTCCTGCAGGTATTTGTGTTCGGCTATTACCACATGATAGAAATGAAAGCCGCGGCGCAGCCCAAGTAGCGAGGCACACTGTTGCAGCCGTTTCCCCGGCGCGCCTGATCGCGCGCCAGTAACTCCTCGACCTGACTACAAAGAGACGCCGTCATGACTATCCAGACCCGATTCGTTGATTACCAACACGACCAGCTTACGTTCAAGGGCTTCCTGGCCTGGGATGATGCCATTGCGACGCCCGGGCCGGCGGTCGCGATCGTGCACAGCTGGGCCGGGCGCACGGAGTTCGAGGAGGGCAAGGCCATCGCGCTGGCACAGCAGGGCTACGTGGGCTTTGCGGTCGATATGTACGGTAACGGCGCGCGCGGTAACACGCCCGAGGAAAATACGGCGTTGATGACACCCCTGATGCAGGACAGGGAGTTGCTGCAGCAACGTGTTGCCAGGGCGGTGGCGGTGCTGAGGCAGCAGCCGGAGGTCGATCCGTCGCGGGTGGCGGCCATCGGTTTCTGTTTTGGCGGCCTGTGCGTGCTGGATCTGGCTCGCACCGGCAGCGACGTGAACGGTGTGGCCAGTTTCCACGGCCTGTTTGGCGCGCCCGGCAATACTGACGGCAACCGGATCACCGCACGGGTGCTCTGCCTGCATGGATACGACGACCCGATGGTCCAGCCCCCGGCCATGCTCGCGTTGGCGACGGAGCTTACCGGGGCCGGGGCTGACTGGCAGATCCATGCCTATGGCAACACCGTGCATGCCTTTACCAATCCGGCGGCCAACAGCCCGGACATGGGAGCGGTTTACAGCGAGGCGGCAGACCGCCGTTCATGGGCGGCGCTGCTGGATTTTCTCCAGGAAGTCCTTGCCTGATGCCGGTTGCCGTCAGGGTACCAGTACCGCCGCACCCGTGAACCGGCCGCGACGCAAATCTTCCAGCGCCTCGTTTGCCCGCTCCAGTGGGTAGGCATGGACCGTGGTGACCACGGGAATGGCAGCGGCCAGGGGCAGGAATTCATCGCCGTCGCGGCGGGTAAGGTTGGCCACCGAGCACACCTCCCGTTCACCCCAGAGCAGGTCGTAGGGAAACGACGGGATATCCGACATATGAATACCCGCGCACACAACCCTGCCGCCCTTGCGCACCGCGCCCAGGGCGAGCGGTAGCAACGCGCCTTCCGGGGCAAAAATAATCGCGCCATCCAGCACCTCCGGTGGCTGCTGCCCGGAGTCACCCGCCCATGTGGCTCCCAGCTCCAGGGCAAATGCCTGCGCGGCCGTGTCCCCCGGCCGGGTAAAGGCATAGATGCGCTGGCCGCGATGGCGCGCCACCTGTGCCAGGATGTGGGCGGCGGCGCCAAAGCCGTACAGGCCGATACTGCCGGCAGATTCCACCAGCCGATAGGCGCGGTAGCCTATCAGTCCCGCGCAGAGCAGCGGCGCCGCCTGCAGGTCGTCGTAGTGCGCCGGCAGCTCGAAGCAATAGCGGGCATCGGCGACGGTGAACTCCGCAAAACCGCCGTTAATCTGGTAGCCGGTATAGCGGGCGCTGTCGCACAGGTTTTCCCTCCCGTGCTCGCAATACCAGCAGTGTCCACAGCTGCCGCCCAGCCAGGGCACGCCCACGCGTTGACCCGGGATGAAACCGCTGACGCCGGCGCCCAGCGCCTCGACCTCACCCACGATCTGGTGGCCTGGGACCAGCGGCAGCGCCGGTTCAGTCAGTTCGCCGTCCACCACATGCAGGTCGGTGCGGCAGATGCCGCAGGCGGTGACTCTCAGCAGCAGCTCGCCCGGCCCGGGCTGCGGTGTTGGCAGCTGTTGCAGTTGCAGGGGCTCGCCCGGCCGAGCCAGTACCATCGCGCGCATCCTATGCCTCCAGTGCGCTGCCGATTGTCCGGCAGAAAGTTTCCAGAATCTGGATGCGTGCGTAGGGCTTGCTGTTGCCCGCCACCAGCGTCCAGGGCGCATGATGGGTGCTGGTGCGGCTGACCATCTGGTCCACCGCCAGTTCGTACTCGTGCCACTTTTCCCGGTTGCGCCAGTCGTCGTCAGTCAGTTTGTGCTGTTTGTGCGCGGTATTCTGGCGCGCGAGAAAGCGCTTTTCCTGCTCTTCCTTGCTGATGTGTATCCAGAACTTGAGCAGGATGATGCCGTGTTCCACCAGCTGTCGCTCGAACCGGTTGATCTCGCTGTAGGCGCGCTGCCACTCAGCGGGGGCCGCGAACTGTTCAACCCGTTCCACCAGTACCCGGCCATACCAGGAGCGGTCGTAAAACGTGCAGCGGCCATCCCGTTGCAGTTGTCGCCAGAAGCGCCAGAGGTAGTGGTGGGCACGCTCCTCGTCGGTGGGGGCGGAGAATTGCACCAGGCGGAACAGGCGTGGGTCGATGGCGCGGGTAACCCGCCGGATGGCGGAGCCTTTGCCGGCGGCGTCCCAGCCTTCAAATACGGCAACCACCGAACGTTTCTGCTGGTATGCCAGCCAGCCCAGGTCCCGAAGCTGTGCCTGGCAGTGCTCGAGTTTCTCCCTGTACTCGTCTCCCTTGAGGTCGAGTGCCAGGTCGACACTGTTGAGTACGGTAGGCTGGGGTCCGGTGACAAGCTCGGTGGCGGGAATATGGGGCGGCGCGGCGGCCGGTTCTTTGCCGGCGCGGTACAGCATTGCCTCCAGGATCAGTTCGCCAGCCGTGATGTCGCGGTAATAGCGATCCTCGGCTTCCAGCAGTTGCCAGGGGCTGTGGCTTGAATCGGTCGCCAGTATCAGTTGCTCTGACACCTCCAGCGTGCGGTTGTACTTGCCGCGCAGTTCGTAGGGATGATCCGAACTGCGGGGCATGCTCTTGCGATGGGGTGAATCGTCCTGCAGTCGCGCCTGCTGGGTATCGTGACTTATGTGCAGCCAGAGTTTGATGACCAGCGCGCCATCGTCGGTGAGCAGGCGTTCAAAAGATTCGATCTGTTTGCAATACAGCGCGAACTCTTCCTGCCCCATTTCCTCGCCGACCGCGGCCTGGGCCGGCCGGGTATACCAGGATCCGAGAAAAATACCGATTTGCCCGCGCGCCGGCAGGCTGCGCCAGAACCGCCAGAAATAGGGGCGCGACTCCTCCTCGTCGGAATGCTCCCAGAAGGTATTTGTTTCTATCCAGCGGGGGTCCATCCATTCATTGAGCTGCTGCACCAGCGAGCCCTTGCCGGCGCCATCCAGCCCCGCTACCACGATGATGACCGGGTAGTCGCGCCCGGCGAGATCCAGCTGGGCCATGAGCAGGCGCTCCCGCAGCTGTTGCTGCAGTTCGTTGAAGTCGCTGCCCTTGATCTGCTTGCCTACCTCCAGCGTCTCAAACATTCTGGCTCCGTATCGATTGCATCGAGTTACTTTAGCGTATTTTTGTCCGCATCATCAGATTATAATCTTGCCTCGTTTGGCATGGAGAATCATCATGGGCTTTTACGAACGACAGATTTTGCCCAGGCTGATCAATTGCGCCTGTGGCACCCGGCCGATGACAAAGCAGCGCGAGAAGGTAGTCCCCCTCGCCAGCGGCGTTGTGCTGGAAATCGGCATTGGCACCGGCCGCAACCTGCCGTTCTACGACCCCGCGCGGGTCCAGCGGCTGATTGGCCTGGATCCTTCCGAGCAATCCTGGAAACTGGCGGCAGACCGCGCCGCGCATGTGGACTTCGATGTCGAGTTTGTCGGTCTGCCCGGTGAACAGATCCCCCTGGAGGATGCCAGCGTCGATACGGTGCTGGTCACCTACAGTCTCTGCACTATCCCGGACCCGATAACCGCCCTGCACGGCATGGCGCGGGTGCTGCGCCCGGGGGGCAGTCTCATTTTCTGTGAGCATGGCAGGGCGCCGGACGCCAGCGTGCGCGCCTGGCAGGATCGCATTAACCCCTGGTGGGGCAAGCTCCTGGGGGGGTGTCACCTCAACCGCGATATCCCGGCGATATTGAGCGATGGCGGTTTTCATATCGGCGAGATGGATAGCATGTACTTGCCCGGCACGCCGAAATTCGCGGGGTTCAACGTGTGGGGCCGGGCACAAAAAGCCTGATTCAACCCGGCTGATCATGCGCTATTTCTGCGGTTTCCTGCTGCTTCTGTGGCTGGTGGTACCATCTGCGCTGGCGGCGGCGGACAAACCGCTGCTGCAGTACGAGCTGGTGGGCCTGAAAGGTGCACTCCTGGACAACGCCCGGGCCTGGCTGGGGGACGCACCGGAAACACCCCAGGACCGGGCGAACTTCCTGGCGACGGCCGAGGAGCGGGTGGAGAGCAGCCTGAAGGCCCTGGGGTATTACAACCCCGATATAGAGACGGTCATCAAGCGGACGGAGCCGGTCTGGAGCCTGCAGATTACCGTGACGCCCGGCGACCCGGTACTGATCGGCCAGGTCAGTGTCGAGCTGCGCGGTGCGGCGGCGGACGACAAGGCTTTTCAGGAGCTGTTCCGGGAGGCGCCCTTCGCCGAGGGCAATGTTTTCAACCATGGCGATTACGAACGCTTCAAGACCCGGGTACTCACGCTCGGCCAGGAACGAGGTTATTTCGATGCCCGCTTCAGCCAGAGCCAGGTCAAGGTCAATGTGGTCAGTGACCAGGCCGATATCTTCCTGCACTACGATTCGGGTCAGCGATTCCGCTTCGGCGCTATCGACTATAGCCACACCGATCTGGAGCCGGGTTTGCTTACCGCGCTGCAGCCCATCCACGCCGGAGACTACTTTGACCAGTCCCGGTTGCAGTATTTCCAGGCCCAGCTGCAGCGTACCGGCTACTTCGCCGGTGTCGTCATCAAGCCCCTGTTCGACCAGGTGACGGATTACCGGGTGCCATTGTCGGTCACATTGCATCCGGCACAAAGCCACGGCTTTGATGTCGGACTGGGTTACAGCACCGACACCCAGGAGCGGGTTTCCATGGTCTGGCGAACCCCCCGCGTGAACCGCTATGGGCACAGCCAGCAGACCCGTATTTCCTATTCGGTGGTTAATCCCCGGGTCCAGTTCACCTATACCATTCCGCTGTCCCATCCGCTGGATGATGTGGTCCATCTGTCCGTCCTGCTTGAACACAATAAATTTGGTGATGTCGACAGCGAGCAATGGGAGCTGGGTGCGCTCAGGGAAATCCGCCGGGGTAAATGGCTGTACAGCTACTCCGGGCGCGAGCTGTCGGAATCCTGGGAGCTGAAAAACACGCATTACAACAGCAGTTACCTGCTGCCGGGCTTTACGCTTTCCCGCAGCGATCGCGGCGGCTCACTGGTGGACCCCAGCAGCGGGTTCAGCCAGTTCTACCAGCTCGAGGGCGCCAGCGCGGACCTGGGGTCGGATATCGACCTGCTGCGACTTACCGCAAATTTCAGCTACGTGGTGACACCGGCTCCCCGGCACCGCGTCGTCGCCCGCACAGCCCTTGGCGCGGTATTCATAGCGGACGATGACCGGATAAACCTCGCGCCCTCGCTGCGCTTTTTTGCCGGGGGTTCCCAGAGCCTCCGGGCCTTCGGCTACCAGTCCATCGGCGGTGAAATCGAGGTCACTCGCGATAACGGTAGCCAGCAGACGCTGGTTGTCGGTGGCGACCGGCTGGTAACCGGCACGCTGGAATACCAGTACTATTTTACCGATACCTGGCGCGGCGCGGTGTTTGTTGACGCCGGAGACGCCTTCGATTCCACCGATTTTAATCTCAAGGTTGGCCCGGGCTTCGGTGTTCACTATATGTCGCCCGTCGGTGCCGTTCGGGTCGAGGTGGCCAACAGTGTCAGCGAGGACGACCCGGAATGGCGGCTCGTGCTGAATATAGGGGCCGAGTTTTGAGCCGGCTGTGGTGGCGGGTGCTGGCGTACCTGGTGCTGGTGCCGGTGCTCACGGCGGCATTCCTGCCCTTCACCGAACGGGGAAGTCGCTGGCTGCTAGAAAGCGCGGCGCGCCTGCTGCCCGTCGAGCTGACTTACGGCGGCGGCGCCCTGGCGGGTGAGATCCTGCTCGAACGGCTGGTGTGGAACGGTGAGGGCCTGCGCCTGGCGCTGGCGGGGCTGGTCATTGAGCTGTCGCCGAATTGCCTGTGGCACAGCAGAATCTGTTTTTCCCAGCTGTATGCGCAGGATTTGAGCCTGGAGTTACTAGCGGAACCGGCGACCGAGCCTGTGCCGCCACAAAATAGCGATGATGATAGCCTGTTCGAGTTTCCCGTACCCATGGAAGCTGCAAACCTGCAAGTCGATGCGCTGAGTGTCGTGTGGCAAGGGGGGCAGTGGCGCCAGGGGAGGATAGAGGGAGCAGTGGCCATCAGCGGTTCGACGGTCAGGGTGGGGCGGGCGCTGGTGCAGGATGCCCAACTGATCCTGGCCGAGGGTGGTGATGACAGCCCCGCGCCGGGGATGCCCCGTATCAGCCTGCCCCTGCGATTGCAGGTGGAGGAACTGGAGCTGCAGGGGGCGGCGCTGGATATTGACGGCACCCGGCAGGCGTTCGAATCGCTGCGCCTGCGCGGCGGCGACTGGCGCGCGACCCGGCTGCGCCTTGCGGAGCTGAGCTTGCGCTCCCCCGGGCTCGGCCAGTGGCAGACCGGCGCGCAGATCGAGTTTGCCGAGCGCTGGCCGTTGATCGCAGAGGGCACGGCGACGCTGCCGCCGGTTGCTGGTTGGCCCGCTGTGCTGGGCTCCGAACTGAGCTTCAGCGCCGGCGGGGATCTCCGGGCCCTGACGGTGGAGGTCCGGACCGGTGGCCAGCTCAGTATCGCCGCCAGCGCCAGCGCCGACACGCTCGATCCGGCGCTGCCTTTCCAGCTGTCGCTCCAGGCGGACTGGCCGCAGGTGCTGGCGCTGAATGAACTGGTTGAAGTGCCGCCATCGCTGGCGGAGCTTGGCTTTACGGCCCCCCTGCAGCTTGACGTCAGCGGTGGGCTCGCGCGCCAGGTATTCCAGCTGGACGCGACGGCCAGCGCTCCCGGTTATGGGGCTTTGGACGTACGCATGGCCGGCAGCCATGAAAACGGACGACTCGAACTGGAGGACCTGCGCCTGCAGGATGCCGGTGGTATCAACACATTGTGGGGCAGGGCTGCGCTCGACTACGGGGAGACACTGCGCTGGTCTGCCCTGCTCGAAACCAGTGGCCTGGCGCTGCAGTCCCTGAGCGACTACGGCACCGGCTATATCGAGGGGAGCGTGCAATTGCTGGGTGAGGTCGCCGGCCAGGAGTGGCAGCTGACCATCGCTGGCGCCCAGCTGGAAGGTACGCTCAATGAGCTGCCCGCGCGCCTGAGCGGCTCTGGCGGAATAGACAGCCGGCTGCGCCTGTTGCCAGGTGAGCTGAAGGCGGAGCTCAACGGCACCCGCATGGTATTGCAGGCCGAGGCAGACAGCTCGCTGCCCGGCCGTCTTGATATCGCGATTGACGACCTCGGCCGTTGGTTGTCCGGCAGCCACGGCAGCCTGTCCCTGCAGGCTTCGCTGGCGCCGGGCTGGGAGCAGTTCAACGCCAGCGGTTCGCTGCGCGATATCAAATGGGAGGGGCTGGTCATCGGCAGCGGCCGCCTCACAGGGGATTACCGGGCTGCGGGGGAAGGGCGCTTCAGCCTGGATATGACGCTTGCCGACCTCGCGATGTCCGGCATCGAACTCGATACCACCACCATCCGTGTCCACGGGGACAAGTCCTCCCAGGTCGGCTCGATCCGTGCACGCGGCGATGTTGAAGGTTTGCTGGAGGTACGTGGCGGCATGCTGCCGCAGGGTGCATGGGCCGGGCATCTGGCGGCGACCACCTTGCAAACTGCCGCGGGCGACTGGTACCTGGCGGAGCCGGTGGCGGTCGATTTCACTCCCGCGCCGGCGCGCTTGCGCCTGGCGCCGCACTGCTGGCAATTCGGCCAGAGCCGGCTGTGCCCGGGTGAGGCCCTGCTGGCGCAGGAGGGTAGCGCGAGCCTGGCACTGGACGGTGAGCTGACGGCCCTCGCGGGCTTCCTGCCGCCCGACCTCGAACTCACCGGCCGCCTGGCGGGGCAGTTTGCCGCGGACTGGTCGCCCGGAAGGGCGGTGGTCATCGATGGGGAGGTAAATGGCCGCGACATCGTGCTCACCCGCCACTTTGGCGCCGAGGAGTCCGGCACTATGTCCTGGCAGCGCATTGAGGCCAGTGTGCACAACGACGGGGACGGTCTGGCTCTCAGCACGGGCGGCTACGCCGGCGAGTCACGGATAATAGATCTGGCGCTTCACCTGCCCGCGAAGCGCACACTGCCACTGTCGGGTGCGCTGGTAGTCAATGGCATGCAATTGGGATCGCTGGCACCGTTTGTGCCCGCCATGTCGGCGCTGGAAGGCGATTTGCACGGTGAGCTGCAACTGGAAGGCTCGCTGGGCCAGCCCGCGGCCAGGGGCGAGTTGCGGCTGTCCAATGGGCACTTTGCCCTGCTGGGCAACCCCACCGAATTGCAGCAGTTTGAGCTGCAGCTGACTGCCAGCGGCGATCGAGCCGCACTGCAGGGGCGCGGGCTTTTGGGGGGAGGCCAGTTGCAGGTCAGTGGGCGTGTGCTGAGCGAGCCGGAGTGGCGCCTGGAACTGGCAATGGAGGGCGACCATCATGAAATTCTCCTGCCGCCCTATACCCAGATGCAGGTATCGGAGCAACTGGACCTGATACTCACCGGCGGCCTGTTGCGCCTGACCGGAGACATCGTCGTGCATGAGGGCACGCTGGAGCACGAACAGCTGCCCGCGGGCGGTGTCACCCTGTCCGATGACGTGGTGGAGGTAGACCTGGTCGGCAACGTGATATACGAGCGCGCACCGTTCGACACGAGCATGGATATCGGTTTGCTGATCGAGGATAACTTCCAGATCCTGGGGGATATGGTGAACGCGAAACTGGGCGGCGACCTGCAGTTGCGGCAGGAGCCGCGCCAGCCTATGCAGGTCTTTGGCAATCTCACTGTACTGGGGGGTGAGCTGCGCGCTTACCAGCAGCGCCTGCGTATCCAGCGCGGCACTGTGAGTTTTGCCGGAACGCCGGACAACCCCGAACTGGACGTGCGCGCCCAGCGCGAGATCACGGGCGACGACGTGGTGGTCGGCCTGCAGTTGCAGGGCACGCTGAACCAGCCGAAACTCGAGGTGTTTTCCGACCCGGTGATGTCACATGGCGAGTCGATGTCCTACCTGGTCAGAGGTCGGGGCCTGGACAGCGGCGCCGGCGCTGACGGTGTCGCCATGGCCCTGTCCCTGGGTACCGGCCTGGTCAACCAGACGGCACTGATGACAGAACTCAACAGCATTCCCGGCATCAGCAACTTCGCCTTCGGCGCCGAGGGCAGTACCGAGGCAGATACCGCCGCCACGGTGGGGGGGTATATCGGCGAGCGACTCTACCTGTCCTACGGAATGGGTATCTACGAACCTGTCAATGTGCTCACTGCTCGCCTGTACCTGCAGACGCGCCTGTGGCTGGAAGTCGTTAGCCGGCTGGAGAATTCAGTGGACCTGTACTACTCATTCGATATCGACTGAGTGTTCAGCTAGGTCGTTTTAGGCAGGATATACAGCTCAACCCGACGATTCTGTGCACGCCCCTCGGCGCTGGCATTGTCCGCCAGTGGCGAATCGAAGGCCACGCCCTGCAAAAACATGCGGTCGCGGGCGACATCGCGGGTGACAAGGTAGTCCGCGACGCTGTCGGCCCTGCGCTCGGAGAGAGTCAGGTTGTACTGCCGGGTGCCGGTATTGTCGGTATGACCGGTGATTCGCAAGGTGGTGTCCGCGTATTTTGACAGCACCAACCCAACGGAATTGAGCACGGGGTAGAAGCTCGCGCGCAGCTCATAGGAATCGGAATTGAAGGTGATATTGCCCGGCATGATCAGGCGGATATTGTCGCCCTCGCGGCTCACCTGTACGCCAGTGCCCTGCAATTGCTCGCGCAGCCTGGCCTCCTGTGCGTCCATGTACGCGCCCACACCCGCGCCGACGATGCCGCAGCCCAGGGCGGCGTTGCGCGCCTTCTTTTTCGAGTCCAGCGCGCCCACCAGGCCGCAGACCGCGGCGGCGCCCAGGCCATAAGTGGCGGTCTTGCTCGCCTGCTGCTCCCCGGTGTAGGGGTTGGTAGTGCAGCCGACTAAGGCCAGGCAGGCCAGCACGGCCATCCCCCTGATTATTCGCATTGATTCACTCCCCGTTGGCTGATGCGTCGGTTCCCGGGTTGCTTCGCGCAGAGCCCCGGGACTGCGCTCCGGCAGCGCTACCTTTGACCACACAGCCAGTGTATTGTTCTCGCCTGTCGTGTAAAGACTTCACTGGGGATAAGTGGTTATCTGGCGGAGAATTGGGTAACGTGCGCTTCATCCTCCAGAACACACCGGCTTTCAGGAGAATCCCATGGACCCGCTGACACAAGGCGCACTGGGCGCGGCCCTGCCACAGGCGACCGCCGCGCACGGCAAATGGGCCGCCAGCGCCGGCCTGTTCGGGTTCCTGGCGGGCATGGCTGCGGACCTGGACGTCCTGATCCGTTCCAGCACCGACCCGCTGCTGTTTCTCGAATACCATCGGCAGTTCACCCACTCGCTGGTCTTCATTCCCGTGGGCGGGCTGCTGTGCGCCCTGGTACTGCACAGCCTGCTGGGGCGCAGGCGGGGTCTGGCGTTTCGCCAGAGCTGGCTGTTTTGCACCCTGGGGTATGCCACCCATGCCCTGCTGGATGCCTGCACCACATACGGCACCATGCTGTTCTGGCCCTTCAGCGATGTCCGCATCGCGTGGAATACGATCTCCATCATCGATCCCCTGTTCACCCTGCCGCTGTTGCTGGCGGTGGTGTTGGCGGGCAAGCGCGGGCGGCCGCTGTTCGCCCGGCTCGGGCTGCTGTGGGCCTGCAGTTACATGGCGCTGGGACTGTGGCAGCGCAACGAGGCCGTGGCGATGGGCTATGAGATAGCGGCCCAGCGGGGTCACCAGCCGTTGCGGCTGGAGGCGAAACCGAGCTTTGCCAATATCCTGGTGTGGAAAATAGTGTACGAGACGGACCAGCGCTATTACGTGGACGCGGTGCGAGCCAGCCTGTCGCCGCGGGTGTTTGTCGGTGCCTCAGTAGAAAAACTGGATATTCCCAGGGATATGCCCTGGCTGGACCGGGGCTCCCTGCAGGCCCGGGATATCGAGCGATTCCGCTGGTTCAGCAATGGCTATGTCGCCAGCGACCCGCGCTTCCCCAACCGGGTGATCGACATTCGCTACTCCATCGTGCCGAATGAACTGGCGCCCCTGTGGAGCATCGAACTGCAACCCGGTGCGCCCGCCGACGCACATGCGAACTACCTGGTTCATCGCGAAACCGGCGGCAACCGCGCCGCGGCCATGTGGCGGATGCTGTCCGGGGGCTGACAAGCGCGGCCGCTGCCGGCCCGCGGCGGGAGATTAACTGCCGAATACCGCCCGCGCCGCCGGTATGGCCCTGCCCGCCGGGATGGCTGCTCCCTGCCTTGCCAGGATGGCTTCCAGTGCGCTCAGGCAATACAGCACGTTGCGCTCGTTGCTGGCAAAGCCCATCAGGCCGATGCGCCAGGTCTTGCCCGCCAGCGCGCCCAGCCCGGCGCCGATCTCGAGATCGTACTCCTGCAGCAGCGCGTTGCGCACCGCGGCATCGTCCACACCCGCGGGTATCTGCACCAGGTTGAGCTGGGGCAGGCGGTGCTCAGGTGCCACCACCATGGCCAGGCCCATGGCCTCGAGCCCGGCGACCAGTGCCTGGTGATTGCGACGGTGACGGCGATGGGCCACTTCGAGTCCCTCCTCCTGCAGCATGAGCAGGGACTCGTGCAGGGCATAGAGATCGTTGACCGGCGCGGTATGGTGATAGGCGCGCTTGGTGCTGCCACCCCAGTAGCCCATGATCAACTGCATGTCGAGAAACCAGCTCTGCACCTTGTGCTTGCGGTTGCGGATACGCTCCACTGCCCGCGGGCTGAAGGTGACCGGGGAGATACCGGGGATACAGGACAGGCACTTCTGGGTGCCGGAGTACACCGCATCGGCACCCCAGGCATCGACCAGTACCTCGATCCCCCCCAGCGAGGTGACGGTGTCGACGATCGACAGGGCCCCGCGAGCCGCTGCCAGCGCACACAGGGCGGCGGCATCACTGCGCACGCCGGTGGAGGTCTCGGCGTGGACGAAAGCGAGCAGGTTCGCTTCGGGGTGGGCGTCGAAGGCGGCGGCGACCTTGTCGATACTTACCGGCTCACCCCAGTTGTCCTCCACCATGATGGCGGTGGCGCCGCAGCGCTCCACATTTTCTTTCATGCGTCCGCCGAACACGCCGTTCTGGCAGACGATTACGGTGTCACCGGGGGAAACCAGGTTGACGAAGCAGGCCTCCATGCCGGCTGAGCCCGGTGCGGACACCGGCAGGGTGAGCTCGTTGCCTGTCTGGAAGGCGTACTGCAGCAGCACCTTGATCTGGTCCATAAGGTCGACGAACAGCGGGTCGAGGTGGCCTATGGTCGGCCGGGCGAGGGCGCTCAGCACCCGGGGCGAGACATCGGAGGGTCCCGGTCCCATAAGGGTGCGAAGGGGCGGGTAAAAGCTGCTGGTCATGTGGGCGGCCTCTGCTGGCGGTTGCAAAATGAGGCGCGAACGTTAGCAGATTTTTGCCCGAAGCTTAAGTGCGGTGCGTATTGGCGAAAATCACCAGCAGGGTCATATCCTCCTCAATCTCGAAGAAGGAGTGTTCTGTGGTGGCGCCGACGTAGAGCAGCGAACCGGGGCCCACGGCCCGCTCGGCGTTGTCCAGGCGCATCTGCGCCTTGCCGCTGAGTACCAGGTAGAGTTCATCGTCATCGTGTGGAGATTGCATGTCGGTGCTGCCGGCGGCGAGGAAGTAGATACCGCAATTCAGGGCGGGTACATTGAGGAACTCAAGGTATTCGGCCGGTTTGCCCTTGAGTCGCTGCCTGATCTGCGCCAGATCAAAAATTTGCCACGGTTGGTCGGACATCTGTCATTTTCCTTGGGCCTGGGTCACTCCAAACGTATTCTACGGCCTATTCCATCATGATAGTATCCCCGGTTCACCCGGCCAGGAGCTGCCCACCTGCACCCCTGCGGGGAAACAAAGCGGCCCCCGCGCAGCAACCATAATCATAACCAGATCGAGGAAACAGCCATGCACAGACCCGGCATAGACTCCAATCTCGCAGCGCTCATGCTCCGTCGCGCAAGCCTGAGCCCGCAGCGTACGGCCCTGATTTTTGAGGGCGAGCAGAGCTCCTACGCGGAGTTTGCCGACCGTGTGCGCCGCCAGGCCAGTCTGTTGCGCCAGTGCGGCGTGTGCGTGGGGGACAGGGTGGCCTTCCTCGGTGTCAACCATCCGGTGCTGCTGGAAACCATGTTTGCCGCCCAGGCGCTGGGCGCGATATTTGTGCCACTGAATTTTCGCCTGACGGCCGAGGAACTCACATTTATCATCAATGACGCGGGTGTGCACACGCTGGTGGTGGACGACGGGCTGCGCCCGGTGATTGATCCTGCGCGTGGTAAATTGTGCTGCCGCAGCTATTTTACTTCCGAGGGCGAGGCGCCGGACTGGCGCTACCTGCCGGCCGAGCGCGGCGCGGCCGAGCCGCTGGCCGAGGCCGTGGCGATGGACCAGCACGATGTCGCCATCATCATGTACACCTCCGGCACCACCGGGCTGCCCAAGGGCGCCATGCTCACCCACGGCAATATCCTGTGGAACAACATCAACGCGATGATGGCGTTCGGCGGCTCCCGCGACGACATTATTCTCACCGCCGCGCCGCTGTTTCACATCGGCGGTCTCAATGTGATGACCATCGGGTCTTTCCACACCGGTTCGACCGTGGTGTTGATGCGAGCCTTCGATGCCGGGACGGCGCTGGCACATGTCGAGCGCTACCGGGTCACCCACATGTTCGGGGCGCCGGCGATGTTCCTGTTCATGTCCCAGCAGCCACAATTTGCCGAGACGGACCTCAGCTCTATCGCAACCATCATCTGTGGCGCTGCGCCTGTGCCGGAGTCTCTGATAGAACTTTATGGCGCGCGCGGGGTGCCTTTCTGCCAGGGCTATGGCCTGACCGAGACAGCGCCTTTTTCCGCTTTCCTGACGCCGGAATTCGGGGTGAGCAAGCTCGGTTCCGCCGGCCAGCCACCCCTGTTCAGCGATACCCGTATCGTCGACAATGATAATCGGGAATTGGCGCCGGGCGAACGCGGCGAGATCTGCCTGCGTGGGCCGAATATCATGAAAGGCTACTGGAATCGCCCCGAAGCCACGGCGGCGGCCATCGACAGCGAGGGCTGGTTTCACTCCGGCGATGTGGGCTATCTGGACGATGAGGGCTTCCTGTTCATCTGTGACCGCCTTAAGGACATGGTGATTTCCGGGGGCGAGAATGTCTACCCGGCCGAAGTGGAGGGGGTGCTGTACCGGCACGAGCATATCGCCGAGGTGGCGGTGCTGGGGCTGCCGGATGAAAAATGGGGCGAGGCTGTCACCGCGGTAGTGGCCCTGCACGAGGGCAGGGAACTCTCCCTGGAGGAACTGCGCGCATTCGCCGAGCCCTTCCTCGCCCGGTACAAGTTGCCCCTGCGCCTGCATATCGTGCCGGCACTGCCGCGCAACCCCGCCGGGAAAGTGCTCAAGTTTGTGCTGAAGGACCAGTTGCTGGGCTAGCGGCACATACCGGCGCCAACCGGGCCGGTGCCTGCGGCCATCACATCAGTCCGGTAGTTCCTCACCAACATTGGCCTGGGCCGCCGCTATCCTGGCGATGGGTACCCGGTAGGGGCTGCAGGAGACGTAATCCAGCCCCAACTCGTGGCAGAAACGGATCGAACGCGGATCGCCGCCGTGCTCACCGCAGATGCCGTACTTGATGCCGGGCTTGCGGGCGCGACTTTCTTTCACCGCCATCTCCATCAGCCGGCCTACCGCGCGCTGGTCCAGCGATACAAACGGGTCGTTTTCCACCAGTTTTTTCGCCAGGTAGGCGGGCAGGAACTTGCCCACGTCGTCGCGGGAAAACCCGTAGGTCATCTGGGTGAGGTCGTTGGTGCCGAAGCTCATGAATTCCACCGAGTCCGCCAGGCGGTCGGCGCCCAGGGCCGCGCGCGGGGTTTCGACCATGGTGCCGATTTTGTAGGGAATGGATACCGTCCTGCCCTTGAGCACCTCGCGAATGGCCGCTTCGATAATATCGGTGACGAGGCGGATTTCACGCACGTTGACTACCAGCGGGATCATGATCTCCGGAAAGGGCTTGAAGCCCTGCTCGGTGGCGTCTACCGCGGCGGTGATAATGGCCCGCACCTGCATCGTGGTGATTTCGGGATAGATGACCGACAGGCGGCAACCGCGAAAACCCAGCATCGGGTTGACTTCTTCCAGCCCCTGGGCAATTTCGCGAATTGTCTCCGCCGGCTTGCCGATGCGTCCGGCGAGGGCGGCGATATCCTCTTCCGATTGCGGCAGGAACTCGTGCAGTGGCGGATCAAGCAGGCGAATATTCACCGGCAGGCCATCCATGACCTTGAACAGTTCGAGGATATCCGCGTGCTGGAAATCGAACAGCTTGTCGAGGTATGTCTGCCGTTCCTGCAGGTCCTCGGCGAGAATCATGGCCCGCATGATATCGATACGCTCGGCGTCGAAAAACATATGCTCTGTGCGACACAGGCCGATACCCTCGGCGCCCAGTTCCCTGGCCTTGGCCGCGTCCCTGGGCGTTTCCGCGTTGGCGCGAACCCTGAGGCGACGGTGCTTGTCCGCCCATGATAAAAGGGTCTGGAAATCGTCGCTGGAACTGGCCTCGGTTTTGGCGATGTCGCCCAGCATCACTTCACCGGAGGTGCCATCCAGGGTGATGATGTCGCCGCGCTTTATCACCACGCCGTTATCGGTAGTCACCGTGCCCTCGCTGTAATTAACCGAGATACTGCCGCAGCCGGTAATAGCGCACACCCCCATGCCGCGGGCAACCACCGCCGCGTGAGAGGTCATGCCGCCCAACTCGGTCAGGATCCCGGCGGCCACTTTCATGCCGTGGATATCCTCCGGGGTGGTCTCCCGCCGCACCAGGATCACACTTAACCCCTGGGCGGCCTGCTCTTCGGCCTCCTCGGCTGAGAAAACGACCTGGCCGGTGGCGCCGCCGGGGCTCGCCGGCAGGCCGGTGGCGACGATATCCGTCTTGGCCGCCGGGTCCACCATGGGGTGCAGGAACGCCTCGACATGCTCGGGCGACACCCGCATCAGGGCTTCGCTTTCGGTGATCAGCCCTTCCGTTACCATGTCCACCGCGATCTTCACCGAGGCCCGGCCGGTGCGCTTGCCGCTGCGGGTCTGCAGCATGTAAAACACGCCTTCCTGTACGGTAAATTCCAGGTCCTGCATGTCGCGGTAGTGCTTTTCCAGCAGTGCCTGGGTCTGGTACAGCTGGTCGTAAACCTGCGGCTGCCGCTCCTTGAGCGCCTCCACCGGCAGCGGCGTGCGGATGCCCGCCACCACGTCCTCGCCCGCCGCGTTGAACAGGAATTCGCCAAAAAACAGGTGCTCGCCCGTCGAGGGATTGCGGGTAAACGCAACGCCGGAACCCGAGTCCTCGCCGAAATTGCCAAATACCATGGCCTGCACATTGACAGCGGTACCCAGAGCATCGGGAATATTATTCATCTCGCGGTAGACGATGGCGCGGGGGGTGTGCCAGGACAGGAATACCGCCTCCACCGCTTTTTTCAGCTGGACGAAGGGGTCCTCCGGGAAGTCTACCAGCGTCTTGTAGATGTTGACGATTTCCTGCCAGTCGGCGGCGCTCATATCCACGTCAAGGGTCTTGCCGTGGGCGGCCTTGTAGCGGTTCAGTTCGTGCTCGAATTTCTCGCCGTCCACGCCCATGACGACATTGGCGAACATCTGGATAAACCGGCGGTAGCTGTCATAGGCGAAACGCGGGTTGCCGGTCTTCGCGGCCAGGCCCTCGGCTATCTCGTCGTTCAGGCCCAGGTTGAGAATGGTATTCATCATGCCCGGCATCGACACCGCCGCGCCGGAGCGCACAGAAAACAACAGCGGATTGGCCGGATCGCCGAAGCGCGCGCCCATTTTTTTCTCAACGATGTCCAGGGCCACCCGGTATTCCTGTTCCAGCAGGGCGGGCAGCCTGTTGCCCGCCTGGAAGAACTCCCGGCAGGTCGGGGTGGTGATGATGAAGCCGAAGGGCACCGGCAGGCCCAGGTTGGTCATCTCACACAGGTTGGCCCCCTTGCCTCCCAGTAGTTCCCGGTCGCTCTTGGTGCCTTCGTTGAACAGGTAGACGCGCTTTGCCATGAAATATCCCCGGAATCAGCTTGGTTGGGTCAGGTAAGCGGCGGATTATAGCGGTAAGCCGCCCCAACGGGGAGTTCCTATCGCGTTGCGCCACTATATACAAAGTTATAGGGCGGGCGAGGGCTCGGGCGGGAACGAGGGTGAGAGCCCGGCGGACCTGTTACCGGGTCGCCACTATATCCGCCAGGCGTTCGACCTCTACCATCTCAGCCGTCGCGGGTACCAGGAAGACCTCTTCGCAGCCGGCCGCCTCGGCGTTGTCGACCGCTGCCCTGACGGCGTCGGCGCTGCTGCGATTGACTGATTCTGCCATCATGGTCGCAATCGCCGGCCCGGCGATCGCCAGGTACTCGTAGATATAGTCGTAGAGTTTCTGCTGGCCGTTGTCCGCCAGGGTGTACCAGAACCCGCCCAGCCGGTAGGGCCTGTCCGGTCGCTCCGCCTGTGCCCAGGCGGCGTCGGCCATGGCGAAAACCCGCGCGAGTTCCGCCCGCTCGCCGTTGGCAGACCAGCCATAGAGGCCGTCCGCCCAGCGTGCGCAGCGGGCAATGCTTTTGGGCCCCATCGCCCCCGCCAGCAGCCGGGGGCCTCCGGCGGTAACCGGCGATGGTCCTATGGGCCCGGCGCCGGCGACCATTTCCTCCCCCCGCCATACCCTGCGCATTTCCTGCACCTGCTCGTCCATCCGGCCGTAGCGACCCGTGTACCGGGCACCGACCGCGGTGTAGTCCTGCTCCCGGCCGCCGTAACCAATGGATACGTTCCTGACCCTGCCACCGGCCAGGATATCCATGCTGGCGATTTCCTTGGCCACCCGGGTGGCGTTGTGCATGGGCAGCACGTACAGCGTAGGGGTGATTTCAACCCGGCTGGTGGCGATCGCGGCGGCTGCGAGCACCATTCGCATATCCATGGCGGGCCCGTGTATGCGCTCGCCGCAGCACACGCTGTGGAACGGCCCCGCGTCCACCGCCTGGAACCAGGCCTGGTAGTCCTCCCGGGTCAGCCCGGCTTTCATGTAGGGCAGGCAGATACCGATCTTCATTGCGGCTGTGTCTCCTGTGTGCAAAGTGCCCTATGGTAGCCGACCTGGCCGCCACCGGTGTTCACTTTTCTGAACCGGCGGGACATTGTTGCGACTCCGGGCAGGCGGCGGTTGGTGGCGGCAGGCCGCTGCGTTACCGTGCCGCCTGTCCCGGTGGTATTTTCCGGGTGATCTCCCATGGACGAGGAAGCGGCATGAAAATAGATGGCCCGTTCTATGCGCAACTGGGCGGCGCCGCGGCCGAGGCCGCCCGCCTCGCCGCCATCGGCTACGACGGTGTATACACACTGGAGGGCAGCTGGGATCCCTTCCTGCCGCTGGCGCTGGCCAGCGAACATGCGCCGCAGCTGGATATCGCCACCGGCATCGCAGTGGCTTTCCCGCGCAATCCCATGCACCTGGCCTACCAGGCCTGGGACCTGCAGACGTTCAGCAAGGGCCGCTTCCTGCTCGGGATCGGTTCCCAGGTAAAAGCGCATATCGAGAACCGCTTCGGTGTCGAGTTCAGTCACCCGGCGGCGCGCATGCGCGAATACATCCAGGCGCTGAAAGCCATTTTCGCCTGCTGGCAGGACGGCAGCCGTCTGGATTTTTCCGGTGAGTACTACCGCCACACCCTGATGACGCCCATGTTCAATCCCGGCCCCAACCCGTTCGGCCCGCCGCCGGTGCTGCTGGGCGCGCTCGGCCCGTTGATGACAGAGGTAGCGGGGGAGGTGGCCGATGGGCTCATCGTCCACCCGTTCAGCAACCTGCCGTTCCTCACCGGCGCCGCCCTGCCGGCAGTGACGCGTGGGCTTGCACGCGCCGGCCGCCAGCGCGAGGATTTCACGCTGCAGATCAACGCCATCGTCATCACCGGCGATAGCGACGAGGCGCGCGCCGCCGCCACCGAGAGTGTGCGCGGGTTGCTCGGTTTCTATGCATCCACGCCGGCCTACCGGCCGCCCATGGATGCCGTGGGTTATGGTGAGCTGCAGCCGGAACTCAACCGCCTGTCCAAGGAGGGGCGCTGGCAGGAGTTGGGCGCGTATATCGACGAACCTTTCCTCGATGCCTTCACCACCCGGGGCCGGCCCGGGGAGATTGCCGGCAAACTGCGCGACAAGTACGGCGATCACGCGGACCGGCTGGCGATCTACGCACCCTATGCGGCGCCGGATGCCATGTGGCAGGGGATTATCGCGCAGTTGAAAAGGTAGTTGGAAGTGGCTTGCAGGAAATACGGCCACCCTGAGCTGAATCGTCAGTCATTTTGGCCCTGGGTCCGATAGTATGGCGCCACCAAAGCCAATAGACTTTTCAGACAATCGATAGCCTGAACTCCGGGAGCTGCATGAATATACAGTTCACTGAACGACAATTGGCGCTGCGCGATGAACTGCGCGCCTATTTCGCTACCCTGATGACGCCTGAACTTGTCGCGGAATGCGAGCGCGACATGGGGGAGGGCGGCGGCCCACTGTGGCGTGATGCGCTGCGGCAGATGGGCCGCGATGGCTGGATCGGGGTGGGCTGGCCCGAGGCCTGGGGCGGGCGCGGAATGACGCCGCTGGAGCAGTTTATTTTTGTCGAGGAGATCATGCGGGCCGGCTACCCCTTTCCCTTCCTCACCACGGAGTCTGTCGGTCCCATGCTGGCCGAGCACGGCAACGACTGGATCAAGCGCGAGCTGGTACCGAAAATTCTCATGGGCGACCTGCTGATTGCCATCGGTTACTCGGAACCCGGCGCCGGCACGGACCTGGCGAGCCTGAAAACCAGCGCGGTGCGCGATGGTGACGACTGGGTGATCAACGGGCAGAAAATGTGGACATCCCTCGCCCATTTCTGCGATTACACCTGGCTCGCCGTGCGCACCGACCCGAACGCCCCAAAAAAGCACAGGGGCATTTCGATGTTCCTGGTGCCGAACACGGACCCGGGCTGGAGCTGTACACCGGTACACACCCTGGGTGGCGTGCGCACCAATGCCACCTTTTACGACAATATCCGGGTGAGTAACGATCATCTGGTGGGTGAGTTGCACGGCGGCTGGAAGTTGATTACCGGGCAGCTCAACCGGGAGCGGCTCAGCCTGATCAACTTCGGGCCGGTGTCGCAGTTGTTCAACCAGGTGGTGCGCTGGGCGGGCAGGGCGCAGCTGGCGGCCGGCGGGCGGGTGATAGACCAGCCCTGGGTGCAGCAGAACCTGGGGCGATGTCGCGCCCTGATCGAGTGCATGAAGCTGATAGTCTACAAGCAGTCCTGGGCGATGACCGAGGGTGTGCTGGAGATGGCCGACGCCTCGGCGGCGAAAGTCTATGGTTCCGAGGGTTTCATCGAGATTTACCGGATGTTGGGGGAGATCGTCGGCCAGGCGGGCCTTGTCAGGGCGGGCTGTGCGCAGACCACGGCGGAGGCTGGCAAGCTCGAGCGCCTGTATCGCACCGCGTCGATTATCACGTTCGGTGGCGGCGCCAATGAAATACAGCGTGACATTATTTCGGCAGCGGGGCTGTGGATGCCCCGGGCCAGCCGTTGAGCCAGGGAGATACGGGTATGGAATTCGGTTTCAGCCAGGAACAGCAGGAAGTGCGGGAACTGGCGCGCAAAATTCTGTCGGAGCAGGTCAGCGCCGCGAGCCTGGCGGCCTATGATGAGTTCCGGTCGCCCCGCTTCGATACGGCCCTCTGGCAGCAACTGCTCAGTGCCGGCCTGCCCGCGGTGGCGCTGGAGCAGCGTTACGGCGGCATGGGTTTTGGTTTTATGGAGCTGGCGCTGTTTATCGAGGAGGTGGGCCGCAGTATTGCGCCGCTGCCGGCCATAGCGCACTGCGTGGCCGCCATGCTCCCCATCCAGCAGTTCGGCAGCGAGGCCATGAAGGAGGCGATTCTGCCGGCGGCGGCAACGGGTGAACTGTTATTGACCGCGGCCCTGGCCGAGCATCTCAACGATGATCCCGCTGAACCACACACGCTGACCGCCAGCGCCGATGGCGACGGCCTGGTGCTGTCCGGCAGTAAAACCGCCGTGCCCTTTGCGGCGCAGGCCGGACGCATACTGTTGGCGGCCAGAACCGCTGACGGCGTGGCAGTGGTGCTGCTGGACCCGGCCGCGGCCGGCGTGACCCTGACCCCTTTGCAGGTCACCACGTTTGAGCCCCAGTGTGAAGTGACGCTGGCATCGGTACGGGTGGCGGCGGCGGATATCATCACCGGCGCCGATGGCAGCCGGATTATGCGCTGGATTGCCGAGCGCAGCATTGCGGCGACGTGCGCCCACCAGCTGGGGGCGGCCGATTGCGCCATGCGGATGGCGGCGAGCTACACCTCCGAGCGCAAGCAGTTCGAGGTGCCGGTGGCCACCTTCCAGGCCGTGGGTCACCGCATGGCCGACTGCTATATCGACGTGGAGTGCCTGCGGCTTGCCACCTACCAGGCAGTGTCGCTGCTGGGCAGTGACGTGGGTGCGACCACGGAGGTGCAGATCGCCAAGATCTGGGCCGGGGATACCGGTCACCGGGTGAGTTACGCCACCCAGCATGTCCATGGCGGCACCGGCATAGACAGGGATTACCCGCTGTGGCGCTATTGCCTGTGGCTGCGCCACAACGAAATGACCCTCGGGTGCAGCGCCGCCCACGTGGCGCGCCTGGGCCGGCGGCTGGCGGCGGGTGAAGCACTTTTCAGCTGACACTGCAAACCCGCCAAGGCCACAAAAAAATAAAAAAAATGGGTGAGGGGAGATTTCCCGCGAGCGACACTGGGTTACACTAGCGCCGCCATGAATGCCGCCAACCCACACCGCTTACTCCTGACCCTGCTGGCGTCGCTGTGCCTGTTCCTGGCCGGGTGCAGCAGCGCACCGCAGAAGCCGCGGCCGGTGGTCAACCAGACCGACAAGGCCGTCGATTTCACTGGTTTTTGGGAACTTGATTTCAGCCAGAGCGACAATATCCAGGTCAACCTCAATGCCCTGGTGCGCGACCTGCGCCAGCAGACCCAGCAGCGCGCGCAGGGCACCGGGGTCTACCAGCAGGCCGGTCCCGGCATGCTGATCGGTGGCCCCGGCACCACCAACAGCGGGGCCTCCATTATCGGCCTGGCGCAGATGGCCGAGCTTATCACCGAGTCGCAACTGCTGGAGGTCGAGCAGGACCAGCACAATATCAAGGTAAAGCGCGAACTGGATTTCGCCCTCACCTGCGAATTTTACCCGGGCCAGTACCACACGGTGGAAACGCCACTGGGCAAGGAAATTTGCGGCTGGGACCGGCACCAGCTCATTTTCAAGATCCTGCTGCCCGAGGGGCTTACTATCCAGCACGTGATGAGCCTGGGCCCCGATGGCCAGCGGCTTAATATCGCCACCACGGTGATCTCCGACCAGGTGACATCACCGTTCACCGTAAACCGGGTATATGTGCGCTATACCCCGCAGGATGACGGTTACAGCTGCAAAATGACGATTTCCCGGGGCAGGGTATGTACAACAGAATCTCAGTGACGGACCTGTGGCCACGGGCAATCGCGCCGGGTATTCTCACCTGCCTGCTGGTCCTGGCAGCGGCAGCGGCGCGGGCGCAGGAGCTGCCCGACGACCCTGCGCTGGCGGTGACACCGGTGGGCAACGTCACCCTGCGGGTGGAGCAGTCCACTGCCGAGGATGCCATGCTGGACGTGGGCCTGGCGATTTTTGATCCGGGTATACCGGCGGATGGGTCAACCCACAGCAAACTGGGTATTTTCCCGGAGATTCGCAAGGCCGAGGCGCAGTTCATGCCGGTGCTCCTGCGGCAGGTGCTGCTGGCGTCGAATGCCTGGGGCGTGGTGCGGGTGCTGCCGGATGAGCAGAACTCGTCGGAGTTGCTGGTAACTGGCAAAATCCTGCAATCGAACGGCAGCAGCCTGGTGGTGCAGATCACCGCCAGGGACGCCACCGGCAGGGCGTGGCTGGACAAGACCTACCGCGACATCGCCTCCGAACGCGATTACCCGGCCAGCGAGGGCGAGGATCCCTACATCGACCTCTATCGGCAGATTGCCAATGACCTGCTGGCGGTCAGGCTTGGCCTGGACACGCGCCAGTTGCAGGCCATCCGGTTGGTGGCGTTAATGCGCTACGCCGCGAGCCTGTCTGAGGACGCCTTCGGCAGTTACCTGCAGCAGGACCCCGAGGGCATCTACAGCGTGGTGCGACTGCCCGCCGACGGCGACCCGATGATGGCGAGGGTAGAGCGGATACGCAACCAGGAGCACCTGTTCGTCGACACGGTGGACGAGCAGTACGTCACTCTCTACGAGGAGATGGCGCCGACCTACAACCTGTGGCGCCAGTACGGCCGGGAGCAGGCCTTGTACCAGCAGGACTATGAGGCCCGCGCGCAGAACAAGGAGCGCATCGGCCGTCGCGGCACGTTTTCGGCGATGGAACAGACCTACAGCACTTACAAGCAGATCAAGATACAGGAGCAGGACCTGGACGAAATGGCGCTGGGCTTCAACAACGAGGTTGCCCCCACCGTGATGGAAGCCAGCGGCCGGGTGTTTCGACTGAGCGGCACCCTGGAGACGCAGTACAACGAATGGCGCTCCATCCTGCGCGACATTTTTGCCCTCGAGACCGGGCTGCCGGCCGGCTCCTGAGAGGGAATGCCCAGGGGCTACCATTAGCCCTTACCTTACACAGCACTAATAGGCTATGCTTTGGCCATGGCTGGAAAAAAGAAAGATCAGGAACCCGAATCGCTGCTCGACTCCGTGCGCCGGCTGACCGGCCAGGTGGCGGGCGGCACCCTGGGGCTTGCGCGTAACACGGCGGCAATGACCGCCATGTTTGGCGAGAACTGGCTGCGTTCCACCGTGCTCAACCAGTTGGAACCCGAGCGGTTGGAGGCGATGGCCGAGGCGGGGCATTTCCTCAAGGACGCGCGAGAAACCGCGGGCATGTCGCTCAAGGACCTGGCCGAGAGCCTGGGCCTGGCGGACAAGTCCATGCTGGAGGATATCGAGAGCGGCCAGACCATCATGCCACTGGAGGTGATGCTGCGCAGCGCCTCGCTGCTGGCCCGCCACGACCCCATCCCCTTCCTGATCAAGTTCATGCGCACCTACAACCCGGCGCTGGAGAAGACCCTGGAGCAGTGGGGTGTGCTGGCCCTGCCCAAGCAGTACGAGCGAGAGCGGCGTTTTCTCAACCTTTATCGCCAGCACGACGTGCTGCGCGGGTTCAGCGATCCGGAGTACGAGCGCTTTATTCACTACATGCAAAGCTCGATCGGCCTGGTGCTGGACGTCATGCAGTCGGAAAAATCCGCCAGGAGCGGTAAAGGTGGCGCCGCTGCGGTAGCAGACAAATCCGGCCAGGAAGACCAGGCCAAAGCCAGGACCCCGCGGAAAAAGAAGGCGGCCCCGCGTAAGCATAAACGCGCCCCGGTGGCCTCCAGGCGCAGCCGCACCTGACTCCCATGCCGCTGGCCGGCTCCTCGTAACCACTTTCAGTATATATTTTAACTAATTGAAAATATTGAATAATATTTTCAATTTTATTGCGGATATTGCGCTCCATGTCGCTCAGTGAGTTCGAACAAGACCAGTGGTTTGCGGCCTGTCCGAAGGGCCTTGAGGCGCTGCTGGCGGCGGAACTGGCGAGCCTTGGCGCCACCGCGACCCGGGAAACCGTGGCGGGGGTCTACTTCAGTGGCCCGGTGGCGCTGGCCTATCGCGCCTGCCTGTGGTCGCGGCTTGCCAATCGCGTGCTGCTGCCCATTGCCCGGCTGGCGGCTGCAGACAGCGACAGCCTCTACCGGGCATTGCAGGCGGTGGACTGGGCGGCGCTGTTCGGCCCGGAGCAGAGCTTCGCCATCGATTTTTCCGGTGAAAATCGCCAGATTCGCAACACCCAGTTCGGCGCCCAGCGCAGCAAGGACGCGATCGTCGACTGGTTTGCCGACCAACTGGGGCGACGCCCGGCGGTGGCCCGCAAAGACCCGGACATCCGCATTAATATACGACTGGGTGGCGAGCAGGCCGTGCTGTCGCTGGATTTTTCCGGGGGCAGCCTGCACCAGCGCGGCTACCGCCTGGGCGGGGGAGCGGCGCCGCTGAAGGAAAACCTGGCGGCGGCGATCCTGCTGCGCGCCGACTGGCCCGGAATCGCCGCGCGCGGCGGGGCTCTGATCGACCCGATGTGCGGCTCTGGCACGCTGCTGCTTGAAGGCGCCATGATGGTCGCGGATATTGCCCCGGGGCTGGGTCGCCAGCGATTCGGCTTCGAGCACTGGCGGGGCCACAACGAGCCGCAATGGCGGGCCATCGTGGCGGATGCCAGGGGCCGGGCCGAGCGGGGCCGGGGGCGCACCCTGCCGGAAATTCGCGGTTATGACGCCGACCCGCGTATCGTCCGCACCGCTGAGGAAAACATCGCCAGGATCGGCCTGGAGAAAGTCGTGCGGGTCGGTGTGCGGCCGCTGGCGGAACTGACCCGGCCCAGCCACGTGCCACTGCCGCTGGGCCTGCTGGTCTGCAATCCGCCTTATGGCGAACGCCTGGGTGAGAAGGCGCAGTTGCGCGGACTCTACCACCAACTCGGCGCGGTGATGGTCCGGGAGTTCCGGGGCTGGTCGGCGGCGGTGTTCACCTCGGATCTCGATCTTGGCAAGGCCATCGGCCTGCGCAGCCACAAGCGCTATGCGCTGTGGAATGGCGCGCTGGCCGCTCACTTGCTGCTGTTTGACCTGGTCGACAATGAATTGCGCGGGCCGCCGGATCAGCCGGTGACAACGGCAACTGCCGGGGAGCCGGCGGGGGTCGCGCCGGCCGAATTGTCCGGGGGCGCCCACATGTTCGCCAATCGTATCCGCAAGAACCGCAAGCGGCTGGCGTCCTGGCTGAAGCGCGAGCAGATCGAATGCTACCGGCTGTACGACGCCGACATGCCGGAGTACGCGGTGGCGGTGGATATGTACGGGCAGCGCGTGTGCGTGGCGGAGTACCAGGCACCCCAGGGTATCGATCCGCAGGCGGCCGCGCGCCGCCTGGCGGAAATACATGCGGCCCTACCCGCGGCGCTGGGAATCGCCGCGGGCGCCATAGTGTATAAACAGCGGCGGCGTCAGCGCGGCGCAGGTCAGTATGAAAAACAGGATGACCGGGGCGAGTTATTCAGTGTGAGCGAGGGCCGGGCGCGGCTTCTGGTCAACCTGCAGGACTATCTCGATACGGGGTTGTTCCTCGATCACCGCCCGCTGCGCAAGCGCCTGGGGCAGGAGGCCGCCGGCGCGGATTTTCTCAACCTGTTTTGTTACACCGGCGCAGCGACAGTGCATGCCGCCCTGGGCGGCGCCCGCTCCACCACCAGTGTGGATATGTCCAATACCTACCTGGCCTGGCTGCGCAAGAACCTGGCCCACAACAAGCTTGATGAGCGCACCAACATCACGGTGAGGGCGAACTGCCTCCAGTGGATGCCGCAGGCACAGGGACGATACGACCTCATCCTGCTGGACCCGCCGTCGTTTTCCAATTCCAGCGCGATGGCGGAAAGCTTTGATATCCAGCGCGACCACCCGGGGTTGCTGCGGGCGGCCATGACGCTGCTGCGCCCCGGTGGGGTGCTGTATTTTTCCAATAACCGGCGCGGTTTCAAGCTGGAGCCAGTGTTGGCGCAGGAGTTCCTGTGCGAGGACATCACCCCGACAACCCTGGATCCGGATTTCCAGCGCAACCCCAGGATTCACTGCTGCTGGTCGGTACGCCATTGCGAGCGAAACTGAGTGCGACCGGCGTGGGGCCGGTCCCGAAGAGTGAGACCGCGGGCACCCGGGGCCGCCGCAGGAGAAGGGGTGCTGCCGGGTTCAGATTTGCAACCAATGGAGTGTCGCGGCTTGGCCGGTAAGTGGCTGCCAACCGTGAGCGGGGAATTGTATCCACATTCGGTGAAATAACCCTGTAATTTCAGGGTCGGCACCGGCAGCCTCTCGAAATACGCTGTAAAAAATAGCTAAGTTATTGATTCAATATTATTAAAGTCGGTTTCGCGTTGCCGGCGGCCGGTGCCCGAACCGGCCAGTCGCGGGGTGACCACTAACCCGTCGGCTATTCTGTCCCCACAGTTATCCACAGTATATCCTGTGGATAACTATTCCGACTCTGCCAGCTTGAGCATTTGCCTGCCGATGTAGTGCCCATCAAACAATCGCTGCGGTGCGGCCAGGCAGCGAGTGTTGGCGGCACATGACAGTCCGGGCGGGCTGTGTTCCAATCGGCACGGTGCGGATCTGTCGGGGCCCTATGAAATCACTCCTTATCGCCTATCACAGCCAGAGTGGCGCCAGTGCGCAACTGGCCAGGGCCGCCTGGCGCGGCGCGCTGGCGGAGACCGGCGTGGAGGTGGTGGTGCGGCGCGCCTGGGATGCGGGGGTGGAAGACCTGCGACGGGCGCAGGGGGTACTACTGGTCGCCGCGGAAAATTCCGCTGCCCTGAGCGGCGGTATGAAGGATTTTCTCGACCGGACGTTCTACCCCGCGATAGCGCATGAACTGGTGCTGCCCTACGCCCTGCTGGTCAGCGCGGGCAATGACGGCCGCGGCGCGGTGCGCCAACTGCAGCGGATTATGTCCGGCTACCCGTTTCCCCCGGCCGCGGAGCCGGTAATCCTGCGGGGTGAAGTGACCGAGGCCCACCTGCGGGCCGCAGGGGAGTTGGGCGCGGCTTTTGCCACCGGCCTGGCGATGGGTATTTTTTGAGGCTATGACCCGCTATGAGTGAAATAAGTGTAGAGACCGTGCCGGCGGGCTTCATTCCCGTGCCCACGGGCCTGGGATTCACCGATACCATTCAACCCAGCTACCGCCGGATCGAGGGCGACTCGGTCAGTTTCGGCCTGGTGGTGCAGCAGCACCACGGTAATCTGATGGGCATCTGCCATGGCGGTGTGCTGATGACCCTGGCGGATATTGCCGCCGCCAACGGTGTGAATGTGGCGCGCGGGGTGCTGGCGGGCAGCCCGACCATCAATCTCGCTGTCGATTTTATTTCGGCGGCTCGCATCGGCCAGTGGATACAGGCCGACGTGCACCTGGTGACGGTAAAGCGACGCTTTGGCTTCTGCAGTGGCGCGATCGTCAATGGCCAGGGGGTGGTGGCGAGGTTCAACGGCACCTTTTACCTGCCCGATCACAAGGGCATGGTAAAACCCGGCGCTATCGGCGACCGGACGCCGGGTTTTCTCGGCGAGTGAGCCTATGCCGACGCCTGCACCACCTCGATAAACGCCCGGGCAGCGCGCGACAGGCTGCGGCCCCGGTGGTAGACGATGCCCAGGGTGCGGGCGATGCCCGTATCCCCTACCTGTAAGGCGACGAGCGTCTCGTCCAGCATGCTGCGCGGCAGTACGGTCCAGCCCAGCCCCACCGAGGCCATCATGCGAATCGTTTCAAGATAATTGGTGGCCATGGACACCTGCAGGCCCAGGTGGTGGCTGTCAAACAACCTGGCCACAATCTGGCCGGTGTAGGTATTGAGGCCGGGTAGAATGGCCGGGTGCTCGCTCAGGGCCCGCAGGTCGAGGCCGGTGTGCTGGGCCAGCGGGTGGTGAATCCCCACCATGAAATCCAGCGGGTCGGGCCAGATCGGCAGGGTGACGACACTGGCCTCGCGCACCGGCGCCAGGGTGACGATGGCGAGTTCGGCCCTGCCCTGCATGATCCGTTCGTAGGCCTGCTCCGAGTCCATGAAGTCGATATCGATCAGTACCCCGCTGTAGGCCTTGCTGAACGCGCTGAGTACCGGGGGTAACCGGTGCAGGCCGATGTGGTGGCTGGTGGCCAGGCGCAACTGGCCGGCGACGGCGCCTGACAGGTCGCGCACGGACTGCTGCGCCGCATCGAGTTCCGACTGTACAGCCCTTGCGTGGGGCAGCAGTGCCCGGCCCGCCTCGGTCAGGCCGATGTTGCGGCCGATCCGGTCAAACAGGCTGGCGCCGAGTTGTTCCTCCAGCAGTGCGACCCGTTTACTGACGGCGGGCTGGGTCAGGTGCAGTTTTTCAGCCGCCAGTGAAAAGGATCCGTACTCCGCCACCAGCAGGAAGGCCTTGAGGTTCTGGGTATCCACCTATTAATTCCTAATAGGAATGCAATATATAAAAATAATAAATTTGAGTTATTAAAAAGGCAAGCCCATAATTCCCTGCCTGAAATAGTCCATCCAGCGAATTTTCAACCAGAGGTGAGTCCCATGGCCGGACAGACGTTGTACGACAAGTTATGGCGCGACCACGTGGTGGTGCAGCGCGACGATGGCAGCGCCATTATCTATATCGACCGTCACCTGATACACGAGGTGACCTCGCCCCAGGCTTTTGAAGGGCTGCGCCTGGCCGGCCGCTCGCTGTGGCGGCGGGACGCCAACCTGGCGACGCCCGACCACAATGTCCCCACCGAGCAGGTGGAGCGCAGCGGCGGCGTCGCGGCCATAGCCGACCCGATTTCGCGGCTGCAGGTACAGACCCTGGATGATAACTGCCGGGATTACGACATCGTCGAGTTTGAAATCAACGACCGGCGCCAGGGTATCGTGCACGTGGTGGGCCCGGAGCAGGGCGCGACCCTGCCCGGCATGACCGTGGTCTGCGGCGACTCCCATACCTCGACCCACGGTGCACTGGGCGCCCTGGCCCACGGTATCGGCACCTCGGAGGTGGAGCATGTGCTGGCTACCCAGTGCCTGATCCAGCAGAAGATGAAGAACATGCTGGTGCGCATCGACGGCGCCCTGCAGACCGGGGTGACCGCCAAGGACGTGGTGCTGGCGGTCATCGGCGCAATCGGCACCGCCGGCGGCAGTGGCTACGCCATCGAATTCGGTGGCGAGGTAGTGCGCAACATGAGCATGGAAGGCCGTATGACCATGTGCAATATGTCGATCGAAGCCGGCGCGCGCATGGGCATGGTGGCGGTGGATGACACCACGCTGGCGTATGTCAAAGGCCGCACTTTTGCCCCCCGGGGCGCAATGTGGGATCGGGCCGTTGCCGCCTGGCGCGATCTGCACAGCGACGCCGATGCGGTCTTCGACCGGGTGGTGGAATTGCGCGGCGAGGACATCAAGCCGCAGGTCACCTGGGGCACCTCGCCCGAGATGGTGCTGCCCATCGACGGCCACCTGCCCGACCCGGCCAGCATCGACAGCCCTACCCGGCGGGCGGCAGTGGAGCGCGCGCTGGAGTACATGGGCCTGCAGCCCGGCACGGCGATTACCGCAATCAGGCCCGACCGGGTCTTTATCGGCTCGTGTACCAACTCGCGTATAGAGGATTTACGGGCGGCCGCGGCAGTGGTCAGGGGCAGGCGGGTAGCGGCGTCGGTCAAGCAGGCGCTGGTGGTGCCCGGATCCGGCGAAGTGAAAAAGCAGGCCGAGGCCGAGGGCCTGGACAGGGTGTTTCTGGATGCCGGGATGGAGTGGCGCGAGCCGGGCTGCTCCATGTGCCTGGCGATGAATGCCGATAAGCTGGGGGCGGGGGAGCACTGCGCCTCCACCTCCAACCGCAATTTCGAGGGCCGCCAGGGTTTTGGCGGTCGCACCCACCTGGTGAGTCCCGCCATGGCAGCGGCGGCAGCGGTAGCGGGCCATTTTGTCGACGTGCGCGACTGGCAGGAGGAACAGGTATGAAAAGTTTTATCGCCGAAAGAAGCCGGGTGGCGCCGATGGACCGGGCCAATGTGGACACCGACCTGATCATTCCCAAGCAGTTCCTGAAATCGATCAGGCGCAGCGGCTTTGGCCCCCACCTGTTTGACGACCTGCGCTACATGGACGAGGGCTACCCCGGGCAGGACTGCAGCAGGCGGCCGCAGAATCCCGATTTTCCGCTCAACCAGGCCCGCTACCAGGGTGCGGGTATCCTGCTGGCGCGGGAAAATTTCGGCTGCGGCTCCAGTCGCGAGCACGCCCCCTGGGCACTGGAGGATCACGGCTTTCGCTGCCTCATTGCACCCAGCTTTGCCGATATCTTTTACAACAACTGTTTCAAGAATGGCATCCTGCCCATCGTGCTGGACGCCGCCATCGTCGACACCCTGTTCGAGCAGATGTATGCCACCGAGGGCTACGAGCTGACAGTGGACCTGGAAGCGCAGCAGGTCACCACGCCCACCGGCGAGGTCTACGAGTTCGAGGTTGATGAATTCCGGCGCCACTGCCTGCTGAAGGGGCTGGACGATATCGGCCTCACCCTGGAGGACGGCGCCGCCATCCGCGCCTATGAACAGGCCGCGAGGGAACGCTCGCCCTGGCTGTTCGACGTCATCAAATAAGCGGAGCAACAGACAACATGGCGAAAAAGATACTGGTCCTTCCCGGCGATTACATCGGCCCTGAAATCATGGCCGAGGCGGTCAAGGTCCTCGAGTCAGTGGACGCCCGGTTCGGCCTCGACCTGGCGCTGGAACACGGCCTGCTCGGCGGCGCCGCCATCGATGCCACCGGTGTGCCCCTGCCGCCGGCAACACTGGCCAGTGCAAAAGCGGCGGACGCCATTTTGCTGGGCGCCGTGGGCGGTCCGAAGTGGGACGGGGTGGAGCGCCACCTGCGTCCCGAGCGCGGCCTGTTGGGCATACGCTCCGAATTGCAGTTGTTCGGCAACCTGCGCCCCGCCATTCTTTACCCGCAACTGGCGGACGCCTCCAGCCTCAAGCCCGAGGTGGTGGCGGGCCTGGATATACTGATCGTGCGCGAGTTGACCGGCGGGATTTACTTCGGCGAACCGCGGGGAATACGCATCCTGGACAATGGTGAGCGCGAGGGCTTCAACACCTATGTCTACCGCGAGTCGGAGATACGCAGGATCGCCCACCTGGCGTTTAATCTCGCCCGCAAGCGCGATCGCCGGGTCTGCTCGGTGGACAAGGCGAACGTGCTGGAGGTGACGGTGCTCTGGCGCGAGGTGATGGACGAGGTCGGAGCCGAGTACCCGGACGTCGAACTCAGCCATATGTACGTAGATAATGCCGCCATGCAGTTGCTGCGAGCGCCCAAGCAGTTCGACGTGCTGGTTACTGGTAACATGTTCGGCGATATCCTGTCGGATGCGGCCGCGATGCTCACCGGCTCGATCGGCATGCTGCCGTCGGCTTCGCTGGACGAGGCCGGCCGGGGTATGTATGAGCCCTGCCACGGCAGCGCCCCGGATATCGCCGGACAGGGTAAAGCCAATCCGCTGGCGACTATCCTGTCGGTGGCGATGATGCTGCGCTACACCCTGGCCTGCCCGGCGGCGGCGGATGCCATTGAGCGGGCGGTGGGGGCGGTGCTCGATGCGGGCCTGCGCACCCCGGACATCCACACCCCCGGGCAGCAGCTGGTGAATACCGCTGCCATGGGCGAGGCGGTAATAGCGGCCCTGCGGGCCTGATCGGATAAACAGTAGGGAGGAACAAGACAGATGAGCAAGTTATACGATGTGGCAGTGGTGGGGGCAACCGGCGCGGTGGGGGAGGCGATGATCGCCATTCTCGAGCAGCGCAAGTTTCCGGTGCGCAACCTGTACCCGCTGGCCAGCAGCCGCTCCGCCGGCAAGACCATCATGTTCCACGGCAAGTCGATTCCGGTGACGGATCTGGCCGAGTTCGATTTCAGCAAGGCGCAGATCGGCCTGTTTTCTGCCGGCGGCAGTATTTCCGCCGAATTCGCCCCGAAAGCGGGCGCGGCGGGCTGCGTAGTGATCGACAATACCTCGCATTTTCGCCAGGATGAGGACATTCCGCTGATCGTGCCCGAGGTCAATATCGAGGCGCTGGCGGGTTACACCACCCGCAATATCATCGCCAACCCCAATTGCTCCACCATCCAGATGCTGGTGGCCCTGAAGCCCATCTACGATGCGGTCGGCATCGAGCGCATCAACGTGGCCACTTACCAGGCGGTGTCCGGTACCGGCAAAGAGGCTATCGAAGAACTGGCGGGGCAGACCGCGCGCCTGCTCAACGGCCAGGAAATCGAGTGCGAGGTCTACCCGCGCCAGATCGCCTTCAATGCCATCCCTCATATCGATGTGTTCCAGGACAACGGCTATACCCGTGAGGAAATGAAGATGGTGTGGGAGACCCGCAAGATATTTGGCGACCCCTCCATCCAGGTAAACCCGACCTGTGTGCGGATTCCGGTCTTTTTTGGCCATTCCGAGGCGGTGCATATAGAAACGGTAGACAAAATCAGCGCCGCCGAGGCCCGCGCCCTGCTGGAGCAGGCGCCGGGCGTCACGGTTGTCGATGAGCGCAATGACGGCGGCTACCCCACCCCGGTGGTGGAGGCGGCCGGCCAGGACCCGGTTTTCGTGGGTCGGATCCGCGAGGATATCTCCCACCCGCGGGGCCTGGACCTGTGGATTGTGTCCGATAATGTGCGCAAGGGGGCCGCCCTCAATAGTGTGCAAATTGCTGAAAGCTTGATAACAACTTACCTTGATTAATGCTGGTACATCACTGATACTTGACGGTAATTCGGAATATAGAGAGTGCACGGAGGCACCATTTAGCGCTACGTTTCAGCCGGTAGCGCAAGCGTCTGTAGGGGCAATTTGCGGGCGTCGTGCCAATCGTATTCCGAACCAGTTGCCGGACCTTGGGGAGGCCGGTGTAGGATAAAGCAGGAAAAATAATTAGGCATCGGTATGGCTCGAAAGTTTGCTGCTGTAGTTTTTTCACTGGGGTGTGTTCAGGCAAGTTCGTTGATGGCAATGGGCCTGGGGGAAATGACCCTGGGTTCTTACCTGAACGAACCGCTCAGGGCACAGGTCGACTTGCTCAATGTCGGTGGTCTGCACGAAGACCAGATCCGGATCCGACTGGCAACCACCGAAGACTTCAAGCGGATGGGTGTTGATCGCGCCTATTTTCTTACCAGTCTGAATTTTAATGTCGAGATCGATGACAACGGCCGCGCCCGTATCCTCATCACCTCGGAAGACCCGGTGCTGGAGCCGTACCTGGATTTTATCGTCGAGGCGCGCTGGCCCTCCGGGCGCCTGCTGCGCGAGTACACCGTACTGGTGGATCCACCCGTTTTCGACCAGACCAATCCCGTTATTTCGGCCAGCAGCCGGGTGGCGGAGGTTGATGGCGAGCCCGAACCCGCAAAAAAAAAATCGGAAGTAGTCGCAACGACCGGGACCCGGGTTGACGTAAGGAATTCAAACCTCGCGCCGGGGGCCATGCCCACGCGCGGCTTCAACGCGAGCACCTCCCCGGCACCGGTGGCGGGTACCCGCTACATGATCCACCGCGACGATACCCTGTGGCAGATAGCCGCCCAGGCACGTCCCGGCGGCGCGTCAGTACACCAGACCATGCTCGACATCCAGCGGCTCAACCCGGATGCGTTCATCGGTGGCAACATCAACCGGATCAAGGCCGGTTATATCATTTACCTGCCCACCGAGGGTGAGATCAGCTCCGGTGACCTGAACCAGGCCCTCGCGGAAGTGCGCCACCAGAATGAAGCCTGGCGCGAAGGCAAGTCGCTGGAAACCGGCTATGGCAGCGGTCCTTCGCTGCGCATCTCGGCTGAACCCGAGGACACGCCGGAAGCGGCGGCCCCGCAGGCGGCGGCCGGTGCCAGTGCGGCGGCCATGGAAAATGCAGACAAGGCAGCGCTGGAGCGTAGCGAACTGGAACAGCGGCTCGCCTCAATGGAGCAGCAGGTCGAGACCCTGCAGCGTATTGTCACCCTCAAGGATGACCAGATCGCCGCGCTGCAGGGCGTGATAGCGGGAGACCAGGCGGGGGAGGCCCCCGAGGCCGGTATGCCCGCGGCCGAAATCGCCGACGTCCCGGCCGCCGCTGCGCCTGATACAGCGAGCGCGGGCGAGGAGCCGGTGGAGGCGCCGGTTGTTGAGGTAGAAACGGCAACCGCAGTGGCAGTGGAAGCGCCCGCCGCCGCGGCAGTAGAGCCCGCGCCGGTACCGGAGGAAGCGCCGGTTGCACCCCCTCCCGCACCGGCCCAGCCCGATGAGTCCACAGGGTTTTTCAGCAATTTGTGGTTCGTGCTGGGTGCGATCGTGCTGGCGGTGCTTGGCATATTCTATATCCGCCGTCGCGGTTCGGACGCGGCAGAGGATGATGTCCCGGTGGCGGTGCCAGCGCCGGCCAGGGATGTCTTCGCCGACGTCGAACTCACCGACCAGGCACTGGAAGTAGAGGACGCCGTTGAGCCACTGGCGTTGGACGAAGAGCTAGAGAGTCCCGAACCGGGCAAGTCGAACCGGGGTTACGGACAGCGCAAGCACGACGAGTACGTCTCTGACGAGGGCAGCGATGCGCTCGCCGAAGCCGAAATCTATATCGCCTACGGGCGCTACCCCCAGGCTATCGACCTGCTCAGGAATGCGCTGGCCAACGATCCCGACAACGCGGGCTACCGGCTCAAACTGGTACAGCTCTACATGGAGACGGGCAATCGTTCCGCCGCTGAGCAGCAGTTCAGCGAGCTCGAGTCCCTCGGTGATGCCGACAGCATCGCCGCAGCGCGCACGGCACTGGGTGTCGGCACGGCTGCAGCGGCGAGGGAAGGCTTCGCAACCGAGGGCGACAGGGATGACGCGGGGCTGCTGGCCGAATTCGACGGTGAACTGGAATCGGACTTCGGCGGCCTGGAGATCGAGGAGCCCGCCCTCGAGAGCCTGGACGATGAACTCGATCTGTCCGCGGATTTCGATGATGCCGATCTGGCCGGGGATGACCTGGACGGCGACATGGTCATTGCCGCCGAAAGCAACGGCATGTCCACCAAACTGGATCTCGCCCGCGCTTACATGGATATGGGAGACGACGACGGTGCCCGCCAGATACTGGAAGAGGTGGCCGCCGAGGGCAATGAGGAACTCCAGGCCGAAGCCAGGGCTCTGTTAGAGCGCATTGGCTGAGTGGCAAACCCCGTTTGCGACTGACCCGCTGCCTGCGGGCAGCCGCATCGCCTGTCGCATAGAGTACGATGGCAGCCGCTACAGCGGCTGGCAGGCACAGCCCCAACGCTCGATCAACACCGTACAGACCACCCTTGAACGCGGGCTCGCCGCCGTTGCGGCCGCCCCTGTCAGGGTCCATTGCGCCGGCCGCACGGACACGGGCGTGCACGGTTTTGCGCAGATCATCCATTTCGAGGCGCCGGTTGCGCGCAGTGCCAAAGCCTGGGTGCTGGGTGTCAATGCCAACCTGCCGCCCGATGTCCGGGTGCACTGGGCGGTCGCGGCTCCGGCGGATTTTCATGCGCGTTTTTCCGCGCTCGCGCGACGCTATCGCTACCTGATTGCCAATACGCCGGTGCGCCCCGCGCTGCTCGGCGGGCAAATCAGCTGGCAGCGCCAGCCGCTGGACCATGCGGTGATGCATGACGCGGCCCAGTGCCTGCTGGGGGAGCGGGATTTTTCCGCGTTCCGGGCCGCCACCTGCCAGTCCACAAGCCCGATGCGCAATGTGCAATCGCTCGAAGTCAGCCGGCGGGGCGATCTGGTTGTTGTCGATATCAAGGCCAACGCCTTCCTTCACCATATGGTGCGCAATATCGTCGGTTCGTTGGCGGCTGTCGGGCTCGGTCGCCAACCGCCGCAATGGATTGAGCAACTCCTGCAGGGCCGTGATCGCAGGCTGGCCGCCGATACCGCCGCCGCCGCCGGCCTGTACCTGGTCGAGGTGGAATACCCCCCTCGCTACGGCCTGCCGCCGACCCCCTACGGACCGCTGCTGCTGGGCCCGCCGCCGAATTGAACGCCTCCCCGTGCAGACAGCGGTGAGGCCTGTCTGGTATCATTCGCGCCTTGTTTTTGCACCCGGTTTATCACCCACGTGACCCATACCCGAATCAAGATCTGCGGCATCACCAGCGCCGCGGACGCGAGCGCAGCCGTTGCCTCGGGAGCGGATGCCATCGGGCTCGTGTTCTATGCCCGCAGCCCCCGGGCGGTGTCGGCGGCAGCGGCGACAGGGATTGTTGCGGCGGTCCCGCCGTTCGTGTCCGTGGTGGCGCTGTTCGTTGATGAAACGGAACAGGGCATACGGCGTATACTTGAAAGCGTACCGGTGGACATCCTCCAGTTTCACGGCGAGGAACCGGCGGCGTTCTGTGAGCAATTTCATCGACCCTGGATTAAAGCGCTGCGTGTGCGTGAGGGGGTGCCGCTTGCCCGGCGCTGCGCGGACTACGGTGCTGCCCGCGCAATCCTGCTGGACAGCTGGCAGGAGGGCGTGCCCGGTGGTACCGGCAAGACGTTCGACTGGGCGCTGGCGGGGCAGCCGCTGCCGCTGCCGGTCGTGCTGGCTGGCGGCCTCGACGAGGGCAATGTCGGCGCCGCGATTGCGCACTTGCGACCGGCCGCTGTCGATGTCAGCGGCGGGGTAGAGTTTGCCCCGGGGCGCAAGGATGCAGGCAAAATCCAACGATTCATCGCGGCCGTCAGGGCCGCCGACGCGTTAATTGACGGAGCAGTTGATGAGCAGTGAGCTGAAAAACAGTGTCTATGCCGCGGTACCCGATGTGGATGGTCGCTTCGGCGATTACGGCGGCAAGTTCGTGGCCGAGACCCTTATGGCGGCCCTGGCCGAGTTGGAGGCGGTGTATCGCCAGCTCTCCGCCGACCCGGCGTTCCAGCGGGAACTGGACGAAGACCTGGCGCATTACGTCGGGCGTCCCTCCCCGCTGTACGAGGCGAAGCGCTGGTCCAGATCGATCGGTGGCGCACGCATTTTTCTCAAGCGTGAAGACCTCAATCACACCGGTGCCCACAAGGTAAACAACACGGTGGGCCAGGCCCTGCTGGCCAAGCATATGGGCAAGCCCCGCGTCATCGCCGAGACCGGTGCCGGCCAGCACGGGGTGGCAACCGCCACCATCGCCGCACGGCTGGGGCTGAAATGCCAGGTATTCATGGGCGAGGAGGACGTGCGGCGCCAGGCACTGAATGTTTACCGGATGAAGTTGCTGGGGGCGGACGTCCTGCCGGTGACCTCGGGCTCGCGCACCCTCAAGGACGCCATGAACGAAGCGATGCGTGACTGGGTCACTAACATCGACGACACCTTTTATATCATCGGCACCGTCGCCGGGCCCCACCCCTACCCGATGCTGGTAAGGGATTTCCAGTGTGTGATCGGCCGCGAGGCGCGGCGCCAGGCACAGGCGCAGACCGGTAAACTGCCCGATGCCCTGGTGGCGTGCGTGGGCGGCGGCTCCAATGCGATAGGCCTGTTCCACCCTTTCCTGGCGGACGAGGGTGTCGCCATGTACGGGGTGGAGGCGGGCGGCCACGGTATAGCGTCCAATCAGCACGCCGCACCCCTGACCGCGGGTACACCGGGCGTGCTGCACGGCAACCGGACCTACCTGATGCAGGACGAGGATGGCCAGATCATGCACACCCACTCTATCTCCGCCGGCCTGGATTACCCCGGCGTCGGCCCTGAGCACGCGTGGCTGAAGGACCTGGGCCGGGTCCATTACGTTGTGGCCAACGACGAGGAGGCCCTGCGGGCATTTCATACACTGACGCGTGTCGAAGGGATCATGCCGGCGCTGGAGAGCAGCCATGCACTGGCCTACGCGGAAAAACTGGCGGCGCAGATGACGCCGGAGCAGGTCGTTGTCGTCAACCTGTCGGGACGCGGTGACAAGGATATCCATACCGTCGCCCAGATCGACGGCATACAGTTTTAAGGGGAGCAGGCAGTGAGTCGATTAGCGGGGCGGTTTCAGCAACTGGCGCAACGGGGGCGCAAGGCGCTTATTCCCTACGTGGTGGCGGGGGATCCCGGGCTGGATGTCACCGTGCCGCTGATGCACCGCATGGTGGACTGCGGTGCCGATATAATCGAGCTGGGGGTACCCTTTTCCGACCCCATGTCGGAGGGGCCGGTATTGCAACTGGGCCACGAGCGCGCCCTGGCCAACGGCACCACCCTGCGCCGCGTACTGGAACTGGTGAGGGAGTTTCGCCAGCGTGATGCCGATACCCCCGTACTGTTGATGGGCTACGCCAATCCGGTGGTACATATGGGCTATGCGGCGTTTGCTGACGCGGCCTCCGCGGCCGGGGTGGACGCCCTGTTGACGGTCGATATCCCACCGGAGGAAGTGGCGCCGGTCAATGCCGAGCTTCAGCGGGTCGGCATGGACAATATATTCCTGGTGGCGCCCACCACCCCGGATGCCCGCATCAGGCGGATTACCGCGACGGCCAGCGGTTTCATCTACTATGTCTCGCTCAAGGGTGTCACCGGCGCCGGGCACCTGGATGTGGCGGATGTGGCGCACCATCTCGGGCAGATTCGGGCGCATTCGCAGCTGCCCGTTGCGGTGGGTTTCGGTATCAGGGATGCAGCCTCGGCCGCCGCTGTCGCCGCGGTGGCCGATGGCGTCGTGGTGGGCAGCGCCCTGGTGAATGCCATGGCCAAAGCGATCGAAGCCGGCGGCGATCACGAAGCGGCGATGGCCGCCGCGATCGCATTGGTGGCGGCGATTCGCCAGGGGATCGACGGCGCAGCTTCCTAGTTGCCCCACAGCGCGTTTATAATGATGGCTTCTTGGGAGCGGGGTTTGCCATGAGTTGGATAAACAAGATTTTGCCCTCCGGCGTACGCAGTGACGAGGGTGAAAAGCGCTCCAACGTGCCCGAGGGCCTGTGGAAAAAATGCGTCAAGTGCGACGCGGTCCTGTACCGGCCGGACGTGGAGCGCAATGACGACGTCTGCCCCAAGTGCGACCACCACATGCGCATCGGCGCCCGCCGCCGCCTCGATATTTTTCTCGATCCCGAGGGCCGGCAGGAAATCCTGACTGACATCGAACCGGTTGACCGCCTTAAATTCAAGGACAAAAAGCGCTATCGCGATCGCCTGACCGCGGCGCAGCGATCCACCGGCGAAAAAGATGCGTTGATTGCCTCGACCGGCAAGGTGCAGGGGCTGCCGTTGGTGGTAGTGGCCTTTGAATTCGATTTTCACGGCGGCTCCATGGGCTATGCCGTCGGCGAAAAGTTCACCCGGGCGGCCCAGCTGGCGCTCGAGCAGCGAATTCCCCTGGTCTGTTTTGCGGCCTCCGGCGGCGCCCGTATGCAGGAAGCCCTCATCTCCCTGATGCAGATGGCCAAGACCAGCGCGGTCATCGAGCGCCTGCGGCTGGAGGGCGTGCCCTATGTGTCGGTGATGACCGACCCGATTTATGGTGGCGTCTCCGCCTCTCTGGCACTGCTGGGTGATGTCAATATCGCCGAGCCCGAGGCGCGGGCCGGTTTTGCCGGCCCGAATATCATTGAACAGACCATCCGGCAGAAATTGCCCAAGGGTTTCCAGCGCAGCGAATTCCTGCTGGACCACGGCGCCATAGACATGATTGTTCATCGCACGCAAATGCGCGACACCATCTCGCGCCTGCTGTCAAAGTTTACCCACACGGCGCTGGTGCCGCTGGAAGAGGCTGCACCGCCCGCCGGTGGGGAATAACAGGCATTCGAAGTCGGCGGCAGCAGGCATGGACAGGGCCTCGCTCGCACAGTGGCTGGCACGGCTGGAGACACTGCACCCGAACCCCATTGACCTCGGGTTGGAGCGGGTTGCCGCGGTGGCGCGGGCGCTCGCGCTGCTGCCGGTCGGGGTGCCGGTTGCCACCGTGGCGGGTACTAACGGTAAAGGATCCACTGTGGCTGTGCTGGAAGCCGTGCTCAGCCAGGCGGGATTGCGCACCGGCGTTTATACCTCGCCCCACCTGCTGCGGTTCAATGAGCGTATACGTGTGGGCGGCGTCGAGGCCGGTGATGAGGAAATTATCGCGGCTTTCGAGGCGATCGATGCGGCGCGGGGTGATACCAGCCTTACCTATTTCGAATTCGCCACACTCGCGGCCCTGGTGGTGTTCCGGGACCGGGTGGTGGACGTGCTCGTGCTCGAAGTGGGGCTCGGAGGGCGCCTCGACGCGGTCAATATCGTCGACCCGACAGTGGCGGTAATCACCCGTATCGACCTGGACCACCAGTCCTGGCTGGGCACCGACCGGGCCAGCATCGCCAGGGAGAAAGCGGGTATTGTGCGTCGCGGTGCGCCGGTGGTCATCGGCGACCCGGACCCGCCGGCCAGCTTGCTGGCCGGCGCCCGGGAGGCGGGCGCCGCGCCCATTGTGTGCCTGGGTCGGGATTTCCGCGTTGAACAGGTGTCGGGGCAATGGCGGGGCGTACTGGTGAACCGGGACGGCCGCTCCCGCACGTTGCCGACACAGCCGGCCGGCCCGCTGCTGCCGGCCAACGTATGCGCCGCCCTGCAGGCGGCCGAGCTGCTCGGCTGTGAGTTCAGCGATGAGCAGTTGGGCGAAGCCCTGTCACGGGCGCGTCCCAGGGGGCGATGCGAGCGGCGGCAGTGGGCGGGGCGGGAGTATGTGCTGGATGTCGCCCACAACCCGGCAGCGGTTAATAATTTGGTTGAGATGTTGAATGCATCTATTTGTAAAGGAAAGACTATTGCACTATTTTCAGTCATGAATGATAAGGATATTCCCGCCATGATCCGGGCCGCCGCGGGTTGTTTTTCGGCCTGGTTCGTCGCCGACCAGGCGAACAACCCGCGTGCTGCCCGCGGGGGCGATGTCGCCGCGCTGTTGCGCGCCGAGGGGCAGGCGAGGGTCAGCCAGAGCAGGAACCTGCGCCAGGCGTTCCGGCGGGCCCAGGCGGTGATGGCCGAGGGGGACAGGCTGGTTGTTTTCGGCTCGTTTTACACAGTGGCGGAAATACTTCCCCTGTTGGACCGCGATCGGGAGCGATTCACTGGAGGCACAGCGCGTGAATGATATGCTCAAACAGCGCCTGGTCGGTGCACTCATACTGGTCGCACTGGGCGTGGTGTTCTGGCCGATTATCTTTGTCGAACCCGGCCAGCGTTCGACCATGGAGCAGGTCCGGATACCACCGCCGCCGATGATTGATACCGCGCCTATCGAATCACCTGACCAGGAGGGGTTGCGGGCGTCGCCAGCGGAGTCCGGGGGCGAGGAGGCCGGGGAGGCATTCATCGAGGACATCATCGAGTCACCTGCTACCACCGCGACCGTGGCAGAGCCCGCCGCCCCTGACCCGGCAATGACGGCAGAGTCCCACACCCGCGAGGTACCGCCAGAGCGCCCGGCGCTCGACAGCCGGGGTGTGCCGGTGGCCTGGCTGCTGCAGGTCGCCAGCGTGAGCAGTGCCGCCAAGGCTGACGAGTTGCGGGACCAGTTGCTGGTCACGCGGGAAAAGGCCTTCGTCAAGAAATTTACCCAGAGCGGGAAAGTCTTTTACCGGGTGTATGTCGGCCCCAATTTCGAGCGGGCGCAGCTGGAAAAAATCCAGGCGGATATCGATACCCGCTTCAAGGTGCACTCGCTCATCGTCAGGTATACGCCCTGATGCCGGAAATCTCGCACCTGACGGCGGTGGACTGGGTGATCATCGTCGTGCTCGCCGTCTCGACCCTGCTCAGCCTGTGGCGGGGCTTCGTACGGGAAGCCATGTCGCTGGCGGGCTGGGTGGCGGCTTTTCTTGTGGCCAACCTGTTCGTCGACCAGATGGCCGGCCTGCTGGCCGGCACCATTGAAAATATTACCGGCCGCTATGTTGCCGCCTACGCCATTCTGTTTGTCGGCACGCTGGTCGCATCGACGTTTGTCACCTTCCTCGCCGCGCAATTCGTCAAGGCGACCGGGCTTACGCTACTTGACCGCCTGCTGGGCACGGTATTCGGTTTTGCCCGGGGGATCATCCTTATTCTCGTGTGTGTGTTCGTCATGCGCCAGCTGGTGCCACCGACCGAGTTGCTGTGGCTTGAACAGTCTACCCTGATGCCCCATATCGACATGCTCGGGCAGTGGGCCCAGGGCCTGTTCGCCAGGGCCAACGGCGGGCAGTGGCCTGCACTTTCTCCCTGACCCGGAATTCAAAGAGGTAAACCTGCATGTGTGGCCTGGTTGGTATCGTCGGAAAATCTGAAGTCGCCCCCGATATATACGACGCGCTGACCGTGCTCCAGCACCGGGGCCAGGATGCTGCGGGAATCATGACCTGCAACGGCGGCCGTTTCAGCCAACGCAAGAGCGAGGGGCTGGTGCGCGACGTATTTCGCCAGCAGCATATGCAGACCCTGCGCGGCAGTATTGGCATCGGTCACGTGCGCTACCCGACCGCGGGCAGCTCGGGCGCCGCCCTGGCACAACCGTTTTATGTTAACTCTCCCTACGGCATCGCCCTGGCACACAACGGCAACCTCACCAATTCCGAGCAACTCACGCGCGAGCTGTTCCAGGACGACCTGCGGCACCTCAACACCGATTCCGATTCGGAGGTACTGCTCAACGTTTTCGCCCATGAGATGCAGACCCTGGGCAAGCTGAGCCCGAGCGCGGAGGATATCTTCACCGCCGTTTCGGCGGTTCACCAGCGCTGCCGCGGCGGTTACGCGGCCGTGGGCCTGGTGGTCAATTACGGGGTGCTGGGTTTTCGCGACCCGCTGGGTATCCGGCCACTGGTCGTCGGCGCGCGCGAGAGCGCGCAGGGTACGGAATACATGCTTGCCTCTGAAAGTGTGGCGCTGGACGTGCTGGGCTTTACCCTGATCAACGACGTGGCGCCCGGCGAAGCGGTGTTTATCGACATGGAGGGCAGGCTGCACCGGCGCCAGTGTGCCCGCAGCCCGAGCCTGCGCCCCTGTATCTTCGAGCACGTTTATTTCGCCAGGCCCGATTCCCTGATGGACGAAATATCCGTCTACAAGACACGGATGCGACAGGGCGAGGCCCTGGGCAAGAAGATTCGCCGGCTGCGACCGGATTTGCACATCGATGTCATCATCCCGATTCCCGATACCAGCCGTATCGCCGCCCAGTCCATGGCGCACGAACTGGGCATCAAGTTTCGCGAGGGGCTGATGAAAAATCGCTACATCGGGCGCACTTTCATCATGCCCGGCCAGAACCAGCGCAAAAAGTCCGTGCGCCAGAAACTCAACCCGGTACCGCTGGAGTTCGAGGGCAAGAATGTGATGCTGGTGGATGACTCCATCGTCCGCGGCACCACCTGCCGCCAGATTATCCAGATGGCCCGGGATGCCGGGGCCGCGCAGGTATTCTTCGCGTCGGCAGCGCCCCCGGTGCGCTACCCCAATGTCTACGGTATCGATATGCCTTCCGCGTCCGAACTTATCGCCCACGGCAGGACGGTGGAGGAGGTCTGCCAGTTGATCGGCGCCGACTGGCTGGTATACCAGGATCTCGACGACCTGGTGCGCTGCTCGCTCGAGGGCAATCCCGGTATCGAGGGGTTTGATTGCTCGGTGTTCAACGGTGAGTATATTACCGGCGATGTTGACCAGAATTACCTTGATCGGGTGGAATCGCTACGCAATGATGACGCCCAGAGCCAGCAGCGCTCGGCATTACAGGCTGATGGCGCACTGGTCGGTATCCACAATGACGTGTAGAGCGGTAGCATGACAGACAACCCGGACGACGATGCGTTGCAGGGCGCACACCTCGACACCCTGGCGGTGCGTGCCGGCATAGCGCGCACCCTGGAGGGCGAGCACGCCGAGCCGATCTTCCTGACCTCCAGCTATGTATTCGACAGCGCGGCGGATGCCGCCGCGCGGTTTGCGGGCAATGCGCCGGGCAATGTGTACTCGCGCTACACCAATCCCACGGTGCGTGCGTTCGAGCAGCGGATCGCCGCGCTCGAAGGCGCCGAGCAGGCGGTGGGCACCGCCTCCGGCATGGCGGCTATTCTCAGCACCTGCATGGCGCTGCTCAAGAGCGGCGATCATGTCGTGTGCTCGCGCAACGTGTTCGGTACCACGGTCAACCTGTTCAGCAAGTACCTGGCGAAATTCGGCGTGGAAGTCAGTTTTGTGCCGCTGCTCGCCATCGATGCGTGGCGCGCTGCAATCAGGCCCAACACCGCCATGTTGTTCCTGGAAACACCCTCCAATCCGCTGTGCGAGGTGGCCGATCTCGCGGCCATGTCCGCCCTGGCAAGGGCCAACGATTGCCTGCTGGTGGTGGATAACTGTTTTTGCACACCGGCCCTGCAGACGCCGCTGGCGCTGGGCGCCGATATCGTCGTCCACTCCGCCACCAAGTACCTGGATGGCCAGGGGCGCTGCGTGGGCGGGGCCGTAGTCGGCGCCGCGCGCCATATGGAGGAGGTGGTCACTTTCCTGCGCACCTGCGGCCCGACCATGAGTGCGTTCAACGCCTGGGTTTTCCTGAAGGGCCTGGAAACCCTGCGGCTGCGCATGGAGGCACACAGTCGCAGTGCACTGGAGCTGGCCGGCTGGCTGCAACAGCAAAGCGCGGTTGAGCGGGTGTTCTACGCGGGTTTGCCGGACCACCCGGGGTACGAGCTCGCCTGCCGGCAGCAGCGCGCCTTCGGCGGGGTGTTGTCGTTTACCGTAAAAGGGGAGCAGCAGCAGGCCTGGGATTTTATCGATGCCGTCAGGATCATGTCGCTCACCGCCAACCTCGGCGATGCCAAGAGCACTATCGTGCATCCTGCGACGACGACCCACGGCCGCCTCACCCCCCAGGACAGGGCGTCGGCGGGTGTTACAGACAACCTGATCCGTATAGCCGTGGGCCTGGAACACGTCGGGGATCTGCAGGCGGATCTGCAGCGCGGCCTGGCGGCGCTCGCCTGACGGTTATTTTCCGGCACAGCTGATGTGCGCAGTACGGCGGGGCAAATTTCATGCAGATACAGGCGTCGATCGATTCCGCAGTGGCCGAGGTGGGCCGGGTCCTGCTGGGGAAGGAACCGCAAATCCGGCTGGCGCTGTGCTGCCTTTTCGCCCGCGGCCACCTGCTGATCGAGGATTTGCCCGGAATGGGCAAGACCACCCTGTCCCACGCCCTGGCGGAGGTGCTGGGCCTGTCCTGGAAGCGGGTGCAGTTCACCAGCGACCTGTTGCCCGCCGACATACTGGGGGTCTCGGTTTACAACCGCAACGATGCCAGCTTCAGTTTTCATCCCGGCCCGATTTTTACCCAGTTGCTGCTGGCGGACGAGATCAACCGGACCACGCCGCGCACCCAGAGCGCCCTGCTGGAGGCCATGGCGGAGAGCCAGGTCACGGTGGAGGGCGAGACCCGGCCCTTGCCCCAGCCATTTTTCGTCATCGCGACCCAGAACCCCATCAACCAGTCGGGTACCTACCCGCTGCCTGAGTCCCAGCTCGACCGTTTTCTGATGCGACTGCACCTGGGTTATCCGCACCCGCGCGCGGAGCGGGAGATGTTCCAGCGGCGCCAGGCCGCCGGCGAGCGCGTCGCGCTGCAGCAGCGGATCAGTGCGGCGCAATTGGCGCAGATTCAGGCCGCGGTCGGCGCGGTGCACGCCTCGGACAACCTGCTCGATTACCTGCAGCGGCTGGTGGCCTACACCCGCACCGCGGCGGAGTTTGCCGTGGGGCTTTCGCCGCGCGGCGCACTGGCGCTGCTGGAGTGCGCCCGCACCTGGGCGGTCATGCAAAACCGCGGCCACGTGGTACCCGAAGACCTGCAGATGGTATTGCCCGCCGTCGCCGCACACCGCCTGGTGCCCAGCGGCGACTACGCGGGCGACGGCATGGCACTGGTCGAGTTGATGCGGCGCAATGTCGATGTGATCCGGAGCTGACCGGGTAATCCTGTGCGGGGGCAGATGGGCAGCACCGTTAGCCACGGCATAAGGCAGCGCCTGCGCCAGCGCTTTGCCGAGTGGGTCAATCGCCGGATCCCGCCGGCGCGCTCGGTCACGCTGGACCAGAAGCGGATCTTTATTTTCCCCAGCGGGGTAGGCCTGTTTTTTACCCTGTGCCTGCTGGTCATGTTGCTGACCGCCATCAATTACCAGAACAACATGAGCTTTGCCCTGACCTTCCTGCTGGCGACCCTGTTCATCGTCGCCATTCTCCACACGTATGCCAACCTGTCCGGGTTGACGATCCGCGCTCTGCGGGCGACCCCGGTGTTTCCCGGCCAGCACAGCGAATTTTCGGTGCAGCTGGAGCGGGGTGGCCAGCGGGAGCATTTTGCCCTGCTCCTGAAGTGGCCGGACAGCAGCGCCAGCACCGTCAACCTGGTGGAGCGGGATACGGTGCAGGTGCACTTGCATATGGCGGTGGGCGGGCGGGGCTGGTTCAGTCCCGGCCGGCTGTTGCTGGAGTCCACCTATCCCCTGGGCCTGCTGCGCTGCTGGACCTGGGTCGACCTGGACCTGTGCGCGCTGGTGTATCCGCAGCCGCTGGCCTGTCCTGAGCTGCCCGGGCTGGCAACCGACCAGGGCGACGCTGCCGCCACCCTCGTGGAGGGCAGCGACGATTTTTACGGCTTCAGGAATTACCGCTACGGCGATTCCCTGCGCCAGTTGCACTGGAAGGGCCTGGCCCGCGGCCAGGGCGTGCAGACCAAGCAGTACGGCGCCTATGCCAGCCGCAGCGTCTGGCTGGACTGGGAGATGTTTCCCGGGTATGGCACCGAGCAGCGACTGTCCCACCTGTGTTACTGGGTACTGGTGTTCGAGCAGCGGGGCGAGGAATACGGCCTGCGCCTGCCCGGCTTCGCGCTGGCGCCCGGCCTGGGGGACAGGCACCGCGACCGGGCGCTACAGGCGCTCGCCCTGTACGGCATCGAGCGCAAACCGCTGTGAAGACGGACCAGCTGATCCCCCGCAACGCCCTGGTCTGGATCATTATCAGCCTGTTTACTTTGGTCGCCCCGCACCTGGGGCGCATTCCCGGCTGGGTGCTGGCGGTGTACGTGTTCGCCGCCACCTGGCGCATCATGGTATACCAGGGGCGCTGGTCTTTCCCCGGGCGCTGGGTGAAGGCGGGCCTGATCATCAGTAGTTTTGCCGGGATTTACGTCAGCTTCGGCTCCATCCTGGGACTGGAGCCGACCATCGCCCTGCTGCTGACCGCCTTCGCGCTCAAGTTGATTGAGCTGGCTGAGCGCAAGGACGGTTACGTGCTGTTATTCCTGGGCTATTTTATCTGCCTCACGGAGTTCCTGTTCAGCCAGGACCTGCCCATGGTGCTGTATTCCCTGCTGAACGTAACGCTGGTCACGACCGCCCTGGTGGCCATGCACCGCCCCGGCGAGCACCAGTTCAACCGCAAGACCATTCGCCTGGCGGCCGCCATGCTGCTGCAGGCGCTGCCGCTGATGGTGGTGCTGTTCTTCCTGTTCCCGCGTATCGGCCCGCTGTGGTCGGTGCCGATCAAGAGCCATACGGCGAAAACCGGCGTCAGCGATTTCATGAAACCCGGGGATATTTCCCGGCTGGGCCGGTCCGGGGAGGTGGCTTTTCGGGCGCAGTTCGAAGGTGACATTCCGCCGGTGGCGGATTTGTACTGGCGTGGCCTGGTGTTCAGCAGGCTGGAAGAGGGTGCCTGGAGCAGCCTGCGCTACTTTGACATACCGCCCGCGGAGCGCAGGCCAGGGCCGGTGGAAACCACGGGGGAACCGCTGCTGTACCGGGTCATCATGGCGCCTACCCAGCAAAATTGGCTGTACAGCCTGCGTTATGCCAGTCCCGCCTCAGGGGGCGTCATGACCAGTTCCGACTACGTGCTGTTTTCCCCGACGGAGCTGGAGGATGAGCGGCTTTACAGCGTGAAAACCTGGCCCGACGCGGTACTCGAGCCGTCGCTCTCCGACTGGCGGCGCGAGATCGAACTGCGGTTGCCGCCACAGGACAATCCCGCCACCCTTGCCCTGGCCCGGCAGATGCGTGAGCAGGCGGCCAGCGATGCGGCCTTTGTCGACGCGGTGCTGGCCAGGTTCAGGAACGAGCCCTTTGTCTACACCCTGGATCCGCCGCTGCTGCCCGGGGTAGACCCGACGGATGCCTTCCTGTTCCAGACCCGCGCGGGTTTCTGTGAACACTATGCCGCCGCCTTCGTCGTCATGATGCGCGCGGCCGGGGTGCCGGCGCGGGTGGTCGCCGGCTACCAGGGGGGCGAGCTCAACCCGCTCAACCGCACGGTGATCGTGCACCAGTTTGACGCCCACGCCTGGGCGGAGGTGTGGCTGGGTGAGCGGGGCTGGGTGCGGGTGGATCCCACCGCCGCCGTGTCGCCCGACAGGATAGAGTGGGGTCTGGAGCGGGCTCTGACCGGGCAGGGCAGTTTTCTCGCCGATACGCCGCTGGCGCTCGTGCGTTACCGGGGTGTCGCCTGGTTGAATACCCTGCGCCTGCGTTACGACGCGCTCACCTACCGCTGGCAGAGCTGGGTGACGGGCTTCAACCGCGACCAGCAATTCCAGCTGCTGAACGACCTGTTCGGTGGCATCAGCGTGCAGAAATTTGCGCTCGTGTTGCTGGCCACCTGGGTGCTGGTACTGGCGCCCATCGCCTTCAGCCTTTTACGCAAGCGCAGGGGACACAGGGTGAGCGAACTGGAGCGGCATTACCTGCTGTTCTGCGCCAGGCTCCAGCGCGTCGGGGTCGTGCGCGCGGCCGGCGAGACCGCCGATGAGTTCGGCACACGGGCCGCCCGCGCGCTGCGCCGCGAGGTCGACGAGATCGAGCGTATCTCGGCTTTGTATAACGAACTGGCCTATGGCAGCGCAGCGCACGGGGCCGCGGGACCAGACACCCGGGTGGCCGAATTCAGGCGCCTGGTGCGGCGATTTCGCCCCGGGCGCAACTGAACACGCTGCAGGCAGTGGGCAGGGTCAATCCGTCGGGCGCCGCAGCACGCAGTCGAGGATGCCGCCGCTGCGCAGGCGCCAAAAAATACTATGCTGACCACAGCAGGAGGGAAACGCGATGAAATACCGGACCGAGCGAGACACCATGGGAGAGGTCAGCGTCCCGGTTGATGCGCTGTACGGGGCCCAGACGCAGCGGGCAGTTGACAACTTCACCATCGCGGCGCGCACTATGCCGCCGCTGTTTATCCGCTGTCTGGCCCGGATCAAGTCCGCGGCGGCGGTAGCCAACGCCGCCCGCGGCGGATTGCCGGCGGATATCGCCGATGCGCTGGTGCTGGTCGCCGCCCGGGTAGCCGGCGGGGACCACGCCGACCAGTTTCCGGTGGGCGTGTTCCAGACCGGCTCAGGTACCAGCACCAATATGAACATGAACGAGGTGTTGGCCCGGCTCGCTTCGCAGGCCGGCGGCGTGGAAGTACACCCGAACGACCATGCGAATCGCAGCCAGAGCAGCAACGATGTGATTCCCTGCTGTATACAGGTTTCCGCCGCAGTGGCGCTGCAGCAGCAACTCAGGCCGGCGCTGGCACGTTTGTCAGGCGTGCTGCGGCGGCGCGCCGGCGAGCTCGCCGATACCGTCAAGACAGGTCGCACGCACCTGATGGACGCGATGCCGGTGACCTTCGGCCAGGAACTTGAAAGTGTGGCGTTCCAGTTGGCTGAGTGCGGGCAGCGCCTGGATGACCTGCAGCCGCGCCTGCGTGCACTGCCCATAGGGGGTTCGGCAGTCGGCACTGGAGTCAATGTGCCGGCGGGATTTGCCGATGCCTTTGCTGTGGAGCTCAGTCGGATGCTGGCCATGCACTTCACCGTCTGCCCCAATCCATCGTCACGCATGGCGGCGCAGGAGGTGGCGGTAGAGTGCTCCGCCTGCGCCCGCTCGCTGGCGCATATCCTCACCAAGCTCAATAACGACCTGCGGTGGATGGCGTCGGGACCCCTGGCGGGGCTGGCGGAAATACGGTTGGAAGCCCTGCAGCCGGGCTCATCCATCATGCCTGGCAAGGTCAACCCGGTGTTGCCGGAGGCGGCCCTGATGGCTGCGGCGGAAGTGGTGGGCAACGATGCAACCATCGCCCTGGCCGCCCGCTCCGGTAATTTCCAGTTGAACGTCATGTTGCCGCTGGTAGCGGACAAACTGCTGGGGAGTATCGAACTGCTCGCGGGTGCCTGTGACACCACCGCGCGGGCGGTGGCTGGATTCACGGTGGATCATGCTCAGGTCGGGCAGGTGCTGGCGCGCAATCCGGTCCTGGTCACCGCCCTCAACCCGCAGATAGGTTATGAGGCCGCCGCTGCCATCGCCAAGCGCGCCTACGCCGAGCGCCGCCCGGTGATAGACGTGGCCATGGAGGATACCGGCATGAGCAGGCCGGAGCTGGAGCAGTTACTGGACCCTGCGCGACTGGCGGGCCTGGCTGAAAAGTAATGCGGTTGTACCCGCCGCCCTGCCCGCAGGCGCGGGCGGCGGGATACGGTTGCCATGTGCAACTCAGGCGCGGATCTCCTGGATTTCCACCGCGGCGATACGCTTGCCTTCCTCGGCGCTCTTCTGAAACTCCATTATCTGGTCAAAATTCATATAGCGGTAAATCTCATCGGACATGGCGTCGAGATCTTTGGCGAACGTCAGGTACTCCTCGGGTGTGGGCAGTTTGCCGAGAATCGCGCCGACGGAGGCCAGTTCAGCCGAGGTCAGGTAGACATTGGCGCCGTCGCCCAGACGGTTGGGGAAGTTGCGGGTGGAGGTTGAGAGCACCGTCGAGTTGGCCGCGACCCGGGCCTGGTTGCCCATGCACAGGGAGCAGCCCGGCATCTCCGTGCGGGCTCCCGCGGCGCCAAAGATATTGTAGTAGCCTTCCTCCATCAGCAGATGCTCGTCCATGCGGGTGGGCGGCACAATCCACAGGCGGGTGGAGATGCCGCCCTTGTGTTTCTGCAGCAACTTGCCCGCCGCGCGGAAGTGGCCGATGTTGGTCATGCAGCTGCCGATAAAGACTTCATCCACCTTGTCGCCGGCCACGGAGGACAGCAGGCGGGCATCGTCGGGATCGTTGGGCGCGCAGACAATGGGCTCCCTGACGTCCGCCAGGTCGATCTCGATGACCGCAGTGTATTCCGCGTCGTCGTCGGCTTGCATCAGGCTGGGGTTGGCCAGCCAGTCTTCCATCTTGCGGGCACGCCGCTCCAGGGTGCGGGCATCGCCATAACCCTCGGCGATCATGGAGCGCAGCAGCACCACATTGGAGCGCAGGTATTCGGCGATGGTGTCCTCGTCCAGGGCGATGGTACAGCCGGCGGCGGAACGCTCTGCCGACGCGTCGGATAGCTCGAACGCCTGCTCAACGGTCAGGCCGGTGAGGCCCTCGATTTCGAGGATGCGGCCGGAGAAGATATTTTTCTTGCCCTTTTTCTCCACCGTCAGCAGGCCCTGCTGGATGGCGTAGTAGGGAATGGCGTGCACCAGGTCGCGCAGGGTGATGCCGGGCTGCATCTCGCCCTTGAAGCGCACCAGTACCGACTCGGGCATATCCAGCGGCATCACGCCGGTGGCGGCGGCAAAGGCTACCAGGCCGGAACCCGCCGGGAAGGAGATGCCCATGGGGAAGCGGGTGTGGGAGTCGCCGCCGGTGCCGACGGTATCGGGCAGCAGCATGCGGTTGAGCCAGGAGTGGATGATACCGTCACCCGGGCGCAGGGAGACGCCGCCGCGGGTCATGATGAAGTCGGGCAGGGTGTGCTGGGTATCGATATCCACCGGCTTGGGGTAGGCCGCGGTGTGGCAGAACGACTGCATGGTCAGGTCGGCGGAAAAGCCCAGGCAGGCCAGGTCTTTCAACTCGTCCCGGGTCATCGGGCCGGTGGTATCCTGGGAGCCGACGGTGGTCATCAGTGGCTCGCAGTAGGTGCCCGGGCGGATGCCCTCGGTGCCGCAGGCCCTGCCCACCATTTTCTGGGCCAGGGTGAAGCCCTTGCCGGTATCGGTTGGCACCGCGGGTGTGCGGAACAGGTCGCTGGCCGGCAGGCCCATGGCCTCGCGCGCCCGGGTGGTGAGGCCGCGCCCGATGATCAGGTTGATGCGGCCGCCGGCGCGCACTTCATCGAGCAGCACCTCGGACTTGAGTTCGAACTCACTCAGCACTTCGCCGGACTCGGACAGGATCTTGCCGTCGTAGGGGCGGACCTCGATCACATCGCCCATACCGATCTTGTCGACGGGCGCCTCGAATACCAGTGCGCCGGCATCCTCCATGGTGTTGTAGAAAATGGGAGCCACCTTGCCGCCGATACAGATTCCGCCGCCCTTTTTATTCGGCACGCCCGGAATGTCGTCGCCGAAGAACCACAATACGGAGTTAGTGGCGGACTTGCGGGAGGAGCCGGTGCCGACCACGTCGCCGACAAAGGCCACCGGCAGGCCCCTGGCCTGCAGGTCGGCGATCTGCTGCATGGGGCCGGAGACACCGTGTTCCGCGGGCTTGAGCCCGTCGCGGGTCATCTTGTACATGGCCAGGGCGTGCAGGGGGATATCCGGGCGCGACCAGGCATCGGGGGCGGGGGACAGATCGTCAGTGTTGGTTTCACCGGTCACCTTGAACACGGCGAGCTTGATCGACTCGGCCACTGCCGGCCGACTGGTGAACCACTCGCCATCGGCCCAGGACTGCATCACCGCACTGGCGTTGGCATTGCCCTTGTCGGCCAGCTCGGCCACATCATGGAAGGCCTCGAATACTAGCAGCGTGTGCTTGAGTTCCTTTGCGGCGGCGGCGCCCAGCTCCTTGTCGGTCAGCAGGGAGACCAGGGTCTCGATGTTGTAGCCACCGTGCATATTGCCCAGCAGTTCAACTGCCTTGAGCGGGTCGATCAGCGGGCATGTCGTTTCGCGCTTGGCGATGGCGGACAAAAACCCCGCTTTAACGTAGGCGGCCTCGTCCACGCCGGGGGGCACCCGGTTGCTGATCAGGTCCAGCAGGTATTCGGCCTCTCCGGCGGGCGGGCTCTTGAGCAACTCTACCAACGCGGCGACCTGCTCGGCGCTGAGGGGCTTCGGGGGAATATTCTGGCTGGCGCGTTCGGCCACATGTTCGCGATATGCTTCAAGCACGGTTGAGCTCCTTTGCGTTGGCTGAGTCTTCCCCGCGGGGCAGTAGCGGGGCGGAAACGGAATGATACGTAAACGGAGCGGGAGTATAGCCCAGCCGGCGATTAAGATAAATTAATCAAGCGCTTATACCGTGCATTCACTGGGGTGATAACGTACACTTGCCGGCGTCTGGCCCGCAGTGAAAAACCCCGCAAAAATGCTCAAACCCCCTGTTAAAACCCCCTGTATCGGCGTGTGCTCCACTGGCATAGGCGACTCGGTCTGCCGCGGTTGCAAGCGTTTCGCCCACGAGGTTATCGACTGGAACAGCTACACGCCGGAGCAGAAGGACATCGTCGATCGGCGCCTGGGCGATTTTCTCTCCCGCTGCGTCAGTAACAAGCTGCGCGTCACCGACCGGGCGCTGCTGCAATGGCAGCTGCAGGTGCAGCAGCTGAGCTATGCCGCCCACCACGACGAATACTGCTGGGTGTACAGCCTGATCAAGGCCGGTGCCAGCCAGATCGACTGCCCCGCGGACTATGGCTTCGAGGTCGACCTGGCCTTTCGCGGGCTGCCGCTGGCGCAGCTGCGGGAGCTGATCGACCGGGAGTTCTACGTATTGTCCCAGGCCCATTATGACCGCTACATGCTGGTCCCCGACCTGTTTTCGGGGCAGGGCGAATGAAACCCGGCACGGACATCACACCGATCAGGGATTTTCTGTACTGCGCGACGCCCCTCGCCTGGGTCGAATGGGCACTGGCAAACCCGGAAATCCTGCTGGTCGATCATGCCAACTGCGAGAAAAAGGCCGCCTCCACCGCCGTCAACCTGATGTATCGCTATGTCGGGCACCACCGGCTGCTGACCCGGCTGTCGCGCCTGGCCCGGGAGGAGTTGCGTCATTTTGAACAGGTGATCGCCCTGATGAAGGCGCGGGCTATCGACTACCCCCAGCTGACGGCCTCACGCTATGCCGGCGAGCTGCGCCGGCAGGTACGCAGCCACGAGCCGGCCCGGCTCATTGACACGCTGCTGGTGGGGGCGATCATCGAGGCCCGCTCCTGCGAGCGTTTCGCCGCCCTGGTGCCGGTGCTGGACGCTGAACTGGCGGCATTTTATGCCTCCCTGCTCAAGTCCGAGTCCCGGCACTTCACGGATTACCTGAAATTGGCGGAAGAGCTGGGTTCGGCGCGGGACGTGGGGCAGCGGCTGCCAGTGCTGTTGCAGCGGGAGCGCGAGTTGATCGAGTCCCCGGACACGGAGTTTCGCTTCCACAGCGGGATCCCGGCGGCGGGGTAAAGCACACGCTGCCCCTGGCGGTCAGCCATTGCGGCCCGGGTAACGATCCACGAAAACACATTATATAAATATTGTAATCTATTGATATATATTAAAATTCATTAAATCAATTTCGTCGATTTTCGCCTCAATCGCCCAGCCGCATTGCTCCCATGCGCCCAGTACCCAGCGCAGGCCAGCGGGGCTCTCATGGCGGGCCGGGCGGTGGGTGTGGCCGTGAATCAGCTGACGGGCGCCGTGAGCTGCCATGGCCCGGTCTACCTCGGCTGGCGTGACATCCATGATGTCCTCGCTTTTCATGCTGCCCGCTTCCCTGCTCATGGCTCGCAGGCGGGTGGCCAGGGCGCGCCGCTGCGCCAGGGGCTGGGCCAGCAGTTGTGATTGCCAGGCCGGGTCCCGCGCGGTCCGGCGAAACTGCTGGTAGTCGCTGTCCAGGGTACACAGGCTGTCGCCGTGCATCAGCAGGGTGGGCTCGCCGTAGAGATCGATCACGGTGGGATCCGGCAGCAGGCTTGCACCGGCGGCGTCGCAGAAGCGCCGCCCGAGCAGGAAGTCCCGGTTGCCGGGCATGATAAACAGCCCGGGGCCGGCGGCACTGAAATCGCGCAGCAGCCGCAACACCCGGGCGGCCAGCGGCGAGTCGTCGTCGTCCCCCGGCCAGGCCTCGAACAGGTCGCCGAGGATATACAACTGGTCACACTGTCGATGCCGATCCAGGTACCCGGCCAGTGCCCGCGTGACAGCGGGCCTGGCCGGGTCCAGGTGAAGGTCAGAGATAAAACAGGTGCTGGACACTCGGCCCGGCCGGATGGTCTGGTGGGTTCGAAGCTTACTCGACGACTTCGACCGTTTCGATGATCACCGCATCGGTGGGGACGTCCTGGTGGCCGCCGCGGCTGCCGGTGGGCACATTGCGGATTTTTTCCAGCACGTCCTCACCATCCACCATCCTGCCAAACACGGCATAGCCCCAGCCCTGCATGTTCTTGCCGCTGTGGTTGAGGAAGTCGTTGTCCTTGACGTTGATGAAAAACTGGGCTGTGGCCGAATGCGGGTCCGTGGTGCGGGCCATGGCGATAGTGCCGAAATCGTTTTTCAGGCCGTTATCAGCCTCGTTCGCGATAGGCTCGCGCACGGCCTTTTGGGCCATGTTGATGTCAAAGCCGCCGCCCTGGATCATGAAGTTGTTGATCACGCGGTGGAATATCGTGCCATCGTAGAACCCCGCCCTGGCATACTCGAGGAAATTGGCGACCGTAAGAGGGGCTTTGTCGGCGTCAAGTTCCAGTTTGATGTCGCCGAAAGTGGTGCGAATAATAACCATGCTTATTCCCTGCTGGTGAATGTTCAGAACCGGGCAATGATACGGGCTTTTGCCGGGCAGGAAAACACTCGGAAAGGCAAATCGGTCTAATAACCGGCTTATGCTCTCCCGTGAGCACTGGCGCGGCTTTAGTGCGCCTAGCAGCCCGTTGAAAAACCGTGGTTTTCGAATGACGACCCCGATTTTGCATGCTCGTGGCGCCAAGACAGTATTCTCGTCGTTGGTGAAGTGGAAACTGTCATTGCCATACCCTTGTTAATTTCCTTGCTCATATCAGGTTCCACCCGGCCGTGCAGCGCCTGAATTGCCCGTAATCCGGTCCCGCGGCGCCCCTATCTATGCAAAAGCCTTCAATCGCGTAATGTTGTACGCCGTGGCCGTGAGTCGGAACATCCAACTCACATTTGGCCTACCTCGATGCCGAAGTTTGTGCATCAATCCGAACGTTTTCATCCAGCCGAAGCATTCCTCTACCTGTTTTCGCTTCCGCTGGCTCACCGCGTAACCAGCGGTACCCGTGGTACGACCATCGATCGCACTGCCATCTTTCTTCGCCGCCACATGAGGAGTGACCCCGAAGGTGCGACACCCGATAACGAAATCGCCAGTGTCATAACCCTTGTCCGCACCGATGGTTTGACCCGGGCGTGTACTCTGCCCGGCCAGCATGGAAATGCCCGCGTCCCATTCCTGCTTCGTGCCGGAGGTGGTCACTTCGGTCTCCAGAATGAAGCCGTTTCGGTTCTCGGTCAGGATGTGGCCCATGTAAGTCATCTTGGCCTCCTTACCCGGACCTTTGCGGAACAGGCGTGAATCCGGATCCGTCGTCGATTCGTGAGTCGCATTGCTGCGCTTTTGTCCGTGAAAATTCACCTCCCGGTCCCCACCGCCAGCCGGTGGCTCATGTTTGGTCTTATCCTTGTGTTTAAAGGACTTGAGCGAGGCGCTGGCTTCCAGCAACGTTCCGTCAACCGTGAAATGATCCCGAGACAGCAGTCGCTTGGAATAGGCCTGCTTCTTGATGGCTTCAAATAGCAGTTCATCAATCTCAGAGGCCATCAGACGATCACGATTTTTGCTGAAGGTCGAGTGGTCCCACACACGATCATCCATGCCCAGGCCGACAAACCAACGGAACATCAGGTCGTAGTCAATCCTCTCGCACAATTGCCGCTCGGAGCGAACAGTGAATAGGATTTGTAATAAAGAAGCTCGGAGCAGCATCTCAGGCGGAATAGACGGACGCCCAACGGCGGCGTACATATCATCGAACCAGGGTTCAATCTCCTGCAGTGCAGTATCGACGATTTCCCGGATCTTGCGGATCGGATGGTCTTTGGGAATACGACTTTCCAGGTCAACGTAGCTGAACATGGAAGCCTGGGGATCAATTTCTCCGCGCACTGGTAGCCCTCACCCTCGTCGTTGAGCTATTGTACTTCAAGTTGACTTTTTCAACAGGCTGCTAGTATCATGCCCGCGCAAAGCTCAGGGGTTTTCCGGAGGGCGCGGATCGAACCGCTATCGGTCCGTCCACCATGCTTCACCGGCCGCCGCCGGCATGGGGCAGTCTCATGAGCACAAATAATTGATGTGCAGACCGGGGATGGGCGCTTGACAATCAATCATGGAAGCTGGGGCAGAAAGCTCGCCGGCGCGATCGTTTTCACGGTGTTTGGCACGGGTATTTTCGCCCACAGCGCGCTTGCGCAGACGCCGCAAAACCCGGATTTCAACGTCACCGTCAACACCGGCCCCGCACCGCCCAACGCGGACACGGTCTATCCCGGCCAGCCGACCAGCCTGCGTATTACCCTGAGCAATAACTCCACGGTTCAGCCGCTCACAAACGTCAACTTTGCCAAGCCGCTGCCGGGCGGCACCGCCGGCCTGCTGGTAAGTGGCGCCACTACCATCAGCGGGGCGGGCTGCAGCGGTGGTTCACTGGTGACCGCCGTTGGCCAGGCCGGTATTTCACTGGCCAACCTCACGGTGCCCGTACTCGATGAAAACGTGGCGGGCTCGGGAGAGTGTTACCTGGACATCCCCATCGTCGCTTATTCGATCACCGGTGCCAGTACCTCCCTCTCCTACGCACTCAATGCGGGGGAGGTCGGCTCGGACCAGGGTTTCAATGCCACCGGCGGACCCCAGGCTATTACCTTGCGCCCGGTTGCGCGCCCGACCTGGTCGAAAACCGTGGTTGGTGGCCAGGTGGTGACACTCGGGGGTACTGCCAAAATCCTGCGTATCACCGTGCAGAATCCGGACAGCAATGTCGGCCTGACGGATATCCGGTTTTCCGACCCGATGCCGGCCAGCGGGGCCGCCGGCGCCATCATTGAGCCCACCGGGGCGGCGGCCACCGGCAGCTGCGTCACGAGCCAGGGTGCCGTCGTGGCGCTGACCGGGGGGGCCGCCGCGAGCATCGGGGTCACCGGCCTCGACCTGCCGCCGCTGGCCAGTTGCAGCATCGATGTGCCGGTGCAGGCGCGCCACACCGGCGGCAATTACGATGTCACGGTGGCAAACCGCATCCCCGCGGTGGGCTTTACCAGCGACCAGGGCCTGAGGCCCGCCAGCGACGCGGTAACCAACGTCACTGCGCGCTCGCCGCTGGCCGTGGGCAAGGCGTTTGCACCGGGAATCATAGCCAGCGGAGCGCCCAGCACGTTCAGCATAACCCTTACCAATGCCGGCAGTTCGGCGCTTGCCATCACCCGCTTCAGGGATAACCCGGTCGGTGTGGACGGCAGCAATGTGCCCGGGCTGAGTGTCGCCTCAGCCGCTGCCGTCACACTGGCGGGCAGCTGTCAGCTGCCCGCTACCGCGGTGGCGCTGCTCGATGGCGCGGGCAGCCCGACAGCGACGAACGGCACGGGATTCGAGATAAGCGATTTCACCATACCGGCCAACAGTAATTGCACCATCTCGGTGGCGTTTACCGGTGTGACGCCGGCAAGCGATGAGCCCACCACCTATACCAACCAGATAGTGCAGGGCGCGGTCGTGGTAACCGGCCAGCCGGGCATTATCAGCCAGGCTCGCTCGGCGACCGTGATCGTGGCGGACCGCCTGCGCGTGCTCAAGTCCGCCACGCCCGCGACAACCGCGCCCGGCAACCCGGTGCGCTACCAGGTCACGGTACAGAATTTCTCGAACGCTGCCCTGGCCGGGGTGACGGTGGCCGATACCCTGCAAAACGGTGCCACCCTGTTGACCGGCCCCGGTTTTGCGCCGCAGCTGACGGCGGCCTGCGGCGCGCTCGGCCTCAATGGCAGGGTGCAGGGCGACAGCGACCTGCTGTTTACCATTCCCACCGTGCCCGCGCGCAGCGGCGTGGCCGCGCCGGGGCAGTGCACCATCAGCTTCTCGGTCATGACAGGCCCGGACAGCACGGGCAACACGACCAACCGGATAGCCGCCGACGCGGTATGTATTGGCGGTTTGCCCAGCGCCTGTAACCGGGGCGCGTCGAACCAGGTGTCCACCGCCTCGCAGCCGGTGCTGGTATTCGACAAGACCTTTAATGGCCAGAGTGCGCTTTCCCTGTCGGAGGGACAGCCCGCCCGGTTGCGCCTGCGGCTGCGCAACTATTCGGTAAGCCCCCTGGCCACAGTCACGTTCAGTGACACCCTGCCCAGTGCCGGGCCCTTCCAGCAACTTCGCATCGCGAGCCCGGCAAATATCAACACCACCTGCGGTGGCTCCGTAACCGCGGTACCCGGGCAAACCTCACTCGCGCTCAACGGCGGCACCATTGCGGCGCTCAGCGGAACCACCCCCGGGGCCTGCCAGGTCGAGGTCGATGTGGTCGGCCCGGCCGGCGTTTACCCGAATACGGCCGATGCCGCCGCTGAACAGGCCCTGGCGGACGGCACTGTCCGGACCGTCAACGCCACGGATGACGCCACCCTGACCTATTCGGATATCCTGGGGCTGGCCAAGAGTTTCTCGCCCACGGAAGTGGGGCCCGGTGGCCGCTCCACCGTGCGTGTCGCCTTTACCAACCTGGACAACCAGCGGCCGATTTCCGGCATCGGCGTCACCGACGCGCTGCCCGCCGGCCTGCAGGTGGCAAATCCCGGTAACGCCTACACCACCTGCGCCGGTGCCGCCGCAATCAGCGCCCCCGCCGGCGGCAGTACTGTCAGTATGTCCGGCGCGACCCTGGCGCCCGCTGCCAACTGCGCCCTGCTGTTCGATGTCGTGGTGAGCGGCAATGGCAGCCCCAACTGGGTGAACAGCATCGCGCCCGGGCAAATTACCGCCGATGGTGGCCTGACCAATCGCGACCCGGTAACAGCCACACTGTTTTATCTCGAGCCGCCGGTGCCGCTCATATCCAAGGCGATTATCCCGGGAGCGATCGTGCCCGGCCAGTCGGCCCTGTTGGCAATCAGTATCACCAATGGCTCCGAGGCGGTCAGTAATCTGTCTGTAACCGATTACTTTACTGTAGATGGACAGGCGGGCAGCGTTGCCAATGGCATGCTCGTCGCGCCTGACCCCAGGGGGCAAACCAACTGCCCGGGCGGCGTTGTGGTCGCTTCGCCCGGCGGGTCTTCGATGGCGGTATCCGGGGTAAATCTTGCGGCTGACGAAGTGTGCAGGGTCGAGGTGATGGTCACCTCCACCAGGGTCGGCACGATCACCAATACCATACCCCTGGGCAGTATCAGCTCCGCCCAGGGCGCGACCAATTCCACTACATTTGCCCAGTCCACTCTGAGCACCACTAGCAGCCTGGGCATCAGTAAACAATTCACTCCGGCGGTGGTCAGCCCGAACGAACCGGCGCGGCTGCGTGTCACTTTTTTTAATGCCCTCGAAGGCAGCCTGACCAACTTTTCCATCACCGATAACTACCCGCCCGGGCTGGTTTCGGCGGCGGTGCCGGCGCCTTTTTCCAACTGCGGCGGCAGCGTCAACGTGGTCCCGGCTGCCGGTAGTGTGACGCTCACCGGTGGCAACCTCGGGCCGGCTGTCGGCGGGCAGGCCGCCAGCTGCTATCTTGAAGTCAATGTGGTCGCTGCCGATGAAGATGCCTATCTCAACACCATCGGCGCCAACTCCCTGCTGGTCAATGGCAGCCCCGCCACCCACCCGTCGGCGGATGCCACGCTGGAAGTGCGGCAACGGCTGATCCTGAACAAGGCGATCGACGGCCGGACCCTGGACCCGGGCGATCCGGTCGGTTTCACCACCGGCACGGCCAGTCGCCGCCCCGGCGTCGTCGCGACGATGACCATTCGCCTGGAAAACCCCAACGAGATTCCGGTGACCCGGGTTGCGTTCAGGGACGCGCTGCCGGACGGGTTATTCATAGCGGGCGCGCCCAACCTGCTGACAGACTGCCCGGATGCGGCAGTGGTGGCGGCGCCCTACGCGCGCCAGCTCGAGTTGACCGGCGCCACGCTGGCTGCTGCGGGCAGTGCGGGCGGTATTTGTACCGTGCAGGTCGACGTGGCGAGCAATCTACCCGGCATCTACACCAACGAGATCCCGGGCGAGGCGGTGAGCAGCTTCGAAAATATCACCAATCTGCTGCCCACCCAGGCCCAGGTCATCATCAGTGAGCCGGGCACCGTGGCAAAGGACTTCGCGCCACCCGTCGTGGCGCCGGCGGTTGCGTCGGTGCTGAGCCTGATCATCGGCAATGACAACGAACTCGACATGGTGCTCAGCGCGCCGCTGGTAGACAACCTGCCCGCATTCCCCGCCCAGATGACGGTGGCAGATCCCAACAATGTCGCCACTACCTGTCCGGGAGGCGTGGGTACCATCGTGAGCGCAGCGCCCGGTGCCACCACAGTCCAGTTGAACAGCGGCACCGTTATACCGCCCGGCGGCTGTGTGGTGACCGTGGATGTGACAGCGCCCACCCCCGGCAGCTATGACAACAACATCCCGGTGGGCGCGATGCAAACCAATTTCGGTCCGAGCGAAACACCGGCCACGGCGGGGTTGGTGGTGAGTACCCGGGGGTATATCGCGGGCAAGGTATTCCTCGATAATCAGGCCGTTCCCGACGGGCTTTATATCGGCGGCCAGTCCACAACCATCCCGGGCAATACTGTTCAGTTGCACCGCGCTGCCGCCTGTAACGATCCCAATCCGGTGGTGTTGCAGACGGATGGCCAGGGCAACTACCTGTTCGCAGACCTGGCGGCGGGCACCTATTCGGTGTGCCAGCCAGGTCAGCCTGCGGGTACGCTTAACAGCGTGGTCACTGCGGGGAGCATCGCATCCTATAACGGCAGCGGCGGCACGCCGGGCACTGCCTCGAATCCCCCCGGCGGCAATCCCAGCAGCCAGATTCTGGGTATTGTACTGAGCGACAATGGCAACGCGGATGAAGTCAGCGGATCGCCGGACAATAATTTTTCCGAAGTATTGCCGGCGACCCTGGCGGGCAATGTTTACTACGACCGCAACAACAACGGCATATTCGACGCTGGCGACAGCGGTATCGCCGGTGTACCTGTGCAGCTGACGGGACCGGTGTCACTGTCGACAATCACTGCAGCAGGTGGCAGCTACAGCTTCAGCGGCCTGCCCCCCGGCAGCTATACCGTCCGCGAATCCCAGCCACCGGGCTGGACCGACGGCATGGAAAGCGCTGGCAGCAATGGCGGCAATACCGGGGTGAATGACGTGATAAGTGGTATTGCGCTGGCGCCGGGGGATGCCGCCACTGCCTACAATTTTGCCGAGATACTGGTCGCGGGAACGCTCAACGTGCAGGCCGATGGCAGCTGCCGCAACGATTTACCCTACGCGAGTTATGATGTCAGCACTTTTGAGGCATTCGCCGGCGTATCGGCGCCACGGGTCACGGTGACCTGGCTCACTACAGCGGGCCGGATCGTCCAGGTGCTGACGGATCAGCCCGTTACCGGCAGCCTGCTGTGGCCGGGCGCGGCAGTCGATGGTGCCGGTAACGGCGTGGCCTGGCCGGGTTGGGAGGTTGTCGGCGGGGAGTGGTTACAGGTACCTGATGACCGTGTGCCCGACATGATTTTGCGGGTGTCCATCAATTCCGATGCCGAGGCGGGGGTCGTTTATCCGCAGGCAACCCCCACCTGCCAGGCCCAGCCAACCGGGACTTACCGGGCGCAGGCGATACCTGTTACACCGCGCTGGGCGCTGGCCTTGCTCATGGTACTTACCCTGGCTACCGCGCTGCTTGTCCTGTACCGGCGTCGCGCGGGCCTGGCAGCGTGACTCGAACGCCGGCTGCCCAATGCGGTCGGCAGCCGTTGAACAAGCAACACCTGGTTGGTGGGCGCACCCTTATGTGTATAATACGCGGCCTTTTTATGCCGTAGTTATGACACCTTTATGGAAAAAACGTCCGCCAGTAATTTTCTCGAGACCATCATCGCCGAGGACCTCGCCGCGGGCAGGGTCAGCAGTGTGGTCACCCGGTTTCCCCCGGAGCCCAACGGCTATCTCCATATCGGCCACGCCAAGTCCATCTGTGTGAACTTCGGCCTGGCCGAGACCTTTGGCGGCCGCTGCAACCTGCGCTTTGACGACACCAACCCGGAAAAGGAGAGCCAGGAGTACATCGATTCGATCCAGGCGGACGTGCGCTGGCTCGGATTTACCTGGGACGGGGAAGTGCGCTTCGCCTCCGCCTATTTCCAGCAGCTGTTCGACTGGGCCGTGTACCTCGTGGAGCGCGGCGATGCCTACGTTTGTGACCTCAACGCCGAACAGGCGCGCGAATACCGCGGCACGCTCACCCAGCCGGGCAGGAACAGCCCGTACCGTGAGCGCCCGGTGCAGGAAAATCTCGATTTGCTGGCGCGAATGAAAGCGGGGCAGTACGCCGAGGGCGAAAAGGTGCTGCGGGCAAAGATCGACATGGCCTCGCCCAATATGAATATGCGCGATCCCATCCTCTACCGGATTCGCAAGGTGCCGCACCACCAGACCGGTGACAGCTGGGTGATTTACCCGACCTACGATTTCGCCCACGGCCAGGAAGATGCGATAGAGGGTGTCACCCACTCCATCTGCACCCTGGAGTTTGAGGATCACCGGCCCCTGTACGACTGGTTTATCGAGCACCTGCCGGTGCCGGCCAGGCCGCGCCAGTACGAGTTCGGCCGGCTCAATCCCAGTTTTACCGTCACCAGCAAACGCAAGCTCAAACAGCTGGTGGATGACGGCGTGGTCGATGGCTGGGATGACCCCAGGATGCCCACGGTGGCGGGCATGCGCCGGCGCGGGTATACCCCGGGGGCGATCCGCAAGTTCTGCCAGATGATCGGCACCACCCGCAGCGACGGTGTGGTGGACGTGGCCATGCTGGAGTTCGCCATCCGGGAAGACCTCAACGAAAACGCCCCGCGGGCCATGTGTGTGTTAAACCCGCTGAAGGTTGTCCTGGTAGACTACCCCGACAGCAAAGTCGAGGCACTGTCGGCCGCCTGTCACCCGAATCGGCCCGAGTTGGGTGAGCGTGTGCTGCCGTTTTCCCGGGAGCTGTACATCGATGCGGACGATTTTCGCGAGGAGGCCAACAAGAAATACAAGCGCCTGGTGCTGGGCAAGCGGGTGCGGCTGCGCAATGCCTATGTGATAGAGGCCCTCGAGGCGGTGAAAGACGACGCCGGCAATGTGGTGGAGGTCCATGCCCGCGTCATTGCCGACACCCTCGGCAACGATCCGGCTGACGGTATCAAGCCCAAGGGTGTTATCCAGTGGGTGTCCGCATCCCGGGGCAGGCAGGCCACGGTGCGGCTGTACGATCGCCTGTTCAACCACGAGGCCCCCGACAAGGGCGACCGCGACTTCATGGCGCATATCAACCCCGAGTCGCTGCGGGTTGTCGAGCGTGCCTGGATCGAACCGTCGCTGGCGCAGGCCACGCCCGAGCAGGGCTTCCAGTTTGAGCGCGAGGGTTATTTCGTGGCGGACCGCTATGACCACACCGAGCAGGCGCCGGTGTTCAACCGCACCATAGGCCTGCGCGACAGCTGGTCGGAGCAGGGGGGGGCCGGGGAGTGAGCCTGCAGCTGTACAACACCCTGAGCGGTAAAAAGGAGTTGTTTGAGCCGCTGGTGCCCGACACGGTGACCATGTACGTGTGCGGACCCACCGTGTATAACCTGGCCCATATCGGCAATGCCCGGCCGGTGGTGGTGTTCGACACACTGTTTCGCCTGTTGCAGACCCATTTCGACACCGTCACCTACGCCCGCAATATCACCGACATCGACGACAAGATCATCGCGGCGGCCAGGGAGGGGCAGCGCAGTATCGAGTCGGTGACGGACGAGTTCACCGCCAAGTACCGCGAGGACATGGCGCAGCTGAACGCCCTGGCCCCGACCCTGGAGCCCCATGCGACGCACAATATCGAGGCCATGCTGGCGCTGACCGCCACGCTCATTGACAAGGGCCACGCCTATGAATCCGCGGGCCATGTGCTGTTCGCGGTGGAATCCATGGCGGATTACGGCAAGCTGTCGCGGCGCTCGCTTGACGATATGCTGGCCGGGGCAAGGGTGGAGGTCGCGGACTACAAGCGCCATCCGGGTGATTTCGTGCTGTGGAAACCGGCGGCGGCCGATGAGCCGGGCTGGGACAGTCCCTGGGGGCGTGGCCGGCCGGGTTGGCATCTGGAGTGCTCGGCTATGATTCGCGCCCACCTGGGCGAGACCATCGATATTCACGGCGGCGGCCGCGACCTGATCTTCCCCCACCACGAGAACGAAATCGCCCAGAGCCGCTGTGCCCACGGCGGCGATTACGTGCGCTACTGGATGCACAACGCCTTCCTCGATATCGACGGCGAGAAGATGTCCAAGTCGCTCGGCAATTTCCGTACCGTGCGGGATCTGTTACAGCACTACCGGGGCGAGGTGCTGCGCTTTGCCCTGCTGTCGGCGCATTACCGCTCACCGATGAACTTTTCGGCGGAACTGCTGGAACAGGCGGAATCGACCCTGGGCAGCCTCTACAGCACGCTGCGCGAGGTACAGGACATCGAGCTCGATGTGGACGTCCCGCTGGCCGGGGAGGCCTTTTACCAGGCCCTCAACGACGATCTCAACACCCCGGTGGCGATCGCCGAGGTACACGCCATGGCCAGGCAGTTGCACAAGGCCTCCGCGGGCGAACGGCCGGTACTCAAAGCGAGGATTCTGGCGGCGGGGGACCTGCTGGGTATCCTGCAGCAGGACCCCCAGGCCTGGCTGCAGGGCGGTGTGGCAGCGGGCGCGATCTCCGCCGATGCCATAGAGGCGCTGGTCGAGGAACGGACGCAGGCCAAACTGGCGAAGAACTATGCCCGCGCCGATGAGATCCGGCAGGAATTACTGGCCCAGGGCGTCGTCCTGGAGGACTCCCGGGCGGGAACCCAGTGGCGCCGGGAGTGAGCGGTCAGCGCGCCCGCTCAGGTCGCGCCGCTGCAAGGCGGGTGGCTCAGGTTAGCCCAGGCTCTTTTCGGCTGACTCCACGCTCTGGACAATCAGTGTATTGATCGTCATCGGGCCGACGCCGCCCGGCACCGGGGTATAGGCGCTGGCCCTGTCGACCAGGGCCGACAATTCGATATCGCCCACTCCACCCGGATGGTAGCCGGCATCCACCACCACCGCGCCGTCCTTGACCCAGTCCGCCCTGATGAACTCGGGCTTGCCCACCGCGCCCACCAGGATATCTGCCTGCGCCACAATGGCGGGCAGGTTTTTGGTGCGCGAGTGGCAGATCGTCACGGTGGCATTCTTCTGCAGCAGCATCATCGCCATGGGCTTGCCCAGGATGGGGCTGCGGCCCACGACCACGGCGTGCCTGCCCTCGATCTCGATCTGGTAGTGCTCCAGCATGCGCATAATGCCCTGGGGCGTGGCACAGCCGTAGGCCTGCTCACCCATGGCCATGCGGCCGAAGCCCAGGCAGGTGACGCCGTCTACATCCTTGTCGAGGGCGATGGCGTCAAAGCAGGCGCGCTCATCGATCTGCGGCGGCACCGGGTGCTGCAGCAGGATACCGTGGACGTCCGGGTTGGCATTCAATTCCCCGATTTTGGCCAGCAGTTGTGCGGTGGTCGTGGCCGTGGGCAGTTCCACCGCCAGCGAATCCATGCCCACCCTGCGGCAGGCATTGCCCTTCATTTTCACGTAGGTCGCCGAGGCCGGGTCGTCCCCCACCAGGATGGTGGCCAGGATGGGGGTCTTGCCGCCGGATTTATGCTTCAGGCGCTCCACGCGTTGCTGCAGGTTGGCTTCGGTTTGGGCTGCGAGGGCTTTGCCATCCAGTACGAGTGCGGGCATTTTGGGGGAATCCTTCTGCTGGTTGCGTGGAATGGGCCGGAGAGGCCGGGCGCAATTGTCCCATGAGCCCGCCGTGCAGTGGAAGGCTTACGCGGCCGGAACACGGGTAATATCCCGCCGGTGGCGTTGACGCTCGCGGCCCCTGTGAGTATGATGCGCCCTCCTGAAAACGGGGGCTGGCGCCTGCGCCGGTCATGCAACGAACGGGGTATAGCGCAGTCTGGTAGCGCGCCTGCTTTGGGAGCAGGATGTCGGGAGTTCGAATCTCTCTACCCCGACCACTTTCCACGTCACACATGGGAAGGTGGCGGATCCCGGTTTCAGCACCTTGCGATGGTGGCCGTAGCTCATCAGGTAGAGCACTGGATTGTGACTCCGGAGGTGGCGGGTTCGAGACCCGTCGGCCACCCCACCAAGTCCCCGATAGCGACGACAAGCACTTTTACGTCGCCTCCGTGGGTTGCAGCCAGCCGCCGACATCCGCGGTCAAAAGGTCGGCTTCAGGCGGTCCCCAATGCCCGCATCGTAGCTGTGGGCGGGCGTCACATCGCCGACTATGCCATCGACCACTGTCCAGGCACTCTCCACCGCGTCCTGCCGCGCAAAGAGGGTGGCGTCACCTGCCATGGCATCGCCCAGCAGTCGTTCATACGCACTCATTTCATCGCCCACCGGGTGATTCACCAGAGACAGTTCCGTGGGCTCGCCTACCATGGCCTCGCCGGGTTTCTTGACCATTGCGCCCAGCGCGAGTGTGACCTCGGGACCCAGGCGCAGCCGAAAGTGGTTGCCGGCGCCGGCAGCCAGGTGGGTCATCGGCGGGCGCTTGAGTGTCACCATCACTTCCGTCGCTGTGAGCGGCAGCTGCTTGCCAGTGCGGATAAAATAAGGCACGCAGTCCCAACGCCAGGAGTCGATCGCCAGT
>JACKNN010000004.1 GCA_024234855.1 Pseudomonadales bacterium | reverse complement strand
GGTGGGAACCGGAAAAGGTGGCAAGCATCTTTCTAGAGGAGGTTCTGCCAGAGATAAACCGTATCGACCATCGAGTTAGGAACTGGCGGGAGCGGACCAAACAGAGGATTAAGGATAAAGTCTTGTTTGGGGCTGGGACTGCGGTGGTGGGGCTCTACGCGGGTACCATCTCCCCCAACGCAGGGGCAGTGCTGGCCGCATTGGGAGGATACACTGCCGTCTCTGAAACCCTCCAGGAGGCCAACAAACTCCTGAGAGAGCCTGAAGAAGCAAGAGAAAGTGAATACTACTTTTTGTGGAAAGCTCAGCGTTGAGTACTGCCCGACGCTAGATATAGTTGGAGTTGATTAATTCAGGCCATGCCCTCCACCTATTCCAGAGTAAGGCTGTCAGTGATCCCAAGGTAAAGCTGCCACCCCTGCGCCCGGAGTTGCCTGGCCGGTTTACTCCCTGAGGCTAGCCATGCCCCACCCGGGGTTTGCAGCGACGTGGCCACTCTGAGCCAGTGAGGGAGTACGCGGTGGCAACCGGCGGATGGCAGGGTGGCAGCGGCTCAGGACTCCAAGGATTTCAGTTCCCCCAGAACCCCTACCCCACCCACACCCTCGGGCGGGTCAGGCGATGAACATACACCCTCCGACTCCGGAAAATGGGTCTTGCCCAAATTCCTATAAAAGTCGGAAGGTGTATTCTATAAAAAACCTATATAAAACAATAAGATGGTGGGCCCAGAAGGACTTGAACCTTCGACCTGCCGATTATGAGTCGGATGCTCTAACCAACTGAGCTATGGGCCCCTGAAGGGAGGCGGGATTATAAGTAAAAATGCTCCCCAAGCCTACCCTGGGCGAGCTGGATTAACACCGGTGGTCCCGGGGTTGTCTCCGGGCCTACTCATCCACTACCCGGTCCAGCTGCAATACCCAGCTCGCCTCGCCGCGTTCCAGGCGGTACAGCAACTGGCGGGTCCCGCCGCCGGGGGCCGCGTTGCTGTCGTCCTTGCGATAAATCGGGAAGCTGCGTATCAGTCGGTTGTCCACCACGGCAAACTTGTCGTGACCCATGTAGCCTTCGATGACCTCGGGTGAGTGTTGCAGGGGTGGCAGGTAGATGGGGGTGATGGATTTGCCCTTGTTTACCGCGTAGGCCGCCAGTGAGCCGTAGCTGCCGCTGCCGGCGGAGCTCACGTACACATAAATCTCCGGCCAGCCGTCGTCGTCCAGGTCGGCCATTTCCGCCAGGTAGGCAGTGCCGTCCAGTTCGGTGGTTATTTCGCTGTTATCCACGGCAAGGCCCGAGGGCTGTATCTGCAACTGGCTGAGGGAGCCGCCGGCGCTCGCGTGTAGAGTAAAGCGGATACCGCCATAGGCTAGTTCGCAACCGGCAGGCGCTGCCAGCTGTTCTACCGGGCAGGGTGGTCCGTCTGCCAGTAGGCGGCACGATCATCCCGCGCCGCCCGTTCGCAGGGCTTACTCGTCCAGAAAGCTGCGCAGGTAGTCCGAGCGGGTCGGGTGGCGCAGCTTTCTGAGTGCCTTGGCTTCTATCTGGCGGATGCGCTCGCGGGTGACGTCGAACTGTTTGCCCACTTCCTCGAGGGTGTGGTCGGTGTTCATGTCGATGCCGAAGCGCATGCGCAGCACTTTGGCCTCGCGCGCGGTCAGGCCGGCCAGTACTTCCTTGGTGGCTTCCTGCAGGCCCTGGCCGGTGGCGGCGTCCACGGGTGAGTGGATGGTGTTGTCTTCGATGAAGTCGCCCAGGTGTGAATCTTCGTCGTCGCCGATGGGGGTTTCCATCGAGATCGGTTCCTTGGCTATCTTCAGTACCTTGCGCACCTTGTCTTCCGGCATATCCATGCGCTCGCCCAGTTCTTCCGGGGTGGGCTCGCGGCCCATTTCCTGCAGCATCTGGCGCGAGATGCGGTTGAGCTTGTTGATCGTTTCGATCATGTGTACCGGGATACGGATGGTGCGGGCCTGGTCGGCAATCGAGCGGGTAATGGCCTGTCGGATCCACCAGGTGGCATAGGTGGAGAATTTATAGCCGCGGCGGTACTCGAACTTGTCCACGGCCTTCATCAGGCCGATGTTGCCCTCCTGGATGAGGTCGAGGAACTGCAGGCCGCGGTTGGTGTATTTCTTGGCGATGGAGATAACCAGGCGCAGGTTGGCCTCCACCATTTCTTTCTTGGCGCGGCGGGCCCGGGCCTCGCCCATGGACATGCGGCGGTTGATGTCCTTGATCTCGGTGACGCTCAGGCCAGACTGATCCTCGACCTGGATGATACGGCGCTGCAGGCGCTGGATATTGTCTTTCTCGGCCGCCAGTTTGCTGCCGTAATCCTTCTTGCGGGTGTGCCGGGTCACCCACTTGAGGTCGGATTCGGAGCCCTGGAAGGTGGCGATGAAGTCCTTGCGGGGCATATTGCACACCTTGATGGCCACGCGCATGATCTCACGCTCATGGTCGCGTACCGCGGCCAGCAGGTTGCGGGGGGAATCCATCAGCGGGTCGAATACCCGGGGCGTGAGCTTGAAGAACTTGAACAGTTCGCCCAGCTTTTCCATTTCCTTGATAGCCAGGGTGTGGCCGCGACCCTTGTCGGCGATGACTTTTTCTGTCTTGTTGAACTGGCGCTTGAGCGCGGTAAACCGCTTTTTGGCTTCTACCGGGTCGGGGCCGGAGTCGCCCTCTTCTTCGTCATCACTGACTTCAGCGGCGGCCTCGGCAATCTCCAGCGCGGAAGGAACGTCTTCCGCCGGGTCCAGGTAGCCCACCATGATGTCGGCCAGGCGCCGCTCTTCCCTGGTGACCAGGTCGTATTCGTTGAGCACCTGCTGGACTGCGCCCGGGTAGTGGGCCAGGGCCGCCATCAATTCACGAATGCCTTCCTCGATGCGCTTGGCGATAACGATTTCGCCCTCGCGGGTGAGCAACTCCACGGTACCCATCTCGCGCATGTACATGCGCACCGGGTCGGTGGTGCGGCCCGCCTCGGTTTCCACCGCGGCGAGTGCGGCGGCGGCTTCGGCGGCGGCGATATCGTCGGCCGAATCGCCCTCGGCCATCAACAGCTCGTCGGCGTCGGGGGCAGACTCAAACACCTGTATGCCCATGTCGTTGATCATCTGGATGATGTCTTCGACCTGATCCGGATCGGAGATATCCTCGGGCAGGTGGTCGTTCACCTCGGAGTAGGTCAGGTAGCCCTGTTCCTTGCCCTTGGCAATAAGATCCTTCAGGCGGGATTGTTGTTTCACGACATCGGTCATTAAGCTGACACCTTCACCAAAAATTCAAAAAAAAATTAGCCGGCGATTATAACCGGAAAGCGGCTGCATTAACTACTCGCGGCCAGGCCAAATTTGGCAATACTGGGCCATTTGGGCCGGTAACAGTGCCAATTGACCAACTATTGTTATATGGGGTCGATAAATGACATCGCAACCGTCTTGTGGTTCCGCGACCGTTCTGGCGCGCCGTTTGGACGGCTCGACTCGCTAACGGGGCTTCTGGCCCTGTGCGTCCCTGCGTTGTTTTTCCTGCAACAGTTCCCGGAGCTGTTGTTTCTCCAGTTCAGTGAGATCAGCGTAGTTGGTGTGTTTCAATTTGTCGACCTGGGCGGCGAGTTTTGAATGGTGGGGCGCGCGGGCGAGCACGGACATGGTATCGACGAATTGTTGCTCTATGCCCTCGGTCGGAATGAGGCGCTCCTGCCCGGCCAGCCGGCTCAGCAGCTCGCCCTCGGGGGTGCCGTACCAGTGCCCCAGCAGCATGGCGGTATTGGATTCCGGCCGGCGCTGCAGCAGGGCCAGCAGTTCCCGCAGCAGGCCCACGTCCTCCCCATCGAGTTCTGCCAGGGGCGCGGGATCGACCAGGCCCGCGATGCCGGGCTGGTGCAGCAGCAGGGCGATGGCGGCCTGGGCCATATTGGAGTAGCCCGCGGCGCGGCGGCTGTGGCTGGCTTCGCGACGGCGCGGTTGTGGGCGGGCTTGCCCCTCGCTCTCAGGCGGTGGTCCGTCACTGTCTTGCTGGGGCTCGTGGACGGGGGGTGGCGGTGGCGGCTCCAGTTGCATGAGGCTGGCCAGGTCCAGCCCGGTGCGCTGGGCCAGGGCCTGGAACATCAGTTGCCGGTACACGCCATCGGGCAGCTGGCGCAGGTAGGGCAGGGCCAGTTTGCTCAGGCGCGCCTTGCCATCCATGCTGCTGGTATCCAGCCCCTGCGCGACCGATTCGAACAGGAATTGCTCCAGCGGCATGGCGTTGCTCACCAGTTCCTGGAAATGCCCGGCGCCACCGCCGCGCACCATGGTATCCGGGTCCTCACCCTCGGGCAGGAACAGGAACCGCGCCTGGCGACCGTCCTCCATACAGGGCAGGGCGGCTTCCATGGCCCGGAAGGCCGCCTTGCGGCCGGCCTCGTCGCCGTCAAAGCAAAAGACCACTTCCGGGCACAGCCGGTAGATGCGCTCCAGGTGGGTTTTGCTGGTGGCGGTGCCCAGGGTCGCGGTGGCATTGCTGATACCGTGCTGGGCCAGGGCGATTACGTCCATATAGCCTTCCACCACCAGCAGGCGCTCCAGCTTGCGATTGGCCTGGCGCGCCTGGAACAGGCCGTACAACTCCCTGCCCTTGTGAAAGATCGCGGTCTCGGGTGAGTTCAGGTATTTGGGTTTGTCGTCCCCCAGCACCCGGCCGCCGAAGGCCACTACCCGGCCGCGCTGGTCGCGTATCGGGAAAACGACCCGGTCGCGGAAGCGATCGTAGAGCCTGCCCGACTCGTTTTCCACCAGCATGCCGCTGTCCTTGAGCAGGGCCTGCTGTGCCGGCGTGTCCCCCAGGGCCTTGAGCAGGTTATCCCAGCCCGGCGGTGCGAAGCCGAGGTCGAATTGCCTGGCGATCGCGCCGGTAAGGCCGCGCCTTTTCAGGTACTGCACGGCGCGGCTGGCCTGCGGGTGCTGGCGCAGTTGCTGGCGGTAGTAGGTGGCGGTTTGCTCCATCAGGGCATACAGGGCCTTGTTGCCCTGCTCCTGTTCGCCGCTGTCGGGGCCGCCCCGGCCGGGCTCCCGCGGCACTTCCAGGCCGGCGCTGCTGGCCAGTGCCTCCACCGCCCGTGGAAAGTCCAGGTTCTCGTAATCCATGAGAAAACCCAGCGCGTTGCCACCGGCCCCGCAGCCGAAGCAGTAGTAAAACTGCTTGTCGGGGTTGACGCTGAAAGAGGGGGTTTTCTCCTCGTGGAAGGGGCAGCGGGCGGTGTAATTTTTGCCGGACTTGCGCAGTTTGACCCGGCGGTCGATCACCTCGACGATGTCGACGCGTTCCAGCAGGTCATCGAGAAAAGCTTGCGGTATCCGTCCGGCCATCAGGGGGGTGCAACGCTGTGAATGAGCAGGCTATTGAACCATGCCGGCCGGGGAAAGTTTAGTGTCGCCTTTGGTGTGACAAGAGCGCGGCAAGAGTGCGGCAGGGGTATAGCAAGAGCCGCTCTGGCGGGGGCGGCACTCAGCCGGTGAGGCGGGACTTCACCAGTTTACTGACCGACCCGATGTCGGCGCGGCCCTGCAATTGCGGTTTGAGCTGGGCCATCACTGCGCCCATGGCCTGCATACCGCTGGAGCCGCTGGCGGCGATAGCCGCTGTGACCATGGCGTCCAGTTCGGCTTCGGTGAGCGGCGTGGGCAGGAATTCCTGGATGACCCCGATTTCGAAGTTCTCCTGGGCGGCCAGTTCATCCCGGCCGGCCTGCTGGTACTGGTCGGCGGAATCACGGCGCTGTTTGACCATTTTGTCCAGCACGACGAGGGCCCGGGCGTCATCAACTTCGATGCGCTCGTCCACTTCTATACGTTTGAATTCCGACAGGATCAGCCGGATGGTTCCCAGACGCTCCTTGTCCCGGGCCTTCATGGCTGCCTTCATGGCAGCGGTGATGGTGGCCTTGAGGCTTGCGCCGGGGGCTGTGTCAGGCGCTTGGTCGCTCATGGGGGAAGCCGTCTAGTACAGGCGTACGCGCTTGCGGTTGTCCCGTGAGAGCTTCTTCAGGTGGCGCTTGACGGCGGCGGCGCCGGCACGCTTGCGCACGGTGGTGGGCTTCTCGTAGTGCTCGCGCTTGCGAACTTCGGCCAGGACGCCGGCTTTCTCGCAGGAGCGCTTGAAGCGGCGCAGGGCAACATCAAACGGCTCGTTTTCCTTCAGCTTGATATGGGGCATTAATTCCTTACCTGTCTCTTCATGGTCTTCATAGTTAGGGCGACAACCGGCCTTGCGGACAATGGTCACCTGAAAGGGCGCGCATTCTATCCTTATCCCGACCGTTTTGCAAAGCCCCCGAAGTCGCGCCCCGCGGGCGTTTGGGGGCCGGGATTGCACTGGTCTGGGCGGGGTCCAGCCAGTATCATGCCCCTCTTTCCGAAAACGGCAGGCACTGTTTACCCATTATGCTGATCCTGGGCCTGGAAACCTCCTGTGATGAAACCGGCGTGGCGCTGTATGACACCGAGCGCGGCCTGCTGGCGGATGCCCTGTTCAGCCAGGTCGACATTCACGTGGAGTATGGCGGGGTGGTGCCGGAGCTGGCCTCCCGTGACCACATCCGCAAGACCTTGCCGCTGGTGGAGGAGGTCCTGGCCCGGGCCGGCTGTGCCGGCGCGGACATCGACGGCGTCGCCTATACCGCCGGCCCCGGCCTGGTGGGTGCCCTGATGGTGGGGGCCACCCTGGCCCGGGCGCTCGCCTGGGGTTGGGGGGTGCCGGCGCTGGGGGTGCACCACATGGAGGGGCATTTGCTGGCGCCAATGCTCGAGGCGGATCCCCCCGAATTCCCCTTTGTCGCGCTGCTGGTGTCCGGCGGCCACACCCAGCTGGTACGGGTTGATGCGATCGGTGAGTACCGCATCCTGGGAGAATCCCTTGACGACGCCGCCGGCGAGGCCTTCGACAAGGCCGCCAAGATGTTGGGACTGCCCTATCCCGGCGGGCCCCATATCGCCCGGCTGGCACAGCGGGGGCACGCCGGGCGCTTCACCTTCCCCCGGCCCATGGTCAACCGGCCGGGGCTGGATTTCAGCTTCAGCGGGCTCAAGACCTACACCCTCAACACGGTGGCGGAGTGCGGCGAGTCGGGGGCGTTGAGCGAACAGGACAAGTGCGATATCGCGCTGGCGTTTGAGGAGGCGGTAGTGGCCACCCTGGTGATCAAGTGCCGCCGCGCCCTGCGCGAGGAGCAGCTCAAAACGCTGGTGATTGCCGGCGGGGTGAGCGCCAACCTGAGCTTGCGGCGGCAACTGGACGAGGCACTGGCAAAGGAGGGCGGCAGGGTGTTTTACCCCGCCCCCCGATTCTGCACCGACAACGGCGCGATGATCGCCTACGCCGGCGCCCGGCGCCTGCAGGCGGGCCAGCGCGACGATGCGGCCACCCGGGTGCGGCCGCGCTGGCCCATGGAAGAGTTGTCGCCGCTGGCGCCGGCTGGGGGGTAGCGTGATGGATATCGTGTACATCCGGGAATTGCGTGCCGCCACGATTATCGGCGTGTATGGCTGGGAGCGGCGCATTCGCCAGACCGTGGTGCTGGACCTGGAACTGGCAACCGATAACCGGCGCGCCGCGGCCAGTGACCGCATCGAGGACGCCCTCGATTACGCGGCGCTGTCCGCCCGTGTGGTGTCTTTTATAGAGGGCAGCGAATTCCAGTTGATTGAGACCCTGGCGGAACAGGTCGCGGCCATTGTCCTGGGCGAGTTCGGTGTGCCCTGGTTGCGCCTGCGCCTGGCCAAGCCCGGCGCGGTGGCCCAGGCCCGGGACGTGGGCGTGGTGATCGAGCGCGGGGAGCGGGCCTGATGCCGCGGGTGTACCTGGGGCTGGGCAGCAATATCGAGCGCGAGCGCTATATTGTCGCCGGGCTGGATGCCCTGGCGGTGCTGTTTGGCGACCTGGCCCTGTCCTCGGTGTACGACAGTGCGGCTATCGGCTTTTCCGGCCAGCCCTTCCTCAACCTGGTGGTGGGAATCGACACCGGGCTCAGCCCCGGGGTGTTGTCCCGCCAGTTGCGCCATATCGAGATCGAGCACGGTCGGCTGCCCAACGCCACCCGCTTCAGCCCCCGCCAGCTGGACATCGACATCCTCACCCACGGCCAGCTCAACGGCACCGTTGAGGGGGTGGAACTGCCCCGTCCCGAGATCCTGGAAAATGCCTTTGTGCTGTGTCCACTGGCGGAGGTGGCGGGGCAGGAGGTGCATCCGGCAGTGGGCAGGACCTATGCCGATTTGTGGCGGGGATATGATCGCAGCTTGCAGCAGATCACCCGGGTCGATTTTCAGTGGCGGGGGCGTTTCGTCTCGCAGGCCTGAATCCCGCGGCGAATCCGGGTCCGCCCGGCAACCAGGGGCTTTGATTTCAGCCGGCCGGCTCACCTGCCTCAGTGCGCAATGATTCCAGCCGCCGCACCCGCTCGGTGTTGATCGACTCCCCCAGCGCCTTGCCCGTCACACCCTGCTGCGCGAAGGGTGCCGCGGTCACTTCCCGGGCGATAGCCAGCGCCCGCCGCAGGTAGTCGGCCTGCGGGTAGTCGCGTTGCTCCAGCCCCTTGCGGCCGCGGGCATCCGCCTCGCAGGCCAGCAGGAAGGCCTCGAAGCGATCCGGCCGCCGCAGGGCGTCGGTGGCATTGAGCAGTTTGAGCAGGGTCTTGCCCCGCAACGCCAGGGCGCGATGGCAGTGGGTATGGAACTCGCAGACTTTCAGCGCCAGTTCCCGGTGCAGGGCCGGTGCCTTCAGGCGCCTGCATACCCTTTCCACCAGTTTCAGCCCGCGGTGTTCGTGGGCGATGTGGCGCGGCCATTCGGCGCTGGGAGTGGTGCCCTTGCCCAGGTCGTGGATCAGTACGGCAAAGCGCACATCCGTCGCGGCGGTGAGCGCTACGGCCTGCTGCAGTGCCATCAGGGTGTGGATGCCGGTGTCGATCTCCGGGTGATGTTCCGCCGTCTGCGGCACACCGAACAGCGCGTCCAGCTCGGGCAGCAGGCGCTGCAGCGCGCCGCACTCTTGCAGGACCTGCACAAACACCTCCGGGTTGGCTTCCCCCAGGGCGCGCTCCAGTTCCACCCACACCCGCTCCGCCGGCAGGTGTGCCAGCTCGCCCTGGTCGACGATATCCGCCATCAGCGCCAGGGTTTCCGGGGCCACGGTGAATCCCAGATGGGCATAGCGGGCGGCAAAGCGGGCGGTGCGCAGTACCCGCAGCGGGTCTTCCACGAAGGCGCCGGAGACGTGCCGCAGGATTTTTGCCGCCAGGTCGCGCTGGCCGCCGTAGGGGTCGATGATCTCGCCGCTGTCGGCGCGCGCCATGGCGTTGACGGTCAGGTCCCGCCGCAGCAGGTCCTGTTCCAGGGTAACGGAGGGGTCGCAGTGCACCGCGAAACCGGTATAGCCGTGGCCCCATTTGCGCTCGGTGCGGGCCAGCGCATACTCGTCCCTGGTGTGCGGGTGCAGGAAAACCGGGAAGTCCTTGCCCACCTGCTGGTAGCCCAGGTCCAGCATCTCCCGGGGGCTGGCCCCCACGACCACCCAGTCATGCTCGCTGGTCGGGTAGCCCAGCAGCGCGTCGCGCACGGCGCCACCCACCAGGTACACCTCCATCAGCTCTTGGCCGGACCGGAAGCGATAATGGCGTGTTCGCACAAGCGGCGTTTGCTTCTGCCGTTCTTGCACTGGCACCGGGTCCACCGCCCGGTCTCCAGTTCGTACAGCGATATCGCCCCGCCCCACACGCAGCCGGTGTCCAGGCCGATGGCGTTGCGCCGGTCGGTCTGGCCCTCGATGGAGGCCCAATGCCCGAACAGGATGCGATCCCGCGCCGTTTTGCGCCCGGGATGACTGAACCAGGCCGACACCGCGATTTTGCCCAGGTCCGGGCTGGGGCCCTTGCTGTCCAGGTCGAGCAGCCCCTGGCTGCTGCAAAAACGCATGCGGGTAAGGTAGTTGGTGATCACCCGTAACCGCGTCATGCCGGTCAGGTCGTCCGACCAGATCAGCGGCTCGTTGCCGTACATATGTTTCAGGAAGTCGATGCAGTTGGGGCTCTGCAAAACCGCCTCCACCTCCCTGGCCCGGTTGGTGGCGTCCTCGACAGACCACTGGGGCGGGATGCCGGCATGGACCATGGTAAAGCCGTGCTCCGTGTGGATGAGGGGGCGGTGCAGCAACCATGTGAGCAGTTTGTCGCGGTCGGGCGCCGCCAGGATTTTGTCCAGGGTGTCGGCGCGGGTAGGCGGGCGCACACCGGCGGCCACCGCCAGCAGGTGCAGGTCGTGGTTGCCAAGCACCAGCACCAGGTTGTCGCGCATGTCATACAGGTAGCGCAGGGTTTTCAGCGAGCGCGGTCCCCGGTTGACGATGTCGCCGACGGACCACAGTACATCCTTGTCGGGGCTGAACCTGACCTTCTTCATCACGCATTTCAGGGCGTGCAGGCAGCCCTGGATATCACCGACAGCGTAGGTGCTCACGCACAGCCCCTAGTGCAGCGCCGTGGGGGTGTGCAGTGAAAAGGCGGGGATGGGCACCTGGAACCGGCCCTCTGCCGAGGGTGGCTGTTGCGCGTTGTCACGATAGACCATGGTGTAACTTCCCTCCATGCTGCCGACCGGTGTGGCCAGCGTGGCGCCGCTGGTATAGCGGAACGATTTGCCCGGGGCGATCAGCGGCTGTTCACCCACCACCCCCTCGCCGCGAACTTCCTGTACGCCGCTGTCGGCATCGGTGATGATCCAGTGCCGCGACAGCAATTGCACCGGTACCTCGCCGCCATTGCTGATGGTAATGGTATAGGCGAAGGCGTATTGCCGGTGATCGGGCCGGGAGTGACCGGGCAGGTAGGTGGTCACCACGTGAACGCCTACCGCGCTTGCGTGTGGTTTGTCAGCATTGTCCATGAATGGCGGCCGTTATCTCGATGAATCGGGGTAATTCCAGCGTTTCCGCCCGGGCTCCCGGGTCTATACCCAGCGCCTCCAGGCGCGCTATATCTATAAGGCCTTTGAGGTTATTGCGCAAGGTTTTGCGACGCTGGGCGAAGGCGGCCTGCACCACTTGTCGCAGCAGCCCGGTGTTACAGGCGGGCCAGGGCGATACTGGCCAGGGTGCCAGCCGGACGATGGCCGACTGCACCTTGGGCTGCGGATCGAAGGCCTCCGGCGGCACCTCGAACAATTTGTCCACCGCGCAGTGGTACTGGGCCATGATCCCCAGCCGGCCCCAGTCCTTGTTGCCCGGCTTCGCGGCCAGCCGATCCACTACCTCGAGTTGCAGCATGAAGTGCATGTCGCGGATGATGGCAGTGTTTTCCAGCAGCTTGAAAATCAGCGGCGTGGAGATGTTGTAGGGCAGGTTGCCCACCACCCGCAGCGGCCGGCCGTCGCCGGCCAGTGAATTGAAATCAAATTTCAGGGCGTCCGCGCTATGGAGCCTGAATCCGGGATTGGCGCCAAAGGCCGCCAGCAGGCCGGGGACCAGGTCGCGGTCGAGCTCGATGACATCGAGCGCGCAGGCGCTGGTCGAGAGCTGTTTTGTCAGCGCGCCCTGGCCCGGCCCGATCTCCACCAGGTGGTCGTCGGGGCGCGGATTGATGGCCCCCACGATACCGTCGATAATGCCGGCATCGTGCAGGAAATTCTGGCCGAAACGCTTGCGCGCGCGATGTTGGGGTTTGTTCATGGCGCTTATTGTACAGCGGTGCGGCCCTTTGCATACTCAAGCATTACCAGCGTGGCGCCCTTTTGATAGAATGCGGCGCAAATCCACGGACGGTAACTCCACTCACCGGCGCCCAACTGATGTCCGCTCTCCAATATTTACGCTTGATGGATACGATGGCGCGCATGGCGCTGCGGGCCGATGCCGCCAAGTATTTTCTCGGCTATATCTGGTGGATTCTCGAACCGCTGCTGTTCGTCGGTGTATTTTACGTGGTGTTTGACGTGATCCTCGATTCGGGCCGCGCCGACTTCCTGGTCTTTCTCATGTGCGGAAAGCTGGCCTTTATCTGGTTTTCCAAGTCGGTAAACCAGGCGTCGAACAGCATCGCGGCCAACAAGGGCCTGATCGGCAGGATCAACGTGACCAAGACGCTGTTCCCCCTGGCGGTTATCCAGGAGGGCGTGTATCGCCAGCTGGCGGTGTTCCTCCTGCTGTTTTGCTTTCTCTACTTCCGGGGCTATGCCCCCCACCTGGCATGGCTTTACCTGCTGCCGGTAATGGCGGTCAACTACCTCATGATCGTGGCCTGCTCCTACGTGGGGGCCTGCCTGGTCTGTATCGTCAGGGATTTCAGCATGATTATTTCCCTGTCCATGACCTTCCTGATGTTCACCTCGGGCGTGTTCTGGGATGTGCGGGCGCTGGGCGATCCGCACAAAACCGAGCTGGTGCTCGCCCTGAACCCGCTGGCCTTCATCCTGGACGCCTATCGCCAGGTATTGCTGCACTCGACCGCGCCCGACTGGATACACCTGATGCAGATCGCCTGCGGCTCCATTGTCCTGCTGGTGATTGTGGTGGTGATCATGCGCCGCTCCAGCCAGTACCTCGCACTGCGGGCGCTGTCCTGATGAGCGCGGGCAGCGGCGAGGTGATGCTGGCGCTCGAGGATGTCTCCCTGAGCTACCAGTCGCGCCGGAAATCCTTCGACCACGGCTCGCACCACGTGCTCGATCGCGTGTCGCTGAAGCTGTATGAGGGGGAAACCCTCGGCATCATAGGGCGCAACGGCGTCGGCAAGTCCACCACGCTGCGCCTGATGGCGGGTATTCTTGCTCCCACCAGCGGCAAGGTGCGCCAGCGGCCGGGAAAAACCTCCTCTTTGCTGACCATCGGCCTGGGTTTTCGCCCCGACCTGTCGGGTCGCGACAATGCGATGCTGGCGGCGATGTTACAGGGGGCCACGGCGAAGCAGGCCAGGGGATATCTCGAGGAAATAAAGGAATTCTCGGAGCTGGGCGACTCCTTCGAGGAGCGGGTGAAGACCTATTCTTCGGGGATGATGTCGCGGTTGGGCTTTACCACCGCGCTGAAAACCCATGTCGACATCCTGCTGATCGACGAGGTCCTGAGCGTGGGCGATGCCCGGTTTCGGGAAAAGGCCGAAGCGGCCATGAAAAGCCGGATCAGCGGCGACCAGACCGTGGTCTTCGTGTCACATATGGAGGCCCAGATCCGCGAGATTTGCAACCGGGCGGTGTGCCTTCACGAGGGGGCGATCCTGGCGGAGGGCGATCCCAGGGACGTGCTTGCCGCCTACCGGGAGGTCTGCTACTAGCGTCCGCTCATGCTGATGGCCTGGTCCAGCGCCTGTTCCAGGCTGCCGGCGTCGGCCCGGCCGCTGCCGGCCAGGTCCAGTGCCGTACCGTGGTCGACCGAGGTGCGGATGATCGGCAGGCCCAGGGTGATATTGATGGCCTTGCCGAATCCGGCGTATTTCAATACCGGCAGGCCCTGGTCGTGGTACATGGCAAATACCGCGTCGCAGCGCTCCAGCACCTTGGGGTTGAAGGCGGTATCGGCGGGCAGCGGCCCCAGCAGGTCCATGCCGCCGGCGCGCAACTCGTCCAGCACCGGAATAATGGTGTCCAGTTCCTCCCGCCCCATGTGGCCGCCCTCGCCCGCATGCGGGTTGAGCCCCAGCACCGCAACACGCGGCCGCGCCAGTCCGAACTTGCCAACCAGGTCCCGCACCAGGATGTGCAGCGTTTCCACCAGCAGTTCGCGGGTGATGGCAGCGGGCACCGCCGCCAGCGGCAGGTGCGTGGTGGCGAGGGCTACCCGCAAACCCGGGATGGCCAGCATCATCACCACCCTGGGCGTGCCGGTCGCCTGCGCGAGGAATTCGGTATGGCCGGTGAATGGAATCCCGCCATCATTGATCACGGATTTTTGTACCGGGGCGGTGACCATGGCACTGAAAACGCCCCGCAGACAGCCGTCCACCGCCTGCTGCAGGGTGGCGACGACGTAGGGGGCATTGACGGGGTCGAGTTGGCCGACGCGACAGTCGCCGGCCAGCGCCACCGGCAGTACCCGCAGTGTGCCCGGCACGTGCGCCTGCGGCGCGACCGCCGGATTCAGCGGCAGCAGTACGAGCGGCAGTCCCAGCAGGGCGGCCCTCGCCTGCAGCAGGGCGGGGTCGGCCACGGCCACCAACTCCGCCTGCCAGCTACCCTGCGCCACCGCGAGCAGGACGTCGGGGCCTATGCCGGCCGGCTCCCCCGGGGTAATGGCTATTCTGGGCAGGGCCAAGGCGTTACTTGATATCGACGAAGGCTTCGTCGCGAATCTGCTGCAACCAGGCATCCAGCTCTTCCTGGTACTTGCGGTTGTGCAGGTATTCGCCGGCCTTGTTGCGGATGGCTTCGCTGGTCATGTCCTGGTCGCGGCGCCCCTCCACCAGCAGGATATGCCAGCCGAACTGGGTGCGCACCGGCTGAGAAATCTCGCCGACGGCGGTGGCCTTCATCGCCTGCTCGAACTCGGGGACCATCTGCCCCGACATGGTCCAGCCAAGTTCGCCGCCTTCCTGCGCGGAGCCTATGTCTTCGGAATACTTCCTGGCCAGCGCGCCAAAGTCTTCCCCGGCCTCGGCCCTGGCGCGCAGGCTCAGTGCCAGTTCGCGGGCCTGGTCATCCGTGAGGATCTCCGACGGCTTGATCAGGATGTGCCGCACCTGGGTCTGGGCGACAATCTGCTCAGCGCCGCGAACGTCCTCCATAAAGATCAAATGAAAGCCGCTGTCGCTGCGGATGGGGTCCGAGGTGGCGCCCTTGGGGAGCGACGGTGCGATGTCTGAAAACAGTGACGGCAGGTCCTCGGCCTTGCGCCAGCCGATATCGCCGCCACTCATGCGGTATGTGCTGTCACTGGAACGCACGACCTCTTCGAAAGACTGGCCACCGCGGATTCGGCTGAGCAATTGCTCGACATGGGCCTTCGCCGCGGCCTGTTGCTCCGGGCTGGCATCCGGTGCGACAGGCAACAGGGCGTGTAACAGGTGATACTCCGGCTGGGTCAGCTTCTTGCCGTCTTCGGTGGCGAGAAAGTTGTCTATCTCCTTGGGCGTGATCTGGATGCGCTGGTTGACGTTGCCGGCCTGCACCCGCTGGATGATCATCTCCCTGCGTACCTGCTCGCGCATCTCGGGATAGGACTGGCCCTGCTGTTCCAGCGCGGCAATAAACTGCTCCAGCGTCATGCGGTTCTGGGCGGCAATATTCTGGATGGCGCCATTGAGCTGGGCATCGGAGATGCGCACGCCTACCCGGGTACCTTTCTGCAGCTGTATGCTCTCCAGGATCAGCCTGTTCAGGGTCTCGCGGATCAGCGTGTCTTCCGGTGGCACTTCCATGCCGCGTGACTTGAGTGTTTCGGTGAGGGCGGCGACCCGCTCGCGCAGCTCGCTGGCCATGATCACGTCGTCATCGACGATCGCGACGACCTGGTCCACCAGTTCGGTCTCGGCCTGCAGGCCGGGGGTGAAAACAATGGAGGCGGCCAGGCTGGCAGCTGCGAGTAAAGCCTTAATATTCACGCTCGTGATAACCTCTGATCATATCTTCAAGAATGTTGGTGATCCGACTGCCGAAGCCGCCCATGCCCTTGAGCACGAATTGCACCTGGGTGGTATGTTCCTGTTGCAGGTCGGGATTGTCGAAGTCCGGGAAAAACCCGGTGGTGTTATTGTCGTAGTACCGCAGGTGCAGCAGGCGCACGATCCAGCAGCAGTTTTCGTATTCGACCCCCGCCATCTCCTCGATCGCCGTGTTGTCGATAATGCTGTAGTTGATGGCGCCGAACAGTTTCCAGTTGGTGCTTATCGGCAGGAATGTCGACGCGGTCAACTGCTCGGTTTCAGGCTGCAGCACGGCCAGCTGCAACGGCCGGTTATAGGCGTAGCCGAAATTGAAGATGGTGCCGTTGTCCAGGGCGTAGCCGGCGATGACGTTGCCGGAGTTCATGTTGCCGCTGTGCGGGTCATAGACCATATCGGTGCGCATGGACAGGTGCCGGGTGGGCGCAAACGTCAGGTCGCCGGCAATCTCCGAACTCGATTCGTCCAGCGGCGGCGCGCTCGACAGCAGGCGCACCTTGCGGTCGCTCAGGTAGAAAATCTGGCCGAGGCTGGCGCCGAATAATTTCTGGCCGCTGTCGGTGTCGATAAATTGCGTGCTCAGACCAGCCGATATCCGGTTGGCGTCATCGATGCGGTCGTGCCCCGAAAAGCGGGTTTCCCGGAACAGCTGGTTATAGGAAAACGTGAGTTCGGCCGTGTCGAAATCCGGCTGGTCCCGCTGGTTTTCGTAGCTGGAGTACAGGTAGTAAACGCGCGGCTCCAGGGTTTGCAGCAGGTCGATGCCGAGGAAACTGGTTTCCCTGTCGAAATACAGGCCGCTGTCGAGACTGGCCATGGCGGAGCCGGTGGACGGGCTGCTGTTGGTATACAGCTGCGCCTCGCTCAGCTCATAGTTCAACTGGCGGTATTTTACGGTGGGCTTGAGGAAGCCGTAGGACCAGTTCATCGGGAAGGCGGCGCCGCCTTCGGAGTAGACGCGCTCGCCGGTGACCACGTTCTCGTCAGCGCCAAAGTTGGAATACTGGGACAGCAAAATGGGTTGCACTTCAAACGGGGTGCCGCTGCTGCGGTACTGGCCGGTGAGTTGGGGCAGCTTTTTGTAGACGTCGTTGATGTCATCCGCCAGGGACTGGTACTGCTCTACGTCCAGGTTCACCAGCCAGCTGTCGCCCAGGTAATCCATCGAGGCCATCTGCAGCAGGCTGGTGCGGCGCTGTGCGGTAAGGCTGGAGGTTTCCAGGTCTTTCATGTAGTCGACATCGCTCGCTTCGCTGTAGTCGATCCTCGAGCGCCAGCGCTGGTCGAGCAGCCCGTCCTGGCGCACAACGCCCAGCCAGCGATCGTCGCTCTGGCCCGGCGGAACCTCATCCTTGTAGCGATGGTCGCTGTTCATGTAGGTGCCGCCAACGGTCCAGTAGCCGAGGTATTTGTCCATGTAGCGGGTCTTGAGTTCGTGGTTCAGGCCCCGGTCCTCGATATAGCGCGGTGAATAGAGCGCGTCATAGTTGGGCGCGAGGTTGAAATAGATTGGCGCGGTGATATCCAGGCCACCGGTACTGTCGTTGCCGAAATCCGGCCACAACAGGCCGGTGCGACGGCGATCATCCAGCGGGAACTGCAACCAGGGGGTGTAAAAGACCGGTACCCCGGCGATATCGACGGTCGCGTTGCGGGCTGTGCCGAGGCCCTCATCGAGGTCCAGGTCAATGGTCCTGGCCCGTACCAGCCAGTCTTCCTCGCCCGGCGGGCAGTAGGTGAAACTGCCGTTGTGGACATGGATCAGCCCGTTCGAATCCCGCTCCAGCAGGTCGGCGGTGCCCTGCAGGTGGTCGGGGTGGATAACGAACTGGCTGTTTTCCAGCGTTGCCTCCCCGGTTTCGGTGAGAATATCCGCGCGGCTGCCCAGCAACAGCACCCCCGGTTCGCGCAGCGTCACGTTGCCGCTCAGGACCGCCTCGCCGGTCTCCCGGTTGATGGTCGCGTCATCACCCCGGAAGTGGCGGTAGCCCTGGCTCACCTTGACGCCGCCGTAAAAGTGCACCAGGTCGCCCTGCAATTCAGTGCTGTTGGACGCGGCCTCGATGTCGGCATCGTCCGGGTTGCCGCTATCGTCCTCATCCGCCAGCGGGTCCATGTAGCGACCCTCGCAGAGCTGGCAGGTCAGGTCGCGCAAATCCTGGGGAACCTGGGCAATCGGGGTCCAGTCCAGTGCGTGTTCAACGGGTGATGCTGCCGGCGCGGCCGGGGATTCGCTCGCGGGCGGGGGCTCGGCCTCGGTCACAGGCGCGGTAGCGGGCGAAGGTGGGGCCGCCGCCGGGGGGGGCACCGCGGCAGCCGGTGCGGCATCCGGCAAAGGCGCCGCTTTCGGTGCAGCCTCAGGCACAGGCACCGCTTTCGGTGCGGCCTTGGCTGGCGGAGTGGCCGCGGCGGCGGGCGCGGGCGCGGGTCCAGTCGTGGGCTCGCCGGAGCTGCAATCCCAGCCATCGCCGCTTTCATTGGCTGTGCAGACCACATGCTTGGTATTCTTCGCCTGCACCTGGGGTGATACCGCGAAATTGATCAGCAGTGCTGCCGCGGGTGCGCTAAACAGCAGCGTGCGAGCGAGTAGTCTGGCAAAGTCAGATATCATTGATGGCAGAGCGTATACGCGGAATAAACGCGGATTCTAAAGCATCCCCCCGCCCTTGTCCGTCAATTATTCAGTCTGGCGAGTTAAGTGAGAGCCAAGTGAGATCCGAGAGAGAGCCTAGAGAGAGCCTAGAGAGAGCCGAGAGAGTGCAGTGACACCCCGTCCCCCACCGGTTGAACTGTCAAACTGGGCGCTGTCCGTGCTTGCACCGGGCGCGGCGGGCCCGGCTCCGCCGCTGACGGCGGTGGCCGGCGATGCCAGTAATCGACGCTATTTTCGCGCAGTGATAGGCGGCACCCGGTATATCCTTGTTGATGCGCCTCCTGCCACTGAGAAAAACCAGGCCTTTGTGGCGGTGCGCGAGCTGTTGGCAGGTGCCGGCGTCAGAGTGCCGGCGCTGCATGCGGTCGACCTCACGCGGGGCTACCTGGCCCTGGAAGACCTGGGGGATCGCCTGCTGCTGGCGGAACTGGGCGCGGGCACTGTCGATGCGCACTACCGTGCGGCCATGGCGTCCCTGCTGCAGATCGCTGCGCTCGATACCCGGGCGCAGGCCCTGCCGGCGTATGACGAGGCCCTGCTGAGCGAGGAATTGGGTCGATTTTCCACCTGGTTTGTCGAGGCGCTGTTGGGACAGACCCTCGCCGCGGACGAACAACAACTGCTGGATGCACTCTTTGGCAAGCTGGTGGCCAGCGCGCTGGAGCAACCCCGGGTACTGGTACACCGGGACTTTCACAGTCGCAACCTGATGCCCCAGGGTGACGGCAGCCTCGGGATAATCGATTTCCAGGACGCGGTGCTGGGCCCGGTCACCTACGACCTGGTCTCCCTGCTGCGCGACTGCTATATCCAGTGGCCGGCAGCGCGGGTAACCGAATGGGCCCTGGCCTACCGGCAGCTGCTGGCGGACCGCGGGCTGCCCGGGGCGGTGGATGCCAGCCGTTTCCTGCGCTGGTTCGACCTCATGGGACTGCAGCGGCATATCAAGGTATTGGGTACGTTCGCGCGCCTGTACCTGCGCGACGGCAAGCCGGCCTACCTCGATGACCTGCCGCTGGTGATTCATTACGTGCGGGAAATTACCGGCAGGTATGCCGGGGAAGATGCGGTATACGCGCAGTTCCAGCAGTGGTTCGATCACCGGCTGGCGCCGCTGGTCGCCCGCGCGCACTGGGGGGGCGCCGCGTGAAGGCCATGATTCTCGCGGCCGGTGTCGGCGAGCGTATGCGCCCACTGACCGACCACACACCCAAGCCCCTGCTGGAAGTCGGCGGCAGCCCGCTGATCGCCCACCACCTGCAGCGCCTGGCGCGGGCGGGGTTCACCGAACTGGTCATCAACGTCTCGCACCTGGCCGGCCAGATCACCGACTACTGCGGCGATGGCAGCCGCTGGGGCGTGGCCATCCGCTATTCCCCCGAAGCCGAGCCGCTGGAAACCGCCGGCGGCATTCAAAACGCGCTGCCGCTGCTGGGCGATGCGCCCTTCCTGGTGGTGAACGGCGATGTCTGGCTGGACTTTCCCTTCGAGCGGCTGCTTGGCAGTACACCCGCGGACCCGCAGTGCGCCCACCTGGTCATGGTGGGCAACCCGCCCCAGCATCCGCGGGGTGACTTCGGGCTCGACCAGCAGGGCTGGGTGCGGGAACTGGCGGCGGGCGAGACCGGCCTCACCTACGCCGGGGTGGGGGTCTATTCCCCCGCCTTTTTCGCCGCCATGAGCCCCGGCAAGATGCCCCTGCGGCCGCTGCTCGACGCGGCCATCCGGCGCGGTTGCCTCAGTGGCGAGTACTACCCGGGCAAGTGGGAAGATGTCGGCACGCCGGAGCGCCTGCGCAGCCTGGACGCCGCGCTGCGCGCAGCACAGTTATCGTGAACCCCTGACGATTACCCGCTAGAATAGCGCCCTTCGAAAACCCGGAGCCTGTCATGCCAGACTACCTCATTGCCCCCTCCATCCTCTCCGCCAATTTTGCCCGCCTGGGAGAGGAGGTCGACGCGGTGCTGGCCGCCGGGGCCGATATCGTTCATTTCGACGTGATGGACAACCACTACGTGCCCAACCTGACCATCGGGCCCATGGTCTGCAGTGCCCTGCGCAAACACGGTGTCACGGCCCCCATCGATGTGCACCTCATGGTGAGCCCGGTGGACCAGCTGATCGGCGATTTCGCCGCCGCCGGCGCCAGCTACATAACCTTTCACCCGGACGCCTCCACCCATGTGGATCGCTCCCTGCAGATGATTCGCGATGCCGGCTGCAAGTCCGGCCTGGTATTCAACCCCCACCTGGGGCTGGAAGCCCTGAAGTACGTGCTCGACAAGGTGGATATGGTGCTGCTGATGTCGGTCAACCCCGGTTTTGGCGGTCAGTCTTTCATCCCCGCCACCCTGGACAAGCTGCGCGAGGCCCGCGCCCTGATCGATGCCTCGGGCCTGGATATCCGCCTGGAAATCGACGGCGGCGTCACCCCGAAGAATATCGCGGAAATCGCCGCTGCCGGGGCCGATACCTTTGTCGCGGGTTCGGCTATTTTCAACCAGCCGGATTATTCGGCGGTGATCGCGCAGATGAGGGCGCAGTTGGCTTCGGTTTGATTTGCCACGGGCCCGGTGTGCTTCGAGCTCGTGTCGAGCCGGGTGTGCTTCGAGCCCGGTATGCTTCGAGCCGTGGCGAGTCCGGTGTGCTTCGAGCCGCGTGCCTGGGTTGGTACTGCCTCCTCGGTTGATACCCCACGCCCTCGGAGGCAGTACCAACCCAGTCCCGCTCGAGTAGTTCATCGATATCCGGTGGTAGCTGCGCGTGGTGGCAGGCCCGTCTGAGGGCGTGGGGTATCAACCGAAGATGGGCCTGCCACCACGCGCAGCGGGGCGTGAGTACGCGACGTATCAACCGATGACGGGCCTGCCACCGCCCCCAGCGGATCCCGGGAGTACGATGGTATGGTTTGCCAAGCCGCGGCCGGTATGTACAATAGGCCCTCCCCGATTCCTGGAGAATGCTGTGCCAACAGCAACGCGTAACGGCATCGAATTGCTCTCGATGCGCGAGGTCACACGCTGGCGATGGTAGCCAGGGCTTCACCACGACCCGCTTACGCACATTTACGCTCCGAGGAAAACCCATGAATCCGCAAGACTTTGCCGCGTTGGCGGCACAAGATTACAACCGCATACCCGTCAGTACCGAAGTGCTGGCCGACCTGGAAACCCCCATCAGCAGTTACCGCAAGCTGGCGGAGGGTCCTTACTCCTACTTCTTTGAATCCGTGCAGGGCGGTGAAAAATGGGGCCGCTATTCCATCATCGGGCTGCCCTGTCGCACGGTGCTCAAGGTCTTCGGCCACCGGGCCCAGGTGTGGGTCGATGGTGAACTGTCCGAAAGCACGGAGGTAGAGGACCCGCTGGCCTTTGCCGAGGATTTCCAGCACCGTTATCGCACGGCGCCGCGGGCGGGCCTGCCGGTCTTCCACGGTGGCCTGGTGGGCTATTTCGCCTACGACACCGTGCGCTTCGTCGAGCCCCGGCTGGCGGCCACGGCGCCGCCCGACCGCCTCGGTACCCCGGATATCCTGCTGATGGTGTCGGAAGAGGTGCTGGTGTTTGACAACCTCGCCGGCACCATCCGCCTGGTGGTCAATGCCGACCCGGGTATCGACAACGCCCTGGCGCTGGCACAGGAGCGGTTGCGGCAGCTGGTGGCCAGGCTGCCGCAGCCGATGGCGCCGCTGCCGGAGGTGCTGTTGGGCGGCGCGGGCAGCACCGCGCTGGAGCAGGAAGCCGAATCTGATTTTACCCAGCCGCAGTACGAAGCCGCCGTCGAGCGGGTAAAGGAGTACGTGCTGGCGGGCGATGTCATGCAGGTGGTGCCCTCGCAGCGCATGAGTATCCCGTTTGATGCCCCGCCGCTGAATCTCTACCGCGCCCTGCGCAATCTTAACCCCTCACCCTATATGTATTTCCTGGACCTGGACGATTTTCACATTGTCGGTTCCTCCCCCGAGATCCTCGCCCGTCTCGAAGGCGGCACGGTGACGGTACGGCCCATCGCCGGCACCCGTCGGCGCGGGCGCACCGAGGCCGAGGACGCGCAACTCGAGGCGGAGTTACTGGCGGACCCGAAGGAAATCGCCGAGCACCTGATGCTGATAGACCTGGGTCGCAACGACGTTGGCCGTATAGCCCGGATCGGCTCGGTGAAGCTCTCGGACAAAATGGTTGTGGAGCGCTATTCCCACGTCATGCATATCGTCTCCAACGTCACCGGCCTGATCAAGGCGGGCAAGACCGCTATCGACGTGCTGCGTGCGACCCTCCCGGCGGGCACCCTGAGCGGCGCGCCCAAGATCCGCGCGATGGAGATCATCGACGAACTGGAGCCGGTCAAGCGCGGTGTTTACGGCGGTGCCGTCGGTTATATCTCCTGGGCCGGCGACATGGATACTGCGATAGCGATTCGCACCGCGGTGATCAAGGATGGCCGGCTCTACGTCCAGGCCGGTGGTGGCGTGGTGGCCGACTCGGTGCCCAGGCTGGAGTGGAAGGAAACCCGGAACAAGGCGCGGGCGGTATTTCGCGCGGCATCCATGGCGCTGGGAAGGGAGGACTGAACATGCTGCTGATGATCGACAACTACGACTCCTTTACCTACAACGTGGTGCAGTACCTGGGCGAGCTGGGTGCCGATGTGCACGTTGTGCGCAACGACGAAATTGCGGTGGCCGATATCGCTGCCCTGGCGCCACAGCAGATCGTGATCTCCCCGGGGCCTTGCACACCCAACGAGGCCGGTATTTCGATGGCGGTCATCGAGGCCTACGCCGGGGTGGTGCCGATTCTCGGTATCTGCCTCGGCCACCAGAGCATCGGCCAGGTGTTCGGCGGCAAGGTGGTGCGGGCGCGCAAGGTCATGCACGGCAAGACCTCCCCCATACATCACCTCGGCGAGGGGGTGTTCCGGGGGCTCAGCGAGCCCTTTGAGGCCACTCGCTATCACTCCCTGGTGGTGGAGCGGCAGAGCCTGCCGGCCTGCCTGGAAATTACCGCCTGGACCCAGACCGAGGCCGGTGAGATCGATGAAATCATGGGCCTGCGCCACCGGGAGTTGGCCATTGAAGGCGTCCAGTTTCATCCCGAGTCCATCCTGACCGCGCACGGCCACGACCTGTTGCGCAACTTCCTGGAACAGTAAGGAGCGCTTTTGATGAACATGCAGGATGCCCTGTCCAGGCTGGTGGCCGGTGACAACCTCAGCCGTGCGGAGATGGCCGCGGTGATGCGGCTGGTGATGTCCGGGGAGGCGACGGATGCCCAGATCGGCGGCCTGCTGGTGAGCCTGCGGATGAAGGGCGAAACCAGCGAGGAGATTGCCGGCGCTGCCGAGGTGATGCGCGCACTGGCCACCCCCGTGGTGGTGAGTGGCGAGCACCTGGTGGACCTGGTGGGTACCGGTGGCGATGGCGCCAACCTGTTCAATGTCTCCACCGGCTCGAGCTTTGTCGCGGCGGCGGCCGGAGCCCGCATTGCCAAGCACGGCAACCGCTCTGTCTCCAGCACCAGCGGCAGCTCCGACGTGCTGGAGCGCCTGGGGGTGCCGCTGGATCTCAGTCCCGAACAGGTGGCGCGCTCGATCGACGAGGTGGGTCTGGGTTTTATGTTCGCCCCCGCCCACCACAGCGCCATGCGCCATGCCGTGGGCCCGCGCCGGGAGCTGGGTATGCGCACGCTGTTCAATATTCTCGGCCCGCTGACCAACCCGGCCCACGTGAAGCGCCAGGTCATCGGGGTTTTTTCCGCCGAACTGTGCGTCCCCATGGCCGAGGTCCTGAAAGCGCTCGGTTCGCTGCATGCGATGGTGGTGCACTCCGACGATGGGCTGGATGAAATATCCATTGCCGCCGGGACCCTGGTGGCGGAACTGCGCGAGGGCAGCGTCAGCAGCTACCACATAACCCCGGAAGAGTTTTTACAGCCGCGCCAGAGTCTCGAAGGCCTGACCGTCAACAGCGCGGCGGCATCTGCGGACCTGATCCGTCGCGCCCTCACCGGTGCCGGCGACGGGGCTGCTCGCAAGGCCGCCGCCATGCTCACCCTCAACGGTGGTGCCACCATATACGTGAGCGGCGTTGCGGCCACCCTGGCCGATGGCATAGCCATGGCGGACGACGTGCTGGCCAGTGGCCAGGCGGCGGAAAAAATGCAGCAATTCATCGATTTCACCCGGCTGATGCGCGGACTGTAGGAGCAACACATGGCCGCGAATACAGCAACGATTCTGCACAAAATCCTCGATCGCAAACGCGAGGAAGTCATTGCCCGCCGCAAACGGGATTCTGTTGGCAGCCTGGAGCAGCGTATCGCCGAGCAGTCTCCCGCCCGCGGTTTTGCCCGGGCCCTGCAGGCGCGCGTCGCCGCGGCGGAGCCGGCGGTGATTGCGGAGGTAAAAAAGGCTTCCCCCAGCAAGGGTGTCATCCGCGCGGACTTCCGGCCGGCACAGATCGCCGCGAGCTATGAGGCGGGCGGGGCGACCTGTCTGTCGGTGCTCACCGATACCGATTTTTTCCAGGGGGCCGATGCCTACCTGCAGCAGGCGCGAGCGGCCTGCGACCTGCCGGTACTGCGCAAGGATTTTACCGTGGACCCCTATCAGGTCATTGAGGCCCGGGCGATCGGCGCCGACGCGATCCTGCTGATCGTCGCGGCCCTGGACAGGGAGCAGATGCACGAGCTGGCGCACACGGCGGCGGAAGTCGGTGTAGACGTGCTGGTAGAGGTGCACGACCGGGCGGAACTGGAGCGCGCCCTGGAGCTGTCCACACCGCTTATCGGTATCAACAACCGCGACCTGCACAGTTTCGATACCCGGCTGGAGACGACGCTGGAGTTGCTGCCCTACCTGCCCGCGGATCGGATGGTGGTGACTGAGAGTGGGATTCATACCGCCGAGGACGTGGCGCTGATGCGCAACCACCAGGTCTACAGCTTCCTGGTCGGCGAGGCGTTCATGCGCGCGCCCGAGCCGGGCGATAAGCTGCGGGAAATGTTCTTCAGCTAGCGCGTGCCGTAGACCACCATGGTCTTGCCGGATACCGACACCAGCCCGTTTTCTTCCAGCGTTTTCAACACCCGCCCGGCCATCTCCCGGGAGCAGCCGACGATCTTGCCCAGCTCCTGGCGGGTGATCTTGATCTGCATGCCGTCGGGATGGGTCATGGCGTCGGGTTCCTTGCACAAATCGAGCAGGGTGTGGGCGATGCGGCCCGACACGTCGACGAAGGCGAGGTCGGTCAGCTTGCGGGTGGTCAGGCGCAGGCGGGTACTGATCTGGCGGGAAATTGCATAGAGAATATCCGGGAACTGGTTGCGAATCTGGTGGAAGCGCTCGTAGGAAATCTCGGCCACCTCGCACTGGGTCTTGGCCATAACCATCGCGCTGCGCACCGGGACCTCGTCGTCGAACAGGCCCATTTCCCCGACAAAATCTCCCGGGTTGAGATACGCGACCACCATCATGTGGCCGGGCTCCGACTCGTCCTCAACCATCACCGAGACCGAGCCTTCGAGAATCAGGTAGAGCGAGTTGCTCGCCTCACCCTGCTTCAGTACGCTGCTTTTGGCCTTGTAATCCTTGCGCTGGCAGTGGCGCAGGAAGTTTTCCACGTTGGGCAGAGCTCTTATTATTTGCGGTTTGACCACCCCGGCACTCCTTTTTTGGCTGCTTGTTTGAGCGGGAGTGTAGCCCACTCGGGAGCCAAGTAAAACACGGGCGCGTGTGGTAAGCTGCGCGGCTGTTTTTTGCGGGAGCCAGCGGCAGATGAAAGCGACAGTAAAGTGGGCAGACGGCGCCATGTTCGTGGGCGAGTCCGGCAGTGGCCACAGCGTGGTGATGGACGGTCCGGCCGACCTCGGGGGGCGCAACCTCGGTCCCCGGCCGATGGAAATGCTGCTGCTGGGGACCGGCGGCTGCGCCAGTTATGACGTGCTGAGCATGCTGAAAAAGTCGCGCCAGGCGGTGGTCGACTGCCGGGTAGAGCTTGAGGCGGAGCGGGCCGACGCGGTGCCGGCGGTATTCACCCGCATCGCCATGCATTTCGTCGTGACGGGGGTCGGGTTGAAGGACAGCCAGGTGAAGCGGGCGGTGGAGTTGTCGGCGGAGAAATACTGTTCCGCCTCGATCATGCTGGGCGCCGCCGGCGTGGCTGTCAGCCACAGCTACGAGGTGGTGGAGTTCGATCCCGCGGCGAATTAAATGCGGTAACTGCTGCCCGTCATGACCTTCGATACCAGCGTCATGGCGTCCTTTACCGGCCGCGGGAAATCTGTGCCACCGGCCTTGAGCGCCTTGTCGCCGTGGCGCTGCTCATCCTCCAGCATTTTTTGCAGAATCAGGCGCGACTTGCGGTCGTCTTCGGGCAGCGATTTCAGGTGGTCCCTGAGGTGGTTGCAGACCCGCTCCTCGGTGGCCGCGACAAATCCCAGGCTGACTTTGTCGCTGATGGCGCCGGCGACGGCGCCCAGCGCGAAAGACAGGCCGTACCAGGCCGGGTTGAGCACGCTGGGCCCGCTGTCGAGCTCCTGCAGGCGCTGTTCACACCACACCAGGTGATCCACCTCCTCGGCGGCCGCCTGCTGCATCTCCTCGCGCACGGTCGGCAATTTCGCGGTGAGGGCCTGGCCCTGGTAGAGCGCCTGGGCGCAGACCTCGCCGGTATGGTTGACGCGCATCAGCCCGGCGACATGGCGCCGCTCCTGCGCGGATAACCCGGTATCGGCGTGACCGCTCGAAGGCGAGGGCCGCCCGGCGGCGTGGCCGCGGTTGGTGACGGTGCGCAGGGCTGAGTCGGCCTCGGTAATCACCCGGTCGAGCAGGGAAAGTCGGCGTTGGCGCATGCGGGGTTCCCGGTGAGGTCAGTCGGCCTGACTATAGCGCGCAACCGCCCGCCAGCCAATGTCGCGGCGCAGGGTCATGCCCTCCCAGTGTATTTTGTCCACCGCCCGGTAGCAGTCGCGCTGGGCCGCCGCGATCGTGTCCGCCAGCGCGGTAACGCACAATACCCGGCCGCCGCTGGTGACCACCGCGTCGGCCGAGCGGGCGGTGCCGGCGTGGAACACCTTGATATTGTCAGGCTGGGGTGCGTCGAGGCCGTGGATGGGTGCGCCCTTACTGTAAGTGCCGGGATAGCCGCCGGCGGCCAGTACCACCCCGATGGCGCAGCGCGGGTCCCAGTCGGCGCGGGCGTCTGCCAGTGCGCCGTCCAGCGCGGCGTCGCACAGCGCCACCAGGTCGGACTGCAGCCGCACCATGATGGGTTGGGTCTCGGGGTCGCCGAACCGGCAGTTGTATTCGATTACCCTGGGCTCCCCGGCAGGGGAGATCATCAGGCCGGCGTAGAGAAAGCCGGTGTACGCGTTGCCCTCGGCGGCCATGCCACGCACCGTCGGCAGGATGACCTCGGCCATGACGCGACCGAACACTGCCTCATCCACCACCGGCGCGGGGGAGTAGGCACCCATGCCGCCGGTGTTGGGCCCGGTGTCGCCATCGCCGATGCGTTTGTGGTCCTGGCTGGTGGCCATGGGCAGCACGTGGCTGCCGTCGACCATCACGATGAAGCTGGCCTCTTCGCCCGGCAGGAATTCCTCGATCACCACCCGGCAGCCGGCCTCGCCGAAGGCGTTGCCCGACAGCATATCGGTCACGGCCGCTTCCGCCTCGGCCAGGGTTTCGGCCACGATCACGCCCTTGCCCGCCGCCAGCCCGTCGGCCTTCACCACGATGGGAGCGCCGTGGGCGCGCAGGTAAGCCAGCGCCGGTGCCAGCTCGGTAAAATTGCCGTAGGCGCCGGTGGGGATGTTGTGGCGGGCGAGAAAATCCTTGGTGAAGGCCTTCGAGCCTTCCAACTGGGCGGCGCCGCGCCGCGGACCGAAGCAGCGCAGGTCGCGTTCTTCAAAATAATCCACTACCCCCGCCACCAATGGCCCCTCCGGGCCGACAATGGTAAGGCCGACGCCATTGGCCTCGGCAAAGTCCGCCAGCGCGGCGAAATCCATCCCGTCGATCGCCACGTTTTCCACTCCCGCCTCACCGGCGGTACCGGCATTGCCCGGCGCCACAAATACCGTCTCAACCCGCGGCGACTGCGCGACTTTCCAGGCCAGCGCGTGCTCGCGCCCGCCACTGCCGATAATCAATACGTTCATTTTAACGCGTGCCCTAGTGCCTGAAGTGGCGCATGCCGGTGAATACCATCGCCATCCCGTATTCATCCGCCGCCGCAATCACCTCGTCGTCGCGAATCGAGCCGCCGGGTTGTATCACCGCGGCGATGCCCGCCTGGCCGGCGTTGTCTATGCCGTCGCGGAACGGGAAGAACGCATCCGACGCCATCACCGAGCCTTTCACCACCAGGCCCGCATGCTCGGCCTTGATGGCGGCGATGCGGGCGGAGTTGATCCGGCTCATCTGGCCGGCGCCGACGCCCACCGTCTGGCCGTTGGCGGCGTAGATGATGGCGTTGGATTTGACGAACTTGGCGACCTTCCAGGCGAACAGCAGGTCTTTCATCTGCTGCTCGCTGGGCCGGGCCTTGCTGACGACCTTGAGGTCGGCGGCGGTGACCATGCCCAGGTCGCGGTCCTGCACCAGCAGGCCGCCGTTGACCCGTTTGTAGTCGAAGGCGGGGCCGGGTGCCGACCAGGTGCCGCACACCAGCAGGCGCACGTTCTTCTTGGCGGCGACCGCGGCGACCGCTTCGGCGCTGGCGCCGGGGGCGATGATCACTTCGACAAACTGGCTGTCGACGATGGCGCTGGCCGTCGCGGCGTCCAGGTCGCGGTTGAAGGCGATGATGCCGCCAAAAGCGGATTCCGGGTCGGTGGCAAAGGCCAGCTGGTAGGCCTTGCCGATGTCCGCCGCTACCGCAACGCCGCAGGGGTTGGCGTGCTTGACGATGACGCAGGCGGGCTCGGCGAAATTCTTGACGCACTCCAGCGCGGCATCGGTATCGGCGACGTTGTTGTAGGACAACTCCTTGCCCTGGATCTGTTTGGCAGTGGCGATACCCGCCTCCGCCGGGTGGGCTTCCACGTAAAAGGCCGCCTGCTGGTGGGGATTTTCGCCGTAGCGCATTTCCTGCACCTTGTGGAACTGGGTGTTGAAGGTGCGGGGAAACGTGACGGAGCCACCGGGTACCAGGCGGCCGAAGTGATTGGCGATGGCGCCGTCGTAGGCGGCGGTGTGCTCGTAGGCCTTGATCGCCAGGTCAAACCGCGTGGCCAGGGAGGTGGCGCCGCCATTGGCCTTGAGCTCGGCAATAATCGCGTCGTAGTCCGCGGCGTTTACCACGATGTTGACGAAGCGGTGGTTCTTGGCCGCGGCCCGGACCATGGTGGGGCCACCGATATCGATATTCTCGATGGCGTCCTCCAGGCTGCAGCCGGGTTTCGCCACGGTGGCTTCGAAGGGGTAGAGGTTGACCACCACCATGTCGATGGCCTCGATGCCGTGCTCGGCCATCACCGCATCGTCCTGGCCGCGGCGCGCCAGGATGCCGCCGTGGACTTTCGGGTGCAGGGTCTTGACCCTGCCGTCCATCATCTCCGGGAAGCCGGTGTAGTCGGCCACTTCCGTTACCTTGAGCCCGTTTTCCAGCAGCAGGCGATGGGTGCCGCCGGTGGACAGCAGTTCGATTCCCAACGCGTCCAGGGCCCGGGCAAATTCGACGATGCCGGCCTTGTCCGAAACACTGATCAGGGCGCGATTGACTTTGACGAGATGGGTGTCGCTCATGGCGGGGCTAGTCCTTGTTGGCGATCAGGTTGTACTGCTTCAGTTTCTTGCGCAGGGTGCCCCGGTTGAGGCCCAGCATGATGGAGGCTTTGGTCTGGTTGTTGCGGGTGTAGGCCATTATTTCCTTCAGCAGGGGCGCCTCGATTTCCGCCAGTACCATCTGGTAGACGTCGGCGGAAATCTGCCCGTCCAGATCCTTGAGATAGTGGCGTACGGCAAGGGTGACGGCTTCACGCAGGTTCTGGCCGGGGGCATTATGGTCCCCCTCGTCATTGGCTGCTGGTGCGGTGGTAATGGGTGGATGAAGGGGTTCAGCCCTGGTCATGCTGCTATTTCCTTATGCGGGTAATCCTGGTGGAAGTGGAATTCGGTCAGTTGTTGCAGGTAGTGCAGTTGTTCGGTGGCCCACTCGAGACGGTTGAAGGCGCTGCGCAGCCGCGGGTAGTCGGGGCGGGCCTGCAGGTACCAGCCCACGTGCTTGCGGGCGATGCGCACGCCCGTAAACTCGCCGTAGAAGTCGTGCAGTGCCTGCACGTGGCCCCGCAAGATGACCAGTTGTTCTTTTGCGGTGGGTTCCGCGGGCGTGACGCCCGTGGCCAGGTGGGCGGCAATCTGGCCGCACAGCCAGGGCCTGCCCTGGGCGGCCCGGCCTATCATCACTCCCGCCGCGCCCGTGTGGGCGATGACCGCCGCGGCCGCGGCGGGGGAATCGATATCGCCATTGGCGAACACCGGAAAGCGGGTAGCGGCGACAATGGCGGCGATGGTGTCGTACTCGGCCTGCCCGCGAAACGCGCAGGCCCGGCTGCGACCGTGTACCGCCAGGGCCGCGATCCCGGCGTCCTCGGCGATCCGGGCAATGCTGACGCCGTTGCGGGTATCGGGGGCGGGGCCTGTGCGGATTTTCAGGGTGACCGGTACATCCACCGCGGCCACCACGGCCGTGAGAATATCCTGTACCAGGCGCTCGTCCGCCAGCAGGGCGGAGCCCGCCGCCCGCCGGCACACTTTCCTGGCGGGGCAGCCCATATTGATGTCGATGATCTGGGCGCCCTGCGCCACGTTGTACACCGCCGCCGCCGCCAGGCTGGCCGGGTCGCCGCCGGCGATCTGAACCGAGCGGGGCTGGATCTCATCGTCGTGACGGCTGCGCCACCGGGTTTTGGGCGACTCCCGCAGCAGGGGGTTGCTGCTGATCATCTCCGCCACTACCAGGCCGGCGCCCATTTGCGCACACAGGCGGCGAAACGGCAGGTCGGTCACACCGGCCATAGGGGCCAGTGCCACGCGATTGGGCAGCTTGTACGGTCCGATCTGCAGCATGTGGAAGGCGGTGAAGCCAGGGTGTCGAAAAGAGGCGGTATGATACTCGCATGGCCTGGAGCGGGGAAGAATTACCGGGCAAAAAACCACCAGTCAATGCGCTGGATCAGTGCCCGGCGGAAAACCCGGCGATTATTCCGGCAGGGCCCCGCGCAGGCAGACCCAGCCGTCTTTCTCGCTCGCCACCTCCAGCGGGATGCGCCCCGCATAGTGCGCACACAGACCGTGCGCCTGGCTGTCCAGCAGGCCGGACAGCAGCAGTGTGCCGCCGGGACTGAGCAGGCCCAGCAGGGTGTCGGACAGCTCCGCCAGCGGGCCCGCGAGAATGTTGGCAACCACCACGGCCGAGCGCCGCGACCAGGCGGCGTTGTCGTAGGCGCCGGGCAGGGCGACTTGCAGCGCGGCGGCGGGGATGCCGTTGCGTGCGGCATTGTCGCGGGTGGCCACCAGCGCCTGGGGGTCGTTGTCGACCCCCAGGGCCGCGCGGGCGCCCAGGCGCAGCGCAGCCACCGCCAGGATGCCGGAACCGCAGCCGTAATCGACCACGCACGCGCCGTCCAGCGCCATGCCATCGAGCTCGGCCAGGCACAGGGCGGTGGTGGGGTGGGTACCGGTGCCGAAGGCGAGGCCGGGGTCAAGCAGCAGGTTGACCGCATTCGGGTCCGGCGGCTCCAGCCAGCTCGGGCAGACCCACAGGCGCCGGCCGAAGGCCATGGGCCGGTAGTGCTGCATCCACTCCCGCTCCCAGTCCTTGTCCTCGAGAATCTCCACCCGCTGGTTGGCCTGTTGCAGCAGTTCGGCGGGGAAGGCCGCCAGCACACCGGCCATGGCGGTATCGGCCGGGTACAGGCCGGTCAGCCGGGTTTGCCCCCACAGCGGCGTTTCACCGACACCGGGCTCCAGCACGGGCTGGTCCGCATTGTCTTCCATGGTGACAGCCACCGCCCCGGTGGCCAGCATCAGGCTCTCCAGCGCCTCGACCTGGGCCGGCTGGGTATCCAGGCGCAACTGCAGCCAGGTCATCGGCGGCCCGGTGACCGCCGGCGCAGGCCGGTAAAGGTGGGGACAATGGTCATTGATTCGCGCCCGGCGTATGCCCCGGATCAGTCTTCCAGCTTGCTTTCGAGATAGTGAATGCTTACCCCGCCGGTCTGGAAGGCGCGGTCACGCACCAGGTCGCGGTGCAGGGCGGTGTTGGTGCGGATGCCCTCCACGACCAGTTCGTCCAGTGCCTGGCGCATCCTGGCGAGGGCGATCTGTCGGTTCTCGCCATAGCTGATGATCTTGCCGATCAGCGAATCGTAGTAGGGGGGCACGGTATAGCCGTCGTACAGGTGGGAATCCACCCGGATACCCGGCCCGCCGGGAGGGTGAAAGGTGGTCACCTTGCCCGGCGAGGGCAGGAAGGTCTTGGGATCCTCGGCGTTGATCCGGCATTCAAAGGCGTGGCCGCGGAACCTGACATCGCTCTGGGCGAAGGACAGGGGCAGGCCGGCGGCGATGCGCAACTGCTCCTTGACGATGTCGATGCCGGTGATCATTTCCGTGACCGGGTGCTCCACCTGCACGCGGGTGTTCATTTCGATGAAATAGAAGCCGCCGTCCTCGTACAGGAACTCAAAGGTGCCGGCGCCCCGGTAGCCGATGTCGATACAGGCCTTGACGCAGGATTCCGCCACCGCCGCCCGCACATCGTCGGGAATGCCCGGCGCGGGGGCCTCCTCCAGCACTTTCTGGTGACGGCGCTGCAGTGAGCAGTCGCGGTCCCCCAGGTGCACGGCGTTGCCCTGGCCATCGGCCAGCACCTGTATTTCCACGTGGCGGGGCTTTTGCAGGAATTTTTCCAGATAGACCACGTCGGAGCCGAAGGCGGCCGCCGCCTCTGACTGGGTCACCTGCACCGAGTTGAGCAGGGCGGCCTCGTTGTGCACCACGCGCATGCCGCGCCCGCCGCCGCCGGCCGCCGCCTTGACGATGACCGGGTAGCCGATGCCGCGGGCAATTTCCAGGGTGCGGTCAGTGTCGTCCGTCAGCGGGCCGTCGGAGCCCGGCACGGTGGGAACCCCGGCGGCTTTCATGGACTGGATGGCGCAAACCTTGTCCCCCATCAGGCGGATGGTGTCGGCTTTCGGGCCGATGAAAATAAACCCGCTTTTTTCGACCTGGTCGGCGAAATCGGCATTCTCGGCCAGGAAGCCATAGCCCGGGTGGATCGCCGTGGCATTGGTAACCTCGGCGGCGCTGATAATCGCCGGCACATTGAGGTAGCTGTCCTTGGAGGGTGCGGGGCCGATGCAGACTGACTCATCGGCAAGGCGCACGTGCATAAGCCCCGTGTCGGCCTTGGAGTGCACGGCGATGGTCCTGATGTCCAGCTCCTTGCAGGCGCGGAGTATGCGCAGCGCGATCTCCCCGCGATTGGCAATGAGCACCTTTTCCAGGATGGGCATGTTGTTGTCCTCTGATAAACGCGGGGCGAGCGGCGGGTTAGACGATGGAAAACAGGGGCTGGTCGAATTCGACCGGTTCACCGTTTTCCACCAGGATGGCCGCGATGGTGCCGGCCTTGTCCGCCTCGATCTGGTTCATCATCTTCATGGCCTCGACGATACAGATAATGTCGCCGACTTTGACTGTGTGTCCCACCTCGACAAACACCGGGGAGGTGGGGGAGGGCGAGCGATAGAAGGTGCCGACCATGGGCGAGCGGACCATGTGGCCGCTCGCGACCGGCGCCGCGGCCGGCTCTGCCGCCGGTGCGCTGGCAGCCGCCTGGGCTACCGGGGCCGGTGGGGGCGGGGGCGCATACTGGGGCGCGAACTGGGTGGCCGCGTAGTGGCCCGCTGCCGCCGTCTGGGCGCCGTTGCGGCTGATGCGCACGGACTCCTCGCCCTCCTTGATTTCTATCTCGTCAATGTTGGACTCTTCGAGCAGCTCGATCAGTTTTTTTACCTTGCGAATGTCCATAATTCAGTCTCTCGATGGTGTGTTTATGGTTGTTCCAACTGCTGCAGGGCCGCCAGCAATCCCAGTTCGTAGCCCTGTGCCCCGAGGCCGCAAATAACGCCCCTGGCCAGGTCGGAGAAGTAGGAGAAATGGCGGAATTCTTCCCGGGCGTGGATGTTTGACAGGTGAATCTCGATAAACGGGATGGCGACCGCGGCCAGGGCGTCCCGCAATGCCACGCTGGTGTGGGTGAAGGCCGCCGGGTTTATCAGGATGAAGTTGACGCCCTCACGGCCGGCGTCCTGTACCCGCTCCACCAGTTCGTACTCGGCATTGCTCTGCATGTGCAGCAGGTGGTGACCGCGGTCCCGGGCCAGTCGCTCCAGGCCGAGGTCGATATCGGCCAGGGTGGTGCTGCCGTAGATATCGGGCTCGCGCCTGCCGAGCAGGTTCAGGTTGGGGCCGTGCAATACGAGTATGGTCGCCATGGCGCTGTTGGTTCCACTGTGAGCCAAATTTTCGGGCAAGTGTGGATCAAATTTCTGGCGGTGTCCACGTTAATTGCCTTTTCGGGGTTTTTTATCCGCATTTAGCGGCTGTATTGAAGAAGTTAGGTGGAATTATTGCTGATTGAAGTATTCAGTGGTCACATTTTTCCAATGCTCGCCCGAAATGTAGAACGTCGCTTAAATGACCGGTAACAGTCGGCTAATTCACCACAATTTCCGCTTTATGCCCGGAAACGGCGTCCAGCGCCTCAAGCACGGTGCCGCGCGTGAGCAGCTGCGGCAGCAGCAGTGGTTCGAGGTCCGGGTCAGCGGGATACATGAGGTAAAGCGGGATGCCGTTGCGGTTGTGCCGGCGCAGGAAGGCCGCGATATCGGCATCGTAATTGGTCCAGTCCGCCACCATGTAGACCACCCCGGCCGCGGCAAAAGCCGCGGTGACGTCCGCGCTGAGCAGCACGGCGGATTCATTGGCCTTGCAGGTGATGCACCAGTCGGCGGTAACGTCCACAAAAACCGGGGTACCGGCGGCGCGCAGTTCGGCCACTGCCTGCGCCGACCAGGCCACCTTGCCATCGGCCAGCCCGGCGGAACCGGCCCCGTTTTCATCCGTCGCGCGCCAGGAGCCCAGGCCGAAGGCCGCCAGCACGCAGGCCAGCGCCAGCGCCTTGCTCCACTTGCCATGGCGCCACAGCCACAGCCCCAGCGCCAGCACCAGTGCGCCAGTCAGCGCGGCTGCCATGGTATTGACCCCGGTTTGTCGGCCGGCCACCCAGAGCAGCCAGATTGCGGTGGCATACAGCGGAAAAGCCAGCAGCTGCTTGAGGGTGTCCATCCACGCCCCGGGTTTGGGCATCCAGCGCCGCGCCGCGCCGCTATAGCCCAGCAGCAGCAGCGGCGCGGCCATGCCGGCGCCCAGGGCGACGAAGACCAGCAGCGCAACCTGGGGCGGCTGGCCCAGGGCAAAACCCAGGGCGGTCCCCATGAACGGCGCGGTGCAGGGACTGGCAACCACCACCGCCAGGACACCGGTAAAGAAGCTGCCGGAAAGACCGCCGCGGTTGGCCAGTCCGCTGCCGGTATTCATCAGGCTGCCGCCGAACTCCACCAGCCCGGAGAGGGACAGGCCCATGGCGACGAAAAGGTAGGCCAGGGCGATCACGAAGCCCGGCGACTGCAACTGGAAACCCCAGCCAATGGCCTGGCCGGCCTGTTGCAGGAGGATGAGAAGCGCGGCTACCAGCACAAAGCTGGCTATTACCCCGGCGGTGTACAGCCAGCTGTGCAGGTGGCGGTCGTGCTCCGAGCTGCGGGCGAAACTCAGTACCTTCAGCGACAGGATGGGGAACACGCAGGGCATCAGGTTGAGGATGGCGCCCCCGAGGAAGGCCAGCAACAGCATGTACAACAACGTACCGGCGCCGGTATCCCCGGACCGGGTCGTTTGCCGGACCGGCAGCGCTGCGGCGCGCCCGGGCGGCTCGCTCGCGCTGACGCTGCCGGCGCTGAAGTCCACCGTGAAATACTGTACCTGCGGCGGATAGCACAGGCCGGCGTCGGCGCAGCCCTGCGAGCCCAGGGCCAGGGTGACGACGCCGACCGTGGGTCGCTCCGGTGCCAGCAGGATGTCGGCGTGGTCGTAGTAGACCTCGACCTCGCCGAAGTACTCGTCCTCGCGCTGCAGGCCGGCGGGCAGCTCTACCGCCAGCGGCACCTCGCCCTGCTCGTCGGTGAGTTTGAAGGTAAATCGGTGCCGGTACAGGTAGTAGGCATCGGCAATTTGCCACCAGACGCGCAGGCTGTGGTCCTCTCGCGCCTCGATATCTACCTGGTACGCCTCCTCGACCGGCAGGAATTGCGGGCCGGCGGTGATACCCCCGAAGGGTGATGCCGGCGTCAGGGGCGTGGCGCCGCCGGCCTGCCCGAACACCAGGCTGGCAGAAAGAAGCAGCAAACTTGCAAGCAGTGCTCGCATCAGAACCCCTCGTGGAACCGCAAATGGCGCGAAATTGTACCAGCCTCCTCGCCCGTCCCCAATCTGCAGGCACCACTTCCCCTGAGGGTGGTATAGTTATGGGACGCCCGGACCGGGCAACTGGTTCCTGATCGGAGTAATGAATTGAACAGATTGTTGAGACAGGCGGCGGCCTGCGGCCTGTCGCCCCTGTTGTCACTGCTACTGGTGGCGCCGCCCGCAACGGCCGCCCAACCGGCGTCCCTGGTGCTCAGCAACGCCTGGGTGAGGGCCCTGCCCCCGGGCCAGCCCAATACCGCGGCCTACCTGACGGTTGCCAACACCGGCGCGGAGCAGGCGATCATCGTCGGCGCCAGCGCGGCCATTGCCGACGCCGCCCAGATCCATACCACCCGGGAAGTGGACGGCTACCAGCGCATGGAACAGCTGACCCGGCTGCCGGTGGCGCCGGGGCAGAGCCTTGAATTCGCCCCCGGGGGTACACACATCATGTTATTGGGGCTGGCGCGGATGCCGGCGGTGGGCGACGAGGTAAGGCTCTGCCTGCAAGTGGCCGGCGGCGGCGAGGTCTGTACCGTTGCCGAGGTGCGCAAGGGTACCGGGGGGGAGCAATCCCATGAACATCATCAGCATTGACAGGTTATTGCCATGAGCGACACCAACACTGTAAACGGCGCCGGCGGATGGCGCGAAAAACTCGACGACCTGCTGCCGGGGGGGCCGTTGTTCGGCATTGTGCTCACGGTGCTGGGTATCTATCTACTGGTCTGCGTGATTCTGGGCATGTACTGGAGTATCGCCCCGCAGCCCTTCGACGTGCGCGAGCGGGCGGCGGCCTATGCGTCCGCGGATGGTCGCGAAGTCGTCACCGGGTCGGTGACCACCGCCGCCTTGATGGGGGTGATGGACACCCTGCTCACCAAGCCCGGCGGCTACACCCACAACGACATTTTCCCGCCGGGGGTGTGGCTGGACAATATGCCCAACTGGGAGTACGGCGTGCTGATCCAGTCGCGGGACCTGGTGCGGGCCCTGCGGGAGGTGCTCAGCCGCTCCCAGTCCCAGTCGACCGAGGATGTCGACCTGGTGATGGCGGAGCCGCGTTTTAATTTCGACTCCGACAGCTGGGCGCTGCCCGCCTCGGAATCCGAGTACCGGGACGGCCTGAAGTACGTGCAGAAGTATTTCGACCGCCTGTCGGACGAACAATCCCCGGATGCCCAGTTCTATGCCCGGGCCGACAACCTGCGCTACTGGCTGACCACCGTCAATACCCGCCTGGGCAGCCTGTCGCAGCGCCTGAGTGCCAGCGTCGGCAAGCGCCGCATCAATACGGACCTGGCGGGGGAAGAGGCGGCATCGCAGTCGACCGCCGCGCCGGACGAACTGGAGGTGACCACGCCCTGGATGGAAATCGATGACGTGTTCTACGAGGCCCGCGGTACCGCCTGGGCCCTGATCCAGTTCCTGCGGGCGGCGGAGGTGGATTTTGCCGACATACTGCGCAAGAAAAATGCCCAGGTGAGCCTGCAGCAGATCATTCGGGAACTGGAGGGCACGCAGGAGACCGTGTGGAGCCCGATGATTCTCAATGGCAGTGGTTTTGGCCTGATGGCCAATCACTCACTGGTGATGGCGTCCTACATCAGTCGGGCCAACGCGGCCATTATCGACCTGCGCGACCTGCTGTCCCAGGGCTGACGGCTAGTCCTTGCTGTAGTAGCGCAGACGGGTGCCGGTCTCCAGTGACAGGCGAATCTCCGCGGCGCTCAGGGCCGTGGGGAAGTAAGTGCCGGATAACTTGGCGTCGAGCAGGCTGGCCCCTTCCAGGTTGGTGTCGCGAAAATCGATACCGCTGAGGTCGGTATTGCGGAAGTAGGAGTTGCTGAAGTCCAGCCCCCTGGCGTTCATGTTGCGCAGGTCCCGGCCGCGGTAGTCGCCGCTCTTCAGTTCGCTGGTGTCGAGCTTGTCGCGCTGCTCGTTGAAGCCCTTGATGTCCTCGTTGCGCAGGAGCTGGTATAAGGGATCTTGCTTGATAACGGGCTTATCCATTTGTATACCCTTCAAAAACAGCCGGGGATCGAGGTGTCCCCGCCGGTGTCGATAGCTTAAGCCACGGCGCGGTTCAATCCCAGCCCCATAGTCTTCTCAGCCAGGAAATCAGGTTTGACTGTACAAACCCTCGAAGGTTTTCTCCTCACCCGCAACTGGCGCGATACCCGCGACGGGGTGGAGCTGGAGTACTGGTTCGCCACCGACCGCGGCCCCCTGTGCGCCCTGGTGCGCGGCGAGCGCAGCGTCTTTTTCCTCGAGCAGGGGCAACTGGAGCCCGCCCGGGGCCTGCTGGACGCGGAACCGGGGGTGGAACTGCGGCCGGTGACGCTGCGCAGTTTCGCCCTGCGCGCGGTGGTGGGTGTGTACTGCCAGGGCTACCGGCAGGCGCGGCACCTGGCGGATGCCCTGCGCGGACTCGGCCTGGACCCGCTGGAAGCGGATATCAACCCCGCGGACCGCTTCCTGATGGAGCGCTTCATCACCGGTTCCGCCGCCCTGCAGGGTGAGCCCCGCCAGTTGGGTCGGCATATCGTGCTCGACAACCCGGCGCTGAAAGCGTCCGACTACCGGCCCGCCCTGAGGGTGGTGTCATTCGATATCGAAACCGCGATGGAGGGCCTGCAGCTGTATTCCATCGGTGTGCACGGCGTGGCCGCGGGACAGCAGACCCGGCGGGTGTTCATGGTAGGCGCGGGCGCGCGGCAGGAATTCGTCCAGTCCTGTGCCAGCCAGGAGGAGGCGTTGCAGGCGTTTCTCGACTGGCTGGCCGAGTTCGACCCGGATGTGCTGATCGGCTGGAACGTTGTGAACTTCGATACCTGGTACCTGCAGCGGCTGGCCGACCAGCTGGGCCGGCGCCTGGTGTTGGGCCGGGACCGCCGCGCGGTGCACTGGCGCGAACTCGACGACGACGGCGAGCGCCGCACTGCCCAGTGCCCGGGGCGGGTGATACTGGACGGCATCGAACTGCTGCGGGCGGCGTTCTACCGCTTTGAGAGTTTCGCCCTGGACAATGTCGCCCGGGAGCTGCTGGGGGAGGGCAAACTGCTGCACGGCAGCAGCCGGGGCGATGAGATCACCCGGCTGTTCCAGCAGGACAAGACCCGGCTGGCCGACTACAACCTGAAGGACTGCGAGCTGGTGTCGGAGATTTTCGCGCACACCGCCATGCTGGATTTCGCGGTCGCCCGCACGGTGATGACCGGACTCAATATCGATCGCATGGGCGGATCGGTGGCGTCCTTTGATAATCTGTACCTGCCGCGCCTGCACCGCAAAGGGTTCGTCGCGCCCAATGCCAGCAGCGATCACAGCGCCAGCCCCGGTGGCTTCGTGCTGGATTCCACCCCGGGCCTTTACGATCACGTGCTGGTGCTCGATTTCAAGAGCCTGTACCCCAGCATCATCCGCACATTCTGTATCGACCCGCTGGGTCTCGCCCTCGGCGCGGGTGGAGTGCTGGGGGAAACGGAGACGGTGCCCGGCTTCCTGGAGGCGCGCTTTGCTCGCCAGGGGCATATCCTGCCCGAGCTGATCCAGCAACTGTGGCGACAGCGGGACGAGGCCAAGCGGGTGGGCGACGCGCCCCTGTCCCAGGCCATCAAGATCATCATGAACAGCTTCTACGGCGTGCTGGGTACGCCGGGCTGCCGCTTCTTCGACGCCCGCCTGGCCAGCTCCATCACCCGCCGTGGCCACCAGATTCTCACCCGTACCCGCGATTATATCGAGCGGGCCGGCCATCGGGTGATTTACGGCGATACCGATTCGGTCTTTGTCTGGATCCAGGAAGCGCGGGATGACGCCGCGGCGGTCGCCGCCGGCAGGCAGTTGCAGGGCGACCTCAACCACTGGTGGCGGGAAACGGTGTGGGCCGAGTTCGGTTTGGAAAGCGTGCTGGAGGTGGAGTTTGAGACCCACTTCAAGCGCTTTCTCATGCCGACCATCCGCGGTTCCGAAAAGGGCAGCAAGAAGCGCTATGCGGGGGTGGTGGCGGGCAGTCAGGGCGACCGGCTGGTATTCAAGGGACTGGAAAACGTGCGCACCGACTGGACCCGCCTGGCGCGGGAATTCCAGGAGGAGCTGTACCGGCGCATATTCATGGGCGAGCCCTTTGAGGACTACGTGCGCGGGCTCACCGCCGCGGTGCTGGCCGGGCAGCGGGATGAGCAACTGGTCTACCGCAAGCGCCTGCGGCGCAAGCTTACCGATTACGAGCGCAATGTGCCGCCGCATGTACAGGCCGCGCGCCTGTGTGCCGAGCGCAAGTTGCCGGTGCCGTCCCGCGGCAGCTGGGTGGAATACGTGATTACCAGCGGCGGCGCGGAACCGGTGGCCGGGCGCCTGGCGCCGCTGGACTACCAGCACTATGTCGACCGCCAGCTGGAACCGGTGGCGGACGGTATCCTGGGCTTTGTCGGCAGCTCGTTTCGCGCCCTGGTCGACAAACAGATCGACCTGTTCTGAAGCGCCCGGCAAGATCAGCCAGGTGATGGCCGCCGCGATCAACGCATTGATAGGCAACCTGAAGGACAAGGGACTGCTTAATTGAGGGGCCGCCCGCAGCCGCGCCCCCGCCTGGCCGGGTAATCAGTCCCCGAAAAACTCCGCCCGCAGGGCCGGGTAGTCGGCCGCCGGCAGGCGCGGCCCGTAGTTGGCGACGATCCTGCCCGCGGCCAGGCTGGCGAAACGCCCGGCGGTGGCGAAGTCCTCGCCGCGGGTGATCGCGTACAGGAAGGCGCCGGCGAACATATCACCGGCACCGTTGCTGTCCAGTGCGTGCACCCGGTGCGGTGGAATGTCGACCTGCTCGGCGCCGTCAAACGTGATCGCGCCCTCGGCGCCCCGGGTGATCACAAAACTGCGGGCGCTGAGTTTCAGCTTTTCGATCGCCACCGGCAGTGAATCGGTCTGGCCCCACTGCAGCGCCTCGGCTTCATTGCAGAACACCAGGTCGAGCCCGGCGCCGACGATGCGGGCCATGCCCTCGCGGAAGAATTCCACCATACCCGGGTCGGAAAAACTCAGCGCGGTTTTCACCCCCGCCGCCTCGGCGATCTCCCGCGCCCGCACCGCGGCGGCCAGCCCGGTGGGAGACGTCACCAGGTAGCCCTCGATATACACGTATTCAGAGTCGGTGATGGCGTCGGCGTCGAGCTCGGCCACGGACAGGGTCTCGCTGATACCGAGGTAGGTATTCATGCTGCGCTCGGCGTCCGCGGTGATCAGCACCAGGCATTTGCCGGTGGTGCCGACGGCCCTGCTGCCATTGAGGCAGTGGTCCACCCCGGCGGCTTCCAGGTCGGCGAGATAGATATCGCCGTCCCTGTCGGCCGCCACCTTGCAGGACATGAACGTGGGGCCACCGAACTGGGCCGTGGCGATCATCGAGTTGCCGGCACTGCCGCCGCTGGCGTGGCTGGCCTTGACCAGGTGGCCCTGCAGGTGGGCCAGCAGCTGCGCCTGCCGCGCCTCGTCCACCAGCGTCATCATGCCCTTGTCGACATTCATCAGCACCAGATCCTCGTCCTGTACCTTGATCTCGGTGTCGACCAGCGCCGCGCCGATGCCATAAGCCACGTATTTCTTCATGTGATGTGCTGTCCTCCAGAGTCAGCCGGCTATTATCCCGATCTGCCCGCTGATTTAAACTGTTGATTTGCCCGCGACAGCAACAATCCCGGCGTACGATGATGACCGTGCAGCTGATCGAGTGGTGTGCGAACATGCGGTATCTCGCGGGATGGCTCCCGCTTGTAACAGCCTGTCAGCCCGGGGAGGGCCCAACGTCATGCCAGCCTGGCTGAAGCACTACCGCCGCGACCTGCTGGCCGGCGACATCGGCGCCGGCATCATCGTGGCGCTGATGCTGATCCCGCAGGGTATGGCCTACGCTATCGTCGCCGGCCTGCCGCCGGTGGCGGGCCTGTATGCCAGCATCCTGCCCGCCGTGGCTTATGCGATGTTCGGCAGCAGCATGGTGCAGTCGATAGGGCCGGCCGCCATTACCGCGTTAATGGTCGCCTCCGCGCTGGCGGGGCTGGCGCCCGCCGGGTCGGCACTATACGCCACCCTGGCTGCCCAGCTGGCGCTGATGGCGGGAGCGGTGCTGTTCCTGTCCGGCCTGTTTCGGCTGGGCTTTCTCTCGAGTTTTCTCAGTCGCCCCGTGATGAGCGGATTTACTACGGGTGCGGCCCTGCTGATCGCAGAGGGCCAGTTGGCGCCGCTGCTGGGAGTTGATTCGCTGGCGTCCGTCACCCCCGCCGGCTCTCCCGGGGCGGCGATCGGCCTGGGATCGCTGTTGGCCCTGTGGCTGGCGAAAACCTCGCTCGCCCGGCTGCTGGCGAAAGCGGGCATGAGAAGGTCGTGGGCCGATATCGCTGCCAGGCTGGCCCCGGTCTTTGTGCTGGGGGTGGCGGCAGCGGCGGTGGTTTACCTGGGTTGGGCCGGGGGTGCTGTGCGAACCGTGGGGTCGGTGCCGGCAGGCCTGCCCGACATAGCCCTGGTGACGTCTGCCGACCACTGGCGCGCGCTGCTGACCCCCTCGCTGCTCATCGCCTTCATGATTTTTCTGACCAGCCAGTCGGCGGCGCAGTCGCTGGCGCAACGGCGGGGGGAGCGCATTGATACCAATAGCGAGTTGCTGGGGCTCGGCGCGGCGAATCTGGCCACTGCGGTCTCCGGCGGATTTGTGGTCAGCGGCAGTATCTCCCGCTCGGCGGTGAATTATGACGCGGGTGCTAATACCCCGCTGGCCAGCGTGTTCTCTGCCGGCCTGTTGCTGCTGGCCCTGGTGGCGCCCACCGGCTGGTTGTCCTTTTTGCCGATGCCGGCACTGGCAGCGACCATCATCGTGGCGGTGATGGGCATGATCGATCTGGTCACGCTCAAGCAGGCCTGGGGCTACGACCGCGGCGATGCCGGGGCGCTGCTGGCGACCATGGCCGGGGTCTTGCTGCTGGGCGTGGAGGCAGGTGTGGTGGTGGGGGTGGTGCTGTCGCTCGCAACGCTGCTGTGGCGCTCCAGCCGACCCCATATCGCCGTGATCGGCAAGATCCCCGGCAGTGAACATTTTCGCAACGTCCAGCGCCACCAGGTCGAAACGCTGCCGGGCGTGCTGCTGCTGCGCATTGATGCCGGCCTGTTTTTTGGCAATATCGACGCCGTTATCGATCGCCTCAACAAGTTGCTCGGGGAGCGGCAGCAGCGGGGCGAAACGATGCGCCATGTGGTGCTGGTGATGTCCGGTGTCAACCTGGTGGATATGACAGGGCTGTACGCCCTGAACGAACTCAACAACAGCCTCAAACAGCAGGGCATCACCCTGAACCTGAGCGAGGTCACCGGGCCGGTGATGGATAGATTGCAGCGCAGCGGCCTGCTCCGGCACAAGCTCAGTGGTGAGGTGTATCTCAGTACCGCCCAGGCGTTTCGTGAGTTGGCCGCGCTGACCTCGGCCACCCCGTCCGCGACTTGATCCATCCGGGTGGCTGAAGTGTTCATGCCCAACTTCGACGAGCGCGCGTGCAAGTTGTTATACACATGGAAATCCCCTAGGCTGGCCTGCAGGCGCGGCCGTGTCTGTAGCGTTGCAGGCTTGTCAGTGCCCTTCCCGGCGGCCGCCATGTTTCACAATATCTGGTCCCATAAGGAGCGTGTTATGGTTTTTTTGAACTTGCCAAAAATTGCAATGGCGGTGGCCGCGGGCATATTCGCCGTGGCACTTCAGGCGGCTGAGCCGCTTGGCAAAGCCGAAGTCGAGTCAGCGCTCAACGCGGCCTATGCAAAGTACAAGACTCTGCAGGAAGGCGCCAATGCGGACTATATCCCCGCACTGGCGAAGGTGGACCCGGATATCTACGGCATCGCCCTGGTGACGCCGGATGGCAAAATCTATACCACCGGTGACGTTAAATCAGAGGTCTCCATCCAGTCAATTTCCAAGGTATTTACCATGGCGCTGGTCATGGAGGAGTCTGGTCCCGGGTCTATCTACGATAATATGGGCGTTGATGCCACCGGCCAGGTGTTCAACTCAATTGTCGCGGTGGAGCAATACAAGGGCGCCGAGATGAACCCCCTGGTCAATGCCGGCGCAATTACCGCCACCAGCATGGTCAAGGGCAGCTCGCGCGAGGAGATCTGGGAAAAGATCCTGCAGTACTACAATGATTTTGCCGGGCGCGAGCTGTCGGTCAATAAGGAGGTGTTCGACTCCGAGGCCGCCACCAACCAGCGCAACCAGGCCATCGCCCAGCTCATGTACGCCTATGGGCACATCAAGGATAACCCGGCCAGGGCGACCGATATCTACACTGAGCAGTGTTCGGTCAACGTGAACGCGAAAGACCTGGCGGTAATGGCGGTGACACTGGCCAACGGCGGTCGCAACCCCCTAACCGGCAAGCAGGTGATGAAGAATGAGAACGTGGCCGAGGTGCTCGCGGTCATGGCGACGGCGGGCCTGTATGACGATTCCGGCAAGTGGCTCTACCATACCGGCCTGCCGGCCAAGAGTGGCGTTGGCGGCGGTATTATCGCCGTATCACCCGGGCGCTTCGGTATAGCGGTTATTTCTCCGCCGCTGGATCCGGCCGGTAACAGCGTACGCGCGCAGAAGGCTATCGCCGATATCTCCAACGCGCTGGGCGGTAATCCCTATGAAGTGACGCCGGCCAGGTAAAGACCAGGGAATGTCGAAGTCGGATCGAGGACAGTAACATGAAGAGAATCTGGAAAGCCCTGCTCCCGGTGGCCGTTCTATGCGCTTCCCATGCGCTGAATGCCGGTGCAGCTACCGAGGCGGAACGGATCGCCGCACTGGAAGCGCAACTGAACCAGCAAAAAGCCGCCATGCGGCAACAGCAGCGTATGATCGAGGCGATGAACGCCGAGCTTCAACGGCTGAAAGCCGGGCAGGCGGCCGCCCCGGAGCTGCCGCCCACGGCCCAGGACTTTGGCACCGAACAGTCCGCCCCGCCGGAGGACTATGGCTCGGTGCCGGCGACAGCGAGCGCGGCGAAACCGGCGGCGAAATCAGCGGACAAGCTCTCGGCCGATATTTACGGCTTCGTCATGGCGGACACGATTTACGATTTCAAGCGGGTGGACCCAAACTGGGAGGACACCCTGCGCGTGACCACCATTCCCACCCAGAGCGGCGCTTATGGCAATGACGGCGATTTCGTTTTCAGTGTACGCCAGTCGCGGCTGGGGGTCAGGGGCGCCTATGGCCAAGACGTAACCTATATCCTCGAGGGCGAATTGTTCGGCGTTGGCTCGGACCAGGGCCAGACCACGCTGCGGGTGCGACACGCCTGGGCCACTTACAAGGACTTCGGCATGGGCCAGTACTGGTCCAATTTCATGGATATCGACATTTTCCCCAATACCATCGATTACTGGGGCCCCACCGGCATGGTGTTCTACCGCAACAAGCAGGCTCGGTACACCTTTCCCATGGGCGATGACACATTTGCGGTGAGCATCGAGAATCCCAGTACGGCATTGTCCGTGGGGCAGTTCCGGGATACGAACAATTGCAACTTGCCCAACCCGGCCCCGGATTGCGCGTCCGTGGATTCCACGGCGGAACAGGTGTTCCAATCCTACAACGACCTGCCGGACCTGGTCGCCAGCTACCGTGGCAGCGGCGACTTCGGCCACTACAAGGTGGCGGGGATCGTCCGCAAGCTGGGTTACGAGCGCCTGGATACCGGCTCCAAGGACTATGAAGTCGGCTGGGGCATCAACACCAGCGCGGGCCTGTATACCTGGGGCAAGGACCAGGCGAAATTACAGGTCGTCTACGGGGAAGGCATCGGCAATTACATGAATGACGGCGGCCTGGACATCGCCCCGGACTCGGCTGATATTCTCCGTGCCGGCGCCGAGACCGTGCCCCTGTGGGGCATCAGCACCTACTACGATCACTACTGGAGTGATAAGTGGTCGACCTCTTTCGGCTGGTCCGGTATCGATCTGGATACCTCGGACGGACAGGCCCAGACCGAGTTCAAGCGCGGACAGATCGCCCAGATCAACCTCCTGCACTACCCGGTGGATCATGTGATGCTGGGTACCGAGTTCATCTGGGGCCAGCGTGAAGACATCTCTGGCAATGTCGGCTCAGATTATCGCATCCAGTTCAGCCTGAAAGTGGATTTTGATACCGGCGATCTTGTAGGGCCCAATTGAGCCAGTGCAATATCGGTGTCAGCAAAATAAGATAGTGTGACTGGCTATCTCAATAAGCGCAGATACTCGAAAAACAACTGCCTGCTTATGACGAGACCAACTTCCCCCACGGTAACGGCCGATTTGTCCACCTGGCATGTATTGCAGGGGAACTCGGTACTCGGGCGGCGACCCGGAATTGGGTGTATCCGGGGGCGGCGAATACCGGCGCCGGACCAGGTCACCATCGCCATCAACACCAACCAGATGAACATCGTGGAGCAGATGTGCGAGGCGGACCTCAAAGGCACCTCGCTGGCCGACCCGGCCAACTACCACGCCTACCGTGAGATGATGATCCCGGCCGGCCCCGAGTGGGTGGAGGAGCATATTCGCCGGCTGTCGGCGAAGGGCATCCAGACCCACTTCCAGCTGGCGAATATCGCCCAGCTGGAGACGGTGGAGCGGATGATGCGCAAGGGTAGCTGCAACGTGCCGCTGATCCTGACCTGGGTGGCGATCGGGGGTGGCTTCGATGCGCCGAACCTGTACAACCTGGCGAACTTCGTGCGGGCCTGCCCGGACGGCTCGGTGCTGACGCTGGAGACCTCGATGCTGAACGTACTGCCGCTGAACATGATGGCGATCGCCATGGGCCTGCACGTGCGCTGCGGGATCGAGGACAACATCTGGACCCAGCAGCGGGACCGCAAGATGGGTTCGGTGGAGCAGATCGAGCAGCTGGTACGGATATCACGGGAGTTCGGCCGGGAGATCGCCAGCGCCAAAGAGGCGCGGGAGACCTATCGCATCGGCACGTTCTACCGGGACGCGGACGAAGCGCTGGCGGCCAATGGCTTCGCCCCCAACCGCAAGCGCGGCCAGGCCGGCTTCACCCAGCACGCCGCCTGATACCAGCGGCGATGTCGTCATCTGCGCCCAATGCGCCGGGTGGCTGTGCCGCCTGGCGTGCCTGTTTGTGTCCGGCGGTAAGCCCGAATGGCCGTCAGCCTTAACCTGTGGCTGGCGGGACAGGTCTCCAGCAGCTATTTGAACAATGTCTTCGCCCAGATCGGGCTCATCGTGTTGATCGGGCTGGCCGCCAGGAACGCCATCCCGATCGTCGAATTTGCGCGCGTGCTGCGGCACCAGGGAAAGGATATCGTGGGCGCCGCCCTGGAGGCGGAGCCGCCAGCCGATGATGCGAACAGGGACGGACACTGAACCATGCGCCCCCGGCACCGGCCTTCCCACCGCGTGGCACTACTGGCATTGGCCATGTTCGTACTGGCCAGCTACCTTGAGATCCTCAACGCCGACCAGCAGTTATTTGACCAGCGCATTCTGCTGGCGGAAACTCAGGGCGAGGAGATGCGCGCCTTGGTCGAGCTCTACCGGACGCTCGGCGGGGGATGGCAGTAACAGGACCGGAGCACGTTGGCAACGAGTCGACCGGCACCCTGGCGGTCGGGTACATCAAGACAGGAGGACGACACATGTCGGACAAGGACAAGAAAGGCAAAAAGCACAGGAAAAACCCTAAAGATGAGCCGGCGGAGGCGGGCCGGGCTGCCAGGCTCGGCCGCAAGGAGTACGAACGCGAGCTGGAACGCCTGCACGTCGAACTGGTCCGCCTGCAGCAGTGGGTGGTGCACAAGGGCCTGAAAGTCTGCGTGGTCTTCGAGGGGCGCGACGGCGCCGGCAAGGGCGGCACCATCAAGGCGATCACCGAGCGTGTCAGCACCCGGGTCTTCCGGGTCGTCGCCCTGCCGGCACCGACCGAGCGCGAGAAGAGCCAGATGTACCTGCAGCGCTACGTCAGGCATTTTCCCGCCGCCTGCGAGATCGCGATCTTCGATCGCAGCTGGTACAACCGGGCCGGTGTCGAGCGGGTGATGGGTTTCTGTACCGAGGAACAGTCCGAGGGTTTTCTCAGGGCCGTCCCGCTGATCGAGCGGGCCATGGTCGACTCCGGCATCATCTTGCTGAAATACTGGCTGGAAGTCAGTCCCGAGGAACAGCAGCGGCGTCTCGAAAGCCGCGTTGACGACGGTCGCAAGATCTGGAAACTGTCGCCCATGGACCTCAAGTCCTATGACAAGTGGGACGATTACACCCGGGCCAGGGACAGGATGTTCCAGGAGACCGACACGCCCTATGCGCCCTGGTACGTCGCCAGGTCGGAGGACAAGAAACGGGTTCGCCTCAATGTGATCAGCCACCTGCTGGCCAGCGTGCCCTACAAGAAGCTGCCGCAGAAGAAAGTTGAGTTAACGAAACGGAAAATCGGTGCGTACAAGGCGGTGGACTACCCCTTCAAGTACGTTCCCGATCTGTTCTGAGGTCGGGATGGCCCTGGCAGCTTACCGGGGCGGCGTCTGCGTGTCGTCCCGGCCTACTACGAGGATCCCACCATGTTGAACCTGTTCGGGAATTTATTCGGCCGCGCCGACGAGGGGCACGCCGAACTGCCGGAGCAACTGGTCAAAAAGCTGATCGAACGCACGATGGACGGCACCGACCCGCGGCTGCGCATCGTGTCCGGTTATGCCAAAACCCTGCGCAAACCGGTTATCCACGCCGCCGAGTGTGTCATAGGGTTGATCGACAGCCTGCCGCAGCCGCTGGACCCGCACGACCTGCACGCCAGCCCGGCGCTGGCCGCCATGCTCTACTCGGAGTCACAGGCGAGGCAGATTCTGTCACGCGCCGGGCCCTGCCGCGACCTGCACAACAGCGAGGGAGAGCAGGCGACGTTGCAACTCGTGCAACTGGCAGACAACTCATAGCGCATACACACTACCACAAAGGAGTAATAGATGAGTGACAAGGCGAGCGATACCGGTGTTATCGAGACGATTCTGGAGCGACTGAACGATTACCGTCTGCCCCGGCTGCTCGAACTCAAGGAGAGAGTCGGCGCGGGGGAGGCGATAACCGACAACGACATGCAGCTGCTGGAACGGGTGATGGAGGACGCCCGCGCGATTCATCCTGTGATTGACAGGAACCCCGAGGTCCAGCCGATCTACGCCCAGGTCACCGCGCTGTACGCCGAGATCACCACGAAGGCCGTTGAGAACGAGGGAAAATCCAGCGACTGACCCCGGGCGCTGCCGCCAGCGAATTCACCGCTCCAGGATATATTCGCCCGGTGCGTCGCGCAGCGGGCGGTAACCCTTGCGCGGCGCACCCAGTGCGGGTGGGTTGGTCTGGCCGCTGCTGCGTGCTTTCAGCCAGTCGACCCACACCGGCCACCAGGAGCCGTTCTCCACTGGCACCGTGGCCTGCCAGGTCTCGGGGTCCATGTAGTGGTCACCGCGCCTGCGGGTGTGAACCTGGTGCTTGCGCCGCGGGTGCACAGGGCCGCTCACAATACCGGCGTTGTGGCCGCCGGTGGTCAGCGCGAAGGTGACATCGCCGCCGTTCAGCCGGTGGATCTTGTACACCGACTTCCACGGCGCCACGTGGTCGGTGACCGTGCCGAGGAAGTAACGGTCCACCAGCGGGCCCCAGATCAGGTCGCCGCTGCGCAGTGCCGCGAAGGCGCTGCCCATCTGCTGCGCCTCCAGCACGCCGCGCTTGTGCATGAGCGCCTCGAGCTGGGCGAACATGCTCTCCCCCAGCAGGGCGCGGATCTCGCCCGCCTCGGTGAAATCGGCCTGCGCCGCGAAGATGGTCAGGCTGTTGAAGCGCTCTTCCCGACCGGCGAGATGCGCGGCGGCGATGTACAGCAAGGTGCCGCCGATACAGTAACGCGCGGGACCTGGCGGACATGGCGACTGCCGGGCTGTACGACGATTCGGGCAAGTGGCTGTACAAAACCGGCCTGCCGGCCAAGAGCGGTGTGGGCGGTGGCATTATCGCCGTATCCCCCGGCAAGTTCGGCATCGCGGTGATTTCACCGCCGCTGGATGCCGCGGGCAACAGCATACGCGCGCAGAAAGCCATCGCGGACATCTCCAATACCCTGGGTGGCAACCACTATGTGGTGCAACCGTGGTAGTGCACAACCATTGGAGGAAGCCAGCGACACCAGCCGGGTCTTGGACGACGCGGTCGACCCGGGCTTCCTGCTCGTCCCGACAGGGCTCCCGCTGGATTCCGCCATTCAGGTAGTTCACACTTGGGCCACTCGATAACATCAAGGGGAATCGACGATGCAAATCGAAAGCTCGGCCATCCGGAATTTTCTGTCACGCGACCTGCTGGATGTTTTCATCCGTGTGGGTCTGCTGGTCTTTATGCTGGTGCTGTGTGGACGGGTGGTCGCCCCGTTCGTCAACCTTGCGCTGTGGTCGGTGGTCCTGGCCATCGCCTTGTACCCCGTGCACAGGCGACTCGCCGCGCACCTGGGTGGCCGGCAGGGGCGTGCGGCCACCGTGCTGGTGCTGGCCGGGTTGCTGCTGATCGGTGTGCCCACGGTGCTGCTGGGCGCCTCCTTCGCCAAACAGATCCAGACGGGCTACGATCGCTTCGAATCCGGGACCGTCAGCATACCGCAGCCCCGGGAATCGGTAGCGGAATGGCCTTTGGTCGGCGAGCGGGTCTACCGCCTCTGGCAGGAGGCCGCCACCAACCTGCCCGAATTTGCGCAGGACAACAGGGAGACGCTCGGCAGCCTGTCCCGGCGGGCGGTGCGGGCCGCCGCGAGCACTGCGGGGGCCGTACTGTTGTTCCTGGCATCCCTTATCGTCGCCGGCATCGTCATGGCCTACGGCGAACCCGGCAGCCGGGCGGTGGGCGATATCATCTGTCGATTCACCAGCAGAGAGAGCGGGCCGCCCATACAATCCCTGATCACCGCCACGGTGCGCTCGGTGGCGACCGGGGTTATCGGCGTCGCGTTCATCCAGGCGCTGATACTGGGTATCGGCTTCATCTGGGCGGGCGTCCCGGCAGCGGGCCTGTGGGCCCTGCTGGTGATGGTGCTGGGTATTCTGCAGGCCCCGGCGCTGCTCATTACACTGCCGGTCATCGGCTATATATGGACCTCCGGCGACGCCAGCAACAGCATGAACATGGTCTACACCGTCTATCTGGGCCTGGGCGGACTCGCCGATAACTTCCTCAAGCCGTTGCTGCTGGCCCGTGGGGTGGAGGCACCGATGCCGGTAATCCTGCTCGGCGCGCTCGGGGGCATGGTCAGCGGCGGTATCGTCGGCATGTTTGTCGGCGCGGTCCTGCTGGCGGTCGGCTACCAGTTGTTCATGACCTGGGTGGCCCACGGTGCCGACGCCGAGGATGCCGACGCCGACCGGGCGGCGGAAACGCCATAGAACCCGGAAGGGCACGCGAGGTGCGTGGCACCTTTCCCACGCGACTCGCTGCGCTCGCTGTGGCGGGCCTGCTCGCTGCCTGCACCACCCTGGGGCCGGATTACCAGGAGCCGGAGGTGAGTTGGCTTGCCGACTGGCAGAGCGACCTGTACGGCCAGTTGCGGGAGCCGCAGCGAGAGTCCGACGTGGACCTGAGTTTCTGGTGGCAGGTGTTCGACGATACTACCCTCAACGGCCTGATCGAGACCGCGCGCCGGGAGAATCCCAGCCTGCAAATCGCCGGCTTGCGCATCCTGGAAAGCCGCGCCCAGCTGGGTATTGCCGGCAGCAACCTCTACCCACAGCTGCAGCAGGTGAACGGCGCCGCCACCTACATCGACACCCGGCGGAATGGCGGGGCAGTGGACAACGACGACAGTTTCACGAACTACCAGGCCGGCTTCGATATCGGCTGGGAACTGGATTTCTGGGGGCGATTCCGGCGCGGCGTGGAATCGGCGGACGCGGCGTTTTTCGCTTCGATCACCAATCAGCAGGACGTGCAGGTGCTGCTGGCCGCGCAGGTCGCAGACCTGTACTTTTCCTACCGCACCACCCACGCACTGATCGACATCGCCCGCAAGAATGCCGAGATCCAGAAGCGCAGCCTGGATATGACCGAGCGCCTCTATCGGGGGGGCCAGCAATCGGAGCTGGACCTGCAACAGGCCAGGACCCAGTACCTGACGACGCTGTCCAGTGTGCCGCCGCTGGAGATCAGGCTCACCCAGACCCGCAACGCCCTGGCGACCCTGCTGGCGCGTCCACCCGGCGACATTCCGGAACTGGCAGCGGCGCCAAAGGAACTGCCCGGGGTCCCCGGGGTGTCCGTCGACGAGATCCCGGCCCGGTTGCTGGCACGGCGCCCGGATGTTCGCACGGCGGCCTGGCAGGTCGCTGCGCAGTCCGCGCAGATCGGTATCGCCGAGGCCGACTACTACCCGGCCATCAGCCTGCTGGGCAGTATCGGCTGGTCGGGTACCAGCGGCGGTGGCAGGCCGGATAGCACCGTCCTCGGCGGGGGCCCCGCTTTCACCTGGAATGTCTTCGACCACGGCCGGATCGCCGACAACATACGCCTGCAGGACGCGCGCCTGCAGCAGACCATCGAGAGTTTCCAGAACCGCGTGCTGCTGGCAGCCCAGGAGATCGACAACGCTGCCGTCACCGTGGTCAAGACGCGCGAGTTGCAGGCCGTGCTGGTACAGTCGGTGGCCGCGGCTGAGCGCTCGCTGGAACTCGCCACCACGTTGTACGTCGAGGGCTACGCCGATTTCTCCCGGGTGCTGGACGCGCAGCGTTCGGTGTTCTCCCAGTCCACCGACGAACTGGCGAACCGCGGCAACCACATCAGTGCCATAATCAGCCTCTACCGGGCCCTTGGCGGCGGCTGGGTGGAAACCCCCATCGACCAGCTGATACCGGCCCCCACCCGCGACACCCTGCAGCAGCGCAGCGACTGGGGTGACCTGTTGACCGCCCCGCTGCCGGTGCCGCCCGCGGGTCCATCTTCGAATCCAGGATCCAGCAAATGAGTGACCCAGCCGATAAAGATACGCCGGAAATGAACCCCTCGGATACGTCCCCTCCAGCCGCCGCGGCGGACAGCGTCAGGCGCGGCGGCAAGCTCATCGCCGTGGTCATCGCCCTCAGCCTGCTGTGGTACCTGCTGTCGGACAGGTTCACACCGTACACCAGCCAGGCCCGGGTGGAGGGGTATGTGGTGGCCGTGGCACCCAAGGTCGCCGGGATGGTCACCGCAGTCTGGGTGGGCAACAACCAGGAGGTGACGGCCGGGGACCCACTGTTCCAGATCGACCCCTCCCAGTACGAGATCGCGCTGGCCAGGGCCCAGTCCGACCTCGAGAATGCGCGGCGGCAGGTGGGGGCGGGCAGCGCCTCGGTCGAGGCGGCCAGGGCCAATCTGCTCGCTGCTCGGGCCAACGCGGACAAGGCCCGCAAGAACGCGGAGCGCCTGGCCCGGCTGCACGAGGAGGATGCGGGCACGATTTCGAAGCGCCAGTTGGAAGCGGCCCAGGCCAGTCTGGAGGCCGCTGAAGCCCAGATCATTGCCGCGGAGGCGGGCATTGACGAAGCTATCCAGAAAATGGGCGGAGAAAGTACCAGCGATAACAGCATACTGCTGACCGCAAAGACCGCCGTGGAAAAGGCCGAACTCGATCTTGCCGACACGCTGGTACGCGCCTCATCGGCGGGCATTATCACCGACCTGCGCACCGATGTGGGTAACTACGCCGGTACCGGCAGCCCGGTGATGACCCTGGTGGCGATCAAGGACGTATGGATCCGGGCTGATTTTACCGAGAACAATCTCGGCCATATCGCGGAAGGCACACCGGTGGAGATCCTGTTCGACGTGCTGCCCGGCACGGTATTCCCCGGACAGATACGCAGTATCGGGCTCGGTGTGAGCGACGGCCAGGCCCCGGCACCCGGCTCCTTGCCCACCATCCAGAACGACCGCGACTGGCTGCGCCAGTCCCAGCGCTTTCCGGTCATCGTCGGGTTTGACGCCGAGCAGGAGGCACTGCGTCGGCAATTGCGCGTGGGGGGGCAGGTGTCGGTGATCGCCTACTCCGAAGGCCACGGTATTCTGCAGCGGCTGGGCAAACTCTATATCCGCGCCATGAGCTGGCTCTCCTATGCCTACTGAGCGGCGGTAAGCGACCCGTGCAGGTGGCGGCAAGACGGGTGTTCAGGGTGTCACTCACGATGGCGCTGGCGCTGGCGGTCGCCTACGGCGCCGCGCTGCCGCTGCCATTCATCGCGCCGCTGCTCGCCCTGACGGTGGCACTGATGCCCGGCCCGCCCATGAACGCAAAAGGCCTGCTGGGATTGTCCGGGGTCATGCTGCTGACACTCGGTATCGGTCTGTTGATCACGCCGCTGCTGGAGCATTACCCGCTGGCGGGCGTCCTCACCGTGGCTGTCGGCCTGTACAGCAGCGCCTACGTCTCGGTGAGCCAGGGCAAGGCGCTGGTGGGCACCCTGCTCACCGTGGGGCTGACTATCATTCCCGCGGCCGGTATCTACAGTTTTGCCCTGGCAGTGGCGGTCATCCAGGCACTGGTACTCGGCATGGGGCTGGCCATCGTCTGCCTGTGGGTGGTGTACCCGCTGTTCCCTGAGGAGCCCGGCGCGGTCGCCGCCAAAGCCGTGCACGAGAGCCCGGGGCACGCCAACTGGATCGCCCTGCGCGTCGCGCTGATCGTGCTGCCGCCATTTCTGTTCGCGCTGACCAACCCCTCGCTGTACCTGAAGCTCATCATGAAATCCGTGCTGCTGGGCCAGCAGGGCTCGATAGTGAGCGCGCGCACGGCCGGCCGCGAATTGCTGGGGTCCACCTTCCTGGCGGGCGTCACCGCGATGCTGTTCTGGGGGTTGTTGAAACTGTCGCCCACGCTGTGGATGTTTTTCCTGTGGATGCTGCTGTTCGGCATCGGATTCGCCGCCATGATCCACGGGCTGTTCGCCACTCGTTACAGTCCGTCTTTCTGGCAGAACACGGCCGTCACCATGCTGATCCTGCTGGGTTCCGCAGTGCAGGACAGCGCCAACGGCAACGATGTCTACAGCGCGTTCGCCACGCGCATGGGCCTGTTCGTGGCCGTCACGCTGTACGCCTGGGCCGCGGTGTCGCTGCTCGATCGCTGGCGCAGTTCGTGGCAACGGCGCTTCCGCTCCGAACGCAGCCCGACTCAATTACCGCCGGCATAGGTGGCGTTGACGACCGGGTTGCAGCGCTTGGCACCGGCCAGCCTTCAGCTGGATTTTTCCCTGAGCTCTGCCGGCAGAAGGGCGCCGCAAATTAGGCCGGCAATACCCGTGTTCCGATTACAGCTATGGCCTGGTGGTTGGGTTTTGTCACTGCAGATTTGCGGGCCGTCAGTGCGGCTCGGTCAAGCGGTTGTGAGGGGGAAGAAGACTGCTGCACAGGGTCGCACCCTGGGGGCTGGTGAAACAGCTTGTCTGTGCCGTGCCGGATAGCGGCCACGGCCCGGATACGGACGAGGCTTCCACGCGCTTCCCGCTCCGGGAATAACGGACAGGCGGGTATCACGCCGTATACTCCAGGCGCGGGTTTGCGGATATAATGCCCGCCCTCGTATCCACCCAGTAAGCCGCCATGAAATTTCCCCGTACTCTCCTGATCATCGTTATCCTGTTCGGCGCACATCATGCGCTCGCCGCGTCCGAGTACCGGGTGCCCGAAAACCCGGAGGTAGTGCAGCTGCTGACAGCCACCCAGACACCCGAGGCCGAGTTCAATGCCGCCTCCGGGCGGATCGCCTTTATCTACCGCGAGGCGCTGGTGCCGGTGGCGCGCATCGCCCGGCCCCATCTCGGGCTGGCGGGCTTCTCGATTGATCCCGATATCCGGACTTCGGGCTATGACTCCAGGGTAAAACGGGTGGAGGTGCTCGACGCTCGCTCGGGTGTGACAGTCTCCAGCTGGTTGCCCGAAGGGGAGCCGGCACTCGACTGGATCGACATCTCCCCCGACGGCCGCTACCTGAGTGCGGTGAGTTTTGCCAACAAAAAGCCCGAGCTTAAAGTCTTCGAGATCGCCACTGGCCGGGAGCAGGTTTTGCCGGTGACGGTCAATCCAGCCTTCGAGGCGCCCTGTGAGTGGATGGACAGCCAGGGGCTGCTGTGCCGCATTGTGCCGGATGAGGCCGCGCCGGTGCCGGCGCCGTACGCATCACCGAATATCATGGACCACCCGGGCGGGATGGCGCGCACGCGGACGTACAAAAACCTGCTCAACAACGCCCTGGAGGAGGACCTGTTCGACTACTACTTCAGTTCGACGCTGGCCCGCGTGGGCCTCGATGGGAAGGTCAGGCGGTTCGGGGGCACCACCGGGGTGCTGGCGCGGGTGGCACTGTCTCCCGACCGCAGGTATGCACTGGTAGTGCGGCTGAAGCGGCCCTATTCACACCTGCTGAAGGCCAACCACTTTCCGCGTACGTTCGAGCTGTGGGATCTCGAGCACGGGGACAGGGTCGATGCACCGGGATTGCTGCAGCAGGATGGCATAACACCGACCGATGGCTTCGGGCTCCCGGCATTTTCCTGGCAGCCGGACACGGGGGCGCTGGGCTGGACCGAATCCCGCGAGGGAGGCGGTGATCGCTGGATGGCGCTGGATCCACCCTACACCGGTGCCGCGCGCGAAGTCGCCAGCAGCGACGGCGTTATCCAGAATTTTGGCTGGACCGACCAGGGCACCCCCTATTTTTCCCGGCTTACCGAGCGTGGCACCGAGGTCAGTGTGTTTGTCATCGCGGCGGATCACACGCCAAAGCTCGTATGGGAGGGAGCAGTGAAGGATGTGTATGGCAATCCCGGCAGCCCGATCCGTACCAACGGCAACAGTGGTCCCGTGCTGGAGTACAAGCGCCACATTTTCCTGACCAGCGACGGCCTGAGCGCCGAGGGCCCGCAGCCCTACATCGAGGCACTCAATCTGGATACGTTTGAGATTACCCGGCTTGCCACCGCGAAAGACGATCGTTACGAGCGGGTGGTAGGCATCGTCGATCCCGAAACCCGCACCTTCCTCACGGTGCGCGAGTCCGAGACTGAACCGCCACAGCTGTTTTCGGTAACCGACGGCGAGCACACGCCGATCGGCGGAGTCTACAACCCGTTCCCCGAGCTCTACGGGGTCGAGCGCAGGAATGTGACCTATACCCGCAAGGACGGGGTAAAGTTGAACGGCATGCTGTACCTGCCGAAGAATCGCGACCCGACCAAGCCGCTGCCGACCCTGGTGTGGATCTACCCGGCCGAGTTCTCTGATGAGGAGTACGCCGAGCAGATGGATTCCCGGCGTTTCCGCTATCACCAGATAAAGGAGGCATCGCCCATTGCGGCGGTACTCGATGGTTACGCCTTGCTGCTGAACCCGACCGTACCGATTATTGGCGAAGGTGCTGATGCCAACGATGCGTACCAGGAGCAGCTTGTCTCCAGCATGGAAGCGGCGGTCGATTACCTGGTGGACAACGGCATCTCCGATCGCGATCGTATCGCCGTGGCGGGGCGGAGCTACGGCGCGTTTTCCACGGCCAACCTGTTGGCGCACTCGGACCTGTTCAAGACCGGCATAGCCATCAGCGGCGCCTATAACCGCACCCTGACTCCCTTCGGCTTTCAGCACGAGAAACGGTCGTTATGGGATGCCGCGAGCTTCTATACCCGTATGTCGCCGTTCTATTTTGCGGACCAGATCAACGAACCGTTCCTGATCATGCACGGCGGTGCCGACGATAACCCGGGTACCCCGACACTGCAGGCCAGGCGGATGTTCCACGCCCTGGTGGGCAACGGGGCGAAGGTGCGCTACGTGGAGCTGCCCTTTGAGCAGCACCACTACCGCGCGCGGGAGAATGTGCTGCATACCTCGGCGGAAATGCTCGACTGGCTGGACCAGACGATTGGTCCGAAGTCCCAAACGCCGCCTCATTAAGGCACTTTTCCGGCTGCGGCTGGTGTACACTCGCACCCCATGATTCGTACCCGCCATTTCTTCCTTAAACTGTTGCTCGCCGCCCTGGTCGCCGGCGGGCTGTTGCTCATCTACCTGGACGCGAAAATCACCTCGACGTTCACCGACAAAATGTGGGAGCTGCCGGCCAAGGTGTATGCCCGGCCGCTGGAACTGTTCAGCGGTGCGCGGCTGGGGTCCGAGGACCTTGCCTACGAGCTGCAGGTGCTGGGTTACCGCAAGGTGACAAATACTACCGGCCCGGGGCAGGTGGCGCGCAATCGCGACCGTTTCGAGATCTACACCCGCGGTTTTACCTTTCCCGGCGAGAGCGAGCCCGCCCGGCGCCTGCTGGTGCAACTGGCCGGGCAGCGCGTGCAGTCTGTGTCGGCGGGCGGCAGGGCTGTGGACCTGATGCGACTGGACCCCGTGCAGATTGGCGGTATTTACCCCCTGCACGGCGAGGACAGGGTGCTGGTCAGGCTGGACGATGTACCCCCGACCCTGCGGGACGGTCTGCTGGCGGTAGAGGACCATCGGTTTTACGACCACTGGGGCTTTTCATTTATCGGTATTGCCCGGGCCGCCTGGAGCAATCTGCGGTCGGGCCAGGTGGTGGCGGGCGGCAGCACCATCACCCAGCAGCTGGTGAAAAATTATTACCTCACACCGGAGCGCACCATAGTGCGCAAGCTCACCGAGGTAATGATGGCGGTGCTGCTGGATCTGCATTATGAAAAAGACCAGATCCTGGAAAGTTATATCAACGAGGTCTACCTCGGCCAGGACGGTCCCAGGTCAGTCCACGGTTTTGCCCTTGCCTCGCGCCATTATTTCGATGCGCCGCTGAACCAGTTGGGGCTGCACCAGCAGGCCCTGCTGATCGGCATGATCAAGGGGCCGTCACTGTACAACCCGGTGCGCAATCCCAAACGGGCGCTGGAGCGGCGCAATGTGGTACTGGCGGAAATGGCCCAGCGGGGCGTGATTTCCCCGGAGGAGGCCAAGGCCGCCCAGGCCAGGTCCCTGGACCTGAACAGCAAGAACCGTATTCGCGATTCCTTTCCGGCCTACCTCGACCTGGTCCGGCGGCAACTGCGGCAGGAGTATCGCGAGGAGGACCTGACCACCCTTGGGCTGAGTATTTTCACGCCGTTCGACCCGTTGCTGCAGCGCCAGATAGAGCGCAGTACCACCGCCGTGCTCGACCAGCTCAACAAGGGCGGGGCACTGGAAAGCGCCTCGGTGGTTACCCGCTTCGACTCCGGTGAGGTGGCGGCACTGGTGGGCGGCCGAAGTATTCGCTACGCCGGTTTCAACCGCGCACTGGACGCGCGCCGGCCGGCGGGCTCGCTGCTGAAACCGGCTGTCTACCTGGCCGCCCTGGAGCAGCCTCGGCGCTACTCCCTGGTATCCATGCTGGCCGATACCCCGATGAAAGTGCCGGGGCCGGGCGGCAAGGCATGGGAGCCCCGCAATTTCGACCGCAAGGTGCACGGTGACGTACTGCTGTACAACGCCCTGGCCAATTCCTATAACCTGGCGACCGCGCGGCTGGGCATGGACCTCGGCCTGGATACGGTGGTCGACATGCTGCGCCGCCTGGGAATAGAGGGCGACATCCCGGAAGTGCCCGCACTCACCCTGGGCGCCGGTGAGTACTCGCCCATGGATATGGCTGCGATGTACCAGACTATAGCGGCCGGCGGTTTCCGTATGCCCCTGCGCAGTATCCGCGAGGTGGTTGATGCCCAGGGCAATGCGCTCAAGCGCTACCCGCTGGAATACGAGCGCACGGTGAGCCTGCAGGCGACAAACCTGTTGACCTATGCCCTGCGCGCAGTGATGCGCGAAGGTACCGGTCGCAGCGCCTACAATTACCTGCCGGCCAACTTCGATGTCGCCGGCAAGACCGGCACCACCAACGATGGCAGGGATTCGTGGTTCGCGGGTTTTGCCGGTGACCTGCTGGCCGTCACCTGGATCGGCCGGGACGACAACGGCAGTACCGGCCTGACCGGCGGCAGCGGGGCGCTCAAGGTGTGGGCGCATTTTATGGCGGCGGCCAGCGAACGGCCGCTGGGCTATCGCATGCCGGACGGCATGCAGACGTTCTGGATCGACGACGAGAACGGCTTTCTCACCGGCAAGGGCTGTCCCGGCTCGCGCCTGGTGCCGTTTATTTCCGGCTCGGAGCCGCGCCAGAGCACCAATTGTGCACCGCGCGCATCCGGTCTGAAAGACTGGTTTCAATCGCTGTTTGGGGGGGATAACTGATGCTCAAAGCGGGCGTGGTTGGCAGGGCAATCGTCATGAGCCTGGCGCTGGTACTGGCCGGGTGTTCCACCTTCAGCGCACCGGATACGCCCTCCGCGCCGGCGGTGAAACAGCCACCGGCGCCGGCACCCCCGCCACCGGCCACACCGCAACCCCCCGCCAGGCCGCCACAGCCCTCTACCGCGGGCGCCTGGCAGCCGCTGGTGGAGAAAGCCCGGCAATCCGCGGCCCGGGGCGATTATGAGCAGGCACTGGCGCTGCTGGAACGGGCCCAGCGGATAGATCCGGAGAGCGGGGAGATCTACCTGCAACTGGCCAGGACCCACCGGGCCAGGGGCGATATCGCCCAGGCCAGGGCGACGGCAGAGCGCGGCATGTTGTATTGCAGTGGCAGCGCCCAGTGCGATGCACTGCGCGCGCTCGCGTATTGAAGGGTGATAATATCCGTGCAAGTTTATTGTTGAGGAGAGTGGGCAGATGGCAGGACTTTTCCCGAGATCGTTAGTCGTTTGCCTGGCGCTGGCCGGGCTCGCGGGCTGTGCCGGTGACGACGAGGCGGCACCGGAACCCCTGAGTCGCCCGGTCAGGGTGTTCGTAGTCGAGGGTGGCGAGGTGGATGCAGTTCGCAGCTTTCCCGGCAAGGTCGACGCCTCCCAGCGGGCGGAACTGGCTTTCCGGGTTTCCGGCAAACTGCAGGAAGTACTGGTCAAGGAGGGCGACCTGGTGGCTGAAGGCCAGGTGCTCGCGAAATTGGATCCCGCCGACTACGCCCTGGTGCTGGAAGACCGCCAGGCAAAATACGACAATACTGCGCGCAACTACAAGCGGGCCAGGGAACTGGTGGCCGACGGCAATATCTCGCGGCTTGACTTCGATCGCATGGAAGCGGAGTTCCGCAGCGCCACCGCCGCCCTGTCCCAGGCCAGGAAAGACCTCGAGTACACCGTGATGACCGCACCCTTCCGCGGGCGCATCGCCCAGCGTGACGTAGAGAACTTCGAGGAGGTGCTGGCCAAGCAAACCGTCATGTGGCTGCAGAACATTGACCAGTTGGACATCTCGATCAACCTGCCGGAATCGGTGGTGCGCAGCGTTCGCGGCGGGGTGCAGAAAACCGGGGTGGGCGGTCCCGGCCACACCAATCCGGCGGTGCGCGCCACCGCGCAGTTTGAAGGTCGGACGGACCAGACGTTTGAACTCACCCCCAAGGAGGTTGCCACCAAGGCCGACCCCCAGACCCAGACTTTCCGGGCGACTTTTACCATGGCCGCACCCACCAACTTCACCGTCTTGCCCGGGATGACCGCCACGGTGCTGATGGACCTGAGCGAACTGGTCACCATGGAAAGTGTAAAGTGGGTCCCGGCGCGAGCGGTGCAGGCGGATTCCGGGCTCGAACCCCGGGTGTGGGTACTCGATCCCACCACCATGACGGTTTCAGCCCGTGAGGTAGCCATCGGCCGCATGTCCGGCAGTATGATCGAGATAGTCGACGGCCTGTCCGGGGGTGAGGAAATTGTCGCCGTGGGTGCGCCCTATCTGGCCCAGGGCATGAAAGTCACGCGCATGGCGGAAACTGAACAGGCGATACCGCGGGCGGGCGATCCCTCCTGATTGGCAGGCATAATACCGGGGTGCAGTGGGCATGAGCGTAGGTGAGTATTCAGTAAACAAGCCGGTGATTTCCTGGTTGCTGGTGGTGATCATGGTCGGAGGCGGGCTGATCGGCTTCGAGCAGATGGGGAAGCTGGAGGATCCCGCCTTTACTATCAAATCCGCCAAGATCCTCACCCAATACCCGGGTGCGACGGCGCGCGAGGTGCAGGAGGAGCTGACCTATCACCTGGAAGACGCGATTCAGAAAATGCCCCAGGTCAAGCGCATCAAAATGTCGGTGTCGCGGCCCGGTCTGTCCGATATCCTGATCGACTTCAAGGACGAGTATAAGTCCGTCGACCTGCCCAATATATTCGATGAACTGCGGCGCAAGATAGCCGATGTCAAACCATTGCTGCCGCCGGGCGCGATGGCGCCTATCGTGCTGGATGATTTTGGCGACGTTTACGGTATCTACCTCATGTTGACCGGTGACGGTTACAGCTGGCGTGACCTTTACGACACCGCGGATGCCATCAAGAAACAACTGGTGCTCGTGCCGGGTGTGCGCAAGGTGGTGTTGGACGGGCAGCAGCGCGAGGTGGTGTACCTGGACATATCCCGCAGCAAGGTCGCAGAAATGGGGCTGGATCTCAGCCAGATCGGATCGGTGCTCGGCTCCCAGAACGTCGTGGTGGATGCCGGCAACGTGCAAGTGGGCGATGATTACGTGCGGTTCAGTCCCACCGGCGATTTCAAGTCCGTGCAGGAAATAGGCGATGTGCTGATCAGCTCCAGCGACAGGAAGCTTATCCGCCTCAGCGACTTCGCGACGATTACCCGGGCCTATGAGGAAGTGCCGAACAAACTGTATTACGTCAATGGCAAGCCTGGCCTGAGCATCGGTATCTCCATGGCGGCGGGCCAGAATGTGGTGGAGGTCGGGCGCCATGTCAAACAGATGCTGCAGTCGCTGGTGCCGGTAGTGCCGATCGGCATGGAGCTGGAGTCTGTGTATAACCAGCCGCTGGAAGTTGAGCGCTCGGTCGGTGGATTCATCGTCAGTGTCGGCCAGGCGGTGGCCATTGTGCTGATCGTGCTGCTGGCCTTCATGGGTCTGCGCACGGGGATCGTGATCGGCGCGGTATTGCTCATCACCGTAGCGGGCACCCTGTTCCTGATGAATATCTTCGGAATCGAGCTGCAGCGCATTTCTCTCGGCGCCCTGGTTATCGCGCTGGGCATGCTGGTGGATAACGCCATCGTGGTGGCCGAGGGCATGCAGGTGCGCATGGAGGCGGGTATGAAAGCCGTGCAGGCCGCCGGGGAAGCCGTTGGCAAAACTATCTGGGCGCTGTTGGGAGGCACTGTTATCGGTATCCTGGCCTTCTCCGCGATTGGCCTGTCGCCGGACAACACCGGCGAATTCGCCAGCTCCCTTTTTTACGTGATCCTGATTTCCCTGTCGCTGAGCTGGTTGACCGCCATCAGCACCACGCCCCTGTTGTGCTCCCTGCTGTTAAAAACCGGTGCCGGCGGCGCCGATGCGAACAGGGATCCTTACGCGGGTGGCTTCTTCAAAATGTACCGCGGCCTGGTAGCGACGGCGATCAACCATCGCTGGCTCACACTGGGCTTGGTAGTCGTCATGTTCGTGCTGGCGGTTATCGGCTTTGGCTCGGTCAAGAGCGGTTTCTTTCCCGACTCCAGCACGCCGATATTTTTTGTGGATGTATGGGAGCCGGAGGGTACCGATATCCGTACCACGCGCGATGACACCCTGCGGGCCAGCGCGTATATCCGCGAGCAGCCCGGCGTGATGCAGACGTCCTCGGTGATTGGTGGACCACACCAGCGCTTTACCCTGGTGTACGATGCCAAGGAGCCCACCCGCGCCTATGCCCAGATCATCGTGCGCACTGAAACCCGGGAGCAGATTCCGGCCGTCGTCGCCGCGACCCGTGCATTTCTGCAGCAGGAGATGCCCTGGACGGACCCCATTATCAAGCCCATGCGCATAGGCCCCGGGCGTGACGCCAAGATCGAGGCGCGGTTTTCCGGACCGGATGAGAAAGTTCTGCGCGAGCTGGCGGAGCAGGCAGAGGCCATCATGCGCGCCGACAGCAATACCACCGATGTACGCAACGACTGGCGCACGCCGGTGAAAGTGGCGACCCCGGTGTTCAACGAGCAGGTAGCGCGCCAGCTGGGGGTTGATCGCCAGGAACTCGGGGACGCCCTCAAGATGGCATTCGACGGCTCCAACGTCGGCCTTTATCGCGACGGTACTCGCCTGTTGCCCATCCGTGTGCGCGCGCCTCAGGAAGAACGCGGCAACATCGACGAGGTGCGCGACACCCAGGTGTGGAGCCCGGTGCTGCGGCGCACTGTGCCGGTTTCGCAAGTGGTGTCAGGGTACGAGACCAACTGGGAGAATTCCGTGATCCGCGGGCGCAATCGTATCCAGACCATTATCGCTTCCTGTAACCCGGTGGACGGCGTGGCCGACCCGCTGCTGGATCGGCTCTGGCCCCAGATAGAGGCTATCGAATTGCCGCCGGGCTATCAGCTGGAGTGGGGCGGCGAGTACGAGGATGCCGTGAACGCCCAGGCGGGTCTGGGTGCGTCGCTGCCGGTGGGCTTCCTGCTGATGATGCTCACCAGCATTTTCCTGTTCGGCAAACTGCGCCAGCCCGCGATCATCTGGCTGACAGTGCCACTGGCCATCGTCGGTATTACTGTTGGCCTGCTTGGCACTGGCGGCGCGTTTGATTTCATGTCGTTGCTGGGGGCGTTGTCGTTGATCGGCCTGTTGATCAAGAACGCGATCGTGCTGATTGAGGAGATCGACCAGCAGATCGACAGCGGCAAGCAACCGTACGAGGCCCTGCTGGACTCCTGTGTCAGCCGGGTCCGGCCGGTGGTGCTGGCCGCCGCCACGACGATACTGGGCCTTATCCCACTGCTGTCCGACGTGTTCTTTGTGAACATGTCGGTGACCATTATGGCGGGGCTGGGTTTTGCCTCGGTATTGACCCTAATCGTTGTTCCCACCTTGTATGCGGTGTTTTTCCGGATCAGTCGGGCGGAGGCCTGAGCGGCGGGGGTCCTGTGAACCGGTTTGGTGATGCTCCGCTCGCCGCGGCCCCGGGTGCTGGCTGCCTCCTCGGTTGGTAGCCCACGCCCTCGGGAGACAGCCAGCACCCGGGGCCGCTACCTGCTGGCGGTGGCTCGAATACCTGAATACTAATCCGTGTGGGTGTTCCGGCATACGACTTCAAAACCGTCTTGCCGCGGCTCGAAGGTCAGGAACTGGTTGATGCAGGCGGGGGTGTCCCCCGCCGAGTGGCTTACAAAAATGACCCGTGTGTCGCTGTTGGCGGCGATATGGTCGATGGCGCGCAGCATGAGTTTGCGGTGGTGGCCGTCCAGGCCCAGGGTGGGTTCGTCCAGCAGCAGGATGATGGGCGATTTCACCATCGCCCGGGCCAGCAGCACCATGCGCTGCAGTCCGAAGGACAGGGCGTCGAAGCTCTCCCGGCTGTAACCGGCCAGTCCCAGGGCAGCCAGCCATCGGTCCGCGGTGTCGCGCTGCACGTCGCCCCAGTCGTCGTACAGGCCTATGGTGTCGAAAAAGCCTGACACCACGACTTCCACCACGCGCATTCCGCGCACGTAATTCAGGTGCAGTTGGGTGTCGAGCTGCCCGTACTTCTGCTTGATATCCCACACACTCTCGCCGCTGCCGCGGCGGATGCCGAACAGGGTGATATCCTGGCCGTAGGCCTTGTGATTATCGCCGGTAATCAGGCTCAGCAGGGTGGTCTTGCCGCAGCCATTGGGGCCGGAGACGCAGCAGTGATTCTCGCGGCCCAGCACCCAGTTGACCTTGCGCAGCACCGCCAGTTCGCCGTAGTTCACGCGGACATCGCGCAGCTCCACCAATGGCCCGCTGTCGGGCAACTGGTAGGGGCGCGGCGCGGGCGCGGGTAGCCTGCCCAACTCGGCGGCCGGGGGATTCATCAGGGCGCGAACATCCTCGCTGGCGATGATATCCGTGCGCGCCGCGCTCGCCACGATTGCGCCGCGCGCCAGCACCAGTACATGGGAAATGCCGACGGGAATATCCTCCAGTTGCCGGCACAGCATCAGCACGGTGATACGCGAAGCCAGCAGCTCGTCGATGATCCTGCGCATATCGTCCTGGCTGGCCCGGTCCAGGCCGTCCAGTGGGCTGTCGAGGATGAGCAGCGCCGGGTCTTCCAGGATCGCCCTGATCAACAGCGTCTTGCGCATCTCGCCGGTGGAGATGAAACGCAGGCCGCGCTGCAGGATGTGGCCGATATGCAGGCGGTCCACCCATAGCCGGAATCGCTCATCCGGCTGCTTCCCACCCAGGATGACCGACTGCACGGTCGTGCCCGGGTCGCTGGCGTCGGCGCGGAACTCGGAATCGTCGAGTTTGCGGTCGCGGTCGCACAGGGCCTTGGCCTGTTCGAAGCAGACATAGGCCACGCCCCTGTCGGCGAGCTGTTGTGAGCGGCGGTAGTCGCCGGAAAAATGCGTCGCCTGGGCGCTGAGCACCCTGGCCAGGCTGGTTTTACCGGCGCCGTTCGGGCCCAGGCAGGCCCACTGCTGGCCGGGCAGGGGCGCCCAGTTGATATCGCGCAGGGCGGGCAGTGCCCGGTACACCAGGTTGACCTTGTGCAGTTCCAGCAGGGGCGCGGGTGTGGCAGGCGGTGGGGTAGAGAGCGTCATGATGTCCTTGTTGGGCGGCGTTCCGACTTGTATCCGGCGCCCCCGGCTGGCTTAATCGGGTAAACCCGTTTCCTCTAAACCCCTGCGGACGACTTCACGGTGCCGGTACAACTGCTGGAACTCATAGAAACACGACTTTCCGACCACAATCCGGGCCGGAAGGTCTGGCGCCGGCTGATGAAGCGCTCGGCAGTGGCCATGATCCTGCAGGTGCGCGAGGGCGAGCTGCATATTCTAATGATTAAGCGCGCGGAAAGGGAGGGCGATCCCTGGTCCGGGCATATGGCCTTCCCCGGTGGGCGCATGGACCGGGCCGATGCCCACGGGTTCGCCGTGGCGGTGCGCGAGACCGAGGAGGAGGTGGGACTGCGCCTGACCGACGAGGACCAGTGCATCGGCCGGCTGTCGGACATCGTCACCCGACCCCGCAAGGGCCCCTTCGGGATGGCGGTGACACCCTTCGTGTTCCGGCTGGAACGGCAGGTGGTTTTTACCCCCAACGAGGAGGTGGCGGAAGTGGTCTGGGTGCCACTGGAGTTCCTGCTCGACCCGGATAACCGGGAGCAGATGGAGTGGAAGTACAAGGGGGTGAAGATCCCCATGCCCTGTTATATGTTCGGGGGCAGGTGTATCTGGGGGCTGTCCCTGATGATGCTGGACGAACTGATGGACCTGGTAGAGGGCAAGAATCCCCGGCGGCCACGCTGGCGGCGTTAGTGGCCTTCGCGCAGGAAGGCCTTGGTATCGAGCATCAACTGCCGCGCGGCCGGGTCCTCGCGACTGGCGTCCAGCAGGGCCTGCACATCCGCTTTACCCGCCACGTAATCCGCCAGCAGGTCCAGTAACACCGGGGTCATCTTCGGCTCACGCACCCAGCGCGGCGCCTGTGCCAGGTTGCCGGTCACCCAGTCCCCGCTGCGGCTGAGCCAGTAACCGCCGCAACTGGACAGGCTGTAATCTCCCACCCGACCATAGCTGACGTTCGGGGTGGAGGGGTTGAAGCCACCGGGCACGTCCTCTTTTATCCGGAACAGGGCCATCACCCATTCACTGCCCACGGGGAACAACTCCGGCTCGGGCCGGCAATAGTCGCCGGTTTTCAACCAGATGCGTATGTCCGTTTCATCCGCGCTGCCGCGCAGCAGGCGGGTTATCGCCAGGTCGATTGAATTGCCCTTGCCGCTGGCCACCGTGCCACTGACAACGAGGTCGGTGCGGGCCTGCACTTCGGCAAAGGAGCCCTGCCACAGGCAGTCGCACTCCGCACTGGCGTTGCTGCCCGCGGTGATGCAGAGCAGCGCCAGTAGCAGCGACAGGTAGCGCACGGTCGGCTTACTGCAACGCCCGCGCGGCTTCGAGGGCGAAGTAAGTCAGGATGCCGTCACAGCCGGCGCGCTTGAATGCCATCAGCGACTCCAGCATCACCGGCTGCTGCTGCAGCCAGCCCTGCTGGAAGGCCGCCATGTGCATGGCGTACTCCCCGCTGACCTGGTAGGCGAAGGTGGGGGCCTTCAGTTCGTCCTTCACCCGCCGCACGATGTCGAGGTAGGGCATACCCGGCTTCACCATGATCATGTCGGCGCCCTCGGCGAGATCCAGCGCGCACTCGTGCAGGGCCTCGTCGCTGTTGGCCGGGTCCATCTGGTAGCTGTACTTGTTGCCACCCTTGATGTTGCCGGATGAGCCGACCGCGTCCCGGAACGGCCCGTAGTAGGCCGAGGCGTATTTGGCGGAGTACGCCATGATCAGGGTGTTGTGGAAGCTGTCGGCCTCGAGTCGCTGGCGGATGGCGCCGATACGGCCGTCCATCATGTCCGAGGGCGCCACCACGTCGGCGCCCGCCGCCGCATGGGACAGCGCCTGCTGCACCAGCACGTCGGTGGTGACGTCGTTGAGCACGTAACCCGCGGCGTCGATGATGCCGTCCTGGCCGTGGGTGGTGTAGGGGTCCAGAGCGACGTCTGTCATCACGCCCAGCTCCGGCACCGCGTCTTTCAGCGCCCTGACGGCGCGCTGCACCAGGCCGTCGGCGCTGAACGCCTCCTCGGCCAGCAGGCTCTTGCGCTCGGGCCCGACGACCGGGAACAGTGCCATGGCGGGAACGCCCAATTGCTGCAGTTCCCGCGCCTGCTTCACCAGCCGGTCGATGCTGAGGCGCTCGATGCCCGGCATGGACGGGATGGCTTCGCTTCGGTTGTCGCCCTCCAGTACGAACACCGGGAAAATGAAGTCGGCTGGAGTGAGACCCGTCTCGCGCACCAGGGCGCGGGCAAAGCCGCTGGCGCGCAGGCGCCGCATCCGGGTGTGGGGAAAGGGGCCGCGCTGGGTGCTGAATGCCATCTGTTATTCCTCGCTCAAAGACCGGCCATGGCCGTGGCAGCCGCCTCGACTGAGTCGGAGATGTCCCGGTCGCTGTGGGCGCTGGACATGAAGCCCGCCTCGTAGGAGGCCGGCGCCAGGTAGACGCCCAGTTCCAGCATGCGGTGAAAAAACTGGTTGAAAGCCGGGATATTGCAGGCCATGACCTGGGCGTAATTGCCGACCTGCCGGGCCGTGGTGAAAAAACCGCCGAACATGGTGCCGGCGTGGTTGGTGGTAAACGGCACGCCGGCGGCCTGGGCGGCAGCGCGCAGGCCTTCACAGAGCTGCGCGGTGCGCTCGAACAGGGGCTCATAAAAACCCGGGCGGGAGATAATCGCGAGGGTGGCGAGGCCGGCGGCCATGGCGATGGGGTTGCCCGACAGTGTGCCGGCCTGGTACACCGGGCCCAGCGGGGCGATCTGTTCCATTATCTCCCGCTTGCCGCCGAAGGCGCCCACCGGCATGCCACCGCCGATGACTTTGCCCAGGGTGGTGAGGTCGGCCTCGATGCCGTAAAAACCCTGGGCGCCGGCCAGGCCGAAGCGAAATCCGGTCATTACCTCGTCCAGGATCAGCACGGCGCCGCTGTCGGTACACACTTCCCGCAGCGTTTCCAAAAAGCCCGGCGCCGGCGGGATGCAATTCATATTGCCTGCCACCGGCTCGACGATCACGCAGGCGATGCGATCGCCGTACTCGGCAAACGCGGCCCGCACGCCATCCGGGTCGTTGTAGGTGAGGGTCAGGGTGAGGTCGGCGAGCGCCGCCGGCACGCCGGGTGAGCTGGGCACGCCCAGGGTGAGCGCACCGGAGCCGGCCTTTACCAGCAGGGAGTCGGAGTGGCCGTGGTAGCAGCCCTCGAACTTGACGATGGTGTCGCGACCGGTGTAGCCGCGGGCCAGGCGGATGGCGCTCATGGTCGCCTCGGTGCCCGAGCTGACCATCCGCACCATATCCATGCCCGGCATGATCTCGCAGACACGGTCGGCCAGCTGGATTTCCAGTTCCGTGGGGGTGCCGAAGCTCAACCCTTTCGCGCTCTGCCGGATGACCGCCTCTCGCACCTCGGGGTGATTGTGGCCCATGATCATCGGCCCCCAGGACAGCACGTAGTCGATATAGCGCTTGCCCGCGCAGTCAAAGATATAGGCCCCGTCGCTGCGATCGACAAATACCGGGGTGCCGCCCACGGCCTTGAAGGCCCGCACCGGGGAGTTGACGCCGCCGGGGATGTGGCGCCGGGCGCGCTCAAACAGTTGCTCTGAAGTGCTCATACTGGTCTGGTCCTGTTGCGGTCGGCAAATTATCGGGGCTGGGGCGGCGAATATCCAGCGCGCCGCCGGCTTCATTCGGGCCGGGCCGGTGCCCGCCCGTTCAGGGCTTGTGGTTCTCGCGGGCCTTTTCCAGCCAGAACAGGGTGTCGAGGTAGGCGACGAAACGGCCCAGGTAGGCGGGAGACAAATCCCGCATGGCGGCCATTGAGGCGATGGCGAGCTTTTGCGGATTGAGGGGGCCGGAATCTGCCGGCGCCTCGGTTACCGCGCAGGTGACGAGCTTGTCGGCACGCTGCCGCTGGCGGGCGTCGCGGAAAAATCGCGCCGCCCTGAGTTCACCGCTCGCCGGGGTGGACAGGGCGCCGACGCCAGCGGTGGTGGCGGACCGGAGGGCCTCGGCTTCCTGCTCGCGCAGCAACTCGCTGACGGGGCCGGCCCCGGGCCGGTCAACTGTGTGCCCTGCGCCCGCGCCCAGGCGCTGGGCCAGGGTTGCCAGCAGGCCCGTGGTGGCTGGCCGCTGCTGCCGGGCCGCCAGGCGCTGCAGCGTCCTGAAGTCGCCGGCGTCAAAAAGTGTATGCAGCCGCCGGGATGACTCCGGCTGCCGCCCGCTGTCGCTGGCCACGATGGCCGCTGCCGCCGCCCGCTCCCGCGACAGGTCGGCCTGGTAGATCTCCAGTGCCGCCAATGCCTTTCCTGCGACCCGCTCGCGCACAGATTCATTTTGCGCCCGGCAGCGCCCGGCCATCGCCTTGATGTAGCGAAAGCGCACCGGGTGGAAGGTGTCCGCACCGCTGGCCTCCAGCGCTGCCAGGGCGGTGTGCAGGCTGGCTTCGACCGGTGCAGCGGCGTTTGCGCTCATATCAGCCACGGGCGGTCTGGTGACCGGCGCTTCGTGGGACGGGCGCCATTTCTACCCGCCGATTTTGTTGGCGGGCGTCATCATCCGCGTTTGGTACCACCGGCTGCTGGGCGCCGAAGGCGGCGGCGAATACCAATGTCGGCGGCATACCTTCTTCTACCAGGGCGCGTGTTACCGTCAGGGCGCGCTGCGCTGAGAGTTCCCAGTTGTCCGCGAAGCGACTGTTGCCCTTCTGGATCGGCAGGTCATCGGTGAATCCGCTGACCATCAGCAACTCTTCCCGCTCCCCGAGGTAGACCCGCAGCGGCCCTACCAAGGTCCTTAACAGGGCGCGCCCCTCGGGCTGCAGCTGGTCGGAATTCAGCGAGAACAGCACGCTGCCACTGATGCCGATACGGCCATCGCGCAGGGTCACCCGTCCGGTGGCCAGCGGGTCTGCGAGGGCCTCTTCCAGCGCCATCCGTCGCTGCTCCTCGGCCTGGCGCTTGCTCACCTCCTCCTTGAGTGACTGGGCGAGCTGGACCTGGTATCCCAGTACCCACACCAGTATGAGCACAAAAATACCCACCACGCCCGCCATAAGGTCGCCAAAGATCGGCCACACCGGTGTGTCCTGGGAGGGCTCGTGCTGCAATTCTTCCATCAACCCGCCCCGGCCGCCAACTGGCGTTGTTTGCCGCCCAGGCGTCGCAGGTCATCGATAATTTCTTTTTGCGAGAGCATGCTCTGGTCGATGATTTCCCTCGCCTGGGCCACGTAGTAAGCCATTTGTTCATCGCTGCGGGTGCCGGCGCGCTCCATGGCATCCTCGAGTCTGCCCAGGTGTTCGATCATGTTTTCATTGGAGGTATTGAACAGCTCCACCGCGAGCCCAAAGGCCTCGCCCAGGCTGGCCAGCTCGACCGCCCCGCCCGCAACGTTGGCACTGGCGTCGGACATTTTCGAAACTTCCGCCTGGATATGATCGCCGATGCGGGTGCTGATGTCCTGCAGGGTGCGCTCGGAATCGGCGACCAGTTTTTCCACTGCCTTGCGCTGGCCGCTCGATGACTGTGCCAGCGAGGCCGACAGGGTATTGAGTTGATCCATGACGCGCTGGCGCTCCTCAAGCAGTTTGTTATCGCGCTCGATATTGTTGCTGATCTCCGCCCGCAACTGCCCGATCACCTCGGCAGCGGCACGCGGGGTTTCCGAAGCGGTCTCGATCAGGCGGGTCATGGGTGCCTCCAGCCCGCTGCCCAGCTGGACCAGGTGGCCCGCTACGGCGGATTCGAGCGCCGCCAGGCGCGCCACTGCGGCCGCCTGCGCCTGCCCCTCCTGGGCTCGCAGCGCGCCCAGTTCCGCCGTCAGCGCAGCGGTGAGCTGCTCCATGCGCTGTCCCTGGCCTTCCAGCCACGCGGACTCGGAATCTATCCTGGCTGCCACCAGTGCCTCGGTTGATTGCAGCAGCTCGCCGATCCTGGCCAGCAGGGCCGCGGAGTTGGCCCCGGCGGTGTCAATAAATGCCGCGGTCGATTCTGTCACGGACTGGTTGATGCTGCCCTGCAGGGCCAGCGTCTGATCCGTCCACGACGACGCGTTTGCCTCGAACGTTTTCAGCAGTGAGTCGATGGCTGTCCTGAACTCGGCGCCAAACGCCTGCAGCTGGTCGCGAGCTATAGTCGCCAGTTGCCGCTGGGTGTCCTGCGCCATCTGGCCCATGCCGGCCATGGCCTCGGCCACTATGGGTGAAATGCTCTCACCGGCCGCTTTGCCGCTGGCGGCCAGGGTCTCGCGCAGCGAGTGGTCCACAGAGGCCGCCAACTCGGTGAAGCGCGACCCTGTCGCCGCGTGAAAGTGCTCCTGGTTCGCCAGCAGGGTCTCGCCCAGCTTCTCGTGCGTGAGCGCCAACCCGGCGAAGCGTTTTTCGGTCACGTCGTGAAACTCGTTCTGGCTGGCGAGTAATGCCGCGCCCAGTTTGTCGCCCATCAGGGCCAGTTGCGCGGCCACGTCCTGTAATTTATCGGCCACCGCCGGCAGGGACCTGGCCTGCGATTGCACCGCGTTGTAGGCCTGCTGGCGCTGGTGGCCGAGGGATAAGCCTTTGAATACGCCGGCGATTTTTCCCTCCAGCTGCCGGGTTGCAAGCATCCGGTCGCGGCGCACCAGGGTGGAGATCAGCCCCAGCATCGCGGAAGCCGCCACTCCGGCGACCGAGGTGCCGAAGGCCACCCCGAGACCCTGGATAGGGGCGGCGAGGCCAGCCCTGACGGCCTCCAGCTCGGTGCTGCCCTGCAGTGCGAGCACCGCGCCGCTCAAGGTGTCGACCATGCCGATGAATGTACCCAGCAGCCCCAGCATCACCAGCAGACCGACAAGGTAGGGGGTGAAGACCGGCGCGGGCAAACCCACCCGGTCGCCCTCTATGCGCAACCGCACCGCCTCGCGCAATGACGGGTCGAGCCGGTTGAGCCACTGTTGCAGCCACTCCCCGGTATTGTCCGTCTGCGCAGGGATGTTTTGCAGTGCGCTCTCAAGGGTCGAGGTCGCCCGTCGAAAGTGCAGCAGTTCGACAATGCCAAGCAGGTAAACACCGCCGATGACCGCGGTGATGATGAACGCCAGCAGGTGCGAGCCGGCGAAGCCTGCGCCCATCCACGACACGGCGGTGGCACCCAGTAGAAATGCGGTAAGAAAAAGTAATCTGGTCATAGGTTTTTAATCTTCGTCCTGTTCATCCAGCGCCTCTATCAGGCCCAGGGTGGGGAGCAGCCTCGTCTCGATTTCCGCCAGCAGCAGCCCCTGCATGTCAGCGCGTATTTGCGCCACAGTAGCGGCCCACAACCGCTCCTCATGCAGCTCGGCCGCCCGGCGGTACTGCTCGATCTGGTGTTCGATACGTTGTCTCAGCAAATCGCCGACGGCAGCGAAGAAATGCCTGTGGTGGGTCGACAGCGGCTCGCCCAGCGCCGCATCCAGTGCGGCGAGGCGAGCCAGCCGCGGCGAGAGGCCGGACAGCGCTTCCCGGGTCGCGGCCTGCAGGTCCCGGATCCTGAAGTCCATAGCCCGCTGCCGCGCCGCGTAAAAGGCCAGGTAGGGCTCACAGGTCATTGTGGCTTCCAGCGAAATCTGTGCCGTGACCGTCGGGAACCTCAGTCGCGTCTGTCCGCCGCCCGGGGTGAAACTCTGCAGGGCGCTGTTCACAATAGTGGCGCGTGCGCGCAGGAAATCGGCCTTGACCGCCTCCCTGGATACAGCGGTGGGCTCGAATGTGGCTGCGGCAGCCCTGGCGTGCACCGCAGAAATCTTTATCGAGTCGTGCAGGTCGAACAGTTGGCCCATTCGCTCGGAAAAATTCCTGGGCGGCGCCTGCCCGGACGCCGCGCCCAGCTCCGCCAGGAAGCGTACCAGTCTCGAGGAATTTGCGGCAATGTGCATAGGAGCCTGGGCCATAAAAGTCTACGACGAGCGAAAATATGTCATATAAGTGACTGAAATTAATAGAGAATATGATGCCGAGTAACAGGGTGGCGGAGAAGGTTCCCGCAGCGGTACCGGCAGCAACGCAGAGCCCCGACCTACGAAAATGGCGGTGGGCAGGGCAGTAACACCGCCCGCATTATCGCTATTTTGCCTGAACATTCAAGGCGGGGCCGCCGGCGGGGCAAAATAGGCAGCAAGGATCCGTGGCGGGCTTTTTGCAGTGCCCCGGGGCTACGCGCTGCCTCAACGATCAGTGCAATGGCTTGAGCACGGCCAGCAAAACGATGGCAAAGAGAAAAATGACCGGAACTTCGTTGAAGAAACGATAAAAGACATGGCTGTGGCGGTCCGAGTCGGCGTTGATGGCCCTGACATAGCGCCCGCACTGGACGTGGTAGACAACCAGGAAGGTCACCCCCGCGAGCTTGAGCCACATCCAGTTCGCGTGCAGGTAATAAGCGGGGTTCTGCGCGATCATTGCCAGGCCCAGGGCGATCGCGATAAACATGAAGGGGGTCACGAACCGGTACAGCCGGCGCGCCATCACCGCCAGCTGCTGCCGGGTTTCCGGGTGCTCGCTGGCGGCGTAGTAGACGAATATGCGTGGCAGGTAGAACAGCCCGGCGAACCAGCAGACGACGAAGATGATATGGAAGGCTTTCAGCCAGAGCATTTGCTGTTCTCCTGGGTCCTGTCAGAGTCGCTCGAGGGAGAATTTTTCGATACTTTCGCGGGTCACCACACCGTGCAGGATCTGCTTGCCGGTCGCGCGGCTGCGCTCGTATACACATACGGCCTCGGCCGTGCTGGCCCTGATAGTATCCATGGCCTGTCGCAGGCTCGCCTGCAGCGGTACCGGGGCGATGGTCCAGCGCCTGATCGTGGCCGTGGACAGGTCGGCCGCCTCACTCTCCGCGAGCGCCTCACGCAGCCAGGCGAGCAGTTCATCGCCGCGCACCAGATAGAGGTCCTCGCCTTTGCGTTCGACCAGGCACCAGGTCGGGGTGAATTCGAGCAGCGGCACCAGGTCCTCCGCGTCCAGCAGGATAGGGACGCGAACCACCCGCACATCCATGGTGGCGGTGACATCGGTGCGGTGCAGCAACTGGTTCAGGGGGTCGCTGGGCACCACTCGTTGCAGCTGGCGCAGTATGGTCTGGTAGGCCGGGCGTTGGCGAAAAAGACCCGTGTTGGTGAGACTGGCGGCCACGATTGCCAACAGCGCCGGCATGGCGATACTGACGGTGTGGGTAAGCTCCATCACTGCCAGCACGGCGGCCAGCGGCGCATTCAGCATAGCGCCCATGGCCGCCGCCATACCGATGGCTATATATAGCGGGAGGTCCGAGGCCAGTTCAGGCTGGAACTGGTGGGCGATACTGCCGAGGGCGCCTCCGAGGCAGGCGCCAATCAACAGGCTGGGCCCGATAAGCCCGATGGGAAGGCCGGCACCGCAACTGACCGCTGTGGCGAGTATCTTGCACAGGGCCAGCAGCAGCAGGGTGCCGATGACGAGTTGGTTGTCGAGAATCAGTCCCAACGAGTCGTAGCCCAGCCCCAGTGTTTCCGGCACCGCCAGGGCGATGACACCGGTAAAGCAGCCGGCGATGGTAAAGCGGATAGCCACAGGCCAGTGGGAGTACTGCCCGGTGAAGCGCAATATCCGGATAAATGCCGCAATCCCGATGCCACAGACCACGCCCAACAGGATGATGTAGGGGATTTCCCACAGGGATTTCAGTTCCACCACCGGAATGCCAAGCAGGGCGCCGTCGCCGGACAGTGTCCGACTGACCGCCGAGGCTGCCACCGAGGCCAGCATCACCGGGATGAACCCCGCCACTGTGTATTCGGCCACAATCACTTCCATGGCGAAAATCACCCCGGCCAGTGGCGTGTGAAACACCGCCGCTATCCCGCCCGCGGTGCCGCAGGCTATGAGTGTGCGCAGGCTGTTGTTGGGCAGGCCCAGGCGCTGCCCCAGCAGGCTGTTGACGGCGCCGCCGAGGTGAACTCCGGGCCCCTCGCGGCCGCCGGATTGGCCCGTGCCGAGGGCGAAGGCTCCCGCGACAAACTGCAGCAGCGCATTGCGCAGCGGCAGGGCGCCGTACTGGAAATGCATCCGGCTGATCAGGTGGACGACGCCGACCTCCCGGTCCTGCGGCTTGAGCAGCATGTAGAACAGGCCGAGCACGGTGGCACCGCCGGCCGGCAGGGCAAAGGCCAGCCAGCGGGGCAGGCTTTCGAAATCCTCGCCACCGGGTCCGGCACCGCTGAGGGCGGCCACTTCACGGATGGCCAGGTCGAAGGCCAGCACCACCAGCCCGGAGGCCACACCGCCCACGATCCCGAGAATCGAGTAGGCCAGCAGCGAATCGTAGTTGGTCAGATACCGTCGGTAGTTTTTCAGCAGTTCCCGCACGTTGCCCCGGCTGATTGCAAAAAAGACAATATTACCAGTTATCTCCCCGGTTATTGCTTTTATACTGGCTGTCCCCTGCCCCGGCGCCCTGCACGGCGGCGATCAGGGCTGATGGTCGCTCAAAACCTGGATAGAGACATGGTAAAAATTGGCATTGTCGGCGGCACCGGCTACACCGGTGTCGAGCTGCTGCGTTTGCTGGCTTCGCATGAAGAGGCGGAGGTGGTGGCGATCACATCCCGCGCCGAGAGCGGGCGCCGCGTGGATGAGCTTTTCCCCAACCTGCGCGGGCACTACGACCTTGCGTTTTCCGAACCGGAAGTGGCGCAGTTGGCGGCCTGCGACGTGGTGTATTTCGCCACCCCGCACAATGTCGCCATGAACACGGTGCCCGAGCTGCTGGCTGCCGGCACCCGGGTGATCGACCTGTCGGCCGACTACCGCCTGCGGGATGCGGAGCTGTGGTCGCGCTGGTACGGTGAGCCCCACGCCAGCCCCGATTGCCTGGCCGAGGCGGTCTACGGGCTGCCGGAAGTCAACCGGGCGGCGATAGCCAACGCCAGGCTGGTCGCCTGCCCGGGCTGTTATCCCACGTCGGTGCAACTCGGGCTGATCCCCCTGCTGGCCAGCCAGTTGGTGGACCCTGCGCAGCTGGTCGCCAGCGCCGCCTCGGGGGTCAGCGGCGCAGGGCGCCAGGCGAAGATCGACAATCTGCTCAGCGAGGTCTCCGACAGCTTCAAGGCCTACGCCGTATCGGGCCATCGGCACCTGCCCGAGATTGAACAGGGCCTGGCGGACGTGGCCGGCCAGCCGGTGAATGTGACCTTTGTGCCGCACCTGCTGCCCATGATCAGGGGCATTCATGCGACCCTGTTTGCGCGGCTGTTGGGTGATGCGGGCGATGTACAGGCGCTGTACGAAAACTGGTACGCCGACGAGCCTTTTGTCGACGTGCTGCCTGCGGGGATGTTTCCCCAGACGCGCACGGTGCGTGGCGCCAACCGCTGCCAGATTGCCGTTACGGTGCCGCAGGACCGGGACACTGTTGTGGTCATGTCAACGATCGACAACCTGGTGAAAGGCGCGTCGGGCCAGGCGGTCCAGAATATGAATATCATGCTGGGCCTGCCCGAGGCGATGGGCTTGCGGCAGGTCGGCCTGCTGCCCTGAACAGGAGGCGCTGACTGCGGTGGAGTTGACAAGCCTGATACGCCAGCGACGGCGACCGATCTTCATTATTGTAGTGACGCTGGTGCTTGCGCTGGTGCTGGAGGCAGGTTTTTATCTCGGGCAGCACGCGGCGTTTACCAGCATGGGGACCAAGCCCAAGACCTACAAAGCCATGCAGGCTGAGTTGATGGCGGTGCAAAGTACGCTGCGGTTGCGGGATGAGGAACTGGCGATTCAGCGCACCCGGCATGAAGTCGATCGCCAGGCACTTGAGCTGGTACGCAAGGAACTGGCGGGCCAGAGGGAGGCGATAACGGGGCTGGAGGAGGGGCTGGCTTTTTACCGCAGCCTGATATCTCCCGGCGAAGCCGCCCCGGGATTGAGCTTGCGTGGCCTTGAATTGATGGCTGGTGAGCAACCCGGGCAGTATTTCTATCGCATTGTGGTGCTACAGGAAGCGCGTACCTACGAGCAACTCGTGGGCAGCCTGTCGGTGGTCATCAGCGGAGTAAAGGGCGGTGCGGCGGTCGAGTATCCCCTGGCGGAATTGAGTGCCGATTTCAAAGGCGGGGGCAGCACCCTGGATTTCCGTTATTTCCAGTCAGTGCAGGGCAGCCTGGAATTACCTGAGGGCTTTGCCCCAGGCAGCGTCCGGGTGGAGGCGCGAACCCGGAAGCCCCGCGAATTCGTGATCAGGCAGGAATATCCCTGGCAGCTAGCAGAGAGGTTTACCCATGTTGGGAAATAAGAAATCGTCCATGAGCGTATCGGGCAAGACCACCCTGGTGTCCAGCGACACGGTGATCCTGGGTGACATCCGTTTCAGCGGCGTACTGGATATCGAGGGTCTGGTGCAGGGCAATATTATTGCCCAACCAGGCAAGGACGCACTGGTGAGGGTGGTGGATAAGGGCCGGGTCGAGGGCGAGATTCGTGCACCCTCTGTGGTCATTAACGGCGAGGTGGAGGGCAACGTATACTCCACCCGGCACCTCGAACTGGCCGCCAAGGCGCAGGTGAAGGGCAATGTGTTCTACACGCTCGTGGAAATGGCCGCGGGTGCCGAGGTCAATGGTAGCCTGGCGCACATGGCCGAGACCGAGGCGGCGAAGGTGATCAAAAGCGAGGCGGCTGGGCCGGCCTCGGGCGGCGCCGAGCCCGCCGCTGGCCTCGCGGTGGTATCCGCTAAACTTGACTAAAATACTCGGACTTCACATAATGCGGGCTGATGATACGCTGGTAAACCGGCGTGACACCCCAGGAAATACCGATGTCAGTAGCAGAGTCCTTTAACCCGGCGAGTATTAATCTTTCTGCACGTGCCGTGCAGAAAGTGCGCGAACTGGTGGCGGAGGAGGAGAACCAGGCGCTGAAACTTCGGGTGTACATCACCGGCGGAGGGTGCTCGGGGTTCCAGTACGGTTTCAGCTTCGAGGAGGCCGCTGCGGAGGACGACGCCGCTATTGAAAGGGACGGCGTCACCGTACTTGTCGACCCCATGAGCTTCCAGTACCTGGTGGGTTCCGAAGTGGACTACACGGAGGGGCTGGAGGGGTCCCGTTTTGTGGTCAACAATCCCAACGCGGCCACTACCTGTGGCTGCGGTTCATCTTTTTCTATCTAGTCACCCGGACTGACGGCCGTGCGCGGGCAGCCTGTCGGCCCTGCAGGTGGTGACAATCAATGCATGCCAGACCTGGATGGCCGCCCGTGGTGTGAATGCAGCGGATGCACAGCTGTTCATCGAGCCCTTCAATTTGGCCAGTAGTGAATTGCAGTGCCGGCAGCGGGAACAGCACTAGCTCAATTTTCAGACCCCCGGATATATCCCGCCCAGAACCCGCGGCCCCGCGGCACCGGTAACAGCGGGCGCGTTGCCGGCAAGCCCCGCCAGTGTGCGGTGGGCCAGCCAGGCAAAAGTGACGGCCTCGACCCAGTCCGGATCCATGCCGAGCGCGGCGGTCGAGGCGAGCAGGGCCGGTTCCAGCCGCTGTTGCAGTCGCCGCATCAGGTCGCCGTTATGGGCGCCGCCGCCGCAGGTGTATACCTCGGCGACAGCGATACCACAATTGTTGATAGCCAGCGCTATGCTGGCCGCTGTCAGCTCTGCCAGTGTCGCCTGCACATCGATCGCTGCCAGCCCCGGGTGCGCAGTCAGGCGCTGGTCCAGCCAGGCCAGGTTGAAAGCCTCCTTGCCGGAGCTGCGCGGCCCTGTTTTGGCGAAATAGGGGTGATTGAGCAGGTCGGCCAGCAATGGCCCGGAGACGGTGCCAGTCGTCGCCCACTGGCCATCGTGATCATAGTCTCGACCGGTATGGCGTTTTACCCAGTGGTCCAGCAGTGTATTGCCCGGCCCGGTATCAAACCCCAAGCGCAGTTCCATTCCTCGCAGCAGGGAGGCATTGGCGATGCCGCCAATGTTGACGATCGCCCGGTTGACTCCCGGCCTCGCAAATGCGGCGGCGTGGAAAGCCGGCGCCAGCGGCGCGCCCTCGCCCCCGGCGGCGATATCCCGGCGCCTGAAGTCGGCAATCGTGGTGATGCCGGTGGTCTCGGCGATGGTGTTGGGGTCACCAAGTTGCAGGGTAAAGCTGTTGTCGCCGGAGCCGCCTGAGGGGGGCCTGTGGCGAATGGTCTGGCCGTGGCTGCCGATGGCGCGTACCCGATTTGCCTGCTTGCCCGACTTTGATAGCAGGGCCAGCGCGGCCGCGGCGAACAACCGGCCCAACTCGCGATCCAGTGGGCCCATGCGCTCTACTTCATCGGGGCCGGAGTGGCTGATGTCGGCGATCTGTTCCCGGATGGCGCCCGGTAGCTCGTGCCGGTGAGTGGCTAACAGCAGAACCTCGTTGCGGTCACAGCTGATGAGTGCGCTGTCGATGGCGTCGACACTGGTGCCCGACATCAGGCCGATGTAGAGGGCTTGTTCCATCGATTCGCTCAGTTGGTAGCGGAATCGGTACCGCCCGAAGCGTTCATCGCCAGATGGTTGTCTGAGCGCAGGGACGCCATCTGCAGTGAGCTCTCGTGAATGCTCTGCCGGAAGGCGGTCATTTCGGCCGCCGGGATAGTCCTGACCTTGGGCAGCATCTTGTGGATGCTGCGGGGGTCGCGGTGGACACCGTTCACCAGGAATTCGTAATGCAGGTGGGGGCCGGTGGCTGCGCCGGTTGAACCCACGGTGCCTATGACCTGGCTCTGGGAGACGTGCTGTCCCTCTTTTACATTGCGCTTGTTCAGGTGAAGGTAGTGGGTGACGTACTGATCACCGTGCTGGATGAACACATAATTACCGTTGGCCCCGGTGTAGCCCGCCTTGATCACCTTGCCATCGCCGGCGGCGTAAACAGGGGTTCCCGTTGGTGCGGCGTAATCGGTGCCGCGATGGGGCCGTGTAGTCTTGTAGATCGGGTGCATGCGTTTCATGTTGAAGTTTGAACTGATGCGGGTGAAATCCACGGGCGCGAGCAGGAAAGCCCTGCGCATGCTGGCGCCGTCCTCATTGTAATAATTGGCTTCACCACTGGCGTCGACATAACGAAAGGCGTTGTATGTTTTGCCCCGGTTGGTGAACGAGGCCGCCACGATGGCGCCATCGCCGTATTTTTCATCTCCCACGTAAAGCTCTTCGTAAACCACCTGGAAGGCGTCGCCCTGGCGCGGGTCCTGCACAAAATCGATGACGCCGCCAAAAATGGTGGCCAGGTCCATTATCGTGGTGTACGAGAGCCCGGCTTGCTTCCCGGCCATAAACAGGGAGGAAGTAATCTCCGCAGTCGCCCAGGACTCCCTCACATCCGGCGTGCGACTGACAATCTCACTGCTGAAGCCCGTCTCTGTCCTCTCATAGATGATGGTTTCCAGCGGTGACTTGACCAGCCGCACAGCGGCCAGTCCCCCGGTTTCATCTGACTGGAATGAGACAATCTGACCGGGAAAAATGCGAGCGAGGGCCTTGCCGTCCTTCGATTCGCTCACCACCCGGTGAACGTCTTTTTTGCTGAAGCCCGCCCGCTGGAAAATCAGGGACAGGTTGTCGCCATTTTTCACGACCTGTTCCACCCAGGGCTGCTCTGTCGGCTCAGTGGATGTCTGCGCTGACGCCGTGGCTGGGGCGTCCACGGTGAGTTTGAAACCCGTTTCCGCCGGTCTCGTGACCATCCACAAATCATCGATGGGTCCGAAGGCCTCCGGCAGAATGTCCGCGGGAGCGAGCTGCTGCGCAACACTGGCGTTGTTATCGCCGGGCGACTGTAAAACCATTCCCGTTGCGAAACAGGACAGTAATGCAAACCCCGCCACGGCGGTCTTGCCTGGCCGGATGAACTGCGAAAAAAGCTGACCCTCATCGCGAGAGGCGGTAGCCCCTCGTCGCCTGTTCGGTGCTGATAGCATGGCCCCGATGATCCTTGTTATCGAATAGGGCCTGAGTATATAAAAAAATTCGGAAATGCCATAGCCAAAACATGACTTTGGCGGGATTGTTGTTGTATGGTTTGCGCCCCCAAACCCGGCGCGAGCGCGCACCAGGGAGAGTTTGAATGAGCAGCGCCCTTCTCGATGACCTCCGCGCTCGCGGGCTGGTTTTCCAGATCGCCGGGGAGGCCGATCTTCCCGGCTGGCTCGATGGTGGGGTGCGTACGCTTTATTGTGGTTTCGATCCGACCGCAGACAGTCTCCATATCGGCTCACTGGTGCCACTGCTGATGTTGCGCCGCTTCCAGCTTGCGGGGCACAAGCCGCTGGCGCTGGTGGGCGGTGCTACCGGGCTTATCGGCGACCCCAGCTTCAAAGCCCAGGAGCGGCAGTTGAATACGCCGGAGGTCGTGGACGGCTGGGTGGAGAAAATCAAGACCCAGGTGTGTCGATTTATCGATTTCGATATCGGCGAGGCCTCTGCCGAGGTGGTAAATAACCTGGACTGGACCGCCAATCTGGATGTGCTGACCTTTCTGCGGGATATCGGCAAACATTTTTCCATCAATTCGATGATCCAGAAGGAATCGGTCAAGCAGCGTATCGAGCGCGAGGGTAGCGGGATAAGCTATACCGAATTCACCTATATGATTTTGCAGTCTTTCGATTTCGCGGAGTTGAACCGGCGCTACGACTGCGGTCTGCAGATAGGCGGCTCAGACCAGTGGGGCAATATTACGGGCGGGATAGACCTCACGCGTCGCCTGCACGGCAAGCAGGTATTCGGCCTGACCATGCCGCTTATCACCAAGTCCGACGGCTCAAAATTTGGGAAGACGGAATCCGGCACCGTCTGGCTGGATGCGCGCAAAACATCGCCCTATGCTTTCTACCAGTTCTGGTTGGGCACGGCTGACAGCGACGTGTACAAGTTCCTGAAATACTTCACTTTTCTCGATGTGACGGAAATAGATGCCCTGCAGGAGTCCGATGCTCGCGGACAGGGCAAGCCGGCGGGTCAGTCGGTGTTGGCGCGGGAGGTAACCCGCCTTGTTCACGGCGAGGCAGGGCTTGCTGCTGCTGAGCGAATATCGGATTCGCTGTTCAGCGGGGCGATCGAGGCACTGTCTGAAAGTGATGTTCTGCAACTGCGTCAGGATGGGCTGCCGGCGTCTGCGTTGATGAGCGGTGACTTGCCGGAAACCCTCACTCAATTGCTGGTTGATGCCGGTATGGCGCCTTCGGGCAAGCAGGTAAAAGATGCTCTTGGGCGCGACGCGGTCACGATCAATAATCGGCCGGTGGGCTGGGCGCAAAACACGGACGTTGCCGCCTGCCTTGATGTCTCCGGCGCGCTGTTCGGTCGTTTCTTCCTGGTCCGACTGGGCAAAAAGAAATACCACCTGTTCGAGATAGGGTGATCATCGGCGGCACCCGGGGCGCGCGGCAATCCAGGCACAATTGCGCATTTGGGGGTTTTCCCACCAAAGTACTTGCTCTTCCCTGGTCGGCTGCGTATAGTTCGCCTCCCTTCGCGCTGACGGGCATCTCTCAAGCCTTTTTTGATGGCTTGAAATCTTATTACTTTCAAGTGATTAGAATGGAAATGTCGAGCGGGTGCTGAAGGGGATTTGGAGTGAGGGGTGGAAAAATAATCTCTTGCCAAGGCGATGGCGATCGGTATAATACGCGTCCGCACTTCGGGGTATCCCCTGAAGGCGAACCCTGCCCCTGGCGGTCAGGCGTTATTTAACAGTCAAATGAAGACAGATGTGTGGGCACTTGTTGGGATAGTTGTCACGACTATTCAGACACAACAAGTGACTCATTAATTCATTTATGAATATTTGATTTCGAAATTGTGTCTGAGCCCTGGATTTGGGTATTGAAGTGGGGTTAACCACGTAAATATCCCCTCTTGTCCGCCGCTGTAACAGGTGGAGGGTAGAGGCTAAAGATTAAACTGAAGAGTTTGATCATGGCTCAGATTGAACGCTGGCGGCAGGCCTAACACATGCAAGTCGAGCGAGAAAGGCCTTCGGGCTGAGTACAGCGGCGGACGGGTGAGTAACGCGTAGGAATCTACCTGGTAGTGGGGGACAACATGGGGAAACTCATGCTAATACCGCATACGCCCTATGGGGGAAAGCGGGGGACCTTCGGGCCTCGCGCTATCAGATGAGCCTGCGTAGGATTAGCTTGTTGGTGAGGTAAAGGCTCACCAAGGCGACGATCCTTAGCTGGTCTGAGAGGATGATCAGCCACACTGGGACTGAGACACGGCCCAGACTCCTACGGGAGGCAGCAGTGGGGAATATTGCGCAATGGGCGAAAGCCTGACGCAGCCATGCCGCGTGTGTGAAGAAGGCCTTCGGGTTGTAAAGCACTTTCAATTGGGAAGAAAGGTTGCGTGTTAATAGCACGTAGCTGTGACGTTACCTTTAGAAGAAGCACCGGCTAACTCCGTGCCAGCAGCCGCGGTAATACGGAGGGTGCGAGCGTTAATCGGAATTACTGGGCGTAAAGCGCGCGTAGGCGGTTTGTTAAGTCGGATGTGAAAGCCCCGGGCTCAACCTGGGAACTGCATTCGATACTGGCCGACTAGAGTACGAGAGAGGGAGGTAGAATTCCACGTGTAGCGGTGAAATGCGTAGATATGTGGAGGAATACCGGTGGCGAAGGCGGCCTCCTGGCTCGATACTGACGCTGAGGTGCGAAAGCGTGGGTAGCAAACAGGATTAGATACCCTGGTAGTCCACGCCGTAAACGATGTCTACTAGCCGTTGGGAGACTTGATTTCTTAGTGGCGCAGCTAACGCACTAAGTAGACCGCCTGGGGAGTACGGCCGCAAGGTTAAAACTCAAATGAATTGACGGGGGCCCGCACAAGCGGTGGAGCATGTGGTTTAATTCGACGCAACGCGAAGAACCTTACCAGGTCTTGACATCCAGAGAACTTTCCAGAGATGGATTGGTGCCTTCGGGAACTCTGAGACAGGTGCTGCATGGCTGTCGTCAGCTCGTGTCGTGAGATGTTGGGTTAAGTCCCGTAACGAGCGCAACCCTTGTCCTTAGTTGCCAGCACGTGATGGTGGGAACTCTAAGGAGACTGCCGGTGACAAACCGGAGGAAGGTGGGGACGACGTCAAGTCATCATGGCCCTTACGACCTGGGCTACACACGTGCTACAATGGAACGCACAGAGGGTTGCAACCCCGCGAGGGTGAGCTAATCCCACAAAACGTTTCGTAGTCCGGATCGGAGTCTGCAACTCGACTCCGTGAAGTCGGAATCGCTAGTAATCGCGGATCAGAATGCCGCGGTGAATACGTTCCCGGGCCTTGTACACACCGCCCGTCACACCATGGGAGTGGGTTGCTCCAGAAGTGGTTAGCCTAACCTTCGGGAGGGCGATCACCACGGAGTGATTCATGACTGGGGTGAAGTCGTAACAAGGTAGCCCTAGGGGAACCTGGGGCTGGATCACCTCCTTAAACGATGTTGGCACTACCTGATGAGTGCTCACACATTTGTCTTCATTTGTTCGGTTGATGCGAAAGAAATCACGAGCGCATGCTTTGTTTGACGCAAGTTAAGACAGGCCTGTAGCTCAGTTGGTTAGAGCGCACCCCTGATAAGGGTGAGGTCGGCAGTTCAAATCTGCCCAGGCCTACCAATTGCCCCCACTCTTCGTTGCCGCACCGCTTGTGTATCGTTGATGCACGGCGCGTCACGGCGCCTCGATTGGAAGCAATTGGTTATCTTGGCAGGCTTCGTGGTTGCTGACAAAGCTTTTGGGGCTATAGCTCAGCTGGGAGAGCGCCTGCCTTGCACGCAGGAGGTCTGCGGTTCGATCCCGCATAGCTCCACCACTTCTTTGCATCACTGAGACTAGAAACAAGCTTTTTGTGTTTGGAGAGAGCTTGTTTCTGGTTTTACACCGGGACGTTCTTTAACAAGGTAAATCAAGCTGAGTCTAAGGATTTGAGCTTAGCACTGCGACTTTCTTAGGAAGGTTGTGTGTGGTGAGAGAAATCCCTAGATAAAAAGTTCTGGTCACGCTCTTCAATTCGGCGTGGCCAAACGAGTTGTAAAACAAACTGTGACTTAAGCGTCACAACATCCGGCGGGTATGCACTTTGATCGGTGCATGCCTCACAAGTACCCGGCCTGTGTTAAGGGGGTCGGGGAACAGTCTTTCGCTCCCCAGGGATGGGGGGTGCATCGAAAATCGTCTGGAACGATTTCGATGGTCCAGATAACTTTGGTTATATGGTCAAGCGACTAAGCGCATACGGTGGATGCCTTGGCAGTCAGAGGCGATGAAGGACGTAGTAGCCTGCGAAAAGCTTCGGGGAGTCGGCAAACAGACTTTGATCCGGGGATATCCGAATGGGGAAACCCACCTGGTGTAAGCCAGGTACCCTGCACTGAATACATAGGTGTAGGGGGCGAACGGGGGGAACTGAAACATCTAAGTACCCCTAGGAAGAGAAATCAATTGAGATTCCCTCAGTAGCGGCGAGCGAACGGGGAATAGCCTGCAAGTGATAGCATTTGGGTTAGTGGAACGGTCTGGAAAGTCCGGCGATAGAGGGTGATAGCCCCGTACGCGAAAACCCGAGTGTGGTACTGAGCTTGCGACAAGTAGGTCGGGACACGTGTTATCTTGACTGAATATGGGGGGACCATCCTCCAAGGCTAAATACTACTGACTGACCGATAGTGAACCAGTACCGTGAGGGAAAGGCGAAAAGAACCCCGGAGAGGGGAGTGAAATAGAACCTGAAACCGTATGCGTACAAGCAGTGGGAGCAGACTTGTTCTGTGACTGCGTACCTTTTGTATAATGGGTCAGCGACTTATTGTCTGTAGCGAGCTTAACCGTTTAGGGGAGGCGTAGGGAAACCGAGTCTTAACAGGGCGACATAGTTGCAGGCAATAGACCCGAAACCGGGCGATCTATCCATGGCCAGGTTGAAGGTGCCGTAACAGGCACTGGAGGACCGAACCCACGTATGTTGAAAAATGCGGGGATGAGCTGTGGATCGGAGTGAAAGGCTAATCAAGCCCGGAGATAGCTGGTTCTCCTCGAAATCTATTTAGGTAGAGCCTCGCGTCTTACCCTGGGGGGTAGAGCACTGTTTGGGCTAGGGGGTCATCCCGACTTACCAACCCCATGCAAACTCCGAATACCCAGGAGTACAATCGCGGGAGACAGACGGCGGGTGCTAACGTCCGTCGTCGAGAGGGCAACAACCCAGACCGCCAGCTAAGGTCCCCAATACCAGTTAAGTGGGAAACGATGTGGGAAGGCTTAGACAGCTAGGAGGTTGGCTTAGAAGCAGCCATCCTTTAAAGAAAGCGTAATAGCTCACTAGTCGAGTCGGCCTGCGCGGAAGATTTAACGGGGCTAAACTGGTAACCGAAGCTGCGGATGCATATTTATATGCATGGTAGAGGAGCGTTCTGTAAGCCGTTGAAGGTGAACCGGGAGGTTTGCTGGAGGTATCAGAAGTGCGAATGCTGACATGAGTAACGACAAGGGGAGTGAAAAACTCCCCCGCCGGAAGATCAAGGTTTCCTGCGCAACGCTAATCGGCGCAGGGTGAGTCGGCCCCTAAGGCGAGGCAGAAATGCGTAGTCGATGGGAAACGGGTTAAAATTCCTGTACTTCTTTATATTGCGATGGAGGGACGGAGTAGGCTAGGCCATCAGGGCGTTGGTTGTCCCTGTTTAAGGTTGTAGGCTGGCGGTTTAGGTAAATCCGGACTGCTAAGGCTGAGAGCTGATGACGAGTGTTATCGGAAGGTAACGCGAAGTGGTTGATGCCATGCTTCCAAGAAAAGCTTCTAAGCTTCAGATATAAAGGAACCGTACTGTAAACCGACACAGGTGATCAGGTAGAGAATACCAAGGCGCTTGAGAGAACTCGGGTGAAGGAACTAGGCAAAATGGTACCGTAACTTCGGGAGAAGGTACGCCGGTTTGGGTGATGGGACTTGCTCCCTGAGCCTGGGCTGGCCGAAGTGACCAGGTGGCTGCGACTGTTTATTAAAAACATAGCACTCTGCAAACACGTAAGTGGACGTATAGGGTGTGACGCCTGCCCGGTGCCGGAAGGTTAATTGATGGGGTTATCTTCGGAGAAGCTCTTGATCGAAGCCCCGGTAAACGGCGGCCGTAACTATAACGGTCCTAAGGTAGCGAAATTCCTTGTCGGGTAAGTTCCGACCTGCACGAATGGCGTAACGATGGCCACACTGTCTCCACCCGAGACTCAGTGAAATTGAAATCGCTGTTAAGATGCAGTGTACCCGCGGCTAGACGGAAAGACCCCGTGAACCTTTACTATAGCTTCACACTGGACTTTGACCTTACTTGTGTAGGATAGCTGGGAGGCTTTGAAGCGGTGGCGCCAGCCATCGTGGAGCCGACCTTGAAATACCAGCCTGGTAATGTTGGGGTTCTAACTCAGGTCCGTTATCCGGATCGAGGACAGTGTGTGGTGGGTAGTTTGACTGGGGCGGTCTCCTCCCAAAGAGTAACGGAGGAGCACGAAGGTGCGCTAATCACGGTCGGAAATCGTGAGGTTAGTGTAAAGGCACAAGCGCGCTTGACTGCGAGTCTGACAAGACGAGCAGGTACGAAAGTAGGTCTTAGTGATCCGGTGGTTCTGTATGGAAGGGCCATCGCTCAACGGATAAAAGGTACTCCGGGGATAACAGGCTGATACCGCCCAAGAGTTCACATCGACGGCGGTGTTTGGCACCTCGATGTCGGCTCATCACATCCTGGGGCTGAAGCCGGTCCCAAGGGTATGGCTGTTCGCCATTTAAAGTGGTACGCGAGCTGGGTTTAGAACGTCGTGAGACAGTTCGGTCCCTATCTGCCGTGGGCGTTGGAGAATTGAGGGAAGCTGCTCCTAGTACGAGAGGACCGGAGTGGACGAACCGCTGGTGTTCGGGTTGTCATGCCAATGGCATTGCCCGGTAGCTACGTTCGGACAGGATAAGCGCTGAAAGCATCTAAGCGCGAAGCCCCTCCCAAGATAAGTTCTCCCTGACCCCTTGAGGGTCCTGAAGGGCCGTCCAAGACTAGGACGTTGATAGGCTGGGTGTGTAAGCGTTGTAAAGCGTTGAGCTAACCAGTACTAATTGCCCGTGAGGCTTGACCATATAATCCAAGTTATTTGTAAGACGGAGAGTTGGATGTTGTGTGCGGTCACAGGAAAGTACACTTGTAAGAACTGTCAATCGGCTTGATTTACCGCCCTATTTGAGAGGACGACGGCGCTGCAGTACGCGTGGGTAAGACCGAACTCCCTCAAGCCAGTTTGCCTGGCGATCACAGAGCATTGGAACCACCTGACCCCATCCCGAACTCAGAAGTGAAACGATGCATCGCCGATGGTAGTGTGGGGTCTCCCCATGTGAGAGTAGGTCATCGCCAGGCTTCTAAAAAAGAAAGCCCCTCCCGGGAACCGGGAGGGGTTTTGTTTTTTAGGAATGTGATGTTTATTTTGCCGTCCTGACGCGGCGCAGCCGCCGTGTGACACCCTGTGCACCGCAGGTGCGAGGGTTGGGCGCCGCAGGCGTCGCAGAGCGATTGCAAGCACCGCTTGCAACCCACTGTAGGTCAACGGTACCACCCATAGGAAATCAATACTGAGCCTTTAACTGATGCGGCGTCATCGAAGTGCCGGCCTAACTGAAAAGGCAAAATGCAACCCCTTTTGTTGACCTTGAATTTCCGCTAGGCTGATTGTCTCGATACAGGTTCGGGTGTCAATTACCACCCCGGACTACATCCTCTAACCCTCACTTACTCGGGAGTCAATCACATGAAACTGGCTATATTGTCCTGTGCGCCCAGGGCTTACAGCACGCGGCGGCTTAAGGAGGCGGCATTGCAGCGCGGTCATGACGCCGATGTGCTTAATACACTTAAGTTTGCCATTGACCTGGATCGCGGATCCCCCGATCTCTATTACCGTCAGGAACATCTCGATAACTATGACGCTGTACTTCCTCGTATCGGCGCATCCATCACTTATTACGGTACCGCCGTGGTGCGCCAGTTTCAGGAGATGGATGTGTTTTGTGCGAATACCGCTCACGGTATAAGCAATTCCAGGGACAAACTGCGCAGTCTGCAGATACTTAGTCGGCATGGCGTGGGCCTGCCTCGCACCACGTTCGTGCGGGATAAAAAAGATGTACTGCCGGCGATCGAAAGGGTGGGTGGTGCTCCGGTTATCATCAAACTCATAGAGGGTACCCAGGGTATAGGCGTGTTGCTGGCCGAATCAGTCAAACAGGCCGAATCCATTATCGAGTTGCTGCAAAGCCAGAAGCAGAACGTCCTGATCCAGAAGTTTGTTGCCGAGAGCAAGGGGCGGGACATCCGGGCTTTTGTTGTCGGCGACCAGGTGGTGGCGGCCATGCGCCGTGTCGCACAGGGGCAGGAGTTTCGCAGCAATGTACACCGCGGTGGGGTGGCCGAGCCGGTGGAATTGAGCGAGGAGTTTCGCGAGACGGCCGTGCGCTGCACTCAGATCATGGGACTGCGCGTCGCCGGTGTGGATATGCTGGAGGGCGCTGATGGGCCGCAGATTATGGAGGTTAATTCCTCTCCGGGTCTTGAGGGCATTGAGACCTGCACCGGCCTCGATATTGCTGGTGCGGTGATCGACTACATTGCCGCCCAGGTCGATTTTCCCGAAATAGACGTGAGGCAGCGACTCACCGTCAGCAAGGGCTACGGGGTGAGTGAAATATACATCCCCGACGGCTCGAATTTTGTCGGCCAGACAATTACCCAGACACAGTTGCGGGAGAGCGACATCAACGTACTCACCCTGTATCGGGGTGCAAAAGTCATCCCCAACCCCCGTGCCGATCGCCTGCTTGAAGCGGGTGACAAATTGCTTTGTTTCGGCAAGATGGAGTCCATGCGCGGCCTGATTCCCCGTAAGGAGCGACGCAGGAGGAGGCCTGCAGTGCAGGAACTGGGTAACGCAGTGAGCTGATGTCACGGTCCGCCGTAGAACTGGCGGCTGACCTTGGCCTCTGCCGCTTCGGGAAAAGTCAGTGCGCGGTTATATGTTGTCTGGTACTCCTGCTTGCGCCAGTCGCTTCGGTACTGTCGCAGGACGCCGCCCAGGCGCCGCTGTCGCGCTTCCAGCGCACCGCTGCCTACCTGCAGGGCGCGCCCGCACCTGAGCAGACAGACTTTGCCAGCGCGGCGCTGACCGAACTCGCAGCCGTGTACATGGCCGAGGCGGACCTGGCCCGGGCCCAGGCCGCGACGTTGACGGGTAATGGGCGAGCCAGGCTACTCGGTTGGTCAGTCGCCGTCGATCAGTATGCCAATGACCTGATGCTGGCACTCGACGATCTGGAACTGGGTCTGCCCGTCTCGGTGCGTACCGACCAGCAGGGTCCGGCAGCCGTAACTGTAGCGGGCAAGCTGGTGATTCTGGGGCATCCCCGGGCCGACCAGCAGAGTGCTTTCGAGCAGCGTGTCCTGCAGGATTTCTGCAGCCTGCACAATTGCGAGCAGATCGCGACGAGCCCGACGGGAAAAGAGCACATACCGATGACCGCCTCACGGGTAAACCCACGCTGGACATTCGCTGAGGGCGGTTCGGTCTGTGCAAACGAAGGGCTTGAAGTGTATTTTCCCAGCGCTGGAAAGATTGCCACCTGGCGTGGTCTCTGTGATGAACTGGCGCAGGAAACGGTGGCGCTGGCCACCGCCATAGTGTGGCAGATCCGGTACGGGGTAGATATCGATTGGGACGACCTTGAGATAACACCGACACCGGAGCGGCCGGAACACCTGGTCCGGCTGAATACCGCTGGCGATTCGATTGTGCTCACCCTGCCTCTGCTGCATAGCAGCCCGGACCTGCTGGCGGATATCACGCCCTGGCTTCACGGCCGGGCAATTGGCGGGGAGGCCGCGGTGACCAGGCTTGACGCCTCCTTGTATGGCTGGACAGCGGGGAGCCAATAACAGCAGAAGTACCCGTTGTACCGCTCCAGTGTGGGTGATTGAGTCGTAAGCAGTGGAAACAGGCAATGGATAGGCGCTATCCTAGGACCAATTTCCCCTCGCCGAGACCTCGTGCCGCAGGATGCTGGAAGTAATACAAATCAATAGTTCCGAACTGCAACTGGGTATGTATGTGTCCGGCCTGGATCGCCCGTGGCTGGAGGTGCCGTTTCCGATGCAGGGCTTTCGCATCGATTCGGCGGAGGATATCGCCCGCGTCCAGAAGTACTGCCAGTACGTATTCGTTGACAGCACCAAGAGTATGGTCGAGGGCGGTAAAATCAAGCGCAAGTCACCCAGTCGACCGCGCAAGACCAGGCAGCAGATATTTCCTGGGCACAAGCTCAAGACCTATGCTGACAGCGCCAGTTGGAGTGAGGAGTTTCCCAGGGCCAAGGCTGCTGTCGAATCCCTGCTGGGCACGGTGGATTCAATCTTTGTACAGGTCTCCCAGGGCGGCGCGGTGGATGTGGTCAAGGTCAAGCAGGCCGTCGACCCGATGATCGAGAGTATTTCGCGCAACCCCGATGCCTGCATCTGGCTGGCGCGGATGAAGCAGCAGGATACCTATACTTACCAGCACTCGGTGGGAGCCTCTATCTGGGCCGTGGCCCTGGGGCGGCAGATTGGGCTGCCCAAATCAGACCTGCGCTCATTGGCGATAGGCGGTCTGCTGTTTGATATTGGCAAGCTGCGGGTCAACCCGGAATTGCTGCAGGCCACCCGGTCGCTGAGCGACGAGGAGTTCGCTGAACTGCGAAGCCATGTAGGTTTCGGGGTCGAGATGATCAGGAACAGTGGCTTGATGAACAAGGACGTACTGGACATGGTGGCACACCACCACGAGCGCCATGATGGCTCGGGCTACCCCAACGGCCTGAGCGGCGATCGCATCCCGGTCTATGCCCGCATTGCGGCGATCGTCGACTGTTACGACGCCATCACCAGCCATCGCAGCTATGCCCGTGCAATCCCGCCATCTGCCGCCATCAAGAAACTCTATGAGTGGCGAGACGTCGATTTCCAGGCGGAGCTCGTTGAAGAGTTTATCCAGGCCGTCGGCATATACCCCGCGGGCACCCTGGTTGAATTATCCTCAGGTGAAGTGGCGGTAGTGGTCGCAGAATATCGCACCCGTCGGTTGCGGCCGAAAGTCATGGTGTTGCTGGACGCGAACAAGCTGCCTGTTACGGAAGTAAAGATCGTCGACCTGCTGAATCAGCAATCGACCGCTGACGGCAAGGCGCTGGAAATTACCAGCAGTCTCGAGCCCGAAGCCTACGGTATTGACATGACCGCCATCAAGCTTTGAGAGCGCTGCGTACTTGAATACGTTGCCCGGGATAGAGCGCGAGCAGTTTATCCGGCAATTGGGTAAAGCCGTCGATGATGCCCGGGCCGATCAGTCTCATCTGGGATTGATGTTGATAGACCTGACCAACCTGGCCAGGATCAATCATTACCACGGCTACGAGGCCGGGGACCGGCTGTTGCAAGGGGCCTACAACCAGTTGCAGCAGCTCAGCAAATTGCCCGATTCAGTGTTCCGCGTGGGCAGCCACCGCTTTTCATTTATCCTGTCAGACCTGGGTAATCCCGGGTTTATAGCCCTGGCCATGAATCGCGTTCACCGCTCACTCGATGTCGAATTGCAGGGCGATTCAGATCGGCTCGGCGTTGATGTCAAGATCGGAATTGCTATCAACCGCCGCGGTAGCCGCGAATCCATGGCTGTACTGGCCCAGGCGGAAGCATCCCTCTCCCACGTTAAAATGGGCGGTGTACAACGAATCGAGGATGTCCTGGCGGAAGATGCCGGCGAGCCGGTGCAGATGAGGCTGGAGCAGAGCCTCGCGGAGGCGCTGCAGGACAATGCCTTTGAATTGTACTTTCAGCCAAAGGTCGAACTCACCACTGGGAGATTGCGCAGTGCGGAAGCGCTGCTGCGCTGGCGCTCGCCGGACGGGGAGGACATCTCGCCGGAATTTATCGTCGAGTGGGCCGAATCCACCGGCCGCTCATACGATCTGACCAAGTGGGTGGTGCATCGGGCGTTGCGCCAGATGAGGGAGTGGCAGGGCAATCTGGATGTCGGCCTGGCTGTGAACGTTCCGGCCAACCTGGCAGGTGACCCGGACCTTCCCGCCCTGCTGCACGATGCCATCGCCATATGGGGCGTTGATCCGGCGAAGGTCACAGTGGAACTCACCGAGCGCGCCATCATCGAGGACAAGCAATCAGGTTTTGACAACCTGCTGAAGCTCAAGGAGATGGGGGTCAGGATCTCCATCGATGACTTCGGGACGGGCTACTCCTCACTGTCCTACTTCAAGCACATTCCCGCAGCGGAGCTGAAAATCGACAAATCCTTCGTCGACTCCATGCTGGTGGATTCGCAGGATATGGAACTGGTCAAAATCATTATCCACATCGCCCACCAGTTCGACCTGACAGTGGTGGCGGAGGGCGTTGAGGACCAGGAGAGCCTGGTGATGCTGCGGGAACTGGGCTGCGATTATGCCCAGGGCTACCACCTGGGCAGGCCGCAGTCCGCGGACCAGTTTGAAGCCTGGGTGAGGAACTGGGGCGGGCTGGAGAGCTAGCCTGTATTTCTGCGCAGCTTCTTATCCGACGGCGGATGGGCCGGGAGCCGCCGGGCACCCCGCGGTCGTATTGGCCGGATAGCCGGCCGAGTGCTAACGCTTTTTACGTGCTTCGGCGAAGGCCGCGGCAAAGGCGCCTCCAGCTGCCGGCCTGTCCGCTTTGCTGCTTTCGCGTTGCGGCCTGGCGCTGGTCTGCTGTCGCCGCGGAGCCTGGCTTCGCTGGGTGGCCTGTTCCCCCGCCTTATCCGTCAGGCGCATGCTCAGCCCGATACGTTTGCGCAGCTGGTCGATTTCCATCACCTTCACCCGCACAATGTCACCGGCCTTGACCACATCACGGGGGTCTTTAACAAAGCGCTCCGCCAGGGCTGAGATATGGACCAGGCCGTCCTGGTGCACGCCGATATCGACGAAGGCACCGAAGGCCGTCACGTTGGTAACGGTACCTTCAAGGATCATGTCCGGTGCCAGATCGGAAATTTTTTCCACGCCTTCCTGGAAGGTGGCCATTTTGAATTCCGGCCTGGGGTCACGTCCCGGCTTGGCGAGCTCCGCGATGATATCTTTCACTGTCGGCAGGCCCACCTTTTCATTGGTGTAAGCCGCCGGATCCAGTGCGCGCAGGAAGGAAGTGTCACCGATCATGCTGCCGACCTCACGCCGCTGGCGTTCCGCGATTGCGGCAACCACCGGGTAGGATTCAGGGTGGACCGCCGAGGCATCCAGGGGGTTGGCCCCGTCCATTATCCGCAGGAAGCCCGCGGCCTGTTCAAACGTTTTTTCGCCGAAACGGGAGACCTTGAGCAAATCGCTGCGGCTGGTAAAACTGCCGCGTTCATCGCGCAAGGCGACGATATTGCCGGCGATAGTCTGGCTCAGGCCGGACACCCTGGCCAGCAGCGGCACCGACGCTGTATTGACGTCTACGCCCACCGCGTTTACGCAGTCTTCGACCACACTGTCAAGCTGCCGGGCCAATTGTGTCTGGCTGACATCGTGTTGGTATTGTCCCACGCCTATTGATTTGGGCTCTATCTTTACCAGTTCCGCCAGCGGGTCCTGCAGGCGCCTGGCGATGGAGACCGCGCCGCGGATGGTCACGTCCAGATCGGGGAATTCCCTGGCCGCAAATTCCGAGGCCGAATAAATGGAAGCGCCGGACTCATTCACCATGGCCTTGCGTACCGCCAGCTCCGGATGGGCGCGCAACACATCGCCTACAAATTTGTCGGTCTCCCGACCGGCGGTACCATTGCCGATTGCGATCAACTCCACGTTGTGGGTGCGGATCATGTGCAGCAGGGTTGCCTCGGCTTCCTGCAGACGCCTGCGTGGCTCGTGGGGGTAGATCGCCCCGTGGTCCAGGACCTTGCCATTGGCGTCGACCACAGCCACCTTGACCCCGGTACGCAAGCCCGGGTCCAGGCCTATGGTTGCCCTGGGGCCGGCGGGCGCCGCCAGCAGCAGGTCTTTCAGGTTGTGGGCGAATACCTCAATAGCTTCCTGCTCCGCCCGTTCTCTGAGCTGCCCCAGCAGGTCAGTCTGCAGGTGGGTGAGCAGCTTGACGCGCCAGGTCCAGCGCACCGTCTCCCGCAGCCACTGGTCGGCTGGCCGTTGCCGGTTTTCGATATGCCAATGCTGAGCGACCATCGCTTCGCAGGGATGTGCATCGGTGGGTTTTTCCTCGGGGTCCAGCACCAGGCTGAGGGCCAGCACTCCCTCATTGCGGCCGCGGAACATTGCCAGCGCCCGATGCGAGGGCACACCCGCCAGTGCCTCGGTATGCTCGAAGTAGTCACGAAATTTGGCGCCGTCCTGTTCCTTGCCATCCATCATGCGGCTGGCCAGCAGGGCGTTGTCATGGAGGAACTGCCGCAAGCTGGCCAGCAGGTCGGCGTTCTCCGCAAAGCGCTCCATCAGGATCTGGCGAGCACCTTCCAGCGCCGCCTTGTGGTCGAGGATTCCGGCGTCGGCATTGAGATACCCCGCCGCGACAGTTTCCGGGTTTTGCGTGGGGTCCGCCAGCAGGGTATCGGCCAGGGGCTCCAGCCCTGCCTCCCTGGCGATCATAGCCTTGCTCCGCCGTTTGGGTTTGTAGGGCAGGTAGAGGTCTTCAAGTCGGTTCTTGGTATCGGCACTGAGTATTGCCTGCTCCAGCTCAGGGCTCAGCTTGTCCTGCTCGGAGATACTGGCCAGGATGGTCTGCCGCCTGTCCTCCATCTCCCGCAGGTAACGCAGGCGCTCGTCCAGCGTGCGCATCTGGGTATCATCCAGGGCGCCGGTAACTTCCTTGCGATAGCGGGCGATGAAGGGCACGGTGGCGCCCTCGTCCAGGAGTTTGATGGCTGCGTCTACCTGGCTGGCGTGTACGGAGAGCTCATCCGCGATGCGCTGGGAAATGGTCTTGGTCATGGTCTGAAGGTTCTTAGGGCCGGGTGATTACAGTGCAATACCGCGTGGAGGCGGCATTATGCGTCAGCCGGGAGGACATTACGATCTGGATATTTCCTGGATTTTGTGCCTGCCGTGGACCGGCCCCGCGACGCGCCTCGGGGCCCGCCGGACCGGATGTCAACCGGTGCGGCAGGTCACTGCATACGGCGCGTAGCGCTCAGCTGAACTTTTTCACCGCTGACAGCAACTGGCGACAGGTGATCTGGCCGATCAGTCGGCCATTTTCCACTACCGGTCGGCGCCGGTGCTTTTTCAGCAACATGTCCTGGGCCACATCCAGGATATTTTCATCGGGATGGGCCACCAGCAGGTTATCGCCCGTCATGTTGTCGCGCACCAGGCCGACCCCGGTATTGTTGTAGGTAGCCCCCAGCGCCGCCCGCAGGCAGTCGAGCTCCGAGAGTATGCCCACAAGATTGCCATCGGCATCGACTACACAGACACCGGATATCTTGTTGTCGATGATGACCCGCATGGCGTCCAGGACGCTGTCGTCGGGTTTTACTTTGACCGGATTGGGCAACATATAGTCCCGGAGGTTGACGGACTGCAGCATAAGTATCTCCTACCCTTGGGGTTTGGCTGTTCTCAAAGCAGTATAGACCGTAAATAGTACATCAGTGATTGTGGTGCAACGCCAAGCAGCAGGATGGCGGCGATCAGTACACCTGAAAGAAACCGTCCCCGCCAGTGCCTGATGGGATGTTGTTCCACCCGGTACTCCTCCGGCCTGCGCGTCATGTAATAAATGACTCGAAGGTAATAGTAAATGCCGATACTACTGCCTGCCACCAGGCTGAACAGCAGGACCCAGTGGTGGCCGCTGACCGCGGCTGTGACCAGGTAGAATTTGGCAATGAAGCCGGCGGTGAGCGGGATGCCTGCCAAAGACAGCAGCGCCACCAGCATGAGGCAGGCCAGCAGCGGCTGGCGCCAGAACAGGCCACTGACGTGCTGCAGCTGGATGTTCTCCCGCACCGTGGCCTCGGTACTTATGAGGGTCAGCAGGCCAAAGGCGGCGATTGTCGTGGCGGTATAGGCAATGAGGTAGAAGCTCGCCGCCTCCACCGCCAGCGCCTGGTTGGCGGCATTGATACAGACCATGAAGACGATGAGCAGGTAACCCAGGTGGGCGATGGATGAGTAGGCCAGCATTCGCTTGATATTGGACTGCAGCAGCGCCAGCAGGTTGCCCGCGAGCATGCTGAAGATGGCGAGCAGGCCGGTGATTTCCACCAGGATTCGGTAACGGAACAGGTCGGCGTCCAGGAACAGGCGCAGCAGTACGACAAAGACCGCGGCCTTCGCTACCGAAGCCAGGAAGCCGGTCACCGGAGCGGGAGCACCGTCATACACATCAGGGGTCCACAGGTGAAATGGCACTATCGACAGCTTGAAGGCCAGCCCTGCGAAGACCAGGACGGCGGCCGGCAGCAGCACGCTCTGACCGGTGCCGGTCACGGCCAGCCCCTGTCCCAGGGCGGTGAACCCCAGGCTGCCGGTAGCGGCGTAGAGCAGGGCGAAGCCAAACAGGGCGGTGGCCGAGGCCGCCCCCGATAGCACCAGGTATTTGGCGGCAGCTTCCAGCGGCAGTATGGATTTATTGGGGTAGGCGATCAGGGCATAGAGTGAGATCGACAGCAGCTCCATACCCAGCAGCAGGGAGGCCACGTGCACCGCGTAAGCCAGTACGCAGGCGCCCATGGTCGCCAGTACCAGCAACAGGAAGAACTCCTCCGGCTCGTCCCCGTGATGGCTGACATAGTCCCGTGACAGCACGGCGGTAATGGCGCCGGCGAAGCCAAACAGGGTGCAGAACAGCAGGGCGAAGCGATCGGCCAGCAACAGCGGTGTCACCTGCAATGGCGCCACCTCCGCCGCAAAGCGGCAGGACAGGGCGGCCAGCACCAGCATGATCGCGGCGAGGGCGGCGGTCAGCCCCGGATTGCGATGCCAGGCTATCTGTACCATCAGCAGGATGGCGCCGGCGGCGAGCACGAGTAGGGGCAGCAGGGCCTGGAAGTCTACTGCGTTCATAACCCACGCCCCGGGACCGCTGCTGCCGCAGTATCCAGCGCGGCGACGGGGTTGTCGAAAGGCGCCGCCGCACGCAGGCTGTCCAGCACCGGCTGGGCCAGGTCGAGCACCGGCTGCGGGTGGAGGCCCAGCCACAGCAGGGCGAACATCATCGCCGCCATCGCCAGCATCTCCCGTCCGTCGAAATCCGCCATGTTGCGCCGTGTATCCGGGGCGCCCTGGAACGCCTGCTGCATCATCCACAGGGAGTAAACTGCGGCGGTGACCAGGCCCAGAGAGGCCGCTGCGGCAAGCCAGGGCTGCACCGAGAACAGACCCAGCAGTACCAGGAACTCAGCGACAAAATTGCCCAGGCCGGGCAGGCCCAGCGAGGCCAGGGCGAAGAACATGGCACAGGCGCCCATGCGCGGTGCCTGGTGCCAGAGCCCTCCCATACGGCCCATGTCGCGGGTATGCAGGCGGTGTTGCAAGGCCCCGGCCAGCATGAACAGGGCCGCGGTGCTCACCCCGTGGGCGACCATTTGCATAACCGCCCCCTGCAGCGCCAGCGCGTTCCAGGCGTACAGGCCCAGCAACACAAAGCCCATGTGGCTCACGCTGGAGTAGGCGACCAGGCGTTTGAAATCGCTCTGGGCGAACGCCAGTATCGCGCCGTAGATGATCCCGGCCACCCCCAGCCCCATAGCGACGGGGGCGAACTGCTGCGAGGCGTCGGGGAACAGCGGTATGCACAAGCGCAGCAGGCCATAGGCCCCGGTCTTGAGCAGTATGCCAGCCAGCAGAACGCTGCCGGCGGTGGGCGCCTGGGTATGGGCGTCGGGCAGCCAGGTGTGGAAAGGGAAGGCCGGCAGCTTCACGGTAAAGGCCAGGAAAAACCCCAGCATCGTCCACCAGCCCAGGCGCGGATCGAAGGACAGTCCCAGCAGGTCGAAGTAGCTGAAACTGAGTTGGCCTGTCAGCGCCAGGCCCTGCCAGGCCAGCACCACTATCGCCAGCAGCATCAGCAGGCCCGAGGCCTGGGTAAAGATAAAGAACTTCATGGCGGCGTAGGTTTTGTTTTCATGTCCCCAGATGGCGATCAGCAGGTACATGGGAATCAGCATGACTTCCCAGAACAGGAAGAACAGGAACAGGTCCACGGCAAGGAACACGCCGCACACCCCGGCGAGGGTCCACACCACATTGGCCTGGAACAGGCCGGGCTTGAAGTCGATCTCGGACCAGGAGGCGGCGATGGCGATCAGCCCGAGCAGCAGGGTCAGGACCAGCAACAGCAGGCTGAGCCCGTCCATGGCCAGTTCGAAGGCGATGCCGAAGCGGGGCATCCAGGCCAGTTTGAGGTGCAGTAGCCAGCTGCCGCTGTAGTGCGGGCCCGCCATTGTGGCACCGGGCTCCGTTGGCGCGGCGGCCAGCAGGTACAGCAAGGCGGCTGTGACGGTCACCAGCGCCGTCCAGCGGGGCAGGTTGGGGTGAATCCGCTCGGCCTGCCAGGCGAGCAGGCCGCCCAGCAGCAGCAAAAGGATCAGCCCGGCCATGCTCATGTGGCGTTCCTCAGCATGATGGCCAACAGCAGCATCAGCCCGAACACCATGGTGGTGGCGTACCAGCGCAGTTCGCCGGTCTGCAGGGCGGCCAGTTTGTGGTGGGCCCACTGGGTGAACGCGACCACCGCGTTGTAGATCCTGTCCACCGGCTCGTTGCGCCACCACCGGGACAGTGAGGTGAAGGGGCGGACCCAGAGTGCGTCGTAGAGCTGGTCGATGCGCCAGCCGCTGAGCCAGAAGTTACGCAGGTTGCGACCGGGAGCGGAATCGACCAGCCTGTCGACTGGCAGTTGGCGCCCGAGGAATAACAAATAGGCGAGCAACAGGCCCAGCAGCGGCGTGCCGATGCTGATGTACTCTATGGTATGGCCGGCTGCGTGGTGACCGGACGGTGGGAATACATTGCCCAGGGGCAGCACCAGCAGGCCTCCCACCAGGGACAGCACGCAGAGCACGGCCAGCGGCAGGGACATTTTCCAGCCCGGCTGGTGATCGGGTTGGGTATGGGCTTCACCGAAAAACACGACGAAAACGAGTCGAAAGCTGTAGATTCCCGTTAGCAGGGCACCCAGCAGGCCTCCGGCCCACAGCCAGTGGCCAATACCGGGCAGTTCCCAGGCGGAGAGCAGGATGGCGTCCTTGCTGTAAAAGCCGGAGGTAAAGGGCAGGGCGGCCAGCGCCGCCGAGCCGATCAGGAAACTCCAGAACACCACCGGCAGGCGGGTGCGCAGGCCACCCATGCGGAAAATATTGTGCTCGTGGTGCAGGCAGTGGATGACCGCTCCTGCGGCGAGGAACAGCAGCGCCTTGAAAAAGGCATGGGTTACCAGGTGGAAAATGCCGGAGGCGTAGGCGCCGACGCCAAGGGCCAGGAACATGTAACCGATCTGGCTGATGGTAGAGTAGGCCAGGATGCGCTTGATATCGTGCTGGGCCAGGGCGGCGAAAGCGGCCAGCAGCAGGGTGGACAGGCCGATCCAGGCGACGGCTTCCTGGGTGGGCGGCGCCAGCTGGAACAGGCCGAAGGTGCGGGCGATCAGGTAGACGCCGGCGGTCACCATGGTGGCCGCGTGGATCAGGGCGCTGACCGGGGTGGGGCCCGCCATTGCGTCGGGCAGCCAGGTGTGCAGCGGCAATTGCGCCGACTTGCCCACTGCGCCACCCAGCAGCAGTGCGGTGGCGAGAATGGGCAGGGTGTCGCCGACCTGCCACTGGCTGTCGGCGGCGGCCAGCAGCGGTTGGATATCGAGGGTGCCGAGTTCAGTGAACAGCAGGAACAGGCCCAGGGCCATGGCGGTGTCGCCGATGCGGGTAACCACGAAGGCCTTGCGCGCGGCGCTGCCGTTGGCCGGGTCCCGGTACCAGAAACCTACCAGCAGGTAGGAGCAGACGCCCACGCCCTCCCAGCCCAGGTAGAGCAGCAGCAGGTTGTCGGCCATTACCAGCAGCAGCATGGCGCCGACGAACAGGTTCATATAGGCGAAATAGCGGCAGATCGATTCGTCTTCCCACATGAACTCGACTGAATAAAGATGGATGAGGAAGCCCACCCCGGTGATCACCGACATCATCACCACCGTGAGTCCATCAATGTAAAACGCGATGCGGGGAGTGAATTCGCCCACCGCCATCCAGGTCCAGAGCGTGAACTCGCGCACCTCGCCGTCGGCCAGGAAGGCGCGGGCCGTCAGCGCGACGCAGACCGCCGCCAGGCCCACCGAGCCCGCACCCAGCACCGCGGCGACCTGCCGTGGCAGGCGGCCCGCGCTCAGCAGCAGCAGGGTGGCGCTGGCCAGGGGAAATAATGGAATGAGCCAGATTGCCGTCATCAGCCCCTGAGCCTCCTGGCCTGGTCCATGTCCAGGGTCTTGAAGCGGCGCTGGATCTGCAGCACCAGGCCCAGCCCCACCGCAACTTCAGCCGCGGCCACGGTGAGAATCAGCAGGAAGATAATCTGGCCGTCCGCCTGGCTCCACTTCGCCCCGGCGGCGACGAAAGCCAGCGCCGCGGCGTTGAGCATGACTTCGAGTGACATCAACATGAAAATGATATTGCGCCGCAGCATCAGCCCCAGCAGGCCGCAGCTGAACAGGATGCCCGCCAGCGCCAGTACCTGCTCCATGGGTATCTGCAGGCCGTTCATCAGCGCTTGCGCTCCCGTCTGACGATAAAACGTCGACCCAGGTGGTAGGCACCCACAAGCCCCGACAGCAGCAACATGGAGGCGATCTCCACCGCCAGCACATAGGGGCCGAACAGGGTCAGGCCGATCGCCTTCGGGGCCACCGCGGTGCCGCTGGTCGCGGCCGGCGCGTGTCGCAGCGCGAGGAGAAGCTCCAGCAGCAGCAGGGCCGAGAGAATACCCGGCACGATCCAGTTGCGCCCGCCCAGCCACTCCCGCTCGCGCGCAACGCCCTCCTCGCCCACATTCAGCATCATGATGACGAAGACAAACAGCACCATAATCGCGCCGGCGTAGATGACGATCTCCAGCGCCGCGGCGAAGGGCGCTCCCATCAGGAAGAACAGCACTGCCACCGCCAGCAGCGACACAATCAGGTAGATCAGGGCATGGGCGGCATTGGCCCGGGTGAGTGCGAGCACCGTTGCCAGCAGGGCGACCAGCGCGGCCAGGTAGAAGAGCATTTCCATCATGGCAGCAGGCTCTTTACGTCGATCGGGGGAGCCTCGTTGCTGGCCTGCCCCTTGTCCTTGCCCTTTATCGCGAGGCCGGACACCCGATAGAAATTGTAGTCGTGGTACTTGCCGGTGCCGTCGATCTGCAGATGCTCTTTTTCGTAGACCATATTGCTGCGATCGTATTCACACATCTCGAAATCCGGGGTGAGCTGGATGGCGTTGGTGGGGCATGCCTCTTCACACATGCCACACATGATGCAGCGGGAAAAGTTGATGCGGAAAAATTCCGGGTACCAGCGCCCGTCTTCCTTCACGGCCTGTTGCAGGGCGATACAGTCCACCGGGCAGGCCACCGCGCAGAGGTTGCAGGCGACACAGCGCTCCTCCCCGTCGGGGTCTTTGGTGAGCACTATGCGGCCGCGGTAGCGCGGTGCCAGGTAGGGCATCTGCTCCGGGTACTGCACGGTTTCGGCCTTGGTAAAGCTGTGCTGCAGGATGGTCCAGATGGTGCGCAGTTGGCTGGTCAGGGAGCTGAGCATGTCACGCGCCCTCCAGCAACAGTGCGATGGCGCCGGTCGCGAGCAGGTTGAGCAGGGTCAGCGGCAGCATGACTTTCCAGCCCAGTGCCATCAGCTGGTCGTAGCGCGGCCGCGGGATGGCGGCGCGCAGCAATATGAAGAAACAGATCAGCACGAACACCTTGAGGCAGAACCAGACGATGGGCGGCAGCCAGGGTCCCAGCCAACCGCCGAAAAACAGGGTGGTGATCATGCAGGAGATCAGCAGCAGGCCCAGGTACTCACCCAGCATGAACATGGCGAACTTCATGCCGCCGTACTCGGTGTGGAAACCGGCGGTGAGTTCATGCTCAGCCTCGGGCAGGTCGAAGGGCAGGCGGTGGCTCTCGGCGATACCGGCGATCAGGAAAGTGAACAGGCCGAGGCATTGCGGGATGCAGTACCACAGGTCGCGCTGGGCCTCGACGATAGCGCGCAGGTTGAAGCTGCCGGTGAGCATCACCACGCCCATCAGTGACAGCCCCATGAATACCTCGTAGCTGACCATCTGGGCCGCGCTGCGCAGGCCCCCCAGCAGCGCGTACTTGTTGTTGGAGGCAAGCCCCCCCAACAGCACGCTGTAGACCGCCAGCGAGGTCATGCCGAGGAAGAACAGCAGCCCGATATTGATATCGAGGATGTACAGGTCGGGGCCGAAGGGCACCACGGCGAAGCCCAGCAGCATCGCCACGACGATGGCGGTGGGGGCGAAGACGAACACCGCCCGGTCGGCGAAGGGCGGCACCCAGTCGTGTTTGGTCAGCAGCTTGATCATATCGGCCGCTACCTGGAGTACACCGAAAGGCCCCAGTCGGTTGGGGCCGTAGCGGTCCTGCCACACGCCGAGCAGGCGCCGCTCGAACCAGGTGAGGATTGCCGCGCCGCCCACGGCGGCAGCGATAATGACCAGGCCAAAGCCGATGGTATCGAGCTCAGACATGGCTGCTCCCCGGGCCCGCGCCGCGGTCGCTGGCGATCAGCCCCGGCCGCCGCTGCCAGGTCTCTGCCCGCCGCAAACTCACCCGTGCCAGTGCTCTGAGGTTGCCGGTACCCGCAAGGCCCGCGCCGTAACCGGCGCAGCCCGCCGCCATCGAATCGTTGACGCGCAGCTCCAGCGTGGCCAGTTGATCACCTACCTCCACCCCGTCGCCGGTATCGATCCCGAGGCCGGCCGCATCGGCAGGGCACAGTTCGATAAAACCGGGCGAAACCAGTTCCGCCAGGGCCGGGCTCATCGCGCTGAGCTCGTCACTGCCAAAAATGCGCGGGCGCGGTACCAGTTGCCAGAGCCCGGGCTGGGCACCGGACACTCCGCTATTTTCCGCGGCGGCGTCGCCTGCCACGGGCCGGGTATTCGTCCTGTTCCGGCTGCCGCCCGGGTGGAGCAACCGCGCGCCGGCCGTGCCGCCCTTCAGCGGCCCGCCGGCTTCGGTCTGGAATTTGTGGACCGACTGGTTGGAGTTCCAGCCCGGTGCCCACACCCAGGGCAGCAGCGCGCCTGGCTGGTCGCGATTGAGCCCTTCCATGGTGAATGCCAGCGGTGTCTCTTCGTCCTCGCGCTGTTTGGGTTCATGCACACTGATGTTTGCCCGCATCGCGGTGCGGCCGCTGTAGCGTGCGGGCTGGCGCGGAATTTTGACACCCAGGTTGAGGTAGTGCAGGTCTGGCGCAGCGGCGGTGATGCCGGCCAGGGCGGGAATGTCGGCGGCGCAGGCCCGGGTAATATCGTCGAAATGATGCAGCGGATAGACCTCCGACCGCTCCATTTCCTTCAAGCAGGCCAGTAACCATACCCAGGCGGCGCGTCGCTCGGCCTGTGGCTGAAATACCGGGAAATAGCGCTGGGCGCGCCCCTCCAGGCTCACCAGGGTGCCCTCACTCTCGGCGAAATTGGCCGCCGGCAGGACCAGGTTGGCGGCGGAGGTGGTGGCATTGTCCAGGCCATCGAGAACGATGACCTGGCTGCAGGCTGCCAGCAGTGCGTCGATCTGCGCTTCGTTGCCGCGCCGGTACAGGTCATTCTCAAGTACGACCAGGGTATCAATTTCCCCGGCGGAAGCGCGTTGTTGAAGTGTCGTCAGGTTCGGTGCGTCCGGACCTGCGAGTATGGCCTGCCCCAGGCTGTTGGCCTCGGGAACGCACAGGCACAGCATGGTCTGCCGGGCGCCGCTGCACAGCGCGCTCGCGACCTCGGCGGCGGCCCGCAGAATGGCTGCGCTACCGCAAGTGGTGCCGGCGATAACCAGGGGCCGTTTGGCGCCCGCCAGGGCTGCTGTGATGGCGGCGGCCTCGGCCTGTATGGCCCGGGGCAGTGCACCGGCTGCGTTATCTGTGGCGGCTTTGCTATCGCCACCACCCAGGCCGGCAGCCACCGCCTGCCCCAGCGCGGCAATGCTGGCCGGGGCCAGGTACAGGCACTGCGTGGCCACATCGTCCAGCGGGGTGTCGGCCACCGCGGCGATAAACAGCGGGCTGCGCTGGTGCTGGGCCAGGTTGCGAATGGCGGCGTCCTGCCAGGTCTCCAGCTTCAGTTCCGCAGCCAGCTCGTAGGCCTTGTTGCGCACGCTCTGGCGCAGCGCAAGGGCAATTCGCGGCGCGGTGTTGGTCACATCCTCGCCCAGGATCAGTACCGCGTCAGCCGACTCGATGGTGGCGATGTCGGGCACTAGTGCAGCGCTGTCGGCCTGCAGTTGCAGCGCAAGACTGACCAGGACCTGCTCTGTATCGCTGAAGCCGGGGGCGAAGTTGTCAGCCCCAACCAGCTGGCGCAACAGGTAGTTGGCTTCCACCGAGGCCCGCGGTGAACCGATCCCGGCGACGCGGCCCTGCGCGCACTGCTGTGCCATTCGCAGCAGGGCCTCGTGGTGGTCCAACGCGCGGTAGCGGCCATCCGCCTGGCGCAGGCCGGGATACTCCAGGGCCTTGTCGCTGTTGACGAAGCCGGCCCCAAAGCGCCCGCGGTCGCACAGGAAGTAGCCGTTGACCTCGGCATTGAAGCGGTTGTGGACGCGCTTCAGGCGGCCGTAGCGTTCCCCGGGCATGGTGTTGCAACCCACGGCGCAACCGGTGCATACGGAGGGTGCGGATTGCAGGTCCCATTTACGGGTGTAGTCGTGTACCAGTGACTTGTCGGTGAACACACCGGTGGGGCAGACCTCCACAAGGTTGCCGGCGAACTCGCTTTGCAGCACGCCCTCCTGGTGGCGCCCGAAGTAGATGTGGTCGTGCGCGGCCATGGCGGCCAGGTCAGTTCCGCCGGCGTAATCGCGGTAGTAGCGGGTGCATCGGTAGCAGGTGATACAGCGGTTCATCTCGTGGTTGATCAGCGGTCCGAGATACTGGTTGCGATGGGTGTTCTTGCGACCGCGGTAGTGGCGGTCGCGATGGCCCACCATCACGGTCATGTCCTGCAGGTGGCATTCGCCGCCCTCGGCGCACACGGGGCAGTCGTGGGGGTGGTTGAGCATCAGTGATTCGACGATGGCCTCGCGAAACTGCTGCGCCTTGTCGCCGGCCAGTGAGAAGATCGCGCCGTCGCTCACGGGGGTCATGCAGCCCATCACGATACGGCCGCGCGTGTCCTCGGCGTTCTGGTATTGCACCACGGCGCACTGGCGGCAGGCGCCGATGGAACCCATGGCCGGGTGCCAGCAGAAATAGGGCAGGTCCAGCCCCAGCGACAGGCAAGATTCCAGCAGGTTTTTGCCCTGCTCCACCTCATAGTGCACGCCGTCTATGGTGATCGTTGGCATCAGCGCGCGCCCCCGTCGCGGAAGGGGCAGGCGCCGCCGCTGATATGGCGCTCGAAGTCCTCGCGGAAATATTTCAGGGCGCTTTGCAGGGGCTCCATTGCACCGGGGGCCAGGGCGCAGTGGGTGTTGCCGATGGCGCCGATAAAGGTCACCTGGCGCGCCAGGGTATCCATGTCCTCGGGCCGGCCGCGGCCGTGCTCGATATCGTCCAGCACCTGGGCAGACCAGGGCAGGCCGTCGCGACAGGGCGTGCAGAACCCGCAGGATTCCCGGGCGAAAAACTCCATCAGGTTTTTGACGAAACCCACAGGGCAGGTCCGGTCGTCGAGAATAATCATGGTGCCGGTGCCCATACGGCTGCCCGCCTTGCCGATGGTGCCGTAGTCCATCGCCAGGTCGAGGTGCTCCGGGGTGAGGAAGTCGGTGGAGCCGCCGCCAGGCAGGAAACCCCGCAGTTGGTATCCGTCCGCCATGCCGCCGGCATACTCCTCGATAATCTCGCGGATGGGCGTGCCTATCGGCAGTTCCCAGCAGCCCGGCTTTTTCACCCGACCGCTGACGCCGTAGAGCTTGGTGCCCGCGTCTTCCGTCAGGCCAAGCGACTGGAACCAGTCGGCACCGCGTTCGATGATATGGTGGATGTTACACAGCGTCTCGACGTTGTTGACGATGGTGGGTCGCCCCCACAGCCCACTGACCTGTGGGAAGGGGGGCTTGGCCCGGGGGTTGGCGCGCTTGCCTTCCAGCGAGCTGATCAACGCGGTTTCCTCGCCGCAGATATAGCGGCCGGCGCTGCTGTGAACCTGCATTTCAAGGTTGTAGCCGGAGCCCAGGATGGCGCTCCCCAGGTAGCCCTTGTCGTAGCACACTGCGATAGCTTCGCGCAGCAGTTTTGCCGCCTTGTGGTATTCCGCGCGGATAAAAATATAGGCCACGTCCGCCTGTATGGTATAGGCGGCGCAGATCATGCCCTCGATCAGCTGGTGGGGATCGCACTCCAGTAGCAGGCGATCCTTAAACGTGCCCGGTTCCATCTCGTCGGCGTTGCAGATGAGGTACTTGTGGCCCGGTGAGGCGCCGTCCATGGGCACGAAGCTCCACTTCATGCCGGTGGGAAAGCCGGCACCGCCGCGACCGCGCAGGTTGGAATCCTTGATGATCTGCAGGCACTCGGCAGGCGCCAGTTTGCCGATGGCCGCCTTCAGGCCCCGATAGCCGCCGTTGGCCTCGTAGGCAGCGAAGCCCGTGGGCGATCTATCGGGGCGCACATTGCGGGTGAGCGGCAGGTCCAGGCTCATGCGCCACCTCCGCTGTTGTCGAACAGTTGCCGCAGGGTTTGCGCATCGACGTCCTCGTGCAGGTCCTCTCCCACCATCAGCACCGGCGCCTTGTCGCAGGCGCCCAGGCAGGTGACCGGCAACAGCGTGTAGCGGTTGTCGCCGGTAGTTTCGCCCAGTCCTATTCCCAGTTGCTGCGTGATCTGCTGTTGCAGTCCCTCGCAGCCCTTGATCCAGCAGCTGATGCTGTTGCACAGCAAAATCACCTTTTCCCCCACGGGTCGGCGAAATATCAGGTTGTAGAAGGTGGCGATGCCGTCCAGTTCCGCGGCGGACATGTGCAGGTGGCGGGCGATGGCCCGCAGGCTTTCGTCCGACACCCAGCCGCGGTGAGCCTGGACGATTTTCAGGGCGTCGATGGCGACCGCGGAGCGGTAGGGAGCGTGCGCAATCTCCGCGTCGATCCCGGCGATCTCGGCGGCGCTCAGCGTCGTCTCCGTGTCGTCCAGAAGCGGGATTGTTGCCGAGCTATTCCGATCGCTCATGACATCACCGGTCCACATCCGCCATGACGAAATCGATGCTGGCGATGATCGCGATCAGATCCGGAATCATCAGGCCCCGGCTGATCAGGGGTATCTGTTGCAGCGCCGGGAAGGAGGGCGTGCGAATGCGGGTGCGGTAGGAGGTGGTGCCGCCATCGCTCACCAGGTGGTAACTGTTGATGCCCTTGGTAGCCTCGATCGGGAAGGAGGCCTCTCCCGCCGGGATCACCGGCCCCCAGCTCACATTGAGAAAGTGGTGAATCAGGGTTTCAATGTCCTGCAGCGTGTGTTCCTTGGGCGGCGGAGTGGTCAGGCGGTGATCGCTCTTGTAGGGCCCTTCCGGCATATTGTCCAGGCACTGGCGGATGATGCGCAGGCTCTGCCGTATCTCCTCTACCCGCACCACCGCCCGGTCGTAGCTGTCGCCCTTGTGGCCGATGGGCACCTCGAACTCGAACTGGTCGTAGCCGCCGTAAGGGCGATCGCGGCGCAGGTCGAAGTCCATCCCCGTCGCCCGCAGTGAGGGGCCGGTGATACCCCATTCCAGCGCCTCCCTGGTACTGTAGCTGCCGATGTCCACGGTGCGCTGCTTGAGGATGCTGTTATCCATGGCCATCACCTGGTAGTGGTCCAGGCGTGCCGGCATGCTGTCGATGAATTCCCGCACCAGCCGATCCCAGCCGCGCGGCAGGTCCTGGGCGACACCGCCGATGCGGAACCAGGCCGGGTGCATGCGCCCGCCGGTAATGGCCTCGATGATACCGAACAGGCGTTCGCGGTCGGCGAACATGTAAAATACCGGTGACATCTGGCCCACGTCCTGGGCGAAGGTGCCGTAAAACACCAGGTGGCTGGACACGCGAAATAACTCGGCCAGCATGATGCGAATCACCCTGGCGCGATCCGGCACCTTGATCCCCGCCAGCGTTTCCACCGCCATCACATAGGCGAGATTATTCATCACGCCGCCAAGGTAATCGATGCGATCGGTGTAGGGTATAAAGGAGTGCCAGGTCTGGCGCTCAGCCATTTTCTCGGCACCGCGGTGGTGGTAGCCAATATCCGGCACGGCATCGACAACCACTTCCCCGTCCAGTTGCAACGCAATGCGAAAGACGCCGTGCACCGAGGGGTGGTTGGGCCCCAGGTTGAGGAACATAAACTCCGTATCGGCGGTGGCGCGGGCCATGCCCCACTCCTCGGGCTTGAACAGCAGGGCCTGCTGCTCCGCTTCCTGCTTTTCGGCATCGAGGCTGAAGGGTTCCATCTCGGTGGCCCTGGCGGGGTGGTCCTTGCGCAGGGCGTGGCCCTGCCAGGTGGGGGGTAACAGGATACGGCGCAAGTTGGGATGGCCCGGGAAGGTGATGCCGTACATGTCCCAGGCTTCGCGTTCGTACCAGTTGGCGTTGGGCCAGATCTGCACGGCGGAGGGAACACTGGTATCCGCGTCGGCTGCCGCGACCTTGAGGCGAATTTCTTCGCGATCCGCAATATTGAGCAGGTGATAGACCACGGTGAAATCAGCGGCAGCTGCCGGTTTGTGCTCGCGCAGGCGTTCGTCCATGCCGAACAGGTCAAGCAGCATGGGAAACCGGGGCTTGAGGTAAGACAGCACGTCGAGAATCCGGTCGCGGTCTACCCACAAAGTCGGCATGTTGTCCGGTGTGGGCTGCAGCACGAACGCCGGCGCGCCGAAGCGATTAAACAAATCGCCTACCGTGCCGCCTGTGCTCGTCACCTGCGCCTGCTGCATGCATGTCTCCGGGCTGGTCCTGCCTCGTTGTTATGTAGTGACCGCGTTTGCCGTGTCTAAAACTGTGTCCAGCGATACCTCACACTTCGTCGGGACTGCGCAACTGCGCGGCCCGGTTGCGTTGTGACTGTAGCTCATCGCGCCGGGCGGGAAACGCCGGTTTGACAATACGCTGGTCGCCCGCGACCCAGCTCAGCGGGCGACGCTCATGTTCGATGGCCTCCTGCAGCATCACCAAGCCCTGCATCAGCGCTTCGGGCCGGGGCGGGCAACCGGGGACGTACACGTCCACGGGAATAAACTTGTCCACGCCCTGTACCACGCTGTAGATATCGTACATGCCGCCGGAGTTGGCACAGGAGCCCATGGAGATAATCCAGCGCGGCTCCAGCAGTTGGTCGTAAAGGTGCTGCACCACCGGCGCCATCTTGCGAAACACGGTGCCGGAAATGACCATGAGGTCGGCCTGGCGCGGGGTGGCGCGAATGACTTCAGAGCCGAATCGCGCGATGTCGTGGCGGCTGGTAAAGGAGGTGGCCATCTCTACATAACAGCACGACAGTCCGAAATTGAACGGCCACAGCGAATGGGCACGACCCCAGGCGACCAGGTCTTCCAGCCGGGCGAAGAATACGTTGCGCCGCACCTGTTCCTCAACGCTGTCCCGGGAACTGCCCGGAGCGGAACTGGCTATTACGTCGCCGGGTTTGCTCAGGCTCCACTCCATCAGCGCTGCACCTCCGGGTGTGGCGTTTCCTGCGGTTTGCCGGTGCGGGTCTTGAGGCCCCAGTCAAGCGCGCCGGTGCTGAGTTCGTAGATGAGAGCGACACCGAGTATGAGCACGAAGACAAACACGGCGGCGAATCCCTCCCAGCCGAGCTCGAAAAAGGCGACCGCCCAGGCGAAGATAAACACCGTTTCAAGGTCGAAGATCACAAAGAAGATGGCGACAAGGTAAAACTCCACCGCCATGTGAATCTGCGGCGAGCCCACCGACAGTACACCGGACTCGAAGGGCATATTGGTTGCCGCGTTAGCCCGCCGCTGTCCCAGCATATAGGACAGCCCGAGCATGGTGGCCACCAGCAGCAGTACCGCAATGAAGTAGACCACGAAAGGCCACAGGGATGTCGCCGCCTCGTTCAAATGGCGGTTCCCCGTGCGGGCAGTGTCGGGTGACAGGTGGGGAAATCGTGAAATAAAGCGGTTACAGGCAGTTCGCGCGGGGCGATCTGTCGATAAGTTGGCGCTACTGTTTCGCGTCTCAGCATTGGATCTCCAGATTTCCCGTAGGGCTTTCATGGAGGCCACTCGCCCGTGCTACCAACCACCTGGGTAAGTAAAACGACCTGGTACAGTTACCACTTAGAACGGTTTGACTCTAGCGAGGTTGAAAACCAAACGCAAGGAGGTGCGGGAAAATTGCTTTGGCTGGTTATTTTTTGAGCGGCTCTCTCCGGCGAATGAATTGCCACCGTGATGCGCATCCGCCTGGGCCGTCACCGCCCCGGTCTTTCGCGGTGAGCGAGGCAGCAGGAACAGCACGACTGCGAGATATCGAGTGTATTAATGGGGAGTTCTCCGGCGCGTCAACTGATATTCTACCGGGCGTTTGGACTTGCAACCGGGGAGCCGCCCATGAAAACCCTGCACCTCCTGCGCCACGCCAAGTCTTCCTGGGACAACCCCGGGCAGCCCGACCGTGAGCGCGGCCTGAACAAACGCGGTAAACGGGATGCGCCACGCATGGGCGAGGCACTGGCGCAGCGAATGGCGCCTATGGCTGTCGATGCGAGCCCGGCGCGACGGGCGCAGCTCACCCTGGATGGTGTGTGTGACGGCTGGCCTGCGCTGGCCGAGATGGACCACCGCACCGATGAGGACCTCTACACATTCTCCGCTGAGGATTTGTTCGAATGGTTGCGGGGCAGGGATGACGAGCAGTCGGCTGTATTCATCATCGGCCACAACCCCGCGCTCACCGACCTGGCCAACACCCTGGCGTGTGACGATGGGCTGGCCAATCTGCCGACAGCGGGATACCTTGAACTCGCACTGCAGATTGACCGCTGGCGGGACATACGGCAAGGTTGTGCGCTGATTGAGTTCAGCTTATTTCCGCGCCAGTTGTAAATCGTGCAAACCAGCCGCAACCGGAGATTCCTCATGCCCCGCAGCCCCGCATCTCTACTGGCACTGCTCCTGCTCACACTGTGGATTGGTGCTGCCGCCGCCTCTCCCGCCGAGCGGCTGGGAGAGGCGGTGCGTTTCGAGACCATCAGCTACCAGGATCACAGCCAGATTGATTACGCCGAGTTCATCCGGTTTCACCAGTTCCTGCGGCAGTCGTTCCCACGGGTTTTCAGTGAACTGCAGGTGGAGACGGTCAACGACTACAGCCTGTTGCTGCGCTGGCCGGGCAGTGACGCCGCGCTGCCCCCGGTGCTGTTCACCGCCCATATGGACGTGGTGCCGGTGGAGCCGGGTACAGAACAGGACTGGCAGCACCCGGCCTTCAGCGGGGTGGTGGCGGATGGGCGGATCTATGGCCGCGGCACCCTGGATGACAAGATCGGCCTGATGGGCCTGCTGGAGGCGGTCGAAAGACTGCTGGCGCAGGGCTTTGCGCCGCAGCGGAGCGTTGTGTTCGCCTTCGGCCACGATGAGGAGATCAGCGGCCACGGCGGCGCCGCGGCACTGGCCGCCCGTATGCGGGAACTGGGGCTGCACTTTGCCTGGATGGTGGACGAGGGCGGCATGCTGGTCTCGGATAATCCCCTGCTCGCCGGCGTGACCCTGGCGATGGTGAATATCGCGGAGAAGGGCTACCTGACCTTGACGCTGCAGGCCACCGGGGAGGGTGGGCACTCTTCCAATCCGCCTGCTGTGAGTACCATTGGCCGCCTGGCCAATGCCCTTGCCCGTATCGAGGCCAGCCCCTTCCCGCCGCGGTTGACGCCGCCGGTGGTCGCGATGTTCGAGGCACTGGCACCACAGATGGCGCAGCCTGAGCGCATGGTGTTTGAAAACCTCTGGCTGACGGATGGCCTGGTCGCGCGCAGGATGGCGCAGGAGCGCTCGACCACGCCCTTCGTGCGAACCACCACCGCGTTGACCATGTTCAATGCCGGCGTGAAGGAGAACGTGGTTCCCCAGCGCGCGGTGGCCGTTGTCAATTTTCGCCTGTTGCCGGGCGATACGCCCGCCGGAATCGTGAGCTATATCACCGGGGTGGTGGACGACCCCCAGGTAGAAATCAGCTACGAGGAGTGGGAAAACCTGCCACGCGTCGCCGACCATGTGGGCAGCGGCTTTGCCGTGATCAAGGCGGCTGTCGAACGGGTTTATCCGGAGGCCGTGGTGGTGCCATCGCTGCTGACCGCCACCACAGACACCCGCCACTATGTCGACCTGGTCGACAATCAGTACCGGTTTCACGGCGTGGAAATGGCCACCAGCCAGACCACCTCCATTCACGGCACCGACGAGTATGTGGGCATAGCCAGCTATGAAAAATCGATCGAGATTGCCGTGGGGATGATAGAGCTGGCGTCCCGCTAGGAAGCTATACCCGCAGTTCCGACAGGTCGATATCGTAAGAGCCCGGTTCGAGGCTTCTGGCGATGGCCAGGGGGGGGGCGTCGGGGTCGGAGGCATCCTCACTGAGATCAACCAGTTTGGGTTCGGGGCGGCGGTATTTGCGCTTGTCCAGCAGCAGTAAGATTTTGGGTTTGAGACGCCGGGTGCGGCACTCTGACACGACCACCCCGACCTCGCCGGATGTCAGTTCCACGATGGTGCCCGCCGGATAGATCCCGACCGCCTGGATGAATACCTCTACCAGCTCCGCCTGGAATTCGATATTGCGAGAGCGGTACAGCAGCTTGATTGCATCGGACGGGGAGATGGCGGCCGCGTGGCTGCGATTGCTGGTGACGGCATCGTAGGTATCAACAATGGCCGCAATGCGCGCCATGGCCGGTATCTTGTCGCCGCTCAGACCCTGCGGATAACCGGAGCCGTCGTAGCGCTCGTGATGATGCTCCACGATGTCAACCACATCCTGGTTCATCATCCCGCTCTCCCTGACAATCTTTACTCCGTGGAAGACGTGGTCGCGCATCCGGTCAGCCTCCTCCTGCGTCAGCGGTCGCGCGGCCTGCAGCAGGCTCGCCTCGACCCGCAGCTTGCCGACATCCATCAGCATGCAGCCGATCGCCAGCGAGCGCAGATCGTGCCTGGGCAGGCCCAACTGGCGGCCCAGCGCGACCGCCCAGATACTCGCGCTGAGGGAGTGCTGGTAGGCGTACTGGTCGTGCTGCTTGAGTCGGGCGAGCCAGATGCAGGCGTCCGGATTACGGCTCATGCTCTCGACCACGGGCTCGACCGATTTTTTCAGGCGGATGACGTTGAGCGAGCCACCCTCGCTGACGCGCTGGAATATGGCGCCGACATCATCCACGAGGGAATCCAGTACCAGCCAGGCCTGGGCGCTTTCGTCTTTCCACGCACTGGTGGTGGGGTAGGTTTTAAGGGGGCGCCCCGGGAAAATATCCTGTATTGGAATGGCAGTGCTGACGGTGCGCACCCGCTTGAGCAGGGGGTGGTCCTTGTTGCGGCTCTTGGCAAAATCGACGAAGACGTGGCTGCAATAGTTGCGCACACGGTCTATCTCTTCCGCGCTCTCCAGGCAGAAGCCCTGCATCATAAAAGGTGTTTCCAGCCACGGCCGATCCAGGCCGCTGACAAACATGCCTACTTCCAGATCAGTCGTGGAAATTTTCAGGGTATGCAGCATTTCAGCCCATAGCCCCCTTCTGTGGTTTCTGCCCCTTTTGGCAAACATAGCGCAATTTTGGATTCGGGGTCCGAAAATCTGTACTTTTTTCCAATTACCCGATGGGAGGGCTGCCCGGTCGACAGGCGGTAATCCTCCCGGCGGGGTTGACCCCAGAATCTGCCGTTCCGGGCAAGGTCAGCCGCGGCCCGGGTGCGAACCATCGGTGGTCAGAGCTGAAATCGTTCCCGCAGGAATTCGGCGATACCGTCTTCATCGTGGTGGCCTATAACGGCGGTGGCGACCGCCTTGACGCCCTTTTTTGCATTGCTGGGGGCATAGCACTCGTCCGCCAGTGCGAACATGCTCAGGTCGTTGTCGCTGTCGCCAAAACAGATGACCCGACTCACGCCGAGGTCCCGCTTGATCTGGCCGATGGCCCCGCCCTTGCTGGCCTCGCTGTGGTGAATATCGATCCAGAGCAACTCGGCGCCCTCGATAGCGGCGCCGGAGTAGGCCACCAGGTGGGACTCTGCGCGCACCAGCCGTTCCACCCTCTCGATGGCGCTGCGCGGTCCGATAGCGCTGATATTGGTGATGTCAGCGGCGCTGGGCAGCCCGGCCACCGGGCCGACATGGAGTCCCTCGATAGCGGCGAAGTGCGCCGCCAGCCTGTGCTCGGCGGGTGTCTTCAGCGGCAGGTGGTACACGCCGTGGCGGTCCGCGGGCTCAATGGTGAAAATAAACGGCGGTATGCCCTGGGAGATAAAGCCCTCGATAATGCTGCGAATCTCATCCATTGCCAGCAGGTTGCTGTGGCTGTAGTTCCCGGTATCCGGCCGCCAGATCATCACGCCGTTTTTATAGATATGGGGCAGCTTGAACTCGCTGCCCTCCAGCAGGGTGCGGGCGGCGTGCAGGGTCCTGCCGGTAGCCACGGTGTAAGCGATACCCCGGTCGGCCAGGCGGCGCAGGGTGTCGCGGGTGCCGTCGGAAAGTGCCGAATTGCGGTTCAGCAGGGTGCCGTCGAGGTCGAAAACTACCAGCTCCATATGAGAGGCCCTGAGTCGTGCGAAGGGTGAAGTGGCGACGCAGGCAGCGCGCCGCGGTCTGATCGGGCGACATTATACCGGTTTCAGGTCCCGGGGCCCCGGTTCGTGGCTGCTTTTTGCTGCGCCGGCAGGTGGTATTGACAATTCCGGGGTGCTCGCGCACCGTGCCCTTTCGAAAATCTGGGGAAAAATGCGAGTGAACGATAGTCTGCTTTATGTCATCGCCGCAGTGATCGTGCTGGGGATCGCCGCCCAGTGGCTGTCCTGGCGGCTAAAGCTGCCGTCGATCCTGGCCCTGCTGGTGATCGGGATTGTCGCCGGGCCGATGACTGACCTGCTGCGCCCGGACGAGATGTTTGGCGACATCCTGTTCCCGATGGTCTCCCTGGGTGTCGCGCTGGTGTTGTTCGAGGGCGGCCTTACCCTGAGGCTGGGGGACCTGCGCGGCCACGGCGCAGCGGTCAGCAATATGGTCAGCTGGGGCGCACTGCTCAATTGGGGGCTGATTGCCGCCGGCACCTGGGCGGTGACGGGGTTTTCGGTTGAGATGGCACTGCTGTTTGCCGCTCTGGTAGTGGTGACCGGCCCCACCGTTATCAACCCGCTGCTGCGCACCATGCGCGCCACTCCGAAGGTGAGCCAGCTGCTGCGCTGGGAGGGCATCCTGATCGACCCCGTGGGCGCCTTGCTCGCGGTGCTGGTATTCCAGTTTATCGTCGCCGGCACTGAATCCTACCTGCTGTTCGCCCAGAGCATCGCGGTGGGCGCGGTGGCCGGCGCAGTGTCAGCGCTGGTCCTGGGATTCCTCATCAGGCGGCAGTGGATTCCCGAGTACCTGCTCAATGTAGTGGCCCTGGCCTGGGTGGTGATGACCTTTGCGGGCAGCAATTACCTGGCGCACGAATCAGGCCTGTTGGCGGTCACCATAATGGGGGTCTGGCTGGGCAATACCCGTGGTATCGATATGACGGAGGTACTGAGCTTCAAGGAGAGCCTGTCCATACTGATCATCTCCATGCTGTTCATCGTGTTGGGAGCCCGTGTCGACCCGGCGGACATTATCGCCACCGGCTGGAGCGGGCTGGGGGTGCTGCTGGTGGTGTTGCTGGCGCGGCCTGTAGTGGTCTGGGCCAGTACTTTTCGCGGTGACTACAGCTGGCGCGAGCGCGCCCTGGTGGCATGGGTTGCCCCCAGGGGGATCGTCGCCGCCGCCGTTTCCTCCCTGTTCGCGTTGCGCCTGCAGGATGCGGGCTATCCCGAGGCCGGGCTGCTGGTGGCCTACACATTCCTGGTGATTATTGTCACCGTGGTGATGCAGAGCTTCACCGCCCGGCCCGTGGCCCGGCTGCTGGGCCTGGTGGAAGAAGAGCCCCGTGGCATATTGATAGTGGGCGCCAACCAGGTCGCCAGGACGATAGGCAAGGCGCTGTTGCAGCAGGGTTTTCGGGTCAAACTCACGGATACCACCTGGTCGGAGATCCAGGCGGCGCGAATGGAGGGGCTGGACACCTATTATGGCGACCCGGTGTCGGCTCACGCCGATCGGCAACTCGAACTCGAGGGTATAGGGCGCCTGTTCGCCATGTCCCGCCGCCCCGCGCTCAATACCCTGGCCACGGTCAAATACCGACGGGAATTCGGCCGCAACCGGGTTTTCACCCTGCGCAACGCCCAGGAAAAGGACGCCTCGGAGAAACGCCGGGTGGCAGAAAATTTTCGCGCCCCGCGCCTGTTCGGGGAGGGGATCACCCAGCAGAAACTGGCCAGCCTGATCGCCCAGGGCGCGGAGGTCAAGGCCACCCTGCTCACCGATACGTTCGATATGGCCGCCTATGAAAAGGCCAGGGGCAAAAGCCATATCCCGCTGTTTGCATTGGACAAGAATTTCAACCTGCGGGCCTTCACTGACGTTTACCGGCCGGAGTTGAAGCCGGGCTGGACCCTGTTGTCACTGGTGTCGCCGGCGCCCGTGGAAGTCGCCGCACCGGATGACAAGGACAAGGACACGCAACCGGCGCCGTGACGGCCCCAGCCCCGGCGTGAACCGGGGCCGGGAGGCACTGCGGCCTGTGAATCTGGTGGGTTCCAGGCAGTATGCCCAAATGCCCGGAAAGCGTTTAGCCGTATGACCGGGATCGGGTATAGTGGCGATGAGTTCGCGCTAATGCGCTACCCTTATTGATGGCACAGCCTCGATACACGTTGTGGGAAATACATTATGAACTACCGGAAATTTATCGCTTTTTTCCTGTCCGCCACCCTGGCCTGGGCCGGGTTGACCGCGTCTGCGGCGGCCGCCGTGGTCGGCACCAGCGAGGCGCTGGCGCTGGAGCGGCCCGGCGTGCAACTGGCCGCCGTGCAGGCGGGACTGGCACGCAGCGAAGTGCAGCAGGCGATGGTGCAACTGGGCGTGGACCCCGTCGAGGCGCAGTTGCGGGTGGCGGCCCTGGGTGAGCGTGAACTGGCGCAGTTACAGGGCCGCCTGGACCAGTTGCCGGCCGGCGGCATCTTCGCGCTTATTGGGGCGGTTTTCGTGGTTCTGCTCATCCTGGAACTCACCGGCGTGATCGATATCTTCAAGAAAGTCTGATTGGTGCCCCGGCAGCCGGCGGCAGCCGGTGGACGTCGCCTGCTGGCCGTGCTGGCCGGCGCCGCACTGGGCTTGCTCAGCGCATGTTCCATCAACCCTCCCCTGCACCTGGCCGGAATACTCCCCGGCCGGCCCGTTGTGCTGCTGCCATCCGTACCCTTTTATCCGCAGCAGGACTACCAGTGCGGTCCGGCAGCGCTGGCCGGCGTGCTGGCAGCATCGGGGGTGGCTGCCACCCCGGCAGCGCTCGCACCGCAGGTGTACCTGCCGGGCAGGGAGGGCAGCCTGCAACTGGAACTGGTCGCCGCCACCCGGCGTGCCGGTCGCATCGCCTACCGAGTACCCGGCGAGCCGGCGGAAGTCTTTGCCCAACTGCAGGCGGGCCGCCCCGTGCTGGTTTTCCAGAATGTGCAAACCCGCTCCTTCCCGGTCTGGCACTACGCGGTGCTGGTAGGGTATGACACGAGAGCCAACGAGGTTTATCTCAACAGTGGCGGGCAGCGGCAAATGGCGATGGGCGCCCCCGGGTTCCTGCGGACCTGGGACTGGGCCGGGCGTTGGGCATTGGTGGCATTGCGCCCGGGCGAGTTACCCGCGCTGCCGCAGCTTGAGCCTTATATTGACGCTGTGGCTGCCTACGAGACCCAGGCGGGCGCCACTGCTGCCGCCCCGGCCTGGCGTGCGGCGCGGCGACAGTGGCCGCGGGATGCCAGGCCCTACCTGGCCCTCGGCAACACCGCCTACGCGTCGGGAAACCTGCCTGTGGCCATCGATTACTACCGCCGCGGCCTGCGCCTGCACCCGGGGAATCCAGCCCTCGCCAATAACCTTGCCTCGGTGCTGGGTGAACTGGGTTGCCCAGGTGCGGCGATCGCCCTGCTGGAGCCCGCGCAGGCGCAACTGGCGGCCAATTCCCAGTGGCGGCCGGTGATCGCCGCCACGCTGGCGGAACTGCCGGCGGCGCGGCCAGAGGGTGAATTTTGCGCGGCGCTCTACCCGGGGGATACGACATCCGGGTTGTCGGAGTGAACAGTCGTCCGGCCGGGCGCCACCGTGACTGCTGCGTTTGGCGCTCATCAATGCTAGGCTTCGACCCCTTAGGTATACCCGTACCCGAAGGAAGACGAAAATGCACATCGCCCGGGCCAAAGCCCTGTTGTTTTCAGCTGATTTCTGCACCTGTGCCCCGGTCTGCATCGCCTGTGCTGACCAGGCGGTGACCGGCTGCCAGAACGGATCCTGCAGCGAATGAGCCTTACCAATCGTATTTTGATCGCCATGGTGGCGGGTATCCTGCTCGGCTCCCTGTTCAGTCTGCTGCTCAAGACCGGCGCCCTGCCGGCGGGGCTGCACGGGCTGCTGGCGGGCAGCGTGGAGCAGGGCGGCCTGTTCGACGCGATAGGCAATATGTTTGTTGCCTCGCTCAAGATGCTGGTGGTGCCGCTGGTGCTGGTTTCCCTGATTTGCGGCGCCAGTTCACTCGGAGACAGCGCCCGGATGGGGCCGATTGCAGTAAAGACGCTCGGCCTGTACCTCGCCACCACGGCGCTGGCCATTACCATCGCACTGTTGTTCGCCCTCCTGATTGGCCCCGGTTCCGGTATCGATCTGGTAACGACGGTCTCGTACACCGCCACGCCACCGCCGCCGCTGGCCGATGTGCTGGTGGACATCATCCCTTCCAACCCCGTGCAGGCGATGGCCGAGGGCAAGATGCTGCAAATCATCGTGTTCGCCCTGTTGGTCGGCTACGCCATCTCCCATGCGGGGGAGGGCGGCCGGCGTATCGCGAGCTTTTTCCGGGATATGGAAACCGTCGTGATGAAAATGGTGGAAATCCTCATGCTGGTTGCCCCCTACGGCGTATTCGCACTGCTGGTGAAGCTGTTTTCCACCGAGGGTCTTGGCGCCATCGCCGACCTGGCGGGCTATTTCTTCACCGTATTGGCGGTGCTGTTATTCCACGGCCTGGTGGTCTATGGGATCCTGTTCCGACTGATGGCCAGGCTCTCTCCGCGCCAGCTGTTCAGCAAGATGCGGCCGGTCTGGGCCTTCGCTTTCAGTACAGCCTCGTCGGGCGCGACGCTACCGGTAACGCTTAATACGGTGGAGCGACGACTGGGCGTACACAACTCGGTGGCGGGTTTCACCATACCGTTGGGTGCCACTATCAACATGGATGGCACCGCCATCATGCAGGGCGTGGCCACCGTGTTTATCGCCCAGGTCTACGGGATAGACCTTACTGTTACCGCCCTGATGACGGTTATCCTCACCGCCACACTTGCCTCAATCGGTACCGCGGCGGTACCCGGGGTCGGTCTGATCACCCTGACCCTGGTGCTGGAGCAGGCCGGTTTGCCGGTTGAGGGTATAGCCCTGATCCTCGGGGTAGACCGCCTGCTGGACATGGTGCGCACTGCCGTCAACGTGACCGGGGACGCGGTGGTCACCCTGATCGTGGCTAAAAGTGAGGGGCAGTTTGAGGAGGCGGTGTTCAACCAGACGGGCCGGCACCAGGCGGCCCAGGACCTGGTGTCGGATGACGCACCGAATTTCTGACATCAGCAACAGGATACAAGCTAGCAATGCCCATACAATGCACCATCGTACCGGTCACTCCCTACCAGCAGAACTGCTCCATTATCAAATGTGAAACCACCGGCAAGGCCGCGATAGTCGACCCGGGTGGCGATGTCGAGCGCATCCTCGCCGCCGTGGAAAAAATGGGGGCGGTGGTCGAGAAGATCATCCTCACCCACGCCCACATGGACCACTGCGCGGCATCAGACGTATTGCGCCAGCAGCTGGGCGTGCCAATTGAGGGGCCCCACCGGGAGGACCAGTTCTGGCTGGACAAACTGCCCGAGTGGTGCCGGATGTCGGGATTTCCCCATGCCGATGCCTTCCTGCCTGATCGCTGGCTGGAGCAGGGCGATACCGTAACCGTGGGCGAGCAGCTGCTCAGGGTCTTCCACTGTCCCGGCCATACGCCGGGGCATGTGGTGTTCCTGTACGAACCGCAAAAAGTGGCCTGGGTGGGGGATGTGCTGTTCCAGGGCTCCATCGGCCGCACGGATTTCCCCCGCGGCGACCACGAACAGCTGGTCAGCAGTATCCGGGAGAAATTGTTTCCGCTTGGCGACGACATCACCTTTATCCCCGGTCACGGACCCACCTCGACGTTCGGCCAGGAGCGCCGCAGCAATCCATTCGTGGCGGACAGCCGCTATGGCTGAGCCCGGCGCTGACCGCGAGCGCCTGCTGCGAGCCGAATACCACAGCCAGACCGCGCGCATCCGCTGGCGCGACCTGCAGACCTGGTACGCTCGAGGCAGCGTGATCGCCGTGGCGGCCCGGCTCAATCTGGTGGAAGTGGCGGTGCAACTGGGGCTGGATAACACGGCGCAGTTCCAGCGCTGGATCGGTGAGGGCTCGATCGCCCCCGTCAAGGATGACCAGGCCCTGGGCTGGTACGAGGCGAACCCGGAGCTGTGGGCCGTGGTGGCGCCGCCCTGGGTATTGGTGCAACAACCGGCGGTGTAAGAACGGCAGCCAGCCGGGGTTGTTCCTATCCGATGCGCCTTGTGCCCGGTGATTTACCGAGGGGCGTTCCGGCCGCGCTACCTGATCATCTTGATCCAGTCGCCGGTGCGGGGCTCGCCCCGGGGGTAGAGCCCGTTCAGCAGGCGCAGCTGGGCCTCGGCATCGGGAATCCGCACGCTGGCCGCCAGGCTGGCCATGGTGGCGCCGCGAGGTACCTGGATGTAGTGGATGTAGTAGCCGGGTCCGGTCTGGCGCTCCTGCGGGTGCATGCCCCTGAAACTCTGGATGGCGGCCAGCAGCTGCGGATCAATTGCGCTGAAGTCGCCCGCGCCGCCGTTCCCGGCCGTGCCGCTGAACACATAGGTCAGGCTGCCGAAATCGATGGCCGCCAGGCGTTTTTCCCCGGCGCCTGTGCCACTGGTCCCGGTAAAGCCCTGCAGCTCCGCCTGCTCCAGCGCTGCGCCGTCATTGAGGTTGCCGGCGGCCAGGCTCTCGACGACCGCTTTGGGTGTGCTGCCAGCGTCCCTGCGCCGGATAGTCAGCGTCAGTGAGGCGGAACCATCCGGGGCACTGGCAACGATCTGCTGGGCACTGGAGTTGACTTCCCAGCCCGGCGGGTGTTCGAAGGTAAACCCCAGTTTGTTGTGATAGAAGCGGTTGTCATCGCGCTCACCCTTCACGCTGGGACCCCAGACCAGCCCCTCGATATGGCGGCGGAATTCACCGGGCACCTCCGGGTCGTCCACCCGGGTCTCGCCGCTGGTCAGGTCGCCCGCGGTGCGAATCACGGTCTGCAGCCGCTGGTCATTGCGGGGGTGAGTGGCGTACAGGCCGTGGTAGCTGCCGACCGGCTTGCCGGTAGACTTGGCCTTTACCCGCTGGAATTGCTCCTGGTCCTTGAGTACGCCGATGACTTCCAGCAGCGCATCCGGGTCATAGCCCGCATGGTACATGTATTTGGCGCCCAGCCCGTCCGCCTCAAGCTCATGCTCGCGGCCGTAGCCGCGCACCAACTCGGTGCCGTACATGTTGGAGGCGTCCGCCAGTTCGCCGCTGCCGGTGAGAATATAGGCTGTGGTGGCAATCACCTTGTTGGTGATGCTGGCGGTTTGCTGGCGGGCGGAGTGGTTTGCGGTGATATGGCCGATTTCGTGGGACAGCACCCCCGCCAGCTCCGCTTCACTATCCAGGTAGGCCAGCAGGCCGCGGTTGACGTAAATGAACCCGCCCGGGGTGGCGAAGGCATTGATATCCGGGCTGTCGATCACGGTAAAGGTGAAGGTGTCGTCGGGCTCATCACTGCTTTTCACCAGGCGCTGGCCGACACTGTTTACATAGGCCTGCAGTTCCGGATTGTCGTAGCTGCCGCCGGCAGCCAGGATCTGCTGGTGCATTTCATCGCCGACGGAAACCTGCCTGCCCTGGCTGCCGACGACGACACTGCCGCTGCTGCCGCCACCACTGGCGGGAGTGTCGGCGCAACCGCCGGCGAGGGCGACGGCTGCAATGGCGATCGCGGCGAGGGAGACGGCAAACCGTGCCGGAGTCAGGAACATGGCGTCTCCCGTCAGGACTGGCTGGAGAGAAATTGCAGCAGCTGGTCGCCAATGCCGTCACAGGCCGTGCCCTGCACCGGGGCGATGATGGGGATCGGTATCACCACCGCCGGCATGTAGGACTGGCCAGTGGCGGTGGTGCTGATACGGCCCACCTCCGCGTGCTCGGTGAAATCCCAGATGGTGGCTTCGTATTTGGCGTCACTGCTCCAGGTGCCGAAGCCGAAACAGCCGCCGCCGCCCGGGCCGATCGCGCAGGTCATCGAGCCGCTGGAATCGCCCCGGACCGTGGAGCCGTCCAGCCAGATCATGTACTGGGTATTGAGGGACGCCAGCCGCTCGGCCACCACCGGCTGGCGCTGAAGCAGGCCTTCGAGGTCGGCCAGTTGCAGCGGCGCGGTGCGGGGTTCAAACCAGGGGTAGAAGTCGTTGACGAACTCCAGTTCGCCGATGACGTGGATACTTCGGTCGCCACTGGCGATATGGTCGCCCACACACTCCACGAAATCCGGTTCGGTGTCATAGTCGCTGGCGTGGCGCCGGCCCAGTATGACCACGGTGGCATTGCCGATGCCCTCTGTGGGTTTGTTGAACACCATCTGGTCGACGGTTGAAGTGACACAGCCCGAGGCCAGGCAAATCACGCCGCCCGCCAGCAACCCACGGATAATGGTGTATCTCATAACGTCGCCTCCTGCCCGCTGCCGAGCCTGTCCTGCAACCACGCCTGCACCCCCGGCACCCGGGTAAAACTGCTGGCGAAGTTGGCGCCGGCGTCCCGCAATGCCATCACCGCCGCCAGGTTGACCGCTGCCTGGTCACTCTGCATAAACGCGGTCGGTGTCTTACCATAGGCCGACATGGTCCAATCGGCAATGGGGTCGCCACCGGTGGTCACCAGTTGCAGTTTATACCGAATCCAGATCTCATAGACCTTGACGTTGGTCTGTGCCGGCAGGGCGTATTGTAACTCTCCCACTTCGGGGATGAACACGGCGTCCACGGTGGGGTTCATCTGCCCCGGGCCCGGCCGTCCGACCATCGGCACTACCCGGGCGAACATACCGGCCAGCAGGGTATCCCACATCTGGACCTGGGCCTGCCCGGTTTTGACCAGCCAGCTCGACTCGGTCTTCGTCTTGGCCTCATCGAAAAATTCGTGGTTGGCGAAATCCGCGCTGTACCAGACGCCGATGGTGAGCGGCAGTTTTTCCATCGTCGGCGCGGGGAAGTCGCCCTTGACCACCACTTCCGCCGGGCCGCAGCCTGCCAGCACGACCAGCAGCATGTAGCACAGCAGCATTGCCGCTGGCCACAGCAGCCGGTAGGTGTCATGGGCGGAAGTCGTTGAGGCCGACAAAGGTTCCTCCGTTGCGATAGGTGAGCTCCCGCATCAGGGTAGCAAAGCGTATACCCGTGGTCTGCAGGTGGGGCGCCCGGATAAATTGTACCGGAAATCCCACCGCGTGGATGCGTACCAGGCGCTCGCCCCGGGCATTGGACTGGTTGATCCGGTCCACGGTGTCGATCACCTGGGAGATGGAGTCGCCGGTGAACTCGTCGCCGAAGACATAAATACTGATTTTCTGGCCGGGCTTGTGGAAGGCGCGAATGGCCGCCTCTATCCCCTCGACCGGGCTGGAGTTGCTGAACACGTTCCAGTTGCGCAGGTTGTCGATGATCACCTTGCGCCTGCCGGGGGTGTCCGGAATCCACTGGCCCCGGTAGCGGCTGAACATGTAGTTGCCCATGTCGTTGAGCACCTGGATACCCTTCACCGTCGGGTAGATGCTCAGGGTGGCCTGCAGTTCCTCGATCATGCGCTCCCAGGCGTAGGAAAACATCGAGCCGGAGGTGTCGATGACGAAGATGATGTACTCGCTGTCCACCGGGATGCCGCCGATCAGGTTGTTTTTCGACTTGTGCTGGGAGCCCAGCAGGCGCTTCTGTTCATCCGACAATTGCTGCCGGGCGATGGCAAGCTGGTCGGCGACCACGTCGTTGGTATTGGTCTGCACCTGGATGCTGTCGTAGCGGGAGCGGGCGCTGGCCAGGGTTCCCCGCAGGATGGCGATGCGCTCCTGGTATTCCGACAGCTGTTCGTGCCTGGCGTTCAGGTCGCGGTTGAGGACCCGGCTCTCGCCGCGAATCTCGAACAGCTGCTCCTGCAACGCGGCCAGCACCCCTTCGAGATTGGTGGTCGAGGCCTCGATGATCTGGGGCTGTACCGTCTTGGTGATCATCAGCAGCAGGATGATCGCGCCGAAACCACAGCAGATCACGTCCAGGAAGGACAGCGAGAATTCCGCCGGTGCCCGTGACTTGCGCCGTGCCATCAGGGCCAGTCCCTTGACGGGCTCATGAAGGAACCCCGGCTGACCTGGGCCAGCTGCCAGAACTCGGAGGCGGCCATCGGGTCTCCCTCCATGGGCGCCAGGATGATATTCACCGGCACGTTTCGCGGCAGCATTTTCACCGCCTGGCGGTACAGGCGCTGGCGCTCATCGCCGCTTACCTTGTTGCCCCGCGGGGGGTTGGCGCCCTGGGTGGGCAGGCCGTCGGTGATCAGGAAGATATTATCCGGTGGCGGTGACAGCTGCTGCAGGGCGGTAAAGGCGTTCTCCAGGCTGGTGCCGCCGCCGGGGGTGATCTTGCGCAACTCGCTGGAGATCTTGTCCAGCTGGGCCTGGTCGGCGACCTCAAGCCACTTGCCGGCGGTATTGTCCAGTACCGGGGATGCCCGGGTATTGAAGGTCATTACCTGGTATTTGCTGCTCACCGGCAGTTGGGCGGTAAGCCAGTCCACGGTGGACAGGGCCCGGGTCCACTTGTCGGCTTTGCGCTGGACAGCCGGATCCATATTGCGCAGGCGAATGATGTTTACCAGCTGGTCCGCCAGCATGCTGGCGGAAATGTCGAGCAGAATCGCGATGTTGCGTCCACCCAGGTTGAGGCCGGTGAGGTATTGCCGGTTGCCCTCGCCAACGAAGGTGCGGGCGCTGTTGCCACTTTCCTTTTCGGCCGCCTGGCGCAGTTTCTTGACCTCCTCCTCCAGCGAGCGGATTTCCGCCTTGAGGGTTTCAATATCGGTGCGCTCGGTAAAGCCGTCCTTTTTCAGGTCGGCGATCATGGCTTCGTAGTTATCGATATCCTCGGTGATGCGGCTGGCCTGGCCCTGGGCCTCGACCATCTGGTTGTCCACATCCGACAGGGTGTTGCGCAACTTGACCAGGCCGGCCTCGCCGTCCCGCACATCCTCCTCCAGCATGCTGACTTCCGACAGCAGGTCGCGGTTGAGATCCTTGGTTACTGTCTGGATGGAGTGGTCGATGATCAGGAACACCAGCACCACCGCGCCGAAGCCGCAGGACATGATGTCCAGGAAGCTGAGGTTGAAAGTGGTGAACTCGCGTTTTTTCCTCGCCATGGCTGTCGTCCCTACGCTAGGGCGTGACCTCTATCAGCAGGAGTTCGGGGCCGTCGCCTATGCGCAGGGTGTCGCCGCCGCCCAGCAGGGTATCGGGGTCGCGGGTGGCGCCATTCACCCGCACCCCGGCCCCGGCACCGCGCAACAGCCAACCCGCGGGGGTGGGGTGAAGACTCCAGCCCTGGCCGAGAGTCTGCCCGGCGGCGGCCAGGGGCAGTGCCCGGTGGCCCTGTAGCAGGTGGGTGGCGGCGGGTCTGTCGGCTGCCGTCGGCACCTGCGAGGCCGGCTGTGGCGCTGGCTGGACAGGCGCGGCCGCGTCAGCCAGCACGGGCAGGGCAGTGACAAAGCTCAGGGCCTGCCCCCGCTCCACCAGGCGTTCGATGTGGTGTTCCAGCGCGGTGCGCACGCTGTCGGGTGCCAGCAACTGCAGGCCGGGCAGGCGTTCAGCCAGCCCCGGCAGCAGGCCGGCCAGGGGGTCGGCGATCACCTTGTCGCCCGGTTGTGCGGCGCCCATGGCGTCGCGGGCGCTTTCCAGCAGTCGTTGACCCGCACCGAGCAGTTCGGTGCGGTTGATGCGCGCGCGGTAACCGTTGACCTCGATATTGGTTTCGTTGTCCCGGCCCAGCGCCCGCAGGGCGTCGGGCAGGGCGTCGTACAGCTGCTGCTCGGTGATGGCCTTGCGACACGGGTCGAACCGGGTCTGGCGGATAAAGGCCGTGGCGATGGTTTCCACCAGTTTTTCCTGCACCTGCAGCAGGCCGGTGCCAGGCAGGGGCAGGGTGCGCTGCAGTTCCACCTGGCCGTCCCGTTGCGCCAGCTCGGTGATCACCGCCTGGTGGAGCTGGACTTCCAGGTGGAACAGGCGGCCGGACCCGCTGTGCAGGCTACCCAGGGCCACACTGCGGTGCACCAGGCCGACGGCGCTGAAAGGACATTGCTGGACGATACCCAGCAGCAGGGCCAGTTGGTCCCGCTGCATGCTGCCGGACACCGCCAGCAGCATTTCACCGGGTTGGCCACCCTCCCGGTGCAACTCCTGCAACTGGGCGTGAACCAGGTCCCCGGTATGCCTGGCGGGCCCCAGTGCGGGCTGCAGGGGTTCGGTGCTCAGCTGCCACCAGTAGCGCGTGTTGATGTCCCGCGGCTGCAGGCGGGCCGCGGCGCGGGCTGGATTGCCGAAGCGGTATTGCCGGTCCACCAGCAGGGCGTAACCCGGGCTTTGCAGGTGTGCGCCGCCGTGCCACAGCTGCAGGTTGCTGTCATTGATGTCCAGCAGGGCGATCGTCATGTCGTCGGACTCATGTTGTGGACGCTGTTCAATAGACTTTCTCTCATCGGATTTTTTGCCCCCGGCCCGTGGCCGCCGCTGTTGTCACTCGTCCCGCTTCAGTGCACTACCAAAAAGCGCAGCAGGCGCTTGTCGGCGTAGCGCTGGCAGTCCAGCACCAGCCGTTCCTGGGACAGCTGCAGCTGGTGCAGGCAGAACATGATAATGATGCTCAGCACCAGGGCGACGAAGGTACTGTTAAAGGCCACCCCGAGGCTCACCGTCACCCCGGATATGTCCCCTTCCACCGCCTTGTAGGCCTGGCCCAGCGCATCGCCGATACCGCGCACGGTGCCGATAAACCCGATGGAGGGGATCGCCCAGGCGATATAGCGCACCATGGACAGTTCCGAGTCGAGCCGGTCGGACTCCACCTCGCAGCTTTCCTTGATGGTGTCTGACACCGCCTGGATGCTGCCGGTGGTGGCGAAGCGCTGCAGCGCCGACAGCAGGGTGCGGGGCAGCAGGTAGTCCTGCTCCTTTTCCGGCAGGGCCTCCAGCGAGCGGCTGTACTCCCGGGCATCCTGGGGCAGGACGCTGGTGCCTTCCGGGATTTCCAGCAGGCGGCGGTCCAGCAACTGTTGCTCGTGCATGGCGCGGCGGCCCTTGTAGCCCATGATCGCCAGGGCCCAGATCAGCAGTATGAAACAGGATTCCTGCTCGTAATCCCTGATCACCACGGCAAAGCTGCGCTCGGGTACGTAGTCCTTGCCGGCGGCCTGCAGGGCCATCTCCGCCTTGATGTGGGCATCGGCGCTGGGCCTGATTGCGCCGACATAGACCGCGTGTACCACGATTACCGCAATCAGCAGGGCAAACAGCTGGTAGATGAATTCGGATGACATCCTTTGTTTCATGTATAAGTCCTATATGTCTACCGGAAAAGAAACGGGCAGGTCCTCGGAGATTTTCTCCGAGGCGCGATAGTCCGATGGTGATCTTTCGGCATTGCCCGGTTTGCCGCCGGCGTCGCCCGCGGTGGCACCGCTGTTGTCTGCCTGTGCCGACGGCGGTTTCCCGGCGCCCGCCGCGCCCTCGTCGTCAGCCGTCTGCGCCAGCGCGGTCGCGGCAACCAGCAGCAGGGCCGCCAGAACCGGGGCCAGGTTTCTCGTCCCGATCATGTATTACTCCGCATAGCGCGCCAAGCGGAATCCTACGTCATCGCGACCCGCTTGCCCATAATCCCGGTAGGACAGACGCAATTCAGCAATTTTGCTGTGGCTCCAGCTGGCGCCGCGGATCACGTAGTTGTCGCCGTTCTGGGCACCCAGCGGGTCGACTTCGGTGGCACCGTTGGCGGAGGGAATGCTATAGGCGTCGTGCACCCACTCCGCGACGTTGCCACCCATGTCGTAGAGTCGGTTCTGGTTGGCTTTGAATGAGCCCACCGGTGCGCTCACCACGTGGCCGTCGGTGTAGCCGCCCAGCACCCTGCCGGTGACGTAGGCGGAGCTGTTGTCGGCATAGTTTTCCAGTGAGTTGGCGGGGGGGGGGAAGGCCTCGCCCCAGGGAAACTTCAGCCATGAGGCGCCGCTGGCGCGGGCGGCCCAGGCCCACTCCGCCTCGCTGGGCAGGCGGTAGCCGGTGGCCGAAGGGTTGAAGCCGGCAATGATGCCGTTGCTCTCCCGGTAGAATTGCGGCAGCCCCTCGCGCTTGCTCAGCCAGTTGCAGTAGGCGGCCGCCTGTTGCCAGCTCACCTGTGCCACGGGCTGGTGGTCGCGATTGAGACTGTTGCCCTCGATCTGGCCGGAGTTATGACCGCTCTCGAACTGGCGAAACTGGGCGTTGGTCACCTCGGTGGTTTGCAGGTAGAAGGCGCGTCGCAGCGAGACGGGGTGCATCACCTCGTTGGCGCGTCGGCCGGGCTCCCGGCGGGAGGCGCCCATGGTGAAATCGGCCTGCGCCGAGTCCGCCGGGGAAAACAGCAGCAGGGTTTGTCCGGCGGAGGTCGTCAGCTCGGGCTTGATACTGGCCTGGCGGGCCTCCTGGGCTGTCAGCAGTTTGGCCTCCACCAGCTGCTGCAGCCCGGGGCGCGGGGTCACGCGGCGACGCACGGTGGTGTATCCGTCCAGGCTGATTTCCACTGAATGCTCAAATGCCGGCAGCGACAGGGTCTGGCTGCCCTTGCCGCGGGACTTGCCGTCGATTTTCAGCTCGGCGTTTGCCGGGCTGATGTTGAACTTCACCTCGCCGAGCTGGGCAGTCAGTTTTATGGTCTGGCTGTCCCGGCCCGCGGCGGGCAGTTGCACGCTGCCGGTATGGCGTTTGTATCCCGGCTTGAACACCGCCAGCCGGTGGGTTTTGCCCGGGGTCAATTCCAGCGTGATCGGTGTCTGGCCCTGGAACTCGCCATCCAGGGTCACATTGGCACCGCCCGGGACACTGGCCAGTTCAAGCAGGCCGGCCGCCGGCTGCAGCGCGATGGTGTCCGGTTGCTGGGCCTGTCCGGCGGTGATCGTCAGTGTCTGCCGGGCATCGGCGTATCCGGGCAGCTGCAGAATGAGTTGCCGCTCGCCAGCGAGCAGTTCCAGGGTCGCGGGGGTAGTACCCAGGGCCTCGCCATCCACCAGGATATTCGCGCCTGCAGGCAGGCTGTTAATGCCGACCTCCGCCCAGGCGGGGGCCAGCTCCAGGGTCAGCTGTTGCGGGATGTTGCGGCCGGTGACCTCCAGTACCTGCGACAGGGGCAGGTAGCGCTCCGCGCTTATCGACAGGGAGTGCGTGCCGGCTTCAATGGGCAGGTCTCGCAGCGGCGTCTGGCCGACGGCCTCGCCATCGACCTGCACGCTGGCGCCCGCCGGCGCGCTGTCGATACTCACCAGCCCGGGCAACAGGGCCAGCGCCAGTTGCAGGGTCTGACTGTCCTGTTCGTCGACCGTAACGGTGGATTCCAGTGGCACATAGCCCTCCGCGCTGGCGCGCACGGTGTAGGTGCCAGGACGCAGCAGGTAGCGGTCGCCGAAGGGCAGGGCGAGGCCGCTGACGGAAACCTGCGCCGGTGTCTCGGTACTGACCAGCACCTGCAGGGAGCGGGCGCTGAGCAGGAACAGCATCACCAGCACGAACGCCAGGGCGCAGGCCCCCAGCAGCCAGCGTCCGGTGTTGGCCTTGCGCGGCGGTTTCGAATCCGCGCTGCCCAGGGGCTGGAACGCACTGGGCTCGATGGTGCCCTGGTCAGGGTTGTTCATCAGATCGCCTCCGTGCAGGCAACGGTGACCTGTGGCGGCGGACCATCGGGTTTAACGGTGAATTCCACCCGCACATCGCGGTAGCCCATGCGGCTGCCCACGGCGACATAGGTACCGGGCTTGACGCTGACATCGGTCTGTTCGAATTTGCCCAGTTTAGCCACCTTGTAGATGACCACGTCGGTCTGCCCATCGGAGCGCAGTGTCAACCCGATGGGGGTATTGGCCTGTTGCAACAGTTTTTCAAGTTGCCGGATCTGGCTTTCGAGCACCGGGCCGCGCGGGCTTATTTTTTGCGCCAGCGCCAGCATTTGTGCCGTCGCCTGGGCGACCGCCGCATCGCTCAGGCGCTGGGGCTCGTCGATCGCGGCGCGAAATTGCTTGTCCAGCCGCGCCCGGTCGCGGCTGCGGGCGAGACCTTCGCGGGCAAACATGACGTTGGGATCGATCTTCTGGGCCTGCTCGTAAGCGCTGACCGCCTGCTGCCATTGTTCAGCCTGTTCATCGCGGGCACCGTCACTCTGCAGGCCGGCCAACCGGTGGGCCGTGGCGGCGGCCTCCACTTCCTGCAGCGCGCTGGCAGCCTCGCTGGAGCCGGATTGCAGCTGCGCCGCCCGGCGGAATGCCTTGCGGGCGGCATCGAACTGGCCGGCATCCATCGCCGCGTAGCCGGCGGTCATCGCCTCGTTGAACTGGGACTGCTGGTAATCGGCCTGGACGCGCTTGAGCTCACTGGCGCTGCGCTGGTGGCTGGGATCCAGCACGGCGGCCTGTTTGAGCAGGGTGATCGCGGCGGGCAGGTCGCCGCCCCGTTCCGCCGCGCCCGCTTGCTCCAGCAGGGTGAGCAGTTGCGGCAAAGCCTCCACCCGCCGGCGCAGGGCGGCGGCCTCCGCATTGCCCGGGTCGATGGCATCGGCCCGGTCCAGGGCGGCGGTGGCAAGCTCGAGGTCGCCACTTTCGAGCGACTCGACGGCCAGCGCCAGCTGCCGCGACAGCTCGGCCGGTATCCCGGCCTCGAGCGCCTGCAGCTGGGCCAGGCCCTCCTCGTAGCGGGCTTTTGCCGCGGCGTAATCCCGGGTGCGGTAGAGTTCGTCTCCCGCCTTCGCCAGGGCGGCCGCGGCGGCAAGCTGCTCGGCGGCCCACAGCTGGACGCCGCGCGCCTCCAGCGACTCCTGTACTTCCAGCAACTGCGCCAACACCTCCTGGGCCTCCTTGCGCAGTTTGGCCAGCTGGGCGTCCGACCAGGGCGAGACATCCGGCCCGGCCGCGGCGCCCGTCCCGGCCTGGCCGGCAGGGGCGCCGGCCTGCGCCTGGCTTTCCGCCCCGGCGTCCGCCTGCGCCTGGCTCGCCTGGTCCGCGCCAGTGGTATCGGCGGGGGGGGCGTTGACCCGTTTCGGCAGCCAGAAGATTACCAGCACCGCCAGCAGCAGCAGACCGCCCAGCGCTGGCAACACCCAGGGCGGTGTGCCCTCGCGTCGCTGCCTGTCGACTGCGGTCGCCGGGGCTGCCGGCGCGGGTTGCACCACGTCGAAGGGCGTGGGCTGTAACTGCTCATTGTGGGATGACATGCGGTGGTGGAGCCTTGTCGGTTCGGGAACGGGGTCAGAGTTTATCAGTTGCAGCCGTGATGTCTGCAGGCGGCGCCATGGCGCCGACTTCCGCCTGGTAGATATCGGCCAGCAGCTCGCGCCACTGGGCGTACTGGTCCTCGACATTGCCGTTGAGCGTAATGGTGCGATCTTCCAGCTCGATCACCTGGGGTGTTATTTCCGCCTCCAGCGACTGGCCGAGTTCTTCCAGCGCCTGCACGTGAATCTGGGCCTGGTTGCGCTTGTCCAGGCCGCTCTTGAGCAGATAACCTCCCCCGATAATCGCCACCTGGCCGGCGGTGCGGGTGGTGGAACTGTCTCCCTGGGTCGCCCCGGCGATACCGGCAATCAGGGCGAGGCCGCCGGCGATCAACTGGCGGGTACTCTCGGCCTGTAGTTCCTGCAGCGCCACCGCTTCTTCATAGCTTTGCTTGCGCCATTCCTGGTAGGGGTCCTGCATCTGGATGCCAAAGGTCTTGTAATACTCCTGCAGCGTGTCGATAAACATCTGGTCGCGTTCGCGGATGCTCACCACCCGTTCCAGCATGGGATCGTCCTTGGCGGGCAGGCGCACCACGGTGTATATGCCCTTCTTGTTCTGATCGAGATAGCCGGCGAAGGCCTCCGGGGAGAAACTGCGGGCAAAACGCAGTTCGGTGACCAGGCGGATATTGTCGCGCTCGGCCAATGTCAGTTTCTCCTGCTGCTGCAGCAGGTCATTGGCGATAGTGTTGTATACCGCCTGGAACGGGTCGTACGGGTTGCGCCGCGTGACCGTGTAGGCATAGCGGCTGGCCTCCCCGGTGTATTCCTTGTCCAGCCAGACCCGGCCGCGGGAATCGGTGGCGTTGATATGGAGCTGCAGCTCCTCGCCGTCGGAGTGCAGGATCTTGCCGCGCACCACCAGGTCATTGATCTGCTCGGGATTCGGCACCACGCGCACCGCACCCCAGGCACCGCTGTCCTGCATGGATTCTGCCAGCAGGAAGGGCATAAAGCGCGCCTCGGCCTTGCGCACCTCGGGATAGGTCTGCTCGCCCTCTTCGTAGTCGTCGATGCCGGGGTCAAAGATGGCGATGCCCACGTCCAGTAACTGCCCCTCCGGGACAGCAGTGGAAGCGGTATCGATCTTCGGTACCGAGGTCGTGGTGACGGTCTGGCTGACACATCCGCCCAGCAGGGTAGTCAGCGCAATGACCGGCAACAAAGGCCATAATCTCATTCGCTGATGCCCTTGTACTTGCGGTATTCATCCCACAGCTTTTCCCGCACCGCCGGGTCTGGTTCGCGCATCGCTGCCTCGCGTAACTGGCGGGCCACCACGTCATCATCATTGCCGTTGGGTATATCCTTGGGCGGCGGGTACTTGGCTGCGTCCTTGGGGATTTCGCCGCTGCCGCCCCCGACACCGCCCATGCCGCCGCCAGTGCTGTAGCCGCCACCACCGCCACCGTACTCGCCGGCATCGGCCATACCGCCGTCCTCGCCAGCGCCGGCGCCACCGCCACCACCGGTGCCGCTGCCAGACTGGCCGGACGACTCGGATTGTGTGGCTTGCGGGCGCTGTCTGGCGGCGCTGCGCTGCGCGGTCTGTTCCGCCAGGATCATTGAATCGAATTCCCCGGTGCCTTTTTGCAGCCGTGCGTCCAGGATGGCGACCTGTTCAGCGGGGGTCAGGGGACCACCTGAACCGCCGCCGGTTCCGGGCTGGCCGTATTGGCCGCTGCCCGCAGCGCCTGCATCGCCACCGCCCGGGTTGCCGGCGGCTCCGCCCGCGCCCGCTGCCTGGCTGGCGCCAGTCTGCTGGGCCGTGCCCTGCTGACCTGAGCCTTCCTGGCCGGTGCCTTCCTGCCCTGAGCCGGCGGCGCCACCCGCGGGTGCGCCGTCACCCATGGCGTCTTCCATGCCGGCCATCGCCTCCTCGAAACTGGGCTCATCGAGCAGGTCGGGCATGCTCTCGCTACCGGCGCCTCCTGCCGAACCTGTGCCCGTATCGCTGCCCTGCGCCCCGTCCTGGCCGTCGCCGGCGGTCTGTTCACCGCTGGCGCCGGGTGCTTCACCCTGGGGAAATTCACCGATATCGGCATTGCCCTGTCTGCCCTGGTCCCCGCTCTGGCCGGGCGGGGATTGCGCGCCGGAGCTGGCGGATTCGGCGCCGGACTCTCCACCGGCGCTGGCGGGCGGCGTGCTGGATGCGCTGTCAGCCGAAGTCTGGCTGGCGGAAGCCGAGCTGTCAGCCGGCTGGCTGGGCGAGCTCGAGCTGCTCGAGCTGCTCGAGGAGCTGCTGGACGGGCTGCCACTGCTGCTCGGAGGTGGCGTCGGCGGGGTGGAACTCGGTGTCGAGGGCGTCTGGGGTGTGGTGGGCGTGCTCGCGCTGGGGCAGCCGGCCAGCAGCAGGCAGGTACCGGCAATGACCGCCAGCTGCGCCAGTGAATAACCCGGATTACGGTTTGATTTCATATGCCCTGACCAGTTTATCGGTCCCCACCGGTTGTCCTGCCGCCAGACGGGGGCGAAATGTTGTATTGCGCAACAGCCGCAGCAGGCGATTCGCTGCGCTGTCGATGTCCTCGTTGCTGTCCAGCCGTGCCAGGTCTACCACCTTGCCGCGACTGTCCACACCGAATTCTACCAGTATATTGCCCTGGTCCGCGCTCACTGCCGGCGGCAGGGTCCTCAGGCCATTCATGTCGGGCAGCGGTACAGGTGCTCCAAACAGGCGGTGCTCCTCTTCTTGGGCATCGTCCCGCCCGGCAAGTTCCGCGAGGGCGAGCTGGTAGGTCTCGATGGCGTCGTCGCGCTTGCTGTGCCACTGCGCCCAGTCGCCCAGGGCGACGAGGGCCTCGATCGCCTCGGTGCTGCCGGGACCCCTGGCGCCGCTCTGGATCTGGTATATGGCCAGGATCACACTCCTGCCCAGTTCGTAGTTTTCCGCGCGATAGGCGTAAAACCGGTTTACGTCCGGATTCACCGGGCTGGCGCCGAAGCTGCTGCCGGATGCCTCATTTTCGGCCCGGTATTCGCTGATCAGGTACTGGGTACGCAACATGCCGTTGAGGGGCGGCAGCAACTTGGGTGAGGTGTCCTGCTCCACCTCGCTGAGGTCATTCCAGGCCTGCCTGTACATATCCCACATGGTCACCAGGCGGTCGGGTCCCTGGGAGCCCAGCCCGAGCTGGTAGGCGTTAAATTGCCATGTCGCCTGTTGCATCAGCGCGTCGGCGCGCTCCTCCCCGCCCGCCAGGCCCCGCAGTTGTACCCGGTAGAGATATTGCTGCAGTTCATCGACCCGGGCGTATTCGCCCAGCGCGATGGAGCTCTGGATCTCGCCCCGCAGCAGTGGCACCTGGTCCGGACAGTACAGGCCGTTGTTGATGCGAGCGAGGTGAACGCCGCGTTTGAAAACCTCTATGGCTTCGCCATGGCGGTCCTGTTGCTGCAGGGCCAGTCCCAGGCTGAGCATCTGCTCCGGCAGGTCGGCGGCGTAGGCGCCGCCGCTGGCCTCTATCCGGCTGATCGCCTCGAGCAGGGATTTCTCCACAGACCGCTCTTCGAAGGAATCCACCCCCGGGGTAAGGTCGAACTCATCCGGTGCGACGGCGGGGCGGTTGCCCTCCTGCGGCGCCTCTGCGCTGGGGGGAGCCTCCCCGGGCGTCTCACCGGGCGGATTAATCTCCTGCGCTATCCCCGCGTGACCGCCCGCCAGCAGCAATGCCAGCAGCAGGCATCTCACCTTCGCCTCAGGTGCGGCCCGACTCATTTTGATCCTTACCACTGCCATGCTCGCGGGGGGATGGTTCTATCCAGTGCTCGACACAGGGGCCAGTATATACATTACCGCCGGTGGCAGACAGAATAGCCGGTCTTTGCGTGGCGTAGCCACGGCGGATGAGATTTCGCAGCAAGCAGTCCGGGGGAAACCAATGAGCCAATTCGCACGGGATACAGCGGTAGAGCGGGTCGGGGAGAATCTGTGGCGGGGGCACCTGCACGAGGGCTGGCGCATCGGGGCCGTCCCCAATGGCGGCTACGTTATGGCGGTGGCGGGCAGGGTGCTCAGCCAGGCGCTGGACCATCGCGACCCCCTGTCGGTGAATGCCTTCTACCTGGCTCCCACGGTACTGGGTCCGATCGACTGCCGGGTCGAGCTGTTGCGCCGCGGGCGCAACACCACCCACGCCACCCTGCAGATGTTCCAGCTCGGGGAGTTGAAAGTGCAGGTTACCGCGGCCTATACCGATCTGTCGGCGCTGGCCGGTGAGACCTGGTCGGCCAAGCCGCGCCCGCTGTACCCACCCTGGGAGGAGTGCACGCCCAGCGGACAGGATAATGTGGAATTTTTCCGCCAGCGGGTGGAAATTCGCCTGGTCAGCGGGGTGGAGGTGTTCAGCCGCCGGGAGCCCAACGGCAGCGGCGAGTTTCGCGGATGGATCCGCCACCGGGACCAGGCCGCGCCTGACGCCCTCTCGCTGTTGATGTTCGCGGACGCCTTCGCGCCGCCGGCATTCACCATCTTCGGTCCCGTGGGCTGGGTTCCCACGGTAGAACTCACGGTGCAGGTGCGGGCGCAGCCCGCACCCGGGCCGCTGCAGGCGCGTTTTTACTCACGCCACCTCACCCGGGGAGTGATCGAGGAAGATGGCGAATTCTGGGACAGCGCGGGCGCGCTTGTCGCCATCAGCCGGCAGACCGCCAAACTGCGCCTGCCCGCCGCGCAAGCCTTACCCTCCTGACCCTCGCCTGTCCGGGGTATCCGGCGTTGCCGGTGGTCAGTAGCCCGCCACCCAGCCGCCGGGGCGCCGGGTGTCGGTGGCGCCCAGCAACCAGCCGTCCCGGATCATGATCGATTCGGTGCGACCGATGGTCCGACCGCCAAGTACCACCTTGTGCCCCATCTGCTCCAGCAGCCTCACGGTGTCGGGACTGATACCGTCCTCGGCCAGTATTTCGTCCGGCAGCCACTGGTGATGGATGCGGGCATTGATGCCGGCGGCGGCGACATTCATATCAAACACCATCGCGTTGAGCAGGGTTTGCAGCACCGTGGTGATGATTCGGCTGCCGCCGGGGCTGCCGGTGGCCAGCCAGGGCTTGCCCTGCCGGTACACGATAGTGGGGCTCATCGAAGACAGCGGGCGTTTGCCGCCCTCAATCCTGTTGCTCTCGCCCTGTACCAGCCCGAACAGATTGGGCTTGCCCGGCACGGCCGCGAAATCCCCCATTTCGTTATTGAGCAGCTTGCCGGTACCGGGTACGGCGATGGCTGAGCCGAAACTGGCGTTGAGAGTATAGGTATTGCTCACCATATTGCCCTTCGCATCCGCCACCGAGTAATGGGTGGTGTCCTTGCTCCGGGCATGCAGCTCCCGCCCTGGCGCTATCGTGGTCGAGGGGGTGGCACGACCGGGGTCGATAAGTTTGCGCTGGCGCGCAGCGTAGGCCTTGTCGGTCAGCTGCGCCACTGGCACGTCGAAATAATCCGGGTCTGCCAGGTACTGGCTGCGATCGGCATAGGCCAGTTTCATGCTCTCTGCCAACAGGTGCAGGTAGGCGGCGCTGTTGTGGCCCAGGGCGACCAGGTTATCGGCCTCGAGCATATTGAGGATCTGCAGGATATGCACACCGCCGGAGGATGGCGGCGGCGCCGACACGACTTCGAACTCGCGGAAGTGGCCGCGCACCGGAGGCCGCTCGATTGCGCGGTAGTCCGCCAGATCCTGCCGGGTGATCAGGCCGTTTCCGGCCTCCATTGCAGCGACAATACGTTGTGCGATTTCGCCGCGGTAAAACGCCTCGGCGCCCTGGTCGGCGATCTGGCGCAGCGTCCAGGCCAGGTCCGGCTGGCGCCAGGTGTCGCCGATCTCGTAGGGGATGCCATCAGGTTTGAAGAACAGGCGCAGCGACTCCGGATCGTCGCGCAGGCGCTGGCCCCCGGTCGCCAGCTCATAATTCAATGCGAACGACACCGCTATGCCCTCCTCAGCAAGCGCGATCGCGGGTGCGAGCACCTGCTGCCGGCTCATGCTGCCATAGGTTTCCAGTGCGTACAGCATACCGGCCACCGTGCCGGGAACGCCCGAGGCCTGCAGGCTGAAATACTCGCGCATCAGGTCTTCCTTGCCATCGGGCAGCAGGAACATATCGCGGCTGGCGGCGGCGGGTGCGGTTTCGCGGTAGTCGATGAACAGCTGCCGGTTGCCCTCGGCCAGGTGAATCAGCATAAAACCACCCCCTCCGAGATTGCCCGCCCGGGGATAGGTGACCGCCAGCGCAAAGCCGGTCGCCACCGCCGCATCCACCACGTTGCCGCCCTGCTGCAGGATGCGGCTGCCTATTTCTGTCGCCAGTTGCTCCGGTCCCACCACCATGCCGTGGCGGGCCACTACCGGCAGGAAACGTTCGTTGAAGTCGATGATCAGCGGTTGGTCCGCAGTTGTCTCCCGGGCAAAGCCGGTACTGGCGGTCAGCAGGCAGAGGGTGAGAAGGGCGATGAGCAGTTGCGGCAGGCGATTCACGGGGTGCATTTCCTGATAGTGGGAAATCGGGACTTTAACTGTTTTGGCTGGCGCAGCATACTCGGCGGGGCAGGAAGTCGGATTTGTTGCTGGGAGTGACACGTTCCACTTCTTCCACCAGCGGCAACAGGCACAGACTAAAGCCGCAGAAACCCGCACATACCTGGGCTAACGACAATGGAAAAACTTCTGTTCGAACTCAAACAGCGCTGGGCGGCGATGTTTGCCGCCCTGGCCGCGGGCGATGATGTGCCGCCCGCGCAGCGCCTGCGGGCGGAGGGTATGATGGAGGCCGCTCTGCTCACCCGTGCGGCAGATGTAGAGGCACTGGACTGCGCCATGGCCGATCGCTACCAGCAGGCTGTCGGACGCACCATCGAAGAGGACTTCGGCGCCGATTGGCGGGCGTTCTACCCATTTCCCCAGATACCGGCCATGGGTCGGCGGGCGCCGGTGTATCCCAGTACCCGTGATTGACTATAATGCGGCACCACCCACAAGGAACTCGACCATGACACTGTACGCGATGCGGGCCGTTTGTATGTTCCTGCTGCTGCCACTGGTGGTGGCTTGCAGCAGCACTCCGGCAGACCCCACCACCACCATGACATACGATCAGCAGTTCAACTTTGCCGCCGTGCATAAAATCTACATTGAACCCACCAGCCGAACGGATGCCGCAACGATCCAGATCAGCGATGCACAGATTACCAACATCGACAGCGCGCTTGCTGACGAGCTTGGGCGCAAGGGTTTCCAGATGGTTAAATCAAGTCGGCAGGCGGACCTGTTCCTGAGCTGGTACCTGGTGACCGAGGACCTGGTCAAGGCCAGGTCAAGTGACTGCAAGGGTTGCGATATGGCGGTTGATGGCGGCGCCCGCTATGCCAGGGGCACACTGATTGTTGATATGGTCGACCCCATGCGCAACCAGGCCGTTTGGCGCTCAATCCTCAAAACAGAGCTTGCCGGTGATCCCGGCACCGCCAGGGCCGAGCAGGCGCGGCTGGAAGCGGCCGCGGCGATCTTTGCGCGCTTTCCGCCGCCGTAACGGCTGAGGCGGCGGGCGTGACGATGCAATACGATGCGTTCAGGCGGGAGTACATCGCCGGCGGGCTGAGCCGGGAAATGCTCGATCCCTGCCCGGTGCGCCAGTTCGAGGGCTGGCTGGAACAGGCAGTCAACGCCGGGTTGAAGGACCCCACCGCCATGGTGCTGGCGACTGTGGACGAGGCCGGGCTGCCCTGGCAGCGCATAGTGCTGCTCAAGGGGCTGTCACACGGTGGTTTTGTGTTCTATACCAACTACGGCAGTGCAAAGGCTGCCGCGATCGCCCACAATCCGCGGGTGTCCCTGCTGTTTCCCTGGAATGAGCTGGACCGCCAGGTCATTGTCGGTGGCCTGGTCGAAAAAATGTCGGTGATCGAGTCCGCCAGTTATTTTATGACCCGTCCGCGGGAGAGCCAGATCGCCGCCTGGGCATCGCGCCAGAGCCGCCCGCTGCCTGCCCGCGCCCTGCTGGAAAAACAGGTGCAACTGCTGAGGGACAAGTTCGGCAGGGGTGAGATCCCCATGCCGGATTTCTGGGGGGGCTACCGGGTCTTGCCCGAACGCATCGAGTTCTGGCAGGGTGGCGAACACCGCCTGCACGATCGTTTCCGCTACCAGCGGCAGGCGGACGCCCGCTGGACTATTGAGCAACTGCAGCCGTAAGGAGAGACAAGCCGCGATGATAAGCAAGGATGACCTGGTCGGAACCTGGCAACTGGAGTCCTGGGCCATTGGCTACACGGACCGGGACGAATTTACCTATCCGTATGGCGAGGACCCGGAAGGCTTGCTGGTTTACAGCGATGACGGCTGGATGAGCGCGTCGATCAGCCGGCCCGGTCGCGAGCCGCTGCCGGCGGACGTCAGCTACCGCAAACTGCCCGACGCGCTGAAGGCGGAGGCCTTTTCCTCCTATTTTCATTACGCCGGTCGCTACCGGGTGATGGACGGCGACGTCGTCCACTATGTCACCCAGAGCCTCAACCCGAACTTTCCCGGGTCCGAACAGTTGCGCCATGCTGAACTGGACGGTCAGACCCTGGTGCTCAGTGGCAAGGATGAGGTGGGCGGCGTGACCCGGTTTCACTCGCTGGTATGGCACCGCGCCGGTGCCACTCCGGATGGCGTCGTCATCGAGGACAGCTGAGGCCCGTGGGCGGGCCGCATGAGGCCGCTCACACCCGCCGCTGACCGAAATACTTCGGCTCGGATTCAATCCCCAGCAGGGCGCGCCGGATCATATCCAGGCCCGCGGCGGCGACCATGGTCTGGAACAGGGTGCGTTCCACCGGCCAGCGCAGGCAGCAGCTGCGCAGCTCATCCCGCGTACCCCAGGCCAGCCAGACTGTGCCCACGGGCTTGTCCGGGGTGCCACCGTCGGGCCCGGCGATTCCCGAGACCGCAATGGCGTAATCCGCCTCCGCGCACGCCATGGCGCCCAGCGCCATCTGCCTCACGACCGGCTCGCTGACCGCACCTTCGTGTTCCAGCACCTGCTCGTCCACGCCCAGCACCCTGTGCTTGATGCTATTGGCGTAGGTGACGAAACCCGCGTGGAAACCGTCGGACGAGCCGGGTACGCGGGTGAGCATGGAGGCGATCAGGCCGCCGGTGCAGGACTCGGCGGTGGTGAGGGTGGCGCCGCGCTCGCGCAGCAACTCCAGTACCCTCGCCGCCAGTGTGATATCCCCCTCGCCGATAATATGGTCGCCGAACAACGCTTCCAGCTGTTGCCGGCAGCGGTCCCGGGTGGGGATAGCAGCGGCGCTGTTGATGGTGAGCTTGATTTCCATCTGGGGTGCGCCGGCCCGGAATCCCAGCTCTACCTCCTCGGGCCACAGGGCTATATTGTCGCTGATTATCTGCTGGGCGGTTGATTCGCCCAGGCCAAAGGTCTGCAGGCGCAGGATGCTGCGCTCCAGTGGCCTGTCCAGGCGCCGGGCCAGGTCGGCGACGATGCCATCGAGCATGGCGGCCAGTTCCCCCGGCACACCGGGAGTGCAGATTACCCGGCAGTGGCCCACCCTGACCTCGAAGCCGACGGCGCTGCCTATGGGATTGTCGATAAGGGTCGCGCCGGCCGGCAGCATGGCCTGTTTGCGGTTGGCGGCGTTCAGCGTGAGGCGTCGCCCAGCGCACCAGCGCTCCAGGTGGGCCAGGGCCTGGGGATGCTCCTCGATGGCGACGCCGGTTACGCGGGCCAGGACTTCGGCGGTGAGATCGTCCACCGTGGGGCCCAGGCCGCCGTTGACTATCAGCAGGTCGGCGTCGTCCGCCATGGCGGCCAGTTCAGACTCCAGCAGCGCGACGTCGTCGCCCACCGTCACTTTGCGATGTACGCCGATAGCGACCTCCCCCAGGCGCCTGGCGATCAGGGCCGAATTGGAGTCAACGGTATCGCCGCTCATGATCTCGTTGCCGGTCAGCAGCAGTTGAACTTTCAGGTTGCGGTCCGCCATTGCGGTCTCCAGGCCAGGACAGTGGGGTTGCAAGGATAGCCGCAATGCTCCACGCCGGGCAAAGTAAGATAGACTGGTCGCTGCCCTGCCAGGAGAATGACGTTTGGCCCGAATGAGCTACTGCCCGGAATGCGGCGCCGGCCTGCAGCGCCACATGGTGGCCGGCGAGTTGCGCGGGCACTGGTACTGCCCGGATTGTGCGAAGCCGCGCCATGACCATCCCATGGTGGTGGTGACCTGCTTCGTCGCCTTTGAGGATCGCCTGTTGTGGGTGCAGCGCGACCTGGAACCCAAGCGCGGCCTGTGGGCGATTCCCGGTGGCTTCCTCGAGAGCGGTGAGACCCTGGCCCAGGGCGCAGCCCGCGAATTGGGGGAGGAGGCGGGAATATGGCTGCCGCCGGCGCGACTGCAGCTGTACATGACCGGCTGCATCACATTTATCAACCAGGTTTACGTGGCTTTTCGCGCCACAGTAGACAGCGCCGCCTGCCTGCCCGGACGGGAATCCCAGGCCTGCGGTTTTTACACTCGGCATGATTGTCCCTGGGACAGGGTGGCCTACCCCGAGGTCAATGATTCCATCCGGCAGGTGTATGACGACCTGGACCGGGGCTCCTTTGGCGTGTGGGAGGCGCAGATGAGCGAGCATCGGTACATTTTGCGCGAGGTAGGCCAGTCTGCGCCGCGAAACGGCTAGAAACCGCCGTGGCGTTCCAGGTAGGCCAGCTCCTGCGCGGTGGACTGGCGGCCGAGAATCGCGTTGCGGTGGGGAAAGCGGCCAAAGCGGGCAATGACATCGCGGTGCGCCCTGGCATAACGGGCGAATTCCCCGATCTCCTGGGCGCCGGCCTCAGCTGACAGTTCGTCGAACAGCGCGACACAACTCTCCTGCACCGCCAGTTCCTCGCTGTGCTCCAGCGGCAGGTAGAGGAATACCCGGTGGATCGCGGGTAGTGCGCGGTGCCGCCCTCTCGCCATTACCCGGCGGGCGATATCCAGCGCCCGGGCGTCACCACTGAAGGCACGGGGTGTGCCGCGGTGGATATTGCGGGTGAACTGGTCCAGCAGCAATACCAGGGCGATCACACCGTTGTCACTGGCCGCCCAGTGGTCGAGTCCGCCGGCAACAGCCCGGTCCACCAGTGCCCCGAAGCGCGCGGCCACATCCGCATCGGTGTGCGGGTTGGCGCTGAACCACAGCGGGTGCCTGTCCGGCGCGGCGAAACCCCGGTCGTCCAGCGGGCCAAACCAGAACTGGTGGATGTCGGTGATCTCTCGCATACGGATAAATCCCCGTTTTGCTTCCGAAATGGACGTCCTATGTTAAGGTACCCCCTTTTTTTAACCAGCCTAACGGAAAATTTTATGTCATTACTCCCCGCAGTGGACCTGGCTACTGATGAACAAAGAGCCAGCTATGGCTTTGGCCTGCAATTCGGCGACCAGCTGCTTCGCAACAGCTTTGACGGACTGGATCTGGACGCGGTCCTGGCCGGCATCCAGCACTGGTACCACCATCGGCAGGCCGCCGTCGATGACGCGCAGATCAATGCCAGTTACCGGGTGATCCAGGACAGGCGACAGGCGCTGGAGGCGGAGCAGGCGGGCAAGCGCCAGCAGTTGGCGGATATGTTCCTGGCGGCCAACGCTGCGCGCGAGGGCGTGACCACCACTGCCAGCGGCCTGCAGTACGAGGTGCTCGAAACCGGCGATGGCGCCAGCCCGGGGCCCAAATCGAACGTGGTAACTCACTACCACGGGACGCTGGTGGACGGCACGGTGTTCGACAGCTCGGTGGAGCGGGGCGAGCCCGCCGAGTTCGGCGTGCACCAGGTGATTCCGGCCTGGACCGAAGCCCTGCAGATGATGTCGGTGGGAGACAAGTGGCGCATCGTCTGCCCGCCCCGGCTGGCCTACGGTGAGCAGGGGGCCGGCGCGGACATCGGGCCCAATTCCGCGCTGGTGTTCGAGATCCACCTGATCGCGATCAAGGACTGAATCCCGGGCGGCCCGCCCGCCACGGGTGGTTGCACCTGCGGGTGCCGCCGGTGGGCGTTTGCCGCCGCCCGCGCGCTTAAATCTGGTGCCGCCGGCTTACATTGCCCGCCGGCTTTGATTACACTGGATGCCTCCCTTTCAACCCTCTTTCACGGTGGATTCAGTAGTCATGAGACGCGTTGTTTTCAATCAAAAAGGCGGGGTCGGCAAGACCAGTATCACCTGTAACCTGGCGGCGATCGGCGCGGCCATGGGCTATCGCACCCTGGTGATAGACCTGGACGTGCAGGGCAATACCACGCACTACCTGGTAGGGGAAATCGACGCCGAGGCGTTCCCGGCGGAGGCCCAGGGTGTGGCCGGCCTGTTCAAGCAGACAGTGGGTTCGCGCAAGATGCGCCAGAATCCCGATTCGTTCGTCTGGGAAACACCCTATGAGAATTTATACCTGATGCCCTCCAGCCCGGTGCTGTCGGTGCTGGAAAAGGAGCTGGAGTCGCGCTACAAGATCTACAAGCTGCGCGATGCGCTGGATAAACTGGACGGCGAATACGACCGCATCTACATCGACACCCCGCCCAACTTCAATTTTTTCTCCAAGTCGGCCCTGATCGCCGCGGACTCGGTACTGGTGCCCTTCGATTGCGACAGTTTTGCCCGCCAGAGCCTCTACTCGCTGATGGACAACATTACCGAGTTGCGGGAGGACCACAACCCGGACCTGGAAGTGGAGGGGATCGTGATCAACCAGTTCAGCTCCCAGGCCCGCCTGCCCGGCGAACTGGTGGCGGAACTGGAGGATGAGGGCTACCCCATATTCCGTACTTACCTGACCAGTTCGGTCAAAATGAAGGAATCTCACCGGGACCACCGCCCCCTGATCGACATGGCACCCAGCCACAAGCTGACCGCCCAGTTTCTCGACCTGCACGCGGAACTGGAGAAAACTGTGTCGCGCAAGGCCGCCTGACTGAAGCCCTGTCCCGACGGTCAGGCCTCCGGCAGCATCCTGCCGGCTTTGCCCACCGCGTCCACGTATTCCTCCAGCAGGCGATAGATCACCTGCCGGCATGACTGTACCTCGTTGATCTGCCCGATCACCTGGCCACAGGGGTTGAACGCGACTTTCTGGCAGTCGCCCACGCCGGCATAGGTCGCTGTGCGGCGCATGCCATCGGAGGTCACCATCCCCTGCAGCGGCATCCCCAGGGGTTTGGGTGAGTCCGGCCTCTCCCAGGCTTCGGTCCACTCGTTTTTCAGCATGCGGCAGGTCTTTCCGGTCCAGGAGCGGGAAATCACGGTGTCCTCGCTGGTGGCATTGAGCAGGGATTCTTTTTGCGCGGGCTGGGTGTGGGCTTCCTCCACGGTCAGCCACAGGGAACCGGTCCAGACGCCGGCCGCTCCCATGGCCAGGGCCGCGGCGATCTGGCGGCCGTTGCCGATGCCACCGGCTGCCAGCATGGGGGTGTCGCCAATCGCGTCCACGATCTGCGGCCACAGCACGATGGAACCCACACTGCCGGTGTGGCCGCCGCCCTCGCCGCCCTGGGCGACCACGAAATCCAGCCCCGCCTGCTGGTGGGCCACCGCCTGTTTCACTTTGCCGCAAAGGGCGCCTATCAATCGGCCCGAATCCTGCACCAGCTTTATCTTGTCCGCCGGCGGGGTGCCCAGGGCATTGGCTATCATGACGCACCGGGGTCGGGTGAGGGCCTCTTCCAGGAGGGGCGTGGCAGTGGCGTCGGTCCACCCCATCAGCCCCATGCTCTTGCTGCCATCGGGCCAGGGCGGCACCCCGGCATCCGCCAGCAGCTTCTGGGCAAAATCCATGTGCTCCCGGGGCACCATCTTCCACAGCCGGGCCTCCATCTCTTCGGCTGACAAGTCGCCCATACCCTCGTATTTCTGCGGAATGACGATATCGACGCCGTAGGGTTTGTCGCCGATATGGGCATCGATCCAGTCCAGTTCTTCCTTGAGCTGGGCGGGGCTGAAGCCCACCGCTCCCAGCACGCCGATGCCCCCCGCTTTGCTCACCGCCACCACCACGTCGCGGCAGTGGGTGAAGGCAAAGATCGGGTAGTCGATACCGAGACGATCACACAGGGGGTTTTTCATGGGACTCTCCGCAGAATGTATGCCGCCCAGTATTGGCGGTAGGGCGGGGGGTGGGCAAGTGCGCCAGGATGCCAGCGAAAGTGGCACTTTTTGCCGGCCGCCGTACAGCCGTCACCGTCGTCCGGGGGAAGAATAACCATATAAAGCTTTGTTATTTGTATACGGCTTTTTTGTTCTATAAAGTGCGGCCCCCTATAGCGAAAATTGCGACCGATGCGACCCCTGGACCTGGATTTTGACCTTGTGAACGCCCGCCTGCGGGATGCCAGCCCACAGGATGTGGTGCGTTGGGCGCTCGACCTCGGCCGCAGGACCATCGCCACTACCAGTATGGGCCGCAATGCCGCGGTCATGCTGCACCTGGTGGGGCAGGTCGATAATACGGTGCCCACTGTCTGGGTGGATACGGGCTACAACCTGCGCGACACCTACGTGGTGGCGGAGCGACTGATCCGGGACCTGGAGATCAATATCCACGTCTATTCCCCACAGATGACCAGCGAGCGCCGCAACGCGATTATGGGTGGTATTCCCACCATAGACGAGGAGGAGCGTCACCAGGAATTCACGCGGCAGGTGAAACTGGAACCCTTCGATCAGGCCCTGCGCGATTTTGCCCCCGAAGTCTGGCTGACCGGTATCCGCCAGATGGAAACCGAGCACCGCCAGTCACTGGATATCGTGTCCATGGACAGCCGCGGCATCATCAAGGTGGCGCCGATTTTCTACTGGTCGGAGGAGGAGGTTGAGGCCTACATGGCGCAACACCAGTTGCCCACCTGCCGCCACTATTTTGATCCCACCAAGGTACAGGACGGCCGCGAGTGCGGCTTGCACACCGCCGCCTGACGGCCCCGCGCGAGACTTGCGCTAGCCCATCAAAAGGCCAACCGCCACCGCCATGATAACGGCGGCAATCGCTATACAACCGATAACAGTAGCGAGCTGGCGCATGGCGCGCCGGTCGGCGGCGGTATCGTCGGGTGACAGGTGTGTGGTCACGGGATGACTCCTCACTATGGTTTGCTGGAAAACCCCCCAAAAGGCTCGCGCGGCGCCAGAAAACGCGCATTGACTCAGATCAAGGTAGCCGCTCGCGCAGGCGGGGAGCTGGGGTATACTTGACGCTGAGGAGGAGCTTATGACGCCTTCCACAGAGCCCGCGGCGGTCCCCGTGCCGCGGTCAACGGCGCGGAGCTGGCGCCGTGCGCTGGCACCGCTGGTCCTGGCCGGCGCGCTTGTGGGCTGTGCCAGCCCGGGCGTCGATAACCGCACCATCAGCCAGCTCCCGCCACTGCAGGTCGCCGGTGGTACGCTGACGGTGGCGGATGTCGCCAACCGCCTCACCCGCCCCGAATTACTGGCAGTGGACGAGTCCATGCGGGCGTTTGTCGCGAGCTACACCGGTGACCAGCGCAACAGCCGCGTGCGGCTTATGTCCCTGCACCAGGCGGTGCGCGGTGCCGCCGGTCTCGATATGCAGTATTCCCCCTATGCCGAGGGCAGCGCCCGCGAGGTATTCCACAGCGGGGTGGCCAATTGCCTGTCCTACGCCAACCTGTTTGTCGCCCTGGCCCGTGAAGCGGGGCTCAGCGCCAATTACCAGTGGGTGGAAGTGCGGCCCCACTGGAGCCGGGTTAGCGAGCGCGTACAGGTCAGTTTGCATGTCAACGTGGTCGTGCGCCTGGCCGACGGATCGCGCTACATGGTGGATATAGACCCGCCACCCTCGCGCGATATCACCCGCGCGTACGAGTTGACCGACAGCGACGCCCAGGCCCTGTACTACAACAATATCGCCATGGATGCCCTGGTTAACAACGATGTGGAAACGGCCTGGCTGTATGCGGTGAATGCGCTGTTCCTGAGCCCGGCCAACTCACACCTGTGGGTCAATCTCGGTGCTATTTACCGTTACAGCGGCCAGCACCAGGAAGCCGAACGCAGTTATCTGCAGGCGCTGGAGCTGGATGCGACCGAATACTCGGCCATGACCAATCTGGTCGTGCTATACGGTATGGAGGGACGCGAGGAGGACCGGGCACACTGGCTGGCAAGGGTTGCAAGCCACCGCCAGGCGAATCCCTACTACCACGCCTGGCAGGGAGATGAGGCTGCCGCGGCGGACAACTGGGCCGCGGCACTGGATCACTATAACCAGGCAGTGGCGCTGGCGCCGACTGACAGCCATCTGCTGTTCAGTCGCGGTGTCATTTACTACCAGCTAAACGAGTTCGACGCCGCCACCGCCGACATAGAGAAGGCGATAGAAATGGCCACCCTGTATTCCGATATTGCGCAATATCAGCTGCAGCTGGAGGAGGTGCGCAAGGCCCGGCTGGCCGGGGCCTGGTGAATCGCAGCGGCAGAGCGCCAGTAGTGCAGTGCGGCGCCTGCTCACTCGCCGGGCCGTTCAACCCGGATATATTGCCGGCGACCCATTCTCCCCGTGAGCGAGGCGAAGCAGTCGCCGATGGCCATCTGCCAGCCGTACTTGCGGCGCAGGGCCTTGAGCGCCCTGGCGTTGTCGGCGGGTTTTTCCAGCAGCCAGGCTTTCGTTTCCAGCCAGTCACCGGTCAGCCGGCCACTTGCCGTACAGGCGGCAATGCGCGCTTCGCTGAAATTGCGCAGGCGCTTTACCTTGCCGGCGTTACCGGCCGAAAACAGGTAGTAGCTGTCACCATCCGGGGCGAACCAGACCGGTGTGGCGACGAATTCGCCGGATTTCCTGCGGGTGGAGAAGCTGAGGTAGTTGCCTCCCTCCAGGGACTTGATCTTGTCCTGTTTCATGCAATTTCCTGCGGTGCCGGTGTGGAGAGCCACGGGGACCACATTAGAACTGCATTTTAAATCCGTCACAAGTGCCCGGCCCGAGTGCCCTGTCGCTGCACCGGGCGCTGGTGTTGGTGTAGAATTGCCCTGCTTCGCGGGGCGCGAGGCAGGTCGATGGGGAAAGCGGTTCGCCCCGGGACATCGATAATCATAAGGAGACGTACCAATGTTCAATTCAAAACGGGCCGGTTTGATGGGCCCGCTGCTGGGCTTGTTGCTGCTGTTGCCCGCGCCGCTGCTGTGGGCGGATACCAGGGCGGTGATCGATGCTGGCAGCGCCGAGGCGCTGCTCAAGTTGCGGGCTCACTCCACCGCAGCCGGGGAGCTGGTGGATAAGGCCTCCGGTGTCCTGGTGTTTCCCGATGTCGTGAAGATGGGGTTTGGGGTGGGCGGCGAGTACGGAGAGGGTTCGCTGCTGGTGCCGGGCAAGCCGACGTCCTATTTCGTCACCGCCGGGGCCTCGTTCGGACTGCAGGTGGGAGTGCAGACCAAGGCGGAGGTCATTCTTTTCATGACCGATGAGGCCCTGAAAAAATTCCAGAACAGCGCCGGTTGGAAAGTCGGCGTCGACGGCAGTGTGGCGCTGGTCAAGCTGGGCGCCGACGGCAGTTTCGACTCGCAGACCGTCGGGGAATCCGTGGTGGGCTTCATTTTTTCCAATACCGGGTTGATGTACAACCTGACATTGGAAGGCAGCAAAATTACCCGCATCGCCAGATAGAGGTCCAGCCGGCACATGTCCCAGAATCATTCGGTAGTGAGCGTCCTCAAGGGGCAGGCGGCCATTGGCCAGCAGGTTTGTGTGCGCGGCTGGCTGCGCAGCAAACGCGATTCCAAGGCGGGATTTTCATTCCTGGCGGTCCACGACGGCTCCTGTTTTGACGCCATCCAGGCCGTGGCCCCCGCCTCGCTCGCCAATTACGAGAACGAGTTGCTGAAATTATCCACCGGCTGCGCGGTGGTGGTTCGCGGGGAGCTGGTGGCGTCGCAAGGCAAGGGCCAGAACGTGGAGATACAGGCGTCCGCGGTCGAGGTGGTGGGCTGGGTGGATGACCCGGAAACCTACCCCATCGCCAAGAAGCGCCACAGTTTTGAGTACCTGCGCACCCAGGCTCACCTGCGTCCGCGCACCAATACCATTGGCGCGATTACCCGGGTGCGCACCACCCTGGCCAATGCCATCCACAATTATTTTCACGCCCACGGCTTTTGCTGGATCAACACCCCCATTATCACCGGCAGCGATTGTGAGGGCGCCGGGGAACTGTTCCGGGTCAGTACCCTGGATATCGCCAATCCGCCACGCACCCCGGCCGGCGCGGTGGATTACAGCCAGGATTTTTTTGGCGGGGAGTCGTTTCTCACGGTCTCGGGCCAGCTCGAGGTGGAATCCTACTGCCTGGCCATGAGCAAGGTGTACACCTTCGGCCCCACGTTCCGGGCGGAAAACTCCAATACCAGCCGCCATCTGGCGGAGTTCTGGATGGTGGAGCCGGAAATCGCCTTTGCCGACCTCAATGACGACGCCGACCTGGCGGAGGACCTGCTCAAGTATGTATTCACCCGGGTGCTGGAGGAGCGGGAGGACGACATGGCGTTTTTCGCGCAGCATATCGACCCGACGGTAATAACCCGCCTGCGAACGGTCATCGACAGCAATTTTGAGCGCATGGACTACGGCCAGGCCGTCGCTATCCTCAGCAACTGCGGCCAGACCTTCGAGTTCCCGTTGGCCTGGGGCCTGGACCTGGCGTCCGAGCACGAGCGCTATCTGTCCGAGCGGCACGTGGGGCGCCCGGTGGTGGTGATGAACTACCCGAAGGATATCAAGGCATTTTACATGCGCCTGAATGATGATGGCAAAACGGTCGCGGCGATGGACGTACTGGCGCCGGGCATTGGCGAGATCATCGGCGGCAGCCAGCGCGAGGAGCGGCTGGATATACTGGACGCGCGGATGGAGTCGCAGCTGAAAGAGGAGCTGTGGTGGTACCGGGACCTGCGCCGCTATGGCACGGTGCCTCATGCAGGCTTCGGTCTCGGTTTTGAGCGACTGCTCAACTATGTCACGGGCATGGAGAACGTGCGCGACGCCATACCCTTCCCCCGAACCCCGGGCCACGCCAGTTTCTGACCTGGCGGCCCGGTTTCCTGCCCCATATGGGGTGAATCGGTCACCCGCGGCACCGGTTTTGTGAAATATTGACTAAATATTGACCGGTCCGTGGGCTCGTTTCAGCCATACTCAAGTACTCCCCTGGCGCATGAAACGGCGGTTTGGCGCGGGTGGGACCATTAATCGGGGGTAAGTTGGTGAACATGGCTCACGAATGCAGCACGGATGGCGCCATCAGTGAAATGGCTATCGTGGATACCTTCACCAAGCTGATTTTCGGGCAGGAAGGTGACTTTAACTCCAGCGAGCAACTGATCATCCAGGCGTTTCGCCTGGTGGATACCCGTGTCGAGCTGGACACCCACCGCGATATGGGGCATTACCTGCGGGCACTGGGTGTAGCGGAAATGATCCAGTTGGTGACCCGGGTCCAGGCCTGCCTGACGGACGGCCTGCACGCCATTGCCCGGGTGGGCAAAACGTCAGTGCTCGACCGCCGCGCCCATTAGCTCGCCGCCGCGTCCGCGTCGGGGGCAGTCTTCACCTCGGGCTTCTTTGGCGGCTTCAGGCCGCAGCCCTCCACCAGCCTGAACATGGCGCGGTACTGGTTTGCCGCGTCCACCACCAGGAAGCACAGCTCGACCGATTGCTCCAGCTGGAACCGGCGGGTGGTGCTGGTCAGGCTCGATGTCCACTTGTCATAACTGAACTTCTCCGGATCCTTGCGTAAATCCACGAAGCCTTCCAGGCCGTTGTCATCCAGGCGCACGGTAAAGCCGCTGCTGTTGACGTGGGTGATATGGGCTTTGAACGTCACGTCCTCGCCGCTGGCGGCCAGCCTGGCCAGGTATTTGCCCGCCAGCCAGCGCTCCGCTTCCTGGGTGGCAGTGCGGGTATTTTGCAGGCGCTGCGCCAGCGTGGCGAGTACCGGGGGGCTCACCCGGTCGGATTTTTGCTGGTGCAGTTGTGCCTTGATTTGCAGGTGCACCAGAAAATCCACGTATTTGCGCAGCGGTGAGGTGCAGTTGGTGTACGTGTCCAGCGCCATGCCCATATGGGCGCCCGGTTGGGTGCTCAACTCGGCGCGGGTCAGCAGGCGGTTGATCATACCCCGCAACGGCAGTTTGTGCTCCTGGGAGGACAGGCAGCGCATGATGTCGCGGTAGCCCTCCACCGTGGTGGGGTCGAGCTCCGCCACGGCTGGCGCGTGCATCGCCAAAAATTTGCGGGCCTCATCCAGTCGGTCGGCGCGGATACCGGGATGGGTGACGAAGGGGCCGTTGGCGCCCCGCTGGCGTAGGAATTGCGCGGCGCAGCGATTCGCGGCGATCATGCACTCTTCCACCAGTTTCTGGGACAGGAGCTTCTCGAACGGCTCTATGGTCTCTATCTGCTTGCTATCGTTGAGGATCCAGCGGAATTCCCGCCGGTCCTCCATCACCAGTCCGTGCGCCTCCCGGTGCGCGCGCAGGGCGCGAAATACCTGGTACAAGGCCTCCAGCGGGGTGGCGTGGCTCATCAGGTCATCGCCCTGGCCATTCAGGTAGCGCTCGACCCCGTAGTACGACAGTTTGCCCCGCGAGCGCACGGTGGCCTCGATAAACTCAAAATCCCCGACCTCGCCGCTATCGCTGATAGCGACCTTGCAGACCAGGGCGGGGCGATCGCTGCCCTCGGACAGGGCGCAGGTGTCCTGCGACAACTGCTCCGGCAGCATGGGCAGGACGTCGCCGTGAAAATATACGGATGCGCCCCGGGCGGCGATGTCGCGATGCAGTTCGCTGTCGGCGTCGATATACGCGGTCGGGTCCGCGATCGCCACAAACAGGGTCCAGCCGTCGCTGCTTATTTCGGCGTACAGGGCATCGTCGATGTCCTGTGTTTTGACGGTATCGATGGAGATGAATTCCAGGTCGGTGAGGTCCCGCCGTTTCCCGGTTTCCAGCGGCCGGCAATTGGCCACCAGGCGCTCGACTTCGTGTTTGCAGGCGCTGCTCCACTCCGCAGCCAGCCGATACTTGGCCATGCTGTAGAGATTCTCGATCCCGGGTGTATTGTCATCGCCGATGACAGCCAGCACCTTCGCCTGCGGCTTGCCGTCGCGAATGGGATGGCGCAGGATCGCGCAGCGCACATAGTCGCCCTCCTTGACGCCATTGCGCGCGTGGGGCGGGATAAACAGCCAGCGGTTCAGCTGCTGCAGGTCCGGTTCGACAAACACCGCCTTGCCCTTGCGCACGCAGCGGCCGGTGAAGTCGCCCAGCGGGCTGTCCACCAGCTTCTCGATGTCAGCAATGGTCTTGTTGTCCTTGGCGGGCCGGATACAGACCATCACCCGGTCATCGGGAAACACCTTCAGCATCTCGTCCGGCGGGATAAAAATTTCACGGCCGTCGTCGAGTACCGCAAAACCGTAACGATTCTGCGTACCCTTGATCACAGCCTCAGCGCGCTCCTTCTCAGCCTCCATCTGGGATTTGAGGCCTTTCAGTTGCGACAGGGAGTCCTGGTTGAGCATCGAGGGAGCTACTTATAGGTTCTTGAATACAGGCGCGCTATCCTAGCGGAAATCGCCCGCCGTGTCAGTGAGTTATGTCCCGGCGGCGCGATTTGCGGGCCATTTGCCCTGTTGCCATTGACAGGCCGGCGAAGAGGGTTTGATAATCGGTGCAACGCGGTAGTAACCAGCCCCCGCCGGGAAGAGCCATTGACTGATTTCCGGATGCAGGCAGGACAGCACATCGTCTGTTGCCATGTGTCACATACAAAGCGCCCAGGCGCTGCCACCGAGCCACCAGGGCTCCAGCATCATACGCCCCCGGCATCGCGCCGCTGGCTGAGCAGAACACCCTCCCAGCCACCTCGACCCCGACGGGTGCCGTCGGACCCCGACCAGCAGATTTCCGCCAGACCATTACCCCGTGATACTTTGATGAGGAATCCTCTATGGACTCAGGCTCCGCCCTGCGCGTAGAAAAAACAACCCTTAAATCTGTCACCAAGAAGACCTATGTGCTGGACACCAACGTCCTGCTGCACGACCCCACGGCGGTAACCGCCTTCAAGCAACACCACATCGTGATTCCCATGACCGTCCTGGAGGAACTGGATCACATCAAGGACCGGCACGACAAAACCGTCAGCCGCGAGGCCCGCATCGCTATCCAGATGATCGACAAGGTGGTGGATAACGCCTCGCCCCAGCAGATCCAGGAGGGGGTAGATGTGCCCGGCACCAGTCTGGACGGCAGCGCCATGGGCACCCTGGCGATCTACCCGGACCAGCGCATGGCGGACAACTCCGCGGTGCCCTACCTGGACGACACCCAGGCGCAGGCCAATGACAACCGGATCATCAATGTCGCCCTGCGCCTGCAGGCGGAGCACCCCAACGAGTTTGTCTGCCTGGTGACCAAGGACATCAACATGCGGATCAAGGCCAAGGGTTCGGGCCTGGTGCATGTCGAGGATTACCGCCGGGACCGGGTGCTGGATGATATCGACCTGCTGGCACGCGGCTACGAACATATAGAAGGCGATTTCTGGTCCACCATCAGCGAGGTGGATACCCTGCGTGAGGGCGACTGCACCCTGCACCGTATTCCCCGTAAGTCCCTGCCCCAGGCCTATCCCAATATGTTTCTGTACGACGACCTGCAGTTCATGGCCTTCGTCAGGCGGGTGGAAAAGGAGTACGTGTACCTGCGCTGTGACAGTCGCGACAATCTGATGAACCGCCGCTTCTGGGGCCTGGTACCGCGCAACCTGGAACAGGCTATGGCCATGTCGCTGCTGGCGGACGACAACGTTGACATGACTGTGATGACCGGGCCTGCCGGCTCAGGCAAGACCCTGCTGGCATTGGCCTACGGGGTGCACGCCATCCTGGAGCAGAAGCGTTACTCCAAGCTGATCGTGGCCCGCTCCACCCCGCCACTGGCCGAAGAAATCGGCTTCCTGCCGGGGACGGAGGAGGAAAAGATGGCGCCCTGGCTGGCAGCTTTTGACGACAACCTGGAGATCCTGCACGGCACGGACGAGTCGTGCCACGGCAGTATCAGTTACGTGAAAGAGCGGGCCAATATCCAGTTCAAGTCGCTCAACTTCATGCGGGGCCGCTCGTTCAACAATGCCTATATCATTATTGACGAGGCCCAGGGCCTGACCCAGTTCCAGCTCAAGTCAGTGATCAGCAGGGTGGGGGCGGACTCCAAGATCGTGGTACTGGGCAATCTCGCCCAGATCGACAACAAGTACATTTCACCGCTCACGTCCGGGCTCACCTACCTGGTGGAAAAGAGCAAGCAATACCCCCATGCAGGCATCATGCATGTGAATGGTATTGTGCGTTCCAGGCTGGCGGCGTTCGCCGAGGAAAACCTATAGGTCGTCCTCCGTGTACGCGGAATAGTCGGTGGGCAGGGAGTCAGTGGCCGGCTGGCCAGGGCTCCCTTTCTCCTCCGGCGCAAGCAGCGCCTCGCCGGAGGCGGTGCCTGCGGTCGGATCAGCGCCCTTGCGCTGGGCTTTATTCCTGTTCTTCTTGCGGGCCAGGTCGCGCTCCAGCGCAATCTGCAGGCGCAGGGCTATGCTCCAGGCGAACTGGCGGTTTGCATCCTCGTTTTCCTTGCGATAGTTATAGGCCGGTTCCAGTTCCAGGAACAGGTAGTCGCGGTAGACCTGGCGGCGGAACAGGACACCCAGGCGATAGTTCTTTACATAATCGGGATCAGTGAAGCCGTTGACCGCGCCAAAGTAGTTGATGCCCATCTGGCGTTTGCCGTTTATCGTCTTGTGGCGCTGGAACAGGGACACGCGTGACAGCCATTCCGTGCCGTTGGTTTCCTCGCCATACACTGCCCGGTTGTTCCAGCGCAGGATGGTGTCTTCGTCCAGCACCCGGTTCAGCTCGATCTGGCTGGTGGCGTAGCCGCCCTCGCTGTTTTCATACTGCAGTCGCTGGGTGAAGCGGTAGGTGCTCACATCGCTCAGGGCGCCCTGGTAGCGGTAGCGCACCCCCGGTCGAACGTTGTTCCAGCTGATACCCATGGTGAGGTCAAAGCGCGAGTGCTTGCCCTCCGAGACCCGGTACAACAGGCCGAAACTGTCGTCCAGTTTGCGCTCCTCGCGGTCGGGGTCAAGTTCGTCACCGCCCTCGTCGCTGAATACCAGGTTGAGGCGCTTCGATATCCTGGGGACCTGGATTTTGCCGCGCAGGCGCACGTTGTTATTGGTGCCGTCCTGCTCGTCCCAGTCGGTGGTGAAGTCGATGCGCACCTGGGATTCCGCGGATTCGAGCTCATAATTCGGCTCGCCAAAGTAGTCGTCCATCCACTCGGTGAGTGCCTGTGCCTGTTCGGTGGCATAGCTGTGGCTGGAGTCCATCCAGTTTTCAGGGGGTTGGTTGGGATCGTCTGCGGGCGCTGCCGCCTCCCAGCCCCGGATGCTGTCGGATGGGTCGGCCTTCGGCGATTGCTGGTCATCTGCCAGGACGGGAGCGGTGATGATAAGTGCCAGCAGCCACATCTTCACTGTTATACTCACCTCGCAATGTCTATTTTTATTAATCTACCGGTATAACACTACAACTCATGGACAAGTTATTCATTATTTTACAGCATATTTTACCGCAGCACCTGTTGTCACGCTGTGCCGGGTGGCTGGCGGACTTGCGCCACCCGTTGTGGCTGAAAAACTGGCTGATTCACATTTTTATCCGTCATTTCAACGTGGATATGACCGAGGCCGCCGACCCGGATCCCACCGGTTATGCTTCCTTCAATGCGTTTTTTACCCGCCCTTTGCGGGAGGATGCCCGTTCCCTGGCGGAGGCGGATATTGTCTGCCCCGCCGATGGCTCCATCAGCCAGTTGGGCGCCATCCAGGGCGGTCGCGTGTTCCAGGCCAAGGGCCAGTCCTTCAGTACCTGGGAGTTGCTGGGTGGCGATGCGTCGCGGGCAGAGCAGTTCGCCGACGGCTGGTTTGCGACCATCTACCTGTCGCCGCGGGATTATCACCGGGTGCATATGCCAGTGGCGGGACGCCTGACAGCCACCAGTTACATCCCCGGGAAGCTGTTCTCGGTCAACCAGGTCACCGCGGAGAACGTGCCGCGCCTGTTTGCCAGAAATGAGCGTCTGGTTTGCTATTTCGATACTGCCGCCGGACCTATGGCGATGGTTCTGGTGGGGGCGATGGTGGTGGCAGGCATCGAAACCGTCTGGTCAGGGCAGGTGGCGCCACCCACCCGCAATCCGGTGAATCACGATTATGTGGCGGTGCCGCGCACGATTGAACTCGCCCAGGGTGAGGAGATGGGGCGCTTCAAGCTCGGCTCTACCGTTATCCTCCTGTTTCCGAAGGATGCGGTTGAGTTTGATGCGGCTTATGTTGCGGGTGCGCCGACGCGGTTGGGTGAATCTTTGGGTAAGTTTGCCTGAGGGCTGGTCTCTGGGTCGGGTGTTTACGCGACCGGCCCGGCAGCCACCACAACCGATTAGCCAGCTTCCAGGCTGGCAACAATCCGCCGATAACTGTCCATCCGCTTCTCGCTGATCGCACCGGACGCCAGCCCCCCGAGGATCGCGCAGCCCGGCTCATGCACATGCCGGCAATCGCGGAACTTGCAGCTGCCCAGCAGGGGCCGGAACTCGCGAAAGCCCTGTTCCACCTGCTCCCTGCTCATATGCCACAGGCCGAACTCGCGGATGCCCGGCGAGTCGATCAGGCTGCCGCCGGAGGGCAGGTGGAACAGCTGGGCGGTGGTGGTGGTATGGGTGCCTTTGCTGGTGCTCTCCGACAGGGCGCCCACCCGCAGCGCCACATCCGGCAGCAGCGCGTTGACCAGCGAGGATTTGCCGACACCCGACTGCCCCACGAACACGCTGGTGCGCTCCCGCAGGGCCGCGTGCAACTCCTCCAGCCCGCCGCGCTTGCTCGAGGTGTGGAGAATGCGGTACCCCAGCGTCGGGTAGATCGCCAGCAGCTCATCGAGTTGTTGGCGCAGCTTGGGGTCCGCTGCCAGCAGGTCGGTCTTGTTGAGCAGGATCACCGGCTCGATGTTCACGGTTTCGGCCGCCACCAGGTAGCGGTCGATCAGCATCGCGTGCGGTTCGGGCAGGGGCGCGATAACCACCACGATCTGGTCGATATTGGCTGCCACGGGCTTGAGCTTGCCGTAGGGGTCTGGCCTGCAGAGCACACTGTGGCGCTCGCCCTGCGCGACGATGACCCCGGTGGGCTCGCCCGCGCACCACACCACCTGGTCGCCGGTGACCAGGCCCTCGAGGTTGGCGCGCAGGTGGCAGCGAACGCGTTGGCCGGGGACGGACTCGACTTCCACCTGGGTGCCGAAGTGGGCGGTGACGAGGCCGTGCCGCTCCGGGCCGAGCGCCCCGCTGGCCAGGGACTGCTCGACCAGGGCGTCGCGCTTGTCGGCCCGCCGGGTCCGTTCCCCCTGGATTTTTTCGATGCGCCAGGCCTGCTGGCGAGTGAGCTTGCGTTTGGACATTTTGGCATTATTGGCGCAGTGCGTAGCGCTGTCGAGGCAATTTGCTACACTGCGGATATCATGTCTTCCCGGGAACCGAGCCTCATGCAAGACCCCAACAACCTGATCTGGGTAGATATGGAGATGACCGGCCTCGATCCGGACCACAATGTGGTGATCGAAATCGCGACCATTGTCACCGACAGCGAGCTCAACACCCTGGCGGAGGGGCCGGTGATCGCGGTGCACCAGGCCGACGCGACCCTGGCAGCCATGGATGAGTGGAATACCACCCATCATACCCACTCCGGGCTGGTGGACCGGGTGCGCACGAGCGTGCACGGTGAGCGCGCCGCACAGGAGTTGACCCTGGCATTCCTGCAACAGTGGGTGCCGGCGGGCGCTTCCCCCATGTGCGGCAACAGCATCTGCCAGGACAGACGCTTTATGGCACGTCACCTGCCGGAGCTGGAGCGCTACTTCCACTACCGCAACCTGGACGTCAGCACCCTGAAGATCCTGGTGCAGCGCTGGCGGCCGGAGCTGGAGGCCGGTGTGACCAAGACTTCAACCCACCTGGCACTGGACGATATCCGGGAATCGATCGAGGAGATGCGCTATTACCGCGAGCATTTCCTCAGGCTGGCCTGACTGAGCCGTTTCAGCAGCCTGTGTGCCTTGCCAGGGCCCAGGCCACGTGCTCCCGCACGATCTCCGAGGTGGAATCGCGCCGTCTCAACAGCGCATCGGTAACGGCGTCGGTGGTGGGTGCATTGCCCAGGGCTATAGCCAGGTTGCGCAGCCAGCGTTCGTGGCCGATGCGACGGATGGCGGAACCCTCGGTGTTGGCCAGGTAGGTCGCCTCATCCCACAGGAACAGTTCAACCAGATCGGCATCCGCCAGCCCGTGGCGCGGCGTAAAATCGCCTTCCTCGGTGACCTGGGCAAACTTGTTCCAGGGGCAAACCAGCTGGCAATCATCACAGCCAAACACGCGGTTGCCCATCAGCGGCCGCAGGGCCGGGTCTATCGACCCCTTGTGCTCGATGGTCAGGTAGGAAATACATTTGCGCGCATCCAGCTGGAAGGGTCCGGTAAATGCATCGGTGGGGCAGATATCCAGGCAGGCGGTGCAAGTGCCGCAGTGTTTTGTGGCCTGCGGTATATCCGCCGGCAGAGGCAGGTCGGTGTAAATTTCGCCCAGAAAGAACCAGGAGCCGGCATCCGCGTTGATGAGCATGGTGTTCTTGGCGATCCAGCCCATGCCCGCCCTTTCCGCGATAGCGCGCTCCAGCACCGGCGCGCTGTCGACAAAGGCCCGGTACTGGCCGCCCCCCGCCAGTTGTGCGATGCGTCCTGCCAGCGTTGCCAGGCGTTTGCGCATTAGCTTGTGGTAGTCGCGCCCCAGCGCATAACGGGAAATATAGGCTTTGTCGGGGGCGGCCAGCACCTCCAGCGGCAGGGTGTCTTCCGCCAGATAGTCCATTCGCACAGAGATCACCCGGCAGGTGCCGGGCACCAGTTCCTTGGGCCGGGCGCGCTTGCTGCCATGGCTTGCCATGTAGTCCATGCTGCCGTGATAACCCGCCTCCAGCCATTTCTGCAGGTAGGCCTCGTGTTGCGCCAGTTCGATATCGGCGATCCCCAATTGCCGGAAGCCAAGCTCGAGCGCCCAAGCGCGGATCTGCGCCGCCAGCTCGATTTGTTCGTGGGTGGAAAGTTGCAGGGACAATTTGGCGCCGGTACCGGAGGACTTGGGTGTACAATTCTGCCAGAACATTGTTGAAATCGGTCGTATTTCTACGGATTCTTTTCGATTGAAATGACAATGCCGAAAAGCACGCTGGTGTGAACGCACTACCCCGGTCAGGGTATTCGGTTAAAAGCACCAGCCACAGCCACAGCCACAGCCACGGCCACACTGCAGGAGAAGTTAACAAGTGATCGACATGCCAGGCAGCGAGCGCCTCTACACCGCAGCCCAGACCCGGGCGCTGGATCACTGCGCCATCCACGACTACGGCATCCCGGGCATCACACTGATGTCACGCGCCGCCAGCGCGGCCTTCGATTGCCTGCTGGATAACTGGCCGGAGGTCGATTTCATCCAGGTTCTATGCGGTACCGGCAACAATGGCGGCGACGGCTTTTTGCTGGCAGACCTCGCCCACAAGCGCGGTATTAACGTCACCGTGCTGCAACTGGGCGATCCCGCCAGGATCAGCGGTGACGCCCTGCTCGCCAGGCAGCAGGCCCTGGGCAACGGTGTGAAGATCGCAGCCTTTGACGAAACGCCACTGCTGAGCCTGGGGGTAATCGTCGATGCCATGCTCGGTACCGGGCTCGGCGGGAATGTCCGCGATGAGTACCGGGAGGCCATCGCCACGGTCAATGCCAGTGGCGCCCCGGTGCTGGCGGTGGATATTCCCTCGGGATTGTGCGCGGATACCGGGCGGGTGCTCGGGCTCGCGGTGCGGGCCGACCTCACGGTGACCTTCATAGCCCTCAAGCGCGGCCTGTTTACCATGGCGGCGGCCGATTACACCGGCGCTGTCGAATTCAACGACCTCGGGGTTCCCCCCGAGGTGTATCGGCAGGTGGATTGCGACAGCTACCGGCTGGAACTGGAACACCTGCTGGAGCGCCTGCCGGAGCGGCCGGCCACTGCGCACAAGGGACTTTACGGGACCGTGCTGGTGGTGGGCGGCGATTACGGCATGGCGGGCGCCGCGGCGCTGGCGGCTGAGGCGGCACTGCGCTGCGGCGCCGGCCTCGTGCGGGTTGCGACCCGGCCGGAACATGTGGCGGCGCTGGTGGCCCGCACACCCGAGGCGATGCCCCTGGGGGTGCTGTCCGGGCAGGAACTGGCGCCGCTGATTGAGTCGGCCGATGTGCTGGTGGTAGGCCCCGGGCTGGGTCGCTCGACCTGGTCCGAGCAGTTGCTGCAGGTGGCGTCAGCCAGCGGTAAGCCGATGGTGCTGGATGCGGACGGCCTGAACCTGTTGGCAGAGGGCAGGGTGGTTGCCGGGGAGCGGCGCGAAAACCGGGTGTTAACTCCTCATCCGGGCGAGGCGGCGCGCCTGCTGGCGACATCCACCGCCGACATTCAGGCCGATCGGTTTGACGCGGTGCGCCGGTTGGTGCAACGCTTCGGCGGTGTGGTCGTGCTCAAGGGCAATGGCAGCCTCATCGCAGATGACAACCAGCTGCTGCTGGCCGATTACGGTAACCCGGGCATGGCCAGCGGCGGTATGGGCGACGTGCTCAGTGGCGTGATCGGTGCCCTGCTGGCGCAACACCTGCCCGCGCTGGAGGCGGCTGCGCTGGGGGTCTGCCTGCACGGGGCGGCTGCGGATATCGCGGCCCAGGACGGGCAGCGCGGCCTGCTCGCCAGCGACCTGGTTCCCCACATGCGCGCCCTGCTGGGGTGAATGTGACCGCGCTCGAACTCAGGGCCGCGGACGAAGCGGCCATGGTAGCCTGCGGCGCACGGCTGGCGCAGGCGGCCACAGCCCCGCTGGTGATCTACCTCAGCGGCGATCTGGGTATGGGCAAAACCACGCTGAGTCGCGGTTTTATCCAGGGGCTGGGTCACCGCGGCGCGGTGAAAAGTCCCACTTACACCCTGGTTGAGCCCTACCAGCTGGCGCAGCGGCGGGTCTTCCACTTCGATCTGTATCGGCTCGGTGATCCGGAAGAGCTGGAATTCATGGGTATTCGGGAATATTTCGATGATGACGCGATCTGCCTGGTGGAGTGGCCGCAGCGAGGCGAAGGCGCTTTGCCCACAGCGGATATAAGGATTAAAATAGAGCGCGAAGGTTCTGGCCGTCGCCTGCTGCTGTGTGCTGACACGATCCCGGGGAAGGCCGTGATAGCGCGAATGCAGGCGCGGGGCAGCGCCTGTTGACGGAGTCGCGCACCCGGCCGGGGCTGATTGCCCGGGGCGGGCAAATACAAGACAAGTCGCGGCTACCAGCGACAGTAATTGCAAGAGGCCGCGGTACACGCGGCGGGAGTGACATGGGCAGGACGTGGATCGGGGCCATCCTGGGAATGCTGACAGCGTTCCCGGCGTGGGCTGTGGAGGTGCAAGACGTACGTCTTTGGCGCGCCCCCGACCATACGCGTATCGTCTTTGACTTGAGCGGGCCGGCTGACCACAAGCTTATCGTGCTCGAGAACCCCAGTCGTATTGTGCTCGATGTCGAGAACACCAGTATCAAGAGCGGTACTCCCGACCTCAAGCTGGAAGGCACCCCGGTACAAATGATCCGCACCGGCATCCGCCAGGGCGATGATCTTCGGGTGGTGCTGGAATTGAGCGCGGTGGTGAATCCCCGAAGTTTTTTTCTCAAGGCCAACGAGCAGGCTGGCGATCGCCTGGTATTGGACCTGTACGACAAGGCGCCGCAACAGCAGGCGGTGGTAACCAAGAGTGTTCAGCACTCCGACAAACGTGACATTATCATCGCCATCGATGCCGGCCACGGTGGCGAAGACCCCGGCGCCATCGGCCCCAACCGGCGCCGCGAGAAGGATGTCGTGCTGGCCATCGCCCGGGAACTCAACGCACTGTTGAAGGCGGACAAGGGCTTCCAGCCGACGATGATTCGCACCGGCGACTACTACATCAGCCTTCGCGGCCGCCGCGATCTCGCGCGCCAGCGCCAGGCGGATCTGTTTGTCTCCATTCATGCCGACGCCTTCAAGCGCCGTGAAGCGCACGGCGCCTCGGTGTACGCGCTCTCCACCCAGGGCGCCACCTCCACCGCCGCGCGCTACCTGGCCGAGCGGGAGAACGAGGCCGACCTGGTGGGTGGCGTGACTCTCTCCGACAAGGATGACCTGCTGGCCGGGGTGCTGGCTGACCTGTCGATGACCTCAACCCTGGACAATAGCCTGAAACTGGGCGGCAAGGTCCTGCGCCACGTCGATGCGGTGGCGAAACTGCACAAGAACAGTGTCGAGCAGGCGGGCTTTGCGGTGCTCAAGTCCCCCGATATTCCCTCCATCCTGGTGGAGACCGGGTTCATTTCCAACCCGAACGAGTCACAACTGCTGTCCACCAGCGCCTACCAGAAGAAAATGGCGCGGGCTATTTACAGTGGGATCCGGGAATGGTTCCTGGCGCATCCCCCTTCGGGCACACTGATCGCCTGGCAGAAGCAGCAGGACGGGCAGCAGTACACCATCGCCCGGGGCGATACCCTGTCCGGTATAGCCGAGCGTTTCAAAATTCCCGTGTCCGATCTCAAGAACCGCAACGGCATCAGCGGGGAAAAAATTATGGTGGGGCAGAAACTGCTGATTCCCGCCATCTGATGTAAGGTCCCGAATGTCCCGTATCCACCTGCTCAGCCCCAGGCTGGCCAACCAGATCGCCGCCGGTGAGGTGGTTGAGCGCCCGGCGTCGGTAGTCAAGGAGGTGCTGGAGAACAGCCTGGACGCCGGAGCCACGCGGGTGGATATCGACGTGGAGGCCGGCGGCAGCAAGCTGATCCGTATCCGCGACAATGGCGGTGGGATGGCGGCGGAAGACCTGCCGCTGGCGCTGGCACGACACGCCACCAGCAAGATAGCGTCGCTGGAAGACCTGGAGCGGGTGGGCAGCCTGGGCTTTCGCGGGGAAGCCCTGGCCAGTATCGGCTCGGTGTCCCGCCTCACCCTGACCAGCAACTGTGCCGATGATGGCAGCCAGGGCAGTTGCGCCGCCTGCGAGGGCCGCGAGATGGAGGTGCAGCTGAAGCCGGCGCCCCATCCCCGGGGCACCACGGTGGAAGTGCGCGACCTGTTTTTCAATACACCGGCCCGTCGCAAGTTCCTGCGCACCGAGAAAACCGAGTTCAACCACCTGGAAGAGGTGGTGAAACGCCTCGCCCTGTCACGTTTTGATGTCGGCTTCAGCCTGCGCCACAACGGCCGGGTATTGCATAACCTGCTACCCGGCCACAGCCAGGCGGAACGCCAGCGCAGGGTGGCCACGGTGTGCGGCCCCGCGTTTATGGACCAGGCGCTCTATCTGGAAACGGACCTGCCGCAGTTCAGGTTGTGGGGCTGGGTGGGCCTGCCCACCTTCTCCCGCAGCCAGGCCGACCTGCAATATTTTTTCGTCAACGGCCGTATTATCCGCGACCGGCTGGTGGCGCATGCGGTCAAACAGGCCTATCGCGACGTGCTGTACCACGGCCGCCACCCGGCATTTGTACTGTACCTGGAACTGGATCCCGGCCAGGTCGATGTCAATGTGCATCCCACCAAACACGAGGTGCGCTTTCGCGACGGCCGGGAAGTGCACAACTTCATCTTCTCCAGCCTGCATCGGGCGCTGGCGGATGTCCGTCCCGGTGATCCCCCGGCGGACGCCGCGGCTGGCCTGGAAGAGGGTATGACGGTCGATACCGCCACCGGCGAGATTTCCCATCAGGCGGGCCTCGCCTGGGGTGGCCAGCGCGGTTCCGCTGCCGGCGCCTTCGGCGGCTACCGGGCTCCGGCGAGCCCCGCCCCGGGGCAGGCGAGGGAGCAGCTGCGCGATTATGGCCGGGTGCTCGCCCTGCCCGAGGTGAACAGCGAGGAGGAGGTGCCGCCCCTGGGTTATGCCCTGGCGCAGCTCAAGGGTATTTATATTCTTGCCGAGAATGCCCGGGGTATGGTGCTGGTGGACATGCACGCGGCGCACGAGCGCATCACCTACGAACGGCTGAAAACAGCCCGCGCCAGTGAGGGTATCCGCAGCCAGCCCCTGCTGGTGCCCCGGGCGGTGGCGGTGAGCCAGCGCGAGGTGCAGGTGGCGGCGGAGCACGGCGCGCTGTTCCAGCGGCTGGGCATGGTGGTGGAAGTGGCCGGCGAGGAGTCCCTGGTCATTCGACAGATTCCGGTCGCCTTGCGGGATTCCGATGTTGAGCAGCTGCTGCGCGATGTGCTGGCTGACCTGATCGAGTTCGGCAGTTCCGATCGGATTGAAAGCCATCTCGACGAAATCCTCTCGACCATGGCCTGCCACGGGTCGGTGCGGGCCAATCGCCGCCTGACCATCCCGGAGATGAACGCCCTGCTGCGCGACATGGAGGAGACCGAACGCGCCGGCCAGTGCAATCACGGCCGGCCCACCTGGACTCAGATCAGCCTTGAGGACCTGGATAAGTTGTTCCTGCGTGGTCGCTAGTGGCTGACACCAGGCCCCCGCTGATTTGCCTGATGGGGCCGACAGCAGCCGGCAAAACCGACCTGGCCATCGCCCTCGCGCAAGCCCGCAACTGTGAACTGATCAGTGTGGATTCCGCCCTCGTGTATCGCGGCCTGGATATCGGCAGCGCCAAACCCGCCTATCCCCATCACCTGGTCGATATCCGCGATCCGGCGCAGCCCTACTCGGCGGCGGATTTTGCCGCCGATGCCCACCGCCTGGCGGCGGAGATCACCCGCCGGGGCCGCATCCCGCTGCTGGTGGGCGGCACCATGCTGTATTTCAGGGCTTTCCTGGAGGGCCTGGCCGAGATGCCTCCCGCCGACCCGGACATCCGCCGGCAAATCGAGGCGGAGGCGGCGACCCATGGCTGGCCCTGGCTCCACGCCCGACTGGCGGAGGTGGACCCGGAGTCTGCCCGGCGCATCCACCCCAACCACTCACAGCGTCTGGGGCGGGCGCTGGAGGTCTATCGTGCCAGCGCTGTCACCATGACTGAGTGGCAGGCACGGCAGGCAGCGGAATCGCTGCCGGCAGATCAGTACCGTATCGTGCAGATCGCAATCTGCCCGCTGGATAGGGCGGTCCTGCACCGGCGCATCGCCCTGCGCTTCGAGCAGATGATGGCGGCGGGCTTGCTGGAGGAAGTGCGGGGCCTGTATCTGCGCGGTGATCTGGGGGCGGACCTGCCCGCTATCCGCGCCGTGGGCTATCGCCAGCTGTGGCGTCACCTCGCGGGGGAGTGCACGCTGGCGAGCGCGGTGACCAATGCCACTGCCGCCACCCGCCAGTTGGCGAAGCGCCAGCTCACCTGGCTGCGCAAGTGGCCTGGCCTGAACTGGATTTATACCGATGCCGCGGGGAACCCCGCGGGGCAGGGGGGGTCTTACCCGGCGGGGGCAGAAACAGGACAAAAGTCCATTGAGCTGGCCTTGAACTATCTTGATCGCCCCCCACTATAGTATGCTGGCACCGCGCTGGAATATCGTTCGGTGCGGGGTGAACCGGAATACCCGCTCTGGCGTTGGTAGGGAAGCCACAATAACAGCGCGGAGTTAGGCGATTTTTCACTTTTTTCGGCTCGATTTGAGTCTTTTAGGAGGAGTTATGTCAAAAGGGCACACTCTACAAGACCCTTACCTGAATATTCTGCGTAAGGAACGCGTTCCTGTCTCAATTTACCTGGTTAATGGCATCAAGCTGCAGGGCCAGATCGAGTCCTTCGATCAGTTTGTCGTGCTGCTTAAAAATACCGTCAGCCAGATGGTCTACAAGCACGCCATCTCCACCGTCGTGCCGTCCAGGGTCGTGCGCATGCCGCTGCAAAACCCATCAGAAGACGAAGACGGTGGCGACAGCTAGGAGCCTGCTCAGCGGCCTCCTGCCGGAAGGCCGCTCACCCACTTTGATAAGCTGCCGAGGCTGTATTGTTCTTTGAGCGTCCCGATTCGGGTGAGCGCGCTGTGCTCGTTCACCTGAATCTTGCCAGCGAAACCGAGCGGGAAGACCCCCGCGAATTCGAGGAACTGGTGCTCTCCGCGGGGGGCGACCCGGTGGCGTTTGTCATGGGCGCCAGGGAGGTGCCCGACTCCCGCACCTTCGTCGGCAGTGGCAAGCTGCAGGAAATCGCCGAGTCGGTGCGCGAGTACGACGCGCAGATTGTCATGTTCAACCATTCGCTCAGCCCCAGCCAGGAACGCAACCTCGAAAAGGAGCTGCAGTGCCGGGTGCTGGATCGCACCGGGCTGATCCTGGATATCTTCGCCCAGCGCGCCCGTACCCACGAGGGCAAGCTGCAGGTGGAGCTGGCCCAGTTGCAGCATATGAGCACGCGCCTGGTACGTGGCTGGACCCACCTGGAACGACAAAAGGGCGGTATCGGCCTGCGCGGCCCGGGCGAAACCCAGCTGGAAACCGACCGCCGGCTGCTGCGGGCGCGGATCAAGTCGATCCTCGCGCGACTCGAAAAAGTGCGTAAGCAGCGCGACAACGGCCGGCGTTCCCGGCGTCGCGCCGAGGTGCCCGTGGTGTCACTGGTGGGCTATACCAATGCGGGTAAATCCACCCTGTTCAACCGCCTGACCGAATCCCATGTGTACGCGGCGGATCAGCTGTTCGCCACCCTGGACCCGACCCTGCGGCGCCTTGACCTGCTGAATGCGGGCCCCGTTATCCTGGTGGATACCGTGGGCTTTATCGCCCACCTCCCGCATAAACTGGTGGCGGCCTTTAAAGCCACCCTGGAGGAAACACTCAACGCCGACCTGCTGCTGCACGTGATCGATGCCGCCACGGAGCAGCGCGAAGACAATATCCACCAGGTGCACGAGGTGCTGGCCGAGATTGGCGCCGAGCAGATCCCCCTGTTGCAGGTCTATAACAAATTGGATCTGTTGGCGCAGGCACCGCGTATAGATCGCAATGCCGACGGCCTGCCCGAGCGGGTGTGGGTCAGTGCGGCCACCGGGGCCGGCTCCGACCTGCTGTTGCAGGCGGTTGCCGAGCTGGTGGGCAAGGACATGGTCGAAGAGACGCTGGACATCGGCCCCGGCCAGGGCGGCCTGCGGGCTGCCCTGTATCGCCTGGGGGCGGTGGAGACGGAAGATTACGGTGACGACGGGGTAGCGCACCTCAGCGTGCGCCTGCCCCGCGCGGACTGGAACCGCTTGATGAAGAAAGGTCCCGAGCCCTTGTTCTGATGCTCCTCGGGCCGGGTCAGTTGAATGACTCAAAGCGGATAAAATTTGTTAGACTCTCACGACTTTTGACTTAGGAGTTAACTATGGCCTGGAATGAACCGGGTGGCGGCAACAACAAACCCAAGGATCCCTGGGGTGGTGGCGACCAGGGGCCGCCAGACCTGGATGAGGCCCTGAAAAAATTGCAGGACAAACTCGGCGGCCTGTTTGGCGGCCGCGGTGCCCGCAAAGGCGGCGGAGGTGGTGGCGGCTCTGCCGGTTCCTCCGGCTCGGGCGGTATCCCCGGTGCGCTGCTGGCGGTGCTGGTTGCCGGTGCGGTACTGGTTTGGGGCCTGACGGGTTTCTACCAGGTCGACCAGCAGGAGCGGGCCGTGGTGTTGCGCTTCGGTAAGTATCTGGACACGGTGCAGCCCGGCCTGCACTGGAATCCGCCGGTCGTCGACGAGGTGATCAATGTCAACACCACCAAGGTGCGGGCGGTCAGCTTCCGCGAGATCATGCTCACCCGCGATGAGAATATCGTCGAGGTGAAGCTGTCGGTGCAGTACGTTATCGACGATCCCACCAGTTTTGTGCTGAAGGTACTGGAGCCGGAAATCTCCCTGCAACACGCTACCCAGAGCGCCCTGCGCCATGTGGTCGGCGGCACCAGTATGGACATGGTGCTCACCGGTGGCCGCGCCCAGATCGGGGTCGAGGTCAGCCAGCGTTTGCAGGACTACCTCAATTTGTACGGCACCGGTATCCGGGTGAGCAAGGTGACGGTGGACGATTCCAAGCCGCCCACCCAGGTGCAGGCCGCGTTTGACGACGTGATCAAGGCCCGGGAGGACGAGGAGCGGCTGAAGAACGAGGCGCAGGCCTATGCCAACGGCATCGTGCCCGAGGCCCGCGGTGGCGCCCAGCGCGTGCTGGAGGAGGCCATGGCCTACAAGGAGCAGGTGCTTGCCAATGCCGAGGGTGAGGCGGAGCGCTTCAACAAACTGCTGGCGGAGTACCTGAAAGCGCCCGAGGTGACGCGCGAGCGTCTCTATCTGGACGCGGTGCAAACGGTGTTCAGCAATAACAGCAAGGTGATGGTCGACGTCGAGGGCGGCAACAACATGATGTACCTGCCGCTGGACAAGCTCGTTAACCAGGGCCCCGGCGCCACGGTGCGCGATGTCGTTATCGACAGCTCGAATATTCGCGAGCTGACCAATGCCGTGACCGAGCAGCTGCGTCGAGATGCCGCTGCCGCCGGCAATCGCAGGGGAGGTCGCTGATCATGTCAGGACGCAATATGACAATCCTGGTGGTGGCGGCGCTGGCGCTGCTGGTCGCCAGCAACTCGCTGTACGTCATCAAGCAAACCGAGCGCGGCGTGCTGCTGAAATTCGGTGAAGTGGTCAACCCGGACCTGCAGCCCGGGCTGCACGCGAAAATTCCTTTTGTGAACAGCGTGCGCAAGTTCGACGGCAGGCTTATCACCGTGGATTCCCAGCCGGAGCGGTTCTTCACCCAGGAACAGAAGGCCCTGATGGTGGACAGCTACGCCAAGTTCCGAATCAAGGACACGGAGAAGTTTTATACCGCGACCAATGGTGAGATGGCCCGCGCCATGGGGCTGCTGGCCCAGCGCATCAACAACGGCCTGCGTAACCAGGTGGCTGTGCGCACTATCCAGGAAGTGGTATCCGGTGAGCGCGACCAGCTGATGCGGGCTCTCACCGAAGAGCTGACCGTGGTGGCACAGGAATCCCTGGGGGTGGAAGTGGTGGATGTGCGGGTCAAGCAGATCGACCTGCCGACGGATGTGTCCGAGTCGGTCTACCGCCGGATGAACGCGGAGCGGGAGAAAGAGGCCCGTGAACACCGCTCCCAGGGCCAGGAACTGGCGGAAGGTATCCGCGCCGCCGCCGACCGTGAGGTGACGGTGCTGCAGGCCAACGCCTATCGCGACGCGGAACTGATCCGCGGTGAAGGCGATGCGAATGCCACCCGGATTTATGCCGAGGCCTTCAATCGCGACCCGGAGTTCTACGCCTTTACCCGCAGCCTGAGGGCCTACCAGCAATCGTTCCAGGGCAACGGGGACATCATGCTGATCCAGCCTGACAGCGAGTTCTTCCGCTACCTGAAAAACTCCAGGGGAGGCAAGTAAGGCACAAAATTCACAGGTGATTTAGACATCGCCTGTGGTAGTATTCTCCAACCGTGGGATCCGGCGTTTCAACCACAAGCGCTGGCCCCGCGGTTTTTTGTGTGCGGGGGGAAAGATTTGGATTTCTGGCACGTTCTGGCGGTGGCCACAGCGCTCGTCTTCATTATTGAGGGCATGCTTCCTTTCATCAGTCCCGACCGCTGGCGCAAGCTGTTAACCATGGCGGACCAGATGGACAACCGCGTTATACGCAATATCGGCCTGGGCAGCATGCTGTTCGGCGTATTCCTTTTGTACCTGGTGCACTAGTGACGAGGCTTGCTGAATGACATCGGTCGATCGCTGGCAATTGCCCGACGGGATCGAGGAAGTCCTGCCCGCCCAGGCCGCCACCGCGGAACGCCTGCGCCGGCGCCTGCTCGATCTGTACCGCAGCTGGGGCTACCAGCTGGTGATTCCGCCTTTGATGGAGTTCACCGAGTCCCTGCTGATTGGTCTGGGCCAGGACCTGGACCTGCTCACCTTCAAGCTCACCGACCAGCTTAGCGGTCGCACCCTCGGCGTGCGCGCCGACATCACCCCGCAGGTGGCGCGTATCGACGCCCACAGCCTGGCCCAGGAGGGCATCACCCGACTTTGTTACGCCGGCTCCACCCTGCACACCCGCCCCAAGTCCCTCCTGGCCTCGCGCTCACCCATCCAGTTGGGGGCGGAGTTATACGGCGACAACAGCCTGGCGGCGGATGTTGAGATCGTCCGCCTGATGCTGGCCACTCTGGAGGCGGCCGGCATGGGCAGTGACATCACGCTGGACCTGGGGCACGTCGGTGTCTACCAGGCGGTGCTCGCCTGCGCCGGACTCAGCGCGGAGCAGGAACAGACCGTGTTTGACGCCCTGCAGCGCAAATCCGTGCCCGACCTGCACCTGGCGCTGGCGGGGGTCCGGCCCGAGGCGGCGGAATTGATCATTGCCCTGGTGGACCTGCACGGCGACGACGCGGTGCTGGCTAACGCCCGCGAGCTGTTCGCCGACAGTGCACCCGGGGCGGTAGCGGCAGTGGACGCCCTGCGGGAAGTTGCCACGGACATCCACCGGCAGCGACCGGATCTCGATATCTACTTCGACCTGGCGGAACTGCGCGGTTACCACTACCACACCGGCATCGTCTTTGCCGCGTATGTGCCGGGCCACGGGCAGGCACTGGCCAACGGCGGGCGCTACGACAACGTGGGTGAGGTGTTCGGCCGGGCCCGCGCCGCCACCGGCTTTGCCACTGATCTGAAAGCCCTGCTGGCCCTGGTGCCGGCGGAAGCTGCAACGCGCGGCGCGATCAGCATGCCGGATTCGGACGACCCGGCGCTGGCAGCGGCGGTTGCCCGGCTCAGGGAAGCGGGGGAGATTGTTATCAATTGCCTCGGCACCGACCCGGACCCGCGCTGTGACCGCCAGCTGAGCGAGCAGGACGGGCAGTGGCGGGTGCAGGCCATCGATTGAGACATTGGCCGGGTCATGGCCAGTGATTGGCGGCGACTCATCTGGAAAAGAATCACACAACCGAGCAAAGTAAATGAGTAAAAACGTAGTAGTTCTCGGCACCCAGTGGGGCGACGAGGGCAAGGGCAAGATTGTTGACCTGCTGACTGACCAGGCCGATGCCGTGGTGCGCTTCCAGGGCGGACACAATGCCGGCCACACTCTGGTTATCGATGGAGAGAAAACGGTGTTGCACCTGATTCCCTCCGGCATCCTGCGCGAACATGTGCAGTGCTTTATCGGCAATGGTGTGGTGCTGTCGCCCGAGGCCCTGCTCAAGGAAATGGGCGAACTGGAAGCCAGGGGCGTGCCGGTGCGGGAGCGCCTGCAGATTTCTGCCGCCTGCCCGCTGATCCTGCCCTACCACGTGGCCCTGGACCAGGCCCGCGAGGCCAAGCGCGGCTTCGAGAAAATCGGCACCACCGGCCGCGGCATAGGTCCGGCCTACGAAGACAAGGTCGCCCGCCGCGGCCTGCGCCTGGGCGACCTGCAGGAAGAGCATCGCTTTGCCCGCAAGCTCAAGGAAGTGATGGAATACCACAACTTCGCCCTGCAGCATTACTACCAGGTGGAGCCGCTTGATTACGCCACTGTGCTGGCCGATACCCTGGCGATGGCGCCGCAGCTGCTGCCCATGATGGCGGATGTCACCAGCGAACTGCACAAGCGCCGCAAGACCGATGCCAGGATCATGTTCGAGGGCGCGCAGGGCTCCCTGCTGGATATCGACCACGGTACCTATCCCTTTGTCACCAGTTCCAACACCACCGCCGGCGGCACCGCGACCGGCTCCGGCTTTGGTCCACTGTATCTCGACTACGTGCTGGGTATCACCAAGGCCTATACCACCCGCGTCGGCTCGGGGCCGTTTCCCACGGAGCTGTTTGACGACACCGGCAAGCACCTGGCCGCCCGCGGGCACGAGTTCGGCGCCACCACCGGCCGGCCCCGCCGCTGCGGCTGGTTCGACGCCGTCGCCCTGCGCAGTGCCGTCAATATCAACTCGATCAGCGGTATCTGCCTGACCAAGCTCGATGTACTGGACGGACTGGAGACCATCCGCATTTGTGTCGGCTATACCTGCCAGAAAGGGCAGCCGGTACCCAACCCGATAGACGCGGAAGATTACGCCAAATTGTTGCCGGTGTATGAAGAGGTGCCGGGTTGGAGCGAGTCGACGCTGGGGGCAAAAACCCTGGAGCAACTACCCGCTGCCGCGCGAGCCTACATCAGCAAGCTGGAGGAACTGGTGGGGGCCCCCATCGATATCATCTCAACGGGTCCGGACAGGGTAGAGACGATAGTGCTGCGGCACCCGTTTGCTGCCGGGATTTGATATTCGCGGGTGAGCGGCAGACGCTCAGTCCTGCAGTGAAAGCGCGGACTGGTGCGGCAGGAAATCGTTGACGGCCAGCCGAACGTAGACTTCAAGCTGCTCCAGTGCATCCGCCTCACATTCGAACGGACCTTCCACTGTCCCCTCCCGGGTCAGGAAAAACCACTTTCCGCTGTCCTTTACCACCCGGTCTGAGCGGTACTGGCTGCGGCTGATCGTGGCATCATCTTTACGCTTGGCGACCATTGTCTGTCTGTATCCTCCTGTTGCGTGTTGCCAGTTACGTTGCGCTTAGTTTAACGCATGGGTACAGGCTCTGCGCCGCAGGTTTCGTGATCATGATCGCAGAATGAGCGTTTTTCGGCGGTGTTTCCCGGGATCTCGGACAGTTGTGGGAGCTCTGGCCTGTTTGTGCATCAGGCGCAGGACTGACTTTGACGTGTTCACCTGACGCTGCGAAACCATTTCTTCCGCACCCGCGAACCGGCCCCGCCCGGCCAGCCCGCAAACGGACCTGGATCGCAGTTCGCGCCTGTTGTCCCTGAAAAAAGTGAGCAAGCTCACAGTAATTCCGCAAGCCACATGACACGAAAAAGTGGTGTGGTATTGATATGTCCACAAGGTGGTTTTCGGCGGCAATAGAGCCGCTATTTAAAATGAAAAGGAAGAAACGATGAATCTCAGGAGTAAGTTGGTCAGTGGCATTGGCGCGCTGATACTGGCAACCAGCGCCCAGGCGGGACTTATAGTGCGCTCGATTGATATGGCGGTGGTGGATACGAAGTTTGACTCCACCAGTCTGCCGGGTTGGATGTCGGATGAGTCAGCGGCGCTGCTGTCATACCTTGTCGGGTTTTTGCCCGCCTACAATAATCCCGACACCCTTCTGTGCGACATATCGGTGGATGCTTTCGACGGCCTGAGCGCGGGTACCTGCGGCGGTGGATCGCAGAATCACGGCACGCTATACACGGTGAGCGGCACGGCCACTGGCCCGGTTGAGCTGGAGTTTGGCCTGGACTGGGGCAGGGGCGGCTTTACCCTGCTGGCGCTGGATGGCATGGCTCCCCAGCTGGAACGCCACAACTCCGATATCTGGTGGAACCGCGACTGGAACCATTCCGACGTGCTGGATTTCCTGATCCCGCAGTCCGGGGACTTCCTGTTTCTGGGCCTGGGTTTTGAAGGCTGCTGCGACGGTATCAACTCGGCGCGCTGGCGCCCGGTGGGTGGCAATAACTATTCTGCCAGTCTTGTAGGTGGTCCCGGCCAATGGCAAACGCTTGCGGTTAATAATGTGCCGGAGCCAGGGGCTGCCTACCTTCTTGCCATTGGCCTGGCGGGGTTTGTCGTCACACGTCGCCGCCGCGTCGGCGCGGCGCAGTGATAGAATTGCGCTAATACCTGTTGGCATTCAGGCCAGCCTTTCTTCGGCGATGTTCGCACAATAGAGGCTGGCTCAGCCGCTGAGCACAAATCGGGTAAACCACTCCTGCAATACCGGTACGACGGTGGTGATAACGATGAGTGCCAGCATCCACCGCAGTAGTTTCAGCTCTTCACTGATCCTGACAAGCGCGATGTCTATGGTGTTGAAGCGCTGGTCGTGGGCGCGGAAATGCTCCTCAAAGCGCTGGTTGCAGGCTTTCTGGTCAACAATGAATTGATCGATGCTGGCGAAGCGTCGGCCCTGGACCGCGAATTTCTCTTCAATACGCACATCCTGCGCCGCAAACTGCTTGTCGATACTCGCGTTCTGGCTGGCAAAACGCGCTTCCAGGCACTGCTCGAGATAATCCTTCGTAATGAGGGCATCCATGTTGAAAACGAACGCTTCCGCCATCAGTTCCGCCTGCGCCTCTGCCTGGGCCTCGGGTACGCCCACCTCCTTGAGCCGGCGGGCAAATTTGAGTGTATCAAATGCGATGGCAGCCATGGTAGCTCCGGCAGAACTCTTTGGAAATGCTGTCTGATAGCCGGACCCATGTACACGTCAAATGTGTTCTCAGGGTCGGTAGAGACGAATCTGATCGCGCGCCGGTAACCGGATTTAGATTTGCCAAGTCGCGACCTTTGCGGGAATAATCAACGACTCCATCATCCCCAGATACAATCCTGATGAGCGGTATTTACGGCGTATACAAACGCAATCGCGCACCCGTAAACCCGGGTGAGTTGGGATCCATGCACGCGGTATACGCCGCCTGGTTCAACGAAGGTCGCGGGCAGTGGATAGAGGGCAATGTCGGTCTCGGCCACACCATGCAATGGAATACGCCTGAATCCAAATTGGAGAATCTGCCGGCAGTAGCGGGGGAGACCGGGTCACGCCTGGTAATCACGGCCCACACCCGCCTGGATAACCGACAGGAACTGATCGACAAGCTGGGTATCCGCAAGCCAGTCGAGTCAGTAACCGACAGCGAACTCATTCTGGCATCCTATCGGAAATGGCGGGAGGACTGTCTCAAGCATCTGTTGGGTGATTTTGCATTTGCTATATGGGACGAGCGCGCAAGCCGGTTGTTTTGTGCCCGGGATCATATGGGTATCCAGCCACTGTTTTATCGGACTGTGAACAGCCAGTTCATCTTTGCCAACAACATTGAGCCGCTCGTTCAGGACTGTTTTGCTTCTCCGCGCGTCAAGCAGGAGACTGTTGCGAAATACTTGCGGGATGGCGAAAATTATTCTGCATGTGATACGTTCTTTGACGATGTATTTCAGTTGCCGGCGGGGAACTACCTGACCGCAGACGAATCAGGTGTGATAGTTAAGCAGTATTGGTCACTCCATGAAGTCCAGCCTCTCAAATTGGTTCGTTTAGAAGACTATTCAGAACTGTTACTTGAACTGCTTAAAGAAGCGATTCGTTGTAGGTTGCGCTCCCAATATCCACTGGGGGCGCACTTGAGTGGCGGGCTTGATTCCTCAGCGATCGTTGCCTGCGCGGGCACAATGGGTACAGTTGATGCTGGCAAAATGAGTACTTTCAGCTGGATGCGGGCGCCACATTCGGGGGAAGAGCTGGCTGACCCAGAATGGGCGATGAGCCAGGAAATTGCTGATACGTATCAACTGCCGCACTTGTACACTGAGCTTGCCAGCGCCGATATCCTAAATGTTCTTCGGGGCCATGATATTGCCCTTGGAGACACTGTGGACCTTTGGCCAGAGAAGCTCGTCGTCAAAAACGCCGCTGCGGCAGGCATTCGTACCATGCTTTCAGGCTGGGGTGGAGATCAGTTGATCTCGCACTATGGCAACGATGTCTATGCCGAACGAGTGTTGCGCGGTCAGTTTGTAGGGACTGTGCGGGAACTGCTGAGAGCTTCCAGATATACCAGCAAACTGATGCACACCTTTCCTACTTATGTGTACGGGTGCGTCTTGCAACCCCTTTTCAGGGCGCACATGCCGCTATTTGGCTCTGGCTACGATGGCATTGACAGGGACTATCTGGACTATGCGTTACCGGATTTGCGCGTTGCATCTACTCAAGGCACGCAAGTGCTTGCCTATAAGGGGGTTTACCTCAGGCGCCAGCAGCTTTCTTCTTTTCAACTTAACCACTTGGGTAATCGTATTAGTTCCTGGGCTGTATCTGGACGGGTATCGGGTCTCAGCTACGCCTATCCGCTTCTGGATAAACGTATGGTCGAATTAGCATTGGCAGCTCCTGTTGAGCTGTATCGGAAAAATGGTGTCCACCGTTATTTCTTCAGGCGATCCGTCAGCAGGTTTGAGCCGCCTGGTTTTTGGGATCGTAATCAAAAGCAAGAACTTCACAGGGTTGAAGAAATGTTTCGTATGTCGTTCGATGCGGCAAAGGCATGGGCCAGTGAAAGGCAGTTCTCGCGAAAACCCAGTCAGTTCATTGATGAAATGCGTCTAATAACGGATATTAACGATATTAAGTTTTATAAGTTGGCAGAAAATCCTGATAGATTCCGCAAAATTTCAGCTATCAAGAGATCAATTCTTGCCTTGGGTCTAGACATGTATATCTGATATGGTGACCCGTTATATCATGATCGGAATCTGCGCCGCGCCGTTGTCGCAGTGAATTAATAGGCCAGTCTGACATACTGCATTGGGAGTTTTGGGAGTTATTAGCCGGCCGTGATTGAAAAAATTAAAAGCAGCTTAAATCTGGCTTTTTCGGATACCGATACCGAAAAAAAAGTATGGATGAAACCAAAACTGGTAACTCTTGGACTGGGGAAAACAGCAAGTGGGGGCCAGGAGTTTCCTTTAGAAGCTCTATTCCCCAACGCGCCATGGGGTTGCGGCCCTCGAGGAGTTCCCTGTCCATCGTAGCTCTTATGAGGCGAATTTGCAGCTGCACTGAGCGGAACCACTGTTAGCAGCCCTCGTCGATATCACGCTATAAATCAATTGGGTGGCTTCCGTGCTCGCTTTGCATTCCACCCAGCTCCAACATTCTATCCGCCAACGCCAAACTAGCCGGCCGATGGGTAATCAGAATCACCGTTTTCCGCCCCAGCATTTCCCGACACTCCTCAATAAACGCCTTCTCCCCGGCCGGGTCAAACATCGCCGTGGCCTCATCCAGAATCAGGATGGGCGGGTCCTTCAGCAGGGTGCGAGCCAGTGATACCCGCTGGCGCTGCCCCCCCGAAAGCCGGATGCCCTGGTCGCCAATCACCGTGTCGTAACCATCGGGCAGTTCCCGGATAAAGGCATGGGCGTGGGCGGCGCGGGCGGCGGCCTCGATTTTTTCGCGGTTCACGGCCGGCTCGCCGTAGGCGATATTCTCGGCCACGGTGCCGTTGAGCAGCAGTACGTTCTGCGCCACCAGCCCGATCTGGGCGCGCACGCTGGCGATGGTGGCCGCGCGGGTATTAACGCCATCGATCAGCACGGCGCCCCCGTCCGGGTCGGCAAAGCGCATCAGCAGGTGGGCGAGGGTGGATTTACCGGCGCCGTTGGGGCCGGTGATGGCCAGGGTCTCGCCGGCGGTAATCTCCAGGTTGAAGCCCGTGAGCACCGGCGGCCGCCCCGGGTAGCCGAAGTTCACATCGCGAAACTCGATATGGCCTTTGACATTGTCAAGCACCAGGTCGCCGTCATCCGCCGGTTCCGGCTGCTCCCCCAGGAACTCGACGAGGCGCTCGGCGCTGCCGCGGGTGCGCTGCACCTGACCGTACACATTGGCCAGGGTGCTGAGGGGGCTCATCAGCAGCATGGCGTAGAGCAGCACGGTGACCAGGTCGGAGGGCGCCAGTTGGCCGTCCTGGATATGGCTGGTGCCCAGCCAGAGCAGGATCAACACCCCCACGCCCCCCAGCAGGCTGATGAGGGGCGACAGCGCCGCCTGGATACGCCACTGCCGGCGCGACAGGGAATATAGCCGCTCGTTGGCCTCATCGAACCGGCCCTGTTCGTGGGCCTCCCGGGTGAAGGCCTTGATGGCCGGCAACATGCCCAGGTTCTCCTCCACCACCGATACCAGCTGGCTGTTAGCGTCCACCCATGCCCGGGACAGGGGTCGCAACTGCCGCCCCACCACTTTCATGGTGACAAAATAGGCAGGCAGAAAGACTACCGCCACCACCGCGATGGACCAGTCCAGCCAGGCCATCATCACAAAGGCGCCGCCAAAGGTGAGCAGGGCGGGTAAAAGCTGCACCAGGGTGTCGGTGACGAAACCGCTGATAATCGCGGCGTCGGTACTGAGCAGGGTAAGGGTGTCGCCGGCCCGGCGCTGCTGGTAGTAAGCCACCGGCAGGGCCTGCAGGTGCTGGTAGAGGCGACCGCGCAACCCGGCGGTAATGCGCTCCCCGGTGTTGCCGATGAAATACTGGGTGGCGAAGGTGAGCAGGCTGCGGATCACCATCAGCCCCATCCACAGCCCCAGCAGCAAGCGTACATCCATGACCCGCTCACCCTCGTTCATCACGCTGGCGGTCAGCAGGCCCGCCATCCAGGGGTTGGCCAGGGACAGCAGGCTGCCGGCCAGCAACAGGCCCAGTACCACCAGCAGCACCCGGCGGTGCGAGGTGATGTAGGGAAGCAGGGCCTTCAGGCCAGGTGTGTGGGGGTTGTCGGGCACGGTGTTCCTGGCTTGGCCAATGGATCTCGGCCAGTACACTAACAGAAACGTGGCCGGTGAGCCTCCCCCGGCAGCGGCAGGGTGGACGCTGTCGAGCGAAGAGTAGCTCTTGCGTATGGGTGACTTTATTGGGAGTATAAGCAAGGTAGGGGCAGGGGTGGCAGGCAAGCGTGGGAAACGAAAAGGATCAGCGGCAAACAGGCGACAAACTCCCCTATTGCACCCCGCAATTGAGAGTACTCGGGTCCGTTACATTCACCACACGGGCCAATGATCACGCCCCGAATTTATCGGACCACCCTACCAAACCGGACAAGACCGGTAGTAATTATGTCCTGTCGTAGAAGCCACTTTGCTTTATAGCATTTGCAGCCACTGGTCTAATATCAGGGGCCGTAGGTTTAAATAATCCAGGTACGGGTTGCCGCTGCCCGCCGTTGCTTTTCGGAAAGCCATTGCGTCCACATATTTGAGCAAGGCCTTACTTGGCCGGTATTCACCGAATCTGGCCTGCTCTATCAGCGAACTCGCCAGTGTACCCAAAGGTTGCTTTGGTCTTTCTATGATCGCTTTTGGAAGCAAGCTACTCATACTTTGTCGCAGGATGTGCTTTTGATAAAGCCATGGCATGGGTGGTAGCGACAGTACAAATTCCACTAGCCTGAGGTCCAGGTACGGATCGCGTTCTTCCGGGGTAGTGAGGTCACCGCTCATTTCCAAATCGTCTGTATTCCAGTTAGGTGACATCAGTGAGGCGGAAAGTTGCGTATGTCGAGGCTGCGCATTTGCATCATTTAAAGTCGGAGTCCAGTGCGCATTCCATCGATCTCGCATTCCATACTGTTGTTCGAGGTCTCTATCTAGCCAGGGAGAGTAGGGGTAGATCGACGATCTCTTCGCGGCAGTGCCGGTCAAAATTCTCAGTCGGGCTTTCAAGCCTGTTCCCAGTCCTGGCATTTTTCCGTAGCGGACTTTCAGCTGGAGAATCTGGCGCATTGTTTGCAATGGGTTGGCTTCCGCCATGGTAGGCAACACTGGGGAATAGTGCAGCAGATTGTCGCCGGCAGAGCCGGTCAGTATAACCGGCGCGTATTGCAGGGTCTGTTGGCCTAAATCCAACCACAGGCCGGGCTGATAGATCTGCAGAGGACGCGTCCATTGTACCGACGGCGCCAGTAGTGGGTACTGATCTGCCACAATGTACTGAACGGGAACAGCAAGATGTTCGCCGACCAGGCTGGAGTAAAATCTCTCCCGGCAGGGATGCAGCTTGTCATATACAACGGTAATCGCATGCAGGCCAAACTTCAGGCTCTCCCCTGGGCGAATTTTGGAGACAACGGCTGCAATCGCAGATGAGTCCGTGCCCCCGCTCATTGAAATTACCACGTCATTACAACGCAACCGATCTTCCACTGCCTGCCTGAACACAGAGCGAAAATGTTCCAGGTATTCTTCTTCGCGACGATACCTGAGCAAAGGTACGTCCGTCGGGAGGTCCCAATATCGCCGGATAGTCGTTCTGCCGCCGGTCAAAATGAGTTGATGGGCCGGTGATAGGGTGTTTACTTCCTTGAAGACTGTCTGGGTTTTATCCATCCAGACGTGGTCGCCCAACACCAGAAAATCCATCATGGCCTGATCATTGAGGTCATCGGAAATCGCCGGGTGCTGGCGCATGCAATGCAAACTGTTGCTGATAATGCAGTGGTCTCCCACCCGGGCATGGTAAAGCTGGCGCATGCCGAAGCGGTCCCTGGCACAAAACAACCGCTGTTTGCGGCCGTCCCACAGGGCAAAGGCAAAGTCGCCCAGCAGGTGATCGAGGCAGCGTTCGCCCCAGGCGTGGTAGGCGTGCAGTACCAGCTCTGAATCGGGAGTGTTCTCAAGGGAAAGCGGTGCGCCCAGGCGGAGTTTCTCGACGAGTTCCCGACGGGCATCCACCCGTATGCAGCCCGTTATCCATACCCTGCCATCGATGCTCGCTGGCTGGTGCTCGTACTGCGCCTCGAGGGTGGTGCGAAATAACGCGTGGCCAAGACCCACCGGGCCTTCCGCCCACACCTGCTGGCGGTCGGGGCCGCGGCAACGCAGCGAAGCGGTCAGCGCATCCAGCAGGTTGCGGTCAACCGGTGCGCCACGGGTATTGACGATAGCGACGAAGCCGCTCAATGGTGTATATCCTCACGGGCCGTGCCCTGGAACGAAAAGTCCTGCAGCGTGGTACCGGCGATTCTATTGCGCCGGCGCCTTTGCTACAGTGGCCAGCCTACACAACACAGGCCTGCCTGCGCCACCCGTGACTGACCGGCTGCAAAAATTCAGTTCCCTGCCAACCCGCCACAAGCTTGTGCTGCTGCAGGCCTGGTTTATGCTGGGCTGGTTCCGGGCCGGTACCCTGCTGGTTTCCTTCAAGCGCCTGACCAGAAACCTGCGGCACCACCCCATCGCCATGCCTGCGCCGTCTTTGCCCCCCCACCTGCGCGGCGAGGCGGTGGCCATCGGCCGCCTGGTCGCTGCCGCCAGCCGGGTCACCCCCTGGCAGAGCCTTTGCCTCACCCAGGTGCTGGTCGCACAGCGGCTACTGGCGGCGCGGGGCATTCCCGGTCAGTTCTATCTCGGTGTGCGCCGGGGCTGTGAGCGCACCGATGCCCCCACCGGGCTATCCGCCCATGCCTGGTTGCAGTGCGGGGAGGATATTGTGAATGGCAGGGCCGGGCATGATCAGTTTACCGTGGTATCCACCTTCAGCTGGGGCGGTGCGCATGATTGAACACTGCCTCTACGGGGTGAAGGTCTTCTGCGACTTTCCGCTGTTCGATCGCCCGGCGCCGGTAAGCGCGGTGGCGCCGGGCGAGCATGCCGCGCTGGAGTTGAGGCAGGCGGGCGCTGGCGAGGTATCGCCGCCTGGCCCGGGATCCCTGGCCAGTAAAACACCCCTCTACAGCACCCACGGCCGTGAGCTGTTCCTGCTCACCGATCGCGAGCAGGCTCGCAGCGTCTCAGGCCAGCCCTGGTGCCTGGAGGTGGAAGGCGTGGTGAGCCTGACCTGGACCGGGGGCGAACCCCTCGTGTATTACCAACTCCACGCCGAGGGGACCCGGGCACTGCTGGTCTTCTGGTTTGTCCACATCTTCCTGCCCCTGCACCTCACCCTGGAGCGAGGCTACGATTTCATCCACGCCGCCGCGGTGGAGGTGGACGAGCAGCCCATCCTGTTTATCGCCCCCTCCATGGGCGGCAAATCGACCCTGGGGGACTACTTTCTCAAACAGGGCCACCCCATGCTGTCAGATGACAAGGTGGCCACCTTTCTGGAGCAGGGCCGCTACTATGCGGTGCCCTCGCACCCGCACCACCGGCCGTTTCGGGAGTTCGAAGTGCTGGGCAACCCGGTACAGCTGTTTGCCAGCCAGGCGCGGCCGATCCACGCCTTTTATGTGCTGGCACAGGCCGAACCCGACGCCGGTATCGAGATCACCGAGGTCACCGGTTTTCGCAAGTTCGAAGAGCTGCTGCCCAATTACCTGTTCAGCTTCCGCTTTCTGCAGGCGCAGCGCCTGCGCTGGCTGGCCCAGTTGGCGGACCAGTCGCTGGTGTACCGGGTGAGCCGCCCCTGGAGCCTGGGCCGCATGCATGAAACCTATGAGGCCATCTGTGCTCATATAAGTCATTCAGCGTGTTTTGACCATGATGAGTAACTAAATGGGGCTCACTGTGCCTGCAGCAATTGCAAAATGGAAAAGGAAATGTATAAGCTGCCCTGGTCACCTTTTAATGCCAAAGCCGCGCGCATGAATGGTGTGGAACTGATGTCTGGCGTTAGCCGGTAATGCGTGGGTGCGTGAGCCGATTGCCAACCCCAACCGGCTGGTAACAATCGCCAGTATGTGAGCTCGAGCGGTAATATGACGAACTGGTACGCCGTACAGACCAAGCCCCGCCAGGAACTCGCCGCAGAGCAAAACCTGCGGCGGCAGGGCTTTGGCATTTATTTCCCCAGACTTCTGGTGCGTAAACGCAGGCGCGGCAAGTGGACCAAAGTGGCCGAGCCCCTGTTTCCGCGCTACCTCTTCATTCAGGTAGACCCGGAGCAGCACAGCTTGTCCCCCGTGCGCTCCACCGTGGGCGTGGCGGGCCTGGTGCGTTTCGGGCACCTGCTGCGGCCAGTGCCGGATACCGTTATTGCCTTTTTGCAACAATCTGAAAACCCCGACACCCACCAGCATCATGCGGACGAGTGGCCGCACCTGGCGGGCGACACTGTAGCGATAACGGAGGGGCCTTTTGCCGGCCTCACCGGCATCTTCCAGTCAGCCAATGGCGAGGAACGCGCCCTGCTGCTGATAGAGCTGTTGGGGCGCCCGAACACAGTGGACGTGCCCATGGATGCACTGGCGGTAACCGACTGATTCCAGGCGCCATAATCTCCACTTTTTGGCTTGATACAAACCGCGAATCCACGTTCTAATGGGCTGCGTTCAATCGTTGAACGCATCAGGATTTGCCCCGCCCGATGCCCGACAAATGACAGGGTAGGGCGGTAGCGTGCCCGCACATGACTGAAGAAACCCACTACCAGGTACTGAAAATTCTCGAGCAGAACCCCCGGGTCAGCCAGCGCGAGCTGGCAACTGAACTGGGTGTGAGCCTGGGTAAGGCCAATTACTGCCTGAAGGCGCTGATAGAAAAGGGCCTGGTGAAGGCGAAAAACCTCAAAAACAGCCCGAACAAGCGCGCGTATTTGTACGTGCTTACGCCGAGAGGTATAGAAGCCAAGGCCAGAATCTCGGTGGGCTTTCTGCAGAGGAAGCTGGAGGAGTATGAGGCTTTGCGGGTTGAGATTGAGGAATTGCGGGCGGAGGTGGTGGCTGGTGGGGCAGAATGCGAACATGGATGATCGGGCAACCTCCGAATAATGATCCTGAGTCTGATTTCCCGATTGCGCACGCATGACAGTTTGGCGAGACGCCTTACCGAGGGAGTTGTTGCCGGTGCCGCTGTACGAGTTCTGGGGATGGGTTTTACCTTTCTGGTGGGCATTCAGCTCGCAAGGTACTTGGGTCCGGAAAGCTACGGCCTATACGGTATGATTATGGCTGCCGTAGCGCTGCTGGCTGTCTTTGCTCAACTGGGTTTGCCGCAGCTGGTTACACGTGAAGTATCAACCGCGGTGGTGACAGCGGATTTGCAAGCACTCAAGGCGATATTGGTATGGTTTGGCCTTTTGGTTCTCGCGACTTCGTCAATACTATTGTTAATCAGTGCTTCAATACTCATGGTACTGCCCTCTATTGAGGCGTCTGTCCGTTCTGCAGCCGTTTGGGGTTTGGCTGCCGTGCCTCTGATTGCGATCCTAAACCTGTCGATAGGTGCGCATCGAGGATTCCATCTCGTAGTTCGAGCCCAGGTTTTTGATGCTCTGATCCGACCCGCGCTATTCGCTCTTCTTCTCTTCGCCGCCGCGAGTGTAATGCCAGTGGGCGCAAGTACCGCTATTGCGTTACAGCTCCTGGCTACCGCGACTGCACTGGTGTTGTGTATACGAGAATTGGTTCGGGCTGTTCCGATAGGAACATTTGGGCTGCGATTGACCCAATTTAGGCGAAGCATCTTTAGAGGAGCGGCGCCGATGCTTGTTACTGAATTGCTGCGAGTAGTAGATGGGCAGTATGCGATTTTGCTGTTCGGTGTCCTCGCTGTGCTAAGCGATGTCGGAGTGTTTCGAGTCGCGCTCGCCCTGGTCGCCTTTGTAGGATTACCGTCGACCCTGATAAATCTGGTTGTGATGTCCTTTGTCGTTAAGTTACGAGTAGAAGGTGATCAGAGGCGATTACAACTGTTGGCGGCTAGCTCTGCGTTGGCAATATTCATTTCTACAACACTGTTAACCATTTTACTGTATATTTTTGGGAAGCCACTCATTGCGATTCTGTTTGGTCAGGAGTATGAGTCAGCTTGGTTGCCACTAATTCTTATGAGTTTTGCGTATACAGTAAGCGGCTTTTTTGGTTCGGCCACCACCATACTCAATATGTCGGGGCAGGAGCGCACTGTCACTTCGGTACACCTTTTCAGCCCAGTAGCGGGATGCGCCTTGACGCTGGCTCTATTTCATAACTTTGGTGTCGCGTCCGCGGCTATCGCTATGATTATCGTGGAGCTACTAAAAGGCGTTTGGATGGCCTATGCCGCCAAGTCGCAACTAGGGCTGAGCGTTACGGTGTTTTCTGTCGCCAATCTTGCGGTAAAAAACCAGTGTCGCTAGAGCTGGAAGCCCAGAAGGGGGCAGTGCATTTAAGGCTTCTCTCATTGCGGGCGCAGCTGAAGAAAAAAGCACCGCCTGCAGTGCTTCGGATCATTGCAGCCGGTTTGACCTATGGAAGGCGGCTGTGGGTATGGATGTACGTTTTGAGAGTGGCTGAAGGATTGACGCCCTCTGATACAAGGGTGCTATGGCGCTCGGCTCTACACGCGCCACTTAACATGCTGCGGGCGCTCCATGTTTGGCGTGAACCCCAACTTTCGGAAGACGCAAATATTTCTATTCGCGGCTTGGGAGTTTTTGCAATTCGGGGTGACTCAGATGACCTGGGACACGTGCTTCCTATCAACAATGCAGACATGTTCAGGAAGATGCGAGCGTTAGTTAGCGCTGGCGATATTGTTATCGATGCTGGCGCGAATATTGGCGCCGTTAGCGTCTTTTTGGCGCGACAAGTAGGACTGAGCGGCAGCGTTACAGCGGTAGAAATGATGCCGGATACTGCAAAGCGACTCCGCCATAATCTATCATTGAACGGTTTTGGCTTTGTTCGAGTTGTTGAATTGGCATTGTCCGATAAGGCAGAATGCACGGTTACGGCGGAGCTGCCCGATAAGCTTTTCGGGCAGGCCAGCCTGTTGCGTCGCGCTAATTTGAGGTCAACAGCTCGCTACGTGGAGGTGCGCACAACTACACTTGATGAACTCGCCAAAAATTTTGGGGAAATATCCCTGATCAAGATGGACCTAGAAGGTGCTGAGGCTCTTGCGTTGGAAGGGGCCAAGAGCATATTAAGCCGTACACAAGCGATAGTTTTCGAGAGTTGGGAGCCCTGCGGCGGATGTGTAGCCGAACTTCTCTCTCAGGAAGGCTTTGAAATCTCCGGTATAGATGGAAGAAATTGGCTTGCGGTACGCACCTCGAACCGACGAAGACTTGGCATATGAGCGCCATAACTCGTTCATTTCTCAAAAAAACTATTGTGTCTGCTCTGGGTTCGAAAGTTATTAGCAATCCGAGACTGCGTGCGATGAGACGGAATCATCTGGTAACGGTTCTCAATATTCATCGTGTTGATGATCACCTTGGGAGTGCTTACGAGGCAATACAGCCGGCGCTATTTTATGAATTCGTTGTCTGGCTAAAAGAGCACTTTCACCTGACTACATTTCGTAAGCTAAATTCAATAGTGAGCTGGGATAAGCCTGTGCTCATCCTGTCGTTTGATGACGGATACAGGGATTTTATAGAAATCGTTGTGCCAATGCTGGATAGTCTTGCCGTAGAGGTTAATCAGAACATTATTCCTGATTGTGTCGATACAGGTCGTCCCCCAATAAGTGTAATGATCCAGGACTTTATTGGTACGGCCCCGGAAAAACTTCTGCGTGAGATTGCATTTCCGGGATTGCCCAATGGTATACGTGGGCTTGATCGTGTTCGCGCCGGTCTGCGAGCATCTGCAGCTATCAAGTATAGGCCTATTCTGGAGCAGAAAGAGCTGATGTCCGAGCTTGAACCGCAGTTTTATCGATTCGATGGATATAAGACTACGCCGATGATGGCGCTCAACCAGATTAAGGAAATCGCGCCACTACACGAAATCGGCGTGCATTCTTTTGAGCATGCGACAATGACAGCCGAGACAGACGAGTATCTCGTTAAAGACGCATCTCGTTGCCTAACCTGGTTCAAAAGCAACTCCATTTCAGAGCCAACCGTTTATGCGTTCCCCAATGGCGCCGCGCATCAGCGTCACTCCGAGCTGTTACATAGAAATGGATTTCCAACTGTGCTACTTGTTGGAGAGGCGTTTACTTGCGCACACACGTGGCTTCACAAGCGATTTACCTTCTATGCTAAATCGTTGGCAGAAGCGCGCTTCAGGGCCACCGGAGGGCTTGCACACACGCGCCTGCCTCGGCAGCCAGGATCACTGAGGGCGATATGAATCTTGATGGAAACCGGGACAAGTATGAGAGTCCGGAAGTTGTGCTTTACTATGAAACTCAAACAGAACTCCAGCCCTGTGAAGCCTATATTTTTAAGAAATATGTAAAGCCAGGTCTTGCCATTCTTGATATGGGAGTTGGAGCAGGTCGGACAACATCGTTCCTGTCGAATGGCGCTCAACGTTACGTTGGTGCTGACTATTCGAGGGCGATGATTGACTCCTTTGGCATACGCTATCCGCATTTGGAGCGTCATCAATGTGATGCCACAGAGATGTCGCAATTTTTGGATAGCGAGTTCGATGTCGTGGTTTTCTCGTTTAACGGAATCGATGTCATTGACTCAGATAACGCAAGGCTGCGTTGTCTTTCCGAAACCGCACGTATACTGAAACCGGGGGGAGTTTTCATTTTTTCTTCACATAATGCGAAAATTCTTGCCGCATGGCCGAAGCTATCCGGAGCGAGAGTGCATCAGATTTTATGGCGTATTTTACTATCTTTGGTCAAGTCCGTTCGTTTCACGTTTAATGCGTTCTCCGGAGTCCAGTTCTCAAATGGGGAAGGCTATATTCGCGATCCGGTGCATGGTGGAATGGATCACTACGTATCGACGCCGGAAACCATGTCGCTACAACTTAAAAGTGTTGGGTTTGAAATCATGGAGTATGTCGGGGGTCACTTTCCCGAAGTCAAATCTGCCTATCTTACACCTTGGTACTACTATGCCTGTAGAAAAACTGTGGGCGTATGATAAATGTCGAGCCAATGAACTGCTCTAGTGCGTATAAGAGCATTTTTCTCGAGGATGACGGCATACAGCAGAGATATTTCGGTTGGGCTTTGGTCGAAGAAGCATCTGGCTTAAGGGTACTAATGCAGCGCAGAGGAATATTTAATCGGTATCTGTTCCTACTCAGAGCCCATGGGGGCGATCTTCTGGGCAGCGCCCTGAAGAGGGCGTCTGGTAATTTGGGGCTTTCTGACATATTTGTTCATGATTTTGATAATTCATTCAATGAACTTCTGGCATCAAGGGAATTGCACTTTCATCTGGCTAGCCCTGGTGAACGACTGATCAACATAGCGACCTTTGTTGTCGACTTAACCAGAGACGAAAGCGAGCTATTCTCAAGAATGAGTTCCGATTATCGCCGGAAGATTCGAAAAGCTGAAAATCTAGGTGTCAAAATTGCAGTATACGATCAGCCGGGACCAGATCTGATATACAAGTTTTCCTCTGACTATGCTCAATTTGCAGCTAGCCGTGGAATAGACTCGTTCAATCCCGATACTTTAGCGAAAATGTACGCTGAAGGAAACGGTCTACTCCTGATTATAGAACGAGATGGCGATGTTACGCACTATCTCCATATCTGTACCGTGCGTAAAACCGCCATTTTTATGTACGGATTTGGCGCATCCCGAGAGAACGATGGGGCAGGTCAATACCTTCATTGGCGAGCCATGATGGAGCTTAAGGCGAGAGGTTGCGATTGGTATGACCTGGGGGGAGTTCCGGATATGGATCGTTCAAATGGAATATTCTGTTTCAAGGAGGGATTTGGCGGCGTGTTAGTGTCTCTTGGTACTGAGTGGCGTAGAACCGGACACATTTTGGCACCGATTCTGGTAGCAACCCGGCTGGGCCGGAGTGGTATTCGCAGGTTGACTGGGTGACGAAACAATTAAAACAACAGTTAACCTTATTGCATCCTAAACCCTTGACGCCGCGTGTCGCGATCATATTGCCGAGCCTGCTACCCTTGGGCGGAGTAGAGCGAGTGGTGCTGACACAGACATCTGAATTTCTTCGACGGGGGATACAAGTTGATTTGGTACTAATCGATGAGCGCCGGAGTCTGAATGGCTTTGTTCCAGAAGGCGCGCGCGTCTTCAATCTTCGGGTTTCTAAGTTGAGAAATTCAGTTGGTCCGCTGATGCGATATCTTAAAGCTGAGCGTCCAGCTGGCGTACATGTCTTGATGTGGCCACTAACCTCGCTCGCTGTCATCGCACAAAAGCTTTCTGGGGTATCATCTCGCCTAATTGTTTCAGACCACAGTTTGCTGTCTATACAGTACGCTTCCTGGGGCATTTTGCATCGGCTTGTTATGCGAGCTTCGCTAGCGACAACCTATCGGGCATCGAGCGCTCGTGTGGCTGTTTCTAACGCTGTGGCAGAAGATCTGGCAAAGCTGTCAGGACTTGAGCGTGAGAGATTCACCGTTATATACAACTCAGCGCTAATCTCGACAGATCAAGGCTATACAACAGGTGCTGCCGAGGTCGCATGGAGGGGCTGGCGAGGTAAGCGTATTCTGTCGGTTGGTCGGCTGAAAGCGTCCAAGAATTTTGCGCTACTTATTGGGTCCTTTAGGCGCCTCCTTTCAAGAATGGATGCAAGGCTTATGATCTTGGGAACTGGCGAGTTAGCTGAGGATCTAGCGTCGCATATTGCTGCTTTGGGCTTGACTGGAAAAGTAATTTTGCCTGGTCACGTCGCCGACCCCGTTCCTTTCTACCTTTCAGCGGATCTCTTCGTTCTCTCCTCCAACTACGAGGGATTTGGTAATGTCATTGTTGAAGCGCTTGCTTGTGGTCTACCCGTAGTATCAACAGATTGCCCCGGCGGTCCCCGAGAAATACTCGACTATGGTCGTTACGGGCACTTGGTGCCGGTTGGGGATGAGGTTGCCCTAGAGGCTGCGATAGCGGCTTCACTATCCTCTGCAAAAGACAGCACAAAACTCAAGAGTCGGGCAGCCGAGTTTTCGCCCGAGATATCCGCTCAGCAGTATCTGGATCTGCTATTGCCTTAATCAAGTTTGACCTGCCATGCAAACAGTATCTGCTTTCTCTGATCTCTTTCATTTTTTAGTAGCCTCAAGTGTTCTGATATGCGTGTACTTTATCTTAGCTATGACGGCTTGCTCGAGCCTTTAGGTCAATCACAGGTACTTCGGTACCTTGAGCGTCTTGCACGGAAGCACAAGATATTTGTTATCAGCTTTGAGAAGCCGCGCGAGTTCCTTCACAAGCAGCTGATAGAGGATCAACATAAGCACATGGCAATGTATGGCATTACGTGGATCCCATTGCGCTATCACAAGAATCCAAGTGTGTTGGCTACGATGATCGATATTGCTCAAGGATCGTTTGTAGGTTTATGGATTGTGCTTCGGTTTCGGATAACAATTGTGCACGCTCGTAGTTATGTTCTCTCCCTTGTTGCCCTTCCTCTAAAATTGCTATTTCGAACAAGGTATATCTTCGATATGCGTGGATTCTGGGCGGATGAGCGTATCGATGGAGGAATCTGGTCCGGTGAGAGCAAAGTTTACAAAGTTGCTAAATGGTTTGAACGTCATTTTTTACGAAACTCCGATTGTGTGGTTTCGCTTACACAAGCGGCTATAGAGGAAATGAGTGCGTTTCCATATCTGCAAGGGCGTAAGCCTCGCTTTGAATGTATCACCACTTGCGCGGACCTCGATCTTTTTTGCCCTGGGAAAAGTGCTAGCTCCAGCAATTCAGTGAAGCGACCATTTACTCTGGGTTACGTTGGCTCAGTGGGTGTCTGGTATCTATTTGATGAGACTCTGCGGTGCTTTCAGATATTACGCGAGCGGCAACCTGGCGCCCGCCTGCATATCCTCAACCGTGGCGGACATGATCTCATTCTAGAGCGCCTGAGCGCTCTTGGGATAGACCCTGCAAGCGTTAAACTCGAAGCCACTGACCATGAGGGCGTCGCAAGAGCTATGCAGCAAATGAATGCCGGCGTTTTCTTCATCAAGCCCGTTTACTCCAAAATTGCGTCTGCTCCGACCAAGCTGGGCGAATTTCTGGGTTGTGGCGTACCCTGCCTTGGCAATACCGGTGTGGGTGATATGGCTTCAATTCTGGAAGGCGAGCAGGTAGGTGTCACCCTGAGCTGTTTTGATGAGACCGCCATGCGCGAGGCAGTCGACCGCCTGTTGCAGCTGACGAACACCCCAGGTATTCAGGAGCGATGCCGAGATGTCGCTTTGCGCTATTTTTCGCTGGAAGAAGGCGTGCGAGCCTATGACCGGATCTACCGTGAGTTGGGCGACCTGAACGCGTGAATCAGCATGTCTCTCGCATATTGGTACTGACCAAATACGCCCGCAATGGAGCCAGTAGTCGCTATCGAACCTTCCAGTACCTGCCTACGCTGGAGCAGGCAGGTATTCAGTGCCAGGTTCTGCCGTTGTTCGATGAGATTTATCTTGAACATCGCTACCAGTATGGGCGAGGTCGGGTGCGGGATATCCTGCGCGCTTTTCTAAGACGGATGGCTGTTTTGGCAAGGGTGCCACGCTTTGATCTTGTGCTGGTTGAGTACGAAATATTGCCATATTTTCCTGCGTTACCAGAGCGGTTATTAGGATGGCTGGGAATGCCCTACGTCGCTGATTACGACGACGCTCTCTTTCACCAGTATGATCAGCATAAGAGCTGGTGGGTGCGCCGGTTGCTGGGCAAGAAGATTGCCCGCGTAATGCGCGGCGCCCGTCTGGTGACGGTGGGCAATGCATACCTTGCTGACTATGCGCGTCACGCGGGTGCAAAGCGCGTCGAAATTCTTCCAACGGTGATCGACCTTGAACGCTACTCGCGGCCACTTGGCAATGAGATTTCGAGCAAGGCATTTACTATTGGCTGGATTGGTACGCCAGCCACGGTCAAGTACTTACACGCGAAGGCCCACGTCCTGAGAAAAGTCTGCGCGGGTGGGAGGGGGCGTGTACTGCTCATCGGCTCAGGGTTAGTCAATTTTACAGGCCTCAGCGTGGAACTGCTGCAGTGGGACGAAACAACGGAAGTGGATCATTTGAAAAAGTTCGACGTGGGCATCATGCCGCTGCCCGATGAACCCTGGGAGCGAGGCAAGTGCGGTTTCAAACTGATCCAGTACATGGCTTGTGGAATGCCCGTAGTAGCTTCGCCGGTGGGTGTGAATAGTGAAATTATTGACCATGGTGTGAACGGTTTTCTAGCTGATACGCCCGATGACTGGGAGCGGGCGTTGTGTAGCTTGCGGGACGATCCCGGGTTGCGGGAACGTATGGGCATGGCAGGACGTATGAAGGTGGAAGAGCGATATTCGTTACAGCTAACCGGACCAAGGCTGGCGAAACTGATCAAGAGCGCGGCAGATACACGGTCGGGGCGCGCATAGGGGTGATTCACGGTCAGTGGTTTTTGGGCGCTTTTCATCAAAGGTATCGATGCTGGTCAGTTACCAGTTCTGTATTTTTCTTTGAAATAAGATGATAGTGGTCCCATAAATGTGCGGTATAGCGGGTTTTTTAGATGTCTCTGCGGGTTATAGCCTTGAGCAGGCTGTAGGCGTAATGGCGGATACGCTATATCACCGTGGCCCCGATGACCGAGGCATGTGGGCGGATGAATCGGCAGGAATCGCGTTCGGTCATCGACGCTTGTCCGTTCTCGATTTGTCTCCCGCCGGGCACCAGCCGATGCTGTCGGCGGGTGAGCGCTATGTGATAGCGTTCAATGGCGAGATCTACAATCATACTGAGCTGCGCGCACAATTGCAGGCCGCAGCCATTGCGCCTGTGTGGCGAGGCCACTCCGATACCGAGACTGTGCTGGCCTGTTTACAGGCGTGGGGTATTGAAAAAACGCTGACCAGCGCCGTGGGAATGTTTGCCATTGCCCTGTGGGATCGCGAATTGCGCACCCTTATCCTGGCCCGCGACCGCGTGGGCGAGAAACCCCTGTATTATGGTTGGCAGGGCGATACTTTCCTGTTCGGATCCGAGTTGAAAGCGCTCAAGGCACACCCGGCATTTCGCGGCGATATTGACCGTGGAGCGCTGGCCCTGCTGCTACGCCACAACTATGTACCTGCCCCTTGGTCGATTTACCAGGGCATTCACAAGCTTCCGGCTGGCACGTTTTTACAGATATCGCTGGAACGGCGCGACGCCAATCCGGTGCCCTACTGGTCGTTGGCGGAGGTGGCGGAGCGGCGCGCGGGCAATCCGTTCGCTGGTTCAGATGCCGAAGCTCTGGAGGAGTTGGAGTTGCACCTCGGCGCAGCCGTGCGAGGCCAGATGGTGGCGGATGTGCCCTTGGGCGCGCTACTGTCTGGCGGCATCGATTCCACGGCCATTGCCGCCTTGATGCAGTCCCAAAGCACGAAACCAGTGCGCACCTTCACAATCGGCTTTGGTGAACGCGAATATGACGAGGCCAGCCATGCGCGAGCGGTTGCCGCTCACCTGGGTACTGATCACACCGAACTGCGGTTGAACGGCGGTGATGCACTGGCGCTGGTACCACAGATGCCCGCAATGTATGACGAGCCCTTTGCAGACTGTTCCCAGTTGCCAACTCACCTGGTGATGAAACTCGCACGACAGCATGTCACGGTGGCGCTCTCCGGTGATGCCGGCGATGAAATATTTGGCGGTTACAATCGCTATATTCATGTCCCCAGGGTTTGGGATCGATTTGGCTGGATGCCGCAGTTGCTGCGCTCATCACTGGGTGTGTGCCTGAAAACATTACCTGGCGATATGATAGATCGTCTGGCGGGGCCCTTGGCCAAACGGTTCGGTATTGTCCAGCCCGGTGACAAGGCGCATAAACTGGGGCATCGACTGCACGATATGCGCGGGATTGATGATCTGTATGTGTCACTGCTGTCCGAGTGGTCAAATGCTGATGGCATGGTGCTCGACGAGCAGATGCCCCCAAACTTGCTGGATGATAGGGCGCGCTGGCCCAATCTGGCCGACCCGGTCGCGCGCATGATGGCCTTGGACGGGCTCACCTATTTGCCAGATGACATCCTGGTCAAGGTGGATCGAGCGGCAATGGCGGTGTCACTGGAAACACGGGTGCCGTTCCTCGACCGGGATGTCATCGAGTTTGCCTGGTCGCTCCCGATGCATATGAAGATCCGCGACGGCCAGGGAAAGTGGCTGTTGCGACAGTTGCTGGATCGGTACGTGCCGCGGGCGTTGGTGGACCGGCCCAAGATGGGGTTCGGTATTCCCCTGGACGCCTGGCTGCGCGGCCCGCTGCGGGACTGGGCGGAGAACCTGTTGGCTGAAGACCGGTTGCGCCTTGAGGGCTACCTCAACCCGGTGCCGGTGCGGGCGGCATGGAAGGCACATCTTGCGGGGCAGGCATCCTACGGCTATCGCCTGTGGTCTGTGCTCATGTTCCAGGCCTGGCTGGAGCAGCAATAGTGCGCCTGATGCCAGCCCCACTGTATTTGGTATGAGCTAAATACTCCATGTGGCCTTATTGGTTGATATTAATGCTGCCTCTGGCTGGTGTTACCTTCACACATCGAACGGCAAACCAGCGGCTTGCCTGGTTTTTAGTCCTGGTGCTGTTGGGACTGTTTATCGGTTTACGGTATGAGGTAGGAGGTGATTGGGGCACCTATCTCAGGCATTTTGATGGTATGCGTTACCTCAAGTTTACCGATGCCGTTTCACTCGACGATCCCGCCTATTACCTGATCAATTGGATTGTGGCCGATGAGGGTTTATCCATTGTCTGGGTAAACCTGTTCTGCGCGGCCATTGTCTGTTGCGGCGTGCACGCTTTTTGCCGGAACCAGCCACTGCCCTGGCTCGCCTTAACAGTTGCCATACCCTATCTGCTGATCGTGGTCAGCATGGGCTATACCCGACAGGCGGCAGCCCTGGGGCTGGCGCTGATTGGCCTCACCGCGCTTGCAAAGGACAAGAACCGCCAATTTGTTTTTTGGGTTCTGCTTGGCGCGCTGTTTCACAAGTCCGCGGTGCTATTGCTCCCGATAGCGGCGCTGGCCGCCACCAGGAACAGGCTATGGACGGCCCTCTGGGTCTCTGTCTTTGTCGCAATTGCCGTGTACTCTCTGCTTTTGGAATCCGCGGAGAATATGTGGCAGAACTACGTGGTGGACGATTATTCACAGGCATCGCAGGGTGGGGCGATCAGAGTCTGCATGAACGCCGTGCCCGCGACTCTTTTGTTACTCTTTCGCGATAAGCTCTTCTATAACGACAAGGAAAGGCGGTTGTGGACCTGGATGGCGGTGCTCTCGCTGGCAACCCTGCCGATGCTGTCGCTCTCGGCCACAGGCGTAGACAGGGTAGCGCTGTACTTTATTCCCCTGCAGATGTTTGTGTTTTCCAGGTTGCCCTTTGTGGCCCGGGACGCCAATAACTTCAACACAATCATCTACGGCACGGTGGCCTACTACGTGTTGGTACAGTTTGTCTGGTTGAATTTTGCAGTCCATGCACGCTATTGGCTGCCTTATAAGAACATCCTGTTTCAATGAGTAGGGTGAGCAGCGAGCCTGGTCGGAGGAATATCAATCCTGGATTGAGTAATCGATGAAGACCGTAACCTTATCGTCCAACACCTCCTGGTATCTGTTCAATTTTCGTGCCTTCACGATACGGCGGCTGATAAGCGATGGCTATCGCGTGGTGTGCCTGTCGCCGCACGACGAATACAGCCGGAAACTGGTCGATGAACTGGGAGCCGAGTGGTTGCCGCTGCCGATGGATAATATGGGCAGCAATCCCTTGATAGATATGGCTTTGGTCGCCAGGTTGTGGCGCCACTACCATACCTTGAAACCGGTGGCGGCGTTCCACTTCACTATCAAGAACAATGTTTATGGAACCTGGGCGGCTACTTTGGCCAGGGTGCCGGCGATAAACACTGTGTCGGGGTTGGGTACCGCGTTCATCCGCAGTGGCGTGGTGGGGTTCATCGTCCGCCTGCTGTACAAACTGAGCATGCCGTTGGCGTTCAGGGTATTCTGCCAGAACGAGGAAGACTTCAAATTATTGATTCAAATGAAACTGGTGCCCAAGAGCCATTTATCATTACTGCCGGGATCCGGGGTTGATTTGCAGCGCTATAACCCGATTCTGCGAGCCGCCCACCAGGATCTATTTCGTTTTCTCTACGCTGGACGCATGTTGGCGGACAAAGGACTGTATGAGCTCATAGACGCGATCCGCCAGATCAATGCCGATGGGATTCATTGCGTCTTGTGGCTCTACGGCTTCCCGGATGCGAAGAATGTCTCCGCTATCTCCCTGGCTGAGTTGGAAGCGTGGGGAAAATTCCCCGGGGTGGAATACATGGGCGCCAGTGACTCTATGGAGACCATTTATGCGCAGGTGGATTGTGTGGTGCTGCCCTCCTACCGGGAGGGCATGCCACGCAGCATACTGGAAGCGGGCGCGATGGGGTTGCCGGTTGTGGCCTCGGACGTACCGGGTTGTCGCAATATTGTCACCGACGGATTTAACGGCTTGCTATGCCAGCCGCATAGCAGTGTTTCGCTCGCCGATGCCATGCGCCGAATCATCGAGATGAGCGAGCCGGAACGCGAAGCTATGGGTCGCAATGGCCGGGCTCGCGTGGAGGCTGGATACGGTGAAGCGCTGGTAGTCGATGCGGCGTTGCAGGCAATTGAATCGATTATGGCTCGCCAATAACGGTGGTTTTTCCCGGTTTGCGATCCTGGAGCATGCGGTTCAGGTAAGCCGGCAGCTTGCCGCTGTCATACCAAAGCGATAGCCCCAGGTAGCGCCAGCGCGCCTGCAGGTCCAGCAGGCGCCCGATGGATCGGGAGTTGAATCTCTGCTCCATTATCCTGAGCCGATTCCGGATATCACATGCCGGGTAAAGGCGCGTACTGCAGTGCGGTGCCATCAGTTCTACCACCAGTTGCTCGAACAGTTGCATTGCATGGCCAAACCTCGAGCCGGACAGTGCCGGGAGTTGTGTGATTGATACCGGGGTACCGCGGCTGATAATTTCCAGGTAATCCTGCCCGGCGCGCAGGGGAAAATCGAAGCGGGCGGCATAGCTGTCATTGAGGAATGTGCCGAGCGCCAGGTGCATCAGTTGAAACGCCGGAGCAGGTAGCAGGAACTTCGCCCCATGGCTTTGCGTGAGGATGGCAGTGTCCAGTAACCGGGCAACGCTCAACTGCGTCTGGAAGCGACGACGGACGGGCTGTTTGTGCAGTTCCAGCAGCGTGCCGTACCCCTGTTTGCCGAGAGGCGGCAGGTGATGATGATGGGCGCTCAGTTCGAGGGCTGTAGGGGTATCAGCGAATGGCTCCGGTTCTGTCCGATCAAAGTCGTAAAAAAAATAGCCGTCCGCCGTCAGTGCCTCACAGGCTGCCGCTATATTCTCGGGCGCCACCAGCAGGTCGATATCCACCTGCTTGCGAAAGCCGACGGCTAACGGGCTTTCTCCCAACAGCAGGGCGGTGCCTTTGAGGAATACCGGTTCTATTCCCGCCGAATTGAGCACCCGGGCCACTTTTATCGTCTGGGCTATTATTTGCAGCTTTTGCTGTGTGTTGGCCTGCAGGGCCTGCTGAAGTTGCTCGTTCAGCTGTGCAGGTATGCTGGAAATCAGCGCCGCCTGTTCATTCAGGCGCACCGCCAGCGCGGGCTCGAGGTCGTACTCGCCCGCAAGCGCCACCAGTCGCGGGAACGCATCCCGGCGGATAACCGCACCCAGGGCTGTGTCACCCAGCCCGCCAATAATGCGGCAAAGTAGCCTGTAGAGTTCCCAGTTGCTCATCGGCAAAACTATACCACGGTGTATCGCGCGCTAACTCGGGGTATATTGGGCGGGTGATTTCCTTGAGTGTTTGCACTTGATCGACCTCCACTGCCACATGCTGCCCGGCATCGACGACGGTGCGCCAGATCTGGCCACTGCGCTTGAGATGGCGCGGATCGCGGTGGCGGACGGCATTACCCTGGTGGCCTGCACGCCCCATATTCACCCGGGACGCTACGAGAACACCGCAGACAGTATCGCGCGTGCCTGCGATGTGTTCCGTGCGCAGCTGGCGGCGGCGGGCATCGATCTTGCCATCACCTGTGGCGCCGACACGCAGATCGTGCCGGACCTGTTGCAGGGCCTGCGCAGTGGCCGCATTCCCACCCTGCACGGCAGCCGCTATTTCCTGTTTGAGCCGTCACACCATATCGCCCAGGAGGGTATGCTGGCACTGCTGGAGCGGCTGCTGGATGGCGGTTATGTGCCCGTTATCACTCACCCCGAGCGCCTGCACTACATTGACCGCCACTACGACCAGTTCCTGCAGGCGGTTGATAGGGGCGCCTGGCTGCAGCTCACTGCCGGCAGTGTTACCGGGCGTTTCGGCAAGCGCATCCAGGGCGTGGCCCGGCGTTTCTTGCGGGACGGCGTGACGCACCTGCTGGCCACTGATGCCCACAACCTCGGGAACCGTGCGCCGCTGCTGGCGGAGGGCCGTGATGCGGCCGCGTCTCTGGTGGGTGAGGAGGAGGCGGAGCGCCTGGTGAGCACCCGGCCCGCCGCGGTTATCGCCGATGCTGCGCCGGGTGAGGTAGTAATGCCCACTGTGTTGCCACCCGAGGCCACCGCTGGCGCTACATCCGGCGAGGGCTTTTTGCGTTGGTTAGGGCGCAAGCCCAGGTAGGAGCCGCGAAAGAACCCGGCCGTCAGGCCTTGCCCTCGCTATGGCCGTAATAACCGCTGTAATAGCCGTCCTTGCCGTAGTAGGGCTGCTTTCTCGCATTCAGCCGGTTGAGGATGACGCCGGTCAACGGCAGGTTGCTGTTCTTGATGTGATTCAGGTTTTTCTTTACCACGCTGGCCGGCGTCACGTCGGCCTTCACCACATACACCAGTGAGTCTGCCTGGGTGGCCAGGATCAGGGCATCGCTGACGGCGTTGATGGGGGTCGAGTCGATGATCACCCGGTCATATTGCCCGGCCAACTGCTTCAGAACTTCCCTGAACCGGGCGGAGGAGATCAGTTCCTGCGGATTGGCGGGAATCAGGCCTACCGGCAGTACGTCGAAGCCCTGGTCTGTCTTGTGGATGGCCGATGCCAGCTCGCAGTCCCGGGCCAGCACATTGCTGAGGCCGGGGACGCCCTTGGCCAGTTTAAACACGCTACCCACGGTGGGGCGGCGCAGGTCGGCATCAATCAGCAGCACCTTTTCCATCTGGGCCAGCGCCGCGGCGAGGTTGATCGATACGGTGGATTTGCCCTCGCCCGGGGTGGTGGAGGTGATCACCGTGATCTTGTGCGGTTTTTCCAGACCGGACAACGCCAGGCTGGTTCTGGCGGTGCGTACCGCCTCGGCGAAATGACTGGTATGGTCATCCAGGAAGCCGGTGTAGGGGCCGCTGTGCCGCTTCGGCAATCTGATGTCGGGCAGCGCTCCCAGCAAGGGTGCATGCAGCTTGTCCGCCACGTCATCGGGTGATTTCACGGTGTTATCCAGCAGGTCGCGCAAAATGGCCAGGCCCACCCCCAGTAAGGCACTCAAGACGAACGCAATGCCAACTGTGCGCTGCTTATTGGGTTTGACGGCGCCCATCGGTGGTACGGCTTTTTCAACTACCCGGGCATAGGCCTGCTCGAAACCGACGTTCTCCGAGGTCTCCCGCGCCCGGCTGAAGAACATCTCGTACAGGCGCTGGTCAGTTGCCACCTGCTGTTCCAGTTCCCGCAGGCGGAACTCCTTGCGGTTGAGATCCGCCACCTCCTGCTTGACCTCGGCCAGCTGCTTTTCAATGTTCTGCTCATTGCGCAGGGCCAGGTGGTATTCCTTCTCGATGCTCTGGCTCACCTGCAGCACCTGGTCTTCAAACTCGGATTTTACGCTCTCTTCCCGGGCAATGGCGGTCATCATGCTGGGGTGCTCCGGCCCGTAGCGCTTGGCCAGCCTGGCCACATCCTGTTGCGCCTCGGTAAGCGATTGTGCCAGGCTCTGCACCAGGGGATGTTGCAGTACTCCGGGCATACTCATTAGCTGCTGCACCGAATAATTGGCCGCGCCCCCCAGTTCCCGGAAGATGGTTTCCGCCTGCATCCGGGCGCGGCGCGCATCACCCAGGCGCGCGCTCAGCTCGTTCAACTCCTGCACGCCCAGCCCCGGTCCACCTGCCACATCCAGTATCTGTTCCCGGTCGCGGAATGCCTGCAGCGCCTGCTGTGACGCCTCCAGTTGGGCTTTAAGATCATCCAGCCGGCTGGAAAGCCAGCTGCTGGCCTCCCGCGTGGTTTCCAGCTTGGAGTTCAGCTCGCTTTGTATGTAAACCCGCGCCACGGCGTTGGCCACGTCGGCAGCCAGGTTGCGGTCGGTGGATTCGAAACTGACTCTCACCAGTTGGGTATACTCCACCGGCTCAACGGTCAGCTGCCCCATAATGCGATTGACGATAGCGGCCCGACGCTGTTCCTCGGGGTCAACTACCGGCGCCGCTTTCTCGGCGGTTGTGGTAAGCAGGCCGGAAATCCAGCTCCGGATACCCGCCATGAATACGGCTGATTCTTCCACCTCCCCGGTATCCGCCGGGGGGGCGAACAGCGGGTGGTTCCAAAGATCCAACTCGTCTGCAGTGCGCTCGGCTATGTCGCGGTATTTGATGATTTCAACCTGGGTCTGGAAGTACTGGTAGTTTCTGTAGGGGAGGGCGTACACCTCCTCAATCGACACGGTGTTTGCCGGTTGGGTATCGATCAGGATGGTGGTGGTGGCGAGGTAAACAGGTGGGATACGCATGACCCAGAGAGCCGCCAGCAGGCTGACGACGACGCTCAGGCCGATGATGCTGCGCCAGTTCCCGGCAACCACGCGCCAGATATGACGCAGGTCGATACTGCCGCCCTCACCCGGGGAAATGGCTGGCAGATTGTGTGCTTGCATGTACTGGCCTGGCGCCTGGTCCGGCGGGTAGGGTTAAAAGAAACTCTGCTCTATCTGGATTACATCACCGGGGCGGATACGTGTGCTCAGGGTGGCGCTTTTGGGCTCTTCCTCTTCACCCGCCGGACTGTCATCCGAGACAATATAAAACTTGCTCTTGGAGGCGCGGGCGGTAAAACCACCCGCCATGGACACCGCCTTCTCCACAGTCAACCCCGGCTTGAAGGGAAAGCTGCCGGGGCTGGCCACTTCACCGCGCACAAAAAACGGCCGGTATTCCTTGATCGAGACGTTCACTCTCGGGTTGATCAGGAAGCGCCCCCGCAGGCCCTCGGTGATTTTGCTTTCCAGTTCCCGGGCGGTGAGGCCGCGCACCTGCAACTCCCCCAGCAGCGGGTAGGAGATGGCCCCGGTGTCATCCAGTACCGCGCTGATGCTGAGGTCCGGCTCCTCGAAGACCGTTACCTGTACGTGGTCGCCGGTATTGAGGGTATAGGACGAAGCGCCCTCTGTTTCCTGGGCAAGGGCGGGCAGGGCCAGCATTAACAGCAGGGCCAGTTGCAGCAGGCGTACCGTGGGATTCAGGCTGATGGCCGATTGCTCCGGTGGTGGGTTCTGGCAATGTCGCATAGACGAAAGGGCAGATATCGATTTCCTGTAGCCGATTCTAACTGCTTACAGGCTTAAATCCACCCCGAGCATAAAGACGTTCTGCTTGTAGCTGAGATTGTCCGCGTTCGAGTCCTTGTCGTCATAACCGTAGCTGACGTAGGTATTGAACCAGCGGCGGAATGCGTAGTTGGCGCGGGCCGAGATATTGTATATGTAGTCTTTCCTGTCGTTGATGGACTGTTCGTACTTTTCGCGGGTGGCCGTGCCGCTGAGCACCGTGTCCACCCGGTCGGACCAGCTGTGGGTCCAGTCGGTTTTCAGGGTTTCGCGATTGATAAAGTCGCCCTGCAGGCTGGTCTCCTCGGGCGCGTGGCTGCTGGTGATCACGATGGTGTCCTGCTCCCGGGGTTGCATCCACAGCTCCAGGCTCCAGCCTATCCCATCCCAGTTCTTGCGGGCCGGGTCGTCAAAATCCTTTTCCACGTAGCCCGCCTGGGCCCTGCTGGTCGTGTTTGGCGTTATCTCCCAGGCGACACCCGCCTCCAGCGAGTTTTCCGTGCTGTCCAGTGAGGGCAGGTTTTCAAACGTGTTGGGGTAATGAAATTCGCTGTAGGCGTAATCGAGCAGGATGTCTGTATTGGGGGCAATGGGATGGAAAAACGTGGCGCCCAGGCTGGTTTCGTCCAGGTCCCGGGAGCGGGTGAACTGGCGGAAGTTCTGGTACACCCGGTCCATGTAGCCGGCGCTGAGCTCCAGCCTGCCTATGCCCGAGCCATATTCAACAGTGCCCCCCACATCGGTCTGGTCGTAGCGGACGGGTTCTGAAATCTCGTTGCCGATCTCCCCTTCCGTCAGGCCGGTGCCGCGGTCTTCATGCAACAAGGCCCAGCTCACGTAGCCGGTGGCTATCCAGCGCTCCGCCGGCAACAGGTAAAAGTCGCCGGAGAACGTGTTATCAAAGTAGTCATTGCGGTCGTTGTTGCTGTTTTCTTCGTACCAGGCGGCCTCACCCTTGTAGTTGAGCTGGTACATATTGCTGCGGTCTTGTACCCGGGCGTTGATTTCCGGGCGCACCAGGTAGATCCAGGACGCGGTGGTGTCCCGCTCCTGCAGGTAGATGTTGTCGCTGTATTTTGTTTCCATGCCGGCAGTGGGGGTAATAGCCACTGGCCCCGCGTCGATCACCGCCGGGCCGGTCTGTGAGGTGGCCGCCATGGTGTGACCGGTATAGCAGGTTGCGCAGACCAGTAATGACAGTGCCAGCAGTATCCTGGCCGCGTCGCTATCCCTGGAGAGCATGGTTCGTGTCCTGTCTGAGTGTGGAGTGCCCACTATTGCCCATTGCCGGATAGTGTTCATGGCGGTGATTTTTTGGTAGGGGTGAGTGTAGGCTATTGTGGGAAAACTGGCTAATAAATGCACAATCTGTGTCGGCGGTAAGAACACGACCCTCCCTGGCCCGGCACCACTCCCTGCTGTCATTCTGGAAAACGATATACTAGGCGCTTTATCGTTTATATGATAGTTGGCCGGCCTTTATATGAGAACTGGCCAGCACTATTGATCCGTTGATGGTACCGGGCGGGGTTTGAACCTTTGACTGCACACATGGATGTAATCAAACATGCCCGCGTCAGATGTGCGGGTTTGCTTTCCGTCCGGTACGCGCATGGCTGTGGCCCAGCTCTTGGATAGGTCTTATCACCGGGCCAATACCGCCCTCTATTGTTACTTCCTGGTCGTCCTCGCCTGGGCGCCGTTGCCGTTGGCCAGCAACCGCGACTGGTCAACCCGCCTGCTGGCAGGCCTGCTGCTGGCCGGCGGATTGTGGGCGGTGGTGTTACTGCTGCTGCGCCACCTGCGTGTGACACCCGCCTTGCGCGGCGCCTGGCTGCCACTGGCTGCTCTGGTGCTGGTTCAACTCTGGGTGGCGCTGCAACTGGCCCTCGGTATTTCGGTGACGCCCGATGCTACCCGCCAGGCACTGTTGCTGGGCTGCGGCCTGGTGGCGGCCTTCGTGCTGGTGCTGTTGCTGGTGGATTCGCGCGAGCGGGTGCTGTTCACCACGCGGGTGATGATCTGGTGCGGTGTATTCCAGGCATTCTTCGCCGGCGCCATGATGATGAGTGACGTCGAGCAAATCGCATTCCTGGATAAGATTTTCGACCGCGGCAGCGCCAGTGGTACCTTTGTCAATCGCAATCATCTGGCGGGTTTTCTGGAGATGAATCTCGCCATTGGTATCGGCATGCTGGTGGCGCAGTTGCACAGCAGCCCGGCGGCGAACTGGCGCGAATTCACGCGCCGCACCATTGATACCATGCTCAGCCGCAAATTCAGGCTGCGCCTGTACCTCGCGATTATGGTGATCGCCCTGGTGCTGACCCGCTCGCGCATGGGCAACTCGGCATTTTTTACCAGCCTGCTGGTGTGCGGTGCGCTGGGAATGGTGTTGCAGCGGCGGGTAACGCGCAACGCGGTGGTCTTTTTTGTCAGCCTGCTGCTGGTCGATATGTATATCCTGGGCAACTGGTTCGGGGTGGATGAAGTGGTGGAACGTCTGCGCAATACCTCGCTGGAGGAGGAGCATCGCGACGAGGTGGCGCGTGACAGTATCGTCATGTGGCGGGACCATTTCTGGGCGGGCACCGGCGCCGACACCTTTTTCCTGGCCTATGTTGACGGTGGATACATGAGCGAGGACTCGCTCTATTTCCGCCATGCCGAAAATGATTACCTCGAGCTAGGCTCGGGTTTCGGGTTTATCGGTTTTTCCCTGCTCGCCACGACGGTGCTGGCCAGTCTCAGGCAGGCCCTGCTCGCCCAGCGGCGGCGCAAATCGAGGGTGCTGCAGGGTCTTGGATTTGCCAGTACCATGGGCGTTAGCAGTATCCTGATCCACAGTTTCTCCGATTTTAACCTGCATATAACCGTAAACAGCTTGTGGTTTATCGTGCTGCTGGCGTTCGCATGGGTGGCGGCATTTGCGCGCGAGGGACGCGAGCAGGCCTGAGCTCCTCCTTGCTTTGGCTCGATACTCGGCCTATATTGATCCATTCATCAGTGCTCCCCAAACGGAAGTGGGTTATGCGATCTGTTGCAAGTTCCTTGCTCCTGCTTTTATGTGTAAGCTTGGGTAGTGCCAGCGCGTGGTCTGCGGTTGGCCGTATCCTCACATTTGAGGGAGAGGTGCGCGTAAATGGCCAGCAGGTCACCGCCGAGACCCAGCTCAACAAGGACGACAAGGTGGTGACTGGCGCGGACGGCACGGTGACAATCGTACTGGCAGACAACAGCGTATTGGATATCGAGAGTGGCTCGGAAATCGCGATAAACGACTATTATTTCAACCCCGCGGAACCCGAGCAGAATACCAGCCAGATCGGTGTTGTTGCGGGCACCCTGCGCTACGTCAGTGGCAAGATCGCCAAGGACGACCCCACCGATGTCAGTTTTTCCGCCGGCACCTCCACTATCGGCGTGCGCGGCACTTTCATCAGTATTTCGGTCTGCCCGGACGAGGGCTGTAAGTAGTGCGATTAGCGGTACCAACCCTCCTTCTGCTCACCCTTATCGCCGCCACCCGTGCCTGGTCGGCTGACGGGCCTTCTATCCGGGTTGAAGCCATGGTAGGCGAGGCCGTGGTGGTATTCGAGGATATCGACTGCCCGGACGATATGGTGCTGGTGCCAACGGGGGAGGTTGCACAAACGCAGCCGTCAACCTGTCAGACCATCGTGGCATTGTCCACTGTCTCCGACCGGGTAAGTGCCGTCGTGTGGGCGATTGCGGCAGCAGACATGAATGACCCGGAAGCCGCCGCGGCCATAAAAACCCAGCTGGCCGGTTTGACCACGGCAGAGCAGGCCCTGGTCATTGCAGTGCTGCACAATAACGCCGCCCACCTGGGCACCAATGCCGCGACCGTAATCGCCACCATAGGCGCCATTGTGGCAGTCAATCCGTCGGCTGCCGCAACCATCGTGTTGACGGCTTCCGTGCTGGATCCCGCCAATGAGGGCGCGTTTATTTCTGCCGCTGCTGCGCCGGGACAGGCCGAGAAGGTCAATAACGCCGCCAAGACCGCCGAAGAGATTCGCAAGGAATTTGAACAGAATCAGCAGTCACAGCCCGGTTCCGAGGAATATACCGGTGGCGGCGAGGTAGAGGTCATCTCGATCACAGGGGAAGAACCCCTGCCCCCTCCGGCGCCGCCGGCACCCCCGACCGTTAATCCGCCGATCAATAACAATGTGCCGCCCGGTGGCTCGATTCCCGCACCGCCAAGTCCCGAATAACAGCTGTCGCCTGGGGCAGGGTATCCACCGATAAAGCGCGGCTGAATGCGACACTACCTCACCAAGCACCACACCCTGATTGCGTTCGGCATGCTGTTTACCCTGCTGGCCTTGTGGCTGCAGCTCTCGGGGGAAAACTGGAGCCGGACCATCATCGATCGCCTCGATCACCTGGCTTATGATGTGCGTCTTAACCTCACATTGCCCGCTACCCGGGCCGTCGATTCGAAAGTTGTAATCGTCGATATCGACGAAGCCAGTTTGCGGGCCGAGGGACGCTGGCCGTGGAGCCGGCTGAAGATGGGCGAGCTGGTGGTGGCACTGAAGCAGGCGGGGGTGAATGCCATTGGTTTTGACGTGGCTTTTACCGAACCCGAGCGCAATGTGGCGCAGGAGTTGATTGAGGCCGCATCGCGCTCAGGGCGACTTGAGCATGTGGAGTATCTGGAGCAGTTGATCCCGGCGATGGACCGCGATGCTATTTTCGCCGAGCAGCTGAAGGGCCAGAACGTGATACTGGGTTTCCTGTTTCACTCCGCACAGGAAGCATCGGTGGGCGCATTGCCCACCGGCTGGGCCTTCTTCCCCCAGGCGGATCATGAACACCTCACCATCCCGATGATGCCCAGTTACACCGGCAACCTGCCCACGCTGCAAAAGGCGGCGAAATACGGCGGCTTCCTCAATGCCACTTCCGATACCGACGGCGTACTGAGGAGCACACCGCTGATCCTGCGCAACGGCGATATGGTCTATCCGTCGCTGTCCCTGGCGGTGGCCCGCCGTTACCTTGAGGCCATGCGATTCAAGGTGGAGACGGCCGCGGTGGAGAACACCGAGCGGGTGCTGGCGCTGTGGCTGGATAACACCCAGATCCTCACGGACCAGTACGGCAGGGTGCTGATTCCCTATTCCGGCCATCGCGGCGGGGTTCCCTATATCCCCGCTACGGACGTGCTGCAGGCCTCGAAGGCGGACCAGTTTCCGGAACTGGAAAACGCGGCGGTACTTATCGGTTCCTCCGCGCTGGGCCTGGCGGACCTGATCAGTGCGCCCACCGGTCCGGCCTTTCCCGGCGTGGAGGTGCACGCGACGGTCCTGAAAAGAATCCTCTCTGGCCGGCCCTTTCCGCAGGTGCCCGATTGGGCCAACGCGGCCAACGCCATCATCATCCTGGCGTCCGGCCTGCTGCTGACGTTCCTCTGCCCGGCCTTTGGTGCCCTGGCAATTACCCTGTTCGCCGCGGTGTGCCTGACTCTGCTGGTGGCCGGCAATGTGTGGCTGTGGACATCGGCCCAGCTGAGCCTGTCACCGGTGCTGCCGCTGTTTACGATCGTCGCCATTATCGCAATGAACGTACTCTACGGCTTTTTTGCCGAGGCCAGGCAAAAGCGCCAGGTGCGCAAGGCTTTCAGTTCCTACATGGCCCCGGCCCTGGTAGACCAGTTGGTAAACCACCCGGACCGGCTCAGCCTCAACGGCGAAACCCGGGAGATGTCATTTCTCTTTTCGGATATCGCCGGGTTTACTACCTTTACTGAAAGCGCCAGCCCGCAGCTGTTGGTCTCGGTGCTGAATGAATACCTCGATGCGATGTGTCGCACCGTCATGGAGCACGGCGGCACCATCGACAAGATCGTCGGCGACGCGGTGGTGGGGATATTCAACGCGCCGCTGGACCAGCCCGATCATGCCCAGCGGGCCGTTAACTGTGCGTTGTCGATGGACCGTATCAGCAGGAATTTTATCCAGAAAATGAAAGAGCGAGGCATGGAGTTCGGTGCAACCCGGGTAGGCGTCAACACCGGGACGGCGATTGTGGGTAATTTCGGCGGCAGCGAACGTTTCGATTACACCGCCCATGGGGACGCCATCAACACCGCAGCGCGGATGGAGGGGGTGAACAAGCACCTGGGTACCCTGATCTGTATCTCCGGCACGACGGTGGCACAGTGCCCGCATCACTTTTTCCGCCCCGTGGGCGCGTTGGTGCTCAAGGGCAAAACCGAATCTATCGAGGCATTTGAGCCCATTACCGAGGAAGAGAGCAGAACGCCTCGCGTTGTGCGGTACAAAGAGGCCTTTGCACACCTGGAGCGCGGGGCGGCCGATGCGGCCGAACTGTTCGCGGCGCTGCGGGCGGATTTCCCCGAGGACCCGTTGGTAACGCTTCATTACGACAGGGTCGCGGCGGGCACCCTGTCCGCCACCATCATCCTGGCGGAGAAATAGCCGGTGGCCACCAGGCGTATTACAGCCAAGGCAGTGGACGCGCTGCGCGAGTTTAACGCTGAACGCGTCACCGCCATTGTGCTTGCCGGGACTATTGCCGGCATCGTCACCCTGATATCCAGCGTGAGTTTCGCCGCCCTGATGTTTAACGGCAAACTCACGCCGTTCGTGTCATCGGCCATCACTATCCTGATCGCCACCGCGGTCATCGCCGGTTCACTGTTCAGCCTGCTGAGTACCTGTCGCCCGGTGGTGGCAATGCCGGACGACGATACCGCTCCCATCCTGGCCCTGATGGTGACGATGATCGTGGCGGGCTTTCCCGATGATACGCCGGCAGAAGTCCTGTTTGTCACGGCGTTCGGCGCCCTGGCCTGTACCGCGGTGTTGACCGGCCTGGTGTTGGCCCTGCTGGGTATTTTCAGGCTGGGTTCACTGGTGCGCTACCTGCCGTATTCCGTCATGGGGGGCTACTTTGCGGGGGCGGGGCTGCTGCTGATACAGGGTGCCCTGCGTGTCGTGACCGATCTTCCCCTGATATCGGCCAGGGACTTCATGGCCCTGGCGGACCCGGACATCATCTGGCGTTGGCTGCCCGCCGTACTGGCCGCCGGCCTGATCCGTTGGGCGATACGCAATTGGTTCAAATCGGTGGCGATGCCCGCGAGCATTTTCCTGTTGATAGCCATTTTCTTCGGCACCGCCGCCTTTCTCGGATCCGGTCCCTCACAAATGATGGCCGACGGCTGGCTGGTGGGGCCGTTCCCGGCGACCCATCCCACGCTGTGGAACCCGGTATTGCTGGAGCGCTCTGTCGATATGGATTGGGGGCTCATCTTTCACCACCTGGGCAGTATCGGCACCATCATGATGCTGAGCGCGGTTTCGCTGATGTTGACCGCCAGCGGCTTGTCGGTGCTGCTGCGCGACAGTGTCGATATCAATCGCGAATTGACGGTGGCGGGTTTCACCAATGCCATCAGCGGCCTAAGCGGGGGCCTGGTGGCGTTGCCCTCCATGACGCTGACGGAGCTGGCAGTAACAGTGGGCGCGCCCAAAAGCAGGCTGGTCGGCCTGGTGGTCGCACTCTTTTGCGGCCTGATGCTGTTTTACGGCATGTCCCTGATTGCCTGGTTCCCCAAAGCAGTACTGGCCGGGCTGCTGCTGTTCCTGGGGTGGTCACTGCTGGAGCGGTGGCTGATCGAGGCCCGGTCGCAGTTGCCGCCGCTGGAATACCTGGTCGTGGTCATTATCGTGCTGGTGGTTGCCGCAGTGGGCTTTTTGCAGGGTGTGGTGGTGGGGCTGCTCGGCGCTATCGTCCTGTTCGTCATCAACTACAGCCGCATCAACGTGGTGCGCTACGCCCTGACGGGCGCCGAGCGTCGCAGCAATGTCGAACGCAATTTCCAGGAGGAAAAATACCTGCGTGAAAATGGCGGCCAGACCCTGATACTGAAGTTGCAGGGCTACCTGTTTTTCGGCACTGCCGCCGCTCTCGTCAGCCGCATCGAGGCCCGGCTGCACGATAAGTCCCTGCCCCCCTTGTCCTATGTGGCGCTGGATTTCGCCCAGGTGACGGATATGGATTCCTCCGCCGCCCTGAGCTTTATGAAGTTGGCACAGGAGGCAACGAAGTCCCATTTTTTCCTGCTGCTGACGGGGCTTCCCCCGGCCATGCAGGACCGACTCATGGGGGGGTGGTTGGAAAAAGAGACGACCAGCTACATCCAGGTGATGCCCGATCTCGACCGGGGGGTGGAATGGTGTGAGGAGCGGCTGCTCAAGGAACAGTCGCTGGAGGAGGCGCACCTGGGTATCCTGGAACAGTTGGCCGCGTATTTGCCCGCGCCGGACGATCACAGGATTCTTGCCAACTATATGCAGCACCGCGTGGTTGAAAGTGGTGACGTGCTGGCTATCCAGGGTGAGCCTTCGGATGAAATGTTTTTGCTGCAAAGTTGCACGGCATCGGTCTACCTGGATACCGGCAGTGGCAGGAAACACCGGATTCGCCGGGCCGGATCCGGTACTGTTTTCGGAGAGGTCGGCTTCTACCTCGGTACTGTGCGCACCGCGTCTGTTATCGTCGACAATGGCGGCGACCTGTACGTGTTAAGCCAGGCCGCCAATGCCCGCCTGGAACAGGAACACCCCCATATTGCGGCGGCACTGCATAAATTCATGATCCGGGTCATCACCCGCCGCCTGCAACTGACCACTACCACACTGCAGGCGGTCCTGACCTGAGAGAATAACGAAAAAACGCGGAGAGCTGAGCATGGAATGTCCCAAGTGTGCGGGAGACATGAAGCCCATAGAATATGGCACCGATATCAGGGTCCGGCGCTGCAGCGGGTGTGGGGGGATTTACTGCGATCGCCAGGTGCTGGAACTGATGCGAGCCGAGTGGCAGGTAGATGCCGTGCTGGATACGGGGAGTGCGGTTCAGGGCGCCAGGAACAACGAAATACGGGATATTGCCTGTCCCGGTTGCGCTGCTACCATGCGGCGGATTGCCGACGAGGAGCAGTCGCACGTCACCCTGGATGTGTGCCCCGCCTGTGACGGCGTGTTCCTGGATGCCGGCGAATTGAGTGACCTGAAGTCAGTAACGCTGATGGATCACCTGCGTCGTTTGCTGGCGATTTTCGAGAAGTAACTTTTTTCGCGGCTCCCGCTAGGCTTCAAACCCGCGGGCGCGCAGATCGGCAGAATAGCGCTGGATATTGGCGCGGGCCCGGCTCTCCAGCCGGTCCCTGAAATAGTCGGTCTGGAACAGGCTTTTCCAGCCCAGCAGCCCGTCGAGAAAGCGCAGCTTGCCCGCGTAATACTGCTCATCGGTGACATTGGGTGCCTCCAGGCGCAGGGCATCGGAGTCGGCCAGGTAGCCCTCCCAGGGCAGGCCGAAACCGGACAGGTCGGTATCGACCACAAAGGCGGCGCCCGTGTCCCGGGCTGAGCCGGTGTGCTGCGTGGCGATGATAAATTCGCAGACCCGGTTGATAAATGGCGCGGGCATGGCCGGTTCGGCGAGATCCCGAAAGGTGTGCGCGCTCAGTGTCTCATTGTCCTTCGCGCCGTAGTGATAAATCACATCGTGGAACCAGATGGCCATCTCGGTGGCATCAAACTCCTCGAGTTCCGCCCTGGCGGCGTCCAGTTCACCCAGGCAGTGCACAATGTGGTCGAGGTTGTGATAAAAGCGGTGGGGTTCACGATAATGCCGCGCCAGCAAGTCCCATACCGGTTCCGGTTGAGCTTTCGGGCCGGCGTGGCGCAGCCAGAGTTCGCAAAAGCGTTCAGCAAGTTGCTTATCGTTCAATAGACCTCCTGCATTCAGCGAGCGTTCGCTCGGAACCCCGCCAGAACCGGGTCGCGGGCCAACACTGTGCGGCGTATCCGGGCTGCTGGGAAGGGCGCATGGCCTCTGGTGGTAGTTCGCCTGAGCTTAGCATACGGGCTGTAGCCCGTATAAAAATTAATGGCAACGGGTCTTTGTCAAACGTGGAATTGTGAACGGTGTCACAGGGATAAATCTGGCCTCAGTCGGTGTGGATGCCTGCCCGGCATGACGTACCGATTGAGGGCTGTGGCCCGGGTGATTGCCGGCTGGGAATCATCGTCCCCGGGGGTGGATCGCGCGCCAATGATTATTGGGCGGTTCCCGAAATCTCATCATCGTCGTCAATCATCGGAAAGTCGCACAGATCCGCAACCACCGAGTGGAATTCTATCTCAAACCAGTCGCGAAATTTCCTGAAAGTCCTGTCTTCAGGCCAGGCGGTTTCATCCAGGTGCCAGCCCTCCAGTTCCATCTCGAAAATGATGTCGTAGCATCTTGCGAGTATCTCCATGGCCTCCACGATGTCGTCGTACTCCGGAATCAGGTAGATCGTTCTCTCATCGTCCCGGGAGGGCACCAGGCCTGAGTCGTCCAGCCTGGCGGCCCAGTCGAGAAAGGGCTGCCTGGGCTTGAGCATCACTGTGCTTCGATTCAGCATTGTCGTGGTTTATTCCTTGTTGGCGGTGCGGCCGGGGCCGCCGCTGGCGATCAATGGCATGTCTGGCTTAGCGCCCCACACAGGTGTACCGGAACCCGTGTGTCTGCATCAGGTCGCGCTCGTACACATTGCGCAAATCCACAAAGACATCGCCTTTCATTTGTGACCGGAGTTTCTTCAGGTCGAGGCCCCGGTACTGGTTCCACTCGGTCAGCAGCACAACGGCATCCGCACCGGTAACCGCTTCGTCTATCGTGTCGGAATAGGTGACGGCGGCTGGCAGGAGGTGGCGCGCCTCCGCCATGCCCGCCGGGTCGTGGGCGCGGATGCCGGCGCCGCGGTCGACCAGGGCAGGGAGAATGGCGAGCGAAGGAGCGTCACGCATATCGTCTGTCTCCGGCTTGAACGTCAGGCCCAGCACCGCGATGGTCTTGTCTGCCACCGAGCCGCCCAGGGCCTCCCTGATTTTGCTCACCATGCGCGCCTTTTGCGAGGCATTGACTTCCACCACGCTCTCGACAATGCGGCTGGATACACCGTGCTCCTGGGCCATACGGATCAGCGCCACAGTGTCCTTGGGGAAGCAGGAGCCGCCATAGCCCGGCCCCGCGTGCAGGAATTTGCGGCCGATACGGCCGTCCAGCCCCATGCCCCGGGCGACCGCGTGCACATCGGCGCCGGTTTTTTCGCACAGCTGGGATATTTCGTTGATGAAGCTGATTTTGGTGGCCAGGAAGGCATTGGCCGCGTACTTGGTGATCTCGGCGCTTTCAAGGTTGGTCACCAGGATGGGCGCCTCGATCAGGTTCAGTGGCCGGTACAACTCCCGCAACAGGGCTTCGGCGCGTGGCGACTCGACCCCCAGTATCACGCGATCCGGGCGCATGAAGTCGGCAATCGCAGAGCCCTCGCGCAGGAATTCGGGGTTTGAGGCCACGTCGAAATCGGCTGCCGGATTGGCTTTCATGACGACCCGCTGCACCTCCCGCGCGGTACCCACCGGGACGGTGCTTTTGTCCACGATCACGGTGTACCCCTGAAGGTGTTCGGCAATCTCCGCGGCGGCCGCATAAACGTACTTGAGGTCGGCGTAACCGTCGCCGCGGCGGGTGGGGGTGCCCACGGCGATAAAAATCAGGTCTGCGCCTGCCACTGGCTGCGCCAGCTCAGTGGTAAAGGATAATCTGCCGGAGCTCACATTGCGTTTTACCAGCTCGTCCAGGCCCGGTTCGTAAATGGGGATTCCGCCGCCCTGCAGGGCTTTGATCTTGCGCGCGTCCTTGTCCACGCAGGTCACCCGCGCGCCGAACTCCGCAAAGCAGGCGCCGGACACCAGCCCGACATAGCCCGCACCGATCATCACAACATTCACGTGTTGCCCTTGTGCATGTACTCCATGTACCAGGCCACGAAATTGTCTATACCCACCTGTACCGGGGTTTGCGGCCTGTAGTCCACGGCCTCGATGAGGTCATCAATGTTGGCGTAGGTAGCCGCCACATCGCCCGGCTGCATGGGCAGCAGTTCCCGCTGTGCGGTTTTACCGAGGGCCTTTTCGATGGCGCCAATGAAGTCGGTCAGCATCACCGGGTTATTGTTGCCGATGTTGAAGAGCCGGTAGGGCGCGCTGCTGGTGCCGGGGTCCGGGCTGGCGCCATCCCACGCCGGGTTGGCGCTGGCGGTTTTGTCCAGTACCCGAACCACACCCTCGGCGATGTCGTCGATATAGGTGAAATCACGCTGCATCTGGCCGTTGTTGAACACCTTGATGGGTTCCCCGGCCAGGATGGCCCTGGTGAACAGGAACAGGGCCATATCCGGTCGGCCCCAGGGCCCGTACACGGTAAAAAAGCGCAGGCCGGTGGTGGGCAGGCCAAACAGGTGCGAGTAGGTATGCGCCATCAACTCATTGGCCTTTTTACTGGCGGCGTAGAGTGAAATCGGGTGGTCCACGTTGTCGTGTACGGAAAAGGGCATGGCGCTGTTCATGCCGTACACGGAGCTGCTGCTGGCGTACACCAGGTGGCCGATATGGTGGTGGCGGCAGCACTCGAGCACATTGGTAAATCCGACGATATTGCTGTCCACGTAGGCCTGGGGGTTTTCCAGGGAGTAGCGCACACCGGCCTGGGCGGCGAGGTTGATCACCGCGTCAAACCCGTGCGCCGCAAACAGTGCCTCCATCGCCGGGCGGTCCTGCAGGTCGATCTTGGCGAACGTGAAGCCGGCCAGGTGTTCAATCTGCGCCAGCCGTGCCAGCTTGAGGTTCACATCGTAGTAGTCATTCAGGTTGTCCAGGCCGACCACCCGGTCGCCCCTGGCGAGGAGCTTCCGGGCCACATGAAAACCGATGAAGCCGGCAGCGCCGGTAACCAATACATTCATAACAGGGGTTCTTTGCAGTAAAAGCGCACCGATAATACCGCCGCGGGGCGGCTAATCCCAGTTGGAGGTGTGTTTTTGTGACGCCAGACAAAGTATTTCGGGGTATTTAAAGGCGGAGGTGGCCCCGCCATTTGCCGACCATCACCGTGATCCGCCGAATCGGTCCTGAACCTGCCGCGTACAACAGCCCATCACAGCGCGGTGAATACACCCCACAGGGCGGTCAGGAGCAGGCCGAGGGTAGCCACAAAGCCGATGCCAAAACCCGGGCCGCGTTTCTTGGGATCTTTTACATAGCCGGCCCGGTACAGCACCCGACCCAGGAAGAAGGCCAGCCCCAGCAGGGCCGCTACCAGGGGGTTGAAATACTGCCCGCTCAGCCACAGGGCGGGCAGGGTCAATACCAGTTGCTCCAGGGTATTCATCTGGACCCGGTACGCGCGCTCGAAGTTCTCGTCTCCGGTTACCGCGGGGGCCTCGATGCCGCTCCTGGCGCGGGCGGCGCCAACCAGCATGGTGAAAGCCAGGTACTGGGCGACCAGCAGCAGGGTGACTAGGGCGACGTATTCCATGAGACAGGATCCTTCCGGTGGGTGACAGGGCTGTAGCTTAGACAGTTCCTGCCCCGAAGGGCAATAGGAAAAAGATTTCAGGCCGGCATCGGTCGCGGCCGGCCGCCAAAGACAGCCGGTTGCGGCTATGCCATCATGGCTTGCGAGCATTGTCATACATTATCGAGGAGGCGACCCCATCACATTCCAACTGACCAAGCTGCTGTCCCTGCTGCTGTACCCCTTGAATCAGGCAATTCTGTTGGCGCTGCTCGCCCTGCTGGCACTGCTGTTGCATCGCTCCCGCACGGCAGTGTGCAGCCTGGCGGTGGCGATCGCCTGGTTGTATCTGTGCTCAACGGCTGTGTTCGCGGATTTTCTGATGGGCACACTGGAAGATCCCTACCCGCCCAGGGCACTGTCGGTCACCGCCAGGGCGGACGCCATCGTATTGCTGGGAGGTGCGATCCGCGGCGATGTCCACATGGGGAGCCTGGGTGATCTCAACCAGCAGGCGGATCGCCTGGTGCACGCGGTGGCGCTGTACAAGGCGGGTAAGGCGCCCCGGTTGCTGGTCACCGGGGGCGGCGCACCCGGTGAACGGTCGGAAGCCGAAATCATGCGCGACCTGCTGCAGGTGATGGGTGTGCCGGAACGGGCCATCCTGATGGAGGACCAGAGCCGGGATACCTACCGCAACGCGATCTACACCGCGGCGAAGCTCGAGCAGCTGGGGCTTCACAAGATCCTGCTGGTGACTTCGGCCTTCCACATGCGCAGGTCAGAAGCCCTGTTCGCCGCGCGCGGCCTGGAGGTTATTCCAGCCCCCACCGACTACCAGCGCCTGATCGGACCTGCCGTGGTGCCGCGCTGGCTGCCCGGGGTGAGCGACTTGTGGCGCACCACCCACGCCCTGCACGAGATACTCGGCTACCGGGTGTATCGCTACCGTGGCTGGATCTAACGCAGGGGGGCCGTGCGAATCTTGCGACGGCGCTCCAGGCACCTGCCGATGGCCGCGGCCCGCATGACGAACAGGCAGTGGCCGAGGAACAGCAAAAAGTAGCAGGCGAGGCTCAGGTACTCGGCAATCCCTTCCAGTGATTTGCCCAGCAGGGCGCAGGCGGTGGCGTAAACGATCAGCACCACCAGGGTCTGGCGCGGGCTGAATCCCAGGTCCAGCAGCGTGTGGTGCAAGTGTGAGCGGTCGGCCTGCATCAGCTTGCGGCCGTGTTTCGCCCGGCGCAGCATGGTGGCCAGCATGTCCATCAGGGGCAGGGTCACCAGCCACAGGGCGGTCACCGGCAGGATGAGGGCGTTGTCCCCCTGCGAGAAGTAGACCAGCGAGGCAGTGACCAGGAATCCCAGGGTTACACTGCCCCCATCGCCCAGGAATATCCGTGGCAGCAGCGGCTTGTCGGGTCCCAGGTTGAACAGCAGGAACACGGCCAGCGGCACCAGCATCAGCAGCAGGAAGTCGGCCATGGGATGTGCCGCCTGTAGTGCCAGGGTATACAGCACCAGCAGCGGCAGGGCGATGGTGGCGGCCGCGAGCCCGTCGATACCATCGATCATGTTGTAGGCATTGCTGAGCCCCGCCACCGACAGTGCAGTGAGCGGAACGGTCAGCAGGAGCAGGGGAATATCGCCCAGCGCCAGCAGGTTGCCCACATTGGCTATGGCGATGCCGCCCCATGTCGCCAGCGCGATACCGGCGCCATACTGGATCAGCAGGCGCAGCCAGGGGTTGATATGACGGACGTCATCAAACACGCCGACCATGAACACCAGGGTGGCGATGGCGAGCATCGGCAGGGTGTACGGGACAATGCCCAGTAACGTCGTGCCCACAAGGATAGTGAGGAAGGTGGCAATACCGCCGGTGAGCGGCACCACGCCGAGGTGGAGCTTGCGCTGGTCGGGCCGGTCCGTGAGTCCGAGCCTGCGGCCTGCGCTCGCGCTCAGGTAGGTCACTGGCAGGGCGATCAGTAATAATTGCAGAACCAGCACGATGAACTGCTCTTGTTGGGAAACAGGTGGGGCGGCTACACGACTACCTCCGGATTAGAACATAAGTTCTGTACCCCCGGAAGAGAAGGCGCTGTCGACGCCCTTTTTTCTCGCGTTTTTGCCGGTATGGGCCGCCGTCCCATCCGTTTGTCCGGGCGCTGCCCCGGCTAGCAGTAGCGCAGTTTGTACTCGCTGTAGGTAAGCCCGGTCCAGCGCCGGAAAGCGCGGTAGAAGCTGTTCACCTCCAGGTAGCCCAGTTCATCGGCCAGGCACTTGCCCGGCAGCCAGGCCCGGCGCAATTGCTGTTCGCAGCGGTATTGCCGCGAGCGGTCGAGCAGGAACTGGTAGTGGGTATGATCCGCCCGCAGGCGACGGCGCAGCGTGGTACTGCTCATGCCCAACTCTTCAGCGACCGACTCGGCCCGCAGGCGGGACAGGTCGCCCCGCAGCAAAATCTGCAGGACGCGATCAGTGGTGCGCGACAGCGCGAAGTGGCGGGGCTTTTCCGGGGGCGGGATGCGGTCATCCCAGGTGTGCTGGATAGCGGGTATTTGTTCCATGGCCAAACCTCCTTGTCTGGTGTGATGGACGGGTTTACTGTTCGGTGCGCGGCAATCCATTGCCGGCGCAGCCAGTTCGTCGGGAACCTGCCCGACGGTATTTTTGAGCCTAGCACAGCTCGGAAAATGTGAAAGGCGGACGGGGAAATTGGTTGCTTTTGGTGGCCCCTGAGCCGTCGGCGGGCGCAGCATCATCCAGTCTGGCGCGTGCTCGACTTGGCGCTGGCGCAGGCGGGTGCCGGGACGCGCCGGGCAGCCTGCGGTCCGGCTCAGAATGGCGCCTGGCTGCTGACTCCCGCCGCGCCGACCGGCACCGGGCAATCCATCACCGCCGCCATGCTGGCGATGATCTCGCGCTCCACCGGACTCAACCGGCCATCGGCGCCGGCGGCCAGGGCCATGGCCTTGAGCAGTCGCGGCTTGAGCAGCGGGTAGCAATCGGCCAGTGCACTCACCGCTTTGCTGAACGCGGCGACACTGCATTGCTCGCGGGGCAGGAGCGCCATGCTGTCAAAGCCGAGCTCGTCGGCGCCCAGGCGAAACACCGTATCGGTCTCGCCACTGCCTTCGTGGGCCAGAACCGACAGCACTACCCGGACGTGGTACGCCACCTTGTGCAATTTCGCGTAGCGCGCCCGGCTGGGCTTCACCTGGATGAATTCCGGGTCGAGGTAGTGGCGAATCAGCTGGTACAGGCACCACTCGTGTAATTCCGTCTGCGCATCGGCCCGGATCAGGCCCAGCAGGGTGCGCTTGAACAGCCGGTACTGCGCCAGCGACATCGACTTGAGTGCCGGCAGGCACAGCTCCAGCAGGGGCAGGCGACGGGGCGCGCCCAGGTCCCGAACGCCGGGGCCGAGCGTGTGTACCAGGTCGGTCAGGCCGGTAATGCCCGCCTCCTCGATGAGGTTCAGCTGCGCTTGTCGCACGGCCTCGGCCTCGCTGATCAGCAGGCAGAATATCAGGGCGTGGGCACCCAGGGGCTCGTGGCTGTGGCGCAGGAAGACCAGCGGTATCTCCTCGCGTTGCGCGGTCTGGGTCTCCAGTTCATCCGGTGAGGGGCCAAAATCCGCATCCGCCAGCGCCGTGCCATCCGCCGCCATCTCCGGCCGGGCAACCGAGGCCGCAAGAGCCGCCGCGACGATCGCCGCCCGCCCCACGCCGACCTCGGCGGCATGGGCCCGGGCGGGGCGATGGGCGTAATGGTCGACCTTGCGCTGGATATACTCGCCGTTCCAGCCCGGGTCGACCCGGCGGATGCGTTCCCGCAGCGGCGGGTGGGTCGCGAATACATTCCACAGCCGGTGCTCGATCTCACCGAAAAAAATGTGGGACATTTCCGCCGCCCTGGCCGCGTGGACCAGGGTGCCGGGGATATAACCGCCGATGACCTTCAGCGCATCGCCGATGCCGTCCGGATCACGTGTATACTGCACTGCGCTGGCGTCTGCCAGAAATTCCTTCTGGCGGCTGATGGCCGCCTTGATAAAGCCTGCAGTCGCGGCGCCGACCAGGCCCAGTAGCCACAGCGCCAGCCCGAACACCGGCATGAAGGCGGCGGACCTGTTGTGGTTCTCACTCAAACCCGTGCGGGCCCTGTTGCTGCTGCGCATGAGGATGTGACCGACATCCCCGATAAAGGTAATCCCCTTCAGCAGCGCCGCCAGGTGGATGTTCAGGCGCATGTCGCCGTTGAGGATGTGGCTGAATTCATGGGCGATGACGCCCTGCAACTCGTGGCGCCTGAGATGGTCGATGGTGCCACGGGTGACAGCCACTACCGCGTCGGCGGGGGTGAGGCCGGCGGCGAAGGCATTGATGCCGCGCTCATCGTCCAGCACATAAACCGGCGGTACCGGCATATTGGCCGCCAGTGCCATTTCCTCGACCACATTGAGGCAGCGGCGCTCGGCCGGGTCGCGGGTGGAGGGCAGTATGCGACTGCCGCCCATGCTCTCCGCCACCACCTTGCCGCCGGTGGAAAGCGACAGCCATTTTACCAGGGCCACCATGGCGATGGTCGCGGCCACCGCCAGGCCGATGGTGGTGAACTGGCTCCAGCTGAAGTGAGTGAGAAATTCGGAGAACCCCTCGCGATGGCCGCTATAGATATTGCCCTGGCTGAACCACAGGTAGCCGGCGATGGCCACGTTGGTCAGCGCAATCAGCAGCAGCACCGCAGCAGCGAACAACAGTACCAGCACACGGGTATTGCGCCGGGCAATGTCCTGCTGCTCGAAGAAATTCATCTCGGCGGAGGATTCCCGGGCTTAGAAAGACACCCTGGGCGCTGCCTGGATCTGCGCCGAGTCAGCGAATTCCAGCAGGGCGGCATCGGCGGGGTGGCCGAAGCGGCCGGCGAAAAATACCGGCGGGAAGCTCTGGCGATAGGTGTTGTAGCCCATCACTGCATCGTTGTACCCCTGCCGGGCAAAGGCGATACGATTCTCGGTGCTGGTGAGCTCTTCCGACAGCTGCTGCATATTCTCGCTGGCTTTCAGGTCGGGATACGCTTCCATGGTGACGTTCAGTTTTCCCAGGGCACCCTGCAGGGCATTCTCCGCGCTCGCCAGTTTGGCGATCTCAGCCCCGCCCACGTTGCCATTCCCCATCGCCTTGAGCACTGCCGCGGCGTCGTTGCGGGCGTTGGTGACCGCCTCCAGTGTTTCCCGCTCATGCGACATGTAGGCCCTGGCGGTTTCGACCAGGTTGGGGATCAGGTCGTAGCGCCGCTTGAGTTGCACCTCGATCTGCGAGAACGCGTTCAGGTAGCGGTTCTTCAGCGTCACCAGCGTGTTGTAGATGCTGATGACATAGATCACCAGCCCCAGTACTACCAGCCAGAATACGATTGTTGAAATTGCCATGGTTTGGTCCCCTGTTATGTGTCCCTACAATGTCGCTTGAAAAGCCAATTGATTATACGGTACTGCTCTACCCGGGAAACCCGTCCTGATCGCGCGCACAGGCCGCCGCGGTTTCTGCGGGCTCAGGCCGGCGCCACGCTCACCAGCACCCCGTTCACCGCCGCGTTCCCCGACAGCCCGTCCAGCGCCAGCTCATCGGTAATGTCGTTGCAGCTGACCCCCGCATGCCTGCGCGCCACGTCCATGCGAATCCCGGCCCGGTTGTGGCCGTAACCGTGGGGAAGACTCACTACGCCTGGCATCAGATCCTCCGAGGCCTCTACCCGCACCCGCACCGAGCCCACCCGGGAGCTGACGGCGACCTCGCCGCCATCCTCGATATCGCGGTGCCGCATGTCGTCCGGGTGCATCAGCAGACTGCAGCGGTCCCTGCCCTTTACCAACCGGTGGTAATTGTGCATCCAGGAATTGTTGGAGCGCACATGGCGGCGGCCGATCAGCTTGAGCAGGCCGTGGCGGGGCTGGCTGAACTCGTGGTGCAGCCGTTGCAGGTCGGCCAGCGGTTCCGGCGTGTTGCAGCGGATCAATTTGTCGCGGGTGCGCAGGCGCGCCGGTAATTGCGGCTGTAGCGGGCCCAGGTCGACGCCGGACGGGTTTTCCCTCAGGGTCGCCAGCGACAGGCCCTGTTCCCGGTAGGGGCCCATCTGCAGCCCCGCGTCGATAATCTGCCAGGGCGGTTGCACCGGTTGCGACTCCAGTCCCAGCAGCAGCGCCACCCGGTTGCCGAGCTCGCCGAAGATCTCCCAGTCGTGCAGGCTGCCGGCAGGCGGGGTAAAGACCGGTTCGTTGTAGCGGGCGGTGTTGCGGATGGCATTGGTATGGAAACCCAGGTCGTAATGGTCGTGCTCCAGCGGCGACGTGGGTGGCAGGATGATGTCGGCGTGGCGGGTGGTCTCGTTCAGGTAGGGGTCCAGCGACACCATGAATTCGAGCTGTGCCAGTGCCTCGTCCAGCTGGCGCCCATTGGGTGTGGATAACACCGGGTTGCCGGCGCCGGTAAACAGCGCCCGGATCTGGCCCTCGCCGGGGGTGGTGATTTCCTCGGCCATGGCGGCGGCCGGCAGCTCCCGGTCGAATTCAGGAAGTCCGCGCACCCGGCTGCGGTGGCGGCCAAAGCCGCCGGGGCTGATGTTGCTCACCTGGTCTACCGCCGGCAGGGTGAACAGGGAACCACCCGGCCGGTCCAGGTTGCCTGTGGCGATATTGATCAGCTGGATCAGCCACTGGTTGAGTGCGCCGTAAGCCTGGGTGGACACCCCCATGCGGCCGTAGCAGATAGCGGCCTCGGCCTGTGCCAGTTCCCGCCCGATGCGGCGGATCTCCCCGGCGCTGATGCCGGTGTGGTCGGCGGCGAATTCCGGCGTGAACTGGCTGATGTCCCGCGCCACATCTTCCAGCCCGGTGGTAAAGCCCGCCAGTTGGCGCGGGCGGACCAGGTCTTCGCTGAACAGCGTGTTGAGCAGCGCCAGCAGGAACAGCGCGTCAGTTCCCGGGGTGATGAAATGGTGCTCGCTGGCCACTTCGGCCGTCTCCGAGCGCCGCGGGTCGATGAGCACCAGTTTGCCGCCGCGCGCGGTGAGTGCCTTGATGCGTTTCTTGACGTCCGGCACGGTCCAGATACTGCCGTTGGAGGCGATAGGGTTGGCGCCCAGCATCAGGAAGTAGTCCGTGCGGTCGATATCGGGAATGGGAAACAGGGTCTTGTGGCCAAACAGCCACAGGGATGCCAGGTGGTGGGGCAACTGGTCCACGCTGGTGGCGGAAAAGCGATTGTTGGTGCGCAGGTGGCGGAACAGGTTGCCCTGGTGTGTCATCATGCCGTAATTGTGCACTGTGGGGTTGCCCAGGTAGATGCCGAGGGCGTTGATGCCGTCGCGCCGGGTGATGTCGACCAGGCGGCGGGCGGTGGTATCCAGTGCCTCTTCCCAGCTGATCACTTCCCAGCGCGGCTCCCCCGCGGCGTCCAGCACCTTTTTCACCGGCTGGCGCAGGCGATCCGGGTCCTCGTGAAGATCTTTCAGTGCTATCGCCTTGGGGCAGATGTGGCCGCGGCTCAGAGGGTCTTTCTTGTCGCCCTTGATGGAGATGATGTGCTCGCCCTCGGTCTTGATCACCAGGCCGCAAATGGCCTCGCACAGGTGGCAGGCCCGGTGGTGCCGCTGGAGGCTCATGTGCGCTGCTCCAGGATGATCAGGCCGAGCCCGGAGATCTCACCCAGCAGGTTGCCGAGATCCTGCTGCAGGCGGTCTTCCGCCACGTCGTATTCCGTCAGCAGGGTCTGGTAGATGGCCTGCAGGTCATTGGTCTGCTGGATCAGCTGCCAGATCCTGGTGCCCACCTCGTCGAGGCCGAAGTAGTTCTCGCTCTCGAGATCCAGCAGTACGGTTTCACCCGACACCTCCTGCGAGATGACATCGGGTGACAGGGTAATGGTCTGGTTCAGGTTCATGGAGGGCGCACCTGGAAAAAAAATAGGTACCGGCAGTTTAGCCGCTTTGGGTAGTTGTGGGTATCGGCGCTACATCGGTGCTAGAGATAGCCCATCATCAGGGTGGCGATGCCCAGGAAGGCGAAAAAGCCGGTGACATCCGTCACCGTGGTCAGGATGATCGAGGAGGACTGCGCCGGGTCCTGGCCCATGCGCACCAGCACGATGGGTACCACGGCACCGGCAAAGCCCGCCGCCACCATCGCCAGCACCATCGCCGAGCAGATCACCGCCACCAGGCCCCAGGATTGGCTCCACACATAGACCCCGGCGCCGCAGGTGGTGGCAATGGCCACGCCGTTGAGGAAGCCCACCCGCACCTCCTTGAACATCACGGTGAACCAGTGGCGAACGGTGATCTCCCGCAGCGCGAGGCCGCGCATGGTGACGGCGAGGGCCTGGGCGCCGGAGTTACCGGACTGGCCGGCGACGACGGGCAGCAGGATCGCCAGTGCAGTCACCTGGGCGATGGTGTGTTCGAACAGGCCGACGACCGCCGCCGCCAGGAAGGCCGTGAGCAGGTTGATCTGCAGCCAGGGCATGCGCTTTTTTACCGCGAAAAACGGGCTCGACAGGGCCCGTTCCTCACGACTCACACCCACCATGGTCTGGATGTCGGCAGAGGTTTCCTCCTGCACCGCCTGCACCAGGCTGTTGTTGATGATGACCCCCAACAGGACGCCGTTCAGGTCCACCACCGGCAGGTCGAGCAGGATGTATTTGGCGAAGGTATCCAGTACCTCCTCCCGGCTGGCGGTGGCCTGTACCGTTGCTCGCACGGGTTTGGCCAGCTCCTCCAGCAGGCTGTCCGGGTCCGCCAGCGCCAGGTCCTGCAGCAGCACCCGGGCGCAGATCCTGCCCTCGATGTCTACCAGGTAGAGGGAGCGTGCCGTCTTCATCTTGGCGCGGCGCAGGGAGTCCAGGGCGTCGCTGACCGTCATGTTGCCGTGGTAAGTGGGAATACGGGTGTCCATCAGGCGGCCGGCGGCGTCCTCCGGGTAGGACATCAGCTCGGTCAGTTCGCTGCGGGTGGCGGCGCTGAGGGTTCGCAGCAGCTCGTTGCGCTGGCCCTGGGGCAGCTGGAACAGGATGCGCACTGCATCGCCCGGCGGTATATCCGTCAGCAGCTTCTGCGCCACGGAGTCGGGCAGCTGCCGGGTGAGTGTCGCCGCCACCAGCGGCACCAGCTTGCTCCAGACCGGGACCAGCACCTCAGCGGGTTGCTCCCGCAGCGAGGGTACGATGTCCGCAATGGCGAAGGACTCGATCTGGCGCGCCGCCTCCGCCGGAAAATTGAGCAGGAAATAGCGGTTGAGGGTAGCGGCGAGTTCGCTGGTATCAGGGCTCATCACCGCTCTCCTGTGCGCTGTCGCCCGGGGCGGCGAGCCCGGGGCGCGGCCGAATTTCGGGCCCGGGCCGGATGCCGGCCAGGGTTGCCATCAGGCCGCCGAGCACCACCATGAATGCCGTGCCCATATGGGTCAGGATCGAGAATCGCAGCTGACCTTCCGTCCGGTCCACCGAGCGTGCGGTCCCGGCCCGCAGCGCGCTGTGGGTCAGGGCGCCCAGCATGGTGTTGTGCCTGTCCACTACCGGCAGCGAGGGGAACAGGGTCCAGCCGGCGTGGTGTTCCACCTCCCACAGGGTAGCCCTGGCCGATAGCGGCTGGACGCTGGTATTGAGCAGGTCGGCAAGCGGGGCCGCGCCGTCACTGGTCAGCAGTTTTTCCACCTCCACCAGGCCCACCAGGCGGTGGCGCCCGTCCACCACGATCACGATACCGCCCAGATGGGTTTGCTGGCGCTTTACCAGATCGAGGCAGTGGTCGACCGAGCTGTCGAGGGTGAAGTGGGGGACCGCGGTATCCATCCATGCGCCCACCGTGCTGATCGGGTAGGCGAGTTTGTTGACAAAGCCCTGGGCGGTGGCGGCGGGCATCTGTGCCATGACCGCGGCGCGCTGCTCGTTGCTCATCAGGCGCAACAGGGTTTCCGCTTCCGCGTCGGGTAAACCCCGCAACACATCGGCGGTCAGCTCCACCGGCATCAGGGAGAGGGTGCGGGCGGCGGGCCAACTGGCCATGCCATCTATCACCGGTATGAGCACCTCCAGCGGTACTTCCCGCAGGAACTCCACGCAGTTCTCGGGGGTGAAGTCCTGCAACAGGGCGGCGGCAGCCGCGGGCCGGTTCTGCAGGAACGCGAGGCTCAGCAGATTGGTGTCACTCACGTCCGGCATCCGCCAGCAGCAGGACGACGGCCTGCTCCTGGTACAGCTTGGCGGGAACCGAGACCCGCCCGGCCTCGGTGTCGAGGATGACAGCCGTGCTCGATACCTCCAGCACCGTGCCTTCCCAGTCTCCCATGCGGATATCCTGTCCCGGCTCCAGCACATCCCGCAGGTGATGCGCGGCCACCAGGTTGCTGACCAGGGTGCGCGCGCCCAGGCCGAAAGCCAGGGCGAAACCAAACAGCAGGGCCGCGCTGGAGATACCCAGCATGGTGGTGAGAAAGGAGACATCGATACCTATCTGGTCCAGACCGATGACGAGGGCGGTGATAAGGGTGATCGCCTGGGCCAGGCGACTGATGACCACCGCCTCGGTAAACTCGGCCGAATGGGCGGCCGCCAGTGTGACATCGCGCACCAGGCCGGCGAGGATATAGCCCACCAGTATGATCAAACCGCCGGTGACGATACCGGGGAGGAAGTCGACAACCCGCTCCAGCCAGGCGGCGACCCCGGTGAGGCCTGCCGTCTTGAGGGCCGCGGTCACAAAAACGAACAGCGTGATCCAGAACAGGATCCCGGCCACCAGCCTGGTGATGCCCGAGGAGAAATACACCACGGCCCGGGTGCGTCCCGACAGTATCCGTTCCAGGAACAGGTTCAGCAGGTGCAGCAGACGCAGTGTCAGGCCGCGAATCAGGCGTGCGGCAATCACACCGACCAGCAACAGCAGTAGCGCTGCGGCGATACTCGGCAGCGAGGCGACGATATTCGCCATCGTTTCCTGCAGGGCGCTTTCCAGCTGGGTGGCGATGTCGGTGGCGTATGCCATGGTTATCTCCGCGGGAGCCGGGGGTGGCCGTGATTGTAACGCGGAACGGGCGCTGTTGGTCAGGGGAAATTGCCTAGCATGCCCCGCAACACCTCAGGATGCGGCCAGGAACTGTAACGCGACGCCGTTGTTGCACCAGCGCTGCCGGGTGGGCGCGGGACCGTCATCGAACACGTGGCCCTGGTGGCCACCGCAGCGCGCGCAGTGATATTCCACGCGGGTCCAGCCATACCGGTAATCGCGCCGGGTCTGCACGGCACCGGGTATGGAGGTAAAAAAGCTGGGCCAGCCGGTGCCGCTGTCGTATTTCATCGCGGAGCTGAACAGGGGCAACTCACAGCCTGCGCAGGTGAAAATACCGGCGCGCTTTTCATCATTGAGCGGACTGGTGAACGCCCGCTCGGTGCCGTCATCGCGCAGTACCTTGAACTGGGCCTGGGTCAGCCGTTCGCGCCACTGCTCATCACTCAGTTCAAGCTTATCGGTGGCGTCCGGCGGTGACAGGCCGGCGGGCAGCAGCTTGCGCCAGCCGGTCTGCATCGCCTCAATGTCGGCGCTGGTGCGTGTCGCGGCGAGCAATGGCAGGGCGCCGGTGGTAAGCGGCAGGGCCAGTAAGGCCAGAGACAGGGTTCGTCTTTTCATAAGGGCTATGTCCTCAGTACTGCTCGATCAATTGCTGCAAATCGGCCACCAACTGCTCGTAGACTGTCAGTGAGGAGTTGCGGTCCATGGGGCACAGCGCGGGCCTGTCCTGCAGCGCAGCCAGGCGCACACGAACCGCGTCAATCTGGGCCTTCATCGCCGGGTCGAGTGCTCCGGCGTTGGCCAGCAGTGCCAGCGATTTATCGAGCTCCTCGTGCATGCGCTTGGTGCGCTGCAGGATGTCCTGCTCCTGCCGGGAAGACTCCGCCAGCTGTCGCTGGGCGTTTACCAGGGCGGTGCGGGCGGGATTGTATATATCGTGGTTCACAGCGGACGGAGTTGTCGCCGCGGCCAGCGGCATGCTGCTCGTCTCCAGCAGCGTCAGCACTGGCAGCACCAGGGCGGCGATGGTGGCAAGGCTGAGTAGCACGCGTCTCGTTTGCATACGGGTATCCGCTTTTTATAAGTATTCTTTTGGATGGCCCGGACGTCGGGAAGTTCCCCCGGGCTCCCGGGCAACGGCCCGGACGTCGGGTTGCCAGTGTGATGCGAAAACAAAAAAGCCGAGCGCTTGGCTCGGCTTTGAAAATTTGGTGCCCAGAAGAGGACTTGAACCTCTACGACTGGAATATAAGCTATTGATATTTAAAGATATTATTCTCTATTTTCCGTCCGTGGAGAGGTAATGTGGAACCCCTTTGTGGACCACCTGTGGCCGCGATCGGTTTATGTTGTTGGTACCCTAACTGTTAGTCGGTTTCCTTACAAGGCCCAATAGCCTCCATGGCCGCTCCACCCCCGCAAGCGGCCCTTCAGAGCCTCACCTGGTCGGCTCTGCGACCGGCCGGGTTGTGCCAACTCCCGTCTTTAGCTCGTCCTTGATCGCTTCACAGTCTCGAGCTCTGCCAGCAGGGTTTCCAGCATGGTGACGGGGTAGCACTCGTTGAACCCACCTACAGTGTGGAAGTCCCTCATCTGCTTCTGGGTCAAACGCTTTCGCCTGTAACGTTTGTGAATGCCCGCCTCAACGGCATGAGCCTCATTGCCCGTATCGAATGGCAACGAGCATATGGTTGTGATCTGGGCGCTCTCTGGGAGGCCATATTTCGCTGCTCGACTGTCCAATGACTTGGCATAACCAAGCTTCAACCACTCATCAGAGTCGACCTTGATGCGGAACAGATATACGTTACTGGGAAGTGTGCGACTGGTCTCCTCGCATATCTGGCAAAGGAAACCCCCTTTACGCAGATTACCAACACCAATCTCTTGTTTGTGACCACAAGGTAGCATATAGAGGCGATTGTTAGCGTGCGTACCCGCGCCCAGCAACTTACATCCTTGCGCCTCGGCTTCCCGTTCCAGCTTCACTTTGAAACAGACGCTGCACTTGAATGACCCGTCACGCATCGACGCAACGCGCACCTCCAGATCATGGCCACAGGGTAGCGCGTACAGGCGAAACTTTATGTCCTTCCCCGCGCCCAGCAACTTACATCCTTGCGCCTCGGCTTCCCGCTTCAGTTTGTCTTCTAAGCAGATGCTGCACAGGAAATTGCCTTCACGCATCGCACCCATTTGCACCTGCTGGCGATGTCCACATGGTAATCTGTAGAGACGGTAGGGGGCGCTCTTCCCCGCGCCCAGCAACTTACATCCTTGCGCCTCGGCTTCCCGCTTCAATTTGTCTTCTAAGCAGATGCTGCACCTGAAACTGTTCTTGCGTATTGCACTCATTTGCATCTGCTGGCGATGTCCACACGGTAATCTGTAGAGACGGTAGTGGCAGCTCTTGCCCGCGCCGAGCAGCTTGCAACCCAGGGTCTCGGCTTCCTTTTGCACCTTCTCGTTGAAACAGATGCTGCACCTGAAACCTCCCTTGCGCATATTGGCGCTGTGAATCTCTAGCGTATGTCCACACTTTAGGGAATATAGGTGACTGTTAGCAGCCTTTCCGACCCCCAGCAACTTACAACCAAGTGCGTCGGCTTTTCTCTTTTGATTGTCCGCCATGCAGATGCTGCACCTGAAACCTCCCTTCCGCATATTGCTCGTAGTCAACTCTCGCTCGTGACCACAAGCGAGTGCATATAGGCGATGGTTAGCGTCCTTCCCCGCGCCCAGCAACTTACATCCTTGCGCCTCGGCTTCCCGTTCCAGTCTTTCGACTAGACAGGTATTGCACTTGAAATAGCCCTTGCGCATATTGCCCGCAGTCACCTCTAGCACGTGGCCACAGGGCGGCAAGTAGAGGCAATAGTCCTTTTTCTTTCCCGCGCCCACCAACTTACAGCCCTGCGCTTCGGCTTCCCGATTCAGCTTCTCTATCAAACAGACGTTACAACGGAAAGCGCCAATGCGTATCTTGGCGAGTTCTACTTCTTGATCATGACCACATGGTAGCGAGTACAGGCGATATCTTGCGCTCCGCCCCGCACGCAGCAATTTACAGCCCTGCGCTTCGGCCTCTTCCATGTGCTTCTTTGTTGTGGGGCTATTCAAGTCCATACCGCCAGATTACCAGATTGGCAAGAACTGGGTAAAAGCCGAAATTGGTGCTGGGCCGGATTTCCCTAACTTCGGCAGGGAGCGAATGACCCTTGGGCGTCGAAGCGGCCGTGCAACCCCCAGCCTATCGCTGGGCCAGCTCATGCCTAAGTGCCAGCCTCGGCGCATCAAACCCACCCGTCCTGGTTACAGTCATGCCCGTGGTGAGGAGCAGACGGGCCTGCTGGAGGTCCTGTGGGCGACGATCAGATCGGCGTGTATCAGCTGGCGGCCTGGGCGTCTAATCGCTGTGGCCAGACGTCAGGACGGCTGGCGGCGGATACTGTGGGCTGGAGTATAGATTGGCTGTCAGGCACAACTATCCTGACAGCCATTGATACTTAGCCCCAGGCTTTTGCGCTCGCAGCGTCGAAGAAATGCACTTCCAGCCGGTTGCGGATACCACGCCCTGCCGCCAGCGCATTCGCACGTTGCATGATTTCCTGATTGGGCTTCAAGTCAGGTTCGCCGTATATGCTCACAAATAGCTGGCTTACCCCGCCATTTTTTATCAGTTTGAGGATATGGTCGTCAGAGCTTCCCATTGAAAGACCGTAAATGAACAAAGGCTTTCTCACGTTTCCGATACTGCGAAGCCCGCGTGACAAGTATCCATGGTGTTTAATGCGTGTCAGCTTCTGTTCACTGCTGCCTTCTGCTACAAACAGGGGATAATAGCCGTTCTCCAGTGCGTTTCTTACCTGGTCAATAATCCTAACCCCAGTATTGCACCACGTGTACTTCTGGAGTTCCAAGCCAGCGTCGAACAGGTGCAATGCACCGTGCAAATAATAAATGTTTTGCGTGTTACTGTTTTCAATCTCCCAGGTGACATAATCCGTCTCGCCGTCAGCTGGGGTACGGAAGCCGTCGTCACATTTCAGTCTGAATGGTTCATTTTGCTTGTTGTCTTCATGCATTAGGGTCCAATAAAGCAGCAGGTCATAGTTCAAACTGTAAATTGTATCGAAGCGGGATAGGAAGTATCTGCACGCGAGGTAAGCGGATTCCTCAATGTCCAGTGGCGATGCGGGATGGCTGCTGGCGATCGCAGTTACAAGTACGTCTCGCAATGACTCGGCGTCATAAGCAAGCTTCGCGGCTAGGAACTCATCATCTTCATCGTACAGCGCGACCAGTTTTGACGCGCTCTTCAATGCCTCCATGACGATTTCGAAGTCCGTTGTTCCCAGTACATCGAAAGCGCCCCGTGCATGATCGGAGAGCGCGCCGAAATTCGCTCTGTCAAACAACGCGCCGTAGGCAAATATATCTGGCCTACATGCCTGGCTGAACCCGTTGCCGAGCAAGACGTTAGGTTTTTGGCCATGAGTCTTTTCAATGGCCTCTTGAAAGGTGAGTAATGTACCCATTTTTTTGATCTCCAATATTGGTTTTAAAGTGGCAGCTGGGTACCCACTATCTCCGTCGATAGAGCTTGACGTTGACACCAGTAGAGGTAAGATCGTCGTTGCACGGATGGTCTAGTCAACTGGCTGTGGGCCGAACAGGTCACTGCCGTTGCCTGCCCGTTCACTGAAGGCTGGGTGTTCTTTGGGGTTGCAGCCCCGCAGAATATCCGGCCTTCAACTTATTCGATTGATTAATATTTAGTCAAAATCCTCTTTCAGACCAACTCTTATCCACAAGGCGCAATATCTTGTGGATCGCGTGGTTTCTGCACACAAGATAGTGAGGTGGTGGGGACAATGCAAGAGCACGAGACTGGGTTTATTCTGTGGATAAAATGTGTATAACAGTCTGGGTCTGCGCACGCTAACCGCGCAGACTGTGGAAGATCAAGCCCTTGCGTCTGTTAAGGGTGACGAAACGGCTTGATGAATATATTTTTTATAAAAACAACCTCGGTAATTACTTTTAATTCTTATCTGTGGGTGCCACCCTCGGCTGATGTGAGGGGCATGTCAGCTCAGACCGTCAAGCAGCACCTTAAACATGCCGAGGCATGCTTCCGCCTCTTTAGTAATTTCCGGGTCGCTGACCCGCCACAGTACCCCAGGATCGATCCCAAGGCACGAATCGAAGTCAATGCTTGGATAGATGAAAGACAGGCTCATACTTATGCCTCAAATGAGATTGTCTGATGTGTCCACATCCTGAATCACACATTGGAAATTGCCCTTGTTGTCCCAGCCGGCGCGAAGTGTTTTGCGATTGACTATCCATTTCCCCATCACGGTAGTGAAGTAAATAAGGCTTGGGGTTGAGGATACCTCCGCTTTCATCGGAAGATCACGTCCCCACCAGCACGGCATCATTCGTAATTCTGCCGTTCCCTGCGCGGATTCTAACGACTCTGTGTCGAATGTTATGATGAACTGGTGTGACCAAGAGACTCCTCTTTGTCTGCACACTTCGGCTTCCTGTCTTTTCTTATCAGCTTCTGGACATGAATCAAGTCCGTTATCATCACAAGAAGTTTGGAATGGTTTTGGCAATTCATTAAGAAAGTCTTCTGTTAGTTGGGATTGGCAGATAAGCATTTTCATTTCAGCATGAGCGGTTGTCATAGTGGTCAAAAATATTATGGAAATAAATAGCTTGAGCATTTGATTCCTCCTACTTGCTGATTGATCTATTCCGGGTTATCGCTGGGAGGATAAGGTTACGCTCCGAGCGCAAAACTTTTCGTACGTGATATGGGCAAAGTCAAAGCCATACTGTAGTTTGTTTAAAGCTGTGCGCAGTTGTCTTCCTGTGAACTTGTTTGCGCCGTACACCTCTTCCGTGACGCTCTGCTGGCCTTTGTGCCCAACAATATACTGCGCTTTGCGCAACTCTACATCGGCTTGTGTGAGCGCCTGTACGACGCTATGACGGAATCCATGTGGTGTGCCCTTCACTCCCAGCGATTTGAACAGACCTCGACAGAATTCGCCTATAGATTGTGCGTAGCCTTGCCCGCTGCTGGAGAAATCCAGTTCAGGGAATAGACGGTTGTGTCCTGCCCTGCGCTGCTGATCTGCGAATTCGGGCAGTCCTGCGGTAATCAGGGTCTTGTGCAATGGCACTTTGCGAGAGAACGTTCCCTTCAGGTTTTGATCTTCTTTGCTGTCATTGAAGTGGATCACCCAAGCGCCGTCGTCCTGCTGGATGTCCTCAGTGTATAGCTGGCAGGCTTCGTTGAGGCGGCACCCGGTAAACGCCAGAATGACTGGAACCCAGAATTTTGATGGCTCCTTGCCTTTCTTGCGTTGTGGCCACTCATCGGCGTTATACAGGTAGCAACTGAAAATCTTGGCCACATCGGCATTGGATATGGCATCTCGCCCCTTGGACTTGTCCACGGTGGTCGCTTTGATGCCAGAGAACGGATTGTGGTTCAGCTCGTCGTAGTTGCCGCTAATCCAGTTGAAAAGTGCTTTGGCTCTGGTGATGTGATGTTTGATGGTGGTCGGAGACAGTACCTTGTCGTGTTTGGACGCGATGACCTGTTTAACCGTCATGTCTCGATATGGTGAGCTTATGTGGTTCATATTTGGCGGCAGCAGTGCCAAGGCGTCCTTGAATTTCCGCGCGTCTGCCTTGTCAAACATATTGATAGGCTTATCACCAGATAGTCCGATGATGATAGCGACCGTCCCTCGGTACTGAACCTCGGTTATTGGCGTGTTCCACTTTTGGTTGGCTATGTAGTCTTCGAAAACCCCAGGCAGCGCGGGGCAGTGGATTGTCGGGGCGGGTGCCAGCACTGGGCCAGATACGGTGCTATTCATCCCCGCTAAGATGGCTTTGACTCTATCGTCACCCAGTTGCTCATGTTCTTCTGGGCTCATGTCCAGCTTTCTGGTTATTTTGCGAGCACCAGAGGGCTGGTGCTCTTCAGTTACACAGACCTCATAATCTATTTGGAATGAGCCAGGGGCTTTGCTTTTGGCCATGCGGTCGATCCCTTCCATGTGATGATCAAAGCCCGCTATGAGCGCACGTGCGCGTCGCTTGGCCGTCGCTCGATCAGATGTCGCTAGTGATCGACGAAATTCTGCCTTGAGGTCGAAATAATAACGGTACTTGAGGGGGATGCGCACGCGGAAGTAGTAAGTTCCGTGACGATTCTTCCAGAGGTAATTAGCCATTTGTGGACCACTATTGTGGATCACCGGCCAAAAACAGGGAATTTTGAAGAGAAAAAACTGTTTAAAATCAATGCGTTATAGATATGGTGCCCAGAAGAGGACTTGAACCTCCACCCCCTTGCGAGGACCAGCACCTGAAGCTGGCGTGTCTACCAATTTCACCATCTGGGCAATGCGACCAATAGTACATCGCTTTACTTTCTGCCTCGAAGCGGGGAGCTGGACTGTATCCAGTGTCTGCCACTGCACCCTCTTGGCAAGTCAGGAATGCTGCTGCACCCACTGAGGGCGCGCACTTTACTTTTCTCACACAGCTTTGTCAATCCTCGCGTATACTTGGGCACTTATCGAACTGACTTCATTCAATTTTCTCACGGAAGACCCCCCTTACTATGGCCAAGAAAGGCAAGATTGCCGACCCCCACGCTGCCCGCGAGGCAGCCCGCTACGACAACCCCATCCCCAGTCGGGAAGTCATCCTGGAACTCCTCAACGCGGCGGACAGCCCGCTCGATCACGACGGCATCGCCGCCCGGCTGGCCCTGGCGGAGCCGGAGCAGCTCGATGCCCTGCGCAAGCGGCTGCGCGCCATGGAGCGCGATGGCCAGTTGATGGTCAACCGGCGCGGGGATTACGGCCTCGTGGACAAGATGAACCTGTTGCATTGCAAGGTGCAGGGGCATCGCGACGGCTATGGTTTTGCCATCCCCGTCGCGGCGGGTGAAGAGGATGTCTACCTCAGTGCCCGCCAGATGAATTTCGTCTTCGACGGCGACGAGGTGCTGGTGCGGGTGACGGGCGTCGACCGGCGCGGGCGCCAGGAAGGCAAGGTCGTTGAAGTGCTGGAGCGCGCGCACCGGAATATCGTCGGCCGCTACCAGGAGGAGAGCGGTATCGGCTATGTCATCGCCGAAAACAGCCGAATCAACCACCAGATACTGATTCCGCCCGGGGAGAAGGGCAAGGCGGTCTCCGGCCAGATCGTCACGGCCGAGATCACCGACTTTCCCACCCGCCAGCTGGGGGCCAAGGGCCGTATTATCGAGATTCTCGGCGACCACATGGACCCGGGCCTGGAAATCGATGTCGCCATCCGCTCCCACGGCATCCCCTGGGAGTGGCCCGAGGCGGTGGTGGATGAGGCCGGCCGGCTCGAGGCGGAGCCGCTGGAGGAGGACAAGCAGAACCGGGTCGACCTGCGCAAACTGCCCTTTGTCACCATCGACGGTGAGGATGCCCGGGATTTTGACGACGCGGTGTATTGCGAGAAGCGCACCCTGGGCGGCTGGCGCCTGTGGGTGGCCATTGCCGATGTGTCACATTACGTGCGCCCGGGCTCCGCGCTGGACGAGGAGGCCGCCCATCGCGGCAACTCGGTCTATTTTCCCGAGAAAGTTGTGCCCATGCTGCCCGAGGCCCTGTCCAATGGCCTGTGCTCCCTGAAGCCGGCGGTGGACCGGCTGGCGATGGTGTGTGAAATGGAACTGAGCCGGGCGGGCAAGCCGAGCAAATACACATTTTACGAGGCTGTCATTCACTCCCATGCCCGCCTCACCTACACCCAGGTGGGCGAAGTGCTGGAAAAGGGGGCCCACCCGGACGTCGACAAGCGTCGCGTGCCCGACCTGAAACGCCTGCACAGCCTCTACAAGGTATTGCGTGCGGCGCGTGACAAGCGCGGTGCCATCGATTTCGAGACGGTGGAAACCCGCATCATTTTCAACGAACAGCGCAAAATCGAAGCCATCGTGCCGGTGATACGCAACGATGCCCACAAGCTGATCGAGGAGTGCATGCTCAGCGCCAACGTCGCGGCGGCGGACTTCTTCGAGGCCAACGGCGTGCCCATGCTGTACCGGGTACACGAGGGCCCCACCGAGGAAAAGCTGGAGAACCTGCGCAAATTCCTCGGCGAGCTGGGCCTGGACCTGGCCGGCGGCCTCAAGCCCACGCCCCTGCACTACCAGCGACTGCTGCAACAGATCGAGGAGCGCGAGGACGCGCACGTGATCCAGACGATGTTGCTGCGCTCGCTGCGCCAGGCGGTGTACCAGGCGGAGAACGGCGGCCATTTCGGCCTGCATTACCCGGCCTACGCGCATTTTACCTCGCCCATCCGGCGCTACCCCGACCTGCTGGTGCACCGCGGCATTCGCCGGGTGATCCGGGCCCAGAAGAAAGGGCAGGGGGTGCAGCGGGTGCGCGGCGCCAGTCCGATTCCAATGGGCAGTATTTTCCCCTACGACATACAGGCTATCGCGACCTATGGTGCGCACTGCTCCATGACCGAGCGCCGGGCGGATGACGCCACCCGCGAGGTGCAGGCCTGGCTGAAGTGCGAATACCTGCAGGATCATGTGGGCGATGAGTTCAACGGGGTGGTCAGCGCGGTCACCAACTTCGGCTTGTTTGTCGAACTGGAGGGGATATATATAGAGGGGCTGGTGCACATCACCGCGCTGCCCAGCGATTACTACAACTTTGACGCCTCGCACCAGCGCCTGCTGGGCGAGCGCAGCGGCCGGAGCTTCCAGCTGGGTGGCCGGGTGCGGGTGCAGGTAGCCAGGGTGGACCTGGACGACAAGAAGATTGACCTGGAACTGATAGACAGCCAGCCGCCGCGTAAAGCCCCGGCGGGTAAAGGCAGTGGCCGCAAGCGTGGTTCGGCTCCGGCAGGCGCCAAGCCCGGTGGTACCGGCAAGCCGGCCGGCGGCAAAGGCAGGTCGCGCCGGGGCGGCTCAGGCAAACAGGCCGCGGGCAAGCAGCCGGCCGCAACCGCCAAATCGGCCAGGGGCAAGGCTGGAAAAAGCCAGGGCAAAACCGCCGCCGGAGGGGCTTCCCCGGGCGGCAAGACAGCGGCTAAAGCGCCGGCCGACGGCGCCAAACCTGCCTCCCCGTCCCGCAAGCCCAAGGGTAAAACCGGCCTGCGCCGGCATCACTAGCGGCAGCGGGCATGCAATATATCTACGGCATACATGCAGTGGACAGCCTGCTGCGCCAGAATCCCAGGTCAGTGCAGCGGCTCTGGGCCCAGCAGGGGCGCGAGGACAACCGCATCGGCGCCCTGCTGGAACTGGCCCAGAACCAGGGTGTGCCGGTGGCGCGGGAATCGCGCCGGGTGCTCGACGAGATGGTCAAGGGCCGGCACCAGGGTATCGTCGCCGAGACGCTGGATATACCGGTGCACGGCGATATCGCCCAGGCCAATCTCTGGCAGGAGGCGGACCTGCTGCGGGTGGTGGAGGAAAAAAAAGCCCCGCTACTGATCCTGGTGCTGGACGGGGTCACTGATCCGCACAACCTGGGCGCCTGTCTGCGCAGTGCCGATGCGGCCGGGGTGGACGCGGTAGTGGTGCCCCGGGACAAGTCGGCCGACCTGACTCCGGTGAGCCGCAAGGTCGCCTGTGGCGCCGCCGAGGTGGTGCCGTTCGTGCGGGTGACCAACCTGGCCCGCACCCTGCAGGCACTCAAGGAGCGTGGTGTGTGGCTGTTCGGGACCGCGGGCGAAGCGGAAAAATCCATATACGACAATGACTTGACGGTATCCATGGCGCTGGTGATGGGAGCCGAGGGCGGCGGCTTGCGGCGTCTTACCCGGGAGCAGTGCGACTACCTGGTACGCCTGCCCATGGCCGGTTCGGTGAGCAGCCTGAATGTCTCGGTGGCCACCGGGGTCTGCCTGTTTGAAGCCCTGCGCCAGAGGCTTGCGGCACGGGGGTAAAATCTGTAAACTCCGCGCTCTTTAAAATTTGCCCGGCTGCCCCGTGTGGCCGATCCTCCTTGCTACACCACTTGCATGGGTAGCATTAACCCGTAAGGAGCTTTTCGATGCGACATTACGAAATCGTATTCATGGTCCATCCGGACCAGTCCGAACAAGTGCCCGGCATGATCGAGCGCTATACCACCGCAATCCAGAAAGACGGTGGCCGTGTGCACCGCCTGGAAGATTGGGGTCGCCGCCAGCTGGCCTACCCGATCAACAAGATCCACAAGGCGCACTACATTCTGATGAATGTCGAGGCGTCCAACGATGCCATGGATGAGCTGACCACAACCTTCCGTTACAACGATGCCGTCATTCGCAACCTGGTGATTCGGCGCGACGAGCCCGTGACCGAGGAGTCCTTCATCATGAAGGCCGAGAAGGAAAGTCGCGAGCGCAAGACCCGCTACGAGGAGCGCCAGGCCGTGGTCGAGCAGACCAGCGACGATGACAGCGATGACGACAGCGACGACGAGTCGAGTGACGATTAAAGTCCGCCCGCCCTGTTGTGTAACGTCTTTCTGTAACGAAGAAAAGGTTTAAAGGAGTATTACCATGGCACGCTTTTTCCGTCGCCGTAAGTTTTGTCGCTTTACCGCCGAAGGCACCAAGGAAATCGACTACAAGGATCTGGAAACACTGAAGGCCTATGTTTCCGAGACCGGCAAGATCGTTCCCAGCCGCATTACCGGCACCAAGGCCAAATACCAGCGCCAGCTGGGCACCGCCATCAAGCGGGCCCGTTTCCTGGCCCTGTTGCCCTACACGGATTCACACCTGTAGGGATACCTTGAACCGCGCGGAGACCCAGCAGGGCTCAATTCGACGGGGCCCGGTGTGAAAGGCCTGGCCTCATTCGTCATGCGCGGTCGCTTCCAGGCGTTGATGGTCACCGTGGCCGGCGCCGGGAGCCTGTTGTTTTGCTGGATCAGTGCGGCAGTACTGGCACTGGTCACCCTGCGCAAGGGGGCGGGAGCCGGTGCCGGGCTGCTGGCCTGGGCCCTGTTGCCCTCCGGGGCGCTCTTGTACGCCTACGGTGACAGCGGCCCGCTGACGCTGCTGGTGGGAACGACACTGCTCGCCGCCCTGTTGCGGGCAACCGTCAACCTGCCGCTGGCGGTGCTGGCCAGCGTGCCGGTGGGCTTCCTGACCGGGCTCGGGGTGGCCGCCCTGGGTGGTGAGTACCTGGACCAGATAGTCGCGGTCTTCGGGGATTTTATCGGCGCGATGGAGCAGCAGCTGTCGCAGGGGGCCGAGCAGGTAGTGCTGGCCCGGCCGGACGCCCGGCAAATTGCGGGTATGCTGGGTGCAGGTACCGCTGCCAGCTCAGTGCTGTGCCTGCTGCTGGCGCGTTACTGGCAGGCCGCGCTGTATCACCCGGGCGGGTTCGGGCAGGAGTTCAGGGCCCTGTATTATCCGCCGGTGGTAGCGGGTTTGCTGGCACTGGGCGCGGTAGCGCTGGCCGGCGCCGGCGCCGAGTACCGCACCTGGGCGGTCATTTGTGTACTGCCGCTGGCGCTCGCCGGCCTGGCACTGGTACACGCTCGCGCGGCGGCGCGGGGGCAGGGTAAAGGATGGCTGATCGGGTTCTATGTGGCCTGGTTATTCTTCGACCCGGTAAAGCTTTTGGTGGTGGTCGCGGCGATAGCCGACAGCTGGTTTAAGTTTCGCCGGCGCTGGGCGCCCGGGCCCGGTACTGACGTCAGTCCTCGCAAGACTGACGAAGACCGATAAATTTTAATGCCGCGGGAGCATGCTCCCCGAACAGAGGAAAGTAAGATGGAAGTCATTTTGCTGGAGAACATCAGCAACCTGGGTAGCCTGGGCGACAAGGTCAATGTAAGAGCCGGTTTCGGCCGCAATTACCTCGTGCCACAGGGCAAGGCAGTGCCTGCAACCGCAAGCAATATCGCCGATTTCGAAGTGCGCCGCGCGGAGCTCGAAGCCGCCGCTGCCGCCACCCTGGCCGCCGCCGAAGCGCGGGCTGAGTTGATCAACGCACTGGGGCTGCTCTCCATCGCCGCCAATGCCGGTGAGGAAGGCAAACTGTTCGGTTCTGTTGGCACCCGCGATATCGCCGATGCCATCACGGCCGCCGGTTGCGAGGTCGACAAGTCCGAGGTTCGCCTGCCAGAGGGTGCACTGCGCCAGCTGGGTGAGTACGAAGTGGCCATCCAGGTGCACGGCGACGTCTTTGCCGCAGTGGCGATCGCGGTCATCCCCGAGTAAGCAAGCACCTGCCCGCTTGCGGGCGGGCTCCCGGGAATAAATCGATACACCCTCCGCCGGCGGCGGTCGGTGTATTTTTTTATTGGCGAAATTTCCCGCTCACCTGCTGCGCCCACTCACTATTTTGGTTACCCTGTGCAGCCCCATAATAAATCACCCTGACCATGGCCGATCCCGATTTTCCCCGCAATATAGCCGAGCTGCCCTTCCGGGGTGACGGCGATATCGCCCGGATCAAGATGCAGCCCCACTCGATCGAGGCGGAACAGTCCGTGCTCGGGGGTCTGTTGCTGTCGGCTGATGCCTGGGATGCGGTGTCCGAGGCGGTGGTCGACAGCGACTTTTACCGGCCTGATCACCGCCTGATTTTTCGCCAGATCGCCAAGCTGGCCGAGGCCTCAGAGCCGGTCGATGTCATCACCGTGGCGGACAAGCTCGAAGCCCGGGGGGAACTCGATGCCGCCGGCGGCCTGCCTTACCTGGCCGAGCTGGCACAGAGCACGCCCAGCGCCTCCAATATCCGGGCTTATGCCCAGGTGGTAAGGGAGCGCGCAAGCCTGCGCAAGCTGATCGAGGCGGCGCAGGAGATCGCCGAGAGCGGTTTCAACCCGGAGGGGCGTACCTCCGACGAGTTGGTCGATGAGGCAGAGCGCCGCATCATGCAGATCTCCGAGCAGGGCCCCAAGGCCGGCGGCCCGCAGGGGGTCAACCCGCTGCTGCAGGCCGCGCTCGGGCGGATCGAGGAGTTGTTCAATTCCGGTGGTGACATTACCGGGCTCAGCACCGGCTTCAAGGACCTGGACGGCATGACCTCCGGTCTGCAGCCATCGGACCTCGTAATCGTCGCGGGCCGGCCATCCATGGGCAAAACCAGTTTCGCCATGAACCTCGTGGAGCACGCGATCCTGCACCAGGAGCGTCCCATCCTGGTGTTCAGCATGGAGATGCCGGCAGATTCCCTGATCATCCGGATGCTGTCATCCGTCGGTCGCATCGACCAGACCCGGATCCGCAACGGCAAACTGGAGCAGGAGGACTGGCCCAAGCTGAGCACCGCGGTGAGCAAACTCAAGGATGTGCCCCTTTACATCGACGACACCGCCGCCCTCACCCCGACCGAGGTGCGCAGCCGCTCCCGGCGGGTGGCCCGCGAGCACGGCCAGCTGGGCATGATCATGGTGGACTACCTGCAGCTGATGCAGATCGCCGGGTCATCGGAGGGGCGCACTGCGGAGATTTCCGAGATCTCCCGCAGCCTCAAGGCCATCGCCAAGGAATTCCAGTGCCCGGTGGTGGCCCTGTCCCAGCTTAATCGATCGTTGGAAAATCGCCCCAACAAGCGCCCGGTCAATTCCGACCTGCGGGAGTCCGGCGCCATCGAGCAGGACGCCGACGTCATTATGTTTATCTACCGGGACGAGGTGTACAACGAGGAGTCACCCGACAAGGGAGTGGCCGAGATCATCATCGGCAAACAGCGCAATGGCCCTATCGGGATCTGTCGGCTGGCGTTTATCGGCCAGTTCACCCGCTTTGAAAACCTGGCGCGGGGGTCTTACGACCAGTAACGCGCTCTAGTCAGGCTTGACCGTCTGCATGGCGGTCTGCAGGTAGTTTTGCAGGCCCACTTTCTCGATCAGTCCCAACTGGGTTTCCAGCCAGTCAATGTGCTCTTCTTCCGATGCCAGGATATCCACGAACAACTCCCGCGAGGCGAAATCGGCGACCGATTCGCAGTAGGCGATGGCGTTCTTGAGGTCGATGTGGCCCTTGTGCTCCAGTTTCAGGTCGCACTCGAGCATTTCCCTGGTGTTCTCACCGATGTAGAGCTTGCCGAGGTCCTGCAGGTTGGGCAGCCCCTCGAGGAACAGGATGCGCTCGATCAGCCGGTCGGCATGTTTCATCTCGTCGATGGATTCGTGGTACTCGTGCTCGCCCAGCTCCTTGAGGCCCCAGTCCTTGTACATGCGGGCATGCAGGAAATACTGGTTGATGGCCATCATCTCGTTGCCCAGCACCCGGTTCAGGTGTTCGATAACCTTGGGGTCGCCTTTCATGCTGCTACTCCTTCTCTGGCAGTGTCGCAATGATGGACCCCGGGCCCGGGTCTGTCAATGTAAGTGATAGTGCGGAAGATACGTAACACTTTGATTTATTTATAAATATGTGCATCAGGAGCGCGTGCCGCGCCGGCGTGTGGATGTCTTTGCAGGCCGCTAGCCGGCGGCGTAGAACATCGGGCTGCCCTGTGCAGCCAGTCCACCGAGCGAGTCCCGCACGATATCCCGGGTCAGCACGCCGCACTTGCCGCACTGGCTGGCCACGCCCAGGGTATTGCGCAGGTCGCGCAGGGAGCTGGCGCCGGCGTCGATGGCGGCGCGAATCTGGGTGTCGGTGATACCTTTGCAGAGGCAGACGTACATGGTCGGATCCGGTGTTCGTAAAGGGAGAAAGCGGCGTAGGTCAAACACTAATGCTAATGAGAATGATTGTCAACAATATTTGAGGCAGGCAAGCGGTACGGCACGCATATTTGCTATCATCCTGCCTCAATTTGAACCGTGAGCTGCAGTTTCCATGCCCAAGACAACTCTCCTGCCCCTGTTGGCCAGTGGCGATTTCTGTTCCGGACAGGCCCTCGCCGACGCCCTCGGTGTAAGCCGGACGGCGGTATGGAAGCAGTTGAATGCGCTGGCGGATTACGGCCTGGAGATCGAGACCGTGAAGGGCCGGGGCTACCGTATACCCGGTGGTATCGACCTGCTGAATGAAGCCCGGGTGCGGGCGTCGCTCACCCCGCAGGCGGCGGGCCTGCTGGCATCCCTCCAGCTGCTGGACACGGTCGACTCAACCAACGCAGAGGCCATGCGCCAGGCCGGGGCCGGGGCGACGGCCGGCCTGGTGTGCAGCGCCGAGCAGCAGAGTGCCGGCCGGGGCCGGCGGGGCCGGACCTGGGTCAGCCCCTTCGCCCGCAATCTGTACGTCTCGGTGGTGTGGGAATTCCACCAGGGCGCGGCGGCGCTGGAGGGCTTGAGCCTCGCAGTGGGGGTGGCCGTGGCGAGGGCACTCGCCGCCCATAAGCTGCCCCCGGTGCAGCTCAAGTGGCCCAATGACGTGATATACCAGGGCGCAAAACTGGGCGGCGTGCTGCTTGAAATGACGGGGGACGCCGCCGGTGCCTGCCAGGTGATTGTCGGGGTGGGGCTGAATGTCGCCATGCCGGGCGCCGCGGCGGCGGCGATTGACCAGGCATGGACCGACATCGAAACCCTGGGGGCGGGTGCCCACCCCGGTCGCAACACGCTGCTTGCGGCTCTCCTCAACGAGTTGCTGCCCCTGCTCGCAGGCTTCGAACAGCAGGGATTTGCGCCCTGGCGGGAGCAGTGGCTGGAGCTGGATGCCTTCGCGGGCGAGCCGGTGGTGTTGCACACTGGCGCCGGGGACACGGCGGGCATCGCCCGGGGCGTGGACGATCGCGGCGCGCTACAGCTGGAAACGACCGTGGGGGTGCAGTCCATCTACGGCGGAGAGATATCCCTGAGGCGCGCACAGTGAAGCTGGCCGCGAGCTGCCTGCAACTTGACGTGGGCAACAGCGGCGCCAAGTGGCGGTTGCTGGCGCAGGGGCGGGTGGTGCTGCGCGGCACCTACCGGCCGGGTGACGACCTGTCGCGCGATGCGCTGCTCGATAGCGCGCCCGCAGTTCACCAGATCTGGATAGCCAGCGTGGCGGGCGCCGAGGCCGAACACGCACTGGCGGATATGCTGGCCCGCCGCTGGGGTGTGCAGCCCTGGTTTGCCCGGAGCACAGCGCGCTGTGGCCCGGTGTATAACAGTTACCGGGAACCCGAGCGCATGGGTGTGGATCGCTGGCTCGCCATGCTTGCCGCCTGGCGGCGGGTACAGGGCAGGGTGTGCGTGGTCGATGCCGGCTCGGCGCTGACGGTTGATCTGCTCAGTGACAGTGGTCACCACGAGGGCGGCTACATTATCCCGGGCCCCACGCTGATGGAGCGCGCACTGCTGCTCGATACCGAACGTGTGCGTTTTGCCGAAGAGGCCGCCTATGCCCTGACTCCCGGTTCATCCACGGCAGAGGCGGTGCGTCACGGCATCGCCCTGGCGCAGGCGGGCGCCCTCGCCCTGGCGATGGACCGCGCCGGGGTGGCGCCGGCGCAGCTGGTATTTTGCGGCGGCTGGGGCGAGACCCTCAGGCAGCTGCTCGATCGCGGTGGCGAGTACCTGCCGGACCTGGTGTTCGAGGGACTCGAGATCCAGGCTGCCGAGCCCGGTTGATCGGCCGCCGCGCGACTAGCGCCTGGCCAGCGCCCGGCTCAGAAACGGCAGGCTGCGCTCCATGCGGTAATCGATGCCCGAGTGGGTATCGTCGAATTCCTCGTAGACATGTTTTATGCCGCACTTTGCCAGTTCCCGTGACAACAGGCGTGTGCCGTAGTGAATGTGGTACTGGTCGCGCCAGCCGCAATCGATAAAAATGCCGCGCAGGCGCTTCAGGTTGGCCTGGAACTTCGCGACCATGTGGATCGGGTCGTGGGCCAGCCAACGCTTCCAGCGCTGGGGAATCAGTTCGCCAGTCTCCAGGTCGAAAGGCAGTCGAAAACCGTTCGGTGCCGACGGGTCCGGGTCGTAACTGGCCGCCATGGCCAGGTTCATCAGGCACATGATCTCTTTGCCCTCGGGCTTTTCCTTCTGCCAGAATGTATCGAGGAAGCGTTGTACCCGGCCATCGTCCAGCCCGGGGGTGAGCTGTGCCGTCGCTTTCACGACATCGACGGCGCCCGGCTTGCGCGCGGGGCGGCGGTATTTCGCCAGTTCATCAAGGGTGTTGGGCCAGTCGGCGCGGTAGACGAAGTCAAAGTAGGCATCGCCGGAGTGATCGGCCACGGCCCCCCAGTATTTGGGGTATTTCATGCCGTGCACGATGGCGCCATAGCCGCCCGAGGATTTGCCGAAGCAGGCCCTGGCATCACGGCTGGCCAGGGTGCGCAGCTCACCATCGACAAAGGGAATAATTTCCCGCGTCAGGTAGTCGGCGTAGCGGCCGATGGCGCTGGAGTTGATGTACTGGTTACCGCCCAGGGCGGTAAAGCAGTCGGGAAATACCAGGATGGCCGGCGCCATGCGCCGGGCGTGGATAAGCCGGGCCACGCGCTCCGGGACATTTTCATCAAAGTTTCTCCAGGCCGTGTGCGACGGGCCCGAGCCGGTATACCCCACCAGGTCGTACATGACCGGGAATCGCCGGTTGCCGCTGTTATACTGTGGTGGCAACCAGACATGGTGCCTGCGGATATGCGGGTCCCCCAGCGGGTTGTCCCGCAGGATGCGGGAGTCGTGCTCCAGTTCGAGCAGTTGCCCGGCGGGCCATGTTGCGCGTATTAATGTCATCTGCAATATCCCCGGCATGTCGCTGGTGGCTTGAGCAGGCAATGTACCTGTTCCGCCGCCACCCAATATACCGTTTTTTTCTTCAGGCTCTGTCCGGATATGCCATAGTGGCGCCCTGGGCGAGGCTTCGCCTTGTCATAAGGAATCCCGGCCTTCGACTTGTTGCATGAGTATAATGCTGCTCGTCTGCTGCCCGCGGGAAAATGGGCCGATTGGAAAACGGAGTCGCCGTTGAGCAAAGTCCACAACACGCTGGCCCACCATGACGGTCGGCGTGATAACAACTTCACCACGATACGAATCGTGTTGTCCTGGCTGGTACTCTACGGCCACAGTTTCGCGATCAATAAGGTTCCCGGCATTACCGACCCGCTCAACCAGTTGTTCCAGGGTTCGGTCTGGATAGGGGAGATCGCGGTTAACGGTTTTTTTGCCATCAGCGGCTATCTTGTCACCGCCAGCCTGCTCCGGCGCGGCGTGCTGGACTACAGCGTGTCCCGGGTGTTGCGGATATTCCCGGCATTGGTGGTCTGTGTGCTGGCTACAGTGTTTGTGCTGGGCCCCGTGTTCTCGAGCCTGGGTACGCGGGAGTATCTGTCGTCACCCGGGACAGTCGGCTACCTGTCCAATGCCATTGCTTTTCTCGCAATGAAATGGCAGCTGCCCGGGGTATTTGAACACAATACCCTCAGCGCCGTTAATGGTTCGCTGTGGACGCTGACGGTAGAGGTGAGGTGCTACCTGGCGCTGGCCATCGTCGGCGCACTCCTGCTGCGATTTAATCGCACTGCCTCCAATGTTGTTCTGCTACTGATACTTCTGTGGGGGGTGTTTTTCTTTGCAAGTATCCCCTTGCTGGGCGTTAATGGGCGATGGGCCCGACCCGCCTTGTATTTCCTGATCGGTGTATTCCTGTTCGTGAACCGAAAGAGCGTGGTCCTCGACCTGAGGTTGGCACTGGCCGCGCTGGTGCTGGCTTACCTCTCGTTTGGACAGCCATGGTTTGACTATACTTTCCCGCCGGCGTTGGCCTACCTCATCTTCTACCTTGCCTACGCCACGAGGTTCATTGCAACAGACCGGAAGATCGGCGATATATCCTACGGCATGTATATATACGCCTGGCCGGTACAGCAAATAGTTGCCGAGGTTTTGCCGGGCCACACCCCCTATTTCAACACGCTTGTGTCCAGCATTGCCGTGATCGGGCTCGCCTGCATTTCATGGCATTATCTCGAGAAACCGGTACTCGGCCTGAAAAAAGTCCTGTTGAAAAGCAAGGCCTGAAAGCGCGCCGCAGACTTGCACCGAGGCGCTGCCGCACGCTGGCCCGGTTATCCTGCGGGCACCGCCGGACCGGGCTGGCTGCCGGACGCGGCCATGGCAACCTTCGCGTATACCAGTAGTGTCAGGAAGGCCACTGCGGGCATCAACTGCAGGCAGACGCGGTTGAGTGAGGTAAGGCGCACCGCACCTATGGCGTAATGGGTAAACAGGAAGAGGCACAGGCAGAGCGCCAGCGCAGACAACACGACCGCCGTCACCGGAGCGAGGTCGGAACCGAATTGGCGAACTCGCCACATTAACAGCAGCATGGCGACGAAAAACAGGTAGCCGAGAAAGTGCCAGTTATCGTGTTGCAGGAAACTCTGGTAAATGGGCCGCCACGCCTCGGGTCTGTAGCCCAGGGACAATTCCTGCAGGCTGTGGCCGGCAATTGCCCAATCCTGGGGCATCAGCCCGATGACCAGGCCCAGGCACAGCAACAACGCTGCGCTCACTACCAGGCCCCGTTTGAGGCCGAGACCGGCCAGCAGCAACCCGGGCAGCAACGACGCCAACCAGTAGAACCCCTCGTTCTTGATCAGCAGGCAACTCAAGGCACAGGCGATGCAAAACGCGCCCTGCCACGGATTTCGACTGCGACTCCAGTTATAAAACGCCGCCAGGGCGGCGAGAAAGCACAGGGCCAGCAGCAGGTCGGCATATCCGGCCAGCGCCACGTGGACATTCAGGTAAGGCAGCGATAACACCATGTAGGTGGCGGCGATCGATATCGCAGGGCCGATCGCCGCACTGCGTGCCTGGGCATAGAAGATCAGCCCCAGCGATATCCAGATCAGAAGCCAGGGTAGATTCATCAGGCTGTCGTGCCATTGGCCGAGGGCCACGTTAACCCAGGTCTGCAGCAGCGGCGTGGTTATGGGGTAGTCCGGGTGCATATTGGTGTAAACGCCCTGGCCATCGACCGCGAGCCACTCCTTCAGGGGCACATAGGGCACGATGCTGCGCATTTCGAAAAACACCCTGGCCTGCTTGGTCCAGTGCTGCTTGGCGTCCCAGGCGAACAGGGGACGACTGCCCACCTCAATGCCAAGGGCGATCAGCCTGCCCGCGAGTAATACCAGGCAGATACCGATGATCACGCGCTGCGCACCGGTCATCGGCGGCGCGGCTGTTTGCACAGGCGGCAACGCTGCAGCGGGGGCACGCCAGCCGGCGGGCGCAAACAGGCCTGCCAGGCATACGAGTGCTGCCAGGCTCCCGATGCTGACCAGGGAAAACGGAATTGCCAGGGCGCTGAGCAGACGCATTACCAGCGTGATGCCAATCATCCCCAGCAGCAGTGCGTACCCGGCAATCAGGAGTCGCCTGCAGGTCGTCCCTTTGGGTACCAGTCGTTCCAGCCAGACCCATGCCGGGAGCACGGTGACGGCCAGAGCCACTAACAGGTTCAGCGTCAGCACTTACATCACCCTGAACAGTGCGCCGATGGCGTTGTTATACTCGCTGTGCACTCTCACTTCAGCGCCCCCCGAAAGCCGAATCACGCCGGCCTGGGAATCGTAATTCACGGTCGAGGGCGGAATCCACAGGATATAGTCGCCACCATGGAGATTCTTGACAGGTGGCAATTCGGGCCCGCCCCGGTTCCAGTAAGTGTTCAGTGGCGACATATAGTAGGCCGAGAGCATGCCGGCATAATCGTTGGCGCTGGTGACAAATACGCGCGCTGCCGCATCATCAATGCGCTGCTTCGCCTCCTCAGTCAATTGCACCACCGGAACATCGATGGAGGCCTGCAGCTTTTCGGCGCTGGTTTTGCCGCCAAAGGTGTCCCATGTCTGGGACACCTGGCGCCACAACCGCAGCTGCCAGAAAACGTCGGAGAATATCCACATGCACACAACGGCAGCACCGGCGACGCGCCAGGTGAGCAACCCCTTTGTTCGCCGCATAACATGGAGCAGACCGAGTGCCAGCAATACCAATCCGGTCGCGCCGGCGAAAAAAGGCACCGGGAAGGGGCCCTGTCCGGAGGTGGTGCCTTTGATGAAATTGATATCCGGCGCGCTCCAGAATTGCTCGCCAGCCCAGTTATTCCAGTATTTTTTCAGGGCCTGATCGAGGGTCTGGCTGGCCAGAGTGACCTTCCATACCCTCACCTTCTGGCCGGGGAGGAAACGAAATTCCAGTTCTATTGCTTTGGCCACGCCCTCCCATCCGGGTACCTCGGCAAGGTCGTAGCTGACGCTGCCCTGGATGGGTGGGGCCAACTGGATCTGGCGCAGCTGGCCCGGAGTGTTTTCAGTTACCCATTTAATCGTAAATTGCTGCGGCGATGGGCCCTCCATAACCAGCGTCAGCAGATGCTGCCGATCCAGTTCCTGGTGGTCCAGCGGTAAAGTCAGCGATATTTTTCCGGCAGAGTTGGGTGTAAGCGCCCAACTGTCGCCATCGGCGACGGCGGATCCGGCAGTGAGTTTGTATTGCTTGGGAGACCAGTCGGTGCTGGCGGCAGCCGCGGGCAGCGCACTGACCACCGACAAAATGAAAATGGCGATTATCGACAGGCAGGGCCTGCGCTTCCGGCCTGCTTTTTGCGCTGAAAATAGGATGGCCTTATCCTGCTTTATTGTCCCTCGTTGTGACTGCCGATAGTAGCAGAACCAGCCACGATTGCCATGTGCCAGGGTGTGACAACTATCGTATCGGGCGCGGTGTTGTCAAAATATTTCTGGTAAGCCTGCTCGTAGGCATTTTCGATATGCCTGGCGAAAAGTCCCGTGTCGAACAGGGGGGTGGTGAGCCGGTTCCTGGCAAGCTTTGACTTAAGCGAGGTCAAACGCGCAGGGTCCAGTGCCAGAGCCAGTGCGAGCTGCTCATACTCGCTCGCGGAGCGGGTAATCAACTCCCGGAGGTCAATGGCGCCCAGCAGGCTGGTCGCCACCCGGGCAGCAAAGCCTTGCCCTGCAAGCGTAATAACCGGAAGGCCCGCCCAGAGCGCGTCGCTTGCCGTGGTGTGGGCGTTGTAATTGAAGGTATCCAGAAACAGGTCCGCGAGCTGGTGCCTGGCAAGGTGCTCCGAATGCTCCCGTCTGTCGGCGAAGACGATGCGATCCGGGTCGATGCCGCGAATCTGTGCCTGCTCTCGCAGGTTGTCCTCCGCCTCGGTATTGGATCTCAATAACCAGAGCACGCTGTCTTCGACCTGTAGCAGCAAGCGCATCCAGATGTCGAATTCGCGTGGTCCGATCTTGAAATTATTATTAAAGCAGCAAAATACCAATCCCTGCTCTGGCAGGCCCTCGTCTTTCCGGGACGGGACTGTCCCGGAGATCTGTCGTGTATCATCGTTAACCTGGTAACTGTGTGGCAGGAAGATGATTTCTTCGCAGTAATGGTCTTTGCTTTCCGGCGGCAGAACCAGCGGGTCTGCAACCAGGTAGTCGATGAAAGGTGCTCCGGTAGTGCCAGGATAACCAAGGTAACTGACCTGAACAGGGGCTGCCCGGTAGGAGAAGATGCCCATGCGAGCGTGCTGCGTATGGCCCTTCAGGTCAACGGCAATGTCAATGTCATGCGAGCGGGCAAGCCCGGCAATATCGCTGTCTGACAACGAGCGCACGTCGTGAAACTCGTCTACCGCCTCCAGCAAACGATTGCGCATCCCATCATCGCTGCCCATGCCGTAGGAATAGGCATGAATGACATACCGGGAGCGGTCGTGGCATTCAAACAGCTTCGCCATCAGGTACATGGTGGCGTGATTATGAAAGTCGGCGGAAAAATAGCCAATTCGCAGCCGTGATGGCTTTACCTCCGGGCGGATGATGCCGGATGCTTCGTGCCGCTGGAACTTCTGCCTTACATACAGTTCCGAACGCAGGCGATGGCGCGCGGGATTGTCTTCACTGTGGAGCAGCGCAAAGGGATGCACCTTATCGCCCGATACGCCAAGAGCCGGAATGCGCGATGCAAGCGATTCAATGGTGTTCCAGTCGCAGATCTGGGCCAACTGGAACAGCATATTGGACAGTGTTTCCGCGGAATCAGGCCTGAGCTCAAGCGCTTTTTGGTAACTCGAAACAGCCTCCTTCGGTCTGTTTGAATCCATCAGCACGTTGCCGAGGTTGTTGTACGCCTCGAAAAAATACGGATCGTACCGGGCTGCCTTGCGATAGTGGGTAACGGCCTCCTCGTACCTCCCGATGTCGTGAAAGGCGGCGCCCAGATTGCTGTAGGCTTCAGCGTAATCGGGCTTGAGCCGGATGGCTTCGGTGAGGCTGGCAATCGCGGCGTCATAATGGCGCAGACTCTTGTTCGCAGCGCCGAGCACATTGTGGATAAGCGGCTCATCCGGGTACTGGCGGGCCAGGGCCTGTCCCGCACTCAAGGCCTGCTGCAGGTGACCTTCATTGAACAAGCTGACCAGGCTTTGCATGTTCTCAATAAAGGCCTGTTTTGAGGCCTGGGTGCTGGCCGGCTGCGCCCGCTGCAGGGATGCCAGGCCCTGGGCGGCCTGCCTGTTGGCGGGGAACTTGTCGAGGATAGCGTTATAAAGCGCCGCGGCGGCGTGTTTGTCTCCCTGCTTCGCGAGGCTTTTCGCTTTGAGGAGGGTTCTTTTTACGTTGAGAGACATGGGACGATTGGCGCCATTTAGCAGTGGCGGACCAAATTAATGAATATAGTTTGGTGGGTCAATTTTTTTGTCCCCGGGGCGCGGGAGCATTACCGCGGGCGCTAAATTGGCTCATATACCCGGATACTGATTTCGCGAACCCTCCGCAGTGCGTTCCCGCGGGTGTCAGGAAATCTTACACTGATGCCCTGACCGGCCCAGCACAATTGTTCCAGCTTTATATATTTCCTTTAAAAAACAAAGACATAAATATATTTCGTAAAGTTGGCCCGTTTTATGCTTGTCTACATAGCGTCAGGTGATCAAGCGGTATACCAGTAGTTTTATTTTTGCGGAGAGTTCCATTATGAGTGTCAATATGAAGAAAAAAATCAGTTTCCTGGGGGCATTGGCCAGCGTTGCGATGCTGTCTGCTCCGGCTGCAAATGCCTACCTCATTTTTTTTGGAGAGGATCTCAATAACTCAGGTGCGGTTCCGTTGGCGAGCACGCCCAACTCGACCACAGCCTCAAATAACTTCCTGGCAAATTTGATAGGCGTGGGCACTGAAACCTTCGAAAGTCAGGCCACGGGTGCGTCGGCGCCCCTGCCCCTGACGTTCCCTGGCGCGGGTACGGCGACGCTGACCGGCGGCAGCGGTGTCGTTTCGGCAGTGACGCCCGGAACCACGAACGGGGTTGGTCGCTACAGCATTCCCTCTGCGTCAAGTTCCAAGTTCTGGGAAGTGGACGCCGGTGTTTCGGGCGATTTTGATATTGACTTTAGCGAGACTATCGCAGCACTGGGCTTCTTCGGCATCGATATCGGCGATTTCGGCGGGCAGCTTCAACTCTCGCTGTCAAACGGGGACCTGCTGACAGTTAACAACACAATCGGATCTGGTGCCTCAACCGATGGTTCGGTATTGTTTTACGGTATCATTGCGCAGAATCCGTCGGAACTGTTCACTTCCGTCTCCTTTTTGACCAGTACGGGTGAAGGTGATGTATTCGCGTTTGATAACTTCACGATCGGCACCCTGGAGCAGGTTGATCCCGATCCCGGTAACCCGGTCCCGGTCAGTTCTACCCTGGCCCTGATGGGACTCGGTTTGCTGGGTCTGGGTGCCAACCGGCGGAACCGGCGCCAAAGCAGAGCGGCATAGCCGGGGCATTGCGTTTGTCAGGAATGTGCCACCGAATGAGCCCCCGATAGCCGGGGGCTTTTTTTTGCCTGTAATGCGCTACCTTACACGGCTCAGTCGCCGAACTTCCCGTCTGCGAGCACCGCCAGAATTTGCCGCAGGCGCTGGTTTTCCCGCCGCAGCTGCTGCAGGTCATCCATCAGGTCCAGCGCAACAGCGATCGCCGGCCAGTCCAGCGCCAGGTCGCGCTGGAGCCGGGAGGCACGTTTTATCACCTGCACCATTTGCGGCTCGAATAACCACTGCTGGGGCTGGTCACCCTGCGGCTCGATAATGCCGCAGTCGACAATGGCGATGACGGTCTCGGCGCTCAGGTGCGCGTGCTCGGTGACCTCGGTCAGAGTGAGGTAATGCCTGGCTTCAGTCATCTTGGCTCCGCCGTGCCTGCCGATAAATCCCTGTGCGGGCAGATAACCCATAAAAGTAGTAGAGGAATGCCCATTAGACCAGTTCCGGTCAAATGCGACAGGTCTTGCCGTGGACCATTCGGGGCAGGCGCAGCAGGGACAGAATAAGAGTTGGGTGACCCCGGAAAAAACCTGGAAAACCGACTATCCTTGTCAGATTGCTGGCAGAACCGTCCTTGAAAAGGACATGACCTGGAGCGAGGTTGTGACATCACAAGATAGCAATGGAGCGGGTTCTCAGAATCGTATATCCAGGTCGAGAAATTGGTTCCGAAATCACCCATGGACCACTACTTTTATCACCCTGGTGTTTACTCTGGCGTTTGTTCGCTGGTACAGCGCTGGCGAACCTGCCGAGGATACAAAGCTCATCCGGGCGACGGTCGAGCGTGGCAATATCGAAGAGTTGGTACCTGCAGCGGGCCGAGTGGAACCCGTTTCCTACGTTGATGTTGGAGCCCAGGTCTCCGGCCAGTTACAAGCGCTGCATGTGGTCGTGGGGCAAACGGTCGAAAAAGGTCAGTTGCTCGCTGAAATCGACGCTTCTGTACAAGCTAATCGGGTAGAAGCAAGCCGGGCCAGTATCAGGGCAGAAGAAGCGCAGTTGTCAGCCAGGGAGGCCGCTCTAACGCTCGCCAGATCAGACATTGCACGCAAAGAAAAATTGAAGGACCAGGGGGCATCCAGTCAGGCGGATTACGACGTTGCAGTCAACACCCTCGCAGCGGCCACTTCAAGCCTGGTGGAACTTCAGTCGCAAATCGTCCGGAGTAAGGCCAGCCTGGCCAGCGACGAGGCGCAGCTTGGCTACAGTAAAATATACGCCCCCGAAAGCGGCACGGTGGTCTCCATCACCATGACTGAAGGTCAGACGCTCAACGCGACCCAACAGGTACCCACAATATTGAGAATTGCGGATCTTTCGAGGATGACAGTGCGGGCAGAGGTCTCGGAAGCGGATGTTGGCAGGCTACAACCCGGTACACCCGTGTACTTTACCACTCTGGGAGGGCGCGGGCGTCGCTGGCCAGGTAAAGTGGAACAAATTCTTCCTACACCCAGTGTCGAAAATAATGTGGTGCTCTATCCGGTACTATTTACCGTCGACAATGATAATCGAGCTCTCCTGCCCGACATGACTGCGCAGGTGTTTTTTATCACTGCCTCTGCCAATGGTGTTTTGAAGGTGCCAATGGCAGCCCTACAGAATCGAGTGCAAGATTCGGCGGTGGTACAGCTTATAGTTGCCGATCGCAAAACCGAACCGCGCAGGGTGCAACTAGGGCTTACGACTCGAGTTGTCGCCGAGATTCGTTCCGGGCTGGAGGAGGGTGATCAAATCGTCGTGGGCGGCCCCGATGATTGAAGCTGATTGCACCCTCCCCTTGATTGAATTCCGGGACGTATCGCGTAACTTTATCACTGCGGGTGGAATCGAGGTTGTTGCATTGAGGGAAGTGTCTTTCGAACTCTACTCAGGTGAGTTTGTAGCCATTATGGGACCCTCCGGTTCCGGAAAAACAACGCTTATGAACCTGCTTGGATGTCTTGACCAACCATCCACAGGAACCTATACGTTGTGTGGCCGGGAAGTCACAAGTTTTGACAGCGATGGGCTCGCGTGGCTCCGCCGTGAGGTATTTGGGTTCATTTTCCAGAGCTATAACCTGCTGGGCACAGCGACGGCATTGGAAAACGTGATGATACCGGCGGTCTACGCGGGCAAAAGACCCGGTCAGCGTCTGGAACGCGCACGCCGACTCCTTACCGATCTGGGACTCGCGGACAGATGTGAGCACCGTCCCAGCCAGCTCTCGGGGGGGCAGCAGCAGCGAGTTTCTGTGGCGCGAGCGCTAATGAATGGCGGGCAAATATTGCTTGCTGATGAGCCCACAGGCGCGCTGGATTCCCACAGCGGAACGGAACTGCTCAACATCCTGGTAAGTCTGGCCCGGCAGGGTCACACCGTGATTGTCAACACACACGACCCGAGTGTGGCTGGATACGCGGACCGCAGGATTGACTTGCTGGATGGAAAAATCGTGCATGACTCAGGCCACTGTCAGACCCTGTCTCGGGCAGGTTCGGATACGCTGCAAGAATTGTCAGCGCGAATTTCCCAAGGCAAGTCGAACACGTCCACGACTAATATCTGGGAGGCTTCCCGAATTGCGTTTCGCTCGCTGAGGGCCAATCTTTTCAGAACCGGGCTCACCTTGCTTGGCGTGGTTATTGGTGTCGCCTCGGTTATCATCATGCTGGCCATCGGAGAAGGTGCGCGGGCGCGCCTGGTATCAAAAATCGATGCATTAGGGGCAAACACTCTGGTGGTGTGGGTTGACAATGAGGAGTTTCCCGCCGCCAGGCTGACCTTTGAAGATTCCGATGCTATCGGCCAGGTACCCAACGTGCAGGCGGTTTTGCCTGAGCTATCCAACCCGGCAACGGTGCGCTATGGCAGCGCAGACTACCAAATGACCGTCACCGCAGTTGCTGCTGAGTATCCATCGGCTCGAGTATGGAAACTCGCCAGCGGTACCTTTTTTACCAGAGATGACAGCGAATACTATGCACCATTGGCGGTATTGGGGGCAGCGGCAGTAACGAAACTGTTCGGTGACGGTGTCGACCCCCTGGGCGAATATATCCTGATCGAGAAAGTACCGTTTCTGGTGATTGGTACCATGGTGAAGAAAGGCAACTCCGTCTATTCAGGTTACGACCAGGATGATGTAATCCTGGTTCCGCTCAAGACGGGAGCCATGCGACTGTTCGGCGCAGCTTCCCTTAGCGGTTTGACCGTACTGACCGAAACCTCCGACTATCTCAGCCAAACAGAGGACGAACTTCGCGCGATGCTGAAGCACCGGCACGGTACGGTTGATTTCGAGATCAGCAACAGCACAGAGATGCTGGAAAACATGGATCGAGCTATGTCGGTTACGACATTGATCCTGGGCGCCATTGGTGGTATCTCACTGCTCGTCGGTGGCATTGGCATCATGAACATTATGCTGGTCTCGGTGACCGAGCGCACCCGGGAAATCGGCATCCGCATGGCCACGGGCGCGCGGCAAAGCGACATCATGGTCCAGTTTCTGGTGGAGTCGATTGTTGTTTCAGGGTTGGGTGGGGTTATCGGCGTTATCTTTGGTATGAGTGTGGGTTGCCTGCTGGGAGCCGTCTTCCCCATATTGCCTATGGCCTTTATCGGTTTTCCTGCGCTGATCGCGTTTTCCTGCGCTGTGGCAACCGGCTTGGTTTTCGGGTTCGCACCAGCGAGAAATGCGGCGAGGCTGGATCCGGTGGTGGCGCTGGCCACTGATTAGCAGCCAAGCTGTATTTTCAACGAGCGGTGCTGTTTGGGCATCTCTTGGTACTCACAATCTCTTTAGGCGGCTTTGATAGCGGGCTCGAAAAGTAGTGCCTGTCGGCACTCGCTACCAGATTCGCCGGCAGATAAAAAATTATAAAACAACTGCCACAAAATTCGAAATTCCGTGGCAGTTTTTGTATGAAGGACTAGTCGTTACCACTTGTATTTAAAAGCTGTCTCAGGAAACTAACGCACTGCCCTTGGGGTTCGAACCCTGCCGCTTGACAGATTTTAGCCGGCCAGCTGTTTAAACTCTTAGCGGCACTGTTATCTTCTCCATTGTTGGCCGTCGCAATAGGCGCGGACAAGGCCATCGCTATCATTGCAACGCTCATACCAGAAATTACTTTTTTCATTGCGTCTTCCTTGTAGTACAAAGTACCACTATTAAGTTTAAAGAAAAAATGGCCAGCAGAAGAAGCAGTCCTGCCATCTGTCGTGACGACAGACCAGTGGCTTTCCGGCCCCGTATCGCTGCGGGTGTGGTGTTATCAGGTGCTCGCGATTGGGAAGTGTAGATGGCGGCCGGATTTTCGGAAATATTGATTACTTCTTACTGATACATCCTATATAGCGTTCGAGACTTATACATGTCAAATGCCGGAAATTAATGGAATGGTTCACCCCACTCCACCAAACGGAGTCAACTGCGTATGCCGTGGCAACGTGACCAATCACTCCACTGCTTCATGACCGCTCCTTCAGTTTTAGCGTGTCCTATTTTCGGGTTTCTCCGGGATCGCCGGTCAGTGCCCCGGTGGCTACTGAAGGACTTCTGCGAGGTCCGCTCTGTTTCGGATAACGGCCATTGCGGCTAAGTGATTTTGATCCAGATCAAGGATTCTAAATGAGGATTATTTACCACATCGCGCCATATTTACTTTTCCGGAAACTCAGGAATATGATCCGCGAGGTGGTATCGGGACAATAAACCCGGTTAATAAGACGGTACCATTTACCTAGACAGAATGGCTTCCTTGAGCATCGCGTTCAGGTTGGTTGTGAAATGCCGGTCAATAGTTGGAGGCGGTTATGGGCAGGGTATTCAGGCACGTCTCACTAGTCATTCTTTCATTTATCGCAGTTATTACCTCCTCTCACGTGGGGGCCGTTACCGTAAACGTGTCGTCGGCGGATGCGTCGTCTTGGGTGCGCTCCATCGGCGATACCTGGGACCTGAGACCCCTGGGTACATGAAGCGGGGTGGAGGGCGAGAGCCGGGCAGGGCGGTGGGGTGTAATAATCCATCGAGATCCGCCAGCGGTGAGAACGAATGGAAATATGCAAAGTTGGAGGGTTACCATGATAGTGATTAAAAAAATCGTGTCAGTTTCTACCGTCGGCGCACTGTTACTGGCCGCGACCATAACCTGCCTGCCGCAGATGGCATGGGCGGGCAAGGAAGTGCCGGCGTCGGTCGCGGCCCTGCTGCCTGCCGGGCTCAAGCGCGATACGCAGAGCTTCGATATCCTGGAGCACGAGTTCGGGAAAGTCATCGGCGCGCAAATTCACGCAGGGTTTCCCGGAGCGTTAACCTGTGATTTCACCGTCGGCCCCGATTTCAATCTTGAACTCAAGGGGGATAACGCATGGGAATCCGATCCGGAGCAACTGGCCATGTGGGAGCAGATGAATGCACCGGATTTTGAGGCCGATGGGAAGTCCCTGTCCGACCGACTGAAAGTCCACATCAAAGGATCTACCTTCGATACACCCCGCTATGAGCAACTGCCAAACGGCCACGTCACCTATGTCGACTTTACCTGGAAGTGTGACAAGAACCCGGGCGGTGAGAACGTTTTGCTTAGCGGATATGCACGCAGGGGCTCCACCGTCCTGACATTCGAGTTCTGGGCGAATGGCACCAGCAAGGACGCCATCGTTTTGGCCAAAGAGATTTTTGCACAGTTCGAGAAAGTGGACCTCGCTGAACTCTATGGGCTTCCTGTAACGACGAATTAAGCATGCCTGCGGCAAACCATTTCACGGGGAAACCGACGAAGCGGAAATATTCGAACAAGGAGCGTTTCATGATGTCGATTCAGAAAGCTGTTCCAGCTTATGGTCTTTGGTTGATTGTTGTTTTTGGTGGCCAGCATGTGCTCACCGCAACACACTGTGCCTGATGCTTTATCTGCCATCGCACCCCTTCAAACGGGGCGGTCATTGCGATTCCCGATCTGATCAAGGCTGGCGTAGCTCAGTAGGTAAGGCAGCTAACTGCTCGACCGCGTCCCCTATTTCCCCTTTTTCGTTCGCGTCGATTTCGTTTTGTCTGCTTTGCTGTTTGTCTTTGCCGTTTTCTTTGACCTGGCCTTCGTCTTGACCGGCGCCGCTTTTTTGGTTTTGCCGGCCAGCCCGAGTGCCTTTTCTAATAGGGCCAACGCATCAACAATTGAGTTGGCGATGTTCTGGGGGTCAGGAATGGCTGCTGAATCGGCTATAACTGCGAAGTCGATACGGTTGAATTCAGAACCGAAGGTGATGTTTATCGCGGTACCACCGGCCAGTGTGGACACCGGATATGAGTGCAGTATCTCGGCACCGGCGATGTAGCATCGGTAGGGTAATCCGGCCACGTTGGAGACATTGACATTGGTCATCAGTGGTGCGGGTTTTCCTGTTGGTAGCTTTTGCAGTATCTCGCCAATACCGGCGACCACTAACATGTATTGCATCAGCGCTTCGTTGGTCATCTTCGCGGCATCGTCCTTGGCATCACGTGAGGAGGCGTGAACCTCACTCAGCCGCCGTGCGATTGAATTGCCGGGCGTGCCCAGCGCCACCGAAATACCAGCTATCTTGGTTGCCGCCTCGGTATCGCCGGGGTCGCGAATCGCTAGCGGGCAAATGGCCACCAGCGGTTTTGTATTCGTTTCTCCGTGTTCCTGCTGGTAGTTTTCAAGCGCATGGCCAACGATAGTCAGTAGCACTTCGTTGACCGACACTGACTCCTGACGGGCAATGGTCTTGACTCGCGCAAGTAACACCGAGCCAACGCCCAGGCCGCGTTTCGCATGGACGGGGCGATTGAACAGCGTCTCAGGCGCCGAGAAAGGCAGCGGCATATTCCGCTTCAGTTTGCCTCTGGCCTGCAGCAGGCTGCGCTGTAATGCAGCGCCCACGTGCAGAGCCCCCTTGAATTGATCCGTCGCCGCAGCCAGATCTACATTCAATAACCCCCGGCGTGGCCTTTCTTGCTGGGGAAACAGTCTGGCCCAAATCGGACGGGTTTCGAGTTCCCTGGCATTGCGGGAAATAACCGCTTCCATTCGCATGAGCGCGGATGCGCCATCGATATATGCGTGCTGTATTTTCGTGTATATGGCGATGCGATTGTGTGTCAGGCCATTGATGATATAGGCGATCCAACCGGGTCTTGTCCTGTCGAGCAGGGGCTCGTGCAAGTCCATGACAGTTTGAATCAGTTGCTCTTCGGTGCCCGGCGGCTCCAGTCGCAATTCACGGATATGGTAGTCGGTGTCAACATGGTCGCACTCAGCCCACTTCGGCAAGCCGAACTTCGGAAATACCGGCACATAGTTGAACGGAGCGTCCACCTCGCTTTCGCGGTATCCCTTCAGAATTCGGGTAATTACTTCCTCTCGGCTGCCATTGACAGGCTTGAGAATCTGAACGCTTCCTATGTTGACAGGTGTATCGGGTGTCTCCATCAGGAACGATGCAAGATCCATAATGGGAATATTTTTGACGATACGGGGCATATAAGTCTTTCCTGTCCTGCTCAGTGGCGAATCCATTACCCGCGAAGCCGCGACGATTCCGTACTGGTCTGATCATAGCAGGCATGGCATCGACAAGCTGTTCTTTCAGAGTAGCACAACGATTCTGCAAGCCATTATCAAATCAGGTACCTGCTCGCCCAGGTCCGTGACAATTGGGACGCAGCTACTCTTGGTCTGTTCCTGGCACCCCTCCAAGGCGCTCTGATAAGTGGTAGGTGACGAGAGTGGCCTTGGCTCCTCAATAGCCGGCTGGCTACCCCAGGTTGGTCCCGCCGCTGCGGCGGTTGCCAGCAGCATCATGATAGCTGGTAGGTATCTGTACATGGTGACGCCTCCTGGTTGCCTCGTGGGCAGTATGTGAAAGCGATATCAGATATTCCATGGGTTCACGCCGGAGGTCTCCGTAAAACACACAGGTGCGATAGCGGCAGAACCGCCAACACCCGGTTTCGGCAGTGCCTGATTGGTGGGTTTGCGAGGTACAAGAGCGTATTTCTTGAATCGTCCAGTTGCATATAAGCCCATGATTTTTAAGACAAAACAAAAACCTAACAAATTGATAACGGTTTCCTCCTACACAATCGGAATGGATCTGCTTTAGTTACTGCGACCTCGGCAGGACGTTCAAGTAAATTCGAACCCGGAGAAATTGGGTATGACCGCGAATGGGCGTTTTCTTGTATTCTTTCAGATGATGAAATCGAAGCGGATGCCACGGTCTTCCGTTCCGGAGCACCACCGGCCCGAACGGGCCCAGTCCGTGTGGCTACGATTGAGCCTCGTTGCGTTGAGCGTCCTCACACTCGCTTCGTGCAAGATCAGGATTATTGTGCCCGAAGGAGGTCACGTTTACACCCAATCAGGAGCGTATCAATGTGATGGAGGGCAAACCTGCAATATAGATGTCATTGACTTTTTCTTTGATGAAACCTTCATCGCTAACCCCTACAGGGGCTACGCATTCAGATTCTGGAAACAGGGAACTGGGCGATTCTGCGGCAAAAGTCCCAACCCATGTCGCCTTTTAACAACCATCTTTACAGGGGACTGGGTGCCTGCGGTTCTTCCGTGGCTGGAATCGAGTGACATCGTTTTTTACCTGCAGCCTGTGTTCGCGTCAGGCGACGATATCATACGTGCCAACGGTAAAGACTGGAGACAGCTTAGCCTCTTTGCCGACCTATCATGGGACGAAATCAACTCAGTTTGTCCCGTTAACAGGGCTGCCCAATGTAGCGGGACTCTGAATGGTCATGATATGAAGGGGTGGACATGGGCGTCGGCATCAGATGTAAGCGCACTGTTTGATTTTTATGGATTCGATCCCCCGAGTTCAGATGAGTATTCCATTCGGGTTATCCAAGATGCGGCAATAGATGCGTGGCTGGCTGACGGGTGGCTGTACACCAGTGAGGAAAGCGACTGGGCAAGTTCTGCTGTCGCTGGTTGGGCGGGGCTTACCACCGAGTCCTATGATGACACTGCCCTGGCTAGATATGGCACGTACGGGTCTGTAGCCATTTGCTTTTCAGCGGTGGACCTACCGACATGTTCGCGGTGGGATGATGGCAGCAGGGTTATTCGGACTGGAACTGCCAATGCGACCGTTGGTAATGACAAAGATGAGCTCCCCTCGAAGTCTCCCTATGTCGGGGCATGGTTCTACAGGAATGCCTTATAGGCAGATGCGGATACCACCGTGACCACTCATCGCAACCCTTCTATCCCCGGTGCAATTCCGCGTTCTCCCATTCGCTAACGAATTTCCCCTCGCATGCAGTCTCCCATGACATCCCAAGACACTCAGCCGAAGCTATACCGAACTTGGTAGCAGGGAATCTGTGGCTGCCCGTTTTGGCGCCTGTCTACAGGCGGTCATTTTTGGACGGGCTCTTCCGAGCATATACCGAATAGGGCTGTGCCTGGGACCGTGTCGTGAAAGGGGAATTGCGGCTTCTCAGCGTTTGCAAGAATTCACAGTTCAAGACCTGCCCCATTCTGCTTCAAACGGATTTTGCTGGTATCGAGTGATCTCCAGCAACATTCACAATGGCTACCGCCGCAGGGAGGCGGAGCCACTGTGCAACTGCTTACGGCTTGTAATTGCTCATTCCAGGCCCGGTCTTATCGTAGACGTTGAAAAACTCGTCCGCCATGATCGTGGCAACGCCGTTCTCCGGGACCTCGTGGTTATCCTGTTCCAGGGTTACGATGCGAGCCTTCCAGCCTGCCGGGAGACGTTTGAAAATGGCGGGGCCGGCGGCCATGAATTCGTCATAGGTGCGCTCCGGGTGCATACCCAGCTCGAAGCCCTTCATGATCCAGGTATTGCCGTCGGCATCATCAATAACCATGACCGTGGTGCCCTTGTTCCAGTTGATTGCGCTCTTTCGTGCGATTGTGAACGACTCATAGGGCATCACTTTATTGACATCGAGCTTCTTGCCGAGATTCAGCTGGGCTGTCCACGGGGCTACCATGTCGCCAAACTTCCGCACTTTTCCCACTTCGACATCGAACCAGTCAGGGAGCCAGAGTTTCGGGCCGTTCATGGACACGCCCAGCACGCCGTACTCCTTTTTAAGCTGATCCATGTTGATGCTCTCGACCTGCGCCTGCGGAGCGGAATCCCTGTCCGCCGGGATATCCGGATTGGCATAGGTGCCGTAGCATTCGGCGATGATATCCCCGGTATCCGGATCGATGCCGGCAAGGTACATCTCGATGAAGCGCATGCGATGGGAGTTCTCTATGCGCATGGGCTTGGCGTTATCGCCGTCTGAAAGCACCTCGGGTTCCGGTTCGGCAAGCGCCTTGAGACACGCACCGGACAACTCGGCAAGATGAGCAGCCATGCACGACTTGATCCGACCGTCGCCGGGTTCAATATCGGTACAAAAATCATAGACATCGCTGGCGCACTCGCGGACGACATCCGCCCCATGGTCCAGTTTTTCCCACGTGGTTTCCGCGTATGCCAGGTTGGCAACCGCTCCCAGTGTAGCGATGGCAAGTACTAATTTCCTCATCTCGGCAATCTCCAGAATAAAAAGCACAGGAATCCCAATTTATTTTCCGGTAAGTCCAGGTCCGACATTGGTCGGAAGCAAAGTGCTGTATGCAGTGTGAAGGCGAGCCTTGCCGACTTGCATTGACCTGGAACAAGTTTTGTAGGTCATCCCGGCAAAGTCTGCAGAACGTCTTACGAGGTGGGGGTTGAGCCGCAGTCACTGCCTTTCTCTCAATTACTGATACTCACAGCTCTGGATTGGGTTTCGGAGGTAGCGGATATCTAAGTTGATCAAATCCAAAGCCGGGAAATAGGTGCCCCCATCCCGTGGCCTCATATTGATAAGTCACGATAGTTGTACCGTCTTTCTCTCGCCTTTCATGCCTCGTCAGATTTCCGTCGGCATCATATTGCCAGGTATCGAATCGACGATCTCCACAGGAGGGGCGGGTGAGGCAATCATAGCGCGTGATATTACCCGTGAGGTCGTATTGGTAAGTCTCGATATTGTCCACCTTGCCGTCGGCCAGTTCGTCCATTTCGTGCCGCGTCATGTTGCCGAAGACGTCATACTGCCAGGTCCCGATGCGGTACAGTGCTCCATTGGCGCCGCCTCCCTCTTCGTGCCGCGTCACATTTCCATTGCCGTCGTACTGCAAGTTCTCGAGACTGTCCACGGTGCCGTCAGGGTTCCTGGTCACACGCCGCGTCACATTGCCATTGGCGTCGTACTGCCAGGTCTCGATACTGTCCAGCGTGCCGTCGGCGCCGCTGTCGCGTTCCTTCCGGATCACGTTGCCATTGGCGTCGTATTCACGGATATCTATATAAGGCACTCCCGAGCGACCCACATCGATGTAGCGGCCTTTCACCCGGATCAGGTTACCGTGCGCGTCGTATTGCCGGGTCTCCTCGATAGCTGTGACACCCATAATAGTGGATTGATAATACGTTTTGTTTCCGGAAGCGTCGTACCGCCAGGTCTCGATACCGGCTAAGGAGCCATCGGCGCCCACATTCCGCGTCAGGTGACCATTGGTGTCGTATTCGAAACGACCGACGTAGTCGGGTGTGCCGTCAGCGTTTCTGTCTTTCCATTCGCGCGTCACGTTGCCGTCGTTGTTGTACTGCCAGGTCTCGATTTCGATGTCGTCGCGGCCAAGGGTCTCATGCCGGATCACGTTGCCGTTCAGGTCGTATTCCCAGGTGTCCCTGGGGTTCCCATTCCACCAGTGCTGGGTCACATTGCCGTTAGCGTCGTATTGCCAGGTGAGGGCGTCCTGTTGTGTCACGTTGCCGTTGGCGTCATACTGCCAGCGCTCTATAGAAGTACCCGGATTGGGATTCGAGACCTTGTGATTCAGGAGGTTTACCCCAACCGTCCGGGCATCTATTCCCAAGGTCCGGTAGAGGTGCTCAGCTGCTACTGCAGGCTTGACGACCCCGTGGGCTGTACTGAAACGATGCTCCCTACTCGCTTTGCCCATTGCGTGCCGCAGTGTCGGCTCGTTCTGAAATCGCCGCCAATGCTGGCTCACTTCAAGACGAAGACTCTGGAAAAGGGTGGTCACGCCAGGCCTTATCTGTATTCCGTTCTCTGGATCGCCGTCATGGTCCAGGCTCTGCAGGAGGACTGCAATATTGATCACGGCCTGGAACGGATCTACATCTGTGTCTGCCTCGGAGAATAGGGACCCGTTGACCACGTCCTGCAGCCCCCAGGTGATATCTATTCCCGTGAGCACTGGTGAACCAGCCAGGTCAAACGGCGTCACCTGTTCCTGCCCCGTAACCTGACCGAGCAGGGTATTGCCGATTATGAATCGAACGGTTTCACCCTCCTCGTACTGAAAGCTCCCATCCAGCCCCGTCACACCCTGTTGTGTCCGCGTCTCCCAGGCCACCCCGGCAACCGGAGTACCGGCAAGCAGGTAGCCGGTTTCACCGGTCATGGGTGCAAAGATGGCGGTACTCGGCGGGATTTTCCTGTCCGGATAGGTCTGGTCCCACCAGTCCACCCCCACCTTCGCTATATGAAGGCGGCAGTGTTGAAAGTCGGAATCCGGTGGGCAGGGCCCGTCCCAACGAACAAAACGCCAGCCCGACCTGGGCACGGCCTTGTAGTTGACGAAATAGTCACCGCTGACCTCGTTCTCAGTGCAGGCTTTATCCTGCGACCGAAATTGTTCGAGGGTACAGCCATGCCCGGAGTTGTTGACGTCAACGATGTCGCCTTCCCCCACGATGGCCAGGGGATGCTTGCAGCCCTGAAGCGCAATTGTCGCCAGTAACCCGACAGCCACAACAAAGAATTTTGTCCGCATCTGAATCCCCGCCGATTATGGAATGAACTCCACTAGGCGTAGCCTAATCCAACGCCAGAAAGTGGCCTTGATTCAGAACAATAACAATATAAAAAATGTGGGAATAGGGAGCGATGCTTATTTGGAGGGCTACCCGTGGTCAGAGCGCAGTCCTTTTTCCGGTTAGGGTCCGTTGGTAATCAGGTGGCCATAGTCCCACAATTCGATTCCAGCTTTTATTGCAACCCCACCCCGCTTTATCTACAATCGCACCCCTTCAATCCGGGGGCGGTTCTGCATCCCCGATTCGATCTAGGCTGGCGTAGCTCAGTAGGTAGAGCAGCTGATTTGTAATCAGCCGGTCGGGGGTTCGATTCCTCTCGCCAGCTCCATTTTTCAAAGGTCCTTTCCGGCCGGATCGGTGACAGTTTTGGAGCGAAGGGATTGACCCCTACTGGCTCCCCCCGGTTTTCCTGTAGATCAAAGAATCCTGGATCATAATCCATAAAAGTGACCAGCCAGATCCTGTCATCAGTCTCACCTGGCTTTGGCGGCGGGAGGGACAGCAAATAAACTGTCAATTCTGGCGTGCAAACTAACGGGGTGTATAAAGAGTGTGCAGTGCCTGTTCGCGAACTGTACATCTGCGCCAATTAAAGCCGGGACGTTGGCGCAAGGGACCGGGTCGGCAACAGCTTACCTCCCGGCTGAAACCACAACGCTATGATTTACCTTGGTTTTTTTCGCAGTGATTAACTGCGGCATTGAAGGACCGGGGCGATGATGGTTGGTACGTTCTTTGCGTGGGTTACCGAAAGCGGTGCAGGTTTCGGGATTCACAACTGAAACGATACGGCGAGTACTGTAGGGGGTAGCATGGGCAGGATGGGGCTTGCTTTATTGGGCTGTATCGTTCCGATTGCGTGGGCCAGTGCAGCCGTGGAGGAAATGCCGACGCCGGCAGATGCACACAACGCCATTAGTTCTACCCCGATAGAGCCACAGCGATTGCGTACTGATCAGCTTCCGGCGCTCGAGCAGGTCGATGTGACGGCCCCGCGGTATCGCGAAGACGAACTCATTGGACCGTATAATCAGCCGCGCTGGACCGCTACACGTCGGTTCCCCTCTACCCGTGTGTATGTGATCCCGGAGGGAAAGCAGGAGGTTGAATTCTGGTATCGACCCACCTTCGACAACGGCGAGACCGAGACGCGGATGCTGGTCGAGTACGAAGTGGGCCTGCCGTATCGCTTTCAGTTGGACCTGTATTTCCGCAGCGACCAGGACGACACCGGCGACGACCTGAAGTACGGCCAGCAGATCGAGGTGCGCTGGGCCCTGGCGGATTGGGGAGTAATCCCCGGTAATCCGACGCTCTATTTTGAGTACATCAACCTCGACGGGCGGCCCAACAAGATAGAACCGAAACTGCTGCTCGGCGGCGATATGTCTCCGGAGTGGCATTGGGGGGTCAACTTCGTCGCCGAACTCGAATACGAGGGACCCGAGCGCGAGCATGAATACGAAATTACCACCGGCATCAGTCGCGTAATCATCGATAGTATATTTTCGGCAGGCCTGGAATATAAAACAAGCTGGATCGATGTGCGCGGTGACCGCGGCAACTACGAGAAGCCCGGACTCGTCGGCCCCACCTTCCAGTGGCATCCGTTGCCGCAATGGGCCATCAACCTTGAAACACTGGTCGGCACCGGGCATTCGCCGGACGGGCAGGTAACTTTCAACACGGCCTGGGAATTCTGATTACGCGCAGCACCTGGCCCCACGGATAACGGCCCGGATTCAGAGCGGGCCGTTTGGCAATGAAAGCGAAGTAACTCATTCGCCGTCAAACCAGATATCCCCGTACCATGCGTCGGCCTGAAGGCCTGTATTATCGGTGTCGGTCATCAGTGCTATGGCTGTGATCTCGCCGGGCTCGGCACCAAACAGGCGGCGGTAGTCCGCCTTTACGTCCCGGCTTTCCGTCAGCCATTGTTGGAGCCCGGCCGGGCCCGCGCGCACGGCGATCATTTTCGCATTGCCGGTAAAGGCATTGGGCCACTCGCTGCCAATGGGCTGGTTGCTGGACCAGACATAGTTGATAGCGTGGCTGCGCCAGAAAAAAAGACCCCCGGAAAAGACCACGTAGATCCTGGCTGCATAGTCATCCCCGCGCTTGCTGTGCTCATCGCCGCTGCCGAGCAGGTGCTCGACCCTCCACGACCAGCGCAGATAGGGCGTGCGCTCCAGGTCGACCTTGACTTCGCGGAACAGCCCGGAGGCGGCGTTGTCGGCTGTGGCATGCAAGGCAAGCCGCCCGGTATTCTCCTGTAGCTCATACAGGGTGTCACCGGCGAAGGACTTGTGCTGCCAGCCACTGAGGTCACCCTCGGAAAAACGCCCCACGGCAACGCGATCGGCGAGTGCCGGCAGCGCAAGTAGCAGGCCCAGAATCCATACACTTCGCCCGCGGGGTACGGGGCGGTCGGTGCTGATCATCGTTCAGTACTCTCAAATAACAATTCAATCAGGCGGGCGTCGTCGAAGTGGCGTCGTCCCACGAAGGCGACCGGGTGATGCCCCCACTGTCGCATGGCGCCGGCGGAGCGCACACCCATTGGCCATAACAGAAATCGTTCCGGGCGCTCGCTGCCCGGCACCAGCGAGTACTCACCAAAAAAGCTGTGGTAATCAGCGCCATCCGGAAGCGATCGCAGCGTGGCGTAGTCAGCCACCTGCAGTGCCTCAGGGGACTTCGCCGTCCCGCCCACGTCCGGGCGCCCCTCCAGTTTATAGACCCGTTGCAGGTAGTGCTCGCCACTGCTGATGCGAAGGACCAGGGGCGGAGCGGGGGCCGGCTGTGGCACCAGTGGCGGTTCGAAGTACATCGTCGGGAGGTCTTCGCGCAGCCGGAGGTGCCCGGTGGGAATGAAGGTGTGGTAGCAGCCGCAGTTGTGAATGCTGTCATACAGCCAGGGCTCGCCGTCCGGGCCCAGTGTCACCCGCCATACCAGGCCATCAAAACGGCCTGCGTAAATGTCATTCCCCGGGCGCGCCCTGAACCAGATGACATAGTTCAGTTGCAGGAGCACCTGTTCGCCGTAACGGGTATAGGAGAGAGTCTGGTATTGCGTCGCCCGGGCCGTATCGATGGCGGGACCGGCCCGCCAGCCAGCGGCACCTGGCAGGTCATTATCGTCGACCACATCGATCTCCCAGACCGGAGCATGGTAGCGAAACAGAGCTTCCCGCTGGTCTGCGCTGAGCACAGGAACGCCCAATGGATCTGTCTGCGACCAGAGGGATACCGCGGCGGGCGCCCGGGGGCCGCGCCAGCGCCGCAGTTGCCCTTCGACTGGCAGCGCCGAAAGTGGCTCAGTAAAAACCTTGTGGCTTTGATCCTGCCAACGACCGACGCCCAGTGAGACAAATGGCGCTGTCAGCGGGTACAGCCCCACCACGCGCCAGGTGGTGACGTAATCGTCTGGTACCTGTGCTGCAGCAAGCAATTGCCGCTGTTGCGGGAGCTCGGCCAGCAGGTCCCGCACCAGCAGTTGCCGGCAGTCCGCGAGCTTTTCCTGCTGGCCCTTGCCGGGACGTTCACTGACATGGGCCGCCAGATTGCGCAATTCAAGTTCACGTGCGACCGCGTCGAGTTGGGCGAGATGTCCCACCCAGGTTGCGAACTGCTGTTCGCTTACAATCTCATCCCTGAATGAAGCCAGAAACCGGTTGGCGCGCAGAAACGGGAAGCCCTCGACAGGCACGGGGCCCTGGTCTCGAACCGCGGCGACATCGACCGACCGGTCGATGGCAGCGAACAGCGCGAGGCAAGCGCCGGCCGGGGTATCCGGCGCCGTGGGCGCGGTGATACAGGCGGACAGGCACAACGGCAGCAGCCAGGGCAGCAGGCGATAAACCGAGTGGACCGGAACTGGACACATAACGATGCTCTCGTCAGGGATAGCCCAATATGCCACACAACTTCTGACTGCGGGGAACCCGGTGTCTCATTTGTCACTTGAGCGCGGCAAATGCCAGTGGCTATCTCAGGGATTGCACAGTCCCAGTAATCGCTCCACCTCGTTCAGCTCGTCTGCGCGCCCGAATTCCGGCGCTCCAGCATCGATCCACAAGGCCAGCGCGGCCAGTTGATTGGCGCTCAGGGCGGTGCCGGTCAGCGGCATGGGACTCCCGGCGATGCGGAAGCTGCCCGGGTTGGTCCTGGCGGCAACTTTTTGATAGAGAAAACTGTTTTCTGCATCTGTGGGCAGTACCCGTTTGAGGCCGCCTCCGGCCCGAGCGTTGGCATTGACGATGGCGGCATAGGCCTTGCCAGTGGTCAGGTTCATGCCATTGGCCGGTTGGCTACCCCCATGGCAGCCATTGTTGCTGCAGCCCTTGCCGTTGAAAATGACCGTCTGGATGGCGGCGAAACTGGCGGCGGGGGCTGCCTCACACAGCGGAGCAAATTTTGCGACCAGTGGTGGCATGGTCTTGCCCCAGTTTTTAAAGACAGCGTCGGCAGGAACGTTGAAAACGCAACTCTCGCCTTGCTGACTGAGGCAATTTTGCCAGCCGACAAACTGAAATCCGGACCTGGGTTCTGGTCGGTAGTCCTCATTGTATGCGCCGACCGCCACCGCCTCGCATGGCTGCTCTTCCAGCAGGCAGTCATGTTGGCCTGAGGAGGACCGAATATCACCCTCGCCTGCAATCTCGATCGGATGAGTGCAGCCAACGAGGCAGGCGAGCAGAAGCATGGGCAGGTAGTTGGGTTTCATGCTGACCTGCCAGCTGAACACGCGCCGTACCTTCGGGTACCAGCAGCAGGTGCAGGCACACTCCCGGCTGTAAAATATTGCCGGAAAATATTGGTATGCTCGGTGAAGTTCATTGTCAGAGACCAAATTTTTCCGCCGGAGCTCTCTGAACCAGCAGCTTGTCGGGGTTACTGTCGGCACAGACACAATCCGGTCTTAGCTGGGCAGCGACCCGGCAGACATTGAAGCCCATTGAAAGCGGCTTTGATTCCCCACTGGTCGACTCAGCCATTCCCAATAACAGTAACTTCTCGATGCCTTGTGAAGACAATCCCGGTTGCAATTCGAGCAGGAGCGCGATGACGCCTGACACGTTTGCGGCCGCGAACGAACTGCCGCTGGCAAAATTGTAGGTCCCGCGTGGAAACGTCGTCAGCAGCTCACTGCCCGGCGCCACGATGGTGTTAGCGCCTCTTCTCCCGGACGGGAGAGAGTCCCCTTGCCCACCGCGTGAACTGACGCGAATAATTCCTTCGATACCGTCGATAAACCCTGGCGGGGATGCCGGATCGGGCTCGGCCGCAACGATGATAATACCGTCGAGCAGCGCGATTTTCAGCAGGTCCCCAACCAGGGGGTCGGGTGGGCCGGTAAGGCTGAGGTTCACTATTGCTGTCTTCAGGAGAATGGCTGTGTCCAGCGCCCTGGCCAGGGTGAGACTGTTGCACACTGCCGCGATGGCACCTGACCGCTCGGGCCAGCAGGCGCGCAAGGCGAGCAGGAGGGCATCCGGTGCAACGCCCTCGATGCCGAGCCCGTTTTCGGACAAGGCGCCGATGATGCCTGCCACGGCGGTTCCGTGAATATCGTCCTCAAAGTTCATTCCACTTCCAGTGAGGTCGACCTTCTCCGCTACCTGGCCATCGAGATCAGGGTGGTTAAAGTCCACACCGGTGTCGATGATGGCGATGCGGATACCGGCACCCGTGGCCCAGCGATGCACGGCCTCCACCTGCATCTCGTTGAATGAGGTCTGTAGCGGTTTGTAGGGATCTTCGCCAGCCAATGACCTGAACGTATTCATGCGTTGCACCGACTTCACCCGACTGTCGGCAAGCAGGTGTGCGATAACGCTGTCCACGGACTGCGTATCGTCCACCCTGTAGACCACGCAGTGTACGCCCAGGGCGCGAATGGGCCACTCCAGAACCATATTTACCGGATAGTCGCGTGCTATGTCGGCGGCACGTGAACGGCTCCACGTGGTGCCCTGGTAAGCGCTTCCACGTCGAAAGTAGTGCCCGGGCCCGGTATTCGTCGTTCTTGCCAGGCCCCGATCCTCGAAGGTCAGTAGAATTTCCCGGGTACTGTCTATAGCTGGAATGGCGGCCGCGGCCCCGCCATTCCCGCTACCTGATTGCTGTTGCGCGTAGGCTGCGCAGGACAGGAGCCAGGCAACGGATATTGCGAGCGCAAGGCACCTCACCGCGGTTGTGCCTTTTCCGGATTGGAGACTGACATTGGCTGGGCAGGTTCCGCGAAGAAGACTTCCTGACGGCCACGCAGGCCAAGAATCACTGCCTGGCGCTCACTATCGGCGGACACGCCCAGCAGCCGTACGGTGTAGACACCGGCGCCGTTGGGCCCGTCAATAATTTTTGCCGGTAGTGATTCGAGCAAGCCTTCGATGGTTCCGATGCTGGTGCCACGGGCAAAAATCAACTGAACGTCATCCGGAGTTGCAACTCCCTCGATCGGGTTAGAGAGCGTCTGGTAGCCGTCAACGGCTGAGGCCGTGCGGGAATCCAGATATTCGCTGCCCGGTGGCTGCAGCGGCTGGATCTGGGTCAGTCCGAAAGCAATAGCCATCGCGACCAGTGGCAGGGCTATCAGGGCTGTTCGAAGTCTGGAGCCGGAGAAAGTCCGGGCCACATCCAGAACCCGGGTCCAGGCCAGGCCGGCAGTCCCGTAGATCGATCTCCTCGAACGGTGCGCCGCGCGGGCGGCGATACGGCCGTGCAGGCGCTCGAACCCGGCATTCACGGATTGATCCAAAGGGCTTTCATTGCGAAATGCAGCGAGTGTCCTGGTCTCGGTCGCGAGCTCCCTGCGACACACGATGCAGCTGCGGACGTGTTCATCTACCAGGGCTTTCTGGCGGCCACCCAGGGAGTCATTGATATACCATGGCAAGAGCAGTAAAACCTCGTCATGAGGATAGCTTTCAGTGATTTCCCGGGTAGTCATATCGTTCACCTGCGATCGATTCCGTTTATGTCCGGTGCCCTGGTGCCGGTCAGCTCTGGCCAGATTTCGCGCAGTTTACGGCGTGCGTGGAAAACGCGCGTTTTCACTGTGTTCTCGGGGCAGTCGATCACCTGGGCAATCTCGGCGTAGTGCAGCCCGTGGTAGTAAACGAGTTCCAGTACCGCGCGCTGTTCAGGTGACAGCTTCCGCATCAACGCAAACAGCACTTCCTTCGTCTCCAGTTCACCGAACGACACACTCTTGTCCGGCCTGAGATCGATATGGTCGCCCTCGTGGAGGGAAGCCCCAGCCGTACTGCGGTTTCGACGCAAGGCTTGCAGAGCCTTGTTGTGCGCTATGCCCAGAATCCATGTGGACGCCTTGCTGAGCGGCACGACGTCGGGCGCCTTTTCCCACACGACAAACATTACATCGTTGATGACCTCCTCTACATAGTCGACACGCCGGGTAATCTGCAGGATGAAACGGTAGAGACCGCCGTAATACTGCTTGTAAAGTTGTTCCAGGGCGGGTTGGTCACCCAGACCCACGCGGCGAATGAGGTTCCAGTCGTCGTCGGGCTGGCCCTGGTCTCCACGGGCGTCGTACTCACTGCCCACCGGGGCCATCATCTGTCTGACTCCTCTGGCATTGCCGCTCCCGACCATCGCTTCGCCTTTGAGATTGCTCCGAACCCAGTCATTAATCCACTCCCGCCTGGCAATGGTTCAATGCCGCCTCAAAAAAATAGCCCAACACCCATTCACACACTCCGCTCATAAGCCAATGGAAACCGAGAGAATCACAGGCGTGTCCAGGTGGTACTGCGCAAGCGGCTCCAGTCCGTAATTTCCGTGGGGTCGCTCGTTCATTTCATGCAGGTTGTGGTAGCGAATATCCAGCGTGAGATTGGGCAGAATGAACCAGGCGATGCCAATATTGGAGTAGACCCCGTCGTAATTAAGGGCATTGCGACTGGCCTGGTAGCCGATGCCAGCGGATACGTCGATGGTTTCCGCAAGTGGATAGCTCAATTCCAGCTCGTAGCTCGGCACCGCCGACCCGGTACCGTAATAGTCAGGGGCGATGCTGACCTGCATAGAGAGGATATCCCGATAGCCAAGTCGAAGCGCACCCTCCCCGTAGCTGGGGTTGGTCTTGTCCACCTTGGCATCAAAAAGATACCCGGCCACCATGGTTACGATCTTCCAGTTGGGTGAAACATCGAATGATTTGCCCAGGTATGGATTGAGCGCCAGGTCGGCATCACCGAAATTGGCGCTGCTGACCCAGTTGCCCAGGAAAAACCCGCTTGACCACATGGCATCGATATTGCCCTGCACCGCGGCATGATTGTCGCTGAGGCTATAGCCCCGGTAGTCGTAGTTTGAGGTCAATCTCAGGAGGGCAGAGATATCGGGTGCGCCATTCGCGCAATCCGCCGATAGAGTGGCCGCCAGAGACAGCACAGTGGTGGGCACGGTCGCTCTCGCCAGCGGTCCGAGCCGACGCCAGGGATGAATCGCACCGGGTACGGCAAAAAATTGAGTCGCTTTCATCGTTTACGATCGAGTTCCCCGGTCATTCGCATTTGCCGGCAAGGTGGCGTGCCGTTACCACCCCCCTTCCCTGTGACTATTCGAAACTACCCTGATCGTACTGCAAATCGGCTCTATCAGGCACCTACTGCGTCAAATACGATTATGGCAAACGATTTTTTCCGCTTGGATTGAACCTTTGCCGGCCGGGAGGGGATCTACAGTCGTACGTCATGGAATTGCCATGGCAATAACCTTCATACCACCCTCAAATGGAGTGTTAGCTATGCCTGCATCGATAGAATGGACTCGGCTTACATGGGGCGGCCCCCTGCGTTTTCGGCAAAAACCGGTTTATTCCCAGTTCATAGCGGCCCTGACGGCCTTCCTGCTGTTGGTTTATACAATCACGAGTTCTGCCGCCGCTACACCCGGCGACGCCCGGGCAGTTGCCCGGCTGTACTCGGCGGCCTTTGACCGGGAGCCGGAGTCGGGGGGACTGAATTTCTGGATCGATTCTCTTGAGAAGGGACAATCGCTGTTGCAGATAGCCGAAAAATTCCGTAATTCCCCTGAATTCAGGTCCCGTTACGGTGCCCTGGGTAATACTGAATTTGTCGCCCAGCTCTATCGGAATATTCTTGGGAGGGAGGGCGAGGACGCGGGCCTGGCATTCTGGCTCGACAAGCTGGAGTCCGGTACGTCCCAGGCGCTGGTACTGCGCCAGTTCTCCGAGTCTCCCGAAAACCGGCGCAAAACCGATGATCTTTTCGCTGAGATGCACCGCAGAGATGACGGCCAGTGGACTTATGACATGTTCAGTGGTCCGGTCAACAGTACCGGCACCATAGACCGTTTCGGCAGCATCTTTGTCAATGGTGTGGAATTCGAAACCGATGGAGCGAATATCACCCTGGATGGAAACGCCTCAACAGATGATGACCTGCGCCTTGGAATGGTGGTGACGATCAACGGTGTGATCAATGACGACGGCTTGACTGGCACCGCCACGCGCGTGGAATTCGACGATGAGGTCCAGGGCCCGATTACGGCGTTGGTACCCAGCCAGGACGGCGATACCCTGTTGCTGACCGTGTTGGGGATAGAGGTCATCGTCGAGCGCACGAGTACCGTATTTGAGGACGTCAGTTTCGAGACACTGGCTGTCAACGACCTGGTGGAGGTGTCAGGATTCTACGGCGACCAGGGGCGTTTGCGCGCCACTTTTATAGAGAAGAAGTCCGTTTTTACCGCGGGAGTCAGTGAAGTTGAGCTCAAGGGCATTGTAAGTGCCGTGGCCGGAACACAATTCGCCATCGGGAAGTACGTGGTGAATTTCGGCGGCGCCGACCTTTCCGGTGTTCCCGGCGGCATTATTGTCAACGGTATGGGGGTCGAGGTGCACGGCACGCTGGCCGGCAGTACCATTACCGCCAGCCGGATCGATGAGGAGGATGACATATCAGGCGGATTTGATGATCGCGACGAGATCAGGGTCGAGGGAGCGATTACAAATTATGCGAGTATCAGCCGATTTGAACTGAATGGCGTTCTCGTGGATGGCAGCGGTGCGATCCTGTGGCCGGCCGACCTGGCGCTCGCCAACGGGCAGGTTGTTCAGGCAGAAGGGCAGTGGAGCGGGAATACCCTGGTCGCCCGCAAAATAGAATCCCGTCGGGGGCGTGTCGAGATCGAGGCCGGGATCGCTTCGGTCGATCGCATCGGTGGCACGGTCACGCTGCGCCTGTTTGGCGGCACGCTCACCGTGATGGTCGATGCTCGCACGCTGCTGGATGATGACACCGACCAGGCCGATCCGCTCACACTTGCCGACCTCTCCGCTGGTGATTTCCTTGAGGTGGAAGCGCAGCGGGTTGGCAACAGGCTGGTTGCCACGCGCATTGGCCGCGATGATCAGGACGATGATGTGCTGCAGGCCCAGGTGTCGGCTTTCACCAGCGGTGTTGATATCACCCTGCTCGGCATTACCTACAGTACCGCGGGTGCCCGCTTTGAGGGTTTAAACGGCGCCGCGTTGGGTTCGGCGGCATTTTTCGCCCAACTCAAGGTGGGAGACCTGGTCAAAGTCAAGGATGAGCGGGTAGCAGACGGTATTGCAGATGAGGTGGAATTCGAGCACCTGCGCATCCTGGACGGAGATAATGATTTCGGGGACGGCTGCGAACCGGGTGATGACTGCGGGGGCGATGACTCGGGCCAGACTTGTGAACCGGGTGATGACTGTGGTGGCGATGACTCCGGCCAGGGCTGCGAACCGGGCGATGACTGCGGTGGCGATGATTCCGGCCGGGGATGCGAACCGGGTGATGACTGTGGTGGTAGTTCCGGCAAAGGGTAATTACCCTGATGTGGACGGCCGCAAGCGCGCGGCCCTCCCATCCATGAGCCCCGGTTGCGGCGACCGGCTGCAGCCGCAATCGGGTCGCCGGGCCATTTCGTCTTAACCGCGCGAGGTGCCAGCGTCGGATTCGATGGTGTCGTTGTTTGTGATATTCCAGAAAAAGCAATCAGCTTTCATGCCAGTAAGATTTTTAGTCCGATCAATATAAGTATGATGCCACCCAGCAATTCGGCTTTGCTTTCCAGCCAAATACCACTTTTTTCGCCGACAAATACACCCGTCCAGCTAAAACAAAAAGTCGCAATACCGATAATCACACACGCAATGAATGGGTTTACAGCAAGTATATTCAGGGTAAAGCCAGCGGCCATTGCATCAATGCTTGTTGCAATCGCAAGCATCAGCATGACTCTGTGCGTAATTTTCGCTATGTCTTCTTCAATACCCTCAACATAGGATTCATAAATCATTTTCCCTCCCACCATTGACAGTAATAGAAAGGCCAGCCAGGAAGCATAGGAATCTACCCAGCCTAAAATGCCTTTTCCTCCCAGGTAGCCGATCATGGGCATCAGCGCCTGAAAGACTCCGAAATAGACTCCCGACATGAGCGCTAACGAAGTCGTTTTTTTGTCGTGTTTTGAGCCTAAGCCGATAGAGACTGCAAATGCATCCATGCTTAATGCGATAGCGAGAATTAATACATCAATCAATTTAAATAATCCTGTCCCTGCTTAAAGACCCGCAGCGGATAACTGCCTGGGGCGACGGCCCTTTATTTCGGTACAGCACGTTGGCGGTTTGAACCTTGCCTCATAGCGGCGATGGCCCAGGGGTCGGGGCGCCGGTAAGCAGTTTTTCTTGAGCCCGATATGCGCTGAATGTAACTTTGGTGTTAATTAAAAAGCAAGTCTGACAAAACCATGGCGGATTCCCGTTCCCTCCCCAATCCCGGCAGCACTGTCGAGCATCGTCATTTCAAGGGCCGTCATGAGATGCTGGACGCAGTCATTGGCCGGGTTAATGACGTGCTGACGGGAATTGTGACAAGAGCTGCGCGATTGAGCCTGAGCTTATACCCGAAACTGCCTGATAGAATTTCGGAGTTGGGGCGCGTTTGACTGGCTTGTGTCTATAATGTAGTAATCATTCTTTGAGTGCCGCAAAGGACCACGATGCATTACTACCGATTCGCCCTGGAATTTTTCGTCTCTGCCCCCGTCGCCAGGATGGCTCAACTGGCTCTGGTCATCGCCCTGTTGGCAGTGGCCCCGGTCGCCCGCGCGGTTGAGGTACTGAGCGTGCATGAGCTGGCATCTCACTGTAATCGCCTTGAGGCGGAGCCCGATGGGGCGGATGCGCAGTATTGTATCCGTTATATCCAGGGGTTTATCGACGGCGCGGTAGCCACCGATGTGTCGGTAATGCTCGGTATCGAGACCGAACCGCAGGCGGGGGAGACATTTTCCCAGCGAGCCAAGCGCACCCGAGCGCCCAGTCGCGTGGATCATATTCGGGCGGCCCGGTTGGCGGGCTTTTGCCTGGGTGATCCCCTGCCGCTGCGCGAAGTGGTCAATCTGGTGGTCGCCGACCTGGTGAAGCTGGACCTCGGTGAAACCCCCGAAGCCCCGGCCAGGGAGGCCGTCTACGAGTCACTGCAGAACCATTACCCCTGCACCGATGAATAGACACCAAAGGCAATCCACAGCGGCACGGCCGCTCCAGTTGGCTGGCCTCCTGCTGGTACTGCTGGTCAGCTGGATGCTGTGGTCGGGTATCTACAAGCCCCTGTTACTGTGGCTGGGGTTGTTTTCCTGCCTGCTGAGTATGTGGTTGGCGCACCGTATGGGATTTTTCCGGCATGCTATGCCGCTGCGTGCCATGCTGCGGCTACCCGCTCACTGGTGTTGGCTGCTGTCGGAGATAATCAAATCGAGTCTCGAAGTGGCGCGGGTCGTCCTGAGTCCATCCCTGCCTGTCAGCCCCTGTGTGATCGAGCTGACCACCACTGAAACCACCGATGTGGGCAAGGTGATCCTGGGTAACTCGATCACCCTTTCCCCGGGTACGGTGACTATCGATATGCATGAGAATCGACTGCTTGTGCACTGCCTCACCCGCCAGAGCGCCGAGCAGTTACAGGAGCTCGAGGTGCAGCGGCGCACCGCCCTGCTGAAGATCGCCTGACCATGTACCTGGTCGTGTCGATTGCGATACTCGTCACCATGGTGCTCGCCCTGGTGCGCGCCCTGCGTGGCCCCACGGTGTACGACCGGGTACTCGCGGTCAATATGTTCGGTACCAAAACGGCGCTGTTGCTGTCGGTGATCGCCTTCCTTTTCGGCCGGCCCGATTTTCTGGATCTGGCGCTGGCTTATGCCTTGATCAACCTCGTGGGCGTCCTGGCGGTGCTGGAGTTTTTCCAGAACCGGCCCCTTGCCGAGCAGGACCCCGGGCATGAGTGAGCTGGTGTTTGACCTGCTGAGCTGGGTTTTACTGTGCCTCGGTGGCGGTTTCGTATTGATCGGGGGAATTGGCGCCCTGCGCCTGCCCGGTTTCTATACCCGTCTGCATGCCGCCAGTCTCACGGACACCATGGCGACCATACTGATTTTCTCGGGCATCATGCTGCAGGCCGGGTTTTCCCTCGCGGCACTGAAACTGTTGGCAATAATGCTGTTCCTGCTGCTGACCGGGCCCACGGCGAGCTACGCCCTTGCCAACGCTGCCCTGCAGTCGGGGCTGCGGCCCGAAGCCGAATGGGTGGGAGATAAGCACGGGGGTGACGCCAGTTGATCATCATTTTTGCGCTGTTCCTGCTGTCCCTGCTGGTGATCACTGCCATTGCGATTGTGCGCACCGAAAACCTGTTCGTGGCGGTGATGCTCACTTCCATATTCAGCCTGCTGATGGCGGCCAACTTCTTCATTCTGGACGCTGCGGATGTGGCGCTGACCGAAGCGGCGGTGGGAGCGGGCATTACCACGGTGATTTTTCTGAGCGCCCTGGCACTCACCACCGAGCGCGAAAAGAGCTCCAGACTCGGCAGCCGCATGGCCCTGCTGGTGGTGGCGGTGCTGGCGATGCTGATCATCTACGCCACCTTCGACAAACCGCGCCTGGGCGACCCCGAGGCCCCCGTGCACACGCACCTGGCGCCCTGGTACCTGGAGAAAACGCCGGAATACGTGGATATTCCCAATGTCGTCACCGCGGTGCTGGGCAGCTTTCGCGGCTACGACACGCTCGGCGAGGTGTTTGTGGTCTTCGCCGCCTGTATCGGCGTCCTGTTCATCCTGGGCGTCAAACCCGGGGAGGGCGCGGCGGCGGTACCCTCGTATGGCTCGGGTCTCAAGCACCACCTCATTCCCCAGGTGGTCGGGCGGCTGCTGATTCCCTTTATCGTGCTGTTCGGCCTGTATGTGCAGTTTCATGGGGAATACGGCCCCGGTGGCGGCTTCCAGGCGGGTGCCATCATTGCCACAGGCGTGATTCTCTACGCCTTGCTCGAAGGCGAGGCGGCGGCGCTGCGGGCGCTGCCCCACCGGGTGCTGCTGGCGCTGGTGATCGGCGGCGCCAGTCTGTATGGGCTGGTGGGCCTGGTTTGCATCGGGCTGGGGGGCAACTTTCTCGATTACTCGGTCCTGTCCGACGATCCGGTGGCAGGCCAGCATTTGGGTATTCTGCTCATCGAGGCCGGTGTCGGCATGGCGGTGTGCGGGGCCTTGCTCAGTATCTTTCACGCGTTTGCCGCGAGGCCCGGTCGCCTGTGAAACTGCTGGAGCTGCTGGGCTATTTCAACTACTGGGTGTTCGCCATCGTGCTGTCGGTGGGTCTTTACACGGTGATTGCCAAGGTCAACCTGGTGAAGAAGCTGATAGGACTGTCCATCTTCCAGTCCGCCGTTTTCCTGATGTACATCACCATGGACAAGGTGGAGGGAGGCACTGCCCCGATCATCCAGAAAGGGTTGGAAAACCAGGTGTTTTCCAATCCCCTGCCCCAGGTCCTGATCCTGACGGCCATCGTCGTGGGTGTATCGACCCTCGCCCTGGGCCTGGCCATCGTGGTGCGTATCAACGAATGCTACGGCACCATCGAGGAAGACGAGATTCTGGACGCGGACTGATGCCATGGATTTGACGCCGCACCTGCCGGCACTGCAGGTCATTGTGCCTATGCTGTCAGCACCGCTGGTGCTGCTGCTGCGGCCCCGGGGGCTGGCCTGGGCCGGTGCTGCTGCCGTGGCGGTCCTGAGTTTTTGTATCGCCGCGTCGCTGGCATTCGCTGTCGCGCGAGGGGAGCATTTCGGTTATGACATGGGTGGCTGGCGAGCGCCCTACGGTATCGAACTGTCGGTCGACGCGTTCAGTGCGCTGATGCTGCTGATCGTCACGGGTGCCGGGGCAGTATCCCTGCTCGCTGGCCGTCCCAGTGTGGATCTGCAGATTGAGCAGGAACGGCAACCCCTGTTCTACGCCGCCTTTTTGCTGACTCTGGCCGGCCTGGTCGGCATCACCGTCTCGGCCGATGCCTTCAATATCTTCGTGTTTATGGAGATTTCCTCCCTGGCCAGCTACGTGATCATCGCCGGCGGCCCGGATCGCCGGGCACTGCCTGCCGTATTCAAGTACCTGATCATGGGCACCATCGGCGCCACCTTCTACCTGATCGGCGTCGGCCTGGTCTATATGATGACGGGCACGCTCAACCTGGCTGACCTGGAGGCCCGGATCGGCGGCGTGACCGATATCAATCCGATCCTGATGGCCGCGGGCTTCATCACGGTCGGGCTGGCGCTGAAGGCCGCTGTTTTTCCCCTGCACGTGTGGCTGCCGAACGCGTATGCTCACGCCCCGCACATGGTGACGGTGTTCCTGGCCGCATGCGCCACCAAGGTGGCCATCTATGTACTGATTCGCTTCGATTTTTTCGTATTCCAGGCAAACCTGCCCGGCCACCAGCTGCAGTTTTCCCTCTTCCTGTTGCCCCTGGCCCTGATGGGAATACTGGTGGCATCGGCGGTGGCGATGTTCGAGGGGCACCTGAAACGGCTGCTCGCCGTGTCATCGGTAGCGCAGATCGGCTACATCATGCTCGGTGCCAGTTTTGTGAGCCAGGCGGGGCTGGTGGCCGCTTTCGCACACATGTTCAACCATGCGCTCGCCAAGGGTGGGCTGTTCCTTGCCGTGGCTTGCCTGGCCTGTCACTACCGGGATCTGCGCCTCGACCAGCTTGCCGGCGCGGCCCGTACCATGCCGCTCACCGCGGCCGCGTTCGTGGTCTGCGGTTTCAGCCTTATCGGCATACCGGGCACCGCCGGCTTCATCAGCAAGTGGCTCTTGATCGGCGCCGCACTGGAGCGGGACTCCTCCGCCTTTGTGCTGGTGGCGATAATCCTCGCCAGCTCGCTGATGGCGCTGGTATATATCTGGCGCGTGGTCGAGACCCTCTACTTCAGGCCCGCCGTAGTCGAAGCCGAGGGGCCGGGTGAGGCGCCGTTGCAACTGCTGCTCGTCACCTGGGCAGTGGCGCTGGCGAATATCGGGTTCGGCCTGTTTCCCCGGTTTCCGCTGGCCCTGTCCTCCGCCGCGGCCGAACTCCTGCTGGGGCATACCCGGTGAACCCCGATACCGCCATCCCGGTGGCCATCTGCCTGCCGTTGGCCGTTGCCGTGGGCATCGTCCTGGCCGGGCGTATCTCGGACAACCTGCGCGAGGCGGTTACGCTTGTCGGCGCCGCCGCCCTGGCGTGGGTGGTGTGGGGTATGTTGCCGGCGCTGTTCGCGGGAGATCGTCCCGCGGTGGAGCTCAGCCAGCTTATGCCCGGCCTGTCCATCGGCTTCAGGGTGGAGCCGCTGGGTATGCTGTTCGCGGCGCTGGCGTCGGGGCTGTGGATCATCAACTCGGTGTACTCCATAGGCTATATGCGGGGTAACAGGGAGAAGAATCAAACGCGTTTTTACACCTGTTTTGCGCTGGCTCTCGCCGCCACCATGGGCATCGCTTTCGCGGCCAACCTGTTCACCCTGTTCCTGTTCTATGAAATGCTGACCCTGTCGACCTATCCACTGGTGTCACACAAGGGCGATGCGGCTACCGTGCGCTCCGCGCGCGTTTACCTGGGCGTGCTGCTGTGCACGTCCATAGGACTGTTCCTGCCGGCGATTATCTGGACTTACCACGTGACCGGAACCGGCGATTTTACGGTCGGGGGCATACTGTCCGGCCATATCCAGGGCGCCGACGTCGGACTGCTACTGGCCCTGTTCGTGTTTGGCGTCGGCAAGGCCGCCGTGATGCCTGTCCATCGCTGGCTGCCGGCGGCGATGGTAGCGCCAACCCCCGTCAGCGCACTGCTGCATGCCGTGGCGGTGGTCAAGGCCGGCGTGTTCACCATCACCAAGATTATCGTTTACGTGTTCGGGGTTGATTTTCTATTTTCTGAACCGAGCTCCGGATGGCTGGTTTATGCCGCCGCGTTCACCATTATCGCGGCCAGCCTGGTGGCGCTGCGCCAACAGAATCTCAAGCGCCTGCTGGCGTACTCCACGGTGGCACAGTTGTCGTACGTGGTGATGGCGGCGGCGGTACTGAAACCGCTGGCAGAGGTGGGTGCGGCGATTCACATGGTCGCGCACGCCTTCGGCAAGATTACCCTGTTCTTCGCTGCCGGGGCGATATACACCGCCGCCAAAAAAACCGAGTTGAGCCAGCTGCGGGGTATCGGGCGCCGCATGCCCTGGACCATGGGCGCCTTTACGGTGGGGGCCCTGAGTATGATCGGTGTGCCACCGACGGGCGGCTTTGTCTCCAAGTGGTACATCCTCGCCGGCGCCTTCCAGGCGGACAACCTGCTGGCCATTTTCACCATCATCGCCAGCACGGCGCTGAACGCCGCCTATTTCCTGCCGATTATCTACATGGCCTGGTTCGCCCGGGAGGAGTCGGGGTCCGGGGATCATGGGGAAGCTCCGCCCCTGGTGGTGCTGGCACTGACCGCCACGGCCCTGCTAACGCTCGGTTTCTTCTTCTTCAACGGGCCGGTGATCGAACTTGAAACACAACTGGTTCGTGAGGCAATGCGATGAACGACGACCAGACACAGCAGTTCCTGAGTCGGCCCCGGGTCATTCGCCGCCTGTGGTGGGTGTTTTCGCTGGTGCTGGCGCTGACGGTCATGGCCCAGGGCGTTTTTTACGTAAAGGGTTACTTTACCGTCGACAGCTGGTTCGGCTTCGGCGCCCTGTACGGGTTCCTGTGCTGCCTGCTGATGGTGTTGTTCGCCAGGGTGCTGGGCCGCCTCCTGAAACGCCCGCGGGACTACTACCGGGAGCCCGACGACAATGCCTGAGTTGCTCTCGCCGGCCCTGATACTGCTTGTCGCAGCCGTTGCCATTGGCCCCGCGCGCGGTCAGTTGCGCACCGCACTGGTGCTGCTGGCGCCACTGCTCACCCTGTGGGCGGTTTGGCAGGTGCCCGACGGGGTTCAGGGCACGGTGGGGTTTCTTTCCTACCAGATCGAGCCGGTGGAGGGCAGTCCGCTGCGCCGCCTGTTTGCCACGGTGTTCGCCCTGATGGCCTTTGTTGGCGGCCTGTACGCGTTTCGCCTGGCCAGGTGGTACGAGCTGGCCGCGGCCTATGCCTATGCGGCCGGCGCTATCGGTGTCAGTTTCGCGGGAGATCTTATTTCCCTGTTCCTCTATTGGGAGCTGATGGCCCTGTTCTCCACGGTAGTGGTGTGGTGCGGCGGCACCCCGGCAGCCCGGGCGGCCGGTATCCGCTACGCCATCATGCACCTGCTGGGGGGTGTAGTGCTCAAGGTGGGCATCGAGGGGGTGGTGATCGGCACCGGCTCGATCCAGATCAGGCCGATGCTGGCGCAGGACTTCAACAGCTGGATGATTCTCTGCGGCATCCTGGTCAATGCAGCGGCCCCGCCGCTGTCGGCCTGGCTCGCGGATGCCTACCCGGAATCCAGCCCCACCGGTTCGGTATTCCTGTCGGCATTTACCACTAAAACCGCCGTGCTGGCACTGATACTGTTGTTCCCGGGGGAGCCGGTGCTGGTCGGCGTCGGCCTGTTTATGGTGATGTACGGCATCATCTACGCCCTGTTGGAGAACGATATCCGGCGGATCCTGGCCTATTCCATCGTCAACCAGGTGGGTTTTATGGTCTGTGCCGTGGGCATCGGCACCGAGTTGGCGCTGAACGGTGCCACGGCCCATGCCTTCGCCCATATTCTCTACAAGGCGTTGTTGTTCATGAGCGCCGGAGTGGTGATTTATCGCACGGGTAAAACCCGCTGTACGGAACTGGGCGGGCTTTACCAGACCATGCCGCTCACAACGCTCTGCTGCATTATCGGTGCCCTGTCCATCTCCAGTTTCCCCCTGACTTCGGGCTTTACCACCAAAAGTATGATATCGCAGGCGGCGGCGAACGAAGGCCTGGTGTGGGTGTATATGCTGCTCACCGCCGCATCGGCGGGGGTGTTCCTGCACGCCGGTATCAAGTTTCCATGGTTTGTGTTTTTCCAGCGCGATTCGGGCTTGCGGCCCAAAGACGCACCCTGGAACATGGCCCTGGCCATGCTGATTTTCGCGGCGCTGTGTCTGCTGATCGGGGTGTTCCCGCAATACTTGTATGCGCTGTTGCCCTACCCGGTGGATTACCTGGCATACACGCCCGGCAAAGTCGTGTTCTACCTTCAACTTCTGCTGTTTTCCGGCCTGGCATTTTTCCTGTTGCTGCCGCTGATGAAGCGGACGGAAACCATCAGTCTCGATGTCGACTGGGTGTGGCGGCGCGCAATACCGGCGTTGGTCGGGTGGCTGGTGCTGTGCGCCGGCCCGGCACGGAATGGGGCCAGTCGTCTCATCCTGGCCTGCAGAGCGCTTTTCGCGAAGTTCGCCATACGCTACCTCGGCCAGCCGCACACGGCGGACAGTGACGAGCGCGGCGTATTCGCCCGCTCCTGGCCCATCGGCACCACGGCACTGTGGATCGCCATACTCCTGTCCGCATACGTACTGGCCTACTACATCTGACGGTACAGGAATATCCTTTCCCGTCGCCCTTTAGTGCATACTGTCCCGCTATAATCCACACAGGAGTGGGTGTATGTGGTTACAAACCTGCTGTGACCTCGTGTTCGAGATCAATGTTCCCACACCCTTTGTGCTTATGCTGCGCCCGCGCAGTGGTGCGCAGCAATGGATCGCCAGCGAACAGTACCGGCTGTCCCCGAGCGTACCGGTATTCGAATTTACCGACGGCTATGGCAACCTCTGCCAGCGACTGGTTGCCCCGGCTGGTATTTTCCGGGTGCACACCGCCGCGGAGGTGATGATCTCCGATACCGTGGACCGGGCGCCGGGCGCACCCTTTGTCGACGTACAGAACCTGCCCGACCCGATCCTGTGCTACCTGCTGCCCAGTCGCTATTGCGAATCTGATCGCTTTGGCCAGATGGCCAACGAGATCGCCGCGGGTCAGCTGCCCGGTTATAACCAGGTGGCCGCCATCGAGTCCTGGTTGCGTGACACGATTCGCTTTGAGCCATTCAGCGGCGACATCCATGTATCCGCGATTGAGGTTAATACCCGCCAGTGGGGGGTCTGTCGTGACCTGTCACATCTCGGGATTGCCTTGTGCCGCAGTCTCAGTATCCCGGCGCGGATGGTGGTCGGTTACCTCTACGGCCTGCAGCCCATGGATCTGCACGCCTGGTTCGAGGCCTACGTGGGCGGCCGTTGGTACTCGTTCGATGCAACCCAGTCGGGGGTAACCGGCGGGTACGTCGCTATCGGCTACGGCCGCGATGCCGCCGATGTGGCGGTCTATAATCAATTCGGCCCCCCCTTGTCTCCTGCCGGACAACAGGTCAGTGTTGTACTCGGGGCGCCGCGCAAAGGGGCCGGAGAGTGAACCCAAAAAATCCTCGCAGGGGTGGCGAAGGCCTGAATCGTGAACGGGTGGGCGGGAGCAAACGCGCGTATGCGACGCTATAAAATTATTCACCGCACATACTATAACTTCACGGGTCCCGTCACGCTGGGTCCTCACACGCTGCGCCTGCGCCCGCGCGAGGATCACGAGCTGCGCATCGAGGCGTTCGCCCTCAAAATCTCGCCGCAGGCGGATGTGCTCTGGCACCGGGATGTGGAGGGCAATTCGGTGGCGATCGCCTCCTTTTCCCAGGGTGGCCGGCAGGTGGCCATAGAGGTTGAGCTCGTCATCCAGCAATACCTGGAAAACCCGCTGGATTTCCTGGTGGCCGATTACGCCGTCGCGTATCCGTTCGCCTACCAACAGGAGGACCTTGTTCTGCTGTTGCCCTATATGGCGCTACCGGACCAGGAGACGGCAGCGGAATTGAAACGCTTGATCGGCAGCGTCTGGCGGCCGGGTGAACCGATCCAGAGCTATAGCCTGTTGCGCGGCCTCACCACGTTCATCCACCAGACCATGGCATACCGGGTGCGTGAAGAGCCCGGGGTCCAGGCCGCGACTACGACGCTCGCCCGGGGCACCGGCTCCTGCCGCGATTTCGCCCAGCTGCTGATCGCGGCCGCCAGGCAACTCGGACTGGCCGCCCGCTTTGTCACCGGTTACCTCCATGCACCCCTGTCCACTGACGCGGGCGCAACTCACGCCTGGGCGGAGATTTATTTGCCCGGTGCGGGGTGGAAGGGTTTCGATCCCACCACCGGCACTATAGTGGGAGCAGACCATATACCGGTTGCAGTAGCGCGCCTGCCAGAGTCCGTGCCACCGGTGGCCGGCACATTCAGGGGCGCCGCAAGCGCCAAGCTCGAGGTGGGGGTGTGGGTGAGTCAGTGCATATAAGTACGTTTACGCGAGAGCGCAGCGCGGCCCATGGCCGGCCGAAAAGGCAACTCCAGCGGGACGGACTGCCCGACGAAGACGAAGACGTAACAGGATCCAACTATGAGCAAGAAAACACCTGAACAACTGCGCAGTCGCCGCTGGTTTGGCGGCGGCCCGGGCTCTACCGAGCATACCAGCCATGCGCTGCAGGCCGGCTACAGCCGTGAGGAATTCGAGGGTCGGCCGGTGATCGGCATCATCAACACCTGGAGCGACATGAATCCCTGCCACGCCCACCTGCGGGAGCGGGCCGAGGCAGTCAAGCGCGGCGTCTGGCAGGCGGGGGGCTTCCCGGTGGAACTGCCGGCCATGTCACTCGGTGAGGGTTACGTCAAACCCTCCAGCATGCTCTATCGCAATTTCCTTGCCATGGAAGCCGAGGAGTTGTTGCGCTGCCATCCCATCGATGGCGCTATTCTCCTCGGGGGCTGCGACAAGACGACACCGGGCCTGTTGATGGGCGCGATCAGCATGAACCTGCCGGCGATCTACTGCCCGGCCGGCTTCACCGTGGGTGCGACCTTCCGCGGTGAGCGTTTCGGCAGTGGCAGCGGCCCGTTCCGCTGGGCGCCTGACCTGATCGCCGGCAATTTGAGCATGGAAGACTGGCAGGTCATAGAGCAGAAGATATGGAGTTCGCCCGGCACCTGCAACGTGATGGGCACCGCCTCCACGATGACCGCGTTGGCAGAAGTGATGGGCATGTCCCTGACCGGGGCATCCTCCGTGCCGGCCATGGACTCCCGCGGTCACCAGCTGGCCGCGGCGGCCGGCCGGCGCATCGTGCAGATGGTCTGGGACGACATCAAACCCAGCGATATCCTCAGCGATGCATCGATCCGCAATGCCGCCAGGACCTGCGTCGCCCTGGGAGGGTCCACCAACGCGGCCATACACCTGATCGCGCTGGCCCGCCGTGCCGGCACAAATTTCACGCTGGAGGATTTCGATGCGATCGGCCGGCAGGTGCCGGTGCTGGCCAACGTGCAACCCTCGGGCAAGTACATCATGCCCGAATTCGCCGATGCGGGCGGGTTGCCGGCGCTGCTCAGCTGTCTGACAAGTGTGCTGGAACTCGACTGCCCCACCGTGACCGGTGCAACACTGGGCGAGAATATCCGCAACGCGAAAGTGGAAGATGCGGATGTTATCCGCTCCCAGGCCAACCCGGTGGCCACCGAGGCGCTGGCGGTGTTGAAAGGCAATCTTGCCCCGAACGGCTGTGTAATCAAGCCCAGTGCCGCCACGGCCGCCCTGATGCAGCATCGAGGGCGCGCGATAGTGTTTGAGAATGCCGATGATGTGGCAGCGCGCATTCACAGCCCGGACCTGGATGTGGATGCCAACAGCGTGCTGGTACTGCGCAACGTCGGCCCCCTGGGCGGCCCCGGGATGGCGGAGAATGGCATGTTGCCGATTCCGAAGAAGTTGATAGAGCAGGGCATCCGGGATGTCGTGCGCATCAGCGATGCACGCATGAGCGGAACCAGCTTTGGCACCTGTGTCCTGCATGTGAGCCCCGAGTCGTGGATTGGCGGCCCGTTGGCCCTGGTGGAAAACGGCGACGAAATCGAGCTGGATGTGCCGTCCCGGAGTCTGAAGCTCTGCGTGGAGGAGAAGGAGCTGGAGCGTCGCCGCCAGGCCTGGCAGGCGCCGCCGCCGCGTTACCAGCGCGGCTGGGGGCTGTTGTTTTCGCAGCATGTCAACCAGGCGCACGAGGGCTGTGATTTCGATTTCCTGGCCAGTCGCGCGCCGACGCCGGAGCCGCCGATTCATGGAAAGATGTAAAACTATGTAATAAACACGTAGCCTGTTTGCACTGCCAAATGTCTGCCAGCTGCGCTAGAATGCGGCTGCCGCACGAGGGCATGATTATCAGCTGCCCGAGGTATCATTTCCGGTTTTATCAGTCCTGTTGCGGTTGCATGCAGGTCGGCCCCGCACTTTTCCAGGGAATTTCGCAATGACGTCTATCCGGGTGCCTGACAAGGCCCTGTTGCAGGAATGGCTAGACCAGGCGGGTATCGAGCACTATCTGTGTGGCCAGTGCGAGGGGCTTCATATCCGTGTGTTGCAGGAAACCCGGGGCGTCATCGACAGTCGCCTGTTCCTGGAGGATTACGGGCTGCTGCTGACCACCGAGCTGGAGTTGCGGCCGGGTGCATTGTTGCAGGTCTCGGCAGACCTGGGGCGGCTGAATATGGACTACCCGACCCTGAAGATATTCCTCGACGTGGTTGACGAGGCCCTGCCACAGCTCGTGGCGGCGGGTAATTGCCATTCCGGCGCGGGCCTGTCGCAGCGCCAGTTCGATCTCTTTGTCGCCACCACGATGGAGGCGACCAGCCACCTGGCGGAGGCCTGTGAGCAGATGGCCTACCTCTACGGTGGTACCGAACCGGCCTCTTCGATGCTCCATTAGGGCGGCCGGACCAGCCCTGGCCAGCCCCTTGGCAGGCGGTCGTAAGTTAATAATTTTATTAGAAGAAGCGGTTGACAAGGCAGGTGGCCATCAGGACAATATGCCGCCTTTCGGAGGGGTTCCCGAGTGGCCAAAGGGATCAGACTGTAAATCTGACGCGCGAGCTTCGGTGGTTCGAATCCACCCCCCTCCACCAGTAGGTTGAACATGACGTTTATCAAGACGTTGGAGTAGAGAACAGGAGTCGCGTCGGGGGTGGATTTGAACCACATGGTTCGACTGAACGGCGTAGCCGTTCAGAGCGCCGCTTTAGCGGCGACCCGGAGGGTGAGGGGCGTAGCCCCGAATAATCCACCCCCCTCCACCATGTTCGGCAAAGAATAGTATAGAAGCAAGTAGCGGGTATAGTTCAGTGGTAGAACGTCAGCCTTCCAAGCTGAATATGCGGGTTCGATTCCCGCTACCCGCTCCAGAGTTGGAAGGCTAGCGCTCATATAGCTCAGTCGGTAGAGCACTTCCTTGGTAAGGAAGAGGTCACCGGTTCAAATCCGGTTATGAGCTCCACTTTCTTCTAACTTGTTGGATGTGAAGGATATTTTTGGTAATTGGTGCAACTGTTTGGCGCGGGCCGGAGTGCCGGTGTGTTATAGGAGACTGTCGTAATGGCAAAGGAAAAATTTGAACGTAAGAAGCCCCACGTCAATGTGGGTACCATTGGGCACGTTGACCATGGCAAGACGACGCTGACAGCGGCGCTGACCCGTGTGTGCGCGGAGGCCTGGGGTGGCAGCGCGGTGGCGTTTGACGGTATCGACAACGCCCCGGAAGAGCGCGAGCGCGGTATTACGATTGCGACCTCCCACGTTGAATACGACACGCCGAGCCGTCACTACGCCCACGTTGACTGCCCGGGACACGCGGACTACGTGAAGAACATGATCACCGGTGCGGCGCAGATGGACGGCGCTATTCTGGTGTGTGGCGCGACCGACGGCCCGATGCCGCAGACCCGCGAGCACATTCTGCTGTCGCGCCAGGTAGGTGTACCGTACATTGTGGTGTTCCTGAACAAGGCCGACCTGCTGGCGGATGACTGCGGCGGTGCGGACTCCGAGGAATACGCGGAGATGAAGGAACTGGTAGAGATGGAGCTGCGCGAGCTGCTGGACCAGTACGAGTTTCCGGGCGACGACACCCCGATCATCTGCGGTTCTGCGCTGATGGCGCTGAACGGGGAAGACGAGAACGGCCTGGGCACGACGGCTGTGAAGCTGCTGGTAGAGACGCTGGACAGCTACATTCCGGAGCCGGAGCGCGCGATCGACGGTGCGTTCCTGATGCCGGTAGAGGACGTGTTCTCGATCTCGGGTCGCGGCACGGTGGTCACTGGCCGGGTTGAGCGGGGTATAGTCAAGGTTGGCGAGGAAATCGAGATCATCGGTATCCGCGACACGCAGAAGACCACCTGTACGGGTGTAGAGATGTTCCGCAAGCTGCTGGATGAAGGCCGAGCGGGGGAGAACGTGGGTGTACTGCTGCGCGGTACCAAGCGTGAGGACGTTGAGCGTGGCCAGGTACTGGCGAAGCCGGGTTCGGTTAAGCCGCACACCAAGTTCGAGGCGGAGATCTACGTTCTGTCGAAGGATGAGGGTGGCCGTCATACGCCGTTCTTCAAGGGCTACCGCCCGCAGTTTTACTTCCGTACGACGGACGTGACGGGTGCGTGCGAGCTGCCTGATGGTGTTGAGATGGTGATGCCGGGAGACAACATCCAGATGGTGGTGACGCTGATTGCCCCGATTGCGATGGAAGAGGGCCTGCGCTTTGCGATCCGCGAAGGTGGCCGTACTGTTGGCGCGGGTGTTGTCGCCAAGATCATCGAATAAGCGAAGAGCCCCGGGATTCGGGTTGTACCCGGGCCCCATCGGACCGAGCCGAACCGCTTGAAGAAGCAGTTCGGCTTCGTCGTCTAAACGAGGTATTTAGGCCAGTAGCTCAATTGGCAGAGCAGCGGTCTCCAAAACCGCAGGTTGGGGGTTCGATTCCCTCCTGGCCTGCCATTTATGGCAGGGGGTGGCACCCGGTGTGGGTGTCGTCTTTATCTAAAGGATAGCGTTAATGAGTGTGGAAACAACCGCCAGCCGGTTCGATTCGGTCAAATGGATACTGGTATTCATCCTGGTGGCGGTGGCGGTGGTCGGCAACAGCTATTATTCCGACCAGTCGTTGCTGTACCGGGTGCTGGGGATACTGGTGCTGGCCGGCATCGCCGGATTTGTCGCCCTGCAAACCGCGAAAGGTGCGGCTTTCTGGTCGCTGGTGAAGGGTTCGCGCACCGAGATTCGCAAGGTGGTCTGGCCTACCCGGCAGGAAACCGTGCAGACCACCATGATAGTGGTGGCATTTGTATTGCTGGTTGCGCTGATCCTGTGGGGGCTCGATTCCCTGCTGGGCTGGCTGGTCTCCCTGGCAATTACTTAACAGATTAGATAAGGGTTTTAGTCGATGGCAATGCGTTGGTACGTCGTACACGCCTATTCAGGTTTTGAAAAGAAGGTGGCGGCCTCCCTGAAGGAGCGTATCGAACTGCATGGTATGCAGGACCGGTTCGGCGAGATCCTGGTGCCCACCGAGGAAGTGGTGGAGATGCGCGGCGGGCAGAAGCGCCGCAGCGAGCGCAAGTTTTTCCCGGGCTATGTACTGGTGCAAATGGAGCTGGGTGATGAAACCTGGCACCTGGTGAAGGAAACACCGCGGGTTCTGGGTTTTATCGGCGGCAAGGCCGATGCGCCGGCGCCGATTACCGAGGCGGAGGCAGCGGCCATACTGCAGCGGGTTGAGGAGGGTGTTGAGGCCCCCAGGCCCAAGACACTGTTCGAGCCGGGCGAGATGGTGCGCGTCATCGACGGGCCGTTCAACGATTTCAACGGTGTGGTGGAAGATGTCAATTACGAAAAGAGCCGCCTGAACGTGGCAGTGCTGATTTTTGGCCGTTCCACACCGGTGGAACTGGAGTTTGGTCAGGTCGAGAAGGCCTGATGGAAGTGGGGTCTGGCAGCTTGGCCAGACCCCTTATTTAACTGACGGCCTGGCCGTCATGGACGGGGAGCCCGAGTATTTGCCAGCGTCAGCTGGCCTGGTACAACGGCGTTTGCACCCGGGAGAGTAACAATGGCTAAGAAAGTACAGGCTTATATCAAGCTGCAGGTAAAGGCCGGCCAGGCCAACCCCAGCCCCCCCGTGGGACCGGCGTTGGGCCAGCACGGCGTGAACATCATGGAATTCTGTAAGGCGTTTAACGCCGAGACCCAGGGCATGGAGCCCGGTCTGCCGATTCCCGTGGTCATCACCGTCTACAGCGATCGTTCGTTTACGTTTATCAGGAAGACCCCTCCGGCGGCCGTCCTGTTGCGCAAGATAGCGAAGATCCAGTCCGGTTCCGCCACCCCGAACACCCGCAAGGTGGCCAAGGTCACCCGGGCCCAGTTGGAAGAAGTCGCCACCCAGAAGTGGCCTGATCTCACGGCGTCCGACATGGACGCGGCTGTGCGCACTATCGCAGGCAGCGCCCGTTCTGCCGGTATCGACGTTGAGGGGGTGATCTGATGGCCAAGTTATCCAAGCGTGTACGCGCCTTCCGCGAGAAGGTCGACTCCAGCAAAACCTATCCCCTGGCAGAGGCGGTAAGCCTGCTCAAGGAATTCTCTACGGTCAAGTTCAACGAAACCCTTGAAGTTGCCGTGAACCTCGGCGTCGATGCCCGCAAATCAGACCAGGGCGTGCGCGGCGCGACCACCCTGCCGTTTGGTACCGGCAGCGAAGTCCGGGTAGCGGTCTTTACCCAGGGTGAGGCGGCTGAAAAGGCCAAAGCCGCAGGTGCAGACCTGGTGGGTATGGACGACCTGGCCGAGCAGATCAAGGGCGGCATGATGGACTTCGACGTCGTCATCGCCTCCCCGGACGCCATGCGTGTCGTCGGCCAGTTGGGCCAGGTACTGGGTCCCCGTGGCCTCATGCCCAACCCCAAGACCGGCACTGTTACGCCCGACGTGGAAACAGCAGTCAGGAACGCCAAGGCCGGCCAGATGCGTTTCCGCACCGATAAAAACGGCATCATCCATGGCGGTATCGGCAAAATCAGCTTCGAACTGGATGCTATCAAAGGCAACCTCGAAGCAGTGCTGGCGGACCTGAAAAAGGGCAAGCCGGCGGCGGCCAAGGGCGTATACCTGAGGAAAATAACCCTCAGCACCACCATGGGCCCCGGCGTCACTATTGACCAGAGTTCGTTAGAAGGTTGATCGGGCCGCCCCCACAAGGGGTGGTTCCTCAAGGCTTCCCATGGAAGGGGAGTGTTGTAGATCGGTCAGGGCTACCCGGCCCGACCCGATCCACTTTGAGGTCTTTGGAGAAGGCTCGGGTTCACACCCTATTTAGCTTTGAACTGAAGACCATCAAAGACCGTAGGCGCCAGCAGCGACGATGTGTGTCGTTGCCGGCTTAATAGCGAGGCAGCCGTGGTGACGAGCCCGGTGGAATCAAAACCTACGCAGATGGTGGATTTGTTCACCACGCAAGCGGTGCCGGCATAGTTTTACCGGTACTCAACTTAGCAATCCAGGAGTAATTCCAGTGGCAATTGGACTCGAAGACAAGAAAGCGATCGTTGCTGAGGTTAACGAGACTGCCATCAGTGCCCTGTCCCTGGTTATCGCCGATGCACGTGGCGTGACCGTGGACGGGATGACAGCCCTGCGGAAGAACGCCCGCGAAAACCGTGTGACCCTGCGTGTAGTGCGCAACACACTGGCCAAGCGGGCATTGGTGGGAACCGACTACGAATGTATCAACGATTCGCTGGTCGGCCCGTCCCTGTTCGGATTTTCGATGGAAGATCCGGGCGCAGCGGCTCGACTCTTTAAGGAATTCGCCAAGGAGAATAAAAACTTCGAGGTGAAAGCACTGGCGGTAAGTGGCCAGATACTGGGTGCAGATCAGTTGGATGTTCTTGCTAAGTTGCCCACGCGCGATCAGGCACTCTCGATGTTGATGAGTGTTATGAAGGCGCCGGTGACCAAGCTGGTTCAGACGATGAACGAAGTACCTGGAAAACTGGTTCGCACACTCGCAGCAGTACGCGATCAGAAGGAAGCAGCGGCGTAAAGTCACTGCAGTGGATATTTAATCAGCTAAATAGGAGATATGAGTCATGGCTCTGTCTAAAGACGATATTTTGAATGCAATTGCTGATATGAGCGTAATGGACATCGTTGAGCTCATCAGCGCAATGGAAGAAAAGTTTGGTGTAACTGCTGCTGCGGCTGTCGCTGTTGCCGCCGCACCTGCCGGCGGCGGTGACGCCGGCGCAGCTGCCGAAGAGCAGACCGAGTTCGACGTTATCCTGACCGCCTCCGGCGACAAGAAAGTTAACGTGATCAAGGTTGTGCGCGCGGTAACCGGCCTGGGCCTGAAAGAAGCCAAGGGCCTGGTCGACGAGGCTCCTTCCCCCATCAAGGAAGGCGCATCCAAGGCCGAAGCGGAAGACATCAAGAAGCAGTTGGAAGAGGCCGGCGGTACTGTCGAACTCAAGTAAGCGCAAAGACTGTCCGGTTAACGCCGGACAGGGACAAGGCTGGTGGGCTGGTGCCCGCCGGCCTTTTCCCGCTTCAAGCACACAGATATACCCGGGCCGGGAGCGTATTGTCGCTGCCGCCTGTTTATAGCTCCGACAAGGAGCTAGTGGATCGCCCACGGGGCGGTTTTTAAGCTAATCACGCTGGGGAGTACTGATGGCATACTCGTACACTGAGAAAAAACGTATTCGCAAGGATTTCGGCATGCTGCCGAAGGTAATGGATGTGCCTTACCTGCTTGCGATCCAATTGGATTCCTACAGGAAATTTACCCAGCAGGGAGTTCCTCTCGACCAGCGTGGCGACTACGGTCTGCATGCCGCATTCAAGTCAGTGTTCCCCATCGTCAGCTACAGCGGCAACGCTGCACTGGAGTACGTGGACTACAACCTGGGCACACCGGTATTCGACGTCAATGAGTGCCAGTTGCGCGGTGTCACCTATTCCTGCTCGCTGCGGGTCAAGGTGCGCCTGATCATCTACGACAAGGACTCGTCCAACAAGACCATCAAGGACATCAAGGAGCAGGAAGTCTACATGGGGGAGATTCCCCTGATGACGGAAAACGGCACCTTCGTCGTCAACGGCACCGAGCGGGTTATCGTCTCCCAGCTGCATCGCTCGCCCGGCGTCTTTTTTGATCACGACAAGGGCAAAACCCACTCCTCCGGCAAACTGTTGTATTCAGCCCGCGTGATTCCCTACCGCGGCTCATGGCTGGACTTCGAGTTCGATCCGAAGGACCTGGTGTACGTGCGTATCGACCGTCGCCGCAAGTTGCCGGCGACGATCCTGCTGCGCGCGCTGGGCTACGAGGCGGAAGAAATCCTCGACATGTTCTACGACGTCAACACCTTCCGCGTGGACAAGAAGGGCGTCTACACCATGACGCTGATCCCCGAGCGCCTGCGCGGCGACGTGGCGGCCTTTGATATCAAGGCTGGCAAGAAAGTCGTCGTGGAGGAGGGCCGCCGTATTACCGCGCGCCATATTCGCGAGCTGGAAGAAGCCAAGATCACCCAACTGGAAATCCCGCCGGATTACATCCACGGCCGGGCGCTTGCCAAAAACCTGGTGGACAAGAAAACCGGCGAGGTGATCGTCGAGTGCAACAGTGAGGTCACCGCGGAGATCCTGGCCAAGCTGGCCGAGGCCGGGGTTGATGTCATTGAGACCCTCTATACCAACGAGCTGGACTGCGGCCCGTTCATTTCCCACACCCTGCGCCAGGACTCCACCCGCAATGAACTCGAGGCGCTGGTTGAAATCTATCGCATGATGCGCCCCGGCGAGCCTCCCACCAAGGAGTCTGCCGAAAACCTGTTCCAGAACCTGTTTTTCTCCGCCGACCGCTACGACCTGTCAGCGGTTGGCCGGATGAAGTTCAACCGTCGCCTGGGACGCGAGGAAGTGCTGGGCAGCGGTGTACTCGACCGCGAGGATATCGTCGAGGTGCTGCGAACCCTGGTCGCGATCCGCAATGGTCGCGGCATGGTTGACGATATCGACCACCTGGGTAACCGCCGTGTGCGGTCGGTGGGCGAGATGGCTGAAAACCAGTTCCGTGTCGGCCTGGTACGGGTTGAGCGCGCCGTCAAGGAGCGCCTGTCCATGGCTGAAAGCGAAGGCCTGATGCCGCAGGATTTGATCAACGCCAAGCCGGTTTCGGCGGCGGTCAAGGAGTTCTTCGGTTCCAGCCAGCTGTCCCAGTTCATGGACCAGAACAACCCGCTGTCGGAAGTGACGCACAAGCGGCGCGTTTCGGCGCTCGGGCCGGGCGGCCTGACGCGTGAACGCGCGGGCTTCGAAGTCCGGGACGTACACCCGACTCACTACGGCCGGGTCTGTCCCATCGAGACACCGGAAGGCCCGAACATCGGCCTGATCAACTCTCTGGCCACCTACGCCCGCACCAACGAGTACGGCTTCCTCGAAAGCCCCTACCGCAAGGTTGTGAATGGCAAGGTTACCGAAGAGATCGAGTTTTTGTCCGCGATCAACGAGGCCGAGCATGTCATCGCCCAGGCGTCTGCGACCCTGGACAAGAACATGAAATTTGTCGATGACCTGATCGCCGTGCGTCACATGAACGAGTTTACCGTCATGCCGCCCGAGCGGGTTGATTACATGGACGTGTCGCCCAAGCAGGTGGTTTCGGTGGCCGCGGCGCTGATTCCATTCCTGGAACACGACGACGCCAACCGCGCGCTGATGGGTTCCAACATGCAGCGCCAGGCGGTGCCGACACTGGTCAGCGACAAGCCGCTGGTAGGCACCGGTATGGAGCGCTACGTGGCGGCTGACTCCGGCGTTTGCGTCGTTGCCAAGCGCTCCGGCGTGGTCGATTCAGTCGACGCGAGCCGTATCGTGGTCCGGGTGAACGAGGCGGATGCGGGTGTCGATGAGGCGCCGGTCGATATCTACAACCTGACCAAGTACACACGTTCCAACCAGAACACCTGTATCAACCAGCGCCCGATCGTGCGTGAAGGTGCGGTGATCGAGCGCGGTGATATTCTCGCCGACGGTCCTTCGATCGACATGGGTGAGCTGGCCCTGGGCCAGAACATGCGCATCGCCTTCATGCCCTGGAACGGTTACAACTTCGAGGACTCCATCCTGGTGTCCGAGCGCGTGGTCAAGGAAGACAGGTTCACCACGATCCACATCCAGGAACTGACCTGTATCGCCCGCGATACCAAGCTGGGCTCGGAAGAAATTACCGGCGATATCCCCAATGTGGGAGAGAGCGCGCTGTCAAAACTGGATGAGTCCGGCATCGTCTACATCGGTGCCGAGGTCGATGCCGGTGACATCCTGGTGGGCAAGGTCACACCCAAAGGTGAAACCCAGCTGACCCCGGAAGAGAAGCTGCTGCGCGCCATCTTCGGCGAGAAGGCGTCGGATGTGAAAGACACCTCCCTGCGCGTGCCCTCGAGCACCAAGGGCACGGTGATCGACGTTCAGGTCTTCACCCGCGACGGCCTAGAGAAAGATGCCCGTGCGCTGCAGATCGAAAAATACCAGCTGGACGATTATCGCAAGGACCTGAAAGAAGAATATCGCATCTTTGAGGAAGCGACCTTCGCCCGACTGGAGAACCTGCTGACGGGCAAGAAGACCGTGAGTGGCGCGGGCCTGGCCAAGGGGACCGCCCTCACCTCGACGGTACTTGCGGGCCTGGACCGGGACCAGTGGTTCAAGCTGAAGCTGTCCGAGAGCGATGCCAACGAGGCGATCGCCTCAGCGCAGCGCCAGCTGGAGGAGCAGAACAAGCTGCTGGAAGAGCGTTTCGAGGACAAGAAGCGCAAACTGCAGAGCGGTGACGACCTCGCCCCCGGCGTGCTCAAGATCGTCAAGGTTTACCTGGCGATCAAGCGCCGCATCCAGCCCGGCGACAAGATGGCCGGCCGGCACGGTAACAAAGGTGTCATCTCGGTCATCATGCCGGTCGAGGATATGCCCTACGATGAAAACGGCGAGCCGGTGGACATTGTGCTCAATCCGCTGGGTGTACCGTCGCGGATGAACGTGGGTCAGATTCTTGAGACTCACCTGGGTATGGCTGCCAAGGGGCTTGGCGTGAAGATCGACGCCATGATCAAGGAGCAGCGCAAGGTAGCGGAGATCCGCAAGTTCCTCGAAACCATCTACAACAATGGTGCCGGGCGTACCGAGGACCTGAAGTCACTCAGTGATGGCGACATCCTGGAGTTGGCGGGCAACCTGGTTGGCGGTGTACCGATGGCGACGCCGGTATTTGACGGTGCGGCGGAGGAGTCCATCAAGGACCTGCTCAAGTTGGCGGATTTGCCGGAAAGTGGCCAGTTCACACTGTTTGACGGTCGTACCGGCGAAGCATTCGATCGCCCGGTCACTGTCGGCTACATGTACATGCTGAAGCTGAACCACCTGGTCGACGACAAGATGCACGCCCGGTCAACCGGTTCCTACAGCCTGGTTACGCAGCAACCGCTGGGCGGCAAGGCGCAGTTTGGTGGTCAGCGTTTCGGTGAGATGGAGGTCTGGGCACTGGAAGCTTACGGTGCCGCCTACACCCTGCAGGAAATGCTGACGGTCAAGTCTGACGACGTGGCCGGACGGACCAAGATGTACAAGAACATTGTCGATGGTGATCATCGAATGGAGCCGGGTATGCCCGAGTCCTTCAATGTGTTGGTTAAGGAGATACGATCCCTCGGTATCGATATCGAGCTCGAGAGCGAGTAACAAACGTAACATTGGACTCAGTGGTGAAGGCGGCGCCCAGCGCCGTCCACCCCGGTAGCATTAACCTCGTGGAGGAAACGCCTTGAAAGACTTACTTAATTTGTTGAAGTCCCAGGGACAGACAGAAGAGTTTGACGCCATTCGTATCGGCCTGGCTTCACCGGAGATGATCCGCGCCTGGTCGTTCGGCGAAGTGAAAAAGCCTGAAACCATCAACTATCGAACCTTCAAGCCGGAGCGGGACGGGCTGTTCTGCGCCAAGATTTTTGGCCCGGTGAAGGATTACGAGTGCCTGTGTGGCAAGTACAAGCGGCTCAAGCACCGCGGCGTGATTTGTGAAAAGTGTGGTGTCGAAGTGGCCCTGGCCAAGGTCCGCCGCGAGCGTATGGGCCACATTGAGCTGGCGAGTCCTGTCGCCCACATCTGGTTCCTGAAGTCACTGCCCTCGCGCATCGGCCTGCTGCTGGATATGACCCTGCGGGATATTGAGCGGGTGCTGTATTTTGAATCCTATGTGGTGACCGACCCCGGCATGACCACGCTGGAGCAGGGGCAACTGCTGTCCGATGAGCAGTACTACGAGGCGATGGAAGAGTTCGGCGACGAATTTTCCGCCAAGATGGGTGCCGAGGCGATCCAGGACCTTATGATCCAGCTCAACCTGGACCAGGAAATCGCCACCCTGCGTGAAGAAATTCCCGCAACCAATTCCGAGACCAAGATCAAGAAGCTGTCCAAGCGCCTGAAGCTGATGGAAGCCTTCGCCAGCTCCGGCAACAAGCCCGAGTGGATGGTGTTGCGTGTATTGCCGGTGCTGCCGCCGGACCTGCGCCCGCTGGTGCCGCTGGACGGTGGTCGTTTCGCCACCTCTGACCTGAACGACCTGTACCGCCGGGTGATCAACCGCAACAACCGCCTCAAGCGGCTGCTGGATTTGAACGCGCCCGATATCATCGTGCGCAACGAAAAGCGCATGTTGCAGGAGTCCGTGGATGCGCTGCTGGACAACGGGCGCCGCGGCCGTGCCATCACCGGCTCCAACAAGCGTCCGCTGAAATCCCTGGCCGATATGATCAAGGGCAAGCAGGGCCGTTTCCGCCAGAACCTGCTGGGTAAGCGGGTCGACTATTCCGGTCGCTCCGTCATCGTGGTAGGCCCTACCCTGCGCCTGCACCAGTGTGGTCTGCCCAAGAAGATGGCTCTGGAGCTGTTCAAACCGTTTATCTTCGGCAAACTTGAGGCACGTGGGCTTGCCACGACGATCAAGGCAGCCAAGAAGATGGTCGAGCGTGAGCCGCCGGAGGTCTGGGACATCCTGGCCGAGGTGATCCGCGAGCACCCGGTACTGCTGAACCGTGCGCCCACCTTGCACCGCCTGGGTATCCAGGCATTCGAGCCGGTATTGATCGAGGGTAAGGCCATTCAGCTGCACCCGCTGGTGTGTGCTGCCTACAACGCCGACTTTGACGGTGACCAGATGGCGGTGCACGTACCGCTGACCATCGAGGCGCAGCTGGAAGCGCGCGCCCTGATGATGTCCACCAATAACATCCTCTCGCCCGCCAACGGCGAGCCCATCATCGTCCCGTCCCAGGACGTGGTGCTGGGTCTGTATTACATGACCCGCGAGCGGGTCAATGCCAAGGGTGAGGGCACCCTGTTTGCCAATGTCTCGGAAGTGCACCGCGCCTATTTCGGTGGCCATGTGCATCTGCAGGCCAGGGTCAAGGTGCGGGTACACGAGGTGATCAACACCGACGAGGGTGAGCGCCTTGAAAGCACCTTTGTCGCCGATACCACCGTGGGCCGCGCCCTGTTGTGGGAAATCGTCCCCAAGGGTATCGCCTTTGAGATGGTCAACCAGGATATGGCGAAGAAGGCCATCTCCCGCATCATTAACCGCTGCTACCGTGCAGTTGGCCTGAAGGCGACCGTTATATTTGCCGACCAGCTGATGTATACCGGGTATGAGTACTCCACCCGTTCCGGCTCCTCTATCGGCGTAAACGATTTCGAAATTCCCCAAGCGAAGGCCGAGCTGATCGCGCGGGCGGATGCCGAGGTGAAGGAGATCGAGCAGCAGTACGCCGCCGGCCTGGTCACCCAGGGCGAGAAATACAACAAGGTCATCGATATCTGGTCCCGCGCCAACGACCTGGTTTCCAAGTCGATGATGGAAGGGCTGTCCAAGGAAACCGTAATCAACCGCGAGGGCAAGGAAGAGCAGCAGGCCTCCTTTAACTCGGTCTATATCTACGCCGACTCGGGTGCGCGGGGCTCACCCGCCCAGATCCGCCAGCTGGCGGGTATGCGGGGCCTGATGGCCAAGCCCGACGGCTCCATCATTGAAACCCCCATCACGGCGAACTTCCGCGAGGGCCTGAACGTACTGCAGTACTTCATTTCGACCCACGGTGCCCGTAAGGGTCTGGCGGACACGGCGTTGAAAACGGCCAACTCCGGTTACCTGACACGTCGCCTGGTGGACGTCGCCCAGGACCTGGTGGTGACGGAAGTCGATTGCGGCACCGACCAGGGCCTGTTGATGACGCCGGTTATCGAGGGTGGCGACATCATCGAATCGCTGGGTGATCGCGTGCTGGGCCGGATTGTCGCGCGGGATGTCATCCGCCCCGGCAGCGACGAGGAAATCGCCATCTGTGCCGGCACCATGCTGGACGAACTGTGGATCAAGCGCCTGGAAGAGATGGGTATCGACGAGATCCAGGTGCGCTCTCCGATCACCTGCGAAACCCGTCACGGCATCTGCAGTACCTGCTACGGCCGCGACCTGGCCCGTGGCCATCGTGTCAACATGGGCGAGGCGATCGGTGTGGTAGCGGCCCAGTCCATCGGTGAGCCGGGTACCCAGCTGACCATGCGTACCTTCCACATCGGTGGCGCGGCATCCCGTGCTACCGCCCAGGACAACATCCAGGTGATGAACGACGGTACGGTGCGCCTGCATAACCTCAAGTTTGTCGAGCGCAAGAAAGACGGCTTCCTGGTGGCGGTATCGCGCTCCGGAGAGTTGTCGCTGCTGGATCCGCTCGGCCGCGAGCGTGAGCGCTACAAGCTGCCCTACGGTGCGGTCATCAAGGTGAGCGATCACGCCAGGGTTTCCGCCGGCGACGTGGTCGCCAACTGGGACCCCCACACCCACCCCATCGTCACAGAGGTGGCGGGTACCGTGAAGTTCAGCGGTATGGAGGAGGGCATCACTATCCGGCGCCAGACTGATGAACTCACCGGCCTGTCCAGTATCTCGGTAATGGATGCGGGCGAGCGCCCGGTGGCTGGCAAGGATGTCCGGCCGGCGGTGAGCCTGGTCGATGGCAAGGGCAAGCAGTTGTGCCTGGCGGGCACCACGGTGCCGGCCCACTACTTCCTGCCGGCGTCTGCCCTGGTCAGCCTGGAGGACGGGGCCAGGGTGGAGGCGGGCGATGTTATCGCCCGTATCCCCCAGGAAGGTTCCAAGACTCGCGATATCACCGGTGGTCTGCCGCGTGTTGCCGACCTGTTCGAGGCCCGCAAGCCGAAAGAACCCGCTATCCTGGCGGAAATCTCGGGTACCGTGAGCTTCGGCAAGGAAACCAAGGGCAAGCGACGCCTGGTTATTACGCCCACCGACGGTACCGCGCTGCCCGATGGCTCCGATCACTTCGAAGCCCTCATTGCGAAGTGGCGCAACATGTCGGTGTTCGAGGGCGAATATGTGGAGAAGGGTGAGGTGGTCTCTGAAGGTCCGCCCAGCCCGCACGATATTCTGCGCCTCAAGGGCATCGAGGAATTGGCCAAGTACATCGTCAACGAGATCCAGGAGGTTTACCGCCTGCAGGGTGTGAAGATCAACGACAAGCACATCGAGGTAATCGTCCGCCAGATGCTGCGCAAGGTGGTGATCACATCATCCGGCGACTCCACCCTGATCAAGGGCGAGCAGGTGGAATTCACCACCTTCCTCGAGGAGAACGAGCGCCTGCTTGCGGAGGGCCTGGTGCCCGCCAACGGCGAGCGTGAGCTGCTGGGTATTACCAAGGCATCGCTGGCGACCGAGAGCTTTATCTCGGCGGCTTCCTTCCAGGAGACTACCCGGGTTCTGACCGAGGCTGCTGTCACCGGCAAGCGCGACTACCTGCGTGGCCTGAAGGAAAACGTGGTTGTGGGTCGCCTGATACCTGCCGGTACCGGCCTGGCCTACCATGCGGATCGCAAGCGCACCAAGGACAGCAGGTCTGAAGTCACCGTGTCGGCCCAGGAAATCGAGGCGGCACTGACCGAGGCTTTGCAGGCCGATAACTAGTCCGCAGCGCCAGTGATACGCCATGGGCGGGGGCTGATAACCCCCGCCCTTTTTTTTACCGCGGCAAGCCAACTTGAACAATCGGGAAATAGGTCTACCCTTAAAGTGTTGCGGGGTTGTGCAATGTCCATGTGCTGGGGGGCACCACTTAAAAGAGAGGGTGACCAACATGAAGGGACTACATGCAGTATTAATCGCACTATTCATGGTATGTGCAGGCTGGGGTCAGTCGGCGCTGGCGGCAGACACCAAGGCGAGGCCGGTGGATTTCAGGGGATGCAATTTCCTCGACGGCAAAACCATGGCGGATCTTGACAAGGTCACCGACAAATTCAGGGCTTACGCCAACAAGAATGACACCGGTTACTCAGCCTGGATCCTGACGCCCGAATACGCCACGAACCCGGGGTTCGATGTCGCCTGGATGGGCGCCTGGCCCGACGGCGTCGCCTTCGGAGTGAGTATGGAGAAATGGCGCTCTCTGGGCACGGGGATAGCGGCCGAATTCGCCCAGGTGGTGGATTGCAGCGGTATGCATGTGGCGGCCACCTCGCTGCCGATCAATGCACCCGAGGCGACTCCCCAGGATGGCATATTGCTGTTGTACGCCTGCAAGCTGAATCAGGGCAAGACCCTGGATGAGGCCTACGCGGCGCATCTCAAGTTCGGCCAGACCATGAAAGCCAAGGGCTCCCTGTCGAATTCCTGGATGTTCACCCCGATCGCCGGGGCGGGGGATTCCGAGGTGGACTATTACCACGCAGCGGCCTTTTACCGCTATTCGGACCTTGGCGATACCATGGAGATGTTCGTCAACCGGGGCGGCGCCGGGGAGCGCGTCAAGATAATAGACCCCGTGGCTTCATGCCAGACTCCGGATGTGTTCAACGCCCTGAGTGTACGCGCCGCCGAGGAAGTCTGATTTCGGCGCGCTTTCACTGGTTGACTCCCGCCCACCGCGTCTATAGAATGCCGCCTCCTCTTTCCGGGGGTGGTTTCTTACGTCCAGTTTCCCTGATCTGGCTAAAACGACAGCCCCCGGGTAGCAGGTGGCCACAAGGCCATAAAACTAAACGATTTATTCTGGAGTTTTAACTGGATGGCAACGATCAACCAATTGGTTCGTACGCCCAGGAAGCGCAAAGTAGAAAAGAGCGACGTACCCGCCCTGCAGAGCTGCCCGCAGCGCCGCGGTGTCTGTACTCGTGTTTATACGACCACGCCCAAGAAACCAAACTCCGCACTGCGTAAAGTCTGCCGTGTGCGCCTGACCAACGGTTACGAGGTTTCCTCGTATATCGGTGGTGAAGGCCACAACCTGCAGGAGCACAGTGTGGTATTGATTCGCGGCGGTCGTGTGAAGGACTTGCCGGGTGTGCGTTACCACACCGTGCGTGGCAGCCTCGACACCTCAGGAGTTACCGCTCGCAGGAACGGCCGCTCCAAGTACGGTGCGAAGCGTCCCAAGTAAGCAAGATCTACCAACGCAACCAGGCTTAACGATGTAAGTAAGGCCGAACCTCTGCCTCCCCCGCGTTTGTGGCAGGTCGGTGTTCGGATCAACCTGAAGAGAGAAGGGCAAAATCATGCCAAGAAGACGAGTAGTCGCCAAGCGCGAAGTACTGCCGGATCCCAAGTTCGGCAATGTGACGCTGGCAAAATTCATGAACCACGTGATGGTCAGTGGTAAAAAATCAGTCGCCGAAACCATTGTTTACGGTGCCCTGGATATTGTCAGGGAGCGCCTGAACAAGGATCCCATCGAAGCCTTTGACGAGGCGCTGGAAAACATCGCGCCCATGGTGGAAGTCAAGTCCCGCCGTGTCGGCGGCGCAACTTACCAGGTGCCGGTTGAAGTACGCGCCTCCCGCCGTGTGGCACTGTCCATGCGCTGGCTGGTGGAGTACTCCCGCAACCGCGGTGAAAAGTCCATGCGCCAGCGCCTGGCCGGTGAAATCATCGACGCCTCGCAGGGCAAGGGTAATGCTGTGCGGAAGCGCGAGGATGTGCACCGTATGGCAGAGGCCAACAAGGCTTTCTCTCATTACCGTTTTTAATCCGTTGCCCAGCAACCTGTCATTGGGGATTTAATCGTGGCACGTAAGACTCCTATCAGCCGGTATCGCAATATCGGTATTTGCGCCCATGTGGATGCGGGTAAAACCACAACTACCGAGCGCGTTCTTTTCTATACCGGTCTGTCTCACAAAATTGGTGAAGTACATGACGGGGCGGCGACCATGGACTGGATGGAGCAGGAGCAGGAGCGTGGTATCACTATCACTTCTGCTGCGACGACCTGTTTCTGGAAGGGCATGGACGCGCAGTTCGATGATCACCGCATCAACATCATCGACACCCCCGGACACGTGGACTTCACCATTGAGGTGGAGCGTTCCCTGCGGGTGCTCGACGGCGCTGTGGTGGTATTGTGCGGTACCTCCGGTGTGCAGCCCCAGACGGAAACCGTATGGCGCCAGGCCAATAAGTACGAAGTGCCGCGCATGGTGTTCGTCAACAAGATGGACCGTGCCGGGGCCGATTTCCGCAAGGTCGTCGGACAGCTCAAGACCCGCCTGGGTGCAGTCCCCGTGCCGCTGCAGATGACTATCGGTTCTGAGGAAGACTTCAGGGGCGTTATCGACCTGGTCAAGAACAAGGCGATTTTCTGGAATGAAGCCGACCAGGGCATGACCTTTGAATATGCCGAAGTGCCGGCCGATATGGTCGACGAGGTAGCGGAAATGCGGGAACAGCTGATTGAAGCTGCCGCCGAAGCGACCGACGAGCTGATGGACAAGTACCTCGAGGGTGGTGAGCTGAGTGAGGTGGAAATCAAGAAGGGTATCCGCCTGCGCACGCTGGCTAACGAAATCGTCCCGGTGCTGGGCGGCTCGGCCTTCAAGAACAAGGGCGTGCAGGCCATGCTGGACGCGGTCATCGAGTACATGCCCTCGCCCACAGAAGTGAAGGCAATCGACGGTACCCTGCTGGATGCGGACCGCACTCCCGCCACCAGGACCGCAAGCGACACCGAACCCTTTTCCGCGCTGGCGTTCAAGATTGCCACCGACCCGTTCGTGGGAACCCTGACCTTCTTCCGGGTGTACTCCGGTCAGCTGCAAAGCGGCACCGCGGTATACAACTCCGTCAAGGAGAAGAAAGAGCGGGTCGGCCGTATGGTGCAGATGCACGCCAACAGTCGCGAGGAAATCAAGGAAGTGCTGGCGGGCGATATCGCCGCGGCGGTAGGTCTGAAGGATGTCACCACCGGCGACACCTTGTGCGACATCGACAAGCCCATCGTACTGGAGCGCATGGAATTCCCCGAGCCGGTAATATCGGTGGCGGTGGAGCCCAAGTCCAAGCCCGATCAGGAAAAAATGGGTATCGCCCTGGGCAAACTGGCCCAGGAAGACCCCTCATTCCGCGTCAAGACGGACGAGGAAACCGGGCAAACGATTATCTCGGGCATGGGTGAATTGCACCTGGATATCCTGGTTGATCGTATGCGCCGTGAGTTTGGCGTTGAGGCGAATATCGGCAAGCCGCAGGTCGCCTACCGCGAAGCCATTCGCAATACCGCGGAAATCGAGGGCAAGTTTGTTCGCCAGTCGGGTGGTCGCGGCCAGTACGGCCACGTCTGGGTCAGGTTCGCCCCGGGCGAAGATGCCAACGCGGATCGCCTGGAATTCGTCAATGAGGTTGTTGGCGGTACGGTACCCCGTGAATACGTACCCGCCGTGCAGAAGGGTATCGAGGAACAGATGAAGAATGGTGTGCTGGCGGGCTATCCCCTGCTGGGCCTGAAAGCAACCCTGTTTGACGGTTCCTTCCACGACGTGGACTCCAACGAAATGGCGTTCAAGATCGCGGCCTCCATGGCGACCAAGAAATTGGCGCAGCAGGGTGGCGCGGTCCTGCTCGAGCCCATCATGAAGGTCGAAGTGGTGACTCCCGAGGAAAACATGGGTGATGTTGTGGGTGACCTCAACCGTCGCCGCGGCCTGATCCTGGGGATGAACGAAAATGCCATGGGCAAGGTGATCGACGCCGAAGTGCCGCTGGCGGAAATGTTTGGCTACTCCACTGATTTGCGTTCAGCCACTCAGGGCCGTGCGACCTATACCATGGAATTTGCCAAGTACATGGAAGCGCCCAGGAATGTCGCGGAAGAGATTATTTCCAAGAACCAGACCAAGTAACGTTAGCTATCCCATTGAGAGGTGATTGAAAGTGGCAAAGGAAAAATTTGAACGTAAGAAGCCCCACGTCAATGTGGGTACCATTGGGCACGTTGACCATGGCAAGACGACGCTGACAGCGGCGCTGACCCGTGTGTGCGCGGAGGCCTGGGGTGGCAGCGCGGTGGCGTTTGACGGTATCGACAACGCCCCGGAAGAGCGCGAGCGCGGTATTACGATTGCGACCTCCCACGTTGAATACGACACGCCGAGCCGTCACTACGCCCACGTTGACTGCCCGGGACACGCGGACTACGTGAAGAACATGATCACCGGTGCGGCGCAGATGGACGGCGCTATTCTGGTGTGTGGCGCGACCGACGGCCCGATGCCGCAGACCCGCGAGCACATTCTGCTGTCGCGCCAGGTAGGTGTACCGTACATTGTGGTGTTCCTGAACAAGGCCGACCTGCTGGCGGATGACTGCGGCGGTGCGGACTCCGAGGAATACGCGGAGATGAAGGAACTGGTAGAGATGGAGCTGCGCGAGCTGCTGGACCAGTACGAGTTTCCGGGCGACGACACCCCGATCATCTGCGGTTCTGCGCTGATGGCGCTGAACGGGGAAGACGAGAACGGCCTGGGCACGACGGCTGTGAAGCTGCTGGTAGAGACGCTGGACAGCTACATTCCGGAGCCGGAGCGCGCGATCGACGGTGCGTTCCTGATGCCGGTAGAGGACGTGTTCTCGATCTCGGGTCGCGGCACGGTGGTCACTGGCCGGGTTGAGCGGGGTATAGTCAAGGTTGGCGAGGAAATCGAGATCATCGGTATCCGCGACACGCAGAAGACCACCTGTACGGGTGTAGAGATGTTCCGCAAGCTGCTGGATGAAGGCCGAGCGGGGGAGAACGTGGGTGTACTGCTGCGCGGTACCAAGCGTGAGGACGTTGAGCGTGGCCAGGTACTGGCGAAGCCGGGTTCGGTTAAGCCGCACACCAAGTTCGAGGCGGAGATCTACGTTCTGTCGAAGGATGAGGGTGGCCGTCATACGCCGTTCTTCAAGGGCTACCGCCCGCAGTTTTACTTCCGTACGACGGACGTGACGGGTGCGTGCGAGCTGCCTGATGGTGTTGAGATGGTGATGCCGGGAGACAACATCCAGATGGTGGTGACGCTGATTGCCCCGATTGCGATGGAAGAGGGCCTGCGCTTTGCGATCCGCGAAGGTGGCCGTACTGTTGGCGCGGGTGTTGTCGCCAAGATCATCGAGTAAGGTTTAACCAGCAACAAAAAAGCCCGGCAATCGCCGGGCTTTTTTGTTTAACGGCATTTCAGTACCCGCTGTTCACGTCCGACAGCTGCTCGTTCAGGGTCAGGAAATCGTAAAGAATACCGATGCCGAATAAACCGACAGTCAGCAGGTAGAGAATACCGGTGAAAAACTTGCCCATATAAAGCCGGTGGATGCCCAGCCAGCCGAGAAAAGTCAGCAGAATCCAGGTGATGTTGTAGTCTACCGGGCCGGGGATGAAGCGGCTCTCGGCCTCCCGCTCCATGGAGGGAATCAGGAACAGGTCTATAATCCAGCCGATGAAGAACAGCCCGAGCGTGCAGAACCAGATAACCCCCGAAATCTGCTTGCCGTAGTAAAAACGGTGGGCCCCCATAAACCCGAAGATCCATAGGAGGTAGCCCATCAGGACCGAGTGTGTGTTCTCTTTTTGCGCCATAGGGTGCGGCCTCCAGCGGGAAGTGAACGCTGTGCGCCCATCTTCTGGGCTGGAGCAAAGTTCGTCAAGGCCTTAATATCCGCACGGTGACGGCCAAAACTGACCCAGATCATGGTGTGTTTTCCCCGGCCGATTATCCTGTTGGCAGGTTTTTGTTAATTTTAATGATGAAAGGAAAAAGTATGTCTGTAGAGCACCACGATTTGATTCATGAGCTGCCTGAATTGAAGGACCGCATCCATGACCTGAAAATGAACGACTCTCACTTCCGGCGCCTGTTTGAGGCCTATCATGACCTCACCCGTGAAGTTGAGAATATGGAGAACGAGGTCACACCGGTTGCGACCCATACCGAGGAAGAGGCCAAGGTGCGGCGGGTTCGGCTGAAAGACGAGCTGTACCGCATGCTGACGGCCACGGCGTGATTGCCGATGGCTGACGAAGCGCTAAGACAGGAGCTTGAGCAGCGCCTGGCGAGTTTGCAGGCCCGCCTGGCCAGCATCAAGCGGGACGTGACCAGGGGCCATTCGGGTGATTCTGCCGAGCAGGCGCAGGAGCGTGAAAACGACGAGGTGGTCGACGCTATCGGCAATGAAACCGCCCAGTCAATTCGCGGTATCCAGCTCGCCCTGGAACGAATCTCCGCCGGAACCTACGGCATCTGTGACAAGTGCGGGCAGGATATCGGCCCGGCACGCCTGGAAGTGGTTCCCGAAGCGACCCGGTGTGTGAATTGTGCACAATAGGGCCGGCCGGGGTCTTCCCCGGCGCCCTCCCATCCAGCGGTTTTCTCCCCCTTTAGCTCCCTCAAAATAAATTGGACGCCTCGCTTGACAGTGGCATGGGGCCTCATTAGAATTCGCGTTCCTTTTTTCGGGGGACTCCATGGCGGGTCCCTGGTTTTTTATTGACTGGAGTTAGGTCTGATGCAGGGTCAACGCATTCGAATTCGCCTCAAGGCTTTTGATCACCGCCTGATAGATACGTCTACCCAGGAGATTGTGGAAACTGCGCGTCGTACCGGCGCCCAGGTCAAAGGCCCGATCCCCCTCCCTACCCGGAAGGAGCGATTTACCGTGCTGATTTCCCCGCACGTGAACAAGGACGCTCGTGACCAGTACGAAATTCGTACCCACAAGCGTTTGTTGGACATCGTGGAGCCCACAGAGAAAACCGTGGACGCCCTGATGAAGTTAGACCTGGCAGCAGGCGTAGAAGTACAGATCAGTCTTGGTTAACTACAGAAAATCGTAGCAAGACCTGCCCGCGGCGGGTGCCGTGGGTGTGTAACGCCCCGCCGAGTTTAGTCCTGGGGGGCGGCCATAGAGGGTATAGCCCCGTACACTGAGAGGTTAGCAAAATGGCTATTGGCTTAGTCGGCCGTAAGTCCGGTATGACTCGTGTTTTTACCGAAGACGGCGTATCCATTCCAGTGACCGTAGTGGAGGTATCTCCAAACCGCGTCACTCAGATCAAAGAGCTCGATAGCGACGGTTATCGCGCTATCCAGGTCACGGCGGGCAACCGCAAGGCCTCACGAGTAAGCAAGCCCGAAGCCGGGCATTTCGCCAAAGCGAGTGTGCAGGCGGGTTCAGGTTTGTGGGAATTTCGCCTGGAGGCAACCGATGAGGCGCCCGCGGTCGGATCCGAGCTGACCGTAGAGCGGTTCCAGGCCGGCCAGATCGTCGATGTGGCGGGGCAGTCCAAGGGCAAGGGATTCCAGGGCGGTGTCAAGCGCTGGAACTTCAAGATGCAGGATGCTACCCACGGTAACTCGCTGTCACACAGGGCCCCGGGTTCAATCGGCCAGAACCAGTCTCCCGGCCGGGTATTCAAGGGCAAGAAGATGGCGGGCCACATGGGTGCGAGAAATGTCACCACCCAGGGACTTGAGATTGTCCGTGTTGATGCTGAGCGCAATCTGCTGCTCATCAAGGGCGCAGTACCAGGCGCACCCGGCGGGGACGTAATCGTACGCCCCACGGTCAAGGCATAAGGTTAGGGGGTCTCTAACGTGGAATTGAGTGTATTAAAGCCGGGTAACGCCGCGGCGGGCACAGTATCTGTTTCTGATGTAGCCTTTGCGCGCGAATACAACGAAGACCTGGTTCACCAGGTAGTTACAGCCTACATGGCAGGTGCCCGCCAGGGTACCCGGGCCCAGAAGACCCGTTCCGAGGTGGCCGGCGGTGGCAAGAAGCCCTGGCGCCAGAAGGGTTCTGGTCGCGCCCGTGCGGGGACTATCCGTTCACCGATATGGCGCAGCGGCGGTGTGGCTTTTGCGGCCCGCCCGCAGGATCACAGCCAGAAGGTCAATCGCAAGATGTACCGTGCGGCCCTGCGCTCCATTATGTCAGAACTGGCTCGCCAGGATCGCCTGGTGGTCGTCGAGAGCATGGACCTTGCCGCGCCCAAGACCAAGTTGCTGGTTCAGCAGCTGGGCGAATACGGCCTGGACAGTGTGCTGATCGTTTCCACCGAGGTCGGGGAAAACCTGTACCTGGCGGCTCGCAACCTGCATAAGGTTGATGTCCGCGATGTCGATGGTATCGATCCGGTGAGCCTGATCGGGCACGAGAAAGTGATGATCACCGTTGATGCGGTGAAGAAGTTTGAGGAGATGCTGGGATGAACCAGGAGCGCATATTTCAGGTACTGGAAAGTCCGCACGTTTCCGAGAAAGCGGCCGTGATGGCCGACCTGAACAACCAGTACGTGTTCAAGGTCGCCCTCAATGCCACCAAGGCTGAGATTAAAAAGTCGGTCGAGCAGCTGTTTAAGGTCAAGGTGGACAATGTTCGCACCTTGCGGGTCAAGGGCAAGGTCAAGCGTAACAAGCATGGCCTGAGTGCCAAGACGACCTGGAAAAAGGCATATGTTCGGCTGCAGCAGGGTCAGGACATCGACTTTGCGTCGATTGATTAAGGAGTAGGTTCGAAATGGCAGTTTTAACTAGCAAACCCACTTCAGCCGGCCGTCGCCACGTTGTTCGGGTATCCACCGAGGGCCTGCACAAGGGGGCTCCCTATAAGCCCCTGCTGGAAGCGCAGTCCAGGAACGGTGGCCGGAACAACAATGGCCGTATCACCACCCGGCACATTGGTGGTGGTCACAAGCAGCACTACCGGGTTATCGACTTCAAGCGTAACAAGGACGGTATTGCAGCCACGGTTGAGCGCGTCGAATACGACCCCAACCGGACCGCGCATATTGCCCTGCTGTTGTTTGCAGACGGTGAGCGCCGCTACATCATCGCGCCCAAGGGTGTACAGGCTGGCGACGTGCTGCAATCCGGTTCCGCGGCGCCGATCAAGGCCGGCAATTGCCTGCCGCTGCGCAATATCCCGGTAGGCTCCACGGTGCACGCGATTGAGCTCAAGCCCGGCAAAGGCGCTCAGCTGGCGCGTTCCGCTGGCGCCGCCGTCCAGGTTGTCGCTCGCGAGGGTCAATATGCAACCCTGCGCCTGCGCTCTGGTGAGATGCGCAAAGTGTTGTCAGACTGCCGTGCCACGCTGGGCGAGGTATCCAATTCAGAGCACAGCCTGAAAAAACTCGGCAAGGCCGGTGCGTCTCGCTGGCGCGGTGTTCGCCCCACGGTTCGCGGTGTGGCCATGAACCCGGTCGATCACCCCCATGGCGGTGGTGAGGGACGTACTTCGGGTGGTCGTCACCCGGTCAGCCCCTGGGGTACACCCACCAAGGGCTACAAGACCCGCAAGAACAAGCGTACCAACAACCTGATCGTACGCCGTCGTGGCAAGAAGTAAATTCGGTCAATAGACCCCAGATATTAGAGGAATAGATTGTGCCGCGTTCACTGAAGAAAGGTCCCTTCATAGACCTTCACCTGATGAAGAAAGTTGAAACAGCGATTGAAAGCAATGATCGCCGCCCGATCAAGACCTGGTCGCGTCGTTCGATGATTTCACCGGATATGGTTGGCCTGACAATCGCAGTCCACAACGGCCGTCAGCACGTCCCTGTTCTGGTCAATGAGGACATGGTTGGCCACAAGCTGGGTGAATTTGCGGCGACTCGCACTTTCAAGGGCCATATCGTGGATAAGAAGGCGAAGCGCTAAGCGCTCGTCTGTAGCGAGGTTGAAGAGATGGAAGTTGCAGCAAGATTAAAGGGTGCGCGGATTTCGGCGCAGAAGGCTCGCCTGGTAGCTGATCAGGTGCGTGGCAAACCCGTAGAGGAGGCCTTGAGCCTGCTGGAATTCAGCCCCAAGAAGGCGGCGCATATCGTCAAGAAGATCCTTGACTCTGCTATAGCCAATGCTGAGAACAATGAAGGTGCGGATGTGGATGAGTTGAAAATATCCAGCATCTTCGTAGATGAAGGTATGACAATGAAGCGCCTGCGCCCCAGAGCCAAGGGTCGTGCGGATCGCATTTTCAAGCGCAGCTGTCATATCACCGTGAAAGTTGCAGACGGCGAAGGCTAAGTTTTAGGAGAAGACCATATGGGTCAGAAAGTAAATCCAGTCGGCATTCGGCTGGGTATCGTCAAGGATCACACCTCGATCTGGTATGCGGATAGCAAGAATTACCCCAAGCAGTTGATCAAGGACCTGGAGGTTCGCGCATTCATCGAGAAGACTCTTGAAAATGCCTCGGTAAGCCGGGTGGTGATTGAACGTCCCGCGCAAACGGCTCGTATCACAATCCACACCGCCAGGCCCGGTATTGTTATCGGCAAGAAGGGTGAGGATGTTGATGGCCTGCGCAAGACACTGGCCGAGAAAATGGGTGTCCCGGTGCATATCAACATCGAGGAGATTCGCAAGCCGGATCTCGACGCCAAGCTGGTAGCGCAAAACGTCGCGCAGCAGCTGGAGCGCCGCGTGATGTTCCGCCGCGCCATGAAGCGGGTGGTGCAGAACGCCATGCGCCAGGGCGCGGAAGGCGTCAAGGTCCAGATCGGCGGCCGGCTGGGCGGTGCAGAAATTGCCCGTACCGAATGGTATCGCGAGGGTCGGGTTCCGCTGCACACGTTGCGCGCGGACATCGATTACGCGACGTACGAGGCGGCCACCACCTACGGTATCCTGGGTGTGAAGGTCTGGATTTTCAAAGGCGAGGTTATCGGCAGTGAGAACTCCACCGATGGCGCCAAGAAGACAGCAACTAATTAAGGGTTACGCAGATGCTTCAACCAAAGCGTACAAAATTCCGCAAGGCGATGAAGGGCCGCAATCGCGGCCTGGCGCACCGCGGCAGCAAGGTGAGTTTCGGTGATTTCGGCCTGAAGGCTGTGGGGCGCGGACGCCTCACCGCGCGCCAGATCGAAGCCGCTCGCCGGGCCATGACCCGTCACATCAAGCGTGGCGGGAAAATCTGGATTCGGGTATTTCCTGACAAGCCGATTACCGGCAAGCCGCTGGAAGTACGTCAGGGTAAAGGTAAGGGTAACGTGGAATACTGGGTAGCCCAGGTTCAGCCCGGCAAAGTGCTTTATGAAGTGCAGGGTGTTTCCGAGGAGATGGCGCGGGAAGCTTTCGCGCTGGCTGCAGCCAAGATTCCTCTTGCCACAACATTTGTTAAACGGTCGGTGATGTGATGAAAGCGAGTGAACTGCGTGAAAAGTCCCCGGAGGACCTGAACAAACAGCTGCTGAGTCTGCGTGAAGATCAGTTCAAGTTGCGCATGCAGAAATCAACTGGTCAGTTGGGGCAGACACATTTGCTGAAACAGAACCAGCGCGAAATCGCTCGCGTGAAGACTGTACTCAACGAAAAGGCAGGTAATTGAGCATGTCAGGTGCAGAGAAGCGTACACGGGTTGTTACTGGCAAGGTAGTCAGCAACAAAATGGACAAGACGATCACTGTGTTGCTGGAGCGCCGGGTGAAACACCCGGTTTACGGCAAGTACATCACTCGTTCATCCAAGATTCACGCGCATGACGAGAACAACCAGTGCAGCATTGGCGATACTGTAACTGTTGCGGAAACCCGGCCGATTTCCAGGAGCAAGACCTGGAAGTTGCTGGAAGTAGTAGAAAGCGCCGCCCAGGTTTAAACGCAGGCATAGCTGTATTTATCGCAGTTTGGAGTAGAAGATGATTCAGACACAGTCGTATTTGGAAGTCGCCGATAACAGCGGTGCCCGTCGTGTGATGTGCATCAAGGTGCTGGGCGGATCCAAGCGTCGTTATGCGCGCGTCGGCGACCTGATCAAGGTGTCCGTCAAGGAAGCAATTCCTCGCGGCAAGGTCAAGAAAGGCCAGGTTATGACAGCGGTCGTTGTTCGCACCCGGAAAGGTGTTCGTCGTCCCGACGGTTCACTGATCAAGTTTGATGACAACGCTGCGGTACTGCTCAATGCCCAGCAGGCCCCGATCGGAACCCGGATATTTGGACCGGTAACGCGGGAACTGCGCGGCGAGAAGTTTATGAAGATTATTTCTCTGGCCCCGGAAGTTATCTAGGCCGGCCAGCAGGGAGAGGATAGGACATGTTAAAGATCAAGCGTGATGACGAGGTGGTTATCCTGGCCGGTAAGGACAAGGGTAAGCGCGGCAAGGTCCGCAAGGTACTGGATAACAATAAGCTGATTGTTAGCGGTATCAATATGGTAAAGAAACACACGAAGCCCAACCCCCAGGCCGGTGTTGCGGGCGGTATTGTTGAGAAGGAAGCGCCGATACAGGTTTCCAACGTGGGGATTTTCAACCCCAAGACCAGCAAGGCTGATCGTGTGGGTTTTAAGGTGGAAGGAGACAACAAGCACCGCGTCTTCAAATCCAGTGGCGAGGCAATTGACTCTTAAGCCTGTTGGCTGACCGGGTTAGTAGGAAATAGACATGGCAAGGTTGAAAGACAAATACAAGAGCGAAATTGCTCCCCGTCTCAAAGAAGAGTTGGGTCTGGCGAACGTGATGGAAGTGCCGCGCATTACCAAGATCACCCTTAATATGGGTGTGGGTGAAGCGCTGGGCGACAAGAAGGTTCTTGAAAACGCCGTCGCTGAAATGGAAAAGATTTCCGGCCAGAAGGTGGTTGTGACCAAGGCGCGCAAGTCCATCGCAGGTTTCAAGGTGCGTGATGGCTGGCCGATTGGTTGCAAGGTCACCCTGCGCTCCGACCGCATGTACGAGTTTCTCGATCGCCTCATCAGCATCGCTATTCCTCGTATCCGGGATTTCCGTGGTATTAACCCGAAGTCCTTCGACGGTCGCGGCAATTTTGCCATGGGCGTAACCGAGCAGATCATTTTCCCCGAAATCAATTACGACCAGGTGGATGCGTTGCGTGGTATGGATATCACCATCACCACCACCGCCCGTACGGATGACGAAGGTCGCGCCCTGCTGCGCGCTTTCAACTTCCCCCTGAAAGCTTAAGAGGCTTTGATAAATGGCTAAAACATCTATGGTAATGCGCGAGAAGAAGCGCGCTCGTCTGGTGGCAAAGTATGCGGCCAAGCGCGCCGCACTGAAGGCGATTATTAGCGACATCAAGGCCTCGGACGAGGAGAAGTGGGACGCGCAGGTCGCCCTGCAGAAATTGCCGCGTGATGCCAGTCCCAGCCGCGGGCGCCGTCGTTGCCAGATTACCGGTCGCCCGCACGGTGTGTATCGCAAGTTCGGCCTGTCACGGAACAAGTTGCGCGAAGCCGCCATGCGCGGGGATGTGCCCGGCCTGGTTAAGGCCAGCTGGTAACAGAGCAGTCGGTTTACTAAAGAGAATTCGATTATGAGTATGCAAGATCCACTGTCAGATATGCTGACCCGTATACGCAACGCCCAGATGGCCGGCAAGAAAAGTGTCGAGATGCCGGGCTCCAAACTGAAAGCGGCGGTAGCAAAAGTGCTTCAGGATGAGGGTTATGTTGGCGATTTCTCGGTTTCTGCGGAAGGCGGCAAGCCCCGGCTGACAATCGCGCTGAAGTATTACCAGGGCAAGCCGGTTATCGCGGAGATCGATCGGGTCAGCCGACCCGGGTTGCGGCAGTACCGCGCCAAGGGCGAGCTGCCGTCGGTGCGGGCCGGACTGGGGGTTGCAATCGTGTCCACCTCCATCGGTGTAATGTCAGATCGCGCGGCGCGCGCTGCCGGAGTCGGCGGTGAAGTTTTGTGCACCGTATTCTAAAAGTATTTTTGATTTAAAGAGCATTTGAAATGTCTAGAGTCGCAAATAATCCGGTAGAACTGCCGCGCGGTGTGGAGGTCAAGCTCGAGGGCAATGACCTTACCGTCAAGGGCGGAAAAGGTACGCTGCAGTTGTCCCTCGGTGCGGGCGTGCGTGTTAGCCAGGATGACAACGTTCTGACTATTGGCTATGACGGCGATGGTTTCAAAGCTATAGCCGGGACCACGCGCGCGCTGGTCAACAATATGGTCAAGGGCGTCAGCGAAGGTTGGCAGAAGAAATTGCTGCTCAACGGCGTTGGCTATCGTGCCAAGGCCGATGGCGGCAGCGTCAACCTGACATTGGGCCTTTCGCATCCGGTCGACTACAAGTTGCCGAAGGGTGTGTCAGTCGAGACCCCTACCCCGACGGAGTTGGTGGTAAGTGGCATCGACAAGCAGGCAGTGGGCCAGGTGGCAGCGGAGATCCGCAGTTTCCGTCCGCCTGAGCCGTACAAGGGTAAGGGAATTCGCTACGCTGACGAGGTTGTTCGTCGCAAAGAAGCCAAGAAAAAGTAGGTAATCTGAGATGAGTGTCAAGAATGAATCAAGGTTGCGTCGCGCACGTCGCGCGCGTGCCCGTATGCGTGACCTCGGCGTCAATCGCCTTAGCGTCCATCGCACGCCCCGCCACATCTACGCGCAGATTATCGCCCCTGCCGGTGACAAGGTCCTCGCCAGTGCGTCCACACTGGACAGCGAACTGCGCGGCGGCAAGACCGGCAACATCGAGGCGGCCGCAGCCGTCGGCAAGTTGGTTGCCGAGCGGGCAAAGGCGGCGGGAATCGAAGCGGTCGCATTTGATCGCGGGGGCTACAAGTACCACGGGCGTGTCAAGGCTCTGGCGGATGCGGCTCGTGAAACTGGACTGAATTTCTAGGGTATAGATATGGCTTTCAACGATCAGAAAAAGCAGCAGCAGGACGGTGATCTCCAGGAGAAACTGGTGCAGGTCAACCGTGTGGCGAAGGTGGTCAAGGGTGGCCGAATCTTCAGCTTTACGGCGCTGACTGTTGTGGGTGACGGCAATGGCAAGATCGGCTTCGGTCGTGGCAAGGCGCGTGAAGTGCCGGTCGCGATCCAGAAGGCGATGGAGGCTGCCCGTCGCAACATGATTCAGGTTGAGCTCAACAACGGTACCATACAATACCCGGTCAAAGCTGCCCACGGTGCTTCCCGGGTGTACATGCAACCGGCCTCAGAAGGTACTGGCGTCATCGCCGGTGGTGCGATGCGGGCGGTTCTGGAAATCGCGGGCGTGCATAACGTGCTCGCCAAGTGCTACGGGTCTACCAACCCGGTAAACGTGGTGCGCGCTACTTTCAATGGTCTTCGCGACATGGCAGCGCCCGATGAAGTCGCCGCAAAGCGTGGCAAGACGGTTGAAGAGATACTGAACTAATAACTGGATTTGTTCGTCATGGCTAAGCAAAAAATCAAGGTTACACAGACCAAGAGCACCTACGGGCGACTCAAGAACCACAAGGCTTGTGTCGCGGGTCTGGGATTGCGTCGCATTGGTCACACGGTCGAAGTGGAAGACACCCCCTCGGTTCGTGGCATGATCAACGCGGTAAATTACCTCGTAAGGGTAGAGGATTAAATCATGTCAGAAGTTATGCGACTGAACACCCTGAGCCCGGCGCCGGGTGCTCGCCAGAATGCCAAGCGCGTCGGCCGCGGTATCGGTAGTGGCCTGGGTAAAACCGCGGGCCGTGGTCACAAGGGACAGAAGTCACGCTCAGGCGGCAGGGTAAGGCCCGGCTTTGAGGGTGGCCAGATGCCGCTGCAGAAGCGTTTGCCCAAGTACGGCTTTACCTCCAGGATATCCCGCACTACTGCCCAGGTTCGCCTGAGTGAGCTGAATAATGTCGAGGGCAGCATAGTCGATCTGGCGGCGCTCAAGGGTGCCGACCTTGTCAACGTGAATATCGCCAGGGTGCGCATATTCCTGTCAGGTGAGCTTAACAAGGCCATCACCGTCAAGGGCATCGCGGTTACCAGGGGTGCCCGTGAAGCGATAGAAAAAGCCGGCGGGAAAGTAGAGGAATAAATGGCAACGCCTCAGCTACCATCGGTAAACAAGGCAGGCCTGGGCGAGCTTTTTGCTCGCCTTCGTTTTGTTTTACTGGCCATTATCGTCTACCGGATAGGTACCCATATTCCTGTTCCGGGAATCGATCCGAACCAGCTGGCGGCGCTGTTCAACCAGAACCAGGGCACTATCCTGGGATTGGCGAATATGTTCTCCGGTGGCGCGCTCGAGCGTATGAGTATCCTGGCGCTGGGGATCATGCCCTACATCTCGGCTTCCATCATCATGCAGTTGATGGCGGCCGTGACGCCGCAGCTGGAGCAGTTGAAGAAGGAAGGGGAGTCCGGGCGCCGTAAGATCAGCCAGTACACCCGCTACCTCACGGTGGTACTGGCGATCGTCCAGGCAACCGGTATGACGGTTGGTATGGCGAACCAGGGTATGTCCTACGACGCCTCGCCGCTGTTTTTTGTCATCGCGATTACTTCCCTGGTAACGGGCGCGGTTTTCATGATGTGGCTGGGCGAGCAGATCACCGAGAAGGGTGTGGGCAACGGGATATCCCTGCTGATCTTCGCGGGTATTGTGGCGGGACTGCCGGCGGCTATTGGCCAGTCGCTGGAGCAGGCGCGGCAGGGCGAACTGAATATCCTGGTGCTGTTGCTGATCCTGACCCTGGCAATCGCTGTTATTTACATGATTGTGTTCATTGAGCGCGGCCAGCGTCGGATCACGGTTAACTATGCCAAGCGCCAGCAGGGTCGCAAGATGTACCAGGCACAGAGCTCACACCTGCCGCTCAAGGTCAACATGGCGGGTGTGATTCCGGCGATCTTCGCCAGTAGTATTCTGTTGTTTCCGGCGTCTATCGCCCAGTGGTTCGGTACGTCCGGCTCCGTCGACTGGCTGCAGGACATGGCTGTTGCCATCGGCCCGGGGCAGCCGTTGAACATATTGCTGTTTACGGTATTTATTGTGTTTTTCTGCTTCTTTTACACCGCTTTGATGTTTAACCCGGTGGAAGTGGCAGACAACCTGAAGCGATCAGGGGCGTTCGTCCCTGGGATTCGCCCGGGCCAGCAAACCGCCAATTATATCGATGGCGTGCTGACCAGGTTGACTGTATTCGGTGCCGCCTATATAGCGCTGGTGTGCCTGTTGCCGCAGTTTCTGGTGGTGATGTGGAACGTACCGTTTTACCTGGGCGGTACCTCATTGCTGATCGTTGTGGTGGTTGTGATGGACTTTATGGCACAGGTGCAAAGCCACCTGATGTCGCACCAGTACGATTCGGTGATGAAAAAGGCTAATTTGAAAACCTATGGCAGTGCGGGACGGGTTCGGTAAGCCGGATCGGTCGAGTGGCCAGGGTAGAGGAAACGGAGAAGTTGTCATGAAAGTACGTGCATCGGTCAAGAAGATTTGCAGGAATTGCAAGGTGGTGCGCCGTAATGGCGTGGTGCGTGTGATCTGCAATACGGATCCGCGCCACAAGCAGCGCCAGGGTTAATTTCCGGCGGTTGATTTTTAGTAACGATATCGCTAGAATGCTGCGCCTTTTGCCCCCGCCCCGATGAAATTAAGGTAATTTCGCCGGCTCGGGACAGAATTTGCAGCAAAGAGCGACGATAAACGATTGGAGAAAGTTGGATGGCTCGTATTGCCGGCGTCAACATACCTGATAACAAGCATGCTGTTATCTCTTTGACATATATCTTTGGCGTGGGTCGCAGCCAGGCCAAGCGGCTGTGTGCCGACTCTGGCGTTGCCGAGAACATCAAGATAAGCGAATTGTCCGAAGGCGAGATGGACGCTTTGCGGGCCAGGGTGGCAGAGATGACCGTGGAAGGTGACCTCCGCCGTGAAGTCTCCATGAACATCAAGCGCCTGATGGACCTCGGATGTAACCGGGGTCTGCGCCACCGTCGGGGTTTGCCCCTGCGCGGACAGCGTACCAAAACCAATGCCCGTACCCGCAAGGGCCCGCGCAAGCCGATTCGCAAGTAAGGTACAGATTCACAGCGAATCCGTTTTTAGTGTAGCTGCACCCTAGTGCAGTGTTGATATTAAAGCAGGAAGTAAACTATGGCTAAGCCAGGTGTCAAAACCACCCGTAAAAAGATTACCAAGACGGTGGTGGACGGTATTGCGCATGTCCACGCGTCATTCAACAACACCATTATCACCATCACAGACAGGCAGGGTAACACCCTGAGCTGGGCTACCTCCGGTGGTTCCGGTTTCCGCGGTTCACGTAAAAGCACGCCGTTTGCTGCGCAGGTAGCTGCCGAGCGCGCCGGTGAGGCCGCCAAGGAATACGGGCTCAAGAACCTGGATGTGCAGGTCAAGGGTCCCGGCCCCGGTCGAGAGTCCGCCGTGCGCGCACTCAATGCCTGTGGCTACAAGATCAGCAATATTACCGACGTTACGCCTATACCTCACAATGGCTGCCGTCCTCCCAAGAAACGTCGCGTATAACTTAACGTATAACGCTTACAGGATAGAATTGACATGGCTCGATATATTGGACCCAAGTGCAAGCTTTCCCGTCGTGAAGGAACTGACCTGTTCCTGAAAAGCGGTGTGCGTGCGCTGGAAAGCAAGTGCAAACTGGAAACTGCTCCCGGCCAGCATGGCGCCCGTCGCGGCCGCCTGTCTGATTACGGTGTACAGCTGCGTGAAAAACAGAAAGTGCGCCGTATCTACGGGATACTTGAAAAGCAGTTCCGCAACTACTACAAGGAAGCGGCCCGCCTCAAGGGTGCAACCGGTGAAAACCTGCTGCAACTGCTTGAAAGCCGCCTCGACAACGTTGTTTACCGTATGGGTTTTGGCTCCACTCGCGCCGAAGCCCGCCAGATGGTTGCGCATAAGGCAATCCTCGTTAACGGTGCTGCGGTGAATATTCCGTCCTACCAGGTGAAAGCCGGCGATGTGATTTCATTGCGCGAAAAAGCCAAGAAGCAGCTGCGAGTGCAGTCCGCCCTTGCGCTGGCCGCCCAGCGTGGCGAACCCGAGTGGATTGAAATGAACAGCGAAAAGCTGGAAGGGGTGTTCAAGTCAGTACCCGACCGTCAGGAGCTCTCTTCAGAGATCAACGAAAACCTGATCGTCGAACTTTACTCCAAGTAATCCACTGAAGGACCAACCTACAATACAGGTGCCCCAATGCAGAGTGCAGTGAACGAATTTTTGACACCCCGCGTCATCAAGGTAGACGAAAAGAACAACACCCGCGCCCAGGTCACCCTGGAGCCCCTGGAGCGTGGCTTTGGCCACACTCTGGGTAATGCGTTACGCCGTATCCTGCTGTCGTCAATGCCGGGCTGTGCCATTACCGAGGTGGAGATCGACGGTGTGCTGCACGAGTACAGCGCGATCGAGGGTGTGCAGGAGGATGTTATCGAAATCCTGCTGAACCTCAAGGGTGTTGCGCTGGTCATGCACGGCAAGGAAGAGGCCGAGCTGACCCTGAGCAAGAAAGGCCCGGGCGTGGTTACTGCCGCCGACATCCTGGTTGATCACGATATTGAAGTGCGCAATCCGGAGCACGTGATCTGCCACCTGAACAGCAACTCCGAGATCAGCATGAAGCTGACCGTAGCGCGCGGTCGCGGTTACTCGCCGGCAGATTCTCGCGAAAACCCGGAAGAGGAAACCCGCTCAATCGGTCGCCTGCAGCTCGATGCCACCTTCTCGCCGGTACACCGCGTATCCTACGTGGTGGAAGCAGCACGGGTAGAACAGCGCACCGACCTCGACAAGCTGGTGCTGGACCTGGAGACCAACGGGACCATAGACCCGGAGGAGGCGATTCGCCGGGCAGCCACCATCCTGCAGCAGCAGCTGGCGGTATTTGTCGACCTGGAGAGTGAGAGCGAGTCTGAGTCCGTGATCGAAGAGGACGAGGTAGACCCGATTCTGCTGCGTCCGGTCGATGACCTGGAGCTGACGGTTCGCTCCGCCAACTGCCTCAAGGCCGAGAACATTTACTACATCGGTGACCTGGTGCAGCGCACGGAAGTTGAGCTGCTGAAGACGCCGAACCTTGGCAAGAAGTCACTGACGGAAATCAAGGACGTACTGGCCTCACGCGGTTTGTCCCTGGGCATGCGCCTGGACAACTGGCCGCCGGCGAGCCTGAAGAACGACGACAGGGTTCTGAGCGTTTAAGAAAACGAGGATCGGGTTACAGCCACCGGCTGCAACCCGCATCACACTAAGCAGTGCTGAGATAGCACAGACAGTATAGGATTGGAAAGATGCGTCATCGTCATAGTGGACGTCAGTTAAACAGGAACAGCTCCCACCGCAAGGCCATGTTCCGCAATATGGCCGTGTCCCTGGTGGAGCACGAGCTGATCAAGACCACCCTGCCCAAGGCGAAGGAACTGCGCAGCTATGCGGAGCCCCTGATCACCCTGGCCAAAAAGGACAGCGTCGCGAATCGTCGCCTGGCGTTTGACCGCACGCGCAGCAAGGAGGCAGTGGGCAAGCTGTTCAGTGAGCTCGGGCCGCGCTACCAGGAACGTCCCGGTGGCTATATCCGTATACTCAAGTGCGGCTACCGCACGGGCGACAAGGCGCCCATGGCGTACGTTGAGCTGGTCGATCGCCCGGAGGTCGAGAGCGTCGAAGACAGCGAGGATTGATATTCCGCTGGCGGTACCACCGATAACAGCCGGGCACTGCCCGGCTTTTTTGTGTGCGCTGCGGTAGCGGCCGGGCTTGCCTCCCGGCGGACATCTGCTAGGCTGGCGGGATATGTTTTGAAAGGATCTGGCCGTGACACAGGCGCACACACTTACCGACGGGCTGTATTTTGGCGAGGGCCCACGCTGGCATAACGGGCGTTTGTGGTTCAGTGATTTCTATGACCACGCGGTCAAATCCATGGATACGGCCGGGCGTGTCAGCATCGAACACCGCTTCGAGGATCAGCCCTCCGGGCTGGGCTGGCTACCCGACGGACGCCTGCTGGTGGTGTCGATGCGGGCGCTGAAAGTGTTGCGCCAGGAAGGTACGGGTTTTGTCGAGCATGCAGACCTGTCGGGACTGGCGCGGCACATGTGCAATGACATGGTGGTGGACGGCAACGGGCGGGCCTGGGTCGGCAATTTTGGCTTCGACCTCGACGCCGAACTGTCCCGGCGCGGTGTTGCTTCCGTGTTTGCCGAGCACCCATCCACCAACCTGGTGCGGGTTGACCCCGATGGCAGCGTGCACCTGGCCGCCCGGGAGATGCATTTTCCCAATGGCACCGTGGTAACGCCGGATGGAAAAACCCTGGTAGTCGGCGAAACCCTGGCAAGCTGCCTGACGGCCTTCGATATTTTGGCGGACGGCAGCCTGGCCAACCGCCGGGAGTGGGCCGCTTTAGGGCAGCGGGCGCCGGACGGCATCTGCCTGGATGCCGATGGCAACATCTGGGTGGCCAATGCCGTGGCGCCCGAGTGTGTGCTTATCGCGCCGGGTGGCGAGGTGCTGCAGGTGGTGGCGACCAGCCAGAACTGCTATGCCTGCATGCTGGGCGGTGACGATGGACGTGACCTGTATGCGGTCACCGCCCTGACCTCCCATCATGACGTGGCCGCAGTCGAGCGCACCGGCAAGATAGAGACAGCGCGGGTCAAAACGCCCGGGGCGGGGTGGCCGTAGGCCGGGCGGCGACTAAGCGGCTCGCCGGCCGGCCCTGCGCTTCAACAGGGGCGCCAGGAACTGCCCCGTGAACGAATGCTTCGCTTTGGCCACAGCCTCCGGAGTGCCGGTGGCGATAATCCGGCCGCCGCCGCTGCCGCCCTCGGGGCCCAGGTCGACGATCCAGTCGGCCGTCTTGATTACATCCAGGTTGTGCTCGATGATCACGATGGTATTGCCGTGGTCCCGCAGACGGTGCAGAACGGCCAGCAATTGCTTGATGTCCTCGAAGTGCAGGCCAGTGGTGGGTTCGTCCAGTATATACAGAGTCTTGCCGGTATCCCGCTTGGACAATTCCCGGGACAGTTTCACCCGTTGGGCCTCTCCGCCGGAAAGTGTGGTCGCCGCCTGCCCGAGGCGGATATATGACAGGCCGACATCCATCAGAGTCTGGAGTTTGCGGGCAATGGCCGGAACCGGGTCAAAGAACACCAGTGCGTCTTCGACCGTCATTTCCAGCACCTCGTGGATATTCTTGCCCTTGTACCGCACCTCCAGCGTTTCCCGGTTGTAGCGTTTGCCCTTGCAGATATCGCAGGGCACGTAGATATCCGGCAGGAAGTGCATCTCCACCTTGGTGACGCCGTCGCCCTGGCAGGCCTCGCAACGGCCGCCCTTCACATTGAAGCTGAACCGGCCGGCCTTGTAGCCGCGAGACCTGGCCTCCTGGGTGGCGGCGAAGAGCTCGCGCACGGGCGTGAAAATACCGGTGTAGGTGGCGGGATTGGAGCGCGGGGTGCGCCCGATCGGGCTCTGGTCTATATCAATGCACTTGTCTATCAGCTCCATGCCTTCGATCGATGCGTAGGGCGCGGGCGTCAGGGTGGTGGCGCCGTTCAGTTCGGTGGCGGCCAGGGGATAGAGCGTGCCGTTGATCAGCGTGGACTTGCCGGAGCCGGAGACGCCGGTTACGCAGGTCAGCAGTCCCAGGGGAATCCCGAGGGTGACAGACTGCAGGTTGTTGCCGCTCGCCCCCGTCAGTACCAACTGGCGTTTGGGGTCATTGGGCGTGCGCCTGGCGGGTATTTCAATCCGGCGTTTGCCGGACAGGTAGGCGCCGGTCAGTGAGTCCTTGTTGGCCAGGATGTCCTTCAGCTTGCCCTGGGCGACAACCCGGCCGCCGTGCACGCCCGCTCCGGGACCGATATCTATGATGTGGTCTGCACTGCGGATAGCGTCCTCATCGTGTTCCACCACCAGTACCGTATTGCCCAGGTCGCGCAGGTGGGTGAGGGTGGCGAGCAGTCGCTCGTTGTCGCGCTGGTGCAGGCCGATGGAGGGCTCGTCAAGGATGTACATCACGCCGACCAGCCCCGCGCCGATCTGGGATGCCAGGCGAATCCGCTGCGCCTCGCCCCCCGAGAGGGTTTCGGCGCTGCGATTGAGGGTCAGGTAGTTGAGGCCCACATCCACCAGGAAGCGGTAGCGAGCCCGCAGTTCCTTCATGATCTTGTTGGCGATCTCGCCCTTGCGGCCCTCCAGTCGAAGCTGTTCAAAATACAACTCGGCCTCGCCCACCGGCATGCTGGTGATACTGGGCAGCGTGCGCTCATCCACGAACACGTGGCGGGCGTCGCGGCGCAGGCGGGTGCCCTCGCACTCGGGGCAGGGGTGGTTGGAGAGAAACTTCGCGAGTTCCTCGCGCACCGACGAGGAATCCGTGTCGCGATAGCGCCGCTCCATGTTGGGAATAATCCCTTCGAAAGTGTGGGTGCGCCTGAACACGTCGCCCCGGTCGTTGACGTAGGCAAAGGCGATCTCCTGCTTGCCACTGCCCTGCAGGATCACCTGCCGGTATTTCTTGTCCAGTTGCTCAAACGGCGTATCAATGTCAAAGCCGTAGTGCTCCGCCAGGGAGGTAAGCATGTGGAAGTAATAGACATTGCGCCGGTCCCAGCCGCGGATCGCGCCCTCCGCCAGGCTGGCCTCGGGGTGCAGCACGACGCGCTCCGGATCGAAATACTGGCGTACGCCGAGGCCGTCGCAGCTGGGGCAGGCGCCCGCCGGGTTGTTGAACGAGAACAGCCTGGGTTCCAGTTCATCGATACTGTGGCCGCATTCGGGGCAGGCAAACCGCGCGGAAAAACTGATGTCGTCGCCGTCGCCGTCCATGTAGCTGATCGCCGCCAGGCCATCGGTAAGCCCCAGGGCCGTTTCAAAGGATTCGGCCAGGCGTATCCCCAGGTCAGCGCGCACCTTGAAGCGATCTACGACCACCTCTATGCGGTGCTTTTTCTTCTTGTCCAATACCGGTACATCATCCAGGTCGGTGACGATGCCGTCTATCCTCGCACGGACATAGCCGCCGGCCCGCAACTCCTCGAACACATGCAGGTGCTCGCCCTTGCGATCCCTCACCACCGGCGCCAGCAACATCAGTTTGCTGCCCGCGGGCAGGGCCAGCACGCTGTCGACCATCTGGCTGACGGTCTGGGCCTGCAGGTTGTGACCGTGATCGGGGCAGCGGGGCTCGCCCACCCGGGCGAACAGCAGGCGCAGGTAGTCGTAGATCTCGGTAATCGTGCCCACGGTTGAGCGCGGGTTGTGTGAAGTGGACTTCTGCTCGATGGAGATAGCGGGTGAAAGACCCTCGATATGATCCATATCGGGCTTTTCCATCATTGACAGGAACTGCCTGGCGTAAGTGGACAGGGATTCCACGTAACGGCGCTGGCCCTCGGCGTACAGCGTGTCGAAGGCGAGGGAGGACTTGCCCGAGCCCGACAGGCCGGTAATCACCACCAGTTTGTCCCTGGGGATGTCCAGGTCGATATTCTTGAGGTTGTGGGTGCGCGCCCCGCGTACTTGGATAGTGTCCATATAATTGGCCCGATACCTCAGTGAAAACCAAACCCGGCAGTATATGCCCTGACCCATGTGGCTGCAAAAGCATCCTGTAATTTACGGTTGGGCGCGGTCTATGGATGGGCTGCGAGCAGCGAAACTGGTACTATTCGCGGCTGTATTTTCAAAGACGTAGCCCTCCGTGATTACCGAACATCCCATGACAGCGCTGGAGCGACGATCGGTCAGCTCGCTGGCGCTTCTTTACAGCTTCCGCATGCTGGGCCTTTTCATGGTCCTGCCCCTGCTGAGCCTCTACGCGGGCGACATGCCCGGTGCCACCCCCAGCCTGATCGGCCTGGCGCTGGGCGCCTACGGCCTGACGCAGGCCGCGCTGCAGCTACCCCTGGGCTGGCTATCGGACCAGGTCGGGCGCAAACCGGTCATCATCGGCGGCCTGCTGGTGTTTGCGCTCGGCAGTGTACTCGCAGCGACGGCCGACAGCCTGTGGGGCATTGTCATCGGGCGGGCGGTCCAGGGCGCCGGCGCCATCGCCGCCACGGTCATGGCCCTGGTGGCGGACCTGACCAGCACCGAGCAGCGCACCAAGGCCATGGCCATTGTCGGCATGAGTATCGGCCTGTCGTTTGCGGTCGCCCTGGTGCTCGGGCCCGTTATTGCCGCCGTGGGTGGGCTGGCCTCGGTGTTCTGGGTGACGGCCCTGCTCGCCGGCGGGGGCATCGCTATTGTCGCGCTGCTGGTGCCCACCCCGGATGCCGGCGCGGTCATGCACAGCGATGTGGGCGCCAGGCCCAAATTGTTCGGCCGCGCCCTGCGGGACCCCGCGCTGCTCAGGTTGAACTTCGGTGTGTTCAGCCTGCATTTTATCCTCATGGCCTGCTTTCTGGTCGTGCCCGGGGCGCTGGAGCAACTGGCGGGCGTCGATCGCGCCCATCACTGGCAGGTCTACCTGCCGGTGCTGGTGTTGTCGGTAGTCGGCATGCTGCCGCTCATGCGGATCGCCGAGCGCGGTGGTCGTCCCCGCGAAATGTTCCTGTGCGGTATCGCCCTGCTGGCCCTGGCGATCCCCATGCTGGGCCTGGCGAGCAGCGCGATTGTGCTCTATCTGGCGCTGTGGCTGTTTTTTGTCGGCTTCAATTACCTCGAGGCCACGCTGCCCTCCCAGGTGAGCAAGTCGGTTTTTGCCGGGGGCAAGGGCACCGCCCTGGGCATCTATTCAACCTGCCAGTTCCTGGGCACCTTCGCCGGGGGTGCCGGGGGGGGCTGGCTGGTGCAGCACTTCGGGCAACTCAGCCTGGTGGGCCTGTGCCTCGGGCTGGCGCTGGCGTGGTGGCTGCTGATGCTGGGGGCCGCACTCACCCCGGTCCCGGTGCCCGACCCCGAGCACGCGCCGGGCACCCGATAACACAACCCCGCCAGCCGGCAAAAGATGGAACATGGCCGCCCCGGCTGTCGCAATTGAGTGGCGGGGTTGCTATAGTCCATGGTTCATCCGGACACCAAAATTGTTTACGAATTGAGGAATTTCTATGGCTTCACGGGGCGTCAATAAAGTCATCCTGGTGGGTAATCTGGGCAATGACCCGGAAACGCGTTTCTTCCCCGATGGCGGTGCCGTCACAAATGCCAGTATCGCCACCAGCGAGAGCTGGAAGGACAAGCAGACCGGCCAGTTACAGGAGCGGACCGAGTGGCACCGGGTGGTGTTCAAGGACCGCGGCAACTTCCGCCTGGGCCAGATTGCCGGGGAGTATCTCAAGAAGGGCTCCAAGGTCTACGTTGAGGGCAGGCTCCAGACCCGCAAGTGGCAGGACAAGGCCGGCGTGGATCACTACACCACCGAGGTGCTGGCGAGCGACATGCAGATGCTGGACAGCCGCAATGCCGGTTCCGGCGGCGATTACAGCGCACCGGGTGAATTCCAGAAGAGTGCGCCGCGCGCCGCCTCTGCCGCCCCGGCGGCGAGTTCACAGCCGCCGGCGGCGGATTTCGGTGATTTTGACGACGATATCCCGTTCTGAGGCGACTGGCTTGAGCACAGGTTGAAGGCTTCAGGGGCGATGGTATAGCAGCTGTGCGGGCACTGATACTTGGATCAGACACCCCCCTGGGCCACGCCCTGCTCAACAGGTTGCAGCATCTGGGACGTCACCAGGTGGTGCCGGTCACCCGCGCCACCTGTCGCTGGAAAAGTGAGCGCCAGGCCAAAAAGGCAGTGGTGCGGGCCAAATGTGACATTGTCGTCGACCTGCGGATTTCCGCGGCGGCTGACGGTGTCGACCCACTGCAGGAAGTGGATCTCAAACGGTGCCACTGGGTGGCCAAAGCCTGCCAGCGCAGCGGCATAACCTACCTGTACACGTCCAATTCCCGGGTATTTTCCGGCCAGCTTGACCGCCCGTATACCGAGGAGGATTACCCCGACAACGAGGCTGGTGCCGGTGCCCTGCTGGCCCGTGCCGAACAACTGGTGCGCGACAGCTGCGAGCGCCACCTGATTCTGCGCCTGGGGCCGGTCTTTTCCTTCGATGGCACCAACCTGATCACCCAGATGCTGGGGCAGTTGGGGGAGCAGGGTGCCAGCCTGGTGATGGACAATAATTTACGTGGTTGCCCCCTGTCGGCAGACGATGGTGCCCGTGTACTGTCGGCCCTGCTGGACCAGTTGAGCACCGGGCTGGAGGCCTATGGCATCTTCCACTACTGCAGCTCGGACAGCGCAACCTACTATGAATTTGCCGAGGCGCTACTGGCTTGCGCTTCCCAGTTTTCCGAATTCAGTCCCGACGCGGTGCAATTGCAACGGCAGCCGGAGGGGTTGGTCCCCCTCAACCGCTCGCTCAATTGCAACAAGATTCGCAACACATTTGCCATCAAGCAGGCGCCCTGGCGTGGCGCAATTGCCGCCAATGTGAAGCAGTATTACGCCAGGCTACGACAACAGGAGTGAGGTCTATTTATGGCAAAAGCAACCGATGAGCAGGCACGGCCACTGGCAGTCGCCGTCCTGACCGTTTCCGATACCCGCACCGAGGCGACCGACACCTCCGGGCAGTACCTGGTGGACGCCCTCGCCGCTGCGGGGCATCGCGCCGCGGCCAGGGCCATTGTGATTGATGATATCTACAAGATACGGGCTGTTCTGTCCGGCTGGATCGCCGATGCCGGTATAGACGCGGTACTGGTCACCGGTGGCACGGGCTTTTCCGGGAGGGATTCGACCCCCGAGGCCGTGCGCCCGCTGTTTGATAAGGACATCGACGGCTTCGGCGAGATCTTCCGGGCCCTGTCACACACCGAGATCGGCTCGTCGACCATCCAGTCCAGGGCAGTGGCCGGGTTCGCCAATGACACGGTGATCTTCTGTGTGCCGGGGTCAACCGGTGCCTGCAAGACCGCCTGGAACGGGATAATCCGGGAGCAGCTGGACAGCAGCCATCGACCCTGCAATTTTGTCGGTGTGCTCAAGGTGAGGGAGCGGGAGGCTTGAGTACGTTACTGCCGGTCGCCGATGCCCTGGCGCAGGTGCTCGCAGCTGCCGGCACCACCGGGGCGACCATTGAACTGGCCCTGATCGACGCCCTGGGCGCGGTCCTGGCCGAGGACGTTATTGCCACCATCGCGGTGCCGGGGCATGACAACAGCGCGATGGACGGATATGCCCTGCGGGCGGCGGATGCCACCGGCCCGCTGCCCGTGAGCCAGCGTATCGCGGCGGGCAGCGCCGCCGCCGGTGCGGAGCTGGCAGCGGGCACGGCGGCGCGTATTTTCACCGGCGCCGTGATCCCGCCGGGTGCCGATGCCGTGGTGATGCAGGAAAATTGCCAGGAGCACGCCGGCGTGGTGACGATTTCGGGCCCGGTAGTCGAGGGGCAGAATATTCGTCCCAGGGGCCAGGATATAGCCCTTGGGGCCGCGGTGCTTGCCCGGGGCCGCGTGCTGCGACCGCAGGACCTGGGTTTACTGGCTTCGGTCGGGCGAGCGGCGGTGAGGGTCTACCGGCCGCTGCGGGTGGCGGTGCTGTCCACGGGCGACGAACTGGTCGAGCCGGGCAGTGGGCCGCTGCAAAGTGGCCAGCTCTATAACTCCAACCGCTACACGCTCGCCGGCCTCGTGCGCGCCCTCGGTATGACCTTCATCGATGGCGGTATCGTGCCTGATGACCCCGGCGCCACGGCAACGGCCCTGGCCGAGGCCGCGGCAACGGCCGATTGCGTGATTACCTCAGGCGGCGTGTCGGTAGGTGAGGAGGATCACGTCAAGGCCCAGGTCGAGCGCCTGGGGCGACTGGACCTGTGGAAGCTGGCGATCAAGCCCGGCAAGCCACTGGCCTTCGGCCGAATCGGCGACACGCCCTTTATCGGCCTGCCGGGTAATCCCACCTCTGTGTTCGTGACCTTCTGCCTGATCGCCCGCCCGTTCCTGCTGAAGTTGCAGGGCGTGAGCGAGCCGGCGCGGCCGAGCCTGCTGGCCGAGGCCGCGTTCCGGGTAGATGAGCCCGGCACGCGCCAGGATTACCTGCGCGTGACATTGGCCGGCGCGGCCGCGGGCCTGCGGGCTCACCGGTTTCCCAACCAGAGTTCCGGCGTGTTGAGCTCGGTGTCCCACAGCGACGCGCTGGCGGTTATCCCGCCGGGAACGACGGTGGCAGAGGGTGACAAGGTAGAGGTGATCCTGCTCGATCTGCTCGCCTGAAGGCGGGCGCCGGACTAATCGCTGTATTTCTGGAACACCAGCGAGGCGTTGGTGCCGCCAAAACCGAAGCTGTTTGACATCACCCGCTGCAGGTCGACATTGTCGTGACGGGCGAGGGCAATGGGCAGGCCCTCGGCCTCGGGGTCCAGGGTCTCGATGTTGGCAGAGGCCGCGATAAAACCCTGTTGCTGCATCAGCAGCGAGTAAATGGCTTCCTGCACACCCGCCGCGCCCAGCGAATGGCCCGACAGGGACTTGGTGGAACCGACCACGGGGATATGGTCGCGGTCCTGGTAGGCGGCGCGTACGGCCTTTAATTCCTGGATGTCACCGGCGGGGGTGCTGGTGCCGTGGGCGTTGATGTAATCGACCGGACCGGTCACCGTCGCCAGCGCCTGTTGCATGCACCGCACCGCGCCCTCTCCCGAGGGGGCCACCATGTCGTAGCCATCAGATGTGGCGCCGTAGCCGACCAGCTCCGCGTAAATCCTGGCCCCGCGCTTCAGCGCGTGTTCCAGTTCCTCCACCACCAGCATGCCGCCACCGCCGGCGATGACAAAACCGTCGCGGTTGGCATCGTAGGCCCTGGAGGCACTTTCCGGGGTGTCGTTGTACCTGGTAGAGAGGGCGCCCATGGCATCGAACAGGCAGCTCAGCGCCCAGTGCAACTCCTCGCCGCCACCGGCGAATACCACATCCTGCTTGCCCAGCTGGATTTGTTCCATCGCGTTGCCGATACAGTGGGCACTGGTGGAGCAGGCCGATGATATCGAGTAATTCACGCCCTTGATCCTGAAGGGGGTCGCCAGGCAGGCGGATACGGTACTGCCCATGGTCTGGGTGACCCGGTAGGGGCCGACCCTGCGGATGCCGCGTTCGCGCAATACATCGGCGGCTTCAACCTGCATGGCCGCGGAGGCGCCGCCCGAACCGGCGATAATACCGGTGCGCACGTTGGAGATATCGGCGTCTTTCAGCCCGGAGTCGGCGATAGCCTGCTGCATGGCGATGTAGGCGTAAGCCGCCGCATCGCCCATGAAGCGCAGTTGCTTGCGATCGACCAGGGCGGGGATGTCGATCTGTGGCGCGCCGGCCACGTGCGAGCGCATGCCCATATCGATCTGTTCCTGCCGCGTAGCGATGCCGGAGCGGCCCTCATACAGTGCGCGGGTGACAGATGCCGCGTCGTTGCCAAGGCAGGAGACGATTCCCAGCCCGGTAATTACTACTCTTCTGCTCATAGGATTAGAAAGACTCCGTCGATTTGAACAGGCCGACCCTCAGGTCCGAGGCAGTATAGATCTGGCGGCCGTCAACCGATACGCTGCCATCGGCTATGCCCATCACCAGCTTGCGTTCGATAACGCGCCGTATATTGATGTTGTAGACCACTTTGGCGGCGGAGGGGAGAACCTGGCCGCTGAATTTGACTTCGCCGCAGCCCAGTGCACGCCCCCTGCCCGGGTTGCCGCGCCAGCCCAGGAAAAACCCCACCAGTTGCCACAGGGCATCAAGGCCCAGGCAGCCCGGCATCACCGGGTCGCCGGGGAAGTGGCACTGGAAAAACCACAACTGGGGATGAATATCGAGTTCGGCGATGATTTGCCCTTTGCCGTACTCGCCGCCCTCTGAGCTGATGTGGGTGATACGATCGAGCATCAGCATATTGTCAGTGGGCAGTTGTGCGTTGCCCGGGCCGAACAGTTCGCCGTTGCCGCAGGTGACCAGTTCTTCCTTGCCGAAGGCACTTTTTGCTGTCATAGGTTATCCAGTAATGTCTTGAAGACCGCGCCACTGTTCTTTGCGCTGACGACAGCTGTGTGCCGGAACCGAAGTGGCGCTTCGCGGAACCACACCATTTTAAATGCTGAGGGCCACAAGTCCAGCGCATTTCGGCCATGGAGCGGCCAACCCTTGACCCGGATCACGCCTTGCGAAACCCCGCCCGGTACTCGGTAGCCAAGCATATTGGCATCCGCTAACATACAGCGGATATCATGTCCCGGCCCGGATATGCGGACCTTCATAATCATTTTCTCACCGTGACACTGCCGGTGATACAGGAACCCTATGTTAACACCTGTCCTTCTCTCCGGAGGCGTCGGCAGCCGGCTCTGGCCGGTCTCGCGGGAGACACACCCCAAGCAGTTCCTGCCGCTTGCCGGGGAGCTGTCGATGTTGCAGGAAACCCTGCGACGGACCTCGGGCCTGGAGGAAAGCGCGCCGCTGGTGGTATGCAACGAGGAGCACCGCTTCATGGTGGCCGAACAGTTGCGTCAGGTAAACATCAAGGCCAGCGCGCTCATTCTGGAGCCGCAGGGTCGCAACACCGCCCCGGCTGTCGCGCTCGCGGCCATACAGGCATTGGAGACGGACCCGGACGCGTTGCTGCTGGTGCTGCCGGCTGACCACCTGATCCAGGACGCGGATGCGTTTGCGCAGGCCGTGGGCAAGGCCATCCCACTGGCCCAGAGCGGCCGCCTGGTGACATTTGGCGTGGTGCCATCCAGCGCGGAAACCGGCTACGGTTATATCAAGTGCGGTGCCGCCCTGGCGGCGGAGCTATACGATCTGGAGCGCTTCGTGGAGAAGCCCGATGTCGCCACTGCCCAGGCTTATCTCGACAGCGGCAGTTACCTCTGGAACAGCGGTATGTTCCTGTTGCGCGCGGCGACCTACCTCGAACAGCTGGGCGAGCACGCCCCGCGAATACTCAGTTGCTGCCGTGAGGCGATGGCAACGGCGGCCACCGACCTGGATTTCGTCCGGCCCGAGGCCGCTGTCTTTCGCCGCTGCCCCAGCGACAGCATCGATTACGCCGTGATGGAAAAAACGGATGTCGGCGCCGTGGTTTCGCTGGATTGTGGCTGGAGTGATGTGGGCGCCTGGTCGGCGCTGTGGGATGTGGCCTCGCGCGATCCCAACGGCAATGCCTGCAAGGGTGATGTCATGCTCGACAACTGCACCGACAGCTATTTTCGCAGCGATTCGCGGCTGCTGGCGGGCATCGGGGTGGCCAACCTGGTGGTCGTGGAAACCGCCGATGCGGTGCTGGTGGCCGATCGCGGCAGGGTGCAGGACGTAAAACGTATCGTCAATCGCCTGAAGGACCTGAATCGTCCGGAGGTATCCCAGCACCGGCGGGTATACCGGCCCTGGGGCTCCTATGAATCGCTGGTGACGTCCGAACGCTTCCAGGTGAAGCGGATAGTGGTCAACCCCGGCCAGACCCTCTCGCTGCAAATGCATCACCACCGGGCCGAGCACTGGGTGGTGGTGCACGGCACTGCGGAAGTCACCTGCGAGGACAAGGTGTTCATGCTGGCCGAGGACGAGTCCACCTATATCCCCCTGGGCCACAAACACCGGCTCGCCAACCCCGGCCGCATCCCGCTGGAACTCATCGAGGTCCAGTCCGGCGCATACCTGGGCGAGGACGACATTGTGCGTTACGAAGACGTTTACGGGCGCAGCAAGTAGCCCGGCGATTACACGGAGGTTTGATGAAAATCACCAAATGCCTTTTTCCTGTTGCGGGCTACGGCACCCGCTTTTTGCCCGCGACCAAGAGCATGCCCAAGGAGATGTTGCCGATCGTCAACAAACCGCTGGTGCAATACGGGGTCGAAGAGGCGATCGCTGCGGGAATGACCACTTGCGCCATGGTCACCGGCCGTGGCAAGCGCGCCATCGCCGATCACTTCGATATCAGTTACGAGTTGGAGCACCAGATTTCCGGCAGCGGCAAGGAGGCCTACCTGGAGAGCATTCGCAGTGTGCTGGACAAGGGTATATTCACCATGGTGCGCCAGCGCGAGATGAAGGGGCTGGGCCACGCGATACTCACCGGGCAGTCGCTGATCGGCAACGAGCCCTTCGGCGTGTTGCTGTCCGATGATTTATGCCTGAATGACGGCCCGGGTGTGCTGACCCAGATGGCCGAGCTTTTCAACCAGTTTCGCTGCTCCATCGTGGCGATCCAGGAAGTGCCCCCTGACGAGGTCAGTAATTACGGTGTGATTGCCGGTGAAAGCCTGCGCGATGGCATCTACCGGGTGGATGAGATGGTGGAAAAACCCAGCCCTGCAGATGCGCCATCCAACCTCGCCATTATCGGCCGCTATATTCTCACACCGGACATTTTCGATATCATTCGTGAAACACCGCCCGGCGCGAACGGCGAAATCCAGTTGACCGATGCGTTGCAGATCCAGGCCAAACGCGGTTGCGTGATGGCCTACAAATTCAAGGGGCGCCGTTTCGACTGCGGCAGTGTGCCCGGCTTTGTCGAGGCGACCAATTACGTGTATGAGAATTACTACGCCAGGCGTTGAGGGAGGCAGATCGTGAAAGCAATCAGCTGTTTTAAAGCGTACGATGTTCGCGGTCGGGTGCCCGACCAGTTGAATGAGGATATTGCCCGCCGGATCGGTCGCGCCTACGCCGAGGTGATCAAACCCGGCAAGGTAGTGGTCGGCCACGATATCCGCCTGACCAGCGAGTCGATCAAGGGCGCGCTGGTGCAGGGTCTGCTGGAGCAGGGGGTGGATGTCCATGATATCGGCCTGTGCGGAACCGAGGAGATTTATTTTGCCACCTCCCACGCCGGCATGGGCGGCGGTATCGCCGTGACGGCGAGCCACAACCCGAAAGACTACAACGGCATGAAGTTCGTGCGGGAGCAGTCGAAGCCCATTTCGGGTGATACCGGCCTGTTTGATATCCAGGCGATGGCGGAAAAGGACGAATTCGTAGCGGCGCCCCGGCCGGGGCAACTGCACCGCCTTGATACCTCCGAGGCCTATGTCCGGCACCTGTTGTCCTACGTCGACATCCCCGCGCTGAAACCGCTGAAAATTGTGGTCGACGCGGGCAATGGCGGTGCCGGCCGGGTGGTAGACCTGCTGGAGCCGCACCTGCCTTTTGAATTCATCAAGCTGCATCACGAACCGGACGGTAACTTTCCCAATGGTGTTCCCAACCCGCTGGTGCCGGAAAACCGCACCGCTACTATTGCCGCCGTGCGCGAGCACGGCGCAGACCTCGGTCTGGGCTGGGACGGGGATTTCGATCGCTGTTTCTTCTTTGACGAACACGGCGAGTTTATCGAGGGTTACTACGTGGTCGGCCTGCTGGCCGAGGCCTTCCTCAAGCGGCACGGCCCCGCGCGGGTGGTGCACGACCCGCGCCTGGTATGGAACACCATTGATATCGTCGAATCGCTGGGTGGTGAGGCGGTGCAGAGCAAGACCGGGCACGCCTTCATCAAGGAGCGGATGCGGCTGGAAAACGCCGTCTACGGCGGTGAAATGAGCGCCCACCACTACTTCCGCGATTTCGCGTTCTGCGACAGCGGCATGATTCCATGGCTGCTGGTTACCGGCCTGGTCAGCGCCGCGGGGAAAGGGCTCTCAACCCTCGTGGCACAGCGGATGGAGGCCTATCCCTGCAGCGGCGAAATCAATCGCACCATCGAGAATCCGGCGGTGGTGCTGGAGCGGGTGGAAGCCAACTACCGGCAACAGGCCCAGTCGATCGAGCACGTGGACGGTCTGAGCATGGTGCTGCGCAACTGGCGGTTCAACCTGCGTATGTCCAACACCGAACCGGTGGTGCGGCTCAATGTTGAAAGTCGCGGCGACACAGCGCTGATGCAGGACAAGACCCGGGAGTTGCTGGAATTGATCGACGCGCCCTGAAGCCGGCTTCAGGACTGGGCGTTTCGCCACGCGCGCATCAGCCGCTCGGTGGAAGGATCCATGGCACCCGCCGAGGTCTGCCCCGACAGGCGCCCCAGGATGTCCGTTCCTATCTCCTTTCCCAATTCCACGCCCCACTGGTCGAACGGGTTGATACCCCACAGCCGGGCGCTGCAGAAGGTTCTGTGTTCGTACAGCGCCAGCAGCGCGCCCAGGCTGCCGGGATTGACGGAGTCCATGGTGATAACGCTGTTGGGTCGGTTGCCGGGCATCGCCAGGTGCGGCGCCAGTCGGCTGGCTTCGTCGCCGCCCAGGCCCCGGCCCAACAGGGCCGTGCGCGCCGCCTCCGGCGAGCGCCCCACCATCAGGGTACGGCTCTGTGCCAGGCAGTTCGCCACCAGTCGACGGTGTTGTTCGCCCATGCCTGTGTGGGTGCGCAATGGCAGTACAAAGTCCGCCGGGCACAACAGCGTGCCCTGGTGCAGCAGCTGGTGAAAGGAGTGCTGGCCGATGGTGCCGGCTGAGCCCCACAGTACCGGCCCGGTGGTGTAGGGCAGGGCCCTCCCGTCGAGGCTGACCCCCTTGCCATTGCTCTCCATGGTCAACTGCTGGAGAAAATCCGGCAGCCGTCGCAGGCCGTGGTCATATGGCAACACAACGTGGTTGCCGGCCTGGAGGAAATTGCCGTACCACACCTCCAGCAGGCCCATGATCAACGGCATATTGGTCGCCGGCGGGCTGCTGCGAAAATGCGTGTCCATGGCCTCGGCGCCGGCCAGGAATTCCTCGAACCGGTCCCAGCCGATGGCGATGGCGCAGCTCAGGCCGATCGCTGACCACACTGAATAGCGCCCGCCCACCCAGTCCCACATGGGCAGGCAGTTGCCGGCGGGAATACCGAAGTCGGCGGCCGCGCCCAGGTTGGAGGTGACGGCAATAAAGTGTTTGTCGAGGTCCGCCTCGCTGGCGCCGGCATTGAGCAGCCAGGCCCTCGCCGCCAGGCTGTTGGTGAGCGTCTCCTCCGTGCGGAAGGATTTTGAGCAGACGATGAACAGGGTCGATTCGGGGTCGAGCTCCAGCAGCGTATCCTGCAGGTCAGCCGGGTCCACATTGGCGACATAATGGCAGCTGATGTTGCCCTGGAAAGGTTTCAGGGCCTCGGTCACCAGGCGGGGGCCCAGGTCTGATCCGCCGATGCCGATGTTTACGACATCGGTGATCGTCGCGCCGGAATAGCCTTTTTGCTCACCGCTGTTGAGGCGCCCAGCCCACCGCTGCATGGTTGCGCGTGCGGCGCGAACCTGGTTGAACTCGTCGGGCAGGCCCTGGTCGCTGGAGGCGCGCAGCAGGGTGTGCAGGGCCGGCCGGCCCTCCGTGTTGTTGATTGGCTCCCCGCCAAACAGGGACTGGATGTCGGTATCCAGTCCGCTGGGTTTGACCAGGTCCAGCAATTGGGCGAGCACGGGGGGCGTCACCAGGTGCTTGGAGTAGTCCAGCCCGAGCCCCGCCGCCGCCAGGGTGAAGTCACTGGCCCGGTTTGGCTGTGCGGTAAAAAATTGCTCTATGGAGGCCGCTTTCACGCCGTCCGCCAGCGCCTGAAGCTTGCCGTAGCCGGGTAACTCGGACAGGAGCACACGTGTTGTCATGGGTTGGCCTTGCCGGGGCGAGAGGAGAGTGCCCCGAGTATAGAAAGGCCTTCGGGCGGGTGCAATGCCGGAGCAAAGGTGCCTGGTTGCTAGTGGTCGCGATGCACCGACAGGTGGGTGATGCGCTCGAGCGATCTGCGCGCTGTGCCCGGCGGCAGTTGTTCCAGCTCCAGCAGTGCCTGGTCGTGGTAATGCCTGGCCTGTTCCCGGGTGTAGGCGAGCGAACCGCACTGGCGCACAGCGTCCACGATCTCACCTATATGTTCCGCGCTCTTGCCGCTGATCGCCGCCTCGATAAGCGTCCTCTGGGCGTCGCTGCCCTCGCGCATCGCGTGTATGAGCGGCAGGGTGGTCTTGCCCTCCGTCAGGTCGTCCCCCACGTTCTTGCCCATGGTGGCCGGGTCGCCTTCATAATCCAGCACGTCGTCTATCATCTGGAAGGCAATGCCCAGGTTGAGGCCAAACCGGTGCATCGCCTGGCGCACGGGCAGGGCGGCGCCGCTCAGCCCGGCTGCGCCGTAGCAGGCGGCGGCGAACAGGATGGCCGTCTTGCGGGTGATCACATCGAGGTATTGCGCCTCGGTGGTCCCGGCCTGGCCGGCCCGCGCCAGCTGCAACACCTCGCCCTCGGCGATGGTATTGGTGGTGTCGGCCATATGGGAAAGGATGTCCATATCCGCCAGTTGCACCATCAGCTGGAAGGCGCGCGTATAGAGAAAGTCGCCCACCAGCACGGAGGGCGCGTTGCCGAACTCGGCGTTGGCGGTTGGGCGGCCCCGGCGCAGGCTGGAGATATCCACCACATCGTCATGCAGCAAGGTGGCGGTGTGGATAAATTCGATGATCGCCGCGAACTTGATGTGCGCGGGGCTGCAGGCGCCCAGTGCCGTGGCGGACAGCAGTACGAGCAGGGGGCGCAGGCGTTTGCCGCCGGCATCGACGATGTAGTGCCCCACGTTCTCTACCATGGGCACATCGGAATGGAGCTGTTCCACGATGAGCCGGTTGACCTGCTCGAATTCCGTGGCTACGTTGGCGCGAATCTGTTGCATGACCTGGATGGCGTAAAAAGTGCCCGCGCATGCTAGGGCGCCACTCCCGGGCTGTCAAGCGAGGCGCCCAGGCTGCTTCCATGCGCTTAAGTTCTTGTTTTTATATAAAAAGTAACCCTTGCGGTGGGTGGTTGATTTAAGTAAAATCGCCGCCCTCTGGCCCCTGTCGCGTCCTTTCGCCGCTCTGGCCGGTGTAAATCAACTGTTAGTGCCTGGCTCTGTCCCCTTGATTTGCAAGGGTTTTTTTCAATTGCGAGCAGGCTAACTCAACGGAGCACACTATGTACGCAGTAATCGAAAGCGGTGGCAAGCAGCATCGCGTGGTTGAAGGCGAAACCCTGAAACTGGAAAAAATTGAAGTCCCCACCGGTGGCACCGTCGAATTCGACCGCGTGCTGATGGTCGGGGGCGGCGACAACATCAAGATCGGCACACCCGTTGTCGCCGGTAGCAAGGTGACTGCCGAGGTGGTTGCCCACGGTCGCCACAAGAAGGTCAAGATCGTTAAGTTCAGTCGCCGCAAGCACTATCGCAGGGAGACGGGGCACCGCCAGTGGTTCACCGAGGTGAAAATCACCGGTATTACGGCGTAACAGGAGGGTTTGAACAATGGCACACAAGAAAGCTGGTGGTAGTACCCGTAACGGGCGTGATTCCCAGAGCAAACGCCTGGGCGTGAAGCGCTTTGGTGGCGAAACAGTGCAGGCAGGCAGCATTATCGTGCGTCAGCGCGGGACGCGCTTCCACGCCGGTACCAACGTGGGCGTCGGCAAGGATCACACCCTGTTCGCCACCGCTGACGGCAAGGTGGAGTTCGTGACCAAGGGTCCGAACAGCCGCAAGTTCGTCCAGATCGTGAGCGCCTGAGACGAGGGCTGCGAGCCGGGTAACGCGAAGCCTCGTCACTGACGGGGCTTTTTTTTGGCCGGCTTGTCTTCGGAAGTGTGCGGTGAGAGTGACTTTCCATTGTCGGCCGCGGCCCTCCGGGCTGCCCTCAGTCGGTCGCAAGCCTTAAAGCGCTGCGCTGTCTTGCTCCACTCCTTCGGCGCTGGCCTTTTATGTTCCGCCAGGACATACCCGAACCCCTGCCTGCTATCGAGTGTGAAACAAAACCGTGCTGGTGCATCACTATGTACCTGCATCTGTATAGTTTGAACGGTTGGCCGTGGAGCGAGGTAACCCCCGCCCACCACGGCAAACGGAGCAGGACAAGACCTGTAAAAAGGCGGTTAACGAAAGCGGCAGAACACACGCGAAATGAGTGTAAAGTGCCGGCCAAAGCCACAATTAACCACGCCAGATTTTCGATATACTGGCAATCCAGCCAAATGTCCGAGACAGACGGCTAAAAACACGACGGACCAAAGATGAAATTCGTAGACGAGGCAAGTATCAAGGTTTTCGCCGGCAACGGCGGCAGTGGCTGCCTCAGTTTCCGGCGTGAGAAATACATTCCCAAGGGCGGCCCCGACGGCGGTGACGGCGGCGATGGCGGCAGCGTCATCATGGAAGCCGACAGCGCCCTCAACACCATGGTGGACTTTCGCTTCCAGCGAGCCTACCGGGCCCAGAATGGCGAGTCCGGGCGCGGCCAGAACAAAACCGGCAAGAGCGGTGAGGACCTGGTGCTACTGGTGCCGGTGGGCACGACTATCCTCGACGAGGACACCGGTGAAATGCTGGGAGACCTGGCGGTGCCGGGCCAGCGCCTGATCGTGGCCCAGGGCGGGTTTCACGGGCTGGGTAACGCCCGCTTCAAGTCCAGCACCAACCGGGCGCCGCGCCAGACCACCAGGGGCAGCGAGGGCGAGCACCGCGACCTCAAGCTGGAATTGAAAGTGCTGGCGGATGTGGGCCTGCTGGGCCTGCCCAATGCGGGCAAATCCACGTTTATCCGGGCGGTCTCCTCCGCCACGCCCAAGGTCGCCGATTATCCCTTTACCACGCTGGTACCGAATCTTGGGGTGGTGAAAGTGGAGGCCCATCGCAGCTTCGTGGTGGCGGACATTCCCGGGCTGATCGAAGGGGCGTCGGACGGGGCGGGCCTGGGGATCCGCTTCCTCAAGCACCTGACGCGCAACCGCATTTTGCTGCACCTGGTTGATATGGCGCCGTTTGATGACAGCGAGCCGGCGGATGCCGCGCTGGCGATCGTGCGCGAGCTGGAGCGGTTCAGCCCCACCCTGGCCGCGCGGGAGCGCTGGCTGGTGCTCAACAAGAGCGACCTGCTCGATGCCGGGACGTTTGCGGCGCGCAGGGAGGCCCTGCTCGCGGCACTCAACTGGCAGGGGCGGGTGTACGAAGTATCGGCCATCAATGGCGAGGGTACCGGCCCGCTGTGTGGCGATATGATGGTGTACCTGGAGGAGCGCCGCGCCGCGGAAATGGCCGAGCCGGAACTCGCCGAGGCCGAGCGCCGGATGCAGCTGGCCATGCAGGACGAGGCGCGGCAGCGGGTCGAGGAATACCGCGCGCGGCAGCGCCGGCGCGCCCGGGGCGAGGATGGCGACGATGACGTTGGTGATGACTACGATGATTTTGATGACGACGATGATGTCGAGGTGGTGTATGCGCCCTGAGCCCCGCCATGTCTGATCGCGATGAAATCGCCGACGCCAGGCGTTGGGTGGTCAAGGTCGGCAGCGCGCTGCTGACTGACGATGGCCGCGGTCTCGATGCCAATATTATCGCGGGCCTGGTGGCGCAATTGGTGCACCTGCGTGAGCGCGGTTGTGAGGTGGTGCTGGTCTCCAGCGGTGCCGTCGCCGCCGGCATCGTCAGGCTGGGCTGGAACTCGCGCCCGCACCTGCTGCATAAACTGCAGGCGGCCGCGGCGGTGGGCCAGTCGGTGCTGGTCCAGCATTATGAAAACGCCTTCAAACCCTACGGCATCGCCACCGCGCAGATCCTGCTGGTACATGACGACGTGACGGCCCGGGATCGTTACCTCAATGCGCGGGGCACTCTCAATACCCTGCTGGAACTGGGCGTGGTGCCGGTAGTGAATGAGAACGACACCGTCGTCACCGATGAAATCCGCTTTGGCGACAATGACACCCTGGCCGCCCTGGTCGCCAACCTGATCGACGCCGACGCCCTGCTGCTGCTCACAGACCAGCAGGGCATGTACCGGGAAGATCCCCGCCGCAACCCCGCGGCTGAATTGCTGGAAAGTTGTGATGTCCACGACCCGCTGCTCGATGGCATGGCGGGAGAGGGCGGGTTGCTGGGCCGTGGTGGTATGGTCACCAAGCTGCGCGCGGCGCGGCTGGCGGCCCGCTCGGGCACGGAGACCATCATCGCCTCCGGGCGGGTGGACAATATCGTCGCCGCGGTCACCTCCGGCGCCAATGTCGGCACCTGGCTGCGCACCGGCAAGCAGCCGCAGAATGCCCGCAAACAGTGGTTGGCGGGTATGGTCCAGGTGCAGGGCAGCCTGGAACTCGATGACGGCGCAGTGCGGGTATTGCGCGAGTCGGGGCGCAGCCTGCTGGCAGTGGGGGTGCGCGCCGTGCAGGGCAATTTTACCCTGGGTGAAATGGTGTCCTGCCGGGACAGCCGCGGGCGGGAGATCGCCCGGGGCCTGGTCAATTACAATGCGCAGGAAACCCGGCGCATCATGGGCCTGCCGTCCCGGGAGATCGAGGGCGTGCTGGGCTACCTGCGCGATGAGGAACTGATCCACCGCGACAACCTGGTGCTGTTCTAGCGGGCGCTAGCTCAGCCAGCGCCCGAGCGGTGTTTTCACCCAGATAAAATCCATCAGCTTCTTCATGCTCTCGGCACTCCTGGCGCTATAGGGATAGGCGTTCTGCATCTTGCCGCCGAAGCGATCGATGACTATAGGCATCTCGTGGCAGTAGCCCCGCAGGCCCTTTTTGCCGTTCACCTGGCCCAACCCGGAGTTTTTGCGCCCGCCGAAGGGTGCGGCCGGTATGCCGTAACTGACGGCCATGTCATTGACGCTGCAGGAGCCGGTGTCGATGGCTGCGGCCAGCTGGTAACCCCTGTCCTTGTCCCTGGTCCAGACGTTGCCGTTGAGGCCAAACTCTGAATCGTTGGCCAGGGCGACAGCCTCCTGCTCATTCGCCACTTTCTGGATGCACAGCACGGGGCCGAAGGTCTCGTGCAGCATGATGTCCATACTGTTGTCGACACCGGTGATAACGGTGGGTTCGTAGTAGAGGCCGGGCAGGTTCGGGTTGCGTCGCCCCCCCATCAGGATGTTCGCGCCCTTCGCCCTGGCGTCCTCCACGTGGGCCTCGATAATGGCCAGCTGGCGATCCCAGAATACTGCGCCCACATCCTCGTCCCAGCCGTACTGCTGGCCCTGGCGCAGGCCTTTGCCCTTGTCCATTACCAGGCGCAGGAACTCGTCGTACACCGCCTCCACCACGTAAATGCGCTCGGTGCCGCAGCAGTAGTGGCCGGTGTTCATGCACGAGCCCAGCCAGGCGCCGTCGGCGGCGCGGTCGAGATCCGCGTCGGCACAGACAATCATGGCGTCGTTACCGCCCAGCTCCAGGGTGCAGGGGATGAGCTGGCTGGCGCAGGCCTCGGCGATCTTGCGCCCCGTGGCCACGCTGCCGGTGAAAGAGACCTTGTCGACCCCCCCGCGAACGATGGCGGCGCCGGTCTCGGCATCACCCAGCAGCACCTGCAGCACACCCTCGGGCAGGCCCGCCCGGCTAAGAATCGTCTCGGCCAGGCGCGCGGAGAAGGGGGTCACCTCGGAGCCCTTGGCCACCACCGCATTGCCCGCCAGGATGGCCTGCACCGCCTGGTTCATCACCAGCACGAAAGGCCCGTTCCAGGGCGTGATCAGGCCGATGACCCCGAGCGGCTTGTAGACAATCCGCAGCTGCTTCATCAGGCCCAGCAGCCCGTGTACCCGCCGTTTGCGCGGCCGCAGGAATTTTTCGGCGTTTTCGGCGTAATAACACAGCGAGTCGGCCACTGAGAACACTTCCATGCTCATGGCGTCGGTTCGCGCCTTGCCGGTTTCGGCCACGACCGTCTCGATGATCTCGTCCTGGCTTTCCAGTACAATCCGCAGGGCGCGCCGCGCGATGGCGGCACGCGCCTTCATGCTGGTGGCGGCCCAGGCCGGCTGCGCTGCCCGCGCCCTGGCGATGGCGGCGGCCACATCCCCGGTATTGGCGCACACCAGCTCACCAGTGGGCTCAAGGGTGACCGGGCTGCGCAACTGCAGGTGCCGGCGGCCGTCGCTGGAAACGATCGGTTCGTAGAGGGACATGGCGTACTCCTGATAAGCTCCCGACAAACTATTGGGCATTAGTTATAGTGTCAATGCCCGCCACCTGCGCGGCGGCGGCGGGGTATGAATTACAAGACCGTGTGACTGTGGGATAATCGCCGCCCTTCGAAAACCGGAATGCCAGAGGTTCATGACCCTATCGCCGACATTACTGCTGGTTGCCTATTGCCTCGCCATCGCGGGATTTTCCCTGGTGGGCGGCCTGTTGCCCAATTGGGTGAGGATGACCCATACCCGCACCCAGTCGGCGATGAGCTTCGTGTCCGGCCTGATGCTGGGCGTGGCGTTCTTCCACCTGCTGCCACACAGCGTGGCCATGCTGGGCGGGCCCGCCGCAACCGACATCGCGGTGCGATGGCTGATGCTGGGGCTTATTGTCATGTTACTGCTGCTGCGTATGTTCCATTTTCACCAGCACGATTTCAGTGACGAGGAGGAGCATCTCCACGACCACGACCACGACCACGACCACGACCACGACCACGACCACGACCACGCTGCCGCCGCACACGCCCACGCCGTCCCCTCCCGGGGCCAGGCCACGCCAGTGCATCGCATGAGCTGGCTGGGTATAGCGCTGGGTCTCGGGGTGCATACGCTCATCGACGGCATAGCGCTGGGAGCCGTGATGCTGGGTGAAATCGCCGATGGGGCCGCCGGCCTGGTGGGTGTCGGCGTGTTCCTGGCCATCCTGTTGCACAAGCCGCTGGACGCCATGTCCATCACCACCGTCATGGCGGCGGGCGGCTGGAGTCGCAGTGCCAGGGCGACCAACAACCTGCTGTTCGCCCTGATGTGCCCTCTGGGGGCCCTGCTGTTTTTCTTTGGCGTGGATTTTCTCGGCGACAACAGGGATTACCTGGTGGCGGCGGCGCTGGCGTTTTCCGCCGGGGCATTTATCTGTATCGCCCTCAGCGACCTGTTGCCGGAAGTGCATTTTCACAGCCACGACCGCACCAGGCTCACCCTGGCTTTCCTGTTGGGTATCGGCCTGGCCTACGCGATAGGCGCGCTGGAACCGGCCAATTTCCACCTGCCGGTGCACTGACACATCCCGGAGGCTGCCCATGGTCAAACGAGTGATCTACCCCCCGGTCTGGCTCCTGCTGGGCCTAATCGCCATCTTCGCGCTCAATGAGCTGTACCCGCTCAGTCGCTTTACCGGCTTGCCGGCCCAGCTGGTGGGGGGCGCGATTATCGTGGTCGGCCTGGTGTTGCTGGTGGTCGCCAACGGCCTGTTTGTGCGGGCCGGTACCGATATCATACCCTTTCGCAATGTCAGCACCCTGGTGACCGGCGGTGTGTACCGTTACACGCGCAATCCCATGTACCTGGGCATGGTCGCTGTCCTGCTCGGATGTGCCATCACGGTGGGCGCCGCCTCGGCACTGCTGGTGCCGCTGGTGTTTGCCGTTATCATCCAGGCGCGTTTTATTGTTCCTGAGGAGCAGATGCTGCGCAGCGCGTTTCCCGAGCAATACCCGGCCTATTGCCAGCGGGTCCGGCGCTGGATGTAACTCAGGGAATCTCCACGCACAGGGTTTCCTTGACGGTCTCCATCACCACGTAGCTGGTGGATTCCTGCACCCCCGGCAGTCCCAACAGGGTCGATCCCAGCAGTTCCCGGTAAGCGGCCATGTCCGCCACCCGCGCCTTGATCAGGTAGTCGAAATTGCCAGAGACCAGGTAGCACTCCTGTACCTCCGGCAACTCGAAGGCCGCCGCCTTGAACTGTTCAAAATTGTCCTGGGAGGTGCGGGACAGGCGAATCTGCACAAATACCACCAGTGATGCCCCCACCGCGACCGGATTGACCAGGGCGCTGAATCCCGTGATCACACCCTCGCGTTCCAGCCGGCGCACCCGCTCGATGCAGGGCGTGGTGGTCAGGCCGACCTGGCGCGCCAATTCGGCATAGCTGAGGCGGCCGTCCTGCTGGAGAGCCCGGAGGATATTCCTGTCGATTCTATTTAGACTGATCATCTGAAATCAAAGTTATATAGCAGTTGAATAAACCAAAAAAATATCATAAAAAAGGTAAAACACCTATTTTGATCAGTAAATAGCGAAACTTCGCTGCCTGCAAAGCCCTATACTGCGCCGGCTGAATCTCACCAACCCGACCCTTCGCGGAGACGATCTTTATGTTGCTAGGCGTACCAAAAGAAATAAAAACCCATGAATACCGAGTCGGCCTGACCACCGGCAGCGTGCTGGAACTGGTGCACAACGGCCACCAGGTCCTGGTACAAAGCGGCGCGGGGGAGGGCATTGGCCAGTCAGATGACCTGTATCGTGAAGCCGGTGCGGAGGTCGTGGCGAGCGCTGCCGAAGTCTTCGAGCGCGCCGAAATGTTGGTCAAGGTCAAGGAGCCCCAGCCCGAGGAGTGCCGTATGCTGCGCAAGGGCCAGGTATTGTTTACTTACCTGCACCTGGCGCCGGACCCGGGCCAGACCAAAGCGTTGCTGGACTCAGGCTGTATTGCGATTGCCTACGAGACGGTAACCGGTCCCAATAACAGCCTGCCGCTGCTGTCGCCCATGAGCGAGGTGGCGGGCCGCATGTCGATCCAGGCCGGCGCCCACTGTCTGGAGAAAGAGCAGGGGGGCTCAGGCATCCTGCTGGGAGGGGTGCCGGGGGTTGAGGCGGCCCGCGTGGTCGTTATCGGCGGCGGCGTCGTCGGCACCAATGCGGTGCGCATGGCCATGGGAATGGAAGCCCATGTCACGGTGCTGGATCGCTCGCTGCAGCGCCTGAAGGAACTGGACTTCCAGTTCGGCTGCATGTTGAACACGGTGTATTCCACCCGGGAAGCGCTGTCGCGTTACGTGGCCGGCGCCGACCTGCTGATCGGGGCGGTGCTGGTTCCCGGCGCCGCGGCGCCCAAACTGGTTGACCGTGAAATGCTGCGCACGATGAAGCCCGGTTCGGTGCTGGTCGACGTGGCCATAGACCAGGGTGGTTGCTTTGCAACCAGCCGTGCCACCACCCACGCGAATCCTACCTATGTGGAGGAAGGCGTAGTCCACTACTGCGTGGCCAATATGCCCGGCGCCGTAGCGCGTACTTCAACCTTTGCCCTCAACAACGCCACCCTGCCTTTCACCCTCAACCTTGCGAACAAGGGTTACCGCCAGGCCCTGCTGGATGATCCCCATCTCTGCGCGGGGCTGAACGTGCATCGCGGCCAGCTCACCTACAAGGCCGTCGCCGATGACCTCGGCCTGGACTACGTGCCCGCTGCACAGGCGTTACAATAGCGCTCAGGCGGCGGTCGTTCTGCTCATGAGCTCGATTCTCCTATTGGTTGGCACCCAGTGTCCGGGCGCGAGCCTGCCTGGCGGTACCGGCGTTGTCAGTCTTGTCCTGCAGCCATCCCGACAGTTGTTCGGTGACGATGGCCGCAAGGGCGGTGATATGCCCGGGCTCGGCGTTCAGGCAGGGTATGTAGTCAAACTGCTCCCCGCCGGCGGCCAGGTAACAGTCGCGGTTTTCCTCGCCGATCTCCTCCAGCGTCTCCAGGCAGTCCGCCGAGAAGCCCGGGCAGATGACCTGGACGGATTTAACACCCTGCCCCGCCAGCGCCTTCAAGGTGGTGTCCGTATAGGGCTGCAACCATTCGGCCTTGCCAAAGCGGGACTGGAAGGTGGTCAGGTAGGATGACTCCGGCAGGCCCAGCCGCTGCGCCACCAGCCGGGTGGTCTTGTGGCACTGGCAGTGATAGGGGTCACCCTGGTCCAGGTAGCGCCGCGGCTCGCCGTGGTAGGAAAACAGCAGTTTGTCGCCGGTGCCATGTCGGGCGCGGTGCGCCTGGATGCTGTCGGCGATGGCCTCGATATACGCCGGGTGATCGTGGTACTGGCTGACAAAGCGCAGTTCCGGCAGCCAGCGGCGCCGGGTGAAGTCGGCCGCCAGGGCGTCAAAGGTGGAGCCGGTGGTGGCGCCGCTGTACTGGGGATACAGCGGCAGGACCAGCAGTCTGGTGACCCCCTGCTCGATCATGCCCTGTAGTGTACCGGCGATGTCCGGTGTGCCGTAGCGCATGGCGAAGTCGACCACCACGCGCTCGCCAAATAGCTCGCGCATTGATCCGGCCAGCGCCCGGGCCTGGTCGCGGGTGTGGAACATCAGCGGTGACCCGCGCTCGGTCCAGATTTTGCGATAGCTGGCCGCGGAACGCCCCGGGCGCACCCACAGGATAATGCCGTGCAGGATCGGCCACCACGCCAGCCGCGGTATTTCCACCACCCTTGGGTCCCAGAGAAACTGCCGCAGGTATTTCCGCAGCGGTTTTTTGTGCGGCGCATCCGGTGTGCCCAGGTTGGTGAGCAGTACGCCTACCCGGGTGGGTTGGCTGTGGTCGAAATTCTTGCTGCCGATATATCTCATGGGGGCTCAATATACGGTTGCCGGCAGGCGATGCCAAGTGGGGCTTTTGACCGGGCGTCCAGCGTTACGGCTAGTACAATCGTGTTAAAGTGCCACCCCGGCGCTACTAAAGCGTCGGTTGGATAATCCCGAAAGGAGCATTTATGAGAAAGTTGATTTGCACAATGATGGTCGCCGGCCTCTATGCGGGCGCGACGCCGGTCTTGGCGGGTGATGAACCGCTTTGCCTTGAGTGCCACGAGCCGGCGGAAGACTGGAAAGACCTGACCACCGCCCAGATTATCGCGGACGCCAAAGCCCCCGATAACAAGCGGCACAAGGACGTCAGGGCGCTCAGCGATGAGCAACTTCAGGCCATGGTCACTGCCCTTACCCAGCCCAAGTAGTCCTTCCCCCCGATTCCCAGGGGGTCAAAAAAAACCCCCGCAGGGCGGGGGTTCTCAGGGCACCGCGTGCTACTGGATGGGCTTGGCGTGCACGTTGTGTTTCACTGCTACATCGGCGTCCCGGCCGGTCGCGTGACACACGTCGCAGGTCTCCACCACCTGGCCGTCGTCGATCGCCTTCTGGGTGGTGTCGAAGCTGCCGCCATTGTCCAGCATGTGGGCGGTGGCGGTCTGGCCATCGTGGCAGCTTGAGCACACCGCGGTGATGGGGGTGATTACCGTGTCGTCAACCGGGCTGGCATGGTTGCTGCCGGTATCGATGGTGGTGCCCAGTACTCCGCTGGGCAGCGGTAGCGTGAAGCCGTCACTCGTATGGCAGGCGGTGCAGTTGGACAGGTCGCCCGGGAACTGCACCTCCTCTTCGTCGTACACGTGCACGCTGAAACCACCGAAGCCCACGATCTGCAACTTGTTCTCACGCACGGCCGCGGCGTGGATGCCGTGGACCATGCGCTTGAAGTCGATGGATTCCTCGTCCTTGCCGTCGGTGGGGGGCGGTACCCGGCCGGCCGCGGCCAGCGCTTCCCGCACCTCGCGGTCGGTATTGCGCGGGTTGTGACAGGCGACGCAGACCTGGATGTCATCGGTGCGGTTGCTGCCGTGCAGGCTCAGGGTCTGGTGGCAGTCCAGGCAACTCGTCAGCTCCACGGAGGTGCGACGGGCTACCGGTTGGCCATTCGGCTCATTGACGCTGAAGAACTGGTGCACATTGGTGAAGGCTATGCGCTGCTCGTTGGGTTCCGCCGCGCTGCCGATATTGACGGCGGGGTGGCCCTCCAGCCCGGCAACAGCGCTACCGTCGGCAGCAACCGGCGGGATCGGCACGGTCGAAGTGATCATGTAGCTGCCATCGCCGACCGGCGTGCCCTTCAGGGCATCCAGGCTGACCGCGCTGGCGTCATCCTGCTGGTTGCCGGTATTGGTGTAGTCGGTGGTGGGCCAGGCCAGGTCGATCGCCAGGCGACTGGCGCCGCTGGCTACCTGGGTCCACACCGGGTCGGTGGTCAGGTCGTAAGGCATATCGTCATTGGTCGGATCGAATACCTTGTACTGCACTTTCGGGAACTGGCCCGGGGCGGTGTTGCTCACCGAGATGATCTGCGCGGCGAATGCCTTGCGGGCCTCGTCCGTCAGGATAGTGTGGCTCTGCTGGATGCTGCCGGCTGCACCGCCGGTAGAGTGACAGCTGGCGCACTTGGAATCATCGGTCTGCCCTCCCGCGTGCTTGCTGAAATCCACCGCGTCGTGGCAGCTGCCACAGGCAGCCTGGCTGGGGTAGTTGGCCCAGTTATCACCCTGGGAGGTCAGGGTGAGGCTGTAATCCTGCCCTGCGGGGTACACCGGGTCCGCACCGGTGGAACTGCCCGCGTGGCAATTCACGCAGTTGCGGATATCCTGCGGAAATTTCACGTCGGAATAGTTGTGCACGCTATTCTGGTATCCATAGATCTCATAGGGCTCGCCAGCCTGCACGCTGGGCAGGTTGGCGCCCATGTGGATCTTGTGGGCCATCACCTTCAGGTCCACGGTATTGCCGCTGTTGGCATCGGTGGAACCCGGGTTGTGGCAGGTGTCGCAGTAGGCGATTTCCCGGCGGTTGCCGCCGTGGATGCCCAGCGGGTCGTGGCAGCGGTTGCAGTTGGCGGTGGCGGCGATATCCAGGGTCAAGATGCCACTGGTTGCGCCGGTAGCGGGCACCCAGTCATAGTGGGGGTTGGCTGTCGTATAGGGATTGCCGTCGAACTGCATCGCCACCCGGTTGGTGTAACCGGGCTGGTAGCTCAGGTCCAGGCCCTCGCTGTCGGCCTGGGCCTGGATATCGGCGGGCTGGGTCTGGACGTTCTTGGCCATCCGGAACTGGTAGGTGCCATCGCCGTTGTTGGTGAAGCCGTCGGCGTTACCCGTTTCTGAGTTCGCCTGTAGCTTGGGCTCCGTCCCCGGGCCGACACCGGGCACCTCGATGCGGTTGATATAAGACTGCCAGGAGCCGGTCATATTGCCCTGGGGGCTGGGCTCAAGCTTGGCGATGGTGAAGCGCACATTGTTGGCGGCCAGGTCGGTGATGGCGTTATTGCTGCCATCGGATAACTGGAATTTCACTACGGGCTGGCCGTCGTCGGGAATAGTGACGCTGGTGATATACGCGTTCAACACGGTCGCCTCGGCGTAAGGCGTCTGGGCCGGCGTCGGCGGAATGGGTTCGGGTGGTATCGGCTGGCCGGGCGGGGCCGGCCCGGGTTCCACGCCGGGGGCGCTGTTGCCGCCACCCCCGCCGCCACAGGCGACGAGCAGGCCGATCATGCCGGCCATTATCCAGTTGCGTGTGTTTGTAAGCATGGTCTCTTTTCTCCCGGGTTTATTCCCAGTGATAAATCACTGAGGCGCCCACATAATTGATCTGTTCGTTCGGATTGCCCTGGCCGAAGGTCAGCACCTTGCCGATGGTATCCGGCTGTACCCCGTTCCAGGCCCAGTCGTCGCTTTTGTAGTCGTAGAACTGGTAATCGAGTTGCAGGAACAGGTTGTCCTGCATACGCCAGCTTGCACTGGCCTGCACGTGGTTGAGCCTGGTGTTAACCGAGGGCAGGTCTGACGCCACCAGGGTGCTGCTGGGATCGGTGCTCAGGTCCTGCTCGCCGCGGGTGTCGACATAACTGTAATCGAAGCTGAGCGCCAGGTCCGCGTTCACCTGCCACTCCAGGCTGGCGCCCACAGTGATACTGGTATCCTCCGCATCGCTGTCCCAGTCGCGGGCGGGATCGCTGGCCTGGGGCAGCGGCGGGTATACTTCGAACGCGTTCTGCTCCGGGCCACCCGCGAATGCGCGGCTGGTCTGGTCGCTCTTGTAGTAGTCATAGCCGGCGTACAGGCTTGCCGAAAGGGCCTCGCTGGCAACATAGCTGGCGCTGAGAAAGCTGCGATACGACTCGTCACTGGTCAGGCCCAGGTCGCTCGCGTTGTAGTCATTGTCCGTCCACTGCAGGTTCAGGTTGAGATTCCACCGGTCAGTGGGTAGAAAGCTGAAATCCGCCCTGGTCCGCCACTGGTCCCGGTTGGCCATATAGAATTTCATCAGCTCGGGATGGGAGATGTAACGCTGGGTATCGGGGGTGGCGTTGATCAGTTCGGTATCCAGCAGCGCGTAGTAGTTTTGCGCCCATTCATAGGTATCCGCCGCCCGATCGGCGTAACTCACTTCCAGCCTGGCGCTAAAGCTCGACCATGGCTGGATGCGATAAGCCAGGGTGTAGCGGTCCTGCTCGGTGTGCTCCACCGGGGCGTTCTCCCGGGTCACTTTCTCGTATTCGTAATCGAAACTCAGGCGGCTGCGCAGGGGCAGGCGATAGCCGAGTTCGAAGCCCGGGGTCTCAGAGCGGTAATCGTGATTGGTATTGTAAACCGTGAAGGCGCTGCCGGGCTGGTCCCCGCCGTCGCCGCGGATGTACTGGTAGCCGTCGCGGTCGGCGTTGTAATCCCTGTTGCGGTACTTGTAGTAAATCTCCGCGCTGAGTTTCGGCAGTGGGTTCATCAACAGGCGGGAGTTAAAGGTGCTGTTCTCCACATCGCCGCCATAGTCACCACGCGGCACGGGCACATCGACAAGCAGCAGCGGATTGACACTGTAATCCAGGTAGTCCTGGTTCTGCGAGGCCACCGCATAGCTGCCATCCACCTGCAGGCGCAGGGTATTGGAGAACAGGTACTGGCCGGTGATCCGGCCGCCGACCTGGTCGTTGTCGGGCGCCAGCCCCAGGCCGCCTGTGCCGTCGGGGTAGCGCACATCGGGGCCGTAGGAGCTGTAGGGGTTTTGCCAGGTCAGCACATCGTCCTGGTTGTCGAAGTCGGAGTAGGTCAGCGCACCGGCCAGGTTCAGGCGGCGGTCGCTGTAAGCCAGGCCCAGGTCGAGTTCAGTGGTGCGATAGTCGATGGGTTGCTGCATCAGCACCGCATCGGCGGAGCTGCCGTCTCGGTATATGCCGGCTCCGATGTCGGCGTCACCCTGCTTTTCCTCGTAGGACAGGCCCGTGTTGACGCTCCAGTGTTCATTGATGCTGTAATCCAGGTCGGCATATACGCGCTCGCGTTTCAGCTGCTGGTCAAAACCGTGCAGCGACTGGTTCAGGGTAGCCCAGTCGGAGGTAGTCAGGCCGCTCAGCCAGTCCTCGGGGAGTTTGAGCCGGGAGCCACCGGTGAAAGGGGTGCGGCCCTCGTCGTTGGATACCTGCAGTTGCGAGTCATAGCCGGCGGTGACGGAGAATCGGCCGGGCTTGCCCCAGGTGAGTTCCCCCTCCCGGGTATCCAGCCCCAGGTTGGAGACGTAGCCCTGCAGGTAGCTGTCGCCCCGGTTGTAATCCTGCCATTGCAGGTTGCCGATCAGCGAGGCGCCTTCCTTGTTGAGACCGTTGTATTCGCCGAAGGTGTAGTTATCGTCACTGGTGTAGCCGACGCCCAGTTGGGCGGTACCGCTGGAGCCGTCCTGCCAGGCAGTTTTCAGCGGGGGGCGATTCAGCAGCCCCAGCGGCGTGTAGGTATCGGCCTCCTGCGCCACGACGCCGCAGGCCAGCAGAACCAGACTGCTGGCGACGCTCAATTGGCAGGGAAGGCGGTTCATGCTCTTCATCGTGTCAAGCGCGCTCCCGACGGATGGTTGGATCCATGAATCTGGCTGTGACAGTTGAGACAGTTCTTACCCAGCAAATTCTGGTTGGCTGTGCCGCCGGGCAGGCCCTCGCTGCCATAGGGCTGGCTGGGGTGGAAGGCGGTGGCGTGACACTGCTGGCACAGGGCCGGTCCCCTTGCGGTCAGCAGGGGCTCATTGACCGAGCCGTGGGGTTTGTGGCACAGGGTGCAATCTTCCGCCGCGGGCGGGTGTTCCCACAGGAAGGGGCCGCGCTTGTCAGCATGGCAGCTGAAACAGTTGTCGTTGACCGATACCTCGCGCAGGGCCGCGTGACCCAGTCCGCCGTGGGGGTTGTGGCAGTCGGTGCAGGCGGTCTTGCCTTCGGCGATAGGGTGGCGCGAGGGCAGGTGCAGTTCGGAGCGCACCCTGGTATGGCAGTCCAGGCAGATCTTCTCCGATTCCTGTTTGCCGAGTACGAGGTCTTTTTGCTGGTGTGCGGTATGGCAGCTGTCACAGCTCAGGTTTTCCTGCTGGTGCCCGCTGCCGGCCCAGAGCAGCTGGTCGCCACTGTCGTGACAGGTCTGGCAGCTCGCGTTGCGCACCTGGGGGTCCGAGGGCCACTGGGGACCGAAACTTACATCGGGCGGGTTCTTTTTCGGTCGGCGGTCATGCGCAGTGCTGGCGCCGTGACAGGCGGTACAGCTTTCGGCACCCCCACCCGCCAGCGCTCCATGCGCCGTATTGGCTATGGCATGTATCGGTGCATCATCCTCGGCATGACAGTCCAGGCAGCCGGCCCCGGTTTCCTCTGCACGCGTGAATATGGCCACGAGGGCTAGCGCGAGCCCACAGCACAGGATGACAATTGTACGGCGGTTTCCAGCCATTTTTTATTGTTGCTCCACCTTGAAGTCGGTTTCGTCGCCGTCGAAACTCAGGGTCATCGGCAGTGACACCCAGTGCTTGCCGCCGGGATTACCGGCTCCGTGCAAGGCTACACCAAAAGTGTACTTTCCGCCCAGAGTAAAAGGTTTCGACAGCCCAGTATTATTCATGGGGGCGGTCATGGCCACAGTCCATTGCCCCTGCCCGTAACTCTTGTTGATCTGAATCAAGTTGCCCGGTTGCCAGGTCACGTCGGCCAGTACCGTGGCGACTTCTATCCGGCCTGAAGCCAGCTCGACCCGCCACAGTTCCACGAAATCGCCCGCCGCCTTCAGCGCGGCCAACTCGTTCGCGTTCCTCACCAGGGACGGACGCCCGACACGCTGCAACTGGCTGCGTGAAGCCCACAGGTATTTACCGGTGTGCTGGCCGCGATCCGCGGACATGCCGGGCAGGTCGCTGTGGCAGGCGGCGAAGCATCCGCCACGCCGGAACGCCTCGCTGCCCCCGTCATCCCACATCAGGGCAATATCCACATCGTCTTCTGGGCCCTGCCACGTCAGGGTGACGGTCAGTTGATCCGTGTTGCTGGAGAAGCTGACGGCCACTTCCCGAGCCGCCGGGACAACCCTGCCGGCCTGGGCTTCGCCCATGCCCGCCTCTTCACCCCGGTGGCACTGCTGGCAGTTCCTGCCCTGCCGCAGGGGCTGGGAACCGGGGTGGCCTTGTAATAGCCAGTCGCTGTTCGCCATCCCCGGGTAAAACAGGGTGACCACCCGGTGGGTGACGGCTTCGGGCGTCATCGCCGTGGTCGCGTCTGTTGGGGTGTGGGCAATCCCCCGGTGGCAATCCAGGCAGGTATGGTCGGGCTGGAGCATGAGCCGGTGCCGCCGCTTTACCCCCTGCGACACCAGCGGATCGCGGTCGATGCCCTCGAGATCGTGGCAGCTGCGGCAACCCTCGGAGCCGTTCCTGAGCAGCTCGGCTTGCGCCGACTCGTGGTCGTGGGGATTGTGGCAACTGCTGCAGGGCGGGCTGGCGTCCGCCGGTATCTGCAGGCCGTGAATACCTTTTTTCTGGTTCTTGTGGCAGATGGTACAGACCTTCGCCTGCTCCTCGGAGAACAACACCTTGTCCTGCATGGTGTGAATATCGTGGCAGGTGACGCAGGTCAGATTGTTGAGCATGTGCAGGGCGTCTTTCCAGTGCGATGCCTGGTTGGCCTCGTGGCAGGCCAGGCACTGTTCGTCCTGGTCGCTGCCGGATGCGCTCCAGCGCGGCCCGAAGCTTACCGAGGGAGAGACCTGCAGGGGCGCGCGGGTGTGCCGGGTACTGGCCCCGTGGCAGGCGGAACAACCGGCGACCCCGGCGGGATCATCGCTGCTGCCATGGGAGCCCGCCTGCACCGCGTGCACTGGTGAATCAGCACCGAAGTCGTGGCAAGCCACACACACGGCGGTGTCGCCGTCACCGGCCAGGGCCCGGACGGCCAGTACAGCCAGAAGCAAACGGCTGGCAACAGAGCTGACCCGCCGCATTATCAAGCCATGGTACCTGCAGCCAGTGGGAGCGCGTCAGTCGCCTGAATTTTCCGGGTGGGCGATGCCGGTGTGACAATCGATGCAGGTTTTGTCGTTGCTGAGCATCTTGCGGTGCATCCTCTGGGCCATTTTGCCCTGCACGGCCAGCAACATGCGCTCGGCATCGTGGCAGTTGCGACACTCCTGTGAGTCGTTGGCCTTCAGCCGGTTTATCTCCCGCTCTTTCATGGCCGCAGCGTGCGCCGCGTATTTCTCGGGGGTGTCGATCACCCCCGTGATGGTACCCCACACTTCCCGCGCCGCTTCCACCTTGCGCACCATCTTGGGCAGGAATTCCCGCGGCACGTGGCAATCGGAGCAACCGGCGGTCACGCCGCTGGCATTCTGGTAGTGGCTGGTCTTTTCGAGTTGCGCCAGCGGAATCTCCATCTCGTGGCAACTGGTGCAAAATGCATCGGTGCTGGTGGCGTGCAGGGTGGCGTCAAAGGCGAGCAGACCACCTATGCCCACCACAACACCAATGACCACCAGGGCCAGGATGGAGCGGGTGGGAGATGGACGCAGCAGGGATTTCAGCCAGCCACCAGATGTTGAATCACTCATTGAATCCGAACCCCCGTTTGTTTGGTGTTAGTACGACAGGCCCGTTCAGTCTGGCGCGTTTTAGTCCGGCCCTGGTTGATACAAATCACGATAGCAGTGTATCGAGTATGACTCCCACAAGGAACAGGGAGGTAAACTGCCGGGTGTGCAGGAAGGCCCGGGCCGAGAACCACAGCGGCCATACCCCCGGGGGATACTGTTCGGGCCTCGCCGCCGGCTTGGGCGCACTGAAAACCGCGAACAGGGCGGGCAATTTTGGCAGGTTGGCGAAAACCAGCAGCAGCGCCCAGCCGAAGCTGCCGGTTGCGACCAGGACCAGGCACAGCAGGTATTGGGCCGCAATCATTGCCACCACACAGCGGCGGGACAGGCTCTCGCCGAGTATCTCCGGCAGGGTATGCACCCCCTTCGCCCGGTCTGCCTCCAGCTTGTCGGTGTGCTTGCCGAACAGTACCGTGGTCGGGCCCAGGGCAAATACCAGGCTCAGCCAGGTCACGCTCCAACTCCACTGGCCCGCCAGCACATAGTAACTGCCGCCCACCATCAGCGGGCCCCATACCAGCAGCACCGCCGGTTCGCCCAGGCCGTAGTATTTCAGGGGCCAGGTGTAGAACAACACAAAAAAGCTGCCGGCGAGCATCAGGTCCAGGGTCAGCCCGCTGCGCTGGGTGATCAGCCAGGCTCCCAACAGCAGCGCGATGCCGGCGGTGACGCCCAGGTACGCCCAGAACTGGCGCTCGCTCATCAGCCCGTCCTCCAGTACGTGTACGCCGTACTGGTTGCGGTAGTAGTTGTCCTTGTCGATACCCCGGCGGGAGTCGGTAAAGTCATTCAGCAGGTTGTTGGTGGCGTGGGCGAATATCAGCCCGAGCACCGTCGCCAGCCACAGGTCCAGTGAGAACACGCCATCGCGCCAGGCCATAAGCCCGCCCAGGCCCGAGGCAGTAAACGTCATGAACAACACCGAGGCGCGGCAGGCTATCAGCCATTTGGCCACCGGGTCCATGGCCAGCCACTCACTCCGGGACAGCTTGGGCATCTGGGCCAGGGCGCGGCCCCACATTTTTACATCGATCATTACCGCTGGTTTCCTTGCGCTTTGTGTTCAGCCCGGTTTGCCGTCAATGCGGGGCCTGGTGAGTATGGGCCAGTAACGATAGAGGAAAATACTGAATGCCGCTATCCACAGGAATGCGGCGACGCGCCATGAGAGCAGTGTCAGGCCGGCTTCGAGCAGGGGCAGGGCCGAGCGGGTAACCGCCGCCAGCATGATCAGCGCGAAGGCCAGGGCCACGGGGCGCGGCAACTCCAGGGGACGCCCGGTATGGCCCAGTGACACCCGGGACATCATGGCGAGTATCATCCCGCCGATGGTGCCTATTCCCAGCAGGTGGATGACATTCTTGTTGGCCACCGGGTCCTGGCCGGCCAGGGCGAGACCCAGCAGCGCCAGGGGGATGCACAGGTAGCTCAGGTGCATGGACCACAGCAGCGGCACTTTGAGCGTCTTCCATCCCCGCCAGCGCGCCATCCGGTAAAAGTGCAGGGCGCCGGAGGCCAGGCACAGGGCCGCCAGCCAGGGGGCGATGCCCTCCTGCGGAACAAAGGCCGATACCAGGCCGATGGCAATGATGCTGCCTATCGCCAGGGTGTCCAGCCACAGCGGCTGTGGCGGCAGCTTGAGCCCCAGGCGGTTGCTGGTAAACAACGGGGTAACCCTGCCGCCGATGATCACAATGAAAACGGTGATCATCCACACTGCCCCGAAGTGGAGCCGGGTAGCCGTTGTGGGCTCCTCCAGGCACAGGTAACTGGCCGAATCGAGCAGCATCAGTACCAGCAGTACCGGCAGGAACAGCATGTTGCGCCACTGGCGCCGGGCCCAGACCCGCGCGCCGAGTTCGATGCTGATGATCGCGATAAACACCATTTCCGCCACCCAGGCCACAAGGCGCCACTGGGGCGCCAGCCACAGCACCAGGCGCGCCACCAGCCACATTCCAAACAGCAATTGCAGCCGCCAGCCGCGGGTGGCGGGCAGGCTGGTCCAGGTCGCAACCGCCGTTAACAGGAAGCCGGCCACCACCGGCAGGGCGAAGCCAAAAATCATTTCGTGGGCATGCCACCAGTTGGGCGGGATGTAGCCGTGCCAGGTTTGCGGCCACAGCATCCAGCTCAGCCACCGGCCCATCGCCAGCACCGCGAAGGCTGCGGCGGCCAGGAATCCGGCGCGGAATGCCAGTTGCCAGATGGGGGCGATATCCCGCGTCTCGATCATGGTCTGCTCACTTTTTCCAGGGTGCCTCCCGGCGAAGAGTGGCCGGGCGTTGTCAGCAGCGTAGCCCAATTGGACCGCCGCGAAAAGGCGGGAATCGCGCCGGCCGCGGGATGTTCCCGCAGGCACTGGTATAGTAAGGTTGATTCCCTTTAACGCCTGTGGGCGCGATGCCCCCGGGCACATGGCTGGAGTTTACCTATGAAATTATGGCATTGCGCGGGTGCGCGCTCACTGCGGCCGCTGTGGGCGCTGGAGGAGATGGGGCTGGACTATGAACTGGAAATACTGCCATTCCCGCCGCGCATGTTCAAAAAGGAATACCTCGGGGTAAACAGCCTGGGTACGGTTCCCTTCCTGCAGGATGGCGACACCTGTATGACCGAGTCCAGCGCGATCTGCCAATACCTGGTGGACCGCTACCAGCGCTACGACTTTGGCCTCAAGCCGGAGCATCCACAATATGGCGCTTACCTGAACTGGCTGCATCATGCTGACGCCACGCTGACCTTTCCGCAGACCATCACCATGCGTTATTACTACCTGGAGCCCAGCCCGGAAAAGCAGGCGGTGGGCGATGACTACGCGAAATGGTTTATAGCCCGGCTGCGGCGGCTCGATGGCCACCTCGAGCACCATGATTACCTGGTGGATGACCGCTTTACCGTTGCCGATATCGCCGTGGGATACGCGCTGTACCTCGCCTGTGCCCTGCACCTGGACGAGCGCTTCCAGCCCCGGACCCGGGCTTATCTGGAGCGACTCAAGGCGCGGCCGGCATTCGGGCGGGCCGATGCCAAGGGCGAGCCGCTGGTACTGCCCGCGCGCGGCTAGCGCTATCGTATATACTTGGCGCCCCCACAACGGATAGACCGGTTCTATGGCAAAAAAACCCCGTGGCCTGAAAAGCAGGGCCATTCCCCGCAGTCTCTCGGTATCCCTGGCCGGCATCAGGGCCGGCGGCGCCCTGGCGGTGGATGGCGCAGTGCAGAAGCTGTTGCGCCGCAATACCGGTGGCGAGGACTCCCAGTTCGCGCGGCGGGAGGCCCGTCGCTTCGTCAACGAGCTGGGCAAGCTCAAAGGCACCTACGTCAAGATAGGTCAACTGATGGCCCTGTTCGGCGAGCATTTCCTGCCGCCGGTGCTGGCCGAAGCCATGCGCGACCTGGGGGACCAGACCGAACCCCTGCCCTGGGCCTCGGTAGAGCCGGTACTGCGCGCGAGCCTCGGTGAGCGCTATGCCGAGCTTGATATCGAACGCGCGGCGCTGGCCGCCGCGTCCCTGGCCCAGGTGCACGTGGCCACGGTGCGCGCCAGCGGTGAGCGTATCTGCCTCAAGGTACAGTACCCCGGGCTCGCCGAGGTCATCGATTCCGACTTCGATGCGGTAGTGCGGATGCTGATGATGGCCCGCTGGCTGCAGGCCGGGCGCGATCTCGATGACTGGCTGGAATCGATGCGTAATCATCTGCACAACGAAATTGACTACCGGCGCGAGGCCGAGTTGACTGTTCGCATGGCCGCCCTGGCGGGGGGCGTCGGCAACAGTGCCGTTGGCTATCGCGTACCGCGACTCCATTCGCGCTATTGCACTGACGTGGTGCTCGCGCTGGAATTCATGGAGGGGGTCCCGGTAACAGCGCCGGCGGTGGCGGCGCTGTCGCTGGAGCGCCGCAATGCCCTGGCGGTGGGTATGCTCGAGCTGTTCTTTTATGAACTGTACGATTGGGGCTGCCTCCAGACCGACCCCAATTTCGGCAATTACCTTTTGTGCCTGGATGACCGGCGCGGCAAGCGGGTGCGGGACGAGCTGGTGCTGCTGGATTTCGGCTCCATCCTGGATTGCTCAGACGAATTCCTCTATCACCTGCGCACCATTATCGATGCCGGCCTGCGCGGGGATGCGGCCCTGCTGGGAGACAGCCTCGTCGGCCTTGGCTGCCTCAGGGAAAATGCCACCCGGGAGGCGCGCCAGTTATTCGCCGACTTCTGTATGCACCTGGTGGAACCGCTGCGTCCGCCGGCGGAGCTGCCCCGGGAATACCTGAACGCCGATGGCCAGTACTGCTGGGGCAGCTCGCGCCTGATGCATCGGGCCGGCAAGCGCGCCGCGGCATCGGCCACCAGTCGCCATTTCACCCCGCCCTCCCGGGAGTTCGCGCTGATCGCGCGCAAACTCACCGGTGTGTTCACCTTCATCGCCGTGCTGGGCGCCGAGTTCAATGCCTACGACATGGTGGCCGGCCACATCCGTCGGTGGCGGGAGCGGGAAACGCGTGGCAGGGGATAAAAAGGACAAGGACGACCGCCAGAAAGCGATACCCACTTCCCGCATGGGACGGCTGGCGCGGGTGGCGCGGATGGCCGGCGGTGTCGCCGGCGGTATGCTGGCAGAGGGCGGCCGGCAGTTGCGGGCGGGAAAGCGGCTGCGGGCACGGGATATGTTGCTGACCCCTGCCAATGCCAGGCGAGTGGCGGACCAGCTGGCCACCATGCGCGGCGCCGCCATGAAAGTGGGGCAGATCCTGTCGATGGACACCGGCGATTTCCTGCCCCGGGAACTGGCGGATATTCTCGCCAGGTTGCGGTCGGACGCCCGCTATATGCCCGCGCAACAGCTGCGCAAGGCCATGTCCGACGCGTACGGCCCGGACTGGGAGCAACTGTTCTACGGCTTCGAGACCCGACCCCTCGCGGCCGCTTCCATCGGCCAGGTCCACCGGACCGTGGCGCCGGATGGTCGGGAAATTGTGCTCAAGGTGCAGTATCCGGGCGTGGCTGCCAGCATCGACAGCGATGTCGACAATATCGCCGCGCTGCTGCGCGTGTCTGGCCTGCTGCCCACCGGGCTCGATATCAAACCACTGCTGGAGGACGCCAAACGCCAGCTCAAGGATGAAGCGGATTATCACAAGGAGGCCGAATTCCTGCAGGCCTTCGGAGATCTGCTCAGGCAGGACCAGCGCTTCCTCGTGCCCGAGGTTTTACCCGACCTCACGCGGGGTACGGTGCTCGCCATGACGTACGTCAGCGGCGAGCCGATCGAATCTATCGTCACGCTGCCGCAGGCTGAGCGGGACCGGGTGATGTCGGCGCTGGTGGAGTTGATGTTCATGGAACTGTTCGAGCTGCGCATGGTGCAGACCGATCCCAATTTTGCCAACTATCAGTATCGCGGCGACAGCGGCCAGATCGTATTGCTGGATTTTGGCGCCACCCGTCGCTTCAGGGCGAGCTTTGTCAACGGTTACCGCAAATTGCTGGCCGCCGCGATGACGGAGAACGGGGACAGGTTGGTAGCGGCCGCCGAGCGTATCGGTTACGCCATGGGCGATGAAGACAGTGAATACCGCGCGCTGGTGCTGGAACTGTTCCTGCTGGCACTGGAGCCGCTGCGGCACGAAGGGGTTTATGACTTCGCCCGCTCCGACATGGCGCGGCGTATGTCGGTGCTGGCCGAGGAGGTCGCCGACTACCGGGATTTCTGGCGCGCGCCTCCCACCGACGCCATGTATTTTCACCGCAAGCTGGGTGGCATGTTCCTGCTGGCGAGCCGGGTAAAGGCGCGGGTAGACGTCAACCAGCTGGTCTCGCGCTGGTTACGCTGAGGTTTTGCGGCGCGATCTGGCGGCGGGTCTGGCCGCCGGAACCGTCTTCGCTGCGTCCCGCAATTCCTCGAACGAAGCCTGCAGGCAGTCTGCGTAGTACGCCGGGTCGGGTAACATATCCCGGCAGGCGGTAAACGACAGGGTGACCGGGCCCTGTTTGTCCTTCACCGTGCTGTAGACAATATGGAACAGGCCGACATTGGGCAGCAACGGGCCCAGGCTGAAGGAACTCACCAGTGCCGCGCCGCACAGGTAGAGCTGGAATGGTGCGCCCGGCACATTGGTAATCACGGTGTTGAACATGGTGCCGGCCTCGGCCAGGCCCGTGGCGCTGGCAGTGCGTATTGCCAGGGACAGCACGTTGCCCGGCATGACATCGGCAAGTTCCACCGCGAATCTCGGACCCAGGGCCTCGGCGTAGGCCTTCGCCGACAGGGCTTCCCTGTGCACGGCCTCCAGTCGCTCCAACGGGGGCCCGATGTCGGTGCGCAGGCTGACATTCATGAAGCCCACCATGTTGCCCCCGGCGGAGCGCTCCTGGGCGGAGCGCACGTCTATCGGGCAACCGGTGACCAGGCTGCTGGCGGGCAATTCTCCCTTGCTGTCCAGGTAGCTCCGCAGGCCGCCGGCGACCAGGGTCAGCATCACATCATTGACGGTGGCGCCCGGCACGGTGTTCTTGATGCTGCGTATTTCGGCGAATTCGAACGTGCGCGCCTCCACCACCCGGTGGCGGGAGATCTTGCCCTGGAATCGTGTTTTCGGTTTGTCCCCCAGCGAGTGAAAACTCTCCTGTTCCCGGCCGCGGCGGATGCGCATGACCGTGGGGCCGGCCTGTTTGATCAGGTCGAATACCTGGCCCGGCTTGCGCCACATGTCGATGTAGGCGCGGCCGAGCATGCCCAGGGCGGAGGGGCGTTCGACCAGCCAGGGCGGCGCCTTGCCGGGATCGCGGACCTCGGGGGTGAGATCGTGCATGATGTTCATGAACTGGGTGCCGGTGGCCCCGTCCATGGCACAGTGGTGCACCTTGATCAGCATGGCGAAGCAGCCGCGCGGGATGCCCGCGATATTGTCGAGGCCCTCGATCACGTATATTTCCCACATCGGTTTGTCCCGCCGCAGGGGCGTGGAGTGTAGGCGGGCGGCAAGGATGCACAGCTGGCGCCAGTCACCGGGCTTGGGCAGGGCGATGTGGCGCACATGGTATTCCAGGTCGAAATCGGGGTCTTCCACCCAGTAGGGCCTGCCCAGGCCATAGGGCACAAAGGCCAGCTTGCGGCGAAAAATCGGCGACAGGTGCAGGCGACTTTCCAGCATGGCCAGGATCTGCTTGAAGCGAACCTTCCCGCCGGGCGCACCGGACTGGTCGTAGATGCTGACTCCGCCAATATGCTGTGGCAGGCCATCGAGTTCCGCGTGCAGGAACATGGCGTCCTGGCCGGATAACTGTTGCATGTTGAATTCCTTGCGTGGCAGAAACTGGCCTCACAGCATCGTGTGATTTTTGCCGGGGGTCAACTTTGTATATAACGATGTTGCTGGCGCGCACCGGCCAGCCAGGTGTTGTGCACAACAAAATCATCGTCAAAGTGCACCAGGTCGGCCCGGTAGCCGCTCGCGATCCGTCCCAGGCTGTCATCCAGCCCGAGTATGGCAGCGGGATACAAAGAGGCCATGCGCAGGCACTCCGCCAGGGGTATCCCGACCGGGCCGGCGGCGTACCGCACGGCATCGATCATGCCGATGGCACTGCCCGCAAGGGCTCCGGCGCTGTTGACCAGCTTGCCGTCGCGCTCGCTGATCTGCTCGCCGTAAAGGGAGAAGCCGTCCTGCCTGCCGCCCACCGTTGCCATGGCATCGGTGACCAGTACCAGCCGCCCCGCGGGTTTTGACCGCTGCGCCAGCAGGATGTTGGCGGGATGTACGTGGTGGCCATCGGCAATAATCCCCGCCCACAGGGAGCCCTCCGTCAACGCCGCCCCCACCGTGCCCGGTTCCCTGCTCGTGAGCGGACTCATGGCGTTGAACAGGTGCGTCACGCCCGCCAGGCCTTCGGCCGCCGCGGCCAGCAACTGCGCGTAACTGGCATTGGTGTGTCCCGCGCAGACGTGCAGCCCACTGGCGACCAGTTGGCGCAGCTGTCCCGGTGCCAGATGCTCCGGTGCAAGGGTGACGATCACCCTGAGATCGACCAGTGAGCACAGCCAGTCGATATCCCCGGCCCCGGCCGGCCTGACCAGGTCGGCCCGGTGGACCCCGCGCCGTGCGGGCTCGAAATGGGGCCCCTCCAGGTGAATGCCCAGGATGCCCGGGTGACCTTTCGCCCGCACCGCCCTGACCGCGGCTACCGCCTGCTCCTGGCGGACGCGGGTGTCGCTGATCAGGGTGGGCATCATGCCGGTGGTGCCGGTAGCGCGATGCGCCGCGAACATGGACGCCAGGGTTGCCTCGCAGGGTGCGTTATTGAACATCAGGTCGCCGCCGCCATTGACCTGCAGGTCGATCAACCCGGGGGCGATGGTGCCTGTCGCCAGCACCACCGCGGCGATGGAGTCGGGGCATTGCGCCCGCGGCAACAGGCGCTCAACCGACTGTTCGCGGATGAGCACGCAGTGGTCGCGCAAAAACTGCGCCCCGTCGAATATCAACGGGGCGCAGAGGGCAAAAACAGCGGTGTGCTCGGGCATGGACGGATCCTCTGTCGGCCAAGTCTACCTGAATTCAGGCGCACGATCGCCCGCCCATGCATGCCTGCTACAGCTGAAGCCTGATCAAAAAGCTCACAGCTCCACGGGCAGTTTCGTGCGGAATGCCGGTGGCACAAACCCCGGTTGCAACGCCCTCAGTGGATGGTAGGCGCTGACCTGGCCCATGAAGGGCGGGTGTATGGAATAACCGAGCAGGGATTGCACGGTGGCCGACATGCCGGCCACCTCCCCCGGCGGAATAGCCAGGAAAAAATTTTCCTGCGGCCTGGCCCAGGGCTGGCAGTACTGGTTGGAAAACGCGCGGCGGGTACCGCTGCCGTTATTGGCGCCACCCCGGTGCAGCAGGGTGCCGGCGAAGACCAGGCAGGTACCGGCGGGCATCTCAACCGGCACCGCCAATCCCGCCAGCCGGCGGACATAATCGGGATCGGTTTCGATATCCCCGCTGTGGTAATGCCCCGCGATTTTTTCATCATCCCAGCGGTGGCTGCCGGGGATCACCTCGGTACCACCATTGTCAGCCGTGAAATCCTCCACTGCGACGATGGTGGAGAGACTCACCATCGGGCGCGGGCGGGGGATGGGGTAGAAGGAATCGTCGGTATGCCAGGGTTGCGGGGTTTCGCCGGGGCCTATCACGATGGCCTGGCTGGCCGTCAGCAGGTAATTGGGCTGGAGCACGGCATCACACAGGGCGAGCACCCGCGCGTCCTCGACGATATCCTGGAAAACCCGGTGCCGCGCCACCAGGGTGTAGATGCGCTCGGTGCTATTGCCCTCGAAGTTGTTACGCCCCCGGTGGCTGCCCAGCATCGCGTCGTACAGGGTGTTGACCTGCCGCAACTGGGTGGCGGACAGGAACGCCGGGATGAAGGTGTACCCCACCTCGTCGAGCTGTTCCAGTTGTTGGTCGACAGTGGCTTGTTGCATGGTTCGCTGCTCCTGATTAAACCGCAGTTATGCGTTGCAGCATACGATTGCCTACCCTTTTGTTCCAGATCAGGAAATTGGCACCGGCAGTTGCTTGTGACGACGCGGCTTACGCGCAAGAATTGTGGCTCAGGCCGATCACCGGCCACAGACGGGAGCCACATTGATGGAAGCCGATATCGTTATTGCCCGGGAGGCGGCCCTGCGGCCGATTGCGGATATCGCCCGGCAGCTGGGCATACCGGACGAGCACCTGGTCCCCTATGGTCGCACCAAGGCCAAGATAGGCCTGGACTTTGTAGCGAGCCTGGCCGACAGGCCCGATGGCAAGCTGGTGCTGGTGACGGCGATGAGTCCCACTCCCCCGGGGGAGGGCAAGACCACGGTGGCCATAGGCCTGGCCGATGCGCTCAACCGTATCGGGGCAAGCGCTTCGGTATGCCTGCGCGAGCCCAGCCTGGGGCCCTGTTTCGGCCTCAAGGGGCGGGGCCGCGGGGCGGCTACGCGCAGGTGGTGCCGATGGAGGATATCAACCTGCACTTTACCGGCGACATGCACGCCATCGGTGCCGCCCACAACCTGCTGGCGGCGATGATCGACAATTACATTCACTGGAGTAACGAAATACGGCTGGACCTGCGCCGGGTGAACTGGCGCCGGGTGGTGGATATCAATGACCGCCAGTTGCGTCACATCGTCACCGGTATCGGCGGTGCCGCCAATGGTTTTCCCATGGAGGGCGGGTTCGATATCACCGTGGCCTCCGAGGTGATGGCGATCTTCTGCCTGGCCCGTGACCTGAAGGATTTGCAGGCGCGCCTGGGCAGGATCGTTATCGGCTACACCCGCGAAGGCGAGGCCGTCACCGCCACCGAGGTGAAGGCGCCCGGCGCCATGACAGCCCTGCTCAAGGATGCGCTGGCGCCCAACCTGGTACAGACCTCGAGAACAGCCCCGCCTTTATTCACGGCGGGCCATTTGCGAACATCGCCCACGGTTGCAATTCCGTGATCGCCACCCGAACGGCGCTCAAGCTGACCGACTATGTCGTTACCGAGGCGGGTTTCGGTGCAGACCTGGGTGCCGAGAAGTTCTTCAACATCAAATGCCGCAATCCGGCCTGCGCCCCGATGCGGCCGTTATCGTGGCCACGGTGCGGGCGCTGAAAATGCACGGTGGAGTCGACCGCTCGGCGCTGGCGGCGGAGGACGTGGCGGCGGTTGAGCGCGGGCTGGAAAATCTGGGACGGCATATACGCAACACCGGCCAGTACGGGGTGCCACTGGTTGTCGCCATCAACCGGTTTGACTCCGACACGGCGGCTGAACTGGATGTCATCAAAGCCTACGTGACGCAGTACGGGGTGAAGGCGCACGTGTGCACCCAGTGGGCGGACGGGGTGCGGGTGCCGTCGACCTGGCGGCCGCGGTCAGGACCCTGGCCGACAGTCCCCACGCCCAGTTTCGCACACTTTACGACGATGGCCTGAGCCTGTGGGAAAAGACACGGGTGGTCGCGAGGTTGGTCTACGGGGCCACCAGGGTGTAGATGCGCTCGGTGCGATTACCCTCGAAGTTGTTGCGCCCCTGGTGGCTGCCCAGCATCGCGTCGTACAGGGTGTTGACCTGCCGCAACTGCGTGGCGGACAGGAACTCCGGGATGAAGGCGTAACCCACCTCGTCGAGCTGCGCCAGTTGTTGGTCGACCGTGGCTTGTTTCATGGTTCGCGGCTCCTGATTAACACGCAGCGTTGCCTTGCAGCATACGATTGCCTACCCTTTTGTTCCAGATCGAGGGCTTGTCATAATATCGGGCGCGGCTGAAATTACGCGCAATAGCGGTTATGCTGGGGGATCAGTACACGGAAGGATAGGGATAATGATCAGTAAAAGAACGGTAGTTCCGGCGGTACTGGTGTTCATGCTGGCTGGCCACGCCAGCGCGGACGACCTCAGCGATTCGGCCCAGGGCTTGTGCGATACGGTAAAAAGCTGTGCCCTGGAGCAGATGGCAGAGCAGGACCTGACCCCCGAGATGCGGGAGATGATGGCGCCCATGCTGGACAATATGTGCGCCAGTATGCGCGAGGGTATCAAGGACGTGCCGGTCGATCACGGGCTTTACCAGCCCGCCGTCGGCTGCCTTCGCAGCATGGAGTCGCTCACCTGTGAGCAGTTGCAGAATCCCGACCGGGTCACGACCCCCGAGTGCAAGGAGTACGAGCGCCTGGTCAGGGAGGCCGGCCTCTCCCGGCAGTAAGGGGACCTGCTAGCCCGCGATCGGCGCGCTGCTGAGGTCTTCCGAATCGATCTCTTCGTCGGTCGGCTCCAGCGCGTCGCGAAACTCCTCCACTTCCCACGTGGCCCTGGCGCCGAGGCTGGCGACATGAAACAGGGCGTCGCCCTCGTATACCAGCGGCAGGTTGGTGCGGCCGATGACAATACCTGCCTGGTGGGCGATCACGTCGACCTCCCGGGTGCCAAGGGGGTCGGCGATGAAGCCGATGACCTGCCCCTCCGCCACTTCCGCGCCCAGCGGCACCAGTACCCGCAGCACGCCGCTCTCCGGTGCCCGGATCCAGTGTGTGCTCTGGACGATCACCGGCGGTTTGTTGTGGGCCCGGCGCTTGCGCAACATGCCCAGGTGGCGCATCACATTGACGATACCGATCTCCCCCGCGCGGATATGGAGTTCATCAAAACGCAGGGCCTCGCAGGATTCATACAGGATCACGGGTACGCCCATATCGGATGCGACCTGGCGCAGGGAGCCGTCCCGGGTTTTGGCATTGATGGCCAGCGGTGCGCCGAATGCCTCGGTCAGGCCCAGGGTGACCGGGTCGTCGAGGTCCGCGCGTATCTGGGGAAAGTTACTGCGATGGCGCGCACCCGTGTGCAGGTCGATGCCGTGGGTGGCGTTGGCCACGATCTCCTTCATGAAAACGTCGGCTATCCGGCCGGTCAGTGAGCCCCGCGGAGAGCCCGGGAACGTCCGGTTGAGGTCGCGACCGTCTGGCAGGTAGCGGGTGTGGTGGATAAAGCCATAGATATTCACGATCGGTATGGCGATCAGTGTGCCCTTGAGCTTGTCCATCAGCGGGCTCTTGAGCAACCGCCTGATGATCTCCACGCCATTGATCTCGTCGCCGTGAATGGCGGCGCAGACAAAGAGTTTCGGTCCCGGCAATTTCCCGCGTACGACCTGCACGCTGATGGACAGCGTGTCGTGGGTATAGGTGGGCGCCACGGGAATCTCGATGTTGCGGCGCTCACCCGGCAGAATCTCCTCGCCGCCGATAACCAGTATGTCCGCTTTTTTCTTCGCCATGTAATCGCCCGTGATGGAATAGTCTGCCCGGATCCCGGGATGCGCGCAGTATACGCCCACCTCAGCGGTTGGCGATATCAGTCCTGGCGGCGTTTTCTGGGGGGTTTCGGCCGGCTCAGGTAGGATCGCCCGGGGTCGACCACGAACTTGCCGCGCATGGCGGTTCGACCAAGCAGCATCCGAAACCGCATATTTTCGCGGTCGGTGAGGGTCATTTCGACCGACTCGGGCTGCTCCCCGAGGGTGACCAGGGTGCGAATCACGTAGCGTTCCTCCCGGTGGCCGCCGGAATCGGTAACCGTGCGGCGGTCTACCACCGGTGCCTCGCAGTGTACAACCTCGTCCGAGGAGCCCTGGCGCGGATGGATGCCAAAGCGTACCCAGGCCGTGTCATCCCGGGTAAAAGGTTCCAGATAAAACGCATGCAGGGCGCTGGTGCGCGCCCCCGTGTCTATCTTCGCCTTGATATGGGCGATACCGAACTCGGGCAGGGCGAGCCACTCGCGCCAGCCCAGGGTGAGTTTCTCGTTCACGCTGTCAGCCGCGGCAGTACCGGGCAATCAGGCATTGCCCAACTCGGAGGTACAGTTCGGGCACCTGCTCGCCTTGATGGCAATACTGCTCAGGCAGTAGGGGCAGTCCCTGGTGGTGGGCTCCTCCGGTGCGGCTTCCTCCTCCTTTTGCAGTTTGTTTATGCTTTTTATCAGCAGGAAAACGGCAAAGGCGACGATCAGAAAGCTGATCACCGAATTGATAAACACCCCGTAGCCTATGATGACGGCCCCGGCCTCCTGGGCGGCCGCGAGGGTGGCGTAGGGGCCCGCAGCGGCGCCATCCTTGAGCGTGATAAACAGGTCGGAAAAATCAACACCGCCCAGTAACAGGCCGATAGGCGGCATGATCACGTCGGCCACAAGGCTCTTCACTATGGTGCCGAAAGCCCCGCCGATAATGATACCCACCGCCATGTCCACCACATTGCCGCGCATGGCAAATTTTTTGAATTCCTGCAGCATGAACTTGTCCTCTCTGGATTCGGTCTACGCATGGGCGTAGCGGTTCAAAGATAACCCACAGGCGCGGGGATGGCCACCCCGGGGTCAAGTCCCGGCTGCCAATCGTGCTACAGTAGGGGCCTGCGGTTTTCCCCTGCCCGGTTCAGGGGTTATCGCGGCGCTTGGCGTCAATTCAATCAAATCAGGGAGATTAACAATGGATTACAGAAAAATCGTGGTGACTTTTGGCGCTGTTTGCCTTGCAGCGTTGGCCAGCGGTTGCAGCAAGGAAGCGGTGGACAGCAGTAAAGCGTCGATGCAAAAGGCGACCGAATCCGTGAAGGAGGCAACCGCCGAAGTGGCTGACCAGGCCGCCGACGCGATGGAAGCGACCAAGGAGGCGACAGCGGACGCGGTTGACTCGGCGGGCGACATGGCCGACGAGGCCGCCGACAGCATGCATGCCATGGCCGAGGATGCCGGCGAAGCGGCGGATGACGCGGCCGATGCTGCCAGCGATATGGCGGATAAAGCGGCTGACGAAGTCGACAAACTGAAGCAATAACGTCCCGATGCGGGGTTGCTACGGCATGAATACGGTCATGATCAGGTAGGTCGTGTACCCCAGGTAACAGGCCAGCAGCCCGGCGCCTTCGAGGCGGTTGATCCGCCCCGGTCGGCCCGAGTGGCCTATTCCTATGATAAACAGCGAGAGGGTGAGCGCCGCCATTACCAGGATGTCCCGCGTCAGCACATCGGGCCCGACGGTCATCGGTGAAATGATGCCGGCGATACCCACCACGGCCAGGGTGTTGAACAGGTTGGAGCCCAGAATGTTGCCGATTGCGATATCGTGTTCACCCTTGCGGGCGGCTATGATCGAAGACGCCAGTTCCGGCAGTGAGGTTCCCACGGCGATGACCGTCAGTCCGATGATCAGGTCGCTGACCCCGAAGTGATGGGCGATTTCCACCGCCCCCCAAACCAGTATCCGCGAACTGGCGATCAGCAGGGCCAGGCCGATGGCAATCCAGAGCAGGGCACGGCCCAGCGGCATGCCCCTGGAGTCCAGTTCCTGCTCGATTTCCTGGCCCAGTGAGTCGGCATTTGCCCGCATGCCCTGCCAGATCGTCCAGCCCATCAGCACTACGAAAACCCCCAGCAGTACCCACGCGTCGTGGCGGGTGATCGATCCGTCCCGGACCTGCCATGCCGCCAGCGCGGTGATGACGGCGAGGATGGGCAGCTCCTTGCGCAGCACCTGCGAATGTACGGTGATGGGATTGATCAGTGCGGTCAGGCCCAGTACCAGCGCGATATTGGTGATGTTGGAACCATAGGCGTTGCCCAGCGCGATGCCGGGGTTACCCTGGGAGGCCGAGAGTGCCGAGACGACCATCTCCGGCGCCGAGGTGCCGAAGCCCACGATCACCATACCGATCAGCAGCGGCGGCATGCCGAAATGCCGGGCCGCCGAGGCGGAGCCCTCGACAAATCTGTCCGCGCTCCAGACGAGCACGGCCAGGCCGAACGCAATTGCGATAAACGCCAGGGTCATAACAGGGTAAGCTCTCCGTAGCAGTTCGCCGATGGCGGATTATTGATTCTAACGCGAGAAAGTGCGGGCGTAACCCACGCGTTCGCCTTTAGAAAAAAATAACTTCCACCAGCGGCTCACCGGGCAGGCCGAGGTACTGGACTTCCACTTTGAGGCCGGGCTCCGGCCGCAGCAGGCGGGAAAAGGATCCCAGGCTGACCAGGTCACCCGGCTTGAGTGCCAGGCCCTGGCGCGCCAGGTCTGAAGCCAGCCAGATCACCGCGTTGAGCGGGTGGCCAAGCACGTCGGCGCCGCTGCCGCGATCGAGCTCAGCGCCGTTTCCCCGCACGATCACCTGCATGGATTGCAGCGCATCGAGGAAAGCGGGGTTGGCGTGCACCGCGATGGGCGCGGCCATCACTCCCAGGCGTGCGCCGACATTGATGGCCGTGATGGCCGCGCCATCGAGCGCGGCCGGCTCGACTACCAGCAGATCCGGCAATTCGATAAAGGGAATCACCTGGTCGACAGCTGCCAATACCTCGGCCGGGCTGTGGGCCCGGTTGATGCGCTCATCGCTCACCCGCAGCAGCAGGTCTGCCTCGAACATGGGACGTGCCCCGAACGCGGCGGGCACCGTGGCACCGCTGGCCAGCAGCATCGGTGCGTAAAGTGTGCCGCGCACCGGGGCATGGTAGCGGAATCGCTTTTGCACCGCGGGATTGGTTAGCCCGGCCTTGTAGCCCACCGGTTGGCCCAGGATACCCTCGAGCGCGGTATTGAATTTATCGCGACTGCACTGCGCATCCGCGGCGGTCAGCCCCTGTGGGTTGGGTGCGGGGCGCAGTGCCTGGTAGGCCGCCACCAGGTGCGCGATCTCGTCGTCGGACAGGCAGGCCGCCCCCGCCGGGTTGGCCAGGATGGCGAGGCCCAGGGCGGCGAGGAGCGTAAGGCGCAGTCGGCGGTACATCGTCAGCGCGGCAGAATGCTGTTCGAACTGATCATCTGGTCCGTCAGGGCAGCGGCGACCTGGCGCATTTCGACCCATCCCGCCAGGGCAGCGGCAAAGCCGCGGGCCATGGTCCTGAACTGTCCCAGTAGCTCCGCTTCGGTGGCGTTTTCAGGAATACCCCTGATGCCGGTCGGGCTTTGGTTGGCGGTGATCGCCTGCTGGATCGCATCTATCCCCCGGGCGAGGTAGCCCTGCCACTCGACTGACTGGTATTTTTCCGTGTGGGCCTGCTGGCTTTGCAGTGCGTGCAGTTGCACGGCCAGGCCCCTGGCCAGTTCCGCGCGATAGTCCAGCAGCAGGTCGGCATCGGCACGGGCCGCCATGCGCAGGGCATCCTGGGCGAGGAAGTTCAGGTTGTGCTGCGGATCGGTCGTGTCCTTGTAGTCGATATGTTCGGTCAGGTAGCGGGCAAACAGCGGTATGCCACCGGCGACCGCCACTGGCTGCTGGATATTGAAGTTGCGTGACTCCAGTGGCAGGTGCGGCACCGACCAGGGGTATTCCAGCGAGACGCTGTGGTGATGCATTGCGACCAGCATGGCCCCGAACAGGGCGTCCTCGCCGCGAAAGGCGGGGAAGTAGGGCGGCAGCAGATGGCTGTTATCGAGGCCGGTCAGCTGCGACATAAAGGGCATTTTGAAGAAATTGGTGCGGGTGCTGCCAAGCCAGGTCAGCCGGTTTTCGATGGCCGCGGTCCAGCCGTGCGGTGCCGCCAGCAGGCGCTGGACAGAATCTTCCCCCAGGTGCATGGCCCAGTGGACGCCGCCGGTGCCCGGGTCGCCCAGGGAACCGCACTGGGTGACCAGCACGGGGGAGTCGGGCTGCAAGACATTCGCCAGCGCCGCATTGACACCGGCCAGTTGCGGCGCCTGCAGCGGCCCGTTGTTGGCCTGCCGCAGGGCCTGTTCAAGCGTACTGCCCAGCAGGCTCGCATGCCCGGCGAGCGGGTCGAAGTCGGCGGGTTTGCCGCTGCGCAAAAGCTCCGCCTCACTGGGATAAAAGGTGGCTTTGCGCATACCGCCACTGCCTATTCCTACCCCGCTTTCTGTTATTGGCGGAAGAACCGCCTGGCAGAGTATGTCGTCGTCCATCACCAGCGCCCGGTAACCGACTGACAGCAGCAGGCACAGGGTGCGTGAGCGCCCGTAGGTTTTCTTCCCTTCCCATACGGAGCGGTCCAGCAGGAATCGTATGCCCTCGGCGTGTGCGGGCAGTGCCTGGGCCAGGCCCGACCGGAGTTCCTCCTGCGCCGTCTCTCCCACGTAGAACATGTCCCTGGGACTGCGCAGGTTGAACCTTGCCACTGCCTCACGGTTGGCCTCGCGATTGGCTGGCTGGCGTGAATCATCTACCAGGAACAGCGCATCGTGCTGGCTGAGCTTGCTGGTGCGCAGCATCGATTCGAGCAGTCGTTCCACCGCCGCCGGTCGGTCACAGGTGATGACAAATACGCGGGTGGGGGCCGGTTGTCGCGCCGTGGGCGACGCCAGCCCGGCACAGATGTCCCCGGCTTCCAGCAGCATCCCCGCGGATCGCAGGTTGTTCAGGGCGGCGGCCGCCATCTCCTGTTTGCCCTTGAGCTCCGGGCGGGTATTTGCCAGGAGTGCGGCGTGGCCCGCTATGGTATTGAAAGTGGTGCAGTTGGTCAGGCCCTCCACCACCTGGGGCGAGATGATCTGCTGGTTGCCGTTGCGCCGATTGATTACCAGCATAATCGCGGGATTGATTGCAATCAGTTCACAATCGGCAAAGGCGACCAGCCCCGCCGGGGTATCCGTGTTCAGGGTGCCTGCGCTGTCGGTCATCGGGCTTCCGTGTGTTTGTTGGGGGGGGATAGTTTAGGGGATCGGCAGGCGATAACAAAGTTGCAAAGGCTGTCGATGTTGCCAATGCGCGGGAAGGCTGTAGTATGGCTGCAATAATTTTAAGCGGATTTTTTCCAGATGCGCATCCTCGCTGTACTCCTGTTTACCCTGCTTTTTACCCTGACATCGCTGGCGCAATCGGCAGCGCGCGGGATAACCAGCCTCGGCCGTATCGAGCCGGCCGGCGGGGTTGTGCGGCTGGCGGGACCCTCGGGTGTCGGGTCCGTCATCATGGAGTTGAAGGTGAATGCCGGAGACTGGGTGGAGGAGGGGCAGTTGATCGCAATCCTGGATTCCTACGCGGTGCGCAAGGCCGACCAGGCTCGGCTACAGGCGGAACTGGACAACGCAAGGAAGAAGCTTGCCAGGGAGGTCAAACTGTCCCGGGCCGTGGCGTCCTCGGCTGCCACTGTCGAAAACCTGGAACTGAACGTCAAGGCGGCTGAGGCGGCGATCACCGCGGCCAATGCCATGGTGGCGCTGTCAACCGTCGTTGCCCCGCAAAAAGGCCAGGTGCTGTATGTGCACGCCCGGCCCGGCGAGCGGATTGGTGTGGAAGGGGTCGTGGAACTGGGGCGCACCGACAAGATGTACGCCGTGGCCGAGGTCTACGAAACGGACATTATCAACGTCAAACCGGGCCAGCAGGCCCGCGTGCTCAGCCCTGCCTTGCCCGCGCCCCTGAGCGGCACGGTGGAGAGCATTGGTCTCAAGGTCGGCCGGATGGATGTGCTGGGCCTGGATCCGGTGGCGCAAGCCGATGCCCGGGTGATAGAGGTGCATATCCTGCTCGATGACCCCAATGCGGTCAGCCACCTGACCAATCTGCAGGTCGAGGTCGAGATCACGCCTTGAAACTCGGGCCTGCACGCATCGCGTGGCTGCAGATCAGCCACCAGAAGCTGCGCCTGCTGGCGGCAGTCCTCGGGGTTGCGTTCGCGGTGGTGCTGATTTTTGTCCAGCTGGGATTCCGGCAGGCGTTATACGACAGCTCGGTGCGATGGCACACGGCGCTGGGTTATGACCTGGCTGTTATCAGTCCCAAAACCACGTATCTGGTCAACCCGCCGGGGTTTCCGCGCAACCGGCTCTACCAGGCCCTGGGCTTTGCTGGCGTTGAGTCGGTCACCCCGGTGTATATCGGCATTGCCGAGTGGCGCAACCCGGTCGACCCGCTGCAGACCCGCAACATCTACGTCATGGGCTTTGATCCCATGAACAGCGGTTTTGCCCTGGCCGGTGACAGCTCGCAGGTGAGCCAGTTGCGGCTGCCGGACAGGGTGTTATTCGACCGGCTGTCGCGGTCAGAGTTTGGGCCGATAGCCGATATGGTGGACGGCGGGTCAGCGGTCATCACCGAGATCAACGGGCGCGACGTCAGTGTTGCCGGTCTGTACGAGTTGGGGACGTCGTTCGGCATTGATGGCAGCATCGTGACCAGTGACCTGAACTTTCGCCGCATCTTTTCCGACCGCTCGGCCTCGCGGATTGAACTGGGGCTGGTAACACTCGACCCCGGTGCGGATGCCTTCGCAGTGCGCGACAGTATCGTGGCGGGTATCCCGGGGGATGTCGTCGTCCTGACCCGCGACGAATTCATCCGGCACGAGGTGGATTACTGGAGTAACAACACACCTATCGGCTACGTGTTCGGGCTGGGTGTCGCCATGGGGCTCGCGGTGGGCCTGATCGTCGTCTACCAGATATTGTTCTCGGATGTGCAGGACCACCTGCGCGAATACGCGACGATGAAGGCGATGGGTTACTCCCATTTTTTTCTCTCGCGCCTGGTCCTTGCCGAGGCGGTAATCCTGGCGGTGCTGGGGTATATCCCGGGCTATTTTGCCAGCCTGCTGGTGTATTCGCAGGCCCGGGATGCCACCAACCTGCCGGTGCTGATGACACCTGAGCGCGGGGCGATGGTGCTGGCCCTGACAATAGCGATGTGCGCGGTATCGGCGTTGCTGGCGATGCGCAAGCTGCGCTCGGCCGACCCGGCGGAGGTGTTCTGATGACAACACCGGATACCACACCGATCGTGGTGGAGGGCGTCGGCTACGAATACGATTCCGGCCTGAGCCGGCACCACGTCCTGCGCGATGTCAGCCTGGAGATCAGGGCGGGTGAGATTGTTATTCTTACCGGGCCATCGGGCTCCGGCAAGACCACCCTGATCACCCTGATCGGTGCCCTGCGGGCGATGCAGTCGGGCAGTATCAGGGTGTTTGGCAGCGAGTTGCTCAAAGCCTCGCAGGCGGCGAGGATGCGGGCGCGGCGCCATATCGGTTTTATCTTCCAGCAGCACAACCTGCTCGACTACCTGAGCGTTGCCCAGAACATATCGATGTCGCTGTCTCTGGGGCAGGGCCTGAGCGGCGCCGGGGCCAGGAAGCGTATCGAGGAAGTGCTGGACCAGGTGGGCCTGCTCGCCCATATCGACAAGTACCCGGACGCCCTGTCGGGCGGCCAGAAGCAGCGGGTGGGCATCGCCCGCGCCCTGGCCAATGGCCCCAGAATGATACTGGCGGACGAACCCACCGCGTCACTGGACCGGGAATCGGGCCGCAATGTGGTCAACCTTATCCAGACGCTGTGCCGGGAGCAGGGTGCCAGTGTGGTGATGGTCACCCACGACAACCGGATCCTGGATGTGGCCGATCGCATCCTCCACCTGGAAGACGGCCAGATCCAGTCCATCAGCGCGGCGGTGGCCTCCAGCACCAGCCAGATGCTGAAGCTGCTGAATCGGCACGACCCCCAGGCGGCGCGCTATATGTCGGCCTTCTCCCAGGCCCTGACCCGGGTGGCGCTGGCGGACGGCAGCCTGGATGACCCCGAGCGCGATGCCATCAAGGCTATCCTGGTCGAGCACTCGGACATGCAGCAGGCGGAGGTGGACCTGGTGATGGAACTCGCCCTGTCCCAGGTGATGTGCCGCAGTACGCCCGCCGCCGGGGCGGAGCCCCTGTTCAGCCCGCAGCAGCGCGAGCGATTTATCAGCTCACTGCACGCGGTCGCCGCGGCCGACGGTGAAGTCAGCGAGCAGGAGTTGCAGGAGATCGACCTGATCGCCCGGGAGCTTGGCTTTGATACCGCCACTGCCGGGGGCTGATGCCGGCCCAGCTGTGGAACGCGCGCGAAAATACCGCCGCGTCGGCATAACAAAGTGCGGCGGCGATATCCGCCATCGGCAGCTGCGTGTTGTGCAGCAGGTGCCGGGCCAGCTCAAACCGTGTTTCAGCCAGCAGTTGCTGCATCTTCACTCCCTCGTCCTGCAGCTTCTGCCGCAGGGTGCGCTCACTGATTCCGAACATTCGCGCCACACTGGCGGTGGCCGCGGTGCCTCCCGGCAGCAACTGTAACAGCACGCAGCGCACCTCCTCGGCGACGCTCATCAGCCCACCGGCTTTGGCATCGCGCAGGGTGTGTGTGAGCAGGGTGTAAAGCGCCGGGTCGGCTCCGGCAACCGGGTGCTCGAGCGACGCGCTGGAAAAAGACAGGCCGGACAAGTCGGCGTTGAAACGCACGCCCGGGCCGAAGACCCGGCGATATCCCGCGATGCTGTCTGGCCTGTGATGGGAGAACTGCACGAACTCGGGTTGCCAGCCGGCCCCGCACAGTTCCCGCATCATCCGGTAGGCCACCGTGATCGCCGCGTCCTGTAACTGCCCGGCACCCGGCATGGCGGCGTGCTGGGGAGAGTAGCCGAGCAGCACCCTGGCGGACCCGACCCGGAACATTACCGGTACCGCCGTCCGATCATAAAAATGAAGGTGCAGAATGAGCGCGCGCAGCGCCTCGCCCACGGTGCCCGCGTTGCGCATCAAATCGCCCAGCGTGCCGAAATTGGCAAGACTGAAGCGCGACCCGGCGAGCAGGCCAAAATCTCCGCGGCCGCTGAGGCTGGCGCAGGTGGACAGCAATTCGCCCAGCGCCTCGTAGGGGATGCGGTTCTCCGGGTTGCTGAACAGACCCGGCGCCACCCCGGCCTGGCGCAGCACGCGCCGCGGTGACAGGCCCAGTTCCTCCAGCACCCGGGGCAGCTCGATGAGTGGACCAACGCGGGCCTCGCCGACCGCACTGACTGCCGGCGACAACCAGCGGGCATCCGGACCGGGGGTGGGGTTCTGCCTCATTTTGACCTGTTTCACTCGCACGAGACTCTCAAAACCATGCCGGAATTGCAAAGTATTTGACGTTCCCCTGCGCTACGCTTGTCAGATTGCCAGAGTCATCAAACACCTACATCAACGCATGTAAGCACGAGGAATCACCATGACCGGATTTCGAACCAACGGGCTGTTTGCCACCTTCTTTCTCTGTCTCGCCCTGGTGGCGGCGCGGCCGGCGAGTGCAGCCGTGGTCGCGAGCGACCTGACCCCGGAGGCGGCAAAGGCGATAGCGGTAGAAGCCTACATCTACGGCTACTCGCTGGTCACCACGGAAGTTACCCGGGTGCAGATGAGCAACGTGGCTTCAGTTGAGACCATGCGCGCGCCCACCGGCACCTTTTTCAATATCCCCGGTTACCCGCCGGCCACCTACCGCGGCGTGTCGGCCACCAATGCCGACACCCTGTACTCGGTGGCCTGGCTGGACCTGTCCGAGCCCCAGGTGTTTACTCACCCGGAAATCAAGGGCCGCTTCTTCACCTTTGAACTGGTGGACCTGTGGATGATTGTCAAGGACAGCGTCGGCACCAACACCAGCGGCGAGCAGGGCATGACCTATCTTTTCACCGGCCCGGACTGGAAGGGCACCGTGCCGGCGGGGATGACCCATATCAGTTTCCCGACCCGTTACATGATTATCCTGGGGCGCACCTACGCGCTTAACAACCCGGACGACCTGGCGCAAGTGCATGCGCTGCAGGCGCAATACCAGGTCAGGCCCCTGGCCGCCTATGGCAAGCCCTACACCTTCGCGGCCCCGCCGGTTAACCCGGACCCCGGCTTCAGTATGACCGAGGCGCCGCAAAAGGCGATCCTGGCACTTGGCACCAGTGGCTACTTCAACCTGCTGACGCGCCTGATGGGCAGCGTGGCGCCGGCCACAGCACAGGATGCCCCCATGCTCGAGCGCATGGCGCGGCTCGGCATCGTACCCGGCCAGCCCTTCGAGCCCGCCAATCTCGATCCCGGCATCGCGGGGGCGCTTGAGGATGTGCCCCAGATCGCGCTCAGGAAGATGGTTGCCAAGTGGGACAGCCTGGGCAAGGACGTCAATGGCTGGAGGGTTACCACTGTCGGCGGCCGCTACGGCACCGACTATCTTGAGCGCGGCGCCTGGGCCGCTTCAGGCTGGCCATCGCAGCTGCCCAACGTCTCGGTGTATCCCACCACCTCGCTGGACAGCAAGGGCCGCAAGCTCGACGGCGCCAACCATTACACCCTGACCTTTGCCAAAGACAAGATGCCCCCGGTCAACCCGCTGGCGTTCTGGTCGATCACCATGTACACCATCGACGACGGCCTGTGGTTCTATCCCAACCCGCTCAACAAGCTGACCGTGAGCCCCCGCGACAAGCTGGTTTATAATGCCGATGGCTCGCTGACCCTGTACTTCCAGCACGAGTCACCGGGCGCCGGCAAGGAGGCCAACTGGCTGCCCGCTCCCCAGGGCCCCTTCGCCCTGACCCTGCGCCTGTACTGGCCGAATGCCGAGGCGCCTTCGATACTGAACGCTACCTGGCAGCCGCCAGGCGTGGTGATGGCTGAGTAGGGGTTGATATGACAACGGATTACCACGTAGATACCGGCAACCCACTGACCCTGTGGTGCACACCCCATTCGTTGTACAGCGGCAAGGTGCGCTCCTACCTGATCAAGAAGGGGTTGCCCTACCGCGAACTGTTGCCGCCCCATCCGCGTTTCGGTGCGGAAGTGCTGCCGGCGGTACGGCATTTCGTGGTACCCATCGTGGAAACCACCGACGGCAAGTTCATCCAGGACAGCACTGTCATTATCGAGGAACTGGAGCATCGCTTCCCCGAGCGCGCGATGGTGCCGACTACGCCCGTGCAGCGGGTTTTGGCGACACTGTTGGGAGGATTCGGTTCCGAGGGCCTGCTGTCGGTGGCCATGCATTACCGCTGGAGCTACCGGGCGCAGCAGGAACACTTCCTGCGGGCCGAGTTCGGCCGGGCGGCGCACCACGGGCCCGACCGCGAGGAGCGGCTGGCGGGCGGCGCTGCCCTCATGGACTACTTCAATGGCTTTTTGCCCAACCTGGGGGTCACCCCCGCAACGGCGCCCGCCTTCGAAGCTTCCTTCGAGGAACTGCTGGATGTACTGGATATCCACTTCCAGCACTACCCGTACCTGCTGGGCGGCCTGCCCAGTATCGCCGACTTTGGTTTTATGGCGCCCCTGTTCGCCCACCTCGCCCGCGACCCGGTGCCTTCGACGCTGATGAAAAATCGCGCGCCCAATGTCTATCGCTGGACCGAGCGCATGAACCTGCCCGCCATCGCCGACGGTGAATTCCCCGAGCAGGCCAACGCCTGGTTCCCGAACGACGCCATCCCGGCAACGCTGGAACCGATCATCCGCCTGATGTTCCAGGACTGGGGCATCCAGTTGCTGGCGGATGCGGACTTCGTCAATGCCTGGCTCCAGGCGAACCCCGACGTGGCCAGGGGCCGGCTCGCCTCGGCCGATGGCGAGCGCAGGGTGCACCCGGTGCTGGGTGAGATCAGCTACGCCTGGCGCGGTGTCACGGTAAACCGCGGCAGCGCCCCGCACGGCCTGTGGCATTTCGAGCGCGGCGCACGCCTGGCGCGGGCGCTCGAAGGGGAAGCGAAGCGGCGTTTTGATGAACTGCTGCAGCGCCTGGGCGGCAGCGAGGTGATGCAGATCAGCACCTCCCGGCCGTTGGAGCGCGAGGATGACGCGCTGGTGTTCGCCTGAGGGCCAATTCGCCGGCGCTGACATAATTGATGCCGATCAACGCCACTAAAACCATACAGAAATACCGCTGTTTCTAGAATGTGTATTCTAATTCCGTCGGGTATAAATAACCCCGTAGAATCAATCCACAGGAGCAGTAGAGAGTATGGAATTCTCAAACATTTTTGTTGTTTACGACCCCACCCGGGAGACTCAGCCGGCGTTTGACAGGGCGGTCGCCATAGCAGCGGCTGCTTCGGTAAAAATACATGTATTTGCCTGTATTTATGCCGATATACCCAAATCGGCGGACAAGCCTGCGCGAATCAAGTCCCTGCTGGCGGAGCAAAAAGCCACGCTGGAGAATATCGTCGCGCCGCTGCGCGCCGCGGGCGTTGCGGCCACTACCGAAGTGGAGTGGGACAAGGACTGGTATCAGGCCGTGGTCAAGGCGTCGGTGAGTAACAGCGCGGATATCGTGCTGAAATCCACCTTCAGGCATTCAGCCGGCCAGCGCGTGCTGAACAGGACCTCTGACTGGACCCTGATCAGGGAGTGCCTGTGCCCGGTGCTGCTGGTGAAGGAGGGCTCACCGCGCGAACTGCGCAAAGTGCTCGCCGCGATCGATCTGCGCAAAGGCAATGACCAGTACGCGACCCTCAATCGGCACATCGTCGATTTCAGCCAGCAGGTTATCGATGCCCGGGATGCCGAGGTTCACTTTATCAACGCCTTCCAGGAACTGCAGGAAACCCCTGACCGCAACGCCCTGATGAAATACTGCGGCGTGGCCAGCGACAGGATCCACATCCATCTGGGCGAGCCGGATGACGTCATCGTCAACGGCGCCAGAAACCTGAACGCCAGCCTGGTGGTGGTAGGCAACTCCGGCCGCTCTGGCCTGGCCGCAATGGTGCGCGGCAATACGGTGGAGAAGATACTGGACAAGCTGGAGTGTGACGTACTTTCTATGCCCTGAGGGCTCAAGGCGGACCATCAATCTGATGCCCGAATAACCTTCAGCTTCTGTCTCAGTCGTTCGACGACAGCGGGGTCATTACGCAGGTTGTACAGTGGAGGCCCGACTTCATCGGTGGGGGATTTACCCTGGAATCCCTCGGGGAGCGCGGCTTCAATCCATTTTCAGCCGCCGCTGCGGATGGCGATGATACCGTTGACGTTGGCGGTGACGCTGCTTGTACGCAATGCCTAGCCCTGGGCCCTGAACCGCGGGCAGGAAGCTGACACTGTCGCGGCCAGCGCCGTCGGGCAGCCCGGTGCCGTCTCCCACCAGGTCGACGATAGTTGCAAAGACATCGGTCAGGTTCACCAGCGTATCATCAGCAATCCCCATCTCATCAAGGGCGTCGAGGATCCGGCCCACCGAACCATCGATGTCGTGAATGAAATCCCCGTAGGGGCCGACTCCGCTGGTAGCCGTAGTCCTTTTGCCGGGTCGATCGCAAGCCAACGAGTTGATCCTGGCTGTCATGGCCGACCACTTTGCCGTTTTCAAAATACACGCCGAACAGGTCGCCGTGGTGTAGCCATTGGCCTTGAGCCACTTGGGCAGGTTCATTCTGTCCGTGCCCGGCCACAGCGGATCGAGCGGGTTCACGACACCGACCTTTAACCGGGTGCGCGATGGGTAGCGCCCCATAAGGACGCCATAGCGCGTGGGAGGGCAGACGGAACTGCGGGCGTATGCCTGGGTGAAACGGACGCCTTCCGTAGCAAGGCGATCGATCTGCGGTGTGCGCAGATTGTCGTTGCCCGTTGGACCGGAGCCACACCGCCGCAGGACCCGACCCAGAGCATTGAAGCCAGCACCGGGGTAAGTACACGAATGGCGCGCAAACTGATTATCTCAAGGAAAACTATCGAGAGTTATGGCAGCCGTCAGCGATTGATGCCAAAACTACTGCTGCGAGCGACATGGGCTTTATAGAATGAAGTCAGACTGGCCACAACTTTCGGGTACAAGAGCCAGACATTCGTGGTTTGTTGGGGATCGGCTTCCAGATCGTAGAGCTGACCTTGCGGACCACCGGGTACAGGCAGTTCATTGGTCGTGAACTGGCCCCCGGAACCCAGATGGAAACTCAGTACCCATTTGCCCTTGCGCAGGAAGGGATCCCCGTTGAGGGTATTGAGAACCGCATACTTGCGGATTGGCAAACCGGTGTGGGTGCCATCGAGATAGGGCAGGATATTGTAGCTGTCTTCGGCAGAGTGCGGCGGCAGCTTCACATCCAGAATTGCAGCAATGGTAGCCATCAGGTCATCAAGGACGATGAGTTCGGATCTCACCGAACCGGGCTGAATATGCCCCGGCCAACTGGCAATAAAAGGAACCCGGTGCCCCCCTTCCCACAAAGTGCCTTTGATTCCTCGCCAGTCGCCGTTCATTTTATGGCCGTAGCGTGTGAGCACACTGCCAAACGGGAAATCCTTGAGATCACCATTGCCGGCCAGTCCGGCGGAACCATTGTCACTGGTTACGATAATCAGCGTATCTTCAAGCAAACCATGCTGCTTTAACTTCGCCACTATTTGTCCCACGGCTGCGTCCGTCTGCATCACAAAGTCTCCGTAAGGACCGACCGGACTCTTGCCGATAAACTGGGGCGACGGGAGGATGGGGTCATGGATGGCGACGGTAGGGAAGTATAGAAAAAAGGGTTTGCCGGGGCGCCGCCTGGCATTCCAGTCAATATATTCCAGCGCTTTGCGCGTGGTGGTGGGCATGGCATTCTCTGGTCGGTAGCCTTTGGCTCTGGGCGTTCTTGTATTGACAACCTCGGTCGGTACTTCAGTGACCAGCCTGTTCGACATAAATGCCCACAGGCCATGGCCGTGGGTGAATGGCACACCGAAAAATACGTCAAAACCCCGATCATTCGGGCCACCGGTCGAGGGCCGCGACCAGTCAGTGTCCGCTCCCGGTCCTGTCGGCTGCCCGTTTTTGTCATAGAAGGTCTGCCCGAGGTGCCACTTCCCGAAAGCGCCCGTGTGGTAGCCATTGGCCTGCATAAGCTCGCCCAGGGTCAGCCTTTTCTCATCTATCATACTGGCCCATAGCTGTAATCCAATGGTGGACCAGGGCTGTCGGGAAAAACTCCGGCCGGTCAGAAGACCGTAACGGGTGGGGCTGCAAACGGCCGCACCTGAATGCGCGTCGGTAAAACGCATACCCTGTAGCGCCAATTGATCGATGTTGGGGGTGGGAATCTGGCTCTCGCTGAAGTTTGCCCGGACATCGCCATAGCCCATATCGTCCACCAGTATGATGACGATATTTGGATTGCGCCTTGGCTCCTGCGCTGCCAGGTCCTCCGAAACGACCGAACAAAAGATCGCTATCAGCGCGACAAGGGAAATCTGCCAACCATAGGCCTGCCGGAAGAAAGATTCGATTCTGTATTGAACGGCCACAACGTTGCTCACCGATAGGAGGAAAGGCGGATTCTAATGGATACTGGCGTATGGCGGATATCCCCGGCTCAGCCCTGAAATTGGTAGGACACGTCGGCGGGGCGTGGGGAGCAGCTGGTTCGAGTCGACGGGCCCGGTGTTCTGCCGGTCCGGTTGCCACTGCCTGACGCTGATTATTCCGCTGAAAAGCCTGTAATAGAAGAGCGAAAGCGCTTGTCGGCGGGACTCGGCGAAGCTAAAATGTACTGTACATATATACAGTATATGAGAGGTTTCCGGCATGACCAATCTCGCTTTCCCGCCGCAACAAAGCTGTCTCGACGACGATGAAATGCTCGGCCAGGAAATCACCCTCCTGGCCGGCCAGATCAACGCCGCCAATCATCGTTTGTTAAAACTCATAGCGAAATTTGACCGCCGCAAGGGCTGGAGCGACGGCGGCACCGTCCGTTCCTGTGCTCACTGGCTGAACTGGAAATGCGGTATCGCCCTGGGCGCGGCAAGGGAGAAAGTGCGGGTAGCCCAATGCCTGGAAGCCCTGCCGCTGATCGATGCCTCTTTCGCCGCCGGGGAAATCAGCTATTCCAAGGTGCGCGCCATGACCCGCGTGGCCACCCCGGAAAATGAAGACTTCCTGTTAAGGATCGCCCGGTACGGCACCGCCAGCCATGTCGAGAAAGTGGTCGGTAAGTACAGGAGCGTGACATCAAAAGACGATGATGCCGACGAGCGCGAACAGGATAACGCCCGCAAACTGGTGTATTACCGTGACACCGACGGCATGTGGGTTATACACGCGAAACTGCCTCCCGAGGCCGGCGCTTTGCTGGTAAAGGCCATTGAGGCCATTGCCGCACCGGAACAGGCCGCGAAGCAGGAAAAACTGCTGCAAGACAGACAGCAGTCACCGCAGGATGTTCCCGCGGAGACGTTCTCCGAGGCCGTCGAAAAGGAGGAGCCCCCGCGCTACCAGGAGCTGATGGATCACACCCGCGCCGACGCCCTGGCCAAACTGGCAGAGCACTTTCTGGCCACCGCCGACGGCACCGGGCAACTACAGGGACTGAAAGGCAGCGAGCGCTGCCAGGTCGTGCTGCATGTGGATATCAACACCCTGCGCCAACAGGGCCAGGCCGCGGGCATGGCCCACGAGCACTGCAGCATGGACGACAGGCACTGGATAGCTCCCGACACCGCCAGGCGCCTGGCATGTGACGCCAGCATCGTCAGCGTACTCGAAGGCGAAGACGGCAATGTGCTAAATATCGGCCGCCGCACCCGCACTGTTCCCGCCAACATCGGCCGCGCCCTGGCCATCAGGGATAAAACCTGCCGTTTCCCCGGTTGCTGTGAATCGCGTTACGTGGATGCGCACCACATCCGGCACTGGGCAGACGGCGGCGAAACCAGCCTCGCCAACCTGGTCACCCTGTGCCGCTACCATCATCGCCAGCTGCACAACGGTGGTTTTACCATCGGCGTCGAACAGCGCGGGCAAGCGCAACAACTCGTTTTTTCCACCCCCTCCGGCAGGTCGACCGAAACCAGTATCTTCCCCCAGTTTGCGGATATCTCCGCGGAGAGTGCGCCAGGCAAAGCCTGGAAGAGAGGGAAATTATGTAACGGATAACATGATGGAAATCTCTTATTGGGACCTGGCAGGTTTTAGCCCTGCCCGGCAAAGGTTGGCAACCAGCCGGAACCGAGTGTTGCGTGGTTCAGGGGTGACCCTGGCTGCGAAGCGTACACAGGGAGTTACCAGGCCGTGTGATTCAGCTCCGAAAGGAGATTTGTCCAGAGGCCGACACTGTTTTCTGAGTGGAAGGCAGCACGGCTTGAGCTGTAAGAGCCTGGCTCAAGTCGCTCTGCGGAGTCGTAGAGCAGGGCATGGTGACATTGAGGTCCTTCAGGAACCTGGGAGGTCTCCAATCCTCCCTTGTGCAGTCAGCGGTGCGGGCGCCGCTTTAAGAAAAGGCCCCGGCGGGCGGCGCTGTGTCACGCCGCATCGAGCGAATTCGGCACAGGCACAAGGGTACACTCCCCGCAAGGGGCGTGGATGGGATGGGAGAAATCGGAGTCTTCTCATAGTACCGACGAAGTGGGCGAACGCATCCCGAGCGGAGCCCATAGAGGGAAGGGGAAGATCGGGTCAAGGCGCTTAGGGAGGGAAAGATGGCTGGAGCACTGAATCCAGTAATCATCTCAACGAAACAACTTGAGCTGACACAGCGGGCAACAGACATCAAGGCAGATGCCCTGCTGACACTGGCACACTATATTGACCTTGACTGGCTGCGCGAAGCGTACCGCCGGACGAGGAAGGATGGGGCGACCGGGGTCGACGGGCAGACGGCGGCTGGCTACGAGGTGCACCTGGAGGAGAATCTGTCGCGGTTACTGGACCGGTTCAAGTCGGGGCGCTACCGGGCGCCGCCGGTCAAGCGAGTCTATATTCCCAAGGCCGACGGCAAACGCCGTCGGCCCATCGGCATCCCGACGCTGGAGGACAAGATTCTCCAGCGGGCAGTGGTGATGCTGCTGGAGCCAATCTACGAGCCGGAGTTTCTGGAGTCGTCGTACGGCTTCCGCCCGGGTCGTTCGGCGCACCGTGCGCTGGACGCCCTGTGGCGGGGGATGATGGCGTACCCGAATGGCTGGTTGATAGAGCTGGATATCGAGAAGTTCTTCGATACGGTAGACCACGCGCTGCTGCAATCGATAGTGGCCCGCAGGGTGGGTGACGGTGTGATCCGTCGCATGATTGGCAAGTGGCTCAACGCAGGTGTCATGGAAGACCGACAATTGAGCTACCCGACACAGGGCACGCCTCAGGGCGGGGTGATATCGCCGCTGCTGGCGAATATTTACCTGCACGAGGTGCTTGATCGCTGGTTTGAGGAGGCGGTCAAGCCGCGGCTGAAAGGTCGCGCGTTTGCGGTACGTTACGCGGACGATGCGGTGTTGGGATTTGCGCGAGAAGAGGATGCCCGGCGCGTATACGCTGTACTGGCAAAACGCTTCGCGAAGTTTGGACTGGTGTTGCACCCTGAGAAGACACGGCTGATGCCGTTCACTCGGCCGAGATCGAAGGAGGGTCCCCGTGGGGGTCCCAACGCGGATCGGTCGTTTGACTTCCTGGGGTTTACCCATTTCTGGGCGCGATCCCGCAAGGGCTCGTGGGTAGTGCGGCGCAAGACGGCCAAGGGCCGTTTCAGCCGTGCCCTGCGCAACATTGCGCTGTGGTGTCGCCGCTACCGCCACGAACCTGTGGGGTGGCAGCATACCCAGTTGAGTCGCAAGCTGCGTGGACACTATGCCTACTACGGCATTACGGGCAACGGGCGTTCACTCGGGCGCTTCCTGCATGCGGTGGAGCGAATCTGGCGAAAATGGCTGGCTCGACGCAGTAACCGGGCCAAGGTGTTATGGGCAAGTTTCGCGGAGTTCTTGAAACGATGCCCGTTGCCGCCGATTCGTGTTGTCCACAGCCGGTATGTCACCCAGTCATGAACTTGGCTTGAGGAGCCGGATGCGGGAGTTCCGCACGTCCGGATCTGTGGGAGCCCCGTTGGAGCAATCCGGGGGGCTACCCGACCGTCCGTGCAGGCCCTGCGCAACGCCGCGCCGGATATCCACGCCGAAACCTGCGTTACCCGCTGGCGGGGGGAGGCGTGTGATTATGGGATGGCGGTTGATGCGCTGTTGTGGCGGGATGGGGTGGGGCGTCTCCGCGGAGATGTGTTGGGGGCGGATCATGTGCTCACCTGAACGGGCGCAATACCAACCTTATTGTCCCCTTCTCATATTGAGTTTGATTGTGAGACAGCGTCCACTACAGTTTGCAGGAAAGTTTCAACTGTGGGATGGCGCTTGTCATGAACTTCGAACACTGGCTTACCTCCATCGGTAAATCTCCGAAAACAGCGAAGAACTATTCCGGGGCAATTGCCGGTGGGCTTTCGAGCTGGGCAGCAGAGGCTGGCCTGGTCAATCAGTCGTTGCATGAGCTCCAATGCGTTGATGATTTCCGCGAGGCTTGCGACAAGCTCCGACAATTACCCATGTATCTTGCGCGAAATACGGTGGGAAAAGGTATGTACAACGCTGCCCTGAATACTTATGCCGATTACTTAGCTGACGTGACCCAAAACGAACTTGAGCGAGACTTAGGCCAGATCGTTGACGACCAGCAGCTGACGAGCACTGAAAAGTCGACCCTGATTAATACGCGAATCGGCCAGGGCCAGTTTCGTAAAAAGCTGATCATGCAGTGGGGAGGTTGCGCCGTCACCGGATACCGTGACACCCGGTTCCTGGTCGCATCCCACATTAAGCCTTGGTCGAAGGCAAACAATGAAGAGCGGCTCGATCCGTTCAACGGATTATTACTATTGCCCAATCTCGATAGAGTATTTGATCTGGGATATATCAGTTTTGAAGAATCAGGTAGGATTTGGGTGTCCAGTGAATTGGAGGAGGCTGCAGTACTTGGCGTCGAGGACTGGTTGTCAGTCAAGCTAGACCACAAGCATCAGGACTATCTTGCGTATCACCGAGAAAAAGTTTTTAGGCATTGAGCCCGGAATATCTGAAATTGGTGGAGGCGGCGGGAATTGAACCCGCGTCCGCCAGTACTCTGCCTTCGGCTCTACATGCTTAGTTTCCGTTAATTAATTTAGCCTCATACAGCCCAACGGGCAGGACGTAATTGGCGATCCTGTTAAGTTTTAGCAGATCCACCCCAGGCAGGCTTCACAGCGATCCAGTTCTATATGACAGTCAGTAGCGCGGGGCTGGCACCTTGCTAAAGACCGCTAGGGCCGAAGCCACTAGATGGTGTTTCGCGTGACTGCTTACGCAGCCAGTTGAGCACCGTAGTTGTCGTCGTTGGCAACTAATAGTTTGCAGCTTTGGATTAACGTGATTGGCTACCATCACGGCATGCACCTCAGGGTTCGTTACCGTCGTCGAATCCAAATCGCCCCCGTAGTGAGCGCGCAGTATAGCGCGTTTGGCCCTCCTTGTGTGTGAACTAATTACCTGAACACGCTGCAATAGACACCTTGGGGCGGGGAAAGTTCAGTCGGGCCGGGCCGGGTGCAGATATGGAAAAGCCGCACTTACCTGGCGTCATGCCCTGTAATTGCGGCCTGTGGGTCGTTGGCCTCACCGGGGACCGCATTGCGCGGTTACCCCTCGGTTGGCACCCTCCTCCATGGGAGGGTATGGCGGTTTGGAACCGTATACCCATGTACCCGTCCGGTGGTTGGTCCGGGCTTGCAAACCCGGCTGCAGAGCCGCCTGCAGGGTACAGTTCAAATATGGTCGCCCCGGGCGCCACCTGCAAGGCGTTTTTTAGACCGAGTGTGTCTAAAGCCGGCGCTGCTAATATTCGCCGCCTACTGCTTGACGTTGTCCCGCACTATCCGCTGCTTCTGGCGGCTCCAGTCGCGGTCTTTTTCGGTATCCCGCTTGTCGTAGTCTTTCTTGCCCTGGGCGAGGGCGATGCGGGCTTTCACCAGGTGGCCTTTCCAGTACAGTTGGGTGCAGACGCAGGTCAGGCCCTTCTGGGCGGTGGCGGCCAGGATCCTGGCCAGCTCCTTTTTATGCAGCAGCAATTTGCGGGTGCGGGTGGGGTCGGTGACGAAATGGGTGGATGCGGTGTCCAGCGGTACGATCTGGCTGCCCAGCAACCAGGCCTCGCCACCCTTGACCAGCACATAGGAGTCCCCCAGGTCGGCCTTGCCCATGCGCAGGCTTTTGACTTCCCAGCCCGACAGCACGACGCCGGCCTCGAAGGTCTCCAGCAACTGGTAATCGAAGCTGGCGCGCTTGTTGCGGGCGATAACATTGCTCGAATTCTTTGGCTTTTTCTTGCTCATGGCGCGCATTATACGGGCAAGGCCCACGGGTTAAACGTGAATCTTTCCCTTTTCACCTCACCGGGCTTGGGGCACTCTAAGCGCATGATAAGTTTAGGAATTTTTCCATGAGCGTGGCGCAGCGGGGCGAGCTCGGCGGCTGGCAGAGCCGCACAACCTTTGTGCTCGCCCTGGCCGCCTCGGCGATCGGCATGGGCAGTATCTGGCGTTTTTCCTACCTGGTGGGAGAGAACGGCGGCGGCTTGTTTGTGCTCGCTTACCTGGCCTGCCTGTTCCTGGTCGCGGTGCCCGTGATGATTGCCGAGGTGATCATCGGCAGCCACGGCCGCGCCAGCCCGGTGGTGGCGATTCGCTGGGCGGCCGACCGCTCGCTGCTGTCGCGCGGCTGGATGCTGCTGGGCGTTCTGGCCTGCGTCACCGGCCTGCTCATCCTGTCCTATTATGTGGTGGTGGCCGGTTGGGCGCTGGCCTACGCCTGGAATATGCACACCGAACTGTTCGCCGCCGCCAGCGCAGCGGTGGTGGCGCAGCAGTTTGAGCTGTTGCTGGACGATGTGCTGCTGATGATTTACTGGCAGAGCCTGTTCCTGCTGCCCGCGGTGGTGATCTCCGCCTTCGGCATCCGCCGCGGGATCGGTATGCTGGCCTGGCTGGTGGTGCCCACCTTGTTTGTGCTGCTGGCGGCGCTGGTAAAGTTCGGTTTTGACGCGGGCGATATACCGGCAGCCCAGGCGTTCCTGTTCTCGATCAAGCCCATCGACTTTACCTGGTCCTCGGTGCTGACCGCCCTCGGCCTTGCGCTTTTTACCCTGGGTGTCGGGGTCGGCACCGGCATCAGTTTTGGCGCCTACGCGCCGCGACGCCTGCCCATCGGTCGCTCGATCATGGCCGTCGCGGTGTTCGATACGGCGATCGCCATCATGGCCGGGCTGGCGATTTTTCCCATTGTCTTCGCCAATAATATGGAGCCCTCGATTGGTCCGGGCCTGATGTTCATCAGCCTGCCCTATGCCTTTGGCAATATGATGCTGGGGGAGCTGTTCGGCACCCTGTTCTTTATCATGGTGGTGCTGGTGGCGCTGGGCTCGGTGGTGGCCATCATGGAGCCCATTGTGGGTGTTTTGATGCAGCGCCTGCGGGTGCGGCGGTTCAGCGCCGCCATCGCGGTGGGCGTGCTGGTATGGCTGCTGGCAATGGTGGTGACGCTGTCTTTCGCACCGGGAGATGAATACACCCGGCTGGCAGACGGCAGCCTGTTCCGGTTTCTCGACAAGCTCACCGCCAACTACCTGCTGCCGCTGGTCGCCCTGCTGACGGCAGTGCTGGTGGGCTGGCGGCTGCGCCCCGAAATTTTGCGGCGGGAGTTGTACCGGGAAATGGACCTGTTTTTCTCGCTGTGGCAGCGCCTGCTGCGATATATTGCCCCGGCTGCGATCGCCGTACTGATCATCGCCGCGCTGTTGGCACAGCGCGCCTGACTTTACCTGCTGTTGCGACGCGGCTTACCCCCCACTGGCAGACAGGTGATTTGATGGCGGAAAAAGACAGGATCAGGGTAGAGGTCGCCTATGCCCTGCCTGACAAACAGGCGATTCTGGCGCTGGACGTGGCCGCCGGCACCACGGTGCTTGCGGCCGCGCAGCAGTCGGGCATCGCCGACAAGTTTGACACTATCGATCTGGAGAACGACAAGTTTGGCATCTTTGGCAACCTGGTGGCGCCGGGGCAGGTGCTGAAGGAGGGCGACCGGGTGGAGATCTACCGACCCCTGATCGCCGACCCGAAAGAGGTGCGCAAGGCCAGGGCCGCCAGGGTCAGGGAGCGCCGGGCCGGCGCCCAGCCGGATTAGCTGTCGGTATCGGCTTCGGGCTTGTCGGGAAGCACCTCGCTGGCGGCATGGTCTACCTCGACATCGCCGTCGTACCGGACCAGGGTGTCGCCGTCGAAGTAGACCGTCAGGCGCGACTCGTTGAGCACGTCCATGCCGTTGCGCTTGACGTAGGGGTAGTCCCAGCGGTCCGGGTTGAAGGGGTCCTCCACCAGGGGAGTGCCGAGAATAAACCGGACCTGGCGCCGGCTCATGCCCGGCTTGAGCTGGTCGACCATTTCCGTGGTGACGATATTGCCCTGTTCAACGTCAATCTTGTAGACGCCGGGAAAGCCTACAAAGCCACAGGCATTAAGGCAGATAGCCGCTAGCAGCGTAACAAGAAGGCGCATGGGGTAAAACTTCCACTTCTGTAACCGGGGTGGCATGATACCGCCTACGGACTGCACAGAGAACCCCTCACCCAATGACCGACGAAAATCAGGAACTGCGCAAGGCCGGTTTGAAGGTCACCCTGCCACGGTTGAAAATCCTGCAGATTCTCGAATCCTCCGAGGACGGGCCGCAGCACATGAGCGCCGAGGATGTTTACCTGGCGCTGCGGGCGGCGGGGGAGGAAGTGGGGCTGGCGACGGTGTACCGGGTGCTTACCCAGTTCCAGGGCGCCGGCCTGGTGGACCGCCATAATTTTGAGGCCGGGCACTCGGTATTCGAGCTGGCCAAGGGCGAGCATCACGACCACATGGTGTGCGAGGGCTCCGGCGAGGTCATCGAGTTCACCGACCCGGTCATTGAAAAGCGGCAGCGTGAAATCGCCGCTGAACACGGCTACGAACTGGTGGATCACTCGCTGGTGCTGTACGTGCGCAAAAAGAAGGCCGACAGCTAGCTCTCCAGCATCTCGCGCGCATGGGCGAGGGTCTGGGCGGTGATTTTCACCCCCCCCAGCATCCGCGCAATTTCCTCGACCTTCTCTTCCGGCTGCAGTTGCGCCATGCTGGTCTGCACCGATTTTCCGTCGATATGCTTGCTCACGCGCAGGTGATGCTGGCCCTGGGCGGCCACCTGCGGCAGGTGGGTGACGCAAAGCACCTGGGCCTGCCCGGCCAGGGTGCGCAGCAGCCTGCCAACCACTTCGGCTACCGCGCCGCCGATACCCACGTCCACCTCGTCGAACACCATGCTCGGCACCGTGCTGCTGCTCGCGGTGACCACCTGGATGGCGAGGCTGATCCGCGATAACTCGCCGCCCGAGGCAATCTTGCCCAGCGGTTGGGTCGGTGCGCCGGGGTTGGTGCTGATCAGGAATTCGATATCCTCGCCGCCGTGGGGGTGGGGGTCTTTGCCGGGGCGGGGCGTCAGGGCGATTTCCAGCTGGCACTGCGCCATCGCCAGCGAGGCCAACAGGGTGGTGGCGGCCTTGACCAGTTTGCCGGCGGCGTTTTTCCGTTGCTTGCCCAGTTTGGCGGCGCAGCTGGCGTAGCGCCCGGCCAGCTCGGCCTGCTCGGCCGTCAGCTGCTCGATGCGCTGGCCGCCATCCGCCAGCTCCTGCAGTTCCTGGCGCAGGCGCAGGTGCAGTTCGCCCACGGCCTCGGGCATGACCCGGTGCTTGCGCGCCACATCGTAGATATCCGCCAGCCGCTGCTCCACCTCGGCCAGGCGCTGGGGGTCGATTTCGACGCTGTCGATATGGCGCTGGATCTCGCTGCCGGCTTCGCTCAGCTGGATGGCGGCGGAATCCAGCAGTTCCCGGGCGCTGGCGGCCGCCTTCGTGGCCTGGGCATCTGAGCTCAGCAACTGCAGGGCCTTGCGGATGCCGCTGCCGTGCTCCTCGCACAGCTCCAGCGCCTGGTGGGAGGACTGCAGGATGTGCTCGGCATTGGCCAGCAGCTTGAGTTCCTGCTCCTGTGCGGCGAGTTCACCCGCGCGCAGGTTGAGTTCGTCCAGTTCATCCACCTGGTAGGCCAGCAGCTGGGCCCGCGCGGTCTGCTCGTCGCGGGTGCTGGTGAGCAATTCCAGCTCGCGCTGGCCGCGCAGCCAGTCCGAGGCAATCTGCTCGACTTCCAGCGTCAGTGGCAGGTGGTCGGCGTAGGCGTCCAGCAACTCGCGCTGCACCGGCTTGCGCAGCAGCGACTGATGTTCGTGCTGGCTGTGGATGTCGATCAGCAGGGCGCCGAGTTCGGCGCAATCCTGCAGGGTCGAGCTGGTGCCGTTGATGTAGGCCCGGCTGCGCCCCTCGGCGGTAACCACGCGGCGCAGCAGGCATTCCTCGCCGGTATGGAGGTCGCGGGCCCGCAGCCAGGCGACGGCCTGGGGAATGGCGCTGACATCAAAGCCGGCGACGATCTCCGCGCGTTCGCTGCCGTGGCGCACGGCCCTGGGGTCGGCCCGGTCGCCCAGGCACAGGCCCAGGGCATCGAGCATGATGGACTTGCCGGCGCCGGTCTCACCGGTGATGACGGTCATGCCGGGGCCAAAATCGATCTCCAGCGCGGCGACGATGGTGTAATTGCTGATACTGATGTGGGTGAGCATGGGGTGGCCTGCTAATTTCGCCTGTTATACCCCAGAAGGGTGGCCGCATAAATACCTTCTTCGTCCATATCGCCGGCGCCGGCGGCTTTGTAATTACCGGGCGCTGTGATAAAACCTTCACAGGAACTTGCGCATGGTGCAGGAGCGGCAATGGCGGATATTTCGGAGCGGGCCCGGATTTTATTGAAGACACTGGTGGAGTGTCACATCCGGGACGGGCAGCCGGTGGGGTCGAGAACCCTGCTGGAGGAAGCCGGCCTGCCGGTCAGTACAGCCACTATCCGCAACGTCATGTCCGACCTGGAAGACAAGGGCTACCTGCATTCACCCCACACCTCTGCGGGCCGGGTGCCCACGGCCCTGGGCTACCGCCTGTTCGTGGACAGCCTGTTGCAGGTCAGGCCGCTGGACCACGAGGCGATCTCGCGGATGCGGGCCGAGCTGAATCCCGACAAGTCTTCCACCGAACTGGTGCAGACCGCCTCGGCGCTGCTGTCCAGTATCACCGCCCAGGCCGGGCTGGTCACGGTGCCCCGGCAGGAGGCCCAACAGCTGCGCCAGGTGGAGTTCCTGCCGCTGTCGGGCGACCGGGTGCTGGTCATCCTGGTGATCAATGAGCGCGAGGTGCAGAATCGCATCATCCACACCCAGCGCACCTTTACCGAGGCGCAGTTGCGCGAGGCGGCGGCGATGGTCAACCAGCGCTTCGCCGGCCGGCCCCTGCAGCAGGTTAAACAGCAGATTCTGCAGGAAATGCAGGACGCCCGCAGCCAGATCGACGGCTACCTGCAGTCCACACTCGATCTGGCCAACCAGGCGCTGGACCAGGAGCCAGACCCGGAAGAGGACTGCATGGTGGTCGGCGAGTCGCGCCTGCTGGACAGCGCCACGCCGGAAGAGTTGCTTCACCTGCGGGGGTTGTTCGATGCCTTTGAGAAGAAAAAAGACCTGCTGCACCTGCTGGAGCGCTGCAGCCGGGCCCAGGGCATCCAGATATTTATCGGCGAGGAAGCCGGTTACAAGGTGTTTGGCAATTACAGCGTGATTACCGCCCCCTATAACGACGGCGACCGCATCCTCGGCGTACTGGGGGTGATCGGGCCGACCCGGATGGCCTATGAGCGGGTGATACCCATCGTCGATGTCACCGCCAGGATGTTGAGTTCGGCCCTCGGCGGCTGAAAATCGTCACCCCGCCTTGAATTAACCCCCCGCCACCCCCATATCGCCTGTGAAACCTATCGCGCGCGGGCCCGGTCATGCCGGCCGCGCGCGTCTTGAATGACCCGAATCAGCCTTAAATAGGGAGGGCAGGCGTGGCCGAACACGAACAGGAACAAGCAGCCGGGGAAGATATAGCGCAGCAGGAGGCGGCCGAGGCGGCCCCGGTGGAACAACCCACCGGCGACAGTGCCGAAGTCGAGCTGACGCCTGAGGCCGTGGCGGCGCAGTTGGAAGAGCAGGTAGCTGTCGCCCGGGATGCGGCCCTGCGGGCCCAGGCGGACGCCCAGAACGTCAAGCGCCGGGCCGAGCAGGATGTGGAAAAAGCCCGCAAGTTCGCCCTGGAGCAGTTCTCGCGTGAGTTGTTGCCCGTGGTGGACAACCTCGAGCGCGCCCTGGAGTCGGCCGCAGGCGACAATGAGGCGACAAAGCCCATCGCCGAAGGGGTCGAGCTGACGCTGAAGAGCTTTCTGGACGCCCTCAGGAAATTCAATATCGAGGCGGTCGACCCCCAGGGCGAGCCCTTCGACCCCAATCTGCACCAGGCCATGAGCATGGTGGAAAACAGCGAGGTTGAGCCCAATTCCGTGATCGCGGTCATGCAAAAGGGCTATACCCTGAACGGTCGCCTGCTGCGACCGGCCATGGTCATGGTCAGCAAGGCCGCCGGCTGAGCCGCGCCCCGGTGGCCCGGCGGCGAAGAATTATGGCCTTTGCCCCTTGAATTTCGCCACCTGGGGCCAATATAGAGAACATCGTAATTGCAGCGGCAGGCGGCGCCTGCCAACTAACCGGAGACACACAAATGGGCAAGATTATTGGAATCGACCTGGGCACGACCAACTCCTGCGTATCGGTACTCGAGGGGGGCAAGGCCAGGGTGATAGAGAACTCGGAGGGTGACCGCACCACGCCTTCCATCGTCGGTTATTCCGAGGATGGCGAAATCCTGGTGGGCCAGAGCGCCAAGCGCCAGGCGGTGACCAACCCGCACAATACCCTGTTTGCGGTGAAGCGCCTGATCGGTCGTAAATTCAAGGACGATGTGGTCCAGAAAGACATCAAGATGGTCCCTTACAAGATCGTCGAGGCCGACAATGGCGATGCCTGGGTAGAGGTGCGGGGCGAGAAAATGGCACCGCCGCAGATCTCCGCTGAAGTATTGCGCAAAATGAAGAAAACCGCGGAGGAATTTCTCGGCGAGCCCGTGACCGAGGCGGTTATCACCGTGCCGGCGTATTTTAACGATTCCCAGCGCCAGGCCACCAAGGACGCCGGCAAAATCGCCGGGCTGAACGTCAAGCGTATTATCAACGAGCCCACCGCGGCGGCGCTGGCCTACGGCATGGACAAGTCCAAGGGCGACCACACCATCGCGGTGTACGACCTGGGTGGCGGTACCTTCGATATCTCTATCATTGAGATTGCCGAGGTGGACGGCGAGCACCAGTTCGAGGTGCTGTCGACCAACGGTGACACCTTCCTGGGAGGTGAGGACTTCGACATGCGCCTCATCGAGTACCTGTCGGCCGAGTTCAAGAAAGAGACCGGTATCGACCTGCACAAGGACCCGCTGGCCCTGCAGCGCCTGAAAGAGGCGGCGGAGAAAGCCAAGATCGAGCTGTCCAGCGCGCAGCAGACCGAGGTCAACCTGCCGTACATCACCGCCGACGCCTCCGGGCCCAAGCACCTGGTGGTTAAGCTGTCCCGCGCCAAGCTGGAGTCGCTGGTGGAGGAACTGGTGAACCGCTCCATGGAGCCGGTGAAAATTGCCCTCAAGGATGCGGGCAAGAGCCCCAGCGATATCGACGACGTCATCCTGGTGGGCGGGCAGACCCGTATGCCGATGGTGCAGAAAAAAGTCGCCGACTACTTTGGCAAGGAGCCGCGCAAGGACGTGAACCCGGATGAGGCCGTGGCTATCGGCGCCTCGATCCAGGGCGGGGTGCTGGCCGGCGACGTCAAGGATGTTCTGCTGCTGGACGTGACCCCGTTGAGCCTGGGTATCGAGACCATGGGCGGCGTGGCGACACCGCTGATCGAGAAAAACACGACGATTCCGACCAAGAAGTCGCAGATATTCTCCACCGCGGACGACAACCAGAGCGCCGTGACCATTCACGTGGTGCAGGGCGAGCGCAAGCAGGCCGCGAGCAACAAGTCCCTGGGGCGTTTCGACCTGGCGGATATACCGCCGGCGCCCCGCGGCATGCCGCAGATCGAGGTGACCTTCGACCTGGACGCCAACGGTATCCTGCACGTGTCGGCCAAGGACAAGGCCACCGGCAAGGAGCAGTCGATCCGCATCACGGCCTCCGGCGGCCTGACCGACGAGGAAATCGAAAAAATGGTGGCGGATGCCGAGCTCAACGCCGAGACGGATGCCCGTTTCGCCGACCTGGTGGCCTCGCGCAATACGCTTGACGGCCTGGTGCATGCCGCCCGCAAGACCCTGGAAGAGGCGGCCGAGCATGCTACCGAAGATGAGAAAGCCGCTATCGAAGCCGCCATTGCCGAGGCGGAGGCGGCACTCAAGGCCGATGACAAGGACGCCGTCGATGCCGCGGCCACCAGGCTGACCGAAGCGACAAGCCCGGTGGCGCAGAAGATGTACACGGCCCAGGCCTCGGCGGCTGAAAACGCCGCCGGCGGTGGCGCCGAGCAGGCGCAGCCCGCGGGCGATGACGTGGTCGATGCCGAGTTCGAGGAAGTGAAGGACGACAAGAAGTAGGAGAGGCCGCGGCCTCGTTAACACTGCTGTTAACTGCCGGATTTAATCCGGCGTGGACAAGACCATGACGACGCGGGACTTAAGTGCCCGCGTAGTCATTTCAGATAAGCGGATCAAGAGCCGCAAGGGTTTATGTCAAAACGCGATTATTACGAAGTCCTCGGTGTCCGCAAAGATACTGACGAAAAGGACATCAAGAAGGCCTACCGCCGGGTGGCGATGAAATTTCACCCTGACCGCAATCCTGACGATCCACAGGCCGACAGCAAGTTCAAGGAGGCCACCGAGGCCTACGATGTGCTGATGGACCCGGAGAAGCGCGCCGCCTACGACCGCTTCGGCCATGCCGGGGTGGATCCCAGCATGGGCGGCGGGGCGGGGGGCTTCGGCGGTGGCAACTTCAGCGATATCTTCGGCGATGTCTTCGGCGACATTTTCGGGGGTGGGGGCGGTCGCGGTCGCGGCGGCCCGCAGCGCGGTTCAGACCTGCGCTACACCCTGGATATATCACTGGAGGATGCGGTTAAAGGCTCCACGGTGGAGATCCGGGTGCCCAGCCTCGCCACCTGCGAAAAATGCGATGGCTCCGGCGCGAAGCGGGGCAGCTCGCCCACCACCTGCGCTACCTGTGGCGGCGCCGGCCAGGTGCGCATGCAGCAGGGCTTCTTCCAGGTGCAGCAGGCCTGCCCCACCTGTCGCGGTCGCGGCAAGAGCATTTCTGACCCCTGCAATGCCTGTCGTGGCCAGGGGCGGGTGGAGAAAACCCGGACCCTCTCTGTCAAGGTACCGCCGGGGGTGGACACCGGTGACCGTATCCGCTTGTCCGGGGAGGGCGAGGCCGGGCCCGAGGGCGGGCCACCCGGCGACCTGTTCGTGCAGATGTCGGTCCGGCAGCACAATATTTTCGAGCGCGATGGCAAGAACCTGTACTGTGAAGTGCCGATTACCTTCGTGGCCGCGGCCCTGGGCGGCGAGTTGGAAGTGCCCACGCTCGATGGTCGGGTCAAGCTCAAGATTCCGCCGGAGACCCAGACCGGCAAGTTGTTCCGGCTGCGGGGCAAGGGCGTCAAGCCGGTGCGCGGTGGCAGCGTGGGCGATCTGCTGTGCCGGGCGGTGGTAGAGACCCCGGTCAACCTGAACAAGGAACAAAAGGCGCTGCTGGAGCAGTTCCAGAAGAGCCTCGGCCAGGGCGGGAACGCCCAGTCGCCACGCCAGACCAGCTGGTTTGAGGGTGTGAAGAACTTCTTTGACGATATGAAAATATGACCACGAGAATCGGTATTACCGGCGCGGCGGGTCGCATGGGGCGCACCCTGGTGGAGGCGATCGCCCTCAGCGGTGGCGCACTGAAACTGGCCGCCGCCATAGAGCAGCCCCAGAGCAGTTTTCTCGGTGCCGACTCCGGCGAGCTCGCCGGCCAGGGCCGCAACGGCATCCCCGTGGTGGGGTCGCTGTCGCAGGTGATCGGCGATATCGACGTGTTGATCGATTTCACCGTGCCGGCGGCCACCCTGGCCAGCGTGGCCGAGTGCGCGCGGCACAAGGTGGCGATGGTTATCGGCACCACCGGTTTTACCGCAGACCAGCAGCTGGCCATTGACAGGGCGTCGGCCGATATCGCCATCTGCAAGGCCTCCAATTTCAGCACCGGCGTCAACCTGTGCTTCCAGCTGCTGGATATGGCGGCCCGGGTGCTGGGCGACGAGGTCGATATCGAGGTCTACGAGGCGCACCATCGCCACAAGATCGACGCCCCCTCCGGTACCGCCCTGAGCATGGGCCAGGTGGTGGCCAACGCACTGGGCCGCGACCTGAATAAAGTTGCTGTCTATAGCAGGGAAGGGCAGACCGGCGCCCGTTCGCGCGAGACCATCGGTTTTGCCACAGTGCGCGCCGGCGACATCGTCGGCGACCACACGGTGACCTTTGCTGCCGACGGTGAGCGAGTGGAAATCACCCATAAAGCCTCCAGTCGCATGTCCTTCGCCCGGGGTGCGGTGCGCGCAGCAGGATGGCTGGCGGCGCCGCGGCGAGCAGCCGGTTTGTACGACATGCAGGATGTACTGGGACTTAACAAGCTGGGCTGAGCCCGACAGGAACGGGCCTGTGAATATAGGAAAGTCGCATGAATAATTTCATCGTTAATATCGACGAGTCCAATGCGGCTCAACTGCTCATCGATGAGTCGCACAAGCGCCCCGTGGTGGTGGATTTCTGGGCCGATTGGTGCGAGCCCTGCAAAGTGCTCATGCCGATGCTGGAAAAAATCGCCAACGAGTACAAGGGCGCCTTTCTGCTGGCCAAGGTCAACGCCGACCAGCAGCAGATGATCACCCAGCAATTCGGCGTGCGCAGCCTGCCGACAGTGATGGTCATCCAGGATGGCCAGCCGGTGGACGGCTTCGCCGGCGCCCAGCCGGAGGCGAAGGTGCGGCAGCTGCTGGAGAAATACCTGCCCAAGCCCTGGGACGGGCTGCTGCAACTGGCCCAGGAGGCGATGGATGCCGGCGACTTTGCCGGGGCACTGTCGCCCCTGCGGCAGGCCTGGGAGGACTCGGGCCGGCGCCTGGATATCACCCTCGCCTACGCCCACGCACTGATCGAAAGCCTGCGCCTCGACGAGGCGGAGACCGTATTGGCCACTATCCGGATGGCCGACCGCGATGCCCATTACGAGCAGTTGCGCGCCCAGGTGGACATCAAGCGCGAGGCGGCCAGATCCCCTGAAATCGAAGCCCTCGAACAGCGCCTGGCAGCCTCGCCCGACGACCTTGAGCTGCGTCGCCAGCTGGCGGCCCAGTACACCAATGTCGGCCAGCACAAGGAGGCCATGGAGTGCCTGGTTGATATCCTGCGCCGGGATTTGAACCACGCCGGGGGCGCCACCAGGAAACAGCTGCTCGATACCATTGCCAGCCTGGGTAAAGGTGACCCCCTGGCGGTCGCCTACCAGCGGAAACTGTACAGCCTGCTGTACTGATTTCCGCGCGCCTGCGCGGCAGTCGCAAACCTTGTTTTGTGGGCGCAGAATCGCTAAGGTACGTGCCCTGGAAATGAAAAACATACTCCAGGGTCAAACCGGAACGGCAGCGCCCTTGCCGGTCAACCCTCATACCAAACCCTCACCCAAGAGGTAAACACTGTGGATATATCCTTTACCCCGGAAGATCTGGCGTTTCGCGATGAAGTGCGCGCGTTTTTCGCCGAATCCTATGATGCCGAACTACAGTCGCGGCTGGCGTCACACGAGCCGCAGGTGTTCAAGCAGGCCGTGGTCGAGTGGCAGAAGCGCCTGCACACGAAAGGCTGGATAGCCCCCGACTGGCCGGTGGAGTATGGCGGCACCGGCTGGAGCGCCACCTGGCAGTTCATCTATGAGACGGAGCGCGGTCTGGCGGGGGTGCGGAATGTCGTGCCATTCGGCCTGAAAATGGTGGGGCATGTTATTTATACCTTTGGCACCCAGGCGCAGAAGGATCGGTTCCTGCCGGCGATACTGGCCAGCGACGAGTGGTGGTGCCAGGGTTACTCCGAGCCGGGTTCGGGCTCTGACCTTGCCTCCCTGAAGACCAGGGCGGTACGCGATGGCGACGACTACGTGGTGACGGGCGCGAAGATATGGACCACCTATGCCCACCTCGCCGACTGGATCTTCTGCCTGGTGCGCACCAGCACCGAGGGCAAGAAGCAGGAGGGCATCAGCTTCCTGCTGATCGATATGAAATCCCCCGGCGTGAAAGTGAACCCCATCGCCTCGATCGACAATTATCACAGCCTGAATGAAGTGGAATTCAATGATGTCCGGGTGCCCGTCGCCAATCGCATCGGCGAGCAGGACAAGGGCTGGACCTATGCCAAGGCGCTGCTGGCGCACGAGCGCACCGCCATTGCCGAGGTGGCAGACAGCAAGCGCGGCTTGTCGCACATCAGGCAGCTGGCGGCCGCCGAGGTCAATGGCGGCAAGTCGCTGATGGCCGACCCGATATTCCAGTCGCGGGTGTCCGATATTGAAATTGAACTGATGGCGCTGGAGTTCACCGAACTGCGGGTGCTGGCGGCGGTCGCCTCCGGCGGTACACCCGGCGCGGAATCCTCGCTGCTGAAAATCAAGGGCACCGAACTCCAGCAGGCTGTGCAGGCACTGGCGATGGAGGTGGCAGCCTACTACCAGGGCGTGCTGCCGAATGCATTGACTGCGGAGCAACTCGGCCACTCCTTTGGCAGCAAGGCACGCCAGTCATTTATGTACGGGCGTGCGGCTACCATATACGGCGGCTCCAACGAGGTGCAGAAAAATATTATCGCCAAGGCCGTGCTCGGCCTGTGAGCAGCAATTGGGGCCGGGAACATAGAGGTAAGCTGAATGAATTTTGAATTTACGCAAGAGCAGGTCATGTTGCGCGACAGCGTCGCCCGCTTTATCCAGGATGATTACAGTTTTGATGAGCGCCAACGCATCGCCCAATCCGATACGGCCATGAGCGCCGAACACTGGAGCACGTTTGCGGAACTGGGCTGGCTCTCAATACCCTTTGCCGAGGAGCACGGCGGTTTTGGCGGCAGTGCCGTCGACGTGATGCTGGTGATGGAGCAGCTGGGCAGGGGCCTGGTGCTCGAACCCTACCTGGCGACGACCCTGTTGTTCGGGGGCCTGTTGCAAAACGGTGGGAGCGCAGCACTTCAGGCCGAGTATATTCCGCAAATCATCGAGGGGAAGTGCCAGGGCGCGTTTGCCTACCTGGAACGCCAGAGCCGCTACGAGCTGGCCGATGTGCTGACGAGCGCCTCAGCCGTCGATGGCGGTTATCGCCTGGACGGTGAAAAGGTGGTGGTGTTCAACGGCGCCAATGCCGATCACGTGATCGTATCGGCGCGCACCAGCGGCCAGCAGAGCGAAGAAAGCGGTATCAGCCTGTTTCTGCTGTCGATGAATAGCCCCGGTGTGGAGAAACTGGGCTATCGGATGATGGACGGCCAGTTGGTGGCGAACCTGGTAATGAAAAGCGTGGTGGTACCCGCCGCCAATCGGGTAGGGGAACTGGACCAGGGCTTTGCCCTGATGCAGGCAGTGGTGATGCAGGCCACTATGGCCGTGGCCGCGGAAGCCCTGGGTATCATGGAACAACTGAACGCCAAGACCCTGGAGTACACCAGGACCCGTAAGCAGTTCGGCGTGACAATTGGCAGTTTCCAGGCTTTGCAGCACCGTATGGTGGACACCTTTATGGCTTGCGAGCAAACCAGGTCCCTGCTCTACCGCGCGGTGTGTGCCCTGACCGACGGCAATGAAGACCCCGCGGCCACCGTCCACGCCCTCAAGGTAATGGTCGATCGAGCCGGCAAGCTGGTCTTTGGTGAAGCCATTCAACTGCATGGTGGCATGGGCATCACCGACGAACTGGATATCGGGCATTATGCCAAGCGCCTGATGATGATCAACACCACCTTCGGCAACGGTGACTTTCACCAGGCGCGATTCAACGCCTTGCGCTATAACACCTACAATGAGTAAGCCGGGCCTTATTCGACCGGCAATAACTGGAGAATCACTATGAAACTGGGCTTTCTGCTGGGCTATTCCGGCAAACAAATTCACATTCCCATCGACCTGATCAGGCAAGCCGAGTCGATGGGATACGACTCGGTGTGGACTGCCGAGGCTTACGGCAACGACGCTGTCACCGCCGCGGCCTGGGTGCTCGCCCAGACGACGAAAATCAAGGTGGGCACGGCCATTATGCAGATGCCGGCGCGCAGCCCCGCCATGTGCGCGATGACCTCAATGTCCCTGGACCAGTTGTCCGGCGGGCGTTTTATCGTCGGCCTGGGCGCCTCGGGCCCCCAGGTGGTAGAGGGTTGGCACGGTGTGCCCTACGGCAAGCCGGTGACGCGCACCAGGGAGTATATCCAGATCATGCGCAAGATCATGGCGCGTGAGGGGCCGGTGGAATTTGACGGCGAGATCTACCAGCTGCCGCTCACGGGGCCGGGCACCACGGGGCTGGGCAAGCCGCTGAAATCGATTCTGCAGGGCAACCCGGACATCCCTATCTACACGGCCTCCATCACGCCCGCGGGTCTGCGCTGCGCGGCGGAAGTGGCCGACGGTGTATTCCCGGTGTGGATGGATCCCGACAAGTACCACGTGCTCGGCGATCATCTGGATGCGGGCTTTGCGAAAGCCGGCAACGGCAAGTCACTGGCCAATTTCGATGTGGCGCCCTTCGTCATGGTCATGCTGAACGATGACCTGGACGCGGCCTACAATGCCCTGCGCCCCTGGCTGGCGCTGTATATCGGCGGCATGGGCGCCAAGGGCAAGAACTTTTACACCGATTACACAACCCGGCTCGGTTATGGAGATGTTGCCCTGCGTATACAGGACCTGTACCTGTCCGGTAAGAAGGCCGAGGCCGAGGCACTGGTGCCGAATGAGCTGCTGGATGATGTCTCGCTGATCGGTCCGGCGGCCAGGATAGTGGAGCGGCTGGCGCCCTGGAAAGAAGCGGGCAAACGCGGTGAAGTGGGCACCATGATGCTCAGCGTGCAGGATCCGGTGGTACTGGAGCTCTTCGCCAAAGAGCTGCTGTAGTGAACGTGCGCGACAAGGTTGTCGTCGTCACTGGCGGGGGCAACGGCATCGGCAAGGCGCTGTGTGAGCGCTTTCACGCCGAGGGTGCAGCGAAGATTATCGTCGCCGACCTCGAGCAGGACAGTGCCGGTGCGGTTGCCGCCGCGGTTGGTGGTGATGCCTGTGGCCTGGACGTGCGCGACGAGAGCCGGATCCAGGCCATGGTGGCGGCAGTGGAGAAACGCCACGGCGCCGTTGACCTGTTTTGCAGCAATGCCGGCATAATCGCCATGGATGGCGAGCCCTGGTGGGCCACCTCAGCGCCCAATGCTACCTGGCAGGCCATGTGGGAGATCCATGTGATGTCGCACGTCTACGCGGCCCGGGCCTGTTTGCCTGGGATGCTGGCCCGCGGCGCCGGCTATTTTTTAAACACAGCCTCTGCCGCCGGCCTGCTCAGCCAGGTGGGCGATGCCGCCTATTCCACCACCAAGCATGCCGCCATCGGTTTCGCCGAATCCCTGGCCATCACCCATGGCGACGATGGTATAGGGGTTTCGGTACTGTGCCCGCAGGCAGTTGCCACCCGAATGGTCCTGGGCGCCGGTGACGGCGATGGCGGGACCGCCGCTGTAGACGGTATCATGACCCCCGAGCAGGTGGCCGATGAGGTGGTCGCTGGCCTGGCGGCGCGCCAGTTTTTGATCCTCCCGCACAAGGAGGTGGCGCAATACCGCCAGCGCAAGGCTGAAGATTATGACCGCTGGCTGGGTGGTATGCGCAAGTTGCGCAACCGATTCGGCTTTCCACAGAAGTAAGATTCGTATAACAGGGGAAACCTGGACCAGGTGGAAAGGAGAGAGCGTTTCGCGCGAACCATACTCAACGGGTTCGAATCGTATTTTGCCGAGTTCCAGAATATCACGCTGGCGGCCAAATCATGGTTTGAAAACGCCGACTGGCATGGAATTCAGCAGGCCTCTGCCAGGCGCATAGACCTCTATAAGGTTCACACCAGCAGAGTGAACGAATACGTCGAGTTGATCGCCGGCGAGCACCTGCACGACCTGGATTTCTGGCGCGCGGCGCGCGGGGCCTTTTCCAGGCAGATCGAAGGCCACGACAATTTCGAGATCGCCGAGACCTTTTTTAACTCGGTCTACGGCGCTGTGTTCAAACACCGTAAAATCCGCAACGAGTACGTGTTCGTCTTTTCTCCCCACGGCGATATGCCACCGGCCGACGTCAGCAAGGTGTATAACAACTATCACCTGGATGCCTCGCTACCCGCCCTGCTTGAGCAATTGCTGGACGACTACGCCTTCAGCATTCCCTACGAGGACAAGGCCAGGGATATTCGCAATATCGACAGCGTGGTGAAAACCTACCTGGCCCCACGCTTTGACCTCACGCGGGGTGACGTGAAATTCCAGGTGTTAAAGCACCATTTTTACCGCAATAAGGGCGCTTACATAGTCGGCCGCATAGTGACGGGCAGCAACTCAATACCGTTTATTCTGCCTATCCTGAACAATGAGGTCGGCGGGGTGTACGTAGACACTGTCCTGTTCGGCTCCGACAAGGTCAGCGTCCTGTTCAGTTTTACCCGTTCCTATTTCCTGGTGGACGCCAGTATTCCCTCCCAGTATGTCTTGTTCCTGCAGCAGTTGATGCCGGCCAAGCCCATCTCCGAGATCTACAGCTCCATGGGCTATAACAAGCACGGCAAAACCTACTACCACCGCTGCGCTTACCGGCATATGGAAAAGACCACTGACCAGTTCATGATTGCACCCGGAATCAAGGGAATGGTCATGTGCGTGTTCACCATGCCGTCCTATGATTTCGTGTTCAAGATCATCAAGGACAGGTTTACCCCGCCCAAGGAGATGACACGCGAGCAGGTGAGGGAGAAATACCGTCTGGTAAAGCGTGCGGACCGGGCCGGGCGCATGGCCGATACCCAGGAGTTCAATAACCTGGCATTTGCGCGGGAGCGGTTTTCCGACGAGTTGATGGAGGAGTTGCACAAGGTCGCGCCCTCGGTTATCGAGGAGCACGGCAAGGCGCTGGTGATAAAGCACGTTTACGTTGAGCGGCGGATGACGCCGCTGAACCTCTACCTGCACGATGCCACCGACGAACAGGTGCAGGATGTGATGGATGAATACGGCAATGCCATCAAGCAGCTTGCCGCCGCCAATATATTCCCGGGCGACATGTTGCTGAAAAACTTCGGTGTAACCCGCCACGGCCGCGTTGTGTTTTATGACTACGACGAAATAGTGCCATTGGTGGACTGCAATTTTCGTACGATTCCCGCGCCCCGTACCGAGGCGGAGGAGCTGTCCAGCAAGCCCTGGTATACGGTCGGGCCAAACGATATTTTCCCGGAAGAGTTCCGCCTGTTCTTCTCAGGCAACCAGCGGGCGAGAAAAGTGTTCGACCGCCTGCACAGCGATATTTACGAGGCGGCGTTCTGGCAGCGCCTGCAGCAGCGTATTCGCGACGGTTTCATCGAGGATTTTTTTCCCTACCGGCGCAAGCTGCGGTTCGACCGTGGCGCCAGCGCCGTGGTGGCGCGCGCGTAATGGCCACGATCTATCTATTCCGCCACGGCCAGGCCTCCTTCGGCGCGGACGATTATGACAGGCTCTCGCCCCTGGGTGAGCGGCAGGCGACACTATTGGGTCACTACCTGCGCGACAGCGGAATCACGCTGGATGCGGCAATCAGCGGCAACCTGTTGCGCCAGCGCCAGACCGCGCAACTGGCCATGGCCAGTCAGCCGCGGGAGGTGCCTCACCATATCGACCCGCGATTCAATGAGATCAATAACGACGAGCAGTTGAAATACCTGCTGCCAAAGGTGACGGCGCGAGACCCCGGCGTGAGCAAGCTCGTTGAGCGGGGCCTGAGTTCCAGCAAGGATTACCAGAAGGTCATAGACGCGGTGTTCAACTACTGGGTGTCAGCGCAGTGCGATGAGTCGCGGATTCAAAGCTGGGCCGATTATTCCGGCGGGGTACGGGCCGCACTGCAGGAGTTGATGGCCACCCAGGGCAGCGGCAGGACGCTGGGCGTGTTTACTTCCGGTGGCACCATTGCGACCCTGGTTGCCCAGGTGCTGGGCCTTTCCGGGGAGCAGACCTACCAGTTCTATGAGCCGGTATTCAATTGCTCCGTCACCCAGATTTTCTACAGTGGCAGCAAGACCTCGCTGTCCTATTTCAATGATCGTTCGTGGCTGCAGTTACTCGGTGCAAGGACGGCCGAGAATCTTGTGACCTACCGCTGAGAAAGCGGCATTTTTTATGGATATTTATCTGGTACGGCATGGAGAGGCGGCGGCGAGCTGGGCCCAGGCTCCCGACCCCGGACTCAGTGCCCTGGGGCAGGAGCAGGCGCGCGCCGCGGCCCGGGCCCTGCAGGCTGTGGTCGCTGCCGATGCGGTCCAGCTGATCAGCAGCCCGCTGGCGCGCACCCTTGAGACGGCGGCGCCGCTGGCCGGTGAGCTCGGGCTGGCGGTGCAGGTCGACGAGGCGTTTCGGGAGATACAGGCACCGGTACCGCTGGCCGAGCGCCAGGCCTGGTTGCGGCAGTTTATGCAGCAGCGTTGGGATCAACAGCCCGCGCAATTGCACAGCTGGCGCGAGCAGGCCACCCGGCGCCTGCTCGCGCTGGACACCCCGGCCGTTGTGTTTACCCACTTCCTGGTCATCAACGCGGTGGTGGGCCAGCTCACCGGTTCAGCGACAACCCTGTGCTGCTGGCCCGACAATGGTTCCATCACCCACTTGCGCTACGGTGGCAATGGCCTGGAACTGGTCGCGCTCGGCGCGCAGATGAGCACGTTGGTGAACTAGTCTGTCCTGAGGCGCAGCAGGGCCTCCTGGGCCGAGGACGCCACCAGTACGCCATCGCGGCTGTAAAAACTGCCCCGGCTGAAGCCGCGGCCGGCGGCGCTGTTCGGGCTGTCCAGGCTGTAGAGCAGGTAGTCATCCACGCGAAACGGGCGATGAAACCACAGCGCATGGTCCAGGCTCGCTTCCTGGATACGCCGGCTGTGCGGCGCATACGGGTGGGGGTACAACGCGGTGCCCAGCAGGCCGAAATCGGAGATGTAGGCCAGCAGTGTCTGGTGGCGCCGGGGATCAGCGCCCACGTCGCCCCTGACCTTGAACCAGATGTGCTGCACCGGTTCCTGTGGCTGCGGATTGATGCGGTCGCGAGCCAGTACGCGCCGCCGCTCAATGGGACCGAAATTCCATGTCTGGATCCGGTCCGGGTACTGTTTCGCCAGTTTTGCGAGTTCCTTCTGCTCCGACTCCAGTGCCTCCGGCGGCGGCACGTCCGGCATGGTGCTCTGGTGCGACAGCCCCTCCTCGGGGATCTGGAATGACACGGCGGTATTGAAAATGGCGCAGCCGTCCTGCTTGGCAACCACCCGCCTGGTGGTAAAACTCCTGCCGTCGCGGATGGGGTCAACCTCATACACAATCTGCTTTAGCGGGTCTCCGGGGCGCAGGAAGTAACCGTGCAGCGAGTGCGCCATACGATCGTGCGGTACTGTTCTGATAGCCGCATTGAGCGACTGGGCGAGTACCTGCCCGCCGAAAATCCTGGCGGGTCGCTTCGGACTTTTACCAATGAACAGGTATTTGTCGATCGCATCGACTTCCAGGTATTGGAGCAGCTTTTCCAGATTGGTGGGCAAAGGGTTATCTCCGGATGTACAAACAGGGGGTTACTGGCCTGGCAACAAGCCGTTGAAGAAGATATCGAAATAGTCGATGGCGGCGGCATCTATATCGTCTATTTTTCGCCACAGGCTCAATTCCATGGAGGCGTTCACCGCACCGGCAATGAGATTCTGTGCAATGAACGTATCGATCCGTCGCACGCTGCCGTCTTCCATGCCTTCGCGCAGAAAGTTGCCAAAGCACTCACTGTTGGCATCGGTGCGATCGAGAATCTCGCGCCGGCGCACCATGGGAAGGGCGGTGATGGAGCTGTAACGGATCAGGGGGCCTTCACTGGAATTCTGGAAGTAGAAGATCCGCCGGCAGGTCTGTTCCACCTTTTCGAGTCCGGTATTGTGGGCGCGGGCGGCCTGTTTGTGAATGTCTTCGATGATGTCTATGGAGCGACTGTAGCAGTTGTACAGCAGGTCCTCCTTGTTGCGGATATGGTAATAAAATGCGCCCTTGGACACATGCAGTTGTTCGGCGATTTCGTCCAGGGAGGTGCCGTCGAACCCTTTCCGGTTGAACAGCCAGGTGCCGGTCTTGTAGAACGCGTCCTGCTTCAGGCGCTTTTGCTGCGCCCTGTCAAAACCTTCCAGTTGACGATCGACCGGGTCATATACGTTGACGGCGGTTGGCACGTATTCCCCTTTGCCGCCGTACAGGCCATGTGCGAGGATGTCGATTGCCTTTGCCGCGACGGCGTCGAGTTGATCGGCGGGTATCTTGTGCAGCCATGAAAAAGCCCAGTCGATTGACCCCAGTAGCGCGCGGGTTGTGGCGGTGGGCTCGAGCCGGCGGAATGAACCGTCGGCAATACCGTCCCGCAAATACTGCCGCAGCCGCTTGAACATCGCGATGTACTGGCTTTCAACCTCCTGGCGATGGCTGCCACGCAGGGAGGCGATCTCCAGCAGTGCGGCAATGTGGGGCCCACGCCCTTCCAGCGCGGCCTGCCAGTTGTCGAACTGCAGGGAAAAATAGGACGAGAGCCGCTCCGATGGCGAGCTATGGCGCGCCTCTACCTGGTCGAGAATCCCGTGGTGAAAGTCCAGCGCGGCCATATAGCACTGGTGGATGAGCTCTTCCTTGGTCTTTACATAGTAATAGAGGCTGGTTTTGGTCAGCCCCAGGTTTTCCGCAATATCCTTTAAAGTCGTGGCGCGCGCGCCCTTATAATTGAACAGCCGCGCGGCCTGGGACAGTATCGCCAGGCGTTTGGCGTCGTGCTGTATTGTGCGATCAAACGGTGACGGCGGTGCCCCCGGGGCGGAATGTCTGTCTTCGGTCATATTGGACCTACCAGCTATTCTAAGATTAGAACTTTAAGTATTATTTTTGTCGTTGTCTATAGAGCTGGCTCCACCGTGAGCCACTTGCTGAGGAAGAACAATTAAGTGGGTTAACCAATTAATGAGGTGGGTTAAGGAAAATAGAGTGGGTTAATTTTCTTGGAGTAGCCTGGCAGACTAACTATTATATCGCGGTAGTCTATATAACCACAGGTTAAGAGCGGGCTTCGATCATTGGTCGGGTTTGAGTGTTTCGCATGGGCACAGGATTAAGAAAACAGGTAGGGGTATGCTAATCTCAGAAGCATTTGCCAGTTTCAAGGCGAAGCAAAATAATGTGCAGTGGTCAGTTTCAGCAATCAATGAAAATGGTGAGCTGGTCGTAAGCCTTTGGGACCAGTTCTTTGAGAAGCGTAGCAAAGACACGATCACCTATGTTGATCGAACTTCACGTTGGAGCGGTCTAGGGAATAAAGAATTCCAGCAGAACCTGGATTATGCTCATAAGAACAAACTAAAGGTCAGGGTAATAATTGCAAAATCAAAGCGGCCTGACGTTGTCGCGGCAGGTGG
>JACKNN010000003.1 GCA_024234855.1 Pseudomonadales bacterium | reverse complement strand
GCAGGTGCAGACTTGGCAGCGCCCGGACATCGCAATCCGGCCGCTGGCCGGCACGGCGCCGACGCTGACCACGTTCCTGCTGCGCCGCCAGGGAGAGCCGTCCGAGCCGATGAAGCGCTTCATCAGTCGCGTGAAGGCGATTGGCGGGGCACCAGGCGGTGAGACTGGCGCTTGAACGCGAGCCGCCAGAACCTGAGCTTTGGTGGCTGTTGCTGATCGTCCCCAGACGGCGACGGAAGCAATGCGTTGACGAGCACGATTGACTGGTACAATATGTGGTCTTTTCCCGTGCGGTGAATGGGAAAATCCAGTTGTCAATCAACGGGTTGGATGCTTGGGATTGTTCCCCTCACCCGCTCCACATTCCGCGGCCCGGACAGCGCGAAGTCGGCCCCGGGCTCCGCCCCGATTCGCCTGCAGGCAAAATTACCCCGGAAGATAGCCGGATTGCCCACGCTCACCTACTATTAACACCCACGCCAACAACACCCCCGGAGCATCACTATGAAAATACTGTACTTCAAACTCAGAGCTGTCGTTGTCACCTGGCTGATGCGCCTGTTGCCGCGCAATCCACCGGTCGTGTTCAAGGGTGTGAATTCAGCGCTGACACTTTGCGAACAGGTGGCCGTGCTGGGATACAGCAAGGTTTTGATCGCCACTGACAATTTTCTCGGCAGCTCGGGCATCCTCGATGGCATCAAGGCGACCCTGAGTAAAAACGGCGTCGAATTTGCTATCTACGACGGCATCCTGCCGGATCCCTCTTTTGACAAGGTACAGGAAGGTGAGGCTGCAATCCGCACCGAACGCTGCCAGGCGGTAATCGCCGTGGGTGGCGGCTCGGTGCTGGACGCGGCCAAGATGATGGCCATGCTGCACACCAACCCGGGCACCCTGGAAAGCTTTGATGGCATCCAGAAATGCAAGCATCCCGGACTCCCCCTGTTCGCTATACCCACTACTGCCGGCACCGGGTCGGAGATCACGCTGGCGGCGGTTATCACCGACCCCGTATCCCACCGCAAGATCCCCATCGTCGACAGCAAGATGATTCCCGGGTATATCGCGCTGGACGCCGAAATCATGAAGGGCATGCCCCCGGGAATTACCGCGGCGACCGGCATGGACGCGCTCACCCATGCGGTCGAGTCCTACCTCTCGAAGGCCTCCTCGGCCGCTACCGAGGAACACGCGAGAGCGGCGGTGCGGCTGATCTTCAAATACCAGGTGCGGGCGTTCAATACCGGCGGCGACCTGGAGGCGCGGGACGGCATGGCGCTGGCGGCGTTCTATGCCGGCGCGGCCTTCACCAAGACGTCCGTGGGCTATGTGCACGGCATCGCCCACCAGTTGGGCAGGGTCTGCGGCACACCCCACGGTAATGCCAATGCCATGGTATTACCGGAGGTACTGGCAGCCTATGGCGACTGTGTGCACCAGCGACTGGCAGACCTCGCCGCCGTCGCGGGGATCGGCCAGCAGGGCGACAGTGCCGCGGCGATGGCGGGCAAGTTTATCCAGGCCATCGTCGATATGCGCCGCGAGATGAACCTGCCGCTGCAGCCAAAGGATTTGAAAGCCGGCGATATCCCGGGCATCGTCGACGAGGCGATTGCGGAGGCGGGCTCACTTTATCCCGTACCGCGCTATATGTCCGAGGCGGAGCTGACGACCATCGTCAACGGCTTGCGCGCGGCCTGATTATCGCGCTACCGTTTATCCCGCACGCAACCTTGTGGTGTATCGGGCACAAGAATCAATAAAAGAGGAACCGGACAGATGGCAACAGAGTTCAACGCAGGCAGCTTCCTGGGCCGCTGGATTTTCGCACTGGCGCTGGTGCTCGGGACGTATAATCCCACCCAGTGGTGCTATTTCACCTGGGCCACCGCCGAGAGCACAACCTTCGGGCCGATCGTCGCCATCGCGGGGCTGGTCCTTTTAATCTGCTGGATCATATTCATTCGTGCCACTTTCATGAGTATGGGCTGGCTGGGCATTACGCTGGAAGCCGCCCTGTTCGGCTGCGTCGTCTGGCTGATGGTAGACCAGGGCTGGCTCAGCCTGGAGTCGGAGGGGACTATCGCCTGGGTTGTACTGATCATACTCTCACTGATTCTCGCGGTGGGTATGTCCTGGTCACATATCAGGCGGCGTTTGTCCGGTCAATTCGATGTAGACGAAAAGGACGACTGATCAGAGCCGGCTGTCCAACTGCCGGCGAACCTTGCCGAACTCCTCCGCGATCACCTCCCGCAATACGCGCATCCTTGCGCTCAGGCGCAGGTCCTTGTGGGTCAGCACCCACATGTCCGATTGATGGACCACCGCGGCGCCGGGCACCCGCACAATATCGCTGTCGTTATACGCCATGAAGCAGGGCATGAATGCCATGCCCATCTTGTTGCGCACCGCATCGCCCAACAGGTTGAAATCCACGATGGCATGCCGAACAGGCAGCCGGGGGTAATCGGTCGAGGCCAGCCACTCTTCTCTCTGGTCGACGGAACGCTTGCCTATCCAGGTCAGGTGGGAGACATCGTCCGGCGCGGCGGGATTGAGCAGGGATTTGTGCACGTACGCGGACGCGGTTACCTGCGCCAGGTGGCGGCCGATGAGATACTCCGGCGGATGGACATTTGCCGGCATCACCCGAACCGCGATATCCGCCTCACGCCGACTGAGGTCCGCGGTGTCAAAACTCGAGGTGAGTTCCAGGTCGATGCCGGGATATTGCTGCGCGAACCTGGCCAGGCGGGTGACCAGAAAACCCAGGCGACCGGCCGGCGGCAGCGTCAACCGGATGCTGCCCTGCAACTCCTGGTCACCGCCGGTGATCTTGCGTTCGATCCCCAGCACCAGTTCCTCCACGTGCTCGGCGGTGGGTAGTACCTGCTCCCCGACTGCGGTCATGCGGTAGCCGTCGGGCGTGCGGTCGAACAGGTGCGCCTGCAGCTTGTGCTCCATGTCGTCCAGGCGCCGGGTGACGGTGGAATTGCTGACGCCCAGTTCCTGGGCAGCCCCGCGCGCCGAGCCCTTGCGGCTGATGGCGAGAAATACTTTCAGGTCATCCCAATCCAAAGCAGTGCCTCCCGAGAACTATGCCGGGACAGGCCTGGATCATAACCGACCCCATCGTCAGCCGCGGGCGTAGAACGCCGCGAAGGTATCGATAAACTCTCGCAACATGTCCCCCGGCAGGTCGTTGACACCGGCGGCGGCCTTGCGCCCACCCCCGGTGGGGAACTTCATGCACAGCTCGTCGGCACCGGTCTTGTTGTTAAGGGGAGCCCGCACCGAGACCAGGTAGCAGCCACTGGCCTTGGCGGTCAGCACCGCGTGGGCGCGATCGGGGTCGTTATTGGCAAGGTCGTTGCTGTAGACGCCGCTGACCCGCCGCGCCCAGGGCTCATCGGGCATCATGAACACCGCCACGGCGGAGTCCTTGTATTCGGGTGCCAGTGATTCGGCTGTGGCCATATCCTGTTGGTAGCCCTGCTCCAGCTTGTCGAAATGCGCGCCGCCGTCCTGCATAAATTCGAAGGGGCTGGCATACGGGCTGATCAGTCGGAACAACTCGGCCGGGGCAAAGTGCAGGTCCTCCAGGCGGGAACCATAACCGTTGTAGTTGATATAGATACCGAGGTTTTCCAGCCGCTGCAGTCGGGCCTCATCCAGCGCCAGCGGCCGGGCGATCCGCCTCGCACTGTCCTGCAGGTTATCGCCAAAGGCGCCAACCACGGCCCACTCGCGAAAAGCGCCACGCAGGTGTTCATTGACCAGGATGCTGGTGCAGACGTCGGGCGCGGTATTGATCACGGCCTGCAGGCGCTCATTGTGCGGAATGTCGCCGGCGAAGTGGTGATCGCAGTAGAACACTTCCGCGCCCGCGGCAAGCACCCGCTCCAGGCCCGCCCGGTTGGAGTCCAGGGACACGTCCAGCACGGTGACCCTGGAACCGGCAACGGCATTCACCTGGTCAAGCAGCTTGATATCGCGCTTTACGCCTGTCACCAGTTCAGCTTCACGGGGTTCGGCATTGCGCAACTGTGTCAGTGCGCAAAGGCCGTCTGCATCACCATTAAAGACGTCGAAATGAGTCATGTGGGTTCCTTGGCTAAAGTCGGTTTGGGGCGGTGGTGGACCGGCCCGGCTCAGGGTTTATCGGGGAACAGTTCCTTGACGTTGGAAGCGGCGGCGGGCGCGGCGGCCTTGGACTGCAGCAGCAGGGTACCCTGCTTTTTCCAGAGATGGTCGTAGCGCACGCGGTGGTCGCCGAAGCCGCTGACCGCGGTATTCAATACCGAGGTGATCCCCACGCAGTCCATCGCGTCACAGTAACGCATCAGCTCCTGCAGCAATTTATGCATTCTGTTATAGGACAGGCACTCCTCCTCAGCCCGCATGATCATCGGGTGCCCGGTGCCGGTGACGCTACTGCCCAGCAGCAGTTCCTCGTGCAGTTTTTCACCGGGGCGCAGGCCGATAAACTCGATATCGATGTGCTCGCCCACGTGGGTGTCGTGGTCCATCTCATAGCCGCTCAGGCGTATCATGCGCCGCGCCAGGTCAACGATCCGGACCGGCTCGCCCATATCGAGGACGAATACATCGCCACCGGTGCCCATGGCGCTGGCCTGCAGCACCAGTTGCGCAGCCTCGGCTATGCTCATGAAATAGCGCGATACTTCCGGGTGGGTAACAGTCACCGGACCGCCGTTGGCGATTTGCTCGCGAAACAGCGGCACCACCGAGCCCGATGAGCCCAGCACATTGCCAAACCGCACCATGCAGAAGCGGGTTGTGGTTTCCTGCTGGGCCAGCCCCTGCAATATCATCTCGGCAAAACGCTTGGAGGCGCCCATGATATTGGTCGGGCGCACCGCCTTGTCAGTGGACACCAGCACGAACGTCTCCACGCTGGCCTTGCGGGCCGCCTCGGCGGCATACCAGGTGCCGAAAACGTTATTGGCGACGCCCTCGGCAATATTGTGCTCCACCATGGGGACGTGCTTGTAGGCGGCGGCGTGATACACCGACTGCACACTGAAGGTACGATAGATGCTTTCCAGGCGCCGCTGGTCCTGTACGGACCCGAGCAATGCCACCAGTTCCACCGGCCGGCCGGAGCTGGTCATCAGGTCACGCAGCTCGCGCTCTATGTTGTAGAGGGCGTATTCAGAGTTATCCAGCAGCACCAGTTCACGCGGGCCGGACAACAGGATCTGCCGGCATAATTCGGAGCCGATGGAGCCCCCCGCCCCCGTCACCATGACCACCTTGTCGGTGATACAACGATCGATCAGCTCGGGATGAGGCGGTACCGCATCCCGGCCGAGCAGGTCATCGAGGCTGATGTCCTGTATCTGGTTGACGCTGGCGCGCCCCGACACCAGTTCATTGATCCTGGGCACCGTACGCACGTAGACGGGCAGGCCCACCAGGGAATTGATAATTTCCTTGCGGCGCTCCGGCGACGCGGAGGGAATAGCCAGCAACACCTGGGTGATGTCGTGCTGGGCCACCAACTGTTCCAGTTCCTCCGGCCGCGCCACCTGCAGGCCGTTGATAACTGAGTGCTGCAGGTTGCTGTCGTCGTCGACGAACACCACTACCCGGTATTGATCACCCTGGTGCAGGGCCGTCAACAACTGGCGGCCGGATTCACCGGCACCATAGATAATCACGTTTTCCGACAGGGAGCGCAGCTTGGCCTGGTAATAGGCGCGCACCGACAGGCGGGTACCGCCTATCCCCAGCAGCGCCAGGGCAAAGTAGATGAACGGCATGGAGCGCGGCACGCCCGCCTGGCTGAAAAACACGGTGGCGCCGAGAATCATGGTGGAGTAGCTGACAGCGGTCAGCACCGCCCAGATGGCCTGCTGCCCCATGAAGCGGATGACCGCGCGGTACAGGCCGAGCCGCAGGAACACGATTGCGCTGAGTACCACGGTGACCGCGGCGCAGGCGTACTCGACCGAGCCGAGCTTGAAGTGGGTGTGGCCGTAGCGTATAGCGACAGCCAGCCACATGGCTGAGCCCACGAAAACCATATCCAGGCCGAGTAAACAGGCCTGCTTGATATTACGGGGTAGCTGGATCAACTTTTCGAGGCCATCGCGCAAACTTGCGGCGAGGCCGGCAATGGATCTCGACGTGTATCTGCCAACACGATTCAGCAAGCCGCCTCCGATATCCCTGATTGCTGTCGTGGGCGCAACCGGTGAATGATAATTGCAACGCCCGAGAGGCGACAATTTTACGCTACAGGCCTTGTTTTCGCCATGACCAGCAGCAGTGGAAGATATGCCAAAATTACCAATAAAAATCCGTAGTTGGGATGAACTTCCGCCAGCCAGGCCAGCGGCAGCAACCAGCCGCAAAATATCCCGCCGCACAACAGGTCCACCCGCAGATGGGAGCTCCAGTGGCTGCTCAGGCGCTGGTAGGCGTGCAGCCGGTGGGGCCGCGTGAAAGGCTGGCCGGTGACCACCCGCCAGAGCAGGGTCCAGCTCGCATCAACAATGAAGATCGCCAGCAGCACCAGCCAGGCGGGCAGCCCCAGTCGATCATCCACCACCCCGACCACCGCCAGGCCAGCCAGCAGGAAGCCCGTTGGAATACTGCCCGCATCGCCCATGAACAGGCGCGCCGGTGGCCAGTTCCATACCAGGAAGCCGAGCTGGCTGGCGCCCAGCAACAGGCAAAACAGCGCATAATCAGCGGCGCCGTTACGCCAGGACAACAGGGCCGCCGCGCCACAGGCCAACAGGCACTGGCCGGCGGCGATGCCGTCGATACCGTCCATAAAATTGTACAGGTTCACCAGCCACAGCATGGCCAGCGCCACCACCAACACCATTGCAGGGTGCAGCAGCGCGCTGTCCCGGGCAACTGGCACGGGCAGCAAATACGCGGCAGTGGCCGCGCAGACGAGGCCGTATACCCCGAAGCGCAGGGACGCCGGCAGGGACCAGAGGTCGTCGGCGACTCCCAACAGCATCAGCAAAAGAGCCACCACAGCGATGACAATGTAGCCGGACGACCACGGGGCGCAGCTGTACGAGGCGATCAACAGGCCGAGGCTGAAAGCCAGCAGCATGGGCGCGCCGCCGCCATGGGGCGTCGGCAGCACATGTGAACTGCGCGCATTGGGCCTGTCCAGTATCTGCCAGCGCCTGGCCAGGCGCAGGTAAAGGCCACAAAACAGTATTGACGCCACCAGCGCGACCAGCAACGACGCTATCACCGCACGCCCGCCTGCGCGACCATCAGCTCGGTAGCCACATCCTGCAGGCGGGTTCGCGGGCGCCAATCGGTCGCCGCCAACACCGCCCGGTTACTGTAGAGCTCGGTACCGAACAGTTTGTCGAACGTGGACTCGCCCGGGGCGGCGCGGCCGTGGTCCAGCAGCGCGGCGGCAAGACGCCACCCCCACCGCGGCAACCACCCGGGAGCGGTGCCCTTACCGGCTGCCAGGCGCAACTGGTCGTAAATAAACCGGGTGGTGTAATGCTCGCCGTCAGTGACGATCCAGGTCTGCACTCCGGACGTGGCCCGCGCCGCGACGAGACACAACAGGTCTACCAGGTCGGGCAGCGCCACCATGGAGCGGGCGCCCCACGGCGGCGGGCGCGGCAGGCCGAATCGGACCGCCCTGGCCAGCAGGGCCAGGTTGCCCTTTACCGCCGGGCCATAGACCAGGGCGGGGCGCAGGATCACGACCGCCATGGAAGAGTGGGCGAATTCCGCCAGCAGGGCATTTTCTGCGCTCCACTTGGACCAGCCGTAGGGGTCTGTTGGTGCGGTGCAGTCAGACTCTGTGCGCTCCCTGTCGCCCGCTGCGGGGCCCATGGCCTTGACACTGCTGAGGAATACGAAACATTTTACCCCGGCGGCAGCGGATTGCCGCGCCAGTTGCAGCGTCGCCAGTTCATTCAGCGCCCGGTAGGCCTCCGCCCGGGCCTTCTGGTGGGCAATACCGGCCAGGTGATACACCACCTCCACACCCTCGAACAGGGCCCGCGCGGGCATTTCCCCGGCGAGGTCCAGGGCGAGCGTGGGTGTGCCGTCCGCGAGTACCGCCCCGCTCCGGCTGAGCGCGATAACGGCGTCGCCACGCCGGCGCAGCTGCTGGCACAGGTGGCGCCCGATAAACCCGGTCGCTCCACTAACAAGACTTTTCACGCGATCGGGTCACTATCAAAAAGAAAAGGGGGCAAAAGCCCCCTCATGATACGGATGCGGCTGCCTTATTCCAGTGTAATTCTCGCCCGATTGTCATCGAGCGTGGATTTGCCAATACCTTTCACTTCGGTGAGTTCATCAGCCGACTTGAAAGGCCCGTAGGCTTCGCGGTAGCGCACGATTTCCTGCGCCCGGGCACCGCCCACGCCCTTGAGACCAGCGGCCAGGGTCGCCGCATCCGCCGTGTTGATATTGACTGTTGCCGCCACCGCTGGCGGCGCCTTGTCCTGCGCATAAACCGGGCTGGTAGTGCCAGGCAGTACACCCGACACCAGCGCGAGCGCCATTGCCAGGGCGACGGCTGCAGGCAACCGCCGGGTGGAAAAAATGCGCCCGGCGACTGCCGCGAGCCGGGTATAACTGTCCAACAAGTATGAATAGGTCATGATGTCATCTCCATTTGACGTGCTGCATCCGTGCAGGCATCCGTACCGTGGAGAAGTCTAGCAGCGTGGGGGCGCGCGGCCAGTACCCGCCCGAATTTGATCTTAATCAGCCATGCCCAGTTCGGTGTGAACCCGCCGCAACGCGGCCAGGGGATCTGCCGCAGCGGTGATAGAGCGGCCGATGACAAGGTAATCGGCGCCGTTGGCGACGGCATCTGCCGGTGTCACCACGCGCCGCTGATCGCCAGCCTCATCGCCGGCCAGGCGAATACCCGGGGTGACCAGGCGAAAGCCCTGGCCCCTGGCCTTGCGCAGGGCCTGTGCCTCCAGGGCGGAGCAGACCACGCCATCCAGCCCGCAATCGGCCGCCAGGGCCGCCAGCCGTTGCACCCTGGCAGCGGCGCCGTCGAGGTAGCCGAGCTCGGCGAGATCCGCATCTGTCATACTGGTGAGGACAGTGACGCCTATCAGCAGTGGTTTGCGGGGCAGGCCTCGCAAAGCATCGACGGCCGCCTCCATCATCCTGCGCCCGCCCCCGGCATGGACATTGACCATCCAGACACCCAGCTCAGCCGCCGCCCGCACCGCGGCGGCGACGGTGTTGGGAATATCGTGGAACTTCAGGTCGAGAAATACCTCGAAGCCCTTCTCCTGAAGGGTTTGCACCAGCGCCGGCCCGCTGCGGGTAAACAGCTCCTTGCCCACCTTGAGCCGGCACAAAGCCGGCGACAGCCGGGCCACCAGTGCCAGCGCGGGCTCCGCCGATGGAAAATCCAGCGCAACTATGACGGGTGTATCCATAGTGAATTCCATTCGTGTCTGGTCGGGGTCCGGGCGCGCTAGGGCGTATCCGATCCGCCCACGGCCTTGATGCTGCCCCACTGCTTGCAACCGGGACAGTGCCAGTGCAGGTGTTTGCCGGCAAACCCGCAATGGCCGCAACGATAAGCCGGGCGGCTGGCCAGCAGGCGCTGGGTCAGGCCCTCCAGCAACCGGATATCCGCCTGGTGCGCGCCCCGGCTGGCAGCGGACTGTAAACCCATCAACCGCAACAGCCCCCCCAGCGACGGGTGCCCGGGCAGCTGCTGCGCCAGAAAGTCGGCCGCAACCGCATCCCCTTCGACCTGCGCCATATCCTCTGCGACCGTTGCCACCAGCGCCGGCGTCGGCCGCGCCGCCAGGCTCTCCAGCAGGTACTCACGCAACGATTTCCCGTCGCCCAGCGCCGCGTAACACTTGCGCAGCATATCAACGGTTTCCGGCAGGTAATCGGCATCCTGTCCCCGCACCCGCCGCAGGGCCGTTGCCGCCTGTCGGTAGCGCCCGGCGTCAAATTCCACCTGGGCCAGTACCAGCGATGCGCGCACGCACTGCGGGTCGCGAAACAGCGCTTCCAGCAGCAACCGGCGCGCCGCCTGGAGATTGCCCGCGATGCGCTCCTCACCCGCCAGTTCACAGCAATAGTGAGCCAGCAAGCGGGCCGCCCGCTGGCCCCGCTCCGGCGGGGCCTCCAGGCTGTTGCCCTGGCGCAGTAATTTGTGCGGCAGCATGCCCCTGGCTACTTCGATGGCACGCCGCCAGTCGCGCTCGATTTCGTAGACTTCCAGCAGGTGGCGCCGGGCCGCCTGGCGCTGCCTGGGAAAGTCCTGCACCAGTGCCAGCAGCAACTCCTCCGCCCGGTCCAGCAAGCCGGCGCTGATATAGTCCCGTGCCAGTTCCAGCTGTGCCTGCGCCGCATCGTCGGCCGGCAGGCCGGCTCCCGCCAGCAGATCCTGGTGGATGCGCACCGCACCCGCCACCTCTCCCCGACGGCGCAGTCGAACACCCTGGGCGAGCCGCAACTGGGTGCCACCGACATTCTCCGGCAGGTCGTCAAGCAAAGGATCGTTCGCGATATCAGCCGGGGGATCAAGCGCCGCCCTGCGGCCGGTAAAATAGCTGCTCAGGGCGAGGGGCGAGGCCGGGCTGCGCCGCCCCAAAAACCAGCCGATGGCGACCGCCGCGAATAACAGGAAAAAAATAACCAGGTCACTCAACGGTGTTTGACTCCTTGCCGCGTAACTGCTCCAGGTCAGACCGGGCGCCGGCCAACTGGCGGCGGGAGGAGCTCAGGGCCGCCCGTGAACGCAACATGTAGAACGAGGAGACCAACAGGCCCGCGAGCCCGCCGAGGGCGAAGGCGACCAGCAGCCACAGCGCGAGACTGCGCGGTGCAAAAGTAAAAAAGAGCAGGTCCAGCGGCACCGGCTGCGGATTCTGCAGGGCGAACAGGACGCCGAGCGCCACGCCGGCGAGCAGGATAATGGCAGTCACCAGGGTTCGCAGCTGTTTCATGATGCTATCCGTTGCTGATTCAACAAGGCGCCCGCTTCATATCGCGGCCACCACACTCCACCGATGTTGCCCTCGGGTAGGTTCACTGACCCGATTGCAGGCTCAGGTTGACCCGTTCACGCAGTTCCTTGCCGGGCTTGAAGTGGGGAACGTGCTTGCCGGTCAGTTCAACGGAGTCACCGGTTTTCGGGTTGCGGCCGCGACGCGGCTCGCGAAAATGCAGGGAGAAGCTGCCGAAGCCGCGTATCTCAATGCGCTCGCCGGTGGCCAGCGCCTGGGACATATGCTCCAGCACGGTCTTCACCGCCAGTTCCACGTCCTTTGAGGACAACTGGGTCTGTCTCGCCGCAATGGCTTCTATCAATTCGCTTTTGGTCATCATGCCCCCCCTTACGCAGAGGTATTTTTATCGATCACGATCACTGGAAAGCTATTGTGACCTCTGGGAATTGTTTTCGCAAGTTGTTATTTTTTAACGAAAAAGTGGAGCCACCGGGCGCTAGCTGCGGCGGCGATTTGTGTGTTATTGGGAGTCTGGTGTAAAAATTCTGTTCCATTGTCGGCCGGGGGGCGGGGGTTGCCTCGCGGAACGTCAAAGGCGCACGCCCACCCGGCGACGGAGCGACGCGATAGGCACAGGTAGTAGATGGTGGGGTAAAAAGCCGGACAGAGGCGGGCGTAAAGGGGGACTCCCCCTTTGCGTCTGCCGTTTAGCTGCAGCAAGCCGGCCAGACATAATGCCAATCAGGTCGCTGCCGCCTTCTCCGTCGTGCCTGGGAGCGACCCCGCAAATGGTCGAAAAAAAAGGCCCACCGAAGCGGGCCTTTTTCTGTAAACCCGGGCCGGAGCCCGGAGTGGGATTTACTTCTCGGCCATCTGCGCCTTGATCAGGTCGCCGATGGTCCCCGGGGAGGCAGACTCGACTTCCTGCTCCTTCAGTGACTTCACCGCTTCCTGCTCATCCTCATAGTCCTTGGCCTTGATAGACAGACCCAGGCCGCGGTTCTTGCGGTCCACGGAGATGATCTTGGCTTCAACAGAATCGCCAACCTTGAACATGCTGCGGGCGTCATCGACCTTGTCGCGGCTGATGTCAGAGGCTTTCAGTACGCCTTCGACCTCGTCCGCCAGCCTGATCACCACGGACTTGGCATCGACCTCGATGACCTCGCCGGTGACGATGGAGCCGCGGTCATTCTCAGCCACGTAATTGCCGAAGGGATCACCTTCCAGCTGTTTGATGCCCAGGGAGATGCGCTCGCGCTCCGGATCGATGGACAGGATGACCGTCTCGATCTCGTCGCCCTTCTTGTAGTTGCGAACCGCCTCTTCACCGGCCTCGTTCCAGCTGATGTCGGACAGGTGTACCAGGCCGTCGATGTTGCCTTCCAGGCCGATAAAGATACCGAAGTCAGTGATCGACTTGATGCTGCCGGAGATCTTGGTGCCCTTGGCGTAGGTTGACGCGAAAGCGTCCCAGGGGTTCTGCTGGCACTGCTTGATACCCAGCGAGATGCGGCGACGCTCCTCGTCGATATCCAGCACCATCACCTCCACCTCGTCGCCCAGCTGGACGATCTTGGACGGGTGTACGTTCTTGTTGGTCCAGTCCATCTCGGACACGTGCACCAGGCCTTCCACACCTTCTTCCAGCTCGGCGAAACAGCCGTAGTCGGTGAGGTTGGTGATACGGGCCTTGACGCGGCTGCCCTCGGGGTAACGCCCGGTGATAGCGACCCACGGATCCTCGCCCAGCTGCTTCAGACCCAGCGATACACGGTTGCGCTCGCGGTCGAACTTGAGGATCTTGACGTCGATTTCCTGGCCCACTTCCACGATCTCGGAAGGGTGCTTGATGCGCTTCCACGCCATGTCGGTAATGTGCAGCAGTCCGTCCACGCCGCCCAGGTCGACGAAGGCGCCGTAGTCGGTCAGGTTCTTGACCACGCCCTTCACTGCCATACCTTCCTGCAGTGACTCGAGCAGGGCATCGCGCTCTACGCTGTTGGCCGCTTCCATCACGGCGCGACGTGATACCACCACGTTGTTGCGCTTCTGGTCCAGCTTGATGACCTTGAATTCCAGTTCCTTGCCTTCCAGGTGCACGGTCTCGCGCACCGGCCGCACATCCACCAGTGAGCCTGGCAGGAACGCGCGAATGGTGTTGATGTCGACGGTAAAGCCACCCTTGACCTTGCCGTTGATCACACCGGTAACCATCTCGTTCGCCTCGTGGGCGGCCTCGAGATCCTTCCACGCTTCGGCGCGCTTGGCCTTCTCGCGGGACAGCTTGGTTTCGCCGAAACCGTCTTCCACGGTTTCCAGCGCCACCTGCACTTCATCGCCAATGCTCAGCTTGCACTCGCCGCTGGCGTCGATGAACTGGGCACGGGGGATAACACCTTCGGACTTCAAGCCCGCATGGACGGTGACCCACTCGTTATCTATGTCGATGACCACACCGGTGACGATGGCGCCGGGCTGCATATCGACGGTTTTCAGACTCTCTTCAAATAGTTCGGCGAAGGATTCGCTCATTGCACATTACCTGTCAAAAATGATCGGCGGTTGCCCACCTCTAACCGCGCCTCCAGCCGGCCCGGGTCATCCATTGTTAACTGTCGCCCGACACCCTGACTGGATTCAGCGCGGACAACAGGATTATTGCCATCTCCGGGGAGATCGAGACTTATCGCGCTCCGATAAGGCCTCTTTCCCGAACTTCTTGCATCGCTTGCGCGAACACATCTTCGATAGAGGTACCGGTGCTGTCGATAATGACAGCGTCCTGCGCCGGCACCAGGGGCGCCACTTCGCGACTGCTGTCGCGCGCATCGCGCTCCTCGATGTCCTCAAGAAGGCGCGGGAGACTAACATTTTCACCCTTTGCAATCAACTGCCTATAGCGTCGCTCCGCCCGCTCGCGGGCGCTCGCGGTGAGGAAAATTTTGAGTGGCGCGGCGGGGAAAACCACGGTTCCCATGTCGCGCCCGTCCGCCACCAGGCCGGGCGCCCGCAGGAACTCCCGCTGGCGGGCCAGCAGGGCCTCACGCACCGCGGGAATGGCCGCCACGGTGGACGCGCCGCGCCCCCCCGCCTCCATGCGGATCTCCCGGCTGACATCAACACCTTTATAGGCCACCAGGATCTCGCCGCTGGCGGCCGCCCGAAAGCTCACCTGCAGGTGGCGGGCGATCTCCGCCACCGCCGGGTGGTCGTCCCAGCTCACGCCCTCGATCAGGCAGGCCTGGCCGGTCACCCGGTAGAGGGCCCCGCTGTCGAGGAAGTGCCAGCCCAACGCGTCGGCCAGCATGTGGCTGACAGTGCCCTTGCCGGCGCCGCTGGGGCCATCCACGGTTATGACGGGAATAGCGGCCATCAGCTAGCCTGTCATCGCCGAGATCTGCAGCCCCAGGCCCCGGGCCAGGGCGTCGAAGCCCGGGAAGGAGGTGGCCACGTTGTCGCAATCGAGGATGCGGATTTCGCTCTCGGCCCGCAGCGCGGCGATGGCGAAAGACATGGCGATGCGGTGATCGTGAAAGGTGTGGATAACGCCCCCGCCCAGGGTGCCGCCATCGATGACGATGCCGTCGTCCAGCACCTGGTTGGCGATCCCAAGGGTTGTCAGGCCCTCGGCCATGGCGGCAATCCGGTCGCTCTCCTTGACGCGCAACTCCTCGGCGCCGCGCAGCACGGTGCGGCCCTCGGCACAGGCGGCGGCGATGAACAGCGCGGGGAATTCATCGATTGCCAGCGGCACCTGCTCCGGCGGGATCTCGATACCCCTGAGCGGGGCATGGCGCACGCGAATGTCGGCGACCGGCTCACCACCGACTTCGCGCTGGTTGCGCAGCACAATGTCTGCTCCCATCAGCTGGAGGATATTGATCACCCCGATGCGCGTTGGGTTGATCCCGACGTGGGTGAGCAACAGGTCCGAGCCCGGCGCGATACTGGCGGCCACCAGGAAAAACGCCGCGGAGGAAATATCTGCCGGCACATCGATAGCGGTGGCCGCAAGCGCACCGCCGCCGTCCAGGGAGATCACCCCGTCCTCGCACCGCACCTCGTAGCCAAAGCCGCGCAGCATGCGCTCGGTGTGGTCCCGGGTGGGGGCAGGCTCGGTCACCGAGGTGGTGCCGCTGGCGTAAAGCCCCGCCAGCAACACGCAGGACTTCACCTGCGCACTGGCCATGGGCAGGTCATAGCGAATGCCACTCAGCGGCCGGTGGCCGCTGATACGCAGCGGCGGACGGTCCCCCGCCGCGCCCTGTATCTGCGCCCCCATCAAGGTCAGCGGAGTCATTACCCGGCCCATGGGCCGGCCGCGCAGGGAGTCATCGCCGGTTAACTCGCTGTCGAAGGACTGCCCCGCCAGCAGGCCGGCCAACAACCGGATACTGGTACCCGAATTACCCAGGTCCAATGGCGCTGCCGGCGCGGACAGCCCCTTCAGGCCTACCCCGTGAACGGTGACCACGCCCTCCTCGGGGCCGTCGATCCGCACCCCCATGGCGCGAAAAGCGGCGACCGTAGCCAGGGCATCCTCGCCCTCGAGGAAGCCGCTGATCCGGGTAACGCCCCGCGCCAGCGCCCCCAGCATGATGGAGCGGTGAGAAATGGATTTATCCCCCGGTACCCGCGCTTCACCGGTGATGTCACCACCAGGCTGTAACTTGAACTCCATAGGGTATCCCTCAGGGTTGGCGCTGGCCGCGCTCGGCCAGGATAGCGGCGAACTCGTCCCTGGCCTGCTTGGCCCGGGTAAACGTGGCGAACAGTTGCTCCGCATCTCCTTCCACCACCGCCTGGCGCAGGCTGCCCAGGTGGGCGCTGAACAGGTCGATGGACGCCAGCAGGGCCGACTTGTTGGCGAGCGCAATATCGCGCCACATGGCCGGGTCGCTGGAGGCGATGCGGGTGAAATCCCGGAAGCCGCCGGCGGCGAAGCGAAAAATGTCGACACTGGCGGGGGACTGCGCCAGCGCATCCACCAGAGCGTAGGCCAGCACATGGGGCAGGTGGCTGGTGGCTGCCAGCACCGCATCGTGCTCGTCCACGGCCATATCCACCACCTCGGCGCCGGTACTGGCCCACATGGCCCGCACCAGCGCCACCGCCGCCGGGTCATTGCCCGCCTCCGGTGTCAGTATCACGCGGTGGTTGATGAACAGGTCGGCACTTGAGGCCGCTACACCGCTGTTCTCGGAGCCGGCGATTGGGTGGGCCAGCACCAGCCGTGGCGGCATCGCGCCCAGGGTTTCGACCGCCGCATCGCGCAGGCTGCCCTTGACGCTGGCCACGTCGGTGACCACCGGGCCGTCCGTCGCCCCCAGCCGGGGCAGGATGTGCCGCAGCATATCGGCGGCCACCAGGGTGGGGGTACACACCACCAGGATGTCCGCCTGGGCGATTGCCGTGTCGAGGTCGAGGGTGTAGTCGTCGATGACCCCGAGCTCTACCCCGCGCCGCAGCGAGGCCTCCCGGTGACCGTAACCGACGAACCGCTTGCTGAAACCGCTGTTGCGCAGCGCCCGCGCCAGGGAGCCGCCAATCAGGCCCAGGCCGAGAATGACCACGGTGTCGGTGGCGTAACTCAAGCGCGCCAGCCGGAAGTCAGCGGCCGGCCGGGTGCCGTAGCCGGCAGAACGTGGTGCCGCGGCACGCTAGCGCACGGCCCGGGGATAGGACCCCAGGGGTTTCAGTAAAATCGACTGTTCTTCCAGTTTGGTCACGATGGCAGCAATGGCCGGGTCGTGCAAATGCCCCTCGAACTCGATAAAGAACACGTAGGCCCACTTTTCCGTGCGCGAGGGCCGGGTATCGATGCGGGTCAGGCTCACCCCGGCCCGGCGGAACGGGTCGAGCAGGGCGAACAGGGCGCCGGGCTTGTTGCGGCTGGAAACGATAATGGAGGTCTTGTCCATGCCACTGGGGGGCACCTCCTCGCGCCCGATCACCAGGAAACGCGTGGTATTGTCGGGGTAGTCCTCGATGTGCTCGGCGATCGCCTGCAGCTGGTACAGCTCCGCCGCCAGTTCGCCGGCGACAGCAGCCACGCCGTGGGTACCGGCCGCCATACGCGCCGCCTCACCATTGCTGCTGACGGCCTCGCGCTCGATCCTGGGGTAGTGCCGGTCCAGCCAGTTGCGGCACTGGGCGAGTGCCTGCTGGTGGGCGCAGATGCGCACGATATCTTTCTCTGCAGTGCCGGGTTTCACCAGCAGGTGATGACAGATGCGCAACTCCACTTCGCCGGATATCTTCAGGGGCGAGTCGAGAAAGTTGTCCAGGGTGTGGCTCACCATGCCCTCGGTGGAGTTCTCCACCGGCACCACGCCGTAGTTGCACTCGCCCGATTCCACCTGGGCGAACACGGTATCGATAGTGGTCTGGGGCACGCAGATGGCGGCGTGGCCGAAATGTTTCAGCGCCGCGGCCTGGGTGAAGGTACCCTCAGGGCCCAGGTAGGCCACCTGCAGCGGCCGCTCCAGCGCCAGGCAGGCCGACATGATCTCGCGAAATACGTGGGCGACACTGTCACCTGCCAGCGGCCCCGGGTCGCGCTCGATAATCCGCCGCAGCACCTGTGCCTCGCGTTCCGGGCGGTAGTAAACCACTTCGGCGTCGGGCTCACCGCGCAGGCGCGCGGCCTCGGCATCCTCCAGCTTGATCGCCGCCACCCGCTGGGCGCACTGCGCCCGGCGACTGATCAGCGCCTGGATGTCCCGGTCGATGGCATCGATATCCGCCCTGACCTGGTTGAGATCCCTGGTGTCCGCCTTATCCGTCATTGCTGGTGACTGCCCGCCCCTGGTCGCCTAGGCCTTGCGCTGCTCGAAGTCCCGCATGAAAGCGATCAGGGCGTCCACCGCCTCTTCGCTGACCGCGTTATACAGGCTGGCGCGCATGCCGCCCACCGAACGGTGGCCCTTGAGATTCAACAGCCCCGCCGCTTCCGATTCCTGCAGGAACACCTTGTCCAGCGCCGCGTCGGCCAGGGTAAAGGGCACGTTCATCAATGAGCGACTGGGCAGTTCCACCGGGTTGGCGTAGAAACTGCTGCTGTCGATGGCGCGGTAGAGCTTTTCTGCCTTGCGCCGGTTGATCGCCTCCATCGCCGCCAGGCCGCCGAGGTTCCTGAGCCAGTCGAACACCAGGTCCGCCAGGTAAATCGCGAAGGTGGGAGGCGTGTTGTACATCGACTCGTTCTCTGCGGCCACTTTCCAGTCCAGCATGGTGGGGCAGTGGGCGCTGGCGCGACCGAGCAGGTCCCGGCGCACGATCACCAGGGTCAGGCCGGCGGGGCCGATATTTTTCTGGGCGCCGGCGTAGATCGCGCCGAATTGCGCGACATCGATTGGCCGCGACAGGATCGTGGAGGACATATCCGCCACCAGCGGCACATCCACCTGCGGGGTCCAGAAGTACTCCACCCCGCCGATGGTCTCATTGGGGGTATAGTGCAGGTAGGCCGCGTCGGTGCCCAGCTGCCAGCTGTCCCGGGGCGGGATGGTGGAGAAATTGGTGTCCTCGGATGACGCCACCACGTTGACCTTGCCGAAGCGCTTGCCCTCGGCAATGGCTTTCTTCGACCACTGCCCGGTATTGACGTAGTCGGCGCCAGCCTTGTCACCGAGCAGGTTCAGCGGCACGGCGGCAAACTGGGTGCTGGCGCCGCCCTGCAGGAACAGCACTGCGTAATCGGCGGAGACGCCCAGCAGATCGCGCAGAGTCTGCTCCGCGTGCTCGGTCACCCCCACCACTTCCGGGCTGCGATGGCTCATCTCCATCAGGGAGAGGCCCTTGCCGTGCCACTCCAGCATGTCGTCACGCGCGATTTCCAGCACCGCCTGGGGCAGCGAGGCGGGCCCCGCACAAAAATTGTAAACACGGCTCATCTTGTTTCTTTCCTGGTTAGTCGAGTCCGCCCGGCGCCTATTCGGCGCCGTCTTCCCCTGTTTCGTCTGTAGTATCCGCCCGGTCCGTCGCAGCCTCACCATCAGCTGCCGCGGATTGGTCTGCCTCATCATCAAACAGATCAGCCTCGGCTGCGGGCTCATCGATGCGCGCGACGCCCACCAGCACCTCGCCCTCCTTGGTCCTGATCACCCGCACACCCTGGGTGTTGCGCCCGACGATGGAGACCTCGTCGGTGCGGGTCCTGACCATGGTGCCCTGGTTGGAGATCAGCATCAGCTCGTCGCCGTCGAATACCTGCACCGCGCCGACCAGCATGCCATTGCGGGCACTGGTCGACATGGCGATAACGCCCTTGTTACCGCGCCCCTTGCTGGGGAATTCGTCGATTTCGGTGCGCTTGCCATAGCCGTTCTCGCTGACCGTGAGCACCTTGCCATCGGGCCGGGGGATAATCAGCGAGATCATCCTGTGCCCTTCGCCCAGCCGAATACCGCGCACCCCGCGGGCGGTCCTGCCCATGGCCCGCACGTCCGCCTCCTTGAACCGCGCCGCCTTGCCCTCGCTGCTGAACAGCATGACCTCGCAGGCGCCGTCAGTAATGGCTGTACCCACCAGTACATCGCCCTCATCCAGCTCGAGGGCCCGCAGGCCGACACTGCGCTGGCGGGCAAAATCTGTCAGGGACGTCTTCTTGACGGTGCCGTTGGCGGTGGCCATGAAGATGTAATGGCCCTCGGTATATTCGTTGACCGGCAGGATGGAGGTGACTCGCTCTCCCTCTTCCAGCGGCAGCAGGTTGACCATGGGACGCCCGCGAGAATTGCGACCTGCCAGCGGTATCTGGTAGACCTTGAGCCAGTACACCTTGCCCATATTGGAAAAGCACAAAATGGTGGCGTGGGTGCTGGCGATCAGCAGGTGCTCGACAAAGTCCTCGTCCTTCACCGCAGTGGCGGACTTGCCCATGCCGCCCCGGCGCTGGGCCTGGTAATCCGACAGGGGCTGGGTCTTGGCGTAACCGCCGTGGGAGATGGTCACCACCCGATCCTCTTCGGTAATCAGGTCCTCTACCGTCAGGTCGTGCTGGGAGGCGGTGATTTCGGTGCGGCGCTCGTCGCCGAATTCCGTGACGATCTCCTCCAGCTCCTCGCGGATAACCAGCTTGAGCCGCTCCGGGTCGGACAGAATCTCGAGGTAATCGCCGATCTCGCGCAGTTTTTCCTGGTACTCGTTAAGCAGTTTTTCGTGCTCGAGTCCGGTCAGGCGGTGCAGGCGCAGGTCGAGAATGGCCTGGGCCTGGGCCGGCGACAGGTAGTATTTACCCTCGCGCAGCCCGTACTGCGCCTCGAGTTCGTCCGGGCGGCAGGCATCGGGACCCGCGCGCTCCAGCATGCCGGTGACCTCACCGGGTTCCCATGCCGCCGCCAGCAGTTTTTCGCGCGCCTCGGCGGAGCTGGGGGAGGCCTTGATCAGGGCGATGACCGGGTCGATATTCGACAGGGCGATCGCCAGACCCTCCAGCAGGTGGCCCCGCTCACGCGCCTTGCGCAGCAGGTACACCGTACGCCGGGTGACCACCTCGCGGCGATGGCGGATGAAGGCCTCCAGTATCTCCTTGAGGTTCAGTGTCCGGGGCTGCCCGTCGACCAGCGCCACCATATTGATGCCGAACACCGACTGCAGGCCGGTCTGGGCGTAGAGGTTGTTCAACACCACATCGCCCATCTCGCCCCGGCGCAACTCGATCACCACCCGCAGGCCGTCCTTGTCAGACTCATCACGCAGTTCGGTGATGCCCTCGATCTTCTTCTCCTTGACCAGCTCGGCAATGCGCTCTATCAGGCGCGCCTTATTCAGCTGGTAGGGCAGTTCGTGGATGATGATGATGTCTTTGCCACGCTTTTCATCGTGGATCACTTCCGCCCGCGCCCGCACGTAGATCCGCCCGCGGCCGGTGCGATAGGCCTGGATGATACCGGCGCGGCCGTTGATGATGGCGGCGGTGGGGAAGTCGGGGCCCGGGATGTGCTCCATCAACTCGTCGACGGTCAGCTCCGGATCGCGCATCAGGGCCAGGCAGCCGCTGACCACCTCGGTCAGGTTGTGGGGCGGGATGTTGGTGGCCATGCCCACGGCGATGCCCGCCGAGCCGTTGATCAGCAGGTTGGGCACCCGGGTGGGCAGCACATGGGGGATTTTCTCGGTGCCGTCGTAGTTGTCGACGAAATCCACCGTCTCCTTGTCGAGGTCGGCCAGCAGGGCGTGGGAGATCTTGCGCATGCGTATTTCGGTATACCGCATGGCCGCGGCGGAGTCGCCGTCGATGGAGCCGAAGTTGCCCTGGCCGTCCACCAGCATGTAGCGCATGGAAAACGGCTGCGCCATACGCACGATGGTATCGTACACCGCCGAGTCGCCGTGGGGGTGGTACTTACCGATCACGTCGCCCACCACCCGGGCGGATTTCTTGTAACCCTTGTTCCAGTCGTTGCTGAGCTCGTTCATGGCGTGCAGCACCCGCCGGTGCACCGGCTTGAGTCCGTCGCGCACGTCCGGCAGCGCCCGCCCCACGATCACACTCATGGCGTAATCGAGGTACGACTGCTTCAGCTCGTCCTCGATATTGACGGGAAGAATTTCTTTGGCTATTTCACCCATGTACAGCGGATTCCTTGACTACTTGCGGAGGGCGCTCACGATTGCGACCGGTCGCTGCAATTGCGCCGCCGCAACACCGTCTGAAACGGTATTGCTCGCCCCGAACACAAACCGCCGATTATACGGAACATGGCGCTATATCGCCATATTTTTGCAGTATTTCGGCGCCGCTGCGGCGGCATCGGGGAATTTCCGGTTATACTTCCTGCCCAACTTGCCAAGGCCGGCGAAAGCGCGGCAAATTGGTGGTTTTTTGACCAGATCTGGCGCCGGTCACTACCACTCTTGACGGCCATTTTGCGCCGTAGAGGACAACTGTTTGTGAGCGCTGCCAGCGACCGCTATTTGCAACAGGACAAACCGCCCCATGAACCCGCAAGCACAGACCGCCGACACCCTGATTCACCCGGGCTGGATAGTGCCGGTGGTTCCCCGGGGCGCGGTGCTGGAAAACTACAGTATCGCCCTCACCGGCGATCGCATCACTGCCATTTTACCGCGCCGTGAGGCCGAAGCCATCAGCGCCGCGCGGGTACTGGAGTTGCCCGGCCACGCCCTGATGCCCGGGCTGGTAAACAGCCACGGCCACGCCGCCATGAGCCTGCTGCGCGGTTACGCCGACGACCAGCCGCTCATGCCGTGGCTGGAACAGCACATCTGGCCGGCCGAGGCGGCCCACGTCAGCGCCGCCTTTGTGCGCGACGGGGCAGAGCTGGCCATAGCCGAGATGATTCGCTCCGGCACCACGACTTTCAGCGACATGTACTTCTTTCCCGATGCCTGTGCCGAGACAGCCCAGCGCCTGGGCATGCGCTGCCAGATTGTCTTTCCCGTGCTGGATTTTGCCACCGTGTGGGCGCGCAGCGCCGACGAATACATCAGCAAGGGCCTGGCCCTGCGGGATGATGTAAAGCACAGTGCGCTGGTAACGGTGGGGTTTGGCCCCCATGCCAGCTACACGGTGTCCGAACCCAACCTGGTGCAGGTGGCCACCCTGGCCGCCGAGCTCGACGTGGCGGTGCAGATTCACCTGCATGAGACCCGGGGCGAGGTGCTGCTGGCGGTTGAACAGAACGGCGAGCGACCACTGGACAGCCTGCACCGGCTGGGCCTGCTGGGGCCCCGCACCCAGTGCGTGCACATGACCGACCTGGGCGACCAGGATATCGCCCTGCTGGCGGCCACCGGCGCCCACGTGGTGCACTGCCCGCAATCCAATATGAAGCTGGCCTCCGGCACCTGTCCCGTGACCCGGCTGCTGGCCCGGGGCATCAACGTGGCGCTGGGCAGCGACAGCGCCGCCAGCAATAATGACCTGAACCTGTTCGGCGAGATGCAGACGGCTGCCCTGCTGGCGAAGCTCAGCAGCGAGGACGCCACCGCCCTGCCCGCGGTCGAGGCACTGGCGATGGCCACCATCAACGGCGCCCGCGCACTGGGCCTGGACGACCGTATCGGCAGCCTCGAGCCGGGCAAGCTGGCGGACCTGATCGCGGTGGACCTCAGCCAGCCCGAAACCCAGCCGCTCTATCATCCCCTGTCGCAGCTGGTGTACGCCTGCAACGGCAGCCAGGTCACTCACAGCTGGATCGGCGGGGTCCAGGTCATGGACCAGCGCCAACTCACCCGTATCGACCCCAGCGCGCTTGGGACCCGCACCCGGGCCTGGCGCGACCGCATCCACGCAACACACCAGGACCCCCGATGACTGACACCCGCAATGTAGACCCGCAGGAAATCGCCAAGTTCGAGGCCCTGGCCTCTCGCTGGTGGGACCGCGACGGCGAGTTCCGCCCGCTGCACGAGATCAACCCCCTGCGGGCCAACTTTATCGATGAGCACTCTCCCGTGGCCGGCAAGCGGCTGGTGGATGTCGGCTGTGGCGGCGGCATCCTGGCCGAGGCCATGGCCCAGCGCGGGGCCACGGTCACGGGCATCGACATGGGCGAGGCGCCGCTGGCGGTCGCCCGGCTGCACCAGCAGGAATCCGGGCTGGCGGTCGAGTACCGGCAATCCACCGCGGAGGAACTGGCGGCCAGAGAAGCTGGCAGCTTCGATATCGTCTGCTGCCTGGAGATGCTGGAACATGTGCCCGACCCGGGCTCGGTGATCAATGCCTGCGCCGCCCTGGCGAAGGCCGGTGGCAGCCTGTATTTCTCCACCATCAATCGCAACCCCAAGGCCTTCGTGTTCGCCATCGTCGGCGCCGAGCACATCCTGCGCCTGCTGCCCGCCGGCACCCACGACTACGCCAAATTCATCAAACCTTCGGAACTGGCCGGCTGGATACGCGACGCCGGGCTGGTGATAGAGGGCATGACCGGCCTCACCTACAATCCGCTGACCAAATACTACCGGCTCAACGAGCGGGACGTCAGCGTCAACTACATGGTGCGGGCGGTAAAACCCGCGTGAGCCGGAGCGTAATAACCCGACCTGCCTCGCTGCGGGCGGTCATCTTCGACCTGGACGGCACCCTGGTGGACACCGCCGACGAATTCGTTGTCGTGGTGCAGGCGCTGCAGGCCGAACACGGTCGCGCGCCGATGGATCCGCAGCGCATTCGCGCCTCGGTGTCCAACGGCGCCCGGGCGCTGGTGAGCCTGGCGCTGGATATGCCGGAGGATGCAGACGGTTTCGAAGCCCAGCGGCTGCGCCTGCTGGAGTTGTACAGCCAGGTGCTGGGCACCGTGGCCCGCCCCTACCCGGGCATCGACGAGTTGCTCATTGAACTGCAGCAGCGAGGCATAGGCTGGGGCATCGCCACCAACAAGCCCCGGGCCTATGCCGAACCGCTGCTGGCGCAGCTGGCGATGCAACCGCCACCCGGCAGCGTGGTGTGCTCCGATGACGTGACGCAGCGCAAACCTCACCCCGAATCGCTGCTGCGCAATTGTCGCGAGCTGGGCTGCACCGCCGAACAGGCCATTTACATTGGCGACCACCTGCGCGATATCGAGGCCGGCAGGCGCGCCGGCATGTACACCATTGCCGCCGCTTATGGCTATATCGAGCCCGACGACGACCCCTGCGGCTGGGGCGCGGACGCCCATGCCGGGAGCAGCACCGAGCTGCTGGAACTGATCCTGGGCGAATAACACTGAACAACAGGAACTGCAAATGACGTATCCAACCGCGCCGGCAGGCTACCGCCCCGCCCCCGCACTGCTCCAGGGCAAGGTCGTACTGGTGACTGGCGCCGGCGACGGTATCGGCCGGGCCGCCGCGCTGGCCTATGCCGCCCACGGCGCCACCGTGATCCTGCTCGGCCGCACCGAGAGCAAGCTGGAACAGGTCTACGATGCGATCGAAGCGGCCGGCGGTCCCAAACCGGCGCTGGTCACGCTCGACCTCGCCAGCGCCACCGAGGACAGTGTCATCCACCTGGCGAATGCCCTGGCGGAGGAGTTTCCGCACCTGGACGGGCTGCTGCACAACGCCAGCGTCCTGGGTGAACGCCGGCCGATAGAGAGCGCCAGTTACGCCGGCTGGCAGGAAGTGATGCAGGTCAACGTCAATGCCCAGTTCCTGCTGACCCGCCACCTGTTGCCCCTGCTGCAGGCGGCGCCGGCAGCGTCGATTATCTTTACATCTTCCGGGGTAGGACGCACCGGCAAGGCCTATTGGGGCGCTTACGCGGTGTCCAAGTTTGCCACAGAGGGCTTTATGCAGGTGCTGGCCAGCGAACTGGAAAACACCTCCCGCGTGCGGGTCAACAGCCTCAACCCGGGGGCGACCAACACCGCCATGCGCCGCACGGCCTACCCCGCCGAGCGGCCCACCGACAACCCGGCGCCGGAGGACATCATGGCGACCTACCTGTTTTTGATGGGTGATGACAGCGTGGGGGTTACCGGGCGGGCGTTTAACGCGCGCTGAGAAAACAAGCCCTACGACGATTGACAGAGGTCCGCGGGCGCCGGCCCTATCCCGGCGGCCGGACTTTCCGGCTCGAACCCTTCCTGGCAACTCCCCGGCCCTGGCGCTTGCCAAACTGGCGCTCCATGACCTCGCGCTCCTTGAGGGTGTTGCGCCGCACTTCTTTCATGGGCAGGTTCGCCATGCGGTACAGGCTCTTGATCTCGGCCGGCTCCATCTCCGCCCACTGGCCCTGCTTGACCCGGGAGGGAATGAATACCTCGCCGTAGCGCACCCGCTTGAGGCGGGATACGGTCAGGCCCTGCGACTCCCACAGGCGGCGCACCTCGCGGTTGCGACCCTCCATGATCACCACGTAAAACCAGTGGTTGATGCCCTCGCCGCCGGCGTCGGTGATATCGGTAAAGCGGGCCACACCATCTTCCAGCATGACGCCCTCGACCATCCGGTGCAGCATCTCCATCTCCACCTTGCCCATGACCCGCACCATGTACTCCCGCTCGATATTGGCAGACGGGTGCATCAGGGCATTGGCGAGGTCGCCGTCGGTGGTGAACAGCAGCAGGCCCGAGGTGTTGAAGTCGAGCCGGCCGATGGATATCCAGCGGCCCGACTTGAGTTTGGGCAAACGCTCGAACACGGTGCGGCGACCCTCCGGGTCCTTGCGCGAGCACACTTCCCCGACCGGCTTGTGGTACACAATACAACGGGTTTGCACGGCGGGCGCCGGCTCCAGCGGGCGCCCGTCGACGGTGATGCGGGCGCGCTCATCCACCCGGTCTCCCAGGGTGGCGGCCCTGCCGTTGATGGCGACACGCCCCTCCTCTATCCACCGCTCCATCTCCCGGCGGGAACCGACACCGGCGCGGGCCAGTACCTTCTGCAGTTTTTCATCGGCTCTGGCGGGTGGTGGTTCGACAGGTTTTTCTACAGCGGCCTGTTTCCTGCCCGCTGCGGATTTCCCGCGTCCGGCAGGTTTTGCAGCGGCAGCGGCGGTCTTGCGCACGGTGGTTTTTTTGTCGGTGGCGGGCGGTTTGCCCACGGTAGGCTTATTACGCACAGGCTACTCAGCCTCGACTGTCGGGACCGGCGGCAGCCGAATCCGTTTCGTCGTCAGCCTGTTCGGCCTCGTCGTCATCGCTCCCGTACTCGTCGGTGTCATCCTCCGCCGGGTCACTGGCTTCGGCGCGGTGCTCGGTGCCGCCGACCAGCGTCAGGCCTTTCTCTGTCCCGGCCGCTTCGGTGCCCGGCACCGGGTCGCTGAAACCCAGCTCGGCGTTGAGGGTTTCCAGGTCGCGTATATCCGCCAGGGCGGGCAGCTGGTCGAGGGTCTTGAGGTTGAAGTAATCGAGGAACTGCCGGGTGGTGGCGTACATGGCCGGCCGGCCGGGTACGTCCCGGTGCCCCACCACGCGTATCCACTCCCGCTCGTGCAGGGTCTTGATGATATTGGAGCTGACCGCCACACCCCGTATTTCCTCGATCTCACCGCGGGTGATGGGCTGGCGGTAGGCGATCAGCGCCAGCGTCTCAAGCAGGGCGCGGGAATATTTCTGGGGGCGCTCGTGCCACAGCCGGGCCACCCAGGGACTGAGGTTCTGGCGCACCTGGAAGCGAAAGCCACTGGCCACCTCCTGCAGCTCGTAGCCCCGTCCCTCGCAGCGTGCGGCCACTTCCTCAAGGGCACTGCGCAGCGCCGCGTTGTCCGGCCTGTCGGGCTCCTCGAACAGGTCGCCCAACTGCGCCACTGTGAGGGGTTTGCCCGCGGCGAGCAGGGCGCCCTCGACAATCTGTACCAGACCAATTTCCGACATGCTACTCCGCTCTTGCCTTGACGTGGATGGGACCGAACGCCTCGGTCTGCACGATCTCCACCAGTGATTCCTTGATAAGTTCCATGATCGCCAGGAAGGTGACGACCACGCCCAGGCGCCCCTCCCGGGCGGAAAACAGGGCCACGAAGGGCACGAACTGCTGGCCGGCCAACATCTCCAGCACCTGCGACATGCGCTCCCGGGTGGACAGGGCCTCGCGCTGGATATGGTGACTTTCGAACATGTCCGCCCGGCGCAGCACCTCGCCGAGGGCCACCAGCAGCTCGCGCATGTCCACCTCCGGGTCGGTCCTGGCCCGGTTGAGGTCGGGGGGGTTGGCACTGCCCGCCCAGGTGTCCCGCTCCATCCGCGGGATTTCCTCGATCTCCTCCGCCGCCTTCTTGAAGCGCTCGTATTCCTGCAGGCGGCGAATCAACTGGGCCCGCGGATCTTCCTCGTCCTCCTCCAGCTCGCTGGAGCGCGGCAGCAGCATGCGCGACTTGATCTCCGCCAGCATGGCCGCCATCAGCAGGTACTCTGCGGCCAGCTCGAATTGCATTGCGTCCATCAGCTCAACGTAGCGCATGTACTGCTCGGTGATCTCGGAGACGTCGATTTCCAGGATGTCCAGGTTCTGGCGCTTGATCAGGTACAGCAACAGGTCGAGCGGCCCCTCGAACGCCTCCAGGAACACTTCCAGCGCCTGGGGCGGTATGTACAGGTCCTTCGGAAATTCGGTGACGGCCTTGCCCATCACCATGGCAAAAGGCATCTCCCCCTGCTGGGGGCGCGGTACCGTGGCAGCGGCGGCCGGGGCGGAAACAGGTGCAGGCGCCGCCTGGCCCGGCTCGTCCGCCGACGGTGTTGCCTGAGTTTCGGATATGGGTTCGTTAACTGACACGGGCCTACCTGTGGTTAGCAAAAATCACCGGGGGGCAAGGGCCGGCGAGCTTGCGGGCAGTATACCCATTTAATCCGCAAAAGGCGCGATATCTCCCTTGCCGACCCGCAGCACCATGGGGGTGTCGTCCGCCAGATCCACCACCGTGGTGGGCTCCATCCCGCAATAACCGCCGTCGATAACCAGATCGACCTCGTGCTGCAGGCTGTCGCGGATATCGTAGGGGTCGATCAGCGGGTACTCGTCGCCGGGCATGATCAGGGTCACGCTCATCAGGGGCTCGCCCAGGTCGGCCAGCAGGGCCGCGGCGATGCGGTTGTCCGGCACCCGCAGCCCCACGGTCTTGCGCTTGGGGTGCATCAGCCGCCGCGGCACCTCGGAGGTCGCCTTGAGGATAAAGGTGTAGGGGCCGGGGGTGCAGTGGCGCAGCAGGCGGTAGGCCGCATTGTCCACCTTGGCGTAGGTGGCGATCTCCGACAGGTCGCTGCACACCAGGGTGAAATTGTGACGGTCGTCCAGCTTGCGGATGCGGCGGATGCGGTCCAGGGCGTTCTTGTCGCCGATATGGCAGCCCAGGGCGTAGGCCGAGTCGGTGGGATACACCACCACGCCACCGCCGCGAATAATGTCCGCCGCATTGCGAATCAGCCTGACCTGGGGGTTGTCGGGATGAATCTGGTAGAACTGGCTCACAACTGCCGACTCCTGCGCATCGTCGCCGGCGGCGACAGCCAGCGCTCCCAGACACCGCGCAGGCCCTCTAGCGCCGGCAGCGCAACCCCGGGCTGGGGATTGTAGGGCCCCTCCCGGTGGAAATCGGAGCCCACGGACACTTCCAGCGCGAACTCGCCGGCCAGGCGCCGCAGTTGGGCGGTCTGGTCCGGGGTCTGGTAGCCGCTGCTGATCTCGATGCCCGCGCCGCCAGCGGCCATGAAGTCGATGACCATGCGGCGCAGCTTCATGCGGGTGAACTTGTATTTCAGCGGGTGGGCGATAACGGCCACGCCACCGGCGGCGACGATCCACTGCACCACCTGGGCCAGTTCCGGCCAGAAAGCCTTGACGTCGCCGGTTTTGCCCTGCCCCAGGTATTTGTCAAACGCCTGGTTGTGGTCGCTCACATGGCCCTGGGACACCATCCAGGCGGAAAAGTGGGGGCGCCCCAACTGGCTGTCCCCGGCCTCGGCCAGCGCGCCGGCCAGCGCGCCGACAAAACCCAGCGCCTCTAGCCGCCGGGCGATCTTCTTGCCGCGCTCCACCCGCGCCTCGTTGAGCATATCCAGCCCCTCGCGCATCGCCGGGTGGGCGCAGTCCATGCCCAGGCCCAGGATATGAATGGTGGTGGCGGACCAGCGACAGGAAAACTCTATCCCCGGTATCAACTGGACACCGGGATGATGCTGCGCTGAAGCACTCCACTGCTGCCCGTCATCCGGCTGCGCCACCGCCAGGTAGCCGGCCACGGTGTCGTGATCCGTGATCGCCAGCATATCGACCTTGCGCTCGCAGGCCAGAGCCACGAGGTCGCGTGGACTGAGGGCGCCATCCGAGGCGGCGGTATGGGTATGGAAGTCAATCAACACTATCTTTACACTGGGCACCCGGCCGCTTTGGCAGCTGCCGCAAGTTTCCTGGAGAAAAAACACATGTTAACAGCCTCAGTACGGCCGAATCCATGAAGCAATTGGCCGAATTCCTCCCCATCGCCCTGTTCTTCATCATCTACCAGCTCAAGGGGACATCGATTGAGCTGGCGGGATGGGAGTACACCTTTGACGGCATTTTCACCGCTACCGCAGTACTGATGGCGGCCACAGTGGCCCAGGTCGCGCTCACCTACGCCTTCACCCGCACCCTGGAAAAACGCCTGCTGTGGCTGTTGCTGGCGGTATTGGTATTCGGCGGCGCCACCTTAGTGTTCCGCAACCAGATGTTTATCCAGTGGAAGCCCACCATTTTCAACTGGGTGCTGGCCCTCGTGTTCGGGGCATCCCAGTATATCGGCGACAAGAACCTGATGGAGCGCACCCTGGGCAGCCAGATTCACCTGCCCAAGCCGGTGTGGAGCAAGCTCAACCTGCTGTGGGTGACTAATTTCGCGATCGTCGGGGGCCTCAACCTGGTGGTGGCCTACGGCTACAGCGAGGACACCTGGGTGAGCTACAAGCTCTATTCCGCCATCGGTTTCACCCTGCTGCTCACCGTACTCACCGCACTGCTGATCAGCCCGCACCTCAAGGACGAACAGCTGGCGGACGAGTAGCTGCCGTTACCCCGTGCCCCGGGCGAGTGTCGCAGAAAGCTGGGCCACCGGCGTTGGGAAGATGGTATCGCTGCGGGTCTCCTGCCGGCCGATCCAGCCGCGCAGGGCCTGCACATCAACGGCGCTCACAGCGGCGCCTCAGAAAGATTTGGGCAACCCGAGTTCCCGGGTCGCGACAAAAGACAGGATCAGGTTGGTGGAGATGGGCGCCACCTGGTACAGGCGGGTCTCGCGGAACTTGCGCTCCACGTCGTACTCGGCGGCGAAGCCGTACCCGCCGTGGGTCTGGATGCAGGCCTCCGCCGCGGCCCAGGACGCTTCCGATGCCAGCAATTTGGCCATATTGGCCTCGGCCCCGGCGGGCTTGCCGGCATCGTACAGGTCGGCCGCCTGCCTGACCATCAGCGCCGCCGCCTCGGTCTGGATGTGCGCCCTGGCAATGGGAAACTGCACCCCCTGGTTGGCACCTATGGGTCGGCCAAAGACCTCCCGCTCGCTGGCGTAGGTGGACGATTTCGCGGTAAACCAGCGGGCATCGCCGATGCACTCGGCGGCGATCAGGATACGCTCGGCATTCATGCCATCGAGGATACAGTTGAAACCCTGCCCTTCGCGGCCGATAAGGTTGGCGCCAGGCACCCGCAAATTATCAAAATACAGTTCCGTGGTGGCGTGGTTCATCATGGTGTCTATCGGCCTGATGGTCAGCCCGTTGCCGAGCGCCTCGCGCATATCCACCAGCAGCACCGACATGCCGTCCGTGGGGCGACCGCTATCGGCGCGCGGGGCCGTGCGCACCAGCAGCACCATCAGGTCGGAATGTTCCGTGCGGGAGATAAATACTTTCTGGCCGTTCACCACGAAATCATCCCCGTCGCGCACGGCCGTGGTGCGAATGCGGGAGGTATCGGTGCCACTGGTGGGCTCGGTTACACCGAAGGCCTGCAGCCGCAGCCTGCCGGCGGCGATATCCGGCAGAAAGCGCTGTTTCTGTTCATCGCTGCCGTGTCTCAGCAGGGTGCCCATGGTGTACATCTGGGCGTGGCAGGCGCCGCCGTTGCCGCCACTGCGGTGAATTTCTTCCAGCACCGCGCAGGCGGCCCCGAGCGGCAGGCCGCTGCCACCGTATTCCTCGGGGATCAGTACCGACAAATAGCCCGCCGCGGTCAGCGCCCTGACAAACTCTGTGGGGTAGTGCCGCCCGGCGTCCAGCGCGCGCCAGTAGCCCCCCCCGTAGCCGGCGCACAATCGCGCCACCGCCGCGCGAATATCCGGGAAGTCCAACTCGATAGCCACGGATTTGCCTACAGGAACCAGGAACCGCCATCGACCATGTGAGTCTGGCCGGTGACGAAGGCGCTGTTGTCCGAGGCCAGGTAAATGATGGTCCCGGTCAGGTCCTGTGTTTCGAGGTTGCGCTGGATGACCTGCCCGGCGGCGATGACCTTCCTGGCCTTCTCCAGTTTCTCACCGAAAAAATCCTCCGTGCCCTCAGTCATCACCGCCGAGGGCGCCACCGCATTGACCCGGATCCTGTCCTGGCCCAGTTCCCGGGCCATGGCCCGGGTCATGCCGATCACCGCCGCCTTGGAGGCGACGTAATCGAGGCCATAGGGCAGGCCGTAAACGGCTGCCAGCGAGGAGATATTAATAATCGAGCCGCCACCGCCATCACGCATCGCTTGCACCACTGCCTTACAGCACTGCCACAGTCCCTTGACGTTGATATTCATCACTGCGTCCCACTGGGCTTCGTCGAGCTTTTCGAAGCGCGCGCCCTTGAGGCCAGCGTACAGTGCGGCATTGTTAACCAACACATCGATCCGCCCGAAAGCCTGCAGCGCCTGCTCGGCCATTGCGGTGCAACTGGGCATGCTGGCGATATCGGTCACCGCGGCGACCGCACGACCACCCTCCGCAACAATCGCCGCCACGGTGTCGTCACAGGAGTTGATATCACAGGCGAAAACGGCAGCGCCCTCCCGCGCCATGGCCTCCGCATAGGCGCGACCGAGACCGCGCGCGGCACCGGTGACTATGGCGACCTTACCTTCGAGTTGCGTCATTGTGCGTATCCGAACGAACGATTTAGCGGGCTACCCTAGCACAGGCCGCCAGCCCAAGGAACGGTGCGCGACCCGGAGCAGGCGGTGGCGCCGAGGATCATCCGGATTGAAAGCAAGACTGCCGACCCGGAAATCGCTTTGGTGATTGTATTTCACGCCAGATCGCGAAACCGCGTGGGTGACTTCCCTGTCCAGCGCTTGAAGGCGCGGATAAAATTGCTGAGATCGGAAAAACCCAGCATGAAGGCAATCTCCGTGATCGACAGCCGGCTCTGCTCGATATACCCGAGGGCGAGTTCATGGCGTGTTTCATCAAGCAACTGCTGGAATGACATCCCCGCCCGCGACAGTTTTGCCTGTAGCGTGCTGGCGCTCATATGCACACTCGCGGCGATGGCGGTACGACCGAATGAACCGCCGCTCAAGCCAGTCACAATCTCTGCCCGCACCCGGTTTACGATATCGTCCCGGTCCAACTTCGCCAGGTAGCTCATCACTATCCGGTCATTGTGCTGGGCCAGTTCGCGGCTTGCACCGGACAGTGGCCGGCGCATGGTCACCAGGTCGAAACGAAGGCCAAGTGACGCCTGTTCGAACAACACCGGGCAGGATGTATCCGGCAACCCGCAGACCGAAGTAGGCATCGCCGGTAGCCGCTACCGCCTGTTCATAGATTGCGTTGATGTCAGAATCAGTGATTCGCAGCATCGGGTCGTTGCTGCGCACCCGAGCCACATGAGCCTGTCGCAGGACTGCCACGGGATCGGCGCCCGCGGCTTCCAGCGCCCGGGTAATGGCCTCGGTATAGCCCGCCAGAGTGGTGGGTTCCACCAGGGTCCTGACCTCGCTCATTGCGGCCGGCACCGTAGCTGCGATAACGCGCAGTGACGGCGGGCTACCGGGGGCATCGCCCCGGACATTACCTGGCACGACCGAAGGTCGTCTGCCGACGCGCCGGTTTGCTCATGGGGACTCCGCCCTGGCCCGCAACAGCACCTTGCCGAAGTTCCTGCGGTCCTGCAGGTAATGGTGGGCGGCCGCGGCCTGCTCGAAGGGAAATACCTGGTCCACCACCGGTGCCAGCACACCTTCCCCCAGCAGCCGCACAATCTCGACCATGTCGGGGGTGAGCCGGTCAAACTGGTCGAACAGGCGTCCCATATTGGTGCCGAACACGCCGCGGTTATTGTTGAGCAGGGACAGGGGATGGAACAGGGGTGTGGTCACCAGTGACCGCAGCAGAGCAGGAATATTCAGCTTTTCGCCCTGCACGCTGTCGGCCATGCCGAACATGAACAGGCGACCCAGGGGCGCCAGGCAGCGGTAACTTTTGCGGAAGGAATTGCCACCCTGGGGATCGAGCACCACGTCCACGCCCCTTCCCGCAGTGTAACGTTTAACTTCCTGTTCAAAATCCTGGCTGCGGTAGTCAATGCAATGCGCATAGCCCAGTTCCCGCAAGCGCGCATGTTTACCCACACTGGCAGTGCCGATGGCCGTGGCGCCACGCCACTGGCATATTTGCAGGGCGGCGATACCGACGCCGCCGCCAGCGGAGTGAACCAGTACAGTCTCCCCGGGTTGCAGCGCGCCAAGCCGGATCAGCATGGTCCAGGCGGTGGCGTAGTTCACCGGCAAGGCAGCGGCCGCCTCCATGGATACACCGTCGGGCACTTTATGTGCCCAGGACGCGTCCACCACCACCGTATCGCTGTAGCCGCCGAAGCGGGTGAAGGTCAGCACCCGGTCGCCCTCGCTGAAGCCACTCACGCCGCTGCCGACCTGGTCGACGATACCGGAGACCTCATACCCCACCACGCAGGGAATGGGCGGGGCATCCGGATATTGGCCCATGCGCGCCTGGATATCGGCGAAGTTAATGCCAGCGCAGGCGACCCGAATACGCAACTGACCGGAACCCGCCCCGGGGTCGGGGGACTCGCGTAACTGCAGGGTTTCCGGCGCACCCCTGGCAGTGATCCACACCTGCTTCATGACTGGACCCCCCTGTGGCCGCAGGCCTCGATCGCCAGCCGGGCAAAATTTTGCGGATCATCCTCCTGGATAAAATGGCCGCCGCGCAGGGTAGCGCCGGGCTGGTCTTTCGCGCCGGGAACCCTTTGGCGGAACGGGGCGTCCCCACCCCGGGTTATCGGGTCACCGTTGCTGAAGCAGCAGATAAACGGCTTGTGCCACTGCTCAAACACTGCCCAGGCCCGCTTGTTTTCGGCCACATCCGGGATACCCGGTTCCATTGGCACCAGAGAGGGGTAAGCCCGCGGCCCTGCCTTATAGCTGCTGTCCGGGAAGGGCGCGTCGTAGGCCGCGACCTCGGCATCGGACAAAGTGCGCCTGGTTCCCGTCTGCACAATGCGGCCGATCGGGAACCAGGGGCTGTAACGCGAGAAAGCGCGCCAGATTTTAAACGCTGGCGGCGCTCCGGTGCCGGTGGGCAGGCCGCCATTGCTGAGCAGGATGCGGGCAAAGCGATCGGGCGACTCCGCCGCCAGGCGCAGGCCGATCAGCGAGCCCCAGTCCTGGCACACCAGGGTGATATCGCGCAGGTCCAGGGCCTCCATCCAGTGGCGGATCCAGGCGACCTGGCCGCTGTAGCTGTAGTCGCCCCTGGCGGCGGGCTTGTCGGACTTGCCAAAGCCGATAAGGTCAGGGGCCAGGGCGCGCAACCCGGCATCAGCCACCGGCCCGATCATATGACGGTACAGGTAGGACCAGGTGGGCTCGCCGTGCAGCATCAACACCGGGGGAGCGTCCCTGGGCCCCTCGTCGACATAGTGCAGGCGCAGCTGGGGAGTGACCTGGTGGTAGTGGGCGGCAAAGGGGAAGTCAGGTAATCCCGGGAAGCGGGAATCCGGGGTTCGCAGTACTTTCATCATATATTCTCCCTACTGACGACTATTGTAACCCATCACCGGCGAATCGCCGCCGGACCGATTCCGCAGGATACCTCCGGCAGGCTGGCGTTGCCGGGACAACAGGGTCGGCCCGGGCCAGGATGACCCGTGATGACAGTGAAACAGGCGCAAATGACAGGCAAAACATTGACCTGGACAGGGTGGCAGATCGTCGATGGGCTACTATCATGGTGGAGGCCTGCAGCGCAGCGAGGCTGTCTATGCGCTTACAGCGCCCGCACAGGTGGCGCAGGTATTGCGCATTTGCCGGCGCTGGTGAACTGCATGACCGGAAATGATGGTTATCTGGCCCGAGTTCAGCTTCACATCGCCGGCGAAGCTGCCTGCGCTCCGAACTCAAAATCCGGCTTGCCAGTGGTTTCACGCCCGGGCGCCGGCACAATAACCTAATCCCCGCCAGTCGCTGGCGGCCACCATCCTGCAGGAGGAATCCCATGGCTCTGGGCAAGGAACAAATGAAGCTGCTGTACCGCAACCTGGTACGGGCCGATCATTTCGACAAGATGATGATGAACCGCATCATGCAGGGCAAACTCATCGGCTTCTATCACCCCGGCGACGGCGCCATGGCTGCGGGCGTTGGCGCCAGCACCTTCCTCGGCGACAACGACATCCTCAACCCCCACCACCGGGCCCACGGGCTGGGCTACGCGGCTGGCCGGGGTGTCGATGTGGGCCGTTACCTGGCCGAGCACACGGGCAAGGTGGACGGTTGCTGCGGCGGCCGCTCCAGTTTCCACTGGTCCTTCCCGGAAAAGAAAATGTACGGCGCCTCGGGCTTCATCGGCTGGCACTTCTGCCCGGTGGTGGGCTGGGGCTGGGCCTGCAAGCGCAAGGGCAACCAGATGGTACTGATGGCCTCCGGCGACGGCTCCTACGGCCAGGGCGGCGCCCACGAGGCCATGCTCTTCGCCATGAACTGGAAGCTGCCCATCGTGTTCTTCTGTGAGAACAACGGTATGGCGATTCACTCCACCATCTCCGATATGCACCCCATGCCGGACATCTCCAGCCTCGCCCAGGGTTACGGCATGCCCGCCGTGGTGATCGACGGCCAGGATGTATTCGCCGTGGCGGAAACCGTGATCGCCGCCCGCGAGCACGCCCTCGCCGGCAAGGGCCCGACCTTTGTCGAGGCCAAGACCCTGCGCCTGCGCGAGCACGACGTGGGCACCCCGGACCTGGCGCGGGCCGAGCCGCGCGAGGCCGCCTATCTTGAAGAGTTGAAAAAGCGCGATCCTGTGGTACTGGCGACCACCCGGGTTCTGGCTGAAAAAGTCCTGACCCGGAAGCAGATCGACAAAATTTACCAAGAGGCGAAGGAGGAAGTCGCGGCAATCGAGAAATTCGCCGACGAGAGCCCCGTTGCACAACCCAGCATCGAAGAACTGTTAGCCGGCGTCTACGTAGCCTGAGTCGAGGAGAGTCCCTGTGAGTGAAGTACGTGAATTACCCCTGGTAGAAGCCATCAGGGAAGCCTACCGGCAGGAGATGGAGCGCGACGAGCGCGTATTCATGGTCGGGCAGGATATTGCCGGCGGCATTTTCCCCCACACCAAGGGCCTGGTTGAGCAGTTCGGCACCGACCGTATCGTCGACACCCCGCTGGCGGAAATCGGCATGTACGGCACCGCTTTCGGCGCGGCGATGGAGGGCTTCCGCCCCATCGTCGATTTCATGTTTGCCGGCTTTTTCCTCAATGCCGCCTCCCCTATCCTGGCCCAGACCGCCCAGTTCCGTTTTATTCATGGCAGCCAGATGTCACTGCCGATGGTGATTACCGGCGCCTGCGGCGCCGGCATGCGCCTGGGCAACGAGCACGCCATGCTGGTACACAACATGATCGCCCAGGTGCCGGGCATCAAGGTGTGCATGCCCTCGACTCCCTACGACGCCAAGGGCCTGATGACGGCGGCGATCCGCGACGACAACCCGGTGGCCTTTATCTGGCACCTGGGCACCATGATGGATCGCGGGCCCGTGCCGGAGGAGCCCTACGTGGTGCCGCTGGGCGTCGCCGAGGTGAAGCGCGAGGGCGGCGATGTGACCCTGGTCGCCAACGGCTTCCAGTACAAGAACGCCCAGATTGTCGCCGACAAGCTGGCGGGGGAGATCAGCGTGGAGATTATCGACCCCCGCACTTTCTCACCGCTGGATATCGACACCATCCTCAAATCGCTGGAAAAAACCGGCCGCCTGGTGGTGGTGGACGAGAGCTGGGAGAGTCGCAGCACCGCCAGCGAAATCGCGGCACAGGTCGTGGACAGGGGCTTCGACCTGCTGGATGCCCCCATCCGCCGGGTCACCATTCCCAACATCCCCCTGCCCGGCGGCCATATGGAGCCCTATGTGGCACCCAATCCCGACGCCATCGAGGCGGCGGTTCGCGACGTCTGCCGCTAGGAGTACCGGATTATGGCTACCAATTACCTGATGCCGAAACTGGCGATGGGGATGAACGAGGGCACCGTGGTCGAATGGCTGGCGGCCGAGGGCCAGCAGGTTGAGCGCGGCGCCCCGCTGATGCAGGTCGAGACTGAGAAGGTTGCCTACGATGTGGAAGCGCCGGTGGCCGGCTGGTTCCATATTGTGGTACCCGCGGGTGAAACCGTACCGGTGGAGTCGGTGATCGGCCAGTTCGCCGCCAGCGCCGAGGAGTATGCCGCGATCACTGGTGGTGGGGTAACGGCTGCTGCAGCCACGGCGCCCGGCGTGCAGTTCAATGACAAACTGACCTCCACCGGCGCTGTGATGCCCGTCGCCCCGGCGGCGGCAGCGCCCGCACCCGCCGGCGGCCGCATCAAAGCCTCCCCGCTGGCGCGCAAACTGGCCCGGGACCGGGGCATCGATCTCGCCGCGATCACGGGTACCGGCCCCCAAGGCCGCATCGTCAAGCGGGACGTACTGGCGGCGAAAGCCGGTGCGCCGGCAACAGCCGCAATCGCGCAGATGTCCGAACCGGGCACGCTGACCGTGAAAGGCACAGTGCCGCTCAAAGGCGTGCGCGGCGCGATCGCGCGCCGCATGACCCAGAGCCTGCAGACCGCGGCCCAGTTGTCACAATTTTCAGAAGTGGACGCCACCCGCCTGCTGAAGGCGCGGGAGTGTTTCGTCGCCAACGCTGACGCCTATGGCACCCGGGTCTCGGTCAACGCTTTCGTGGTAAAGGCCATCGCGGTGGCCTGCCAGGCGGTTCCCATTGCCAATGCCGGCATAGTCGGTGATGAAATCGTGCTGTGGAACGAGGTCAACGTCGGTATCGCCGTATCGCTGCCCGGCCAGGGCGAATGGGACAGCGGCCTGATCGTGCCGGTGCTGCGCAACGCCGAGCGCAAGGGGCTGGTACAGATTGACAGGGAACTGCGCGATCTCGCCACCCGCGCCCGCGAGGGACGACTGGTACCGGGAGAGACCGAGGGCGGCACCGTCACCCTGTCACCCACCGCGGCCATGGGCGGCGAGGCCATGTACTCCTGGTCCACACCCGTGTTGAACCTGCCGCAGGCGCTCATTGTGCAGCCGGGCATGATCATGGAACGTGCGGTGGTGCACAAGGGCAAGATCAGGAAGCGCGCTATGCTGCCGCTCAGCATCACGTTTGATCATCGCGTCCTGGATGGCGACCCGGTGGCCAACTTCGTGGTTACCCTGAGGCGCTGCCTGCAGGCACCGGAGTTGATGCTCGCCTGAACCATGCCGGTCCGCGCCAGCGCGGGCCCATGCCAGCACTCGTTATGAAAGCACTTACCAGCGCCAGACACGCCCGGACTTTCCGCCACCCGGCCGGGGCGGTCGCGCCCCGCCCGGCACTGTCATGAAAAGTGTCGGCATCATCGTCAACCCCGCCGCCGGCAAGGATTTGCGCCGCCTGGTGGCATTCGGCTCCACCTCCACCCACAGCGAGAAGATCAATGCCGTGGTGCGCATCCTGCGGGCGCTCGATGCGCTGGGTGTGGAGCGGGCTCGCATTGCACCCGATCCGACCAACCTGGGCCAGCGCGCTATCGAGGCCGCCGGCGACGACCTGAACGGCCTCGATGTCGCCTGCCTGGAACTGCCCTGGCTGCTCGGCAGCCGCAGCGATACCGAGCGCGCCGCCAGCCTGATGCGCGAGCAGGACTTCGGCTGCCTGCTCGTACTCGGCGGCGACGGCACCAGCCGGGCGGTAGCCAGCCACTGCGGCGAGATACCGCTGATACCCCTGTCCACCGGCACCAATAACGCCTTCCCCCGCATGCTCGAGGGCACACTTGCCGGCATGGCCGCCGCCTGCGTGGTGCGCGCCCTGGCGGGCGACGAGGGGCTGCTGCGGGCGCCGATGCTGCGGCTGCTGGCGGACGGCGAGGAAGTCTCCCATGCGCTGGTGGATATCTCGGTGATCGACACCCTCGATAGTGGCGCGCTGGCGGTCTGGGAAGGCGATTCCGTGCGCGAGCTGTTCCTGGCCCAGGCCCGCCCCGACAGCATCGGTCTGTCCGCCATCGGCGGCTGCCTCGCGCCATTGGCGCCCGGCTGCGGCCGGGGCCTGCACCTGCAACTCGGCGCTGTCGATGACCCCGCCTGCACCCATGTGACGGCGCCGATGGCGCCTGGCCTGGTGGCGCGAATCGCGGTGCGCGACCACGCTCATTTCGACGGGCGCGCCAGCGTGGCCAGCCCGCGCGGGGTGTTCGCCTTTGACGGCGAGCGGGAACTGGCGATCGATGAAAAACGCCACTGGGAGGTCGCCTTCGACCCACAGGGCCCGCGGGTGGTGGATGTCCAGCGGGCGCTCAGCCTGGGCGTGGAGCGCGGCCTCTTTCGCGATGATTTTTCCCCGGTGGCACAACACCAACCACGAAATTTTCGGGAGTAAACCATGTCCGACCCAAACCTCGATGTTGCGATTATCGGCGCCGGCCCCGGTGGCTATGTCGCGGCGATTCGCGCGGCCCAACTCGGCCTGACGGTCGCTGTTGTTGAAATGGACACCCCTGGCGGCGTCTGCCTCAACTGGGGCTGCATCCCCTCCAAGAACCTGATCCAGCAGGCGGAGGACTACCAGGTGCTGCACACGCTGGAGAAACTGGGCGTAAAGGTGGACCGCTCGGGCCTCGACTACGGCAAGGTGCACGCCAACTCCCGCGCCGCGGCCAATACCCTGGCCGGCGGCGTCAGCGGCCTGCTGCGCAAGAACAAGGTGAAAATCATCAGGGGCCGCGCCCGCCTGGCCGGCCCCGGCAAGGTGGCTATCGAAGGCGGCGCAGCGCTCAGCGCCAACAATATACTTATCGCCACCGGCTCGCGCCCACTCGAGGTGAAGGGTTTTGAATTTGATGAAAAGCAGGTGCTCTCCTCCACCGGTATCCTCGACCTGAAGATACTGCCCAAATCCCTGGTCATCCTGGGTGGCGGCGCCATCGGCTGCGAGTTCGCCTTCGTCATGAACGCTTTTGGCGTGGCGGTCACCGTGGTGGAAATGACGGAGCACCTGCTGCCCACGGAGGACTTCGAGTGCGCGGCAGTACTGGCGGCGAGTTTTGACAAAGCCGGTATCACGGTGCACACCGGCACCCGCGCCACCGGCCTGACCCGTTCGGCAAAAGGCGTCTGCGTTACCCTCGACACACCCGCAGGGGAGAGCACTGTCGAGGCGGAAAAAGCGCTGGTGGTGTTTGGTCGTCGTCCCAATACCGAGGACCTGGGCCTGGACAGCGTTGGTCTCAAGGCAGATACCCGCGGCTTTATCCCGGTGGGAGATTACAACCAGACCGCCGCCAAAGGCATATTCGCTATCGGCGATGTCACCAGCACGCCGCTGCTGGCGCACGTGGCCTCGCGCGAAGGCGAACTGGCGGTGGAATTTATCGCCGGCCACGGTGGCCAGATGAAGCGGGTCAACCCGGCGGAAGTGCCCTCGGCCATTTACTGCGAGCCCCAGGTCGCCGGCTTCGGGTTGCGCGAGGACGACGCGAAAACCGGGGGTATCACTATCCGCAAGTCGGTGTTCCCCTACCGCGGCATCGGCAAGGCCGTGGCGGTCGGCAAACACGAGGGCCTGGTGAAACTGATCGCCGACCCCGATACCGGCGAGATCCTGGGTGGGCATGTGGTGGGATTGAACGCCACCGAGATACTGCACGAGATCCTGCTGGCGAAAACGGCGGAGCTACTGCCGGAGGATATCACCCGCATGATCCACGCTCACCCCACCCTGGCGGAAGGCGTCATGGAAGCGGCACTGGGCCTGACCGGCGCGCCGATTCACATGTAGCATCCCCGCGCCCGCGTGCCGGACACGGCCCGCACGCGATGCCGCCCCACTCTGGTAGGCCCGGGACCGCTATATCTGGCGCGGGGTATTTGCTATGCTAGCCGGCCTTTGCACGACAGGGCGGCTGGGCGGTTTGATCACTCTTTACGGCATAAAAAGCTGCGACACGGTGAAAAAAGCCCGCAACTGGCTGGATACGCACGGTGTCGATTACCGGTTTCACGACTTTCGCGCAGACGGACTCGACCGCGAGATGGTGGCCCGCTGGCTGGCTGAGCTGGGCTGGGAAACCCTGGTCAACAAACGCAGCACCAGCTGGAAGGCGCTGGATGAAGCGACCCGCACGGGCATGAACCAGGACTCCGCGCTGCCGGCGATCCTGGCCCAGCCCACCCTGATCAAGCGGCCGCTGCTGGATACCGGCCACGAGCGCTTCACCGGCTTTTCCGCCGCCAGCTACCAGAAAATTTTCAGCAAACACACCCTCTGACAGACAAGGATTCACCATGACAGACTGCGCATTCGCTTTTGGCCTCGGCGTGGGCACCCACAACAGCAAGGGGCAGTGGCTGGAAGTGTTTTATCCCCAGCCGCTGCTGGCTCCGTCCCCAGCTGTGGTGACGGCCGTTGCCGACTGCGCCACGGGCAGCAGCCTGGACAACGCCCAACTGCAGGCGCTGCAGGCAGCCCTGAAGGCGGCGGGCGACACTGAGCAGGCCGAGCTGGCAGGGCGCTTGCGCGACTGCGGCCGACCGGTCACCGCGGTACTGCTGACGACGGATGCGCCCCCCGCCTCCGTGCCGGAGGGCTACCTGAAACTGCACCTGCTGTCGCACCGGCTGGTCAAACCCCACGGCACCAACCTGCAGGGGCTGTTTGGCATACTGCCCAATGTGGCGTGGACCAGCGAGGGCGCGATCGATATCGCCGAGCTGCCCGAGCGCCAGCTGGCGGCGCGCATGCGCGGCGAGGTGCTGGAAGTCAGCTGTGTCGACAAGTTTCCCAAGATGACAAACTACGTGGTGCCGGCGGGCGTGCGCATCGCCCACACCGCCCGGGTCCGCCTGGGCGCCTACCTGGGCGAGGGCACCACCATCATGCACGAGGGCTTCGTCAATTTTAATGCCGGCACCGAGGGCCCGGGCATGATCGAGGGGCGCATTTCGGCCGGGGTATTTGTCGGCGCGGGCTCGGATCTGGGTGGCGGTTGCTCCACTATCGGCACCCTGTCCGGCGGCGGCAATATCGTCATATCGGTCGGCAGGGAGTGCCTGATTGGCGCCAACGCCGGCATCGGCATACCGCTAGGGGACCGCTGCACCGTTGAGGCCGGCCTGTTCGTGACCGCGGGCACCAAGCTGACCATGCTCGATGCCGACGGCATGCCGGTGGAAACAGCCAAGGCCCGGGACCTGGCCGGCAAGTCCGACCTGCTGTTTCGACGCAACTCCACCACTGGCGCGGTGGAATGCCTGACCAACCGCTCGGCGGTGGAACTCAACAAGGAATTGCACGCCCACAACTGAGTGTGCCTGCGGGAAAACAAACCCATGGAAAAAACGCTGGCCCTGGCCTGTGAACTGATTCGCCGCCGCTCGGTGACACCCGACGACGCCGGCTGCCAGGCGCTGATGATGGAGCGGCTGACGGCGCTCGGCTTCAGCTGCACCCCGCTGCGTTTCGGTGAGGTGGATAACTTCTGGGCCGAGCGCGGCAACGCCGGACCGATACTGGTGTTCGCCGGCCACACCGATGTCGTGCCCACCGGCCCGCCGGAGCAGTGGCACACGCCGCCGTTTGAGCCCACCCTGGTCGACGGCTCGCTCTACGGGCGCGGCGCGGCGGATATGAAAGGCAGCCTCGCCGCCATGCTCATCGCCTGCGAGGAGTTTGTAGCAGAGCATCCCGACCACCCCGGGCGCATCGGTTTCCTGATCACCGCCGACGAGGAGGGGGACGCGGTAAACGGCACGGTCAAGGTCATGCAGCACCTGCAACAGCAGAACAAGGCCATCGACTGGTGCCTGGTGGGCGAGCCGTCGAGCAGTGCCAGCCTTGGCGATGTCATCAAGAACGGCCGGCGCGGTTCGCTGGGCGCAGTGCTCACAGTGCGCGGCATCCAGGGCCACATCGCCTACCCGCAGCTGGCGGACAACCCGATACATCGCGCCCTGCCCGCGCTGGAGGCGCTGGTGGCGGAAGTCTGGGATGAGGGCAACGAGTTCTTTCCCCCCACGTCCATGCAGATATCCAATATCCATGCCGGCACCGGGGCCACCAACGTGATACCCGGCACCGTACAGGTGCTGTTTAACTTCCGCTTTTCCACCGAGGTGACCGAGGACGAGTTGCGCCGGCGCACCGAGGCCATCCTCGATGCCCACGGGCTCGATTACGAATTGCGCTGGGTGCTCAGTGGCCAGCCCTTCCTGACCGCCAGCGGCGCGCTGGTGGCGGCGACTGTGGCCAGTATTGGCGCGGTGACCGGACTGGAACCCGAGCTGTCCACCGCCGGCGGCACCTCCGACGGCCGCTTCATCGCCCCGACGGGCGCCCAGGTGGTGGAGTTGGGCCCCATCAATGCGACTATCCACAAGCTGAACGAGGTGGTGCTCGCCGCCGACCTGCCGCGGCTGGCGGCCATTTACCGGGGCGTAATGGAGTGCCTGCTGCTCGGGCAGGCAGCCGACAAGGCGGATTGATACCCGCCGTTTCAGTGTTGCAACGTGTCCAACTGGCGCTGGTAGCCGACGCGCGCCAGCGCCAGGTTCTGCTCGCCCGGCACGACCAGCACCCGGCCACTGCCCAGGGCGGCAAGGCTGACTGAAACCACGGCATCGGCGTTCATCCACATCCCCGCGGGCACCATGTCCTTGCTGATACCCTCGCGCTCCAGCCCCCGGTGAAACTCCGTGTGGGTATATCCCGGGCACAGCGCCTGCACCTCGATGCCAGTACCCGCAACTTCGGCCTGTAGCGCCATTGAGAAATGATTGAGAAACGCCTTGGTGGCGCCATAGACGGCGAGACCCTTGCCGGGCAGGAAAGCACCCGCGGATGACACGTTGATAATATGGCCCCCGCCACGCTCGCGCATGAATGGAATCGCCGCGCGGCACAGGGTGATGGTGGCGTCGATGTGCAGGCTGACCATATCCCGCTGGCTGTCTATCGACTGATCCGCAAACGCGCCGTAGGTGCCAAAACCCGCATTGTTCACCAGGTAATCCACCGGGCCCAGCTGGCGCAGGGCCTCCATTGTGCGGGCGACCCCTTCCACGCGGGTGAGGTCGGCTTCGATGACGTGTACTTCGGCGCTGCTCGCCAACTCCGCACGCAGCTGCCGCAGGCGATCGCCGCGACGGGCTACCGCGATAATCACCTCGCAGCGATCGGCCAGCTGCCGACAGAACTCGGCCCCGAGGCCGGCGGAGGCGCCGGTGACCAGCGCCGCAATTTTTTGAGCTGACATGCTATCTCCCAGGTACGTGATCCCATGTAACGACGGCCGATAGTAGCGCGTCGGCCAGTCGGTGTCCCGATAAGCACCAGCGCTTCGCCGGACCGGCTGCGCGACGAGGACGGCACGGGCACTTCGCGTTCACGCGGGCGGCAGCGGGCGCCTCACATGGACATCAAAGCGCACCGCCTTGCCGGCCACGCTGTGGGAAGGCGGGCGCCCCCCCAGGAAGGGGGCCCGACTCGGACGCTTGATCACCACCCGCGCCACATCCTGCGCCAGTGCCCAGGGCAGCAGCTCGTCCGCCACCTGTTCGCTGCCGGCGCCCGCCAGCAGCGCCTGGAACAACGCCATCTCTTTCTTCACCGCCGCCGACTTGTCCCGCCGGGGAAACATGGGATCGAGGTAGATGACATCGATTGCCGCGAGCTGATGCGGGGACAGGCCGCGGGCATCGCCGGCGACCAGGCTCATCCGGCGAACCACCGCGCCCGACCAGTCGTCACCACCGCTGAGCGTCGCCTGCAGGGCCCGGGCCAGCATCGCAGCGATGACCGGGTTCCGTTCACACAGGGTAACCGCGCAGCCCATATCCGCCAGCACAAAGCTGTCGCGACCCAGGCCCGCCGTGGCATCCAGTACCCGCGGCTGCCGGCGGCCCTGCACACCCACGGCCCGGCCCAGCAGTTCATTGTGGCCGGAGCGGCGCCGGTGGCGCATGGCCTCACTGCCGAAATCCACCGCAACCGGGCCGGGCAATACGCCCGCCGTGGGCCGGCGACCGGGCTTTTTGCGCGCAGCGGCCGAGCGGCCCAGGCGCGGTGTCTGCTGCAGGGCCACCACACCGCCCGCCACCACCAGCAGCACATCGTATGCCTCGCAAGCTGCCGGGTCGGTATCGACCGGGACGATGGGCAGATCGAGTTCGCGCGCCAGCCCGGCGGCCAGCGGGACGTCGGCTGCTGAGACCGCCAGCAGCGCCAGGGATATCTTCTCGCCCCGCGAGCCGCTCAAGACCGGCAGGGGGAAATCAGGACCTCGTCGTCCCCCGACAACAGCGCCTGCAGGCGCCGACAGTTGTCGAGAATAGCGTCCATGTACAGGTGCGAGCCGTCGAAGCAGCGCGCGGCGAGGCGATGCACGCCGCCAAACTGTCCCTCCAGGCGCTGCTCCAGGGTCTTGCGAATAAACTCCGGGGTGGATTCGAGCAGCTGCTGGCGCGAGGCGATGCGGGTGCCATCACTGGTGCCACAGCCTTGTTTCCCCGCAATGCCACCGAGCTCGAATTCCTCGTAGAGATGATCGCGACACTTGCGCAGGTAATCGACGTCAGCCAACTGGGCCATGAGGTCCGCGGTGCCCAGCAGACTGCCCAGGCATCGCTCCTGCTCACTGGCCACCGGCAGGGTGCGGGAATCAATTTCGTAACCGGTAAAGTGAATGATACGGGTGCAGACCCCGACCAGCGCCGGCAGGCCGACGCCGGGCAGGTATTCGGCCATGAAGCGCGCGCCGCGCGCCACGTGCACCCGGGTGTAGGCAGCGCCATTCTTGTTGCGGTTGTCGCGCAGGCGGCGAATGTACCCGGAGTCGTGAAACAGCGCTGCGGCGATCCCGGCCAGGGCGAGTTCGGGGCCGAGCGGACCGACCTGTCCCGGCGCCGCCTCATGCCCGTCCAGCAGCCGCGCCATGGCCAGGGTGACATCCAGCACATGCTGGGTGTTGTGATAGGACATCTCGCAGGCCCTGAAGCCGGGAAAGCTGCCGTCGTACAGGCTGGCGAAGTCGTCGACCAGCCGATCCACCGGCGAGAAATCATAAGCCGGGTAGCGCTGCTGGAGGATCTCGCGCACCACCGCGCCGACGGCCCCGGGACTGGTCACATCCACGGTGTTGCTCACATCCATGTGACAGGCGCGCGATGAAACGTTCATGCGGTGATCAGTCCTCGGTCATCGCTTTGGTATTGCGCTTTTTCAACAGGCTCGCCAGGTCGTCAATCAGTTCCGCCGTGGTGGGTGCGGCGGTGGACTGGCCACTGGCAATGTCCGCCGCGGCGGAATTGGTGCTGCGGTGCGGCAACTGGCTGTCATCCAGCCCCAGCGACAGTCGCTGGCCCTCCAGCTCGATGGCGATCTGCAGATTGTAGGCGTGGCGCGACAGGCCGTGCTTGTCGACGATACGAAACCGTCGCGGGCCATGCTTCTCTCCCTGGCACTCACCCTCGGTGAGATGGCACGAGAAAGCGCTGATCGCCTTGCCCGACAGCTGGGTGCCCTGAAGGGCCGGCAGGCTGCGGTTGCATGCGCTGATAAAAGCGGGGGCTGACACCATCGGTGCCACCCGCCCCGCCGTCTGGTTATCCGTGACCGGCTTCCAGTTGGGACTCTCACAATGAAAATCGCCAATCAGTACCTGGTGCGCCTGGGTGAGGTCCACCATACGGGCCAGTTCGATAGTGACATCGCCGACAATGTAGCTGAACACCGTGGGATTGACCCCCTCCGCCTGGTACAGCTCATAGTGGCCACCTATGTGATAGGCAGTGCGAATCACCGGCACCGTATTGCCCCTGGATGCCGCCCGGGCCACCGCGTTGTCCGCCACCACCAGCAGCATGAAGTAGAACAGGTCCTGGTTCGCGGCCGGGCCCAGGTCCCGGTTCCAGATGTAGTAGCCATCGCCGGTAGTAGTGCGGGCGAAATTGACCTCGATGCCCTGTGCCAGCAATTTGTTATAGGCGGAATTAAGGCTGTAGGACAGGCTGTTGAGCTGGCTGGCCTGTTCAAACGGCGTATGCAGCGAGAATTCGACAATATCCAGCAGCAGCACCGCACGGCTCTCGACATAGCTCAGGCCGTAGCGCTTGATCAGCTGCTCGACCGCCTCCAGGACGTTCTTGTCCTCGGTCAGCGCGGTATTGAGTTTGATGAACGTCGGCGCGACATCCAGTCGCTCGCTGACCTTGAACAGCTGCTCCCGGGTCTTGCGACGTCGGCCGGATATCAGCTTCCTGATGAAGGCCTCGTTATCATCGCCCGCAGCGGTGCCGGCGGCAGCACCGGCGCAGTAGTTGCCGAGAAAATAGTGCGGCACGAAAATCACCAGCAGGCCGCGCTCGTCCGCGCTCCAGCACAGCACAATATTCTGGCCCAGCCGCCACTGCCGGCGCAGGGTCTGCTCAAGTGTCTTGAGATTGCCGCGCTGGACGATGCTGATGGAGTCGTGGGACTCGCGATCGCTCGACGGCACACCCGTTACAGTAGATTCAGCCATATCACTACTCGTTTTTATCTGCCTGACAGGCTAGCATTATAGGTGTCCTCCCCTCCGGGAGCCATATTGTCCGCATCGCGCCCGCAGGCGCCATCACCAGCAAGGAAATCCGCCCATCATGACCATCCGCCCCGGCTCCTGCATGATCTGCCTGTCGATGCTCCTTCTGGCCGCCTGCGGCAGCTACGATTTCACGTTCAACGACAAGGTCATCTACACACCCGACCCCCTGTTCACGGATTTTGACGTCCCGGACAAGGCCCTGCGCGAGTGTATCAAAGAGGCCATCAACGATGCCAAGGCCTCCAGTGCCAGCGAAGTGTCCAGCCTCAGCTGCACCGAGGCCGGGGTCGAATCGCTGGCCGGTCTGTCGACATTCACCGAGCTGGAACAGCTGACGCTGTCATCCAACAACATCGTGAATATCAGTGAGCTGGCCGCCCTCACTGTGCTGCAGGTATTGTATCTCGACAACAACCAGATCATAGACGCGGTTCCGCTGTACCAGTTGCCGGCCCTGCACCAGCTTGACCTGTCCAGCAATCCCGAGCTGATCTGCCCGCCCAGCGGCAGCCTGCTGCGGGTCAGTCGTGTCACCCTGCCCGAACACTGCCGTTAGCATGGGATGCAGCGGGCGGACCACTACCGCGCTGCCGGCCTGTGGTTAGCCATGTTTTACCGTCTGCTGAGCTGGTTGCCCCTGCCGCTGCTGTACCTGCTCGCGTGGCCGGGCTACCTGCTGCTGTACTATGTTGGAGGCTACCGCAAAGCCGTGGTGCGGCAGAACCTCAGCCACGCATTTCCCGACAAAAGCGCGAGACAACTCACAGTTCTGGCAAAGAAATTTTACCTGCAGCTGGTACAGGTGGCACTGGAGATACTCAAGACCCGGCGCATGAGCGCCGCGGACATGCGCCGCCGGGTCACACTGGTGAATCCGGAACTGCTCAGGGAATACTCCAACGATTTCAGCGAGTCGGTACTGATGCTGGCGATCCACCAGGGCAACTGGGAATGGATGCTGCACGGTGTCAAGCTGCACCTGGATATTCCCATCGACCCGGTTTACAAACCATTGCACAACAGGCAGATGGACGAGCTGATGCTCAGCATTCGCAGCCAGTTCGGCTCCCGCCCGATACCGCTGGCGTCCGCACCCAGGGATATTCTGCGGCGCCGGCGCGAATTCCGCCTGTTCGTGCTGGTGGCCGACCAGGCGCCAATAGCACGCGAACGGAGCTACTGGACGACGTTCATGAACCGCGCAGCGGCGTTTTATGAAGGCGGCGAGATCATCGCCACCATGACCGGCTATCCGGTGCTGTTTGCCCAGTGCCGGCGCCGCGCCCGCGGGTACTACGAGGTGGAGTTCAAAGCCCTGGCCCGGCCACCCTACGGCGGGGCCGACCATGCGATCACGGAGCGTTACGTGCGCCTGGCTGAGCAGGCTATCCGCGATGAGCCGCACAGCTGGTTGTGGAGCAACCGCCGCTGGAAGCGCCAGGCGCCGGGGGTGGCTGATTCTCCGACCCGCGACTAGCGCACGCCCAGCCAGTCAAAACCGTGGGCCTGTTCGGCCCATACCACGCCATCGAGAGAGTCCAGTACGGACAACAGGGCCTCCTCGGCCTTATGCCGGCTGTTGTTGTTTTCGCTGATGTGGGCCACCACCAGGTGACCACTGCGGGCACCGCCGAGTTGGCGCAGCAACTCGGCCGCCTGGGTATTGTTGAGGTGTCCCCAGTCGCCCCCCACACGCCGCTTGAGCGCGGGGGGATAACGGCCGGCATGCAGCATATTCAGGTCGTGGTTGAATTCCAGCAACAGGCTGTGACAACAGCGGAAACTGTCCAGCACATGGGGCGTCACACTACCCAGGTCCGTGAGAATACCCAGCGACCACTCCCCCCAGGAGAGCGTGAACTGACAGGGCTCGGCGGCGTCGTGGGGCACTGTCACCGCCCGGATGTCGAGGCAGCCCACGCTGAAACTGTCCTCGCTGTTGAAGCAGCGCAACTGGTGACTGCCGTCGCAACGGCCGGTGCCGGCGGTGCCGTGGCTGAGGTAGACCGGAATACCGAACTTGCGTGAGAGGGTGGCCACCCCGGCACTGTGATCGGTGTGCTCGTGGGTGACCAGGATGGCATCGAGTTGTTCCGGTCGCACCGCCAGGCGCTCCAGCCGTCGTGTGGTTTCGCGCAGGGAAAAGCCGCAGTCGACCATCAGCAGGGTATCGCCGGCCTGCACCAGTGTGGCATTGCCCTTGCTGCCGGAACCGAGCGAGGCAAAACGCATCAGCACCGCCGCTTAATCGATATTGCTCTTGAGCAGTGCCAGCAGGGCCTGTTCGTCACGCCGTTCCATGGTGACGGTTTCAGTGCCTTCAGGCGCCTCCTGCTGCTCGATCCTGATGGCCACGTCCTTCGCGTCCAGCGACTCGACCGATACCACGAAAACCTGGTTGGTCATGGGGTCCTCGTCACTTCCCAGCAGCCAGTCGAACCAGCCGGCTTCCTCGCCGGAGTCGGTGCCGAGGAAGCGCACATAGTATTTCCCGGTGCTGCGATCGCGGTCGGTAATTTCGAAGTTCGACTCCTCGATCGCGCGTCCCACTGACGCCCAGGCCCGGTCGTAGGGCAGGCTCAGGCGAATATAGATATCTTCGTCAGGGCCCTCCTGTACGGAGATCTTACCCTCGGCGCTGATCGCCTGGTCCGCGACCATCGACACGGGGGTTGAGTCCGTGCTGTTGGCGACGTACTGGGCCAGCGCCCGCAACATGTCGCTTTCCTGGGACGGGCTGTTTGATGTCGCCGGCCATTTATCGACATCGCCCACCTGGCTCATTTGCAGGACGTGCAACTCGCTGGTGCCGCGCTGCACCCCCTGGTCGATGCGAAACTGGAACCGGCTCGCCATCGGCTCACCTTCGAGCGTCACCCAGCCGGTTTCGATAACGCCTGCGCTGGCATCCACCCGGGCGAGCGGTATCTGGGACGCCGACAGGAACGCACGCACCTGCGGCCAGAGCTGGCCGGGCGCGCTGTTCACCAGCGCCCAGCTCTCCTCACCCAGGGTCTGGATTTTCACCTGCTCGTCCTCGCTCCCGGTGTCAAGCGGGGCCGGCTGGGGTACCTCGAACTTGCCCGCGAGCAGGATATTGTCGGTGACAGGCGGTATGGGGTACATCTCACCGAGGGCGGCGCTGCTCTCTCCCTCGGGAACCCGCAAGGCCGGCACCTCTCGGGATTTCTTGTAGTCGTTCGACTTGTCCCGGAACACACCCTCATCGCCGAACAGGTAACCACAGGCGGTGCACAGGGAAACAAGGACCAGCGGCAGGGCCAGCTTCAGCATTGATTTTACCGGGTGTTCCATCAGATTCCCGCCGCCTCCAGCGCGGCTGCCACCTGGTCGGTGAATTGCGCATCGAGCGGTGTGAGCGGCAGGCGTATACCCTCCCCGATCAGGCCCATATGCTGCAGCGCCCACTTGACGGGAATCGGATTGGCCTCGACAAACAGGGCACGGTTGAGCGGGGTCAGCAGTTCGTTGACGGCGGTGGCGCCGGACCGGTCACCGGCCAGGGCCAGCCGACACATTTCCGCCATGGGCGCGGGCGCCACGTTGGCGGTTACCGAGATATTGCCGTGGCCGCCGGCCAGGATCAATTCCATAGCGGTGGGGTCATCGCCGGAGTAGATGGCGAACCCCGAAGCACAGCGGGCAATGAGGTCGCGGCCGCGGGCGAGATCACCGGTCGCGTCCTTGATACCGACGATATTGTCCAGCTCCGCCAACCGCACAGTGGTGTCATTGCCCATATCGACACAGGTCCGGCCCGGCACGTTATAGAGGATCTGGGGCACATCGACCGCCGCCGCCACCGCTTTGAAATGCTCGTACAGGCCGCGTTGGGTGGGGCGATTGTAATAGGGGGTGACCAGCAGGCAGGCCGCGGCCCCGGCCCGGGCCGCCGCCCGGGTGAGGTCGATCGCCTCCCGGGTGGAATTGGAGCCGGTACCCGCCACGACCGGCAGGCGTCCCGCCAGGTAATCGACGCAACGCCGGATGACCTCGCAGTGCTCTTCCACGCTCAGGGTGGCGCTTTCACCCGTGGTACCCACCGCGCCAATGGCGCTGGTTCCCGCTGCCAGGTGCAGGTCCAGCAGTCGCTCCAGCCCGGCCCAATCCACGCTGTCATCGGCATGCATGGGGGTAACCAGGGCGACTATACTGCCGGTAATCATTCTGTGTCTCCGAAATGGGCGCAGCTCGCGGGCTGGGTATCGGCCCGGCCCGGGGGAAGTCCGCCATTATCCATGACAATGGCCGTATGACAACCAAATTGGGCTAAAATGAAGGTGGCTGCGGGGGCCTGGGGCGATAGCATTCTCGCCGGCCACCCGCTGCCGCCCCGCCCGGCGGGCTCTGCCGGTATTGGAGCCAGGAGGAAACGTCATGTCACTCGGCAAATTCGCGGCTTGCCTGGCAGTTGCGGCCGCAACGCTGCTGGCGGCGGCCGGTATCGCGGCCCAGGGCACCGTCAGGATAAGTGAATTGTCCAACATGGACCGGCAGTTCATGACGCAACAGCGCGACTCGCTGGAGGATCTGGCGGCAACAGGGCTGGGCCGCCATTTCAACGGCGACCGGGATAACGACCTGCAAATACTGCAGCTGCTGCTGGACAAGCGCCTGGTCAGGCCGGACCAGACCCGTGAACTGCAGGCCATGGGGGTGATCATGGGTGACCTGCTGGCCGCCGGTCTCGATATGCACTGGGTAATTTACGAGGATGCCCACGGCCGCAGCCGGGCGCTGCGCTACAAGGAGACCGACGAGTACCTGTTCCCGATCACCATGATCTCCAGGCGCCAGGAGGCTGACAACCACACTCCCGTGGCCGATATTTACCAGAAGGCCTACGACATTATCGCCCCGCTGAAGCCGGCACTGCCCTTCCGGTAAGGGCGCGGGCACCCGCGCGGTGATTCGTGGTCTTTCCGCGCCCAAGCCATTAAACTCACCCTACGTTTTCAGCCTGCCGAAACCCATGAGTGACTCGTCCGCTGGCTTCCAGCTGGTTCAACAATCCGATCACAGCGCCCTGTTGACCCTGTCGGGCGACTGGTTGCAGGGCTCCCGGGCGGGCAGTTTCGCCGCGCTGTCGCAACAACTGCACCAGGCAACGCCGGAGAGCCTGGTCGTCGACGGCGCCGGCCTGGGCCAGTGGGACTCGACCCTGGCCGCGTTCCTCCTGCGGTGCCACAACCACTGCCGCCAGGAGGGGATACCGTTCACCACCCGCAACCTGCCGGCCGGCACCGACAAACTGTTGCGATTGGCCACCGCCGTCGAGCCTCACCGCCAAACCGCCGAGCCGCGCGGCAGCTGGCTGGCGGCGCTCAACCCTCTCACGGTGATCGCCAGGAGCACCGACCTCATCCGGGAGTCGCTGGCCTTTACCGGTGAGCTGAGCATCGCCCTGGCCCGGCTGGTGGTGGGCAAATCCAACACCCGGTTCGAGGACTTCCGCCATTTCTGCTACCAGGCCGGGCCCGAAGCCCTGGGTATCATCAGCCTGACCAGCGTACTGGTGGGCATGATCCTGGCCTACCTGGGGGCGGTACAGTTGCAGCAGTTCGGAGCCGAGGTGTACGTGGCCAACCTGGTCACCATCGGCATCCTGCGGGAAATGGGTGTATTGATGACCGCCGTGGTCATGGCCGGTCGAACCGGCGCGGCCTACGCGGCGCAGCTGGGCACCATGCAGACCAATGAGGAGATCGACGCGATTACCACCATGGGGATATCGCCCATGGAGTTCCTGGTGCTGCCGCGCTTTCTCGCCCTGCTGGTAGCCATGCCCCTGCTCACCCTGTACGCCGACCTGCTCGGCATCGTCGGCGGCGGCATCGTCGCGGGCGGCATGGGCATCACGCCGCTGCAATACATCAGCCAGACCGAACAGGCTCTGGCCATACATCACCTGGCGGTGGGACTGATCAAGGCCGTGGTGTTCGCCCTGTTGATTGCAGTGGCGGGCTGTCGCGCCGGTATCAATTCCGGCAGGAGTTCCGCCGCGGTGGGCCAGGCTGCTACCGAGGCGGTGGTCACCGCCATCGTCTACCTGATCGTGGCCGATGCCGGTATCAATATCATCTTCCAGCAGATCCGGTTCTGATGACGACGCCCGCCCCCGAGGCCCATATCAGCATCCGCGACCTGACCATGGCCTACGGTTCATTTGTCATCCAGCGGGACCTTTGCTTCGACATAAACAGAGGCGATATTTTCGTCATCATGGGCGGCAGCGGCTGCGGCAAGAGCACCCTGCTCAGGCACATGCTGGGACTACTGGCGCCCGCCGCCGGTGACATCCTCTACAGCGGCCAGAGCTTTACCCTGGCCGACGAGCAGGCGCAGCACGCGATGCGCCGGCGATGGGGTATTACCTACCAGTCCGGGGGCATGTTCAGCGCCATGACCCTGGCGGAGAATGTGGCCCTGCCGCTACAGCTGTATACGCCCTGCAGCCGGGGGGAAATCGCCGATATCGTCGCCTACAAGCTCGCCCTCGTCGGCCTCGCGGGCTACCAGCAGTACTATCCCGCCGAGATCAGCGGCGGCATGCTCAAACGGGCCGCCCTGGCCCGGGCAATCGCGCTGGATCCGGAAATACTTTTTTTCGACGAACCCTCCGCCGGGCTCGACCCGATCAGTTCCCGGCTGCTTGACGACCTGATACTGGAGCTCAAGGAGTCCACCGGCGCCACGGTCGTACTGGTCACCCACGAACTGCCCAGCATATTCGCCATCGCCACCAACGCGGTCTACCTGGATGCGGCCAGCCGCACCATGATCGCTTACGGCAGCCCGACAGAGCTGCGCGATCACAGCGACCAGGCCGTAGTGCGACAATTCCTCACCCGGGGCAGCAACCCGGGCGAACCGACTGAACCAGCAGCGAGGTCAGGCAATGAGTAGTAAACCCCATACTGTCGCCATCGGCGCTTTCGTCTTCGGGGCCATCCTGATCGCGATCACCATTGTGATCTTTGCCCTGGGCTCCGGCTTCGGCCAGCAGCGGGAGAAAGTCGTCATGGTATTCGATGGCTCGGTCAAAGGCCTGGTGATTGGCGCGCCCGTGACGCTCAGGGGCGTGCAGATAGGCCAGGTCACCAACCTGGAACTGATGCTGGACGCCGATACCATCGAGTTGATCATGGTGGTGGAGGCAGAAATCAGCGAGAAAAATATTCGCCGGCTGGGCAGCAACCCGGAGAAAGTCACCGACGATTTGATCGCGCGAGGCATGCGTGCCCAGCTGAAAACCCAGAGCCTGCTCACCGGCCTGCTCTACATACAGCTCGACTTTCACCCGGACAAGCCCGCCGTTTTCGTCGACCTCAAGTCGGAACATGTGCAAATTCCCACCATTCCCACCGACCTGGAGCTGCTGACCCGGCAGATCGAGGATATCGACCTGGCCAGGCTCGCCGGCAAGTTGCAGGGCATCATCAACGGGCTTAATACCCTGGCGACCAGCGAGTCTTTCCAGACCCTGCCCGCGCGGCTGCAGGACAGCCTGGCCTCGGTGACCGCCCTGAGCGACGAACTGCGGACCCAGGTTGCAGCCTCGGGACCAAAACTGGACAAGGTGCTGGACGGCGCGGCGGTGACCGTGGCCGGCGCCAACACGGAGCTGCCAAAACTGTCTTCCCTGGTCGAGGGAAACCTGAAGGTTCTCAATGGCGCCATCGCGGCGTTCGAGCAGACCATGACCAACGTCGACAGCCTGGTGGCGCCCGGTTCCGCCACCGCCTACCAGTTAAACAAGGCCCTGCGGGAGCTGACCCTGGCCAGCCGTGCAATACAGGAGCTCGCGAACCTGCTGGATCGACAGCCTGAGTCGCTGCTGCGCGGCAAACAAGAGGATCCCCAATGACCAGCACGCTGAAAAAAATCGCCGGCTGCCTGTGCCTGTCACTCTGGCTGACAGCCTGCGGCAGCTCACCGCCCAGCAACTTCTACAGGCTCACCCCCGCTGTGGTACCCACCCCCGGCAACCAGCAGCCCTCCCTCGGGATAGGGCCGGTTGATATACCCGAATTCCTCGATCGTAACGCCATGGTATACACCCGGGACGGCAACCAGTTGTCGATTACCGGTACCGAGCGCTGGGCGGAGCCGCTGGATATCGGCATCAAGCGGGTGGTCGGGCTCAACCTGTCCCAGCTGTTGCACAGTGAAAACCTCCGCTTCTTCCCCTGGGACGTGCGCCAGGCGCCGGATTACGGCGTGCGGATCACCGTACTGGACCTCGATGCCAGCGACGGTCGGGCGACCCTGGTCGCCGACTGGCAGGTCTATAGCCCCGGCAACGGCAGCGTCATCAGCCGGCGCATCAGCCAGTTCAGCCGGCCGCTGGCATCAGGGCAGACTGTGCCCGCTGAATTACCGGCCGCCTACAGCGCGCTGTTGTACCAGCTGAGCGAAACAGTCGCCGCGGCCATACAGGCCGAGGAGCAACAGCGCGCGGCAGCAAACGGCGCACAGTAAAAAAACGGCGAGGCGGCAGGGGCGATGGCGGCTCAAAAACTGTCGCTGCGCAGCATGGCGTCGGAGCCCCCATCGACAAAGAAGACCGAACCGCAGACGAAACCCGCCTCGGGGCTCAGCATAAAGCGCATGACGCTGGCGATCTGGGCCGGCTCAGCGGTGCCGCCCCAGGGCACCATGCCGGCGAACTGCTTCATGGCCTCGCCCAGTTCGGCATCGGCCATGACCTGTTCGCTCAACGGTGTCCGGGTAATGCCCGGGGCAACGGCGTTCAGGCGCACCCCCGCCGCCGCGTACGCCACCACGTTGCGGCGCATCCACAGTACCAGCGCGCGCTTGGAGCCGGCATAGGCGCTGTGCCCGTCCCGCCCCTCGATATTGGTGCAGGCCCCGGTCTCGTCACCCGCGAGGCAGGCCTGAACATAGGGATCATCGTTACCGACCATGGGCGCGGAATTAGAGGCAACGATCAGCGCGGTTCCGCGCTTGAGGGCGAGCAACTCGCGCAGGCCCGCCACGGTCTCCACCGCAGCGAAATAATTCACCCGCGGGATCAGGGACAGGGGTTTGGCCACCGGCGGCAGGCCGGCACAGGGAATATAGCCGTCGAGGCCCTGTGGCGCGCGATCGCGAATACCCTGCACCGCCCGCTGCCGGCCCTCGGCGGTGGCGAGGTCAGCGACAATATCCCCCTCCCGGATATCCACCGAGATCACCTCGTGATTCGCCTGCCGTAGCTGGCGTTTCAGCTCGGCGCCGATACCGGTTGCGCCGCCCGTTAATGCGTAAATTCCCATAGGCTGTTTTCCTTGTCACAGAGCTAAAAAAACCCGCCGGGGGCGGGTTGGGTCTCGCGCCCACTCACTACTGGAAGTTGTAGCGGAACTCGACGCCGTACATCCGGGGTTCCTCGGTGCGCCCGTAGGAGGGCGAGCCGTCGGAGAAAGCCGTGGCCAGCTCCTCACCCAGGCCGCTGGGGTCGACGTGATCCGGCGTCCAGTTGGTGGCGTTGGTGACGAAGGCAGCCACTGTCCAGTCGCGCTCGGGGCTGTTGTAGGCCAGCCGCGCATTGAGCTGCTCGCGATCATCCGTGTCGGGACAGCTGTTGTAGGGCGGCTCGGTCAGGTCGCCGGTAGCGGAGGGTGCACTGATAATCAGTTTCCCGTCCACCTTGGTGAGGCCGTACACATCGTTGGGTTGGCCCTCGGCCTTGTTGTTGACCACGTAGTCGCAGCTGTTGCGGGACAACCCGCCGGTGAAGTTATAGGCCAAGGCGAATTCCAGTTCACCGCCGTTGTTGAAGTCAAGGGTGTAATTGGCGCCCACGGTGTAGTTCACATCGGGAGATTCCGAGAAGGTTTCGCCGGAGCGGTCGATGACCACGCACTCCCCGTCTATCACCTTGCGCTCGTCCTTGCGCTTGTATTGCGCGTCGAGGTAGCCGGTATTGAAATACAGTTCGAGTGAGGGCAGCGCCAGCCAGTTGACATTCAACTCGAAGCCGTCACCTTCCACGTCCGAGGTTTCAAACAGGTAGGTACCGAGGTTGGAGTTGGGCAGGCACTCGCCCTGCACGAATACCAGCGACTGCAGGTTGTCGTAGGTATAGCTGAAGATCGCGGTATTGACCCGCACGGTGTTGTCCAGCCAGCTGGACTTCATCCCCACCTCGTAATTGGTGACCTCCTCCGGGTCGAAGGGCGGCGCGAAAATCTCCCCGGCGCTGTTGAAGCCGCCCGCCTTGTAGCCCTCGGAGTAGGAAGCGTAGAGCATCACCTCTTCCTGTGCCTGCCACTCCAGCACGACCCTGGGGGTGGTCTTGGACCAGTCCTTGTTGGATTGCAGGAATCCCAGGTTGCCATCGGGGTCGTAATTGCCGTTGCCGTCCAGCCGGGTTTCAGTGGGGAAAGCGAAGGCGACCACGTAGTCGTTGTACTGGACGTAGCGGCCAAAATTCTTGTCGTCGTAGGTGTAACGCAAGCCGGCGGTGAGGGACAGGGTATCGGTGATGTCGTAGGTGACATCGGCAAAGCCCGCGTAGGAGCGGTACTTGGCGTTGATCCGAATCTGCTCCCGGTAGGCGATGTCATCGGCGAGCGCCTGGGCGCCGCTGGTCACGGTTCTTTCACCAAAGGGATCCGGGAACTGGGTAAAGGCAAGGTCGATAGGCACGCCGTCCGGCAGGGTGCCGTACGGGATGCCGATCTCCCCCTCCGAGATCAGCTTGTCCAGGGTCTGCGGGTTGAGGTGAATGCCGCTGGTCTGCCTGGCGTGTTCGTAGGTGGCGTTGAGACCGGTCGTCCAACGCCACTGGGTGCCGGCCTCCCCGTCCAGACGCAGCTCCTGCGCGAACTGGTCGTTCTTCTCCCGGTTCAGGTCGTTGAAAAAGAAGTACTCCTCGGCGGAACCGTCCTTTTCCTCGGGGTTGTGCAGGTCGAAATGGCGGTAGGAGCTGATCGAGGTCAGGGTGGCCCAATCCATGTCGTAGGTGAGGTGATAGGCGGCGGCGTAGAGGTTGCGCTTCTCGTGCAGGTCGGAATCGCTGGCCACTTTATTGAAGCCGCCGCCATTATCGCGCGGGCCCCACACGGCGCTCGAGCGCACCCGCGAGTCCTGGTCGGTCTGGTCGTATTCCAGGCGCAGGTTGGTATCCAGCCGGTCGGTCGGCAGCCAGCGCAACTGGGTGACGATAGAGCGGTTGCCCTCCCGGGCCAGGTCCTCGCCGTTGTAGACGTTATCCACCCAGCCGTCGCGCTGGTTCCACAGCACGCCGGTACGGAAATACAGATTTTCCGCCAGCGGCACGTTGGCCACGCCGTCCACCTGGTAGCGGTTGTAATCGCCCACGAGGCCCCGCACCCAGCCGTACAGCTCCTCGTCAGGCTTGTTGCTCACATACTGGATGGCGCCGGCGGCGGCATTGCGGCCAAACAGGGTGCCCTGGGGTCCGTTGAGAATTTCGACCCGGGCGATATCGTTGAAGGCGACCTTGGAGCCACCGGAGCGCCCGATGTAAACCCCGTCCTGGTAGACGCCCACCGCGGGGTCGGCCCCGATACCGAAGTCGCTGGTACCGATACCGCGAATGGAATAGCTGGGCTGGTTGGCCGCCTGGGAAATGGACACGTTCGGAGTAAATGTGCCGAGATCACCAATGTCCGTGGCGGAGAGATTGGTGATCTGGCTGGCGCTGAAGGCCTCGACGGCGATCGGCACGTCCTGCAGGCCCTGTTCACGTTTCTGGGCGGTAACGATCACCTCTTCCAGGCCCTGGGCATACACCGGGTGATGGGCCCAGGCCAGGCTGGCGGCGATAAGCGCCAGGCTGGTGTGGCGTACAACATGAGAGTGCTTGCGTGGCATAGGGGTCCCCGGGGTTCGCAGTGGTGCAAGTTATTGGAATTGAATCAGGCAGCACGATTTTGTTATGCGGCGTCAATATGCCCCATGGTCAGCCGCGAGACAATAGCCCGGCGGGGGCATTCCGGCGCGCCAGTACAGTTTTTTACTTACTCCCCGCGTAATTCCACGATCTCGCCGACAGCCGCCAGCACCGCCGGATCCTTGTTGCGGGCGTTGCCCACCGCGCGCGGCAGGGCCTGCAGGCGCAGGGGCTGCTTGAGTGCGCTGCGAAACAGGGGATCATTCGCGCCTATCGGGCGGCTGCAATCCAGCCAGCGCCCGTACTCATCCGGTGCCAACATCACCGGCATACGGGTATGCCAGGGCTCGAATTGAGGCGCCGCAGCCGTTGTCACCAGGGTGCAGGACAGCAGCGGCTCCGCGGCGCCCTCCCATACATCCCACAGGGCCGCCACCGCCAGCGCCTCCTGCCCGGTGGTGATCAGCCAGGGCTGTTTCACCGGGCCCTCCTGGCGCCACTCGATAAAACTGCTCATGGGCACGATGCCCCGCTGTGATTTGAACGGAAGCGCAAAGGCGCGACTACTGGCCAGGGTTTCGCTGCGGGCATTGAACATGGCGTATTTCTGGTCGGGCGCTTTTGCCCAGGATGGGGTGAGCCACCAGCGGCTGAAGCCCGCCTCGCGTTTCCCGCCAAGCTCACGTACCAGGGCGATGGGCTCCGTTGGCGCGAGGTTGACACCCCCGGGCAGTTTCAGGTCGATACCCAGGTCGCGCAGCAGCTGCTGCAGTCCGGGACTGTCGATCACGTTGAATCGGCCGCACATACGCTGGCACCCCCTGTTCCAATACCTGTAGTCACCGCAGGTCTGCCATAGTAAACCCACTGCCGCCCCAGGCCCATCATGGTAACTCCTGGCAGTTGATTCCTTGCCTGCGTCCGCCGGCCGATAGTACTCTGGGCACCGCTTGAGCCCCGGAGAACGACATGAGTGACAAACCCCTGGCGCCCGCCATCGAAGGCTGGCACACCATGGCAGACGAGCCGCACCTGATCGGCAGCCAGTGCACCGGCTGCGATACCTATTTTTTTCCGCCACAGAAACAGTATTGCCGTAATCCCGGCTGCGACAGCACCGATTTTCGCGAGGTGGAGCTGAGCAGGACCGGCCGTATCTGGAGCTACACCAACGCCTGCTACAAACCACCGGCACCCTATGTCGCGGCGGAGCCTTTCGAGCCCTACGCGATCGCGGCGGTGCAGCTGGAGCGGGAGCAGATGACGGTACTGGGGCAGGTGGTGAGCGGTGTCACGGTGGCCGAGCTCAAGGTGGGCATGCCGATGGAGCTGGTACTGGAAACACTGCACGAGACCGATGATGACATCAAGGTCACCTGGAAATGGCGACCGCTTGCAGCCGCCGCCAACCCGGCGAAGGGAGCGTAACAACCATGGACAATGAAATCGCGATCATCGGCGCCGGCATGCACCCCTGGGGCAAGTGGGGCCACAATTTCGTCCAGTACGGCGTGGCCGCCGCCCGCGAGGCACTGGCCGACGCCGGTATCAGCTGGCGTGACATTCGCTTTGTCTCCGGCGGCGCCACCGTGCGCTGCGGCTACCCGGGTTACGTCGCCGGCGCCACCTTTGCCCAGGCGCTGGGCTGGCAGGGAGCCGAGGTCAACACTTCCTACGCCGCCTGCGCCTCCGGCTCCCAGGCCCTGGCAGCGGCGCGCAACAAGATCCTCTCCGGTGAATGCGAGGTCGCCCTGGTGGTGGGTGCCGACACCACGCCCAAGGGTTTCCTTGCACCGGCCGGCGGCTACCGTCCGGAGGATCCGGACTGGGTGCGTTTTTACCTGGGTATCACCAACCCCACCTACTTCGCCCTGTACGCACGGCGGCGTATGGACCTGTACGGCGACACCCTCGAAGACTTCGCGGCGGTGAAAGTGAAAAACTCCCGCGTCGGCGCCAAAAATCCCCGCGCGCGCTACCGCAAATGTTTTACCGCGGAAGACGTCGCCGCCTCGGCGATGGTGGCCGACCCCCTGCGCCTGATGGATATCTGCGCCACCAGCGACGGCGGCGCCGCCCTGATTGTGTGCAGCCTCGATTACGCGCGTCGCATCGGCAAGGCCGACGCCCCCCGGGTCGCCGCCATCTCCACCGTCACGCCCACCTTCGCCAGCGCGGTGGTGGAAATGCCGGATATCGCCACCGACTCGGCGGCCGCCGCTGGCGTCGAGGCCGTGAGTTATCGCTCCTCCATCCCACTCAAGGCCTACGAGGAAGCGGGCATTGGCCCCGGTGATGTCAGCCTGGCGGAAGTCTACGACCTGTCCACCGCGCTGGAACTCGACTGGATCGAGGACCTGCAGCTCACCCCCAGGGGCGAGGCGGCGGCCTGGCTGCGCCGCGGCGACACCGCGCTGGGCGGCAGAATTCCGGTCAATGTCTCCGGTGGCCTGGCCTGCTTCGGCGAGGCCGTGCCGGCCCAGGCGCTGGCCCAGGTATGCGAGCTGACCTGGCAGTTGCGCGGCCAGGCGGGCGACCGCCAGGTGAAGGGCGCGAAAGTCGGCATCACGGCCAACCAGGGCCTGTTCGGGCATGGCAGTTCGGTCATCGTCAAGAAGTAAGCCCGTCGCGGCAGCAGTTCACAGGTAACAGGCTATTCCATTCCCGGCACGGGGGCCGGGTGTGATCCGGTTGATCTGGAACGCGCCTATTGGCGGGTGTCGCGCGTTTCCCCGGCGGTGCGCACTGACACCTGTTGCAGATAGGCGATCAGGTCCGCCCGCTGGCCGGGGTCCGGCACACCGGCGCTCATCATGCTGGTGCCGGGGGTCGCCGCCAGCGGATTTTCCAGCCAGGCGTAGAGCACCGCCGGCGTCCACACGAACTCCGCCGCCCTGAGGGGCTCGGAGTAATAGTCGAAACCCGGCTGTTTGCCGGCCACCTTGCCGAAGATGCGATGCAGGTTGGGGCCATTGCCGTGGCCGGCCTCCGCCTCGGTGAAATGGCATGTGCGGCAGGGCCCGAAAACCAGGCGCCCGCGCTGGGGATCGCCCTGCTGCAGGGACATATCGACGCCGGAATCCGTCGGCGCCTGGTCGAGGGCGACCTGGGCATGGCCCGGTGCGATCAGCGCCAGCAGGCTCGCGCCCATCAGGGAGGCCAGAAAACACTTCATACCGCCGCACCCCCCTGCCCCGCAGCCGCCAGCCCCGCCCTACGGCCGAAGAAGGTGGCATCCCCGACCGACAGGCCGCTGGCGATATAGGGGGCGCCGGGGAGCCCGGCACTGGTGCGCCCGGCGGCAAAGAGGCCGGCGATGGGCTCGCCGAAACTGTTGATCACCTCGCCGTCCGGGCCGGTGTGCAGCCCGCCGAAGGTATGGGCCGGCACGAAGGATTTGTCCACCGCCAGGTCCCAGGCCCGGTAAGGCGGTCCCTGCACCGGCCGCAGCAGCGCGGCGCGCTTGTGAAATAACGGGTCTTCGCCGTTGCCCGCGTAGCGATTGTAGTAGGCCACGGTGTTCTGCAGGGCGCCTTTTGGAAATCCCAGCTGGTCCGCCAGGTCGCCGATCGTGTTGGCCTGGGCCACCGGCAGAAAATTATCCTGCCAGGCGGGCAGCTCGTTGCCGTGGTCCGTCAGCAGCCACGCCCGCCCCTGCTGGTGATAGGCAATGGCGTCGCCCAACATGCCGTAGTACGTATCCTCGGCGATAAATCGCTGGCCGGACGCATTGACCACAATGCCCGCCAGCACGGACTCGGGCGGGTACAACGGGACGATGGCAAAACCCTGGTGCATGCGCAGGGCAGCGGCGCCGGCGCCTATACCCATATTGATTCCCATGCCCTGGTCGCCCACATTGCCCCAGGGTACGGCGCAATCGTATAACTCGGGAGCGTAGTTGCGCACCATCTCCCGGTTGTGGATAAAGCCGCCGCTGGCCAGCACAATGCCGCGCCGCGCCCGGATAGTCCGGCTCTCGCCGGCCACGCTGACCTGCATGCCCAGCGCGCGACCGTCGTTGGCCACCACCAGCCGCCGCCCCTCGACACCCGAGCGCATGACAACACCCAGGGCTGTTACCTGTGCCAGCAGGGCCTCCATCAAAACCCGACCACCGGTCATGCCTGCCGCCACCGGCACGTGACCGCGGGGAGCGGGCGTGGCCAGCTCACGGGCCGGCCAGGCGAGTTCGCAACCGGAAAAATACAGGGATTCCCCCGCCATCGGCACGGTCATCGCCAGGGCCAGTTCCTCCCGGTAGGGCACACCCTGTGCCACCAGCCAGTCGAAGTGGGCGCTGCTTTGTTCGCAGTAAAGGCGGATTTTCTCCAGCGGCGGGTGTTTGCCACCGGCACCGGCGATAAACCTGAACATCTGCTCGACGCTGTCCTCCACTCCGAGCGCCCGTTGCAACGCGGTACCGCCACCGGCGTATACCACCCCCGCCGACATCGCCGAGGAGCCGCCAAACCGGGGCAGGGCCTCGATCAGCAGCACCTCGGCGCCCGCCCTGCGCGCCTCGATCGCGGCGCTTGCACCGGCGGCGCCGGAGCCGGCCACCAGCACATCGGTGCTCATATCCCAGCGCCCGACTTCGGCGGCGGGCAATGCGCCGGCACCGGCGGAGAACGCGGTCGCGGCCGCGGCGCCGAATCGCGCCAGCAGCTCGCGCCGGCTGAGGCCGGTCGAATCAGTCATTGCAGTGCACTGTCACAATTGCCTTATGTACTCGAGCTGACCGTCGATCATGTAGGTACGGTGGCGGGGGCCGTCCGCGTCCAGGTCTTCGGTGGCGTAGCCCGCATCGCCGTCGTAGAGAAAACAGATACCATCCTCCACGAACACCATGCGCGGCGCATAGCGGAACGCCGGGCGGGGGCCAATGCGCTGCATCGCCTCCCGGCAACTGCGGCAACCGGCAAGATCCACCAGGCTTATGAAAGTGGGCGGCATCAGCCGGAAGGGGTGCTCACTATCCGCCAGTTCGGCAAAGGCGACCTGGGGGCTAACCCAGCGATGATGGGCGATTTCACCGCCGTCCACCGTCACCTCCTGGCCGTCTTCCAGCACCGCCAGGAAAAACCAGGTGGCGAAACGCCGCCTGGCGCCTTCCGGCGTGGTCCAGTGCGACAGGTAGGCGAGCTGGTCGGCGCTGATCGTGAGGCCCGCCTCCTCCCGCGTTTCGCGGATGGCGGCGTTGACGGCGGCGCGGTAGTCATCGCGGTCCGCGGGATAGTCGGCCTCATCCACCCTGCCGCCGGGAAATACCCAGATGCCCCCCATGTGGGCCAGCGCCTTGTTGCGCTGCACCAGCAGAGCCTCCAGCCCCTGCGCGCCGTCGCGCACCAGCACCACAGTCGCGGCGGGGTATACCGGCTCCACTGCCGTGCTAAGCTCCAGCATGACGTCGCACTCTAGGGAAAAAATCGGCTGATCGTATCGATCACACAGGCGGGACGTTCACCGCCCTCAATCTCGATGGTCATCCTCACCACCACCTGCACTCCGCCTTTGACCTCCTCGGCGCTGATCACTTCTCCGCCGCCCCGCAGGCGACTGCCAACCGGCACCGCAGCCGGGAAGCGCACTTTCTCGCAGCCGTAATTCACCCCCATGGATACATTCTCCACCCGCATGATCTCGGGCAGGAACTGGTTGGCCAGGGACAGGGTCAGGTAGCCGTGGGCGATCGTCCGGCCGAAGGGTCCGGCCGCCGCGCGCACCGGGTCCACATGTATCCACTGGTGATCGCCCGTGGCCTCGGCAAACAGGTCGATGCGGTGCTGGTCTATTTCCAGCCACTCGCTGTAGCCCAGGTGCGTGCCCACCGCGGACAGCAGCTGCGCGGGGTTTTCAAAAATAGTCGTCACTGTCACCTCTCCCCCTGCCTAATTGCAGCGGCGACTATACCATCCCGGCACGGCTGCGTTCATCAGCAGAGAGTCAAAAAAGCCGACTGGCGTTGGCAAGGCATCCGGGGTTGGCTATAGTTGTGCGCCGGAAAACGAGAGGAAAACCCCATGGAAAATCTGGATATCAACGAGATCGTGCAGACCTACGTCATTCCCTGGGGCATCAAGCTGGTACTTGCGCTGGCTATCTTCTACGTCGGTCGCATCGTCGTCGCCGGAGTCACCGGCTTCCTCCGCAGGCTGCTGCACAGCCGCGGCATGGACGATATCCTCGTCGGCTTCCTGGTGGCGATCCTGCGCTGGGTGCTGTTGCTGTTCGTCGTCATAGCCGCCCTCAGCCAGCTTGGCATCAATACCAACTCGCTGGTTGCGCTGCTGGGCGCGGCGGGCCTGGCCATCGGCCTGTCCCTGCAAAGCTCCCTGTCCAACTTCGCGGCCGGGGTCATGCTGATTATATTCCGGCCCTTCACCAAGGGCGACTTTGTCGAGGCCGGCGGCGCCAGTGGCATTATCGAGAACATCAGTATTTTCACCACCACCATGACCACCCCGGACAACAAGGAAGTGATCGTGCCCAACGGCGCCATCATAGGCGGCAATATCACCAACTACTCCGCCCGCCCCACCCGCCGGGTCGACATGGTATTCAGCGTTTCCTACCAGGACGACCTGCGCAAGGCCAAGCAACTGCTGGAGGAAATCGTCGCTGCCGACGAGCGGGTGCTGAAAGACCCGGCCCCGGTAGTGGCGGTTGGCGCCCTGGCGGACTCCAGCGTCAATTTCCTGGTGCGCCCCTGGGCGAAGACCTCGGATTACTGGGCTGTGTTCTGGGATACCACGGAAGCCGTAAAATTGCGCTTCGACGAGGCGGGAATCTCCATCCCCTTCCCGCAAATGGATGTTCATATCGAGCAGGGCGAATAGTAATACCGGGCGGCGGATAGCCCGCGAAAATGCTGCTAAATGCAGTTAATTTATAACTGCATCCCTGTCATTGTGATATAACGACAGGCAGTTTCATAATGCCGACGGCCCCGGGACATTCGACCCGGGGCTGCTGGCTACAGCGGATATTTACCGACATTGGCCAGTAAACCAAAACAGGCAGTTATCTCCCTTGCAATGCTCGTGGGCGCCACCGCGATCAGTGCCACGATGTATTTCCTGCGACCACCGGCAGAAATCGCGGAACCTGTCTACGCGGCGGTCACAGTCGACGCCGCCGAGGTGGTAAAGCAGAACCTGCGTATCCAGGTTCAGGCCCAGGGCACTGTCACGCCCCAACGCGAGACTACCATCCTGGCGGAAGTCAAAGGCCGGGTAATCGAAATGGCGAAGGCGTTTCACGTCGGCGGTTTTGTCTCCCGCGACGACATCCTGCTGCGCATCGATCCCAGGGACTACCAGACCAGCCTGTTGCACGCCCAGGCCGCGGTCGAGTCGGCCGAAAGTGTGCTGGTACAGGAAAAAGGTCGCGCTGAGGTGGCACTGCGCGAGTGGGAGAAACTACCCAGGAACAGCCAGCGCAGCCAGGAGGCGCGGGAGCTCTACCTGCGCAAACCACAACTGGATGAGGCCAACGCGCAGTTGCTGGCGGCCCAGGCGGAGCTCAACACCGCGCGCGACAATCTCGAACGCACGATCATCCGCGCACCCTACGACGCGCTTATCCGACAAAAAAACACCGACCTGGGTCAATTCGTCGGCGCCGGCACCCCGCTGGCCGAACTCTTTTCGGTGGAGACCGCCGAAGTACGCCTGCCCATCCCCCAGAGCAAGCTGGAGTACCTAGAACTGCCCGGGCTGGAAGGCTACGAGGCCGGTTCCGCGATCGACCTCTACACGGATGTGGGTGGCGATATCAAGCACTGGTCCGCCCGCCTGCACCGCACCGAGGGTGTTTTCGATGAGCGTTCTCGTGCGCTGTATACCGTGGCCCGGATCGAGGACCCCTACGGCTTGCGCCACCCCGGTCGACTGCCGCTGCGCATCGGCACATTCGTCAACGCCAACATAGAGGGCCGCGAACTCACCGGTGTCGTGGTGCTGCCGCGCTATGTGCTGCGGGCCGGCAACTACATCTGGGTGATCGACGATTCCAGGCACCTGCGCAATCGCCAGGTGACGACGTTGCGCACCGGCGGAGACAGGGTCTACGTCAGCGCCGGTCTCAACGAGGGCGAACTGGTGTCGCTCACCAGCCTCGACGCCTCCTTTGCCGGCGCCGCCGTGAACATCATATCCGTCACCCCGACCGACGAGTTGTCTGAACCAACAGGCCAGCCACTGATCCCCGACCGGGCCAAGGGACAAACGGCGGCCACTCCCGCCGCCACGACCGGAGTGGATGGCTAGTGAGCGCTGATCACCCCAGGGGGGTCATCGCCTGGTTCGCCTGCAACCCGGTGGCGGCCAACCTGCTGATGCTCCTCATCATGGTGGTGGGACTCGGTGCGGCCTTCAGCATCCAGCGCGCAATGTTTCCCGCGATTGATATAGAAATGATCTTCATCACCGCGCCCTACCCGGGCGCGGCGCCGGAGGAGGTTGAGCAGGGTGTCGTCCGCAAGATAGAAGAGGCCATCAACGACCTGGACGGCATCAAGCGGGTGGAGTCGGATGCCTTCGAATCCTATGCGCGCATAATGATCGAACCTAACGACGGTATCGATCTGGGCAAGTTGCTGGACGAGGTGCAGAATCGCATCAATGCAATCCAGCAGTTCCCGGACGGCGCCGAGGAGCCCATCGTGCGCCAGCCCGAACTGCTGTTCCCCACGCTCACCCTGCAGCTGTCGGGCGGCCTTAACGAGCGCGCCATGAAGTCGCTGGCAGACGAGATGCGACGCGAACTGCTCAGCCTGCCCGAAGTCTCGGCGGCGGAGGTGACAGGCGCACGGGAATACGAAATTTCTGTCGAAATATCGGAGCAACTGTTGCGCGAGTACCACCTCACCCTGGGTGATGTCGCCAGTATCATCGCCGCCTCGTCACTGGATATTCCCGCCGGCTCGGTGCAAACCCGCAACGGCGACATCATGTTGCGCACCATGGGCCAGGCCTATGTGCAAAGTGATTTCGAGAATATCGTCCTGCGAACCTGGCCCGACGGTACGCGCCTGCTGCTGGGTGATATTGCCACCATAGATGACGGGTTCGTCGACGGCCGGGGTTTCACCACCTTCAACGGTCAGTACTCCCTGGGCATCAATGTGTTTGCGATGGGCAAGCAGGACATAATCGACACTGCCCGGGCCACCCGGGCGTACGTGGAGAAAAAACGCGGCGAGTTGCCGGACGGGGTAAGCCTGGATGCCTGGGCGGACTTCACCTACTACCTTGAAGGCCGGCTGGGGATGATGCTGAAAAACCTGGGTATGGGTGCGCTGCTGGTGTTCGTCGTGCTGGCCCTGTTCCTGGAAATCAAACTGGCCTTCTGGGTGATGCTGGGCATTCCCGTGTGCTTCCTGGGCACCATGGCCGTGATCAGCACGCCCCTGGTGGACGCCAGCCTCAACATGCTCAGTATTTTCGGCTTTATCATCGCCCTGGGCATTATTGTTGATGACGCCATTATCATGGGCGAGAGTGCCTACAGTGAGCAGGAGTTGCACGGGCACAGCGTGCAGAGCGTGGTGACAGGCGTTTACAAGGTTGCAACACCGGCCACCTTCGGCGTACTCACCACTATCGTCGCCTTTGCGCCGACACTGTTTGTCGAAGGTGTTTTCGGCGCTTTCCCGGAGGCCTGCGGCACGGTGGTGGTGTTGTGCCTGGCCTTCTCGCTGGTGGAATCCAAGTGGATATTACCTGCGCACCTGGCCCACAGCCGCCCGACACAAAATCCCCTGTTACAGTCTGTCAACCGGCTGCAACAGCGCTGCAATGAGTGGCTGCGGCAATTTGTTGAATACCGTTACAGCCCCCTGATGCGCCTTTGCATTGAGAACCGCTACAGCTGCCTCGCCTTTTTCGTGTCGCTGCTGATCCTGTGCAGCGGGCTGCTTGCCGGCGGCCAGGTGCGCACTATCCTGGCGCCCGAGGCGCGCGGCGAGTTTCTCAAGGCCGAACTGCGGCTCGCCCACGGCACGCCGGAGGAGCGCACCGAGCAGGCGCTCACAGAGGTGGCCAACGCCCTGTTTGAGGTGGAGGCGGACTACCAGCGCGACACCGGCAGCGAGGAAAAACTGGTGGAGCACATCGCCGCCTACGGTTTCGAGCAGGTCAACGGCCGCATTTCCGTTGAGCTCACCAAGGAGGACCGGCGCAACATCACCACCCGGGAGGTCGAACAGCGCTGGCGCCAGAAGGTCGGAACCATTCACGGCGCCGAGGTACTTGCGATCAGCGGCGACGACGAAGGCGAAGGCTGGGGCCCCGCCATCGCCTTCGACCTCATGCACCACGATTTCAACTCCCTGAAAGCCGCTTCGGATGAGCTGGAGGAGGCCCTGCGCCACTACGCCGGCCTGTATGACATCCGCAACGGCGCCGGCGACACCGCCGATGAGTTTCACCTCGATATCCTGCCGGAAGCGGAGTCTCTGGGCCTGACCCGCTACGCGCTCGGCATGCAGGTGCGGCACGCGTTTTACGGCGCCGAGGCGCAGCGGGTGCAGCGCGGTGTCGACGAAGTCAAGGTGATGGTGCGCTACCCCAGGGCGGATCGCGAAATGACCAGCAGCCTGGCCAATATGTTCATCCGCACCCCGGAAGGAGACGAGGTACCGTTTGAGACCGTGGCCAAACTCGATGTCACCCAGGGCCTGCTGAAAACCACCCACATCGATTTCCAGCGCGCGTCGGAGGTGACCGCCGAGGCGGACAAGGAGCGGGTGGAACCGGCCGAGGTGGTGAAGGAAATCGAGGAGCATGTCATGCCCGGGTTACTGCAGAAATACCCCGGGCTGAGCTATGGCATCTCCGGCATGGCGGACGAGGAGAGAAAACTCGGTGTCAGCCTCATGGTGGGCTTCGGCCTGGCGATCCTCGGCATTTACGCCCTGCTGGCTATCCCCACCAGATCCTACCTGCAGCCGCTGATCATCATGGGGGTCATCCCCTTCGGGTTCATCGGCGCCGTCGTAGGGCACTGGGTAACCGGCTACGCTTTCAGCATGATGTCGATGATTGGCGTTATCGCCCTGAGCGGCGTGGTAGTCAATGACAGCCTGCTGCTGGTGGATTACACCAATACCGCGATGAGCGAGGGCAAGGATCGCTACAGCGCGGTGACAGAGGCCACGACCCGCCGCTTCCGGGCCATCATGCTGACCTCGGTGACGACCTTCATGGGCCTGGCTCCCATGCTGCTGGAGCGCAGCGTCCAGGCCCAGGACATCATCCCCATGGCGATCTCGCTGGCCTTCGGCATTGTATTTGCCACGGTTATCACACTGCTGCTGGTACCCTGCCTGTACCTGATGCTGGACGACCTGGCCCGCTGGTGGGCCGGTGCGGCCCCGACTTCGACGCCGCGGGCCGACACCGGCGCGCAGGACCTGGCTAGCGAATAGCCCCGCACACCAGGCAACGCGCATACAGATGGCGCGGATCCTTCAGGTTGGCGAGCTCAGCCGCGGCATCCGCCACCGGCGCCAGCATGCCGGCCAGGGAAGCGGCCAGTCCCGAGGGTGCCCGGATCCGCAGACTGCCGACGCGATCCGCCAACTGCTGCAGGAATAACTCCCGGGGTGACAGGGGCAGCTGCACATACTCCACCGCGTACTCTTCCAGGCCCGCCCGCGCGGCGGCCGCCGCAATCGCGTCGGCTTCGGAACCCAGGCCGTCCAGCAGTCCATGCTCCAGTGCATCCGGCGCACTCCAGACCCGGCCCTGGGCAACCTGCTCTACCTGCTCGGGCGTCAGGTCGCGGCCCGCGGCCACCAGCGAGGTGAACTTTTCATAACTGAAATCGACGCCACTGCGAATCGCCTCTGCCACCTGGGGATTCAGCGGCCGGTCGAGGCGCAGGGAACCTGCCAGCTCCGTCGTGCCCACACCGTCGGTATAGACCCCGACTCGCTGCAGTAACTGCTCGAAAGTGGGAATTGCCGCGAACACACCAATACTGCCGGTGATAGTGCCGGGTGTCGCCCAGATCTCGTCGGCTTCCGCGGCGATGTAGTAGCCCCCCGACGCCGCCACCGCGCCCATGGAAATCACTACCGGAATACCGTCGGCGCGGGTTCTCAGTATTTCCTGGCGGATGACCTCCGATGCGAATACGCTGCCGCCGCCGGAATTGACCCGCAGTACAATCGCGCCCACCCCCTCGGCCTCCGCCGTGGTACTGATCAGCTGCGCCAGGGAATCTCCGCCGATGGTTCCGGGCGGCTGGTCTCCGGGGACAATATTGCCCTCGGCGGTGATCACCGCCACCCTGTCGCCCTCGCTCGGTATCAGATTGGACGGGCGCATGCGTCGTACATAGGGCTCAAACAGGACCGCCTCGTACTGCCCGTCATCGTTGCTGGCCCCGACCAGTTCCACCAGGTAGTCGTTGGCGCGGTCGCGATCCATCAGCTCATCCACCAGGCCGGCCTTCAATGCCAGGGTTGCAGTATCGCCGCCCTGCTCCGCCAGCAATCGGGAGAAATCGTTGACATAGCTGTTCACACTGCCGGGAGGCAACTCGCGCTGGGCTTCCACCGTGGCCGCGTACTGTCCCCACAGCACCTCGAGCCAGCGCCCGGTAATGAGTTTCTCTCCGGGCGACATATCGTCCCGCAAAAAGGGCTCGGCAATGGACTTGAACTCGCCGGCGTGAAACACATGCATGCTGACTGACAGCTTCTCCAGCGTCTCGCGGAAATAATTGCGGTAGCTGCTGAATCCCTCGATGCCAACCCCGCCCAGGGGATTGACGATGATGTTGTCGGCGAAACTCGCCAGCAGGAACTGGTCCTGGGTGTAGAAGTCGCCCACCGCCACCACCGGCTTGCCGGAGGCCTTGAAAGCCTCGAGCGCAACCGCAATTTCCTGGGTCTTGCTGAGACCGACATAGCCCAGCTCGTCCAGTTCCATCACCAGCGAGTTAACGGCCGGATCAGCCGCGGCAAAATTGATGGCGTCGATGACATCCCGCAACAGCACTTCATGGCTCTCGGGGGAGGGCTCGGCGAGCAGCGCCTCCAGCGGCTCCACCTGCGACTTCTGGTCGACGACCGTGCCGGCGAGATTGAGCAGCAGCGCGGCCTTTTCCGGTGGCGGCTCGGTGCCGCCACCGAGATAAACAAAATAGACCAGGGCAATAAACAGCAGGAACAGGATATTCGACAGCGCCAGCCTGACCCGGGTAATGCCGTTCCATATCGCCGCAAAAAACCTGCGCAGGCGCGAGGGTTTACTCATCTTTCAATCTCCTGATACGGTTGGGCTAGCATCGGCGGCGCGCAGTTCCCGCGCGCGCCAGCGCACATACATCATCGCGGCGATAAACAGTGTCACCACCGCGCCGGTGCCGACAGCGGCGAGGAGGTTGCCCGGCAGTGCGAACATTCGCTCGACGAGCGCCACGAAATACAGCAGGCAGACAAAACACAGCCAGATATAGCTGCGCAGCCGGTCGCGCAACATACCCGGCAGGAAAATCACCAGCGGCAACAATTTGCCCAGCCAGATAATCCAGGGCGGCTGCTGCAGCCAGGCATCCGCCAGCTGCTGCGCCAGTAACACCGTAAAACCCAGCCAGGCCAGAAAGTGCGCGGCCGCGCTCGCCCGCCCCCGCTTCACTGCGCGCTGCCAACGGCGAACCTTGCAATGCGCGCCCCCAGGGCACGGCACAGGGCCGCCTCGGTATCATCCAGCGGGCGGCTGTTGTCTGCGCCACCCCAGTGGGAGGCGCCATAGGGCGTGCCGCCCGAGGCCGTGGCCATCAGGCCGGCCTCGCTGTAGGGCAGGCCGGCCACCAACATGCCGTGGTGCAAAAGCGGCAAGAGCATACTCAACAGGGTCGACTCCTGGCCACCGTGCAGGCTGGAGGTGGAGGTGAATACCCCGGCCGGCTTGTCGATCAACGCGCCGCTGAGCCAGAGTGAGGAGCTCTGGTCCAGGAAGTACTTCAGCGGGGCCGCCATATTGCCAAAGCGCGTCGGGCTGCCCATGACCAGGCCCGCACAGTGGCGCAGGTCATCCAGCTCGCAATACAGCGGTCCGTCGGCGGGAATCTCATCCGCGCTCTGCTCACAATCGGCCGATACAGCCGGCACGGTCCGCAGCCTGGCTTCCAGGCCGGGCACCCGCTCGACGCCGCGCACCACCTGCTGCGCCATCGCCGCCGTGGCGCCATGGCGCGAGTAGTACAACACCAGGATATAGGGATCCGCCATCAGCCGATCAACTCCAATACATTCTCCGGCGGACGCCCCAGCACCGCCCGGTCGCCCCTGACCACGATGGGCCGCTCGATCAGTTTGGGGCAGGCCGCCATGGCGGCGATTATATCCTGTTCGCTTGAATCCCTACCCAGCCCGCGGGCCTTGAAATCATCTTCGCCACGCCGCACCAGTTCTGCCGCTGTGATGCCCAGCTTCGCCAGCAGCCGCCTGATCTGTTTCACATCGGGCGGTGTGTCCAGGTACAGGATAATCTCCGGCTGTACGCCGTTTTCCTCCAGCAGCGCAAGGGTATTACGCGATTTTGAACAACGTGGGTTGTGGTAGATGGTGTACTCGCTCATGGTGGGTTTCCCGCTGCGGTAAAAACAAGCGGGTGAGTATACCAAACACCGGGGCAGGCGGCCTCACCCGGGAACCCCGCGATTCCCGGCCAGCTCGCGCCCTGCGCGAACGGTCCGCTGCCAACCGGCGCTCAGTGCGCAGGGACCGGGGTTCATGCCATAATGCCCGCCATGAATTTTAACCTCATCACCTTACCCGAGTTGTGGCGGCGCACGCACTACCTGTTTTCGCGCTTCAACGCGGATCGCTGTTCGGAAAATGCGGCGGCGCTGACCTATATGAGCCTGTTCGCGCTGGTGCCACTGTTGACAGTGGTCTATACCATGGCCTCTGCCGTACCCGCATTCCAGGGCCTGGAAGCGAAAATGCAGGGCTTCCTGTTCGAGCACCTGATGCCGGACACCAATTCAGAGATCAGGACCTACCTGGACGACTTTTCCCGGCAGGCCAAGAACCTGACGGGGCCAGGTATCGTGTTCCTGGTGGCCACCGCCGTGCTGATGCTGCGCAATATTGAGAAGGCCTTCAACCAGATATGGCGGGCCAGCGAAAACCGCAGCCCGGTATCGAGTTTCCTGCTGTACTGGGCGGTACTGAGCCTGGCGCCGGTCATGATCGGCGTGGGACTGGCACTGAGTACCTACCTCTCTTCTTTCGCCCACGTGCTGGACAATTACGATGTGATCGGCATCAAGGCGTTCTCGTTGAAGGCGGCGCCGCTGCTGCTCAGCACAGCCGGCTTCAGCCTGGTATACATCGCCGTGCCCAACTGCCGGGTGCCCTTCAAACACTGCCTGATCGGGGGCTTCGTCGCGGCCACGGCCTTCCACTTCGCCCGGGCGATATTTACCGACCTGGTGGTGGGTTCCAGCTACACCTTCATCTACGGCGCATTTGCCGCGGTACCCCTGTTCCTGCTGTGGATTTACCTGTCCTGGAACATCGTCCTGATGGGCGGCATCCTGGTCCACAGCATGTCCGCCTACCAGAACGAGGAGCAGGCCAACCGGCCGCTGGTACTCAAGGCTCTGGATGTGCTCCACCTGTTCTGGCAACGGCAGGAAAGTGGCCAGTCAGTTGGCGAGTTGGAGTTGCTCAACCGCAAGCACGCAATCACCAGGGGGCTCGACAGTGACAGCTGGCAGCTGCTGCGGAATATTTTCCTGCAGAAAAAACTGATCGCCGAGAACGAGCACGGCCGATACCTGCTGAGTCGCGACCTGCACAGCATCAGCTTCAGCCAGCTCAAGGAGTGGGTGAACAGGGAGTACTCCCTGGCGGCGGAGGAGCCGCCAGGCGAATTGAGCTGGCAGCAGGAGGCCTACCGGTTGCTGCAGGAGCAGCGCAGGCAACAGCGCGAAACGCTCGATATCAACCTGGTGGAGCTGTTTTCCCGGTGAGATCCTGGCTCCTGTCGCTGGCGCTGCTGTTAGCCGCCTGCAGCCCCGCCGCGCCACCCGGCGACAGCCTGCGGCTGGATGAGTTGCGCGGCCAGTGGGTGGTGATCAACTACTGGGCCATCTGGTGCAAACCCTGCGCCCAGGAGATTCCGGAGCTGAACGCGCTGGCCCGACTGCCCGGGATCACGGTGCTGGGAGTGAACTACGACGCTGCCGGCGGCGATGAACTGGACCGGCAAGTGCAAAAGCTGGGGATTGCCTTTCCCACCCTGGACACCGACCCCGCCGCCGCGCTGGGCGTTGCCCGGCCCGTAGTGCTGCCGACCTCGCTGGTCATCGACCCCGATGGACAATTGCGCGAGACGCTGGTGGGGCCGCAGTCCCTGCAAACACTGGCGCAGGCCACTCAGCAGCAGCCGCCTGAAAGCTGAGCGAAAAAAATCCTCATGGGGTAAATCCATTCACCGCCTGGCGGCGTAACTACTGCCAGGATACGAATGGAGCAACGCATGGAATCTTCCGCCGCAGAAAGGATGTTGACCTTTCCCGAACACCTGTCACCAGAGGCCCTGCTGGTGCGTGAAGCCCTGCTGGCGCGGGGCCTGGAAACACCCATGGTGACCAATGGCCTGAGCCGTGACGAGAAGTACCGCAGGATCAGTGCCGCATTCACAGATATCACCCGCACCCTGGGCCTGGACCTGCGCGACGACAGCCTGTGCGAAACGCCCCAACGCATTGCGAAAATGTATGTCGACGAGATATTTTCCGGCCTGGATTATGGCAAGTTTCCGAAAATAACCGCGATTGACAACAAGATGCGGGTAGAGGAGATGGTACAGGTCGACAATATCGACCTGGTGAGCACCTGCGAACACCACTTTGTCACCATCGACGGCAGTGCGCGGGTGGCCTACATTCCCGGCGACAAGATCATCGGCCTGTCCAAGATCAACCGCATCGTGCGGTTCTTCGCCCAGCGACCGCAGGTGCAGGAGCGCCTGACCCGGCAGATCCTGGTGGCCCTGCAGACCCTGCTGGAAACCGAAGACGCAGCGGTGACCATCAACGCGGTGCACTACTGTGTGAAATCCCGCGGGGTGATGGACACCAGCTCCACCACCCGCACTACCGCCCTGGGCGGCGTTTTCAAGAGCAGCGCCGCCACCCGCGCCGATTTCATCCGCTGACCACAAGTCCTGGCACCCCCCCGCCAGGCAGCTTTACACCCGGTTGCGCCGGGTGTTTTTTTATGGGGCTAACATTGATCAGCCTCAAATCCCCCAGCGGGCGCTGTCCATTACACTGTGGCCACTCGTTCATATAACGCGCTCACAGCGTCGGGTCACCGACCGGGAGGGAATCGTGTCAGGCCAGCCGGATCAGGCGTTACCGCGGGGCGTGAAACTGTTGCACGATCCCGTGCGCAACAAGGGCACCGCTTTTACCGAGGCCGAGCGCGACCTGCTCGGGCTGCGGGGGCTGCTGCCGCCGCGGGTATGCTCGCCCGCCGAGCAGGAACGGCGGGTCATGGGCAACCTGCGGGCCAAGGAGTCCGACCTGGAACGCTATATCGCGCTGATCTCCCTGCAGGATCGCAACGAGACCCTGTTCTACCAGGTGGTGGTCAACCATATCGAAGAAATCATGCCGCTGATCTACACCCCCACCGTCGGCAAAGCGTGCCAGCAGTTCAGCCACATCTACCGGCGCCCGCGAGGGCTCTATATTTCGCTGCAGGACAGGGGCCGGGTTCGGGAGATTCTCGATAACTGGCCACACCGCGACCCGCGCATCATCGTGGTCACCGACGGCGAGCGCATTCTCGGCCTGGGCGACCTGGGCGCCGCCGGCATGGGTATTCCGATCGGCAAACTGTCGCTGTACACCGCCTGCGCGGGTATTCACCCCACCCAATGCCTGCCGGTGACGCTCGATGTGGGAACCAACAACGAGGCATTTCTGAATGACCCGCTGTATCTCGGGCTGGAGCGCCGCCGCGAGCGCGGGCCGGCCTACGACGCCCTGGTGGAGGAATTCATCAGCGCGGTGGCCGATGTCTTTCCCGACGCCCTGGTACAGCTCGAGGACTTCGGCAACTGCAACGCTTTCCGCCTGCTGGCGCAATACCGGGACCAGACCTGCCTGTTTGACGATGACATACAGGGCACCGGCGCGGTGGCCCTGGCGGGCCTGCTGGGCGCGCTGCGGATCAGCGGCGGTGAACTGGGCGAGCAGCGGGTGTTGTTCTATGGCGCCGGCCAGGCGGGCATCGGCATCGGCAATACCATTGTCGCCGCCATGCAGGACCAGGGCATCCCGCGTGAACAGGCCTGCGGCAACTGCTGGTATTTCGACAGCCGGGGCCTGCTGGTGAGCGACCGCGACGACATCCCGCTGCAGAAACAGCCCTACGCCCACGACCACGCCGCCCTCGACGACTTCGCCGAGGCGGTGCGGGTGCTCAAACCGACAGCGATCCTGGGCTGCGCCGGCCGTGCCGGGGTGTTTACCGAGGCGGTGGTGAAAGCCATGGCGGAGCTCAACGAGCGGCCCATCATATTCGCCCTGTCCAATCCCACCGCCAACGCCGAGTGCAGCGCTGAGCAGGCTTACAGCTGGAGCGATGGCAGGGCCATTTTCGCCAGTGGCAGTCCCTTCGGGCCGGTTGCACTGGGCAACAGGACACTGGTCCCCGGCCAGGGCAACAACGCCTACATCTTCCCCGGGGTCGGGCTGGGCGCCATTGCCAGCGGTACCACCCGGGTGACCGATGAGATGTTCCTGGCCGCGGCCCGGGTGCTGGCATCACTGGTCGGAGAGGAGGACCTCGCCGCGGGGCGGGTCTACCCCAGCCTGTCCCGTATCCGCGAGGTGTCGGCCCTGATCGCCGCCGAAGTCGCCGCCATCGCCTATCGCCAGGGCTTCGCCCGGGCGCCCGAACCGGCGGATCTGCTCGCCGACATACGGGGGCGAATGTTCCAGCCGGTATATCCCCACTACGCCTGAGCAGGCCCGCCGCCGGGTTAATCAGCCGCCGGGTTGATCTGCTTCAATGGGGGCGTCGCCAAAGTTCGTTACCATCACTTCAACTTTTCCTGGACAGGACGCGCCGCACGTGGAAAAAGCCTCTTGGTACAGCCAGTCCGGTGTCCAGTTGCTGGCCTCCCTGGACAGCAGCCCCACCGGGCTCACCGAAACCGTTGCCGCCGCTCGCCTCGAGCAGTACGGCCCCAACGAGCTGAAGTTCCAGAAAACCCCCGCCTGGTTGCGATTCCTGCGCCAGTTCAATGACCCCATGGTAATCATCCTGCTGGCCACGGCGCTGGTCACCGGCATACTCACCGCCCTGGGCAGCCATATGCTGCCCGACACCGTCGTCATCGCCAGCGTGGTGCTGCTCAACTCGGTGCTCGGTTTCGTCCAGGAAGGCAAGGCCGAGGGGGCGCTGGACGCGCTGCGCAACATGATGGTGCAGGAGTGCCTGGTACTGCGCGACCGGGACCAGCGGCGCATCCCCGCCCGCGAACTGGTGCCCGGCGACATCGTGGTAATGGAGGGCGGCGACAAGATTCCCGCCGACGTGCGCTTTCTCGAGGTCAGTAATATCCATGTCGACGAGTCCTCCCTGACCGGTGAGTCGGTGCCGGTGCAAAAGCTGACAGACGCGATCCAGGGAGAAAACCTGGTGCCGGGCGATCGGAAAAACATGGGGTTTTCCGGCACGTTCCTCACCCAGGGCACGGCGCGAGCCATCGTGGTAGACACCGGCGCCGGCACGGTGTTCGGCCAGATCGCCGACATGGTAAAGGCCGCCGACAAGGGGATGACCCCGCTGCAGCGCAAGATGAAGGAGTTCGTCAAGACCCTCATCATCGCCATCCTGATTGTCGGTGCCTTCAATTTCGGCTACGGGGTGTACCTGGGTTATGACATCGCCTACAGCTTCCTGGGCGCGGTCTCCCTGGTCGTTGCTGCCATACCCGAGATGCTGCCGGCACTGGTGACCTCCATCCTGGCCCTGTCCGGCGTGGTGATGGCGAGCCGCAAGGCGCTGATCCGCAAACTGCCGGCGGCGGAGACCCTGGGTGCGACCTCGGTGATCTGCTCGGACAAGACCGGCACCCTGACCGAAAACCGCATGACCGTCACCCGGGTGTATGCCGGCGGGCGCACCTATGAGGTCTCCGGCACTGGCTACGATATCGAGGGCGAGTTCCGCTACCAACACCGCGCCGTGCCGCCCCTGGAGCAGCCGGCCCTGGTGCAGCTGCTCAACTGCGGCTTTAGCTGCAACAACGCCCGCTTGAACGCCCAGGGCGGTACCGGTGACCCGACCGAGCTGGCCCTGCGCGTATCAGGCGCCAAGGCGGAGCTGGTGGTGGACGGCATCCAGCGGCGGCTGGAAATCCCCTTTGATTCGACCCTGAAGTACATGGCCGTACTGGCGGATATCGGGGGCAGGCGGATGATTCTCGCCAAGGGCGCGCCGGAGGTCATTATCAGGATGTGCAGCACCGAACTGGATGCGGCCGGCAAGCCCCACGCCTTCGATCCGTCCGGCGCCCTGCAAACCGCCCGGCTGTTTGCCCGCGATGCCCTGCGCACCCTGGGCTTTGCGGTCAGGGAGCTGCCGGCGGATCACAGCGGCCTGTGTCCCGATGATTTACAGGACATGTGTTTTGCCGGACTGCAGGGCATGATCGACCCGCCCAAGCGCTCGGCGATCGAGGCGATTGCACAGTGCGGGGAAGCCGGCATCCGCACCGTGATGATCACCGGTGATCACCCGGATACCGCCCAGGCGGTGGCGCGGCAACTCGGTATCGCCGCACAGCAGGTGACGACGGGGGCCGAGCTCAGCGAACTGAGCGAGGCCGAGCTGCGCGACATAACGGAGCAGGTCTCGGTGTTTGCCCGCGTCGCACCGGAACACAAGCAGGCGATTGCGCAGGCATTGCAGGCCAATGGTCATGTGGTCGCGATGACCGGCGACGGCGTCAACGACGCGCCGGCGCTGAAGGTCGCGGACATCGGCATCGCGATGGGCGTAAGTGGCACCGAGGTAGCCAAGGAGGCATCCGACATGGTGCTGGCGGACGACAATTTCGCCACCATCGTCGCGGCGGTCGAGGAGGGTCGCCACGCCTGGAATAATCTGCAAAAGGCCATACTGTATACGCTGCCGACCAACGCCGCCCAGGCACTGCTGATCATGGGCGCCATCCTGCTGGCGGCTGCCGTGCCACTGTTTGCCGCCCGCTTTGTACTGGAGCCCGTGCAGATTCTCTGGATCAACCTGCTCGACTCCGTGTTGCTGACCATGCCGCTGATGATGGAGCCCAAGGAACCGGGCCTGCTGCGACAGCCGCCGCGGGAGCCCGACGTGCGCATCATCAATGCCCTGTTCATGCAGCGGGTGGTGGTGATGGGACTGGCGATCGCCGCCCCGGGATTCCTGCTGTACTACTACCTGGGCGCCGGCGCGGTGGCCAATGGCGAAATCGTCGATGAACTGCTGCTCACCCAGGCCCAGACCGCTGCGTTCTGGGGGATATTGATGGCGCACTTCGGCTACGTCATATCCGCCCGCTCTATCCACGCCTCGGTGTTCACCCTGAACCCCTTCTCCAACCCCTGGCTGCTGGGTGGAATTGCCCTGAGTACACTCATACGGTTTATCCCCACCCTGATTCCAGAGGCCGCGGCCCTGTTTCGCACTGCGCCTTTCCCGCTGGACTGGTGGCCGTTGATCCTGCTGTGTTTCCTGCCCAGTTTCCTCGCCATCGAGGGCGACAAGCTGCTGCGCAAGCGGTGGCTGAAACCGCGCTGATCCCGCGGCGGCGGCCTATGTTATAGTCTGCCGCTCACGCGGCGTGGCACTGTCACGCCGTCACCACTGAACGGGAGGAACTGCGCTTGCGAAAACTTGTCATCGGCCTGCTGGCCGTCCTGGTGCTGCTCGCCAGCATACCCCTGACCCTGATCGCCACCGGCACTATCGACACCAGCAGCCTGCGCATGATCCTTAACGTGATGGCGGGGGTGGACGGGCCCACTGCCACCGCCGCCGACGTGAAGCAGCGCTTCGTGCTGCCCGACGGCTTTACCCTCCAGCTCTACGCCAACGATTTGCCCAAGGCGCGCTTCCTGCGCTTTACTCCGGGAGGCGACCTGTTACTGAGCCGGCCGCACTCGGGCGATATCATGCTGCTGCGCAAGGATGCCGACGGCGACGGCCACCCCGACGCCGTGATGCCGTTGATTACTGGCCTGAAACGCCCGCTGGGTATGGACTTTGCGGGCGACTACCTTTACATCGCGGAATCCAACCGGATCGGCCGGGTCGCGTTCGACAGTGAAAGAGGCGCTCTGGCCGGCGCCTACGAGCCGCTGGTGGAAGGCTTGAGCGACGAGGGCAACCACTGGAGCAAGACCCTGCGCGTCGGCCCCGATGGCCTGCTGTACCTCGCCCAGGGCTCGACCTGCAATATCTGCGTGGAAGAGGATGAGCGGCGCGCCACCATGATGCGCTTCAAGCTCGACGGCAGTGGTGGTGAGATCCTCGCCACCGGGCTGCGCAACAGCGTGGGTTTTGACTGGGCGCCCTGGAACGGCGAGCTGTACGCGACGGACAACGGGCGCGACCTGCTGGGTGACGACTTCCCCCCCTGCGAGTTGAATCGCATCGAGCCCGGCCGTTATTACGGCTGGCCCTATTTCAACGGGGACAACGTGCCCGATCCCGACATGGGCTCCGACCCGCTGGCGGGGACGCGCGAGCCAACCGCCCCGGCCCATGGCTTTCGCGCCCACAACGCGCCGCTGGGCATGACCTTTATCGATAACAACGGCTGGCCCGCCGGCTACGAACGCTCGGCCCTGGTCGCCCTGCACGGTTCCTGGAACCGCAGCATTCCCGACGGCTACAAGGTCGTCTCGCTGCACTGGGCGGACAACGGCATAGAGGAGCGGGATTTCCTCACCGGTTTCAACCGTGACGGCGACATCGCCGGGCGCCCGGTCGATGTCGCCCAGGGCCCCGACGGGGCAATCTATATCTCCGACGATTACGCCGGTGCGATCTACCGGGTGGTTCCCAGCGATAACGTGGCGGGCTGGTCGCCCGCAGCGGACGCGGCGCCGGCGAGCAGGTTGGACGCGGCACCACCCGGGTGGTTGGCGGGGGCAGATATTCCCGCCATGGCCAAACGCGGCGAGCAGCTGTTTTTCTATTATGACTGCGCCAGTTGCCACGAGTCGGGCGAGAATCCCAAGCTGCTGACCGGACTGGAGAATCGACTGGGCTACGAGGCCATTATCGAGGTTCTCAAAAAACCCCAGTCGCCCATGCCGATTGCCCCGCTCAGTGAAGCCGAGCAGCGCGAACTGGCGGTCTTCCTGCTCAATCGGGATGCTGCCGGGAACAAACAGCCGCGCCCGGTTCAGGAAGATCGCTGACCAGCCCCATGCTACAACACCTGCCCAACGCCCTGACCCTGTCGCGCCTGCTGCTGGCCGGCCCACTGGGCTATTTTATCCTGCGGGAAAATTACCATTGGGCACTGGGGGTCGGATTGCTGGCGGGATTGACCGATGCGCTGGACGGCCTGCTGGCACGAAGGCTCGGGGCGCTCTCCCGCCTGGGGGCAGCGCTCGACCCGATTGCCGACAAGGTGCTCATTACCGTCGCTTTTATCTGCTTTGCCAGTACCGGCCTGGTCCCCTGGTATCTGGCGCTGGTGGTGATTGGCCGCGACCTCGTCATCGTACTCGGCGCAGCCTGCTATCACTGGTTAATAGGTGCGTTCGAGTTTTCCGCCAGCCGCCTCAGCAAGGCGAATATGTTCATACAGATCAGTTTTTGCGCCCTGGTGCTGGCAGCGCAGGTAGTCACCTCGATACCGCCACTGGCCACTACCGTCGCTTCCGCCGCCGTGCTGTTCATCGCCGGCGCCAGCGGCTGCGATTATGTGCTGAAGTGGTCCATCAAGGCCGCGCAGCAGCGGCGAAAACAAAAGGAAAAATAGTGTTCTGTACTATGTTAACCGTAGCGGGTGCAAGGGATTGTCGTGAGCAGTAAGATTTGTGTCCTCACCTATAACATCCACAAGGGCTATTGCACCGGCAATCGCCGCTTCGTGCTGGATTCCATGCGCGACCGTATCGCCGATTCCGGCGCCGACGTGGTATTCCTGCAGGAAATACACGGCACCGCCATCAAGAGCGCCGCCAAACGGCGTCGCTTCTCCTACCCCGACCAGCCCCATTTCGAATACCTGGCGGACCAGAGCTGGCCCCACTATGCCTACGGCCGCAACTCCATCTACCGCAAGGGCGACCACGGCAACGCCATTCTCAGCATGTATCCCTTTGCCAGCTGGGAAAATATCGACGTCTCGATCTTCAAACGCTCCAGCCGCAGCATCCTGCACGGCATTATCGAAATCCCGGGTCGTTCCGTCCGCCTGCACACACTGTGTGTCCACCTCGGCCTGCTGGAGCAGGAGCGTCGCGACCAGTTCCAGGCCCTCACCGAGCGCATTGACCAGCACGTGCCCCACGATGAACCGATGATCATCGCCGGCGATTTCAACGACTGGCGCCAGCGCGCAGAGCGGCACCTGCACCAGGACCTGGGGCTGGAGGAACTGTTCGTCCAGATGGAGGGGCGCCACGCGCGCACTTTCCCGGTGTGGGCGCCGCTGCTGTCGGTGGACCGCATCTACTACCGCGGGCTGAAACCCCATGCCTGCCAACGCCTGAGCAAGGGCCCGTGGCGCGATCTGTCCGATCACGCGGCACTGTTTGGCGTGTTCAGCCTGTGATGCCAGTCGACGGCGCCGGCGGTTTGCTGGAGGACGCCACTTTCCTGGCCGAATTGCAGCAGGCGGCACAGGGCAGCGGTAAAACTCTTGACCAGGCACAGGCCTACGCCCGCAAGTGCCTGCATGAAATCGAGGCCACGCCGAAGGAGTCATGGCTCAATCCGGCAGCGAAACTGGCCCGCTTTATCTACACCCGCAGCTATGAGCGCCAACTCGATATCAACCGCGAGGCGCTGGAAGAATTGCGGGCGTTGTCCAGGGATCACCTGCTGCTGTTCCTGTGGTCACACAAATCCCATATGGACAGTTTTGTCTTCCTGCTCTCGCTGCTTGAGAATAACTTCCGCCCGCTGCCACTGATCTTCGCGGGCATCAACATGAATTTCCTGGGTTTCGGCAGCCTGGCGCGCCGGGTGGGCGCTATTTTCCTGCGGCGCACCTTCCAGGAGGACCCGATCTACAAGCTGGTGTTCCGCAGCTATATCGACTACCTGATCCGCAACAAACTGCACCTGTCCTGGTCCATAGAGGGCACCCGCTCGCGCACGGGCAAGCTGTCGCCACCGAAACTGGGCATTCTGAATTGGGTGGTGGAGTCCTGCCAGAAAGAAGGCATCGACAAGGTGATGCTGGTGCCGGTGTCCATCGCCTTCGATCGCATCGCTGAAATCGACGACTACGTGGCGATCCAGCGGGGCGAACCCAAGCGCAAGGAGTCCCTGGGCTGGTTTTTCAATTACATCTTCGGTATGAACCAGCCCTACGGCAAGGTCTATGTACGCTTCGCCAAACCCCTTGCCCTGGGCGAGACTACCACCCTGTCGGCTGATGTGGCCGGCGATTCGGCCCCGGATCGCGGCGTGGTAACCCGCATGGGCTTCGAGGTGTGCTCACGCATAGAGCAGATCACGCCGATCAAATCCGCTGATGTGCTGAGCATGGTACTGCTGGGCGCCAACGGCCGCGCCCTGACGGCAGCGGAAATCCACGCCCAGGCCGGCGATATTGCGACCCTGGTGCGCACACGGGGCCTGCCCGCCGCCTCCGGTTTCAGTCTCGACGACGAGGAGCAGGTGCGAGCCGCGGTGCTGGCCCTGCAGGGCTCCGGCCTTATTCGCTGCTTCGACAAGGCGAGCGCCCCGGTGTACTACATCCCCCCGGGCAAGCGGCTGGCGGCGGCCTATTACCGCAATACCATCACCCACTATTTCCTCAGCGCCGCCCTGGCGGAGATCGGGCTGGCCAGTTGCGCCCTGGGCATCGACGCACCCAACGCCCGGTTGCTCGAGCGTGCGGCGCTCAACCTGCGCGACCTGTACAAGTTTGAATTCTTTTACAAGCCGACGGCGGACTTCCTGCAGGAAGTGCAGAATGAAGCACAGCAGCGCTATCCCGACTGGGCAAACGGCGAACACTCGCTGCAAAAACTGCTGCGGGAACAACCACCGCGCTTCGGCCACGCCATCCTGCGCTCGATCACCGAGTCCTACCTCATCATCGCTGTCACCCTGCTGGAACTGGGCCCCGCGCCGGTCACCGACCGCAGGAAATTTATCACCCGCCTGATGGCGCAGGGCGAACAGATGCTGCTGCGGCGTACGGTCAGTTGCGAGTCCTCGGTATCGCAGGACCTGCTCGCCACCGGCCTGCGATTGGCGCAGCACCTGCAATTACTGGGCGGCACTGCCGAATTGGTAGCGCGGCGCGAGGCCTTTGCCCAGCGCATTGTCACTGCCCTGTCGGCGATCAACCTGTTGCAGCGTTGCTATGACGCCGCCTGGTTCTCGAAATTGTCCGCGGGCAAGATATCCAACCTGCTGGGGCCATGATCGATAAGCCGAGGGGTCACGGGTCGCCCGTGATTTGCGCGATGACAGGACCAGTTCCTGACATGGGGCTGCCATGTTCAAAGCTGACGCAGCGCCGGACCCGCGGCCACTACCCCCGGCTATCCCCGGTTGCCGCACCGGGGTATAACCGCTATCTTGCCTCACTCAACCCCTTCCGTTCGGGACATAATAATGCGCATGACAGAAGTGGCCACCACCCTGGCCGAAGCACGGATCCTGCCGGGGCTCGCCCGGGAAATAAAGCCGCGTCCCCTGAGCACCCGCGACTGCTTCGGCGCGCGAGTCGAGGCCACCGCGGCCCGGTATCCGCTGCACACTGCTGTTATTTTTGAGGGCCGGGAACTTACCTGGCGAGAACTCAACGAATACGCCAACCGCTACGCCAGCGCGCTGCGGGGCCTTGGCCTGATGCGCGGCGATACTGTCAGTGTGATGCTGGAAAACCGTGTCGAATACCTGGCCGCGCTGATTGCCCTGAACAAGCTGGGGGCGAAGGCCGCCCTGCTCAATACCAACCTGACCGGCGGCCCGCTCATTCACTGCATGAGCATCACCGACTCGAGTATGTGTATTTTCGGCGAGGAGCGGCTGGACGCGGTCAACGACGTGCGCGAAGACCCGGCGCTGGCGAGCGTGGCGACGTATTTGTTTGTACCCGATGCGGGCGAGCTGGCCTGCCCTCTCTGGGCTGCGGACCTGGCCGAGGAGTCGGCCGATGAAGACCACGAGAACCCCCCGGAAACCGGCCGCATGACGCTCGGGGACACCGCGCTGTACATCTTCACCTCCGGCACCACCGGCATGCCCAAAGCGGCAGTGCTGTCCAACCGCCGCTACCTGATGACCGCGGCGCTGTCCTACAAGGCCGGCCTGCGCTGCGACGAGCGGGACTGCATCTATCTGTGCCTGCCGTTATACCATGGCACCGGCCTCTTTCTCGGGGTGGGCGCCGCGTTCTGCACCGGCGCAACCATGTTCATCCGCCGCCGCTTTTCCGCCAGCAATTTCCTCGGCGAAGTGCGCCAGCACGGCGCCACCTGTTTTATCTATATCGGCGAGCTGTGCCGCTACCTGCTGAACACCCCGGCGCAAGCGGACGATTACAAGAATCCCCTGGGCACCATGATGGGCAACGGCCTGCGGCCGGACGTCTGGCACGAATTCAAGGCGCGATTCGGCGTGCGCCGGGTGGCCGAGTTCTACGGCTCCAGCGAGGGCAACGTGGGGTTTCTCAATTTCCTCAACAAGGACTGCACCGTCGGCGCTACCACCCTGCCCGTCGCCCTGGTCAAATATGACGTGGATGCTGATGAAATCGTGCGGGATGCAACAGGTCGCTGTATCAAGGTCGCCCGGGGCGAGCCCGGCCTGCTGCTGGGAAAAATCACCCCGGTGACGGCGTTCGAGGGCTACACCAGCAAGGAGGCGACGGAGAAGAAAATCCTGCGCGGGGCCTTCAAACCCGGCGATGCCTGGTTTAACACTGGCGACCTGATGAAAATTGTGGATGTCGGATTTACCATGGGCCTGCCGCACTACCAGTTTGTCGATCGGGTCGGCGATACCTTCCGCTGGAAGTCCGAGAACGTGTCCACCAACGAGGTGGGCGAAATCATCAATGCCCATCCCCAGATAGCATTCTGCAATGTGTACGGGGTGGAAGTGCCAAAGGCCGATGGCCGCGCCGGCATGGCCGCGTTGTCACTGGCCGAGGGCGTGACGCAACTCGACCTGGCCAGTTTTTCCGCCCATATCTGTGCCAGGTTGCCAGCCTACGCGAGACCCGTGTTCCTGCGCATCCAGCGCGAGCTGGACACTACCGGCACCTTCAAGCTGGTCAAGGGCGAGCTGCGCAGCCAGGCCTACGACCCGGAGCAGGTAACGGACGCACTCTACGTGATGAAGCCCGGAGCCAGCCAGTACGAAGCGCTGGACGCGGAATTTGCCGCCCGGATTCGCAATGGTACGGCGGACTTCTAGGCGCTAAGCCTACGCCGCGAAAGACACGGATCTGCGCTAGCGGCTATTTCCACCCTGTCCCAGTGCCGGGCGCGAACGACCCCCCGGGCGCTTGCTGCGCTGCTGGGGCCGGTTGTGTCCCTCGCTGCCACGGCCGCGGGAGGTGTGCTTGCCGTCACCCGCGCCTGCAGGCCGCTTGTGATGCTGCTGCATGCGGGCCTGGCCGTGCACCTGCGGCTTGCGCATGGGCGCGCTGGCGGGCACGTCGTGGTCGGGCTCAAAACCGTCGACGTACTCCCGGGTCAGGTGCCGCTGGATTACATGCTCTATATCGTTGAGCTGCTTGATCTCGTCGGCGCTGACCAGCGAATAGGCCTTGCCGGCCGCCCCGGCCCGGCCGGTGCGACCAATGCGGTGCACGTAGTCCTCGGGCACATTGGGCAGGTCGAAATTCACCACCTGCGGCAACTGGGCGATATCCAGGCCCCGGGCCGCGATGTCCGTGGCCACCAGCACCCGTACCTTGCCGTTCTTGAAGTCGGCCAGGGCCTTGGTGCGCGCCGCCTGGCTCTTGTTGCCGTGGATGGCCGCGGCATTGATGCCGGCCTTCTCCAGTTGTTGGGCGAGCTTGTTGGCGCCGTGCTTGGTGCGGCTGAATACCAGTACCTGTTGCCAGTCATTCTCTTTCACCAACTGCTGCAGCACCGCGGACTTGTCTTTCTTGTCCACCGGGTAGACCCACTGTTCCACGCGCTCGGCGGTGGCGTTGGGGGGCGAAACTTCCACCTCCACCGGGTCGTGCAGGATGCTCCTGGTAAGCTGCCGGATCTCGTTGGCGAAGGTTGCCGAAAACAGCAGGTTCTGGCGCCGGGCAGGCAGCAGCTTCAGGATACGGCGTATATCGTGGATAAAGCCCATATCCAGCATACGATCGGCTTCGTCCAGCACCAGGATTTCTATTTCGTTAAAACGCACTTCGCCCTGCTGGTAAAGATCGAGCAGGCGGCCGGGTGTGGCGACCAGAATATCCACGCCCTTGCGCAGCGCGGTGATCTGCGGGTTGATTTTTACCCCACCGAACACCACCGCCGATTTGAGCGGCAAGTGCTTGCCGTAGGTGACCACGCTCTCCTGTACCTGGGCAGCCAGTTCGCGAGTGGGAGTAATGATCAGTGCGCGCGTGCGATGCGGGTGCGCGGGCGCATGGGCGCTCAACAGCTGCAGGATAGGCAGGACGAAACCCGCCGTCTTACCGGTGCCGGTCTGGGCTGCCGCCATAATATCGCGGCCGGCCAACACCGGGGGAATTGCCTCCACCTGGATCGGGGATGGCTCGGTGTAACCTTTTTCCTTAACTGCACGCAGCAGGGGCGCGGCCAGGCCGAGCTCGTCAAATGTCATGGTGTATCTCTTGGTTTAATGAATGATGCGAGTGCACCGAATGGAAACGGGCGCATGGCGGGGGGCGCATCTTACTCTATCCCGGCTCCGATGGGAACCGCCGGATGTGGACGGCCGGCGACCGCCCACACCCCGGCACAGGCCCGCGCTGTTACAGGTGCGTACCCCGCAACAGGTAGGCCAGCGCCATGGTTTCGCCGCTGGGCGCCTCGTCGTCCTTCTTGCCGCGCGCCTTGGCCGACGACGGGAACAACTGGAAGCCGCGGGCCAGCAAGCTGTCGTTGAACTTCGGAGCCACCGCGTAACTCATCTCCATGGTTTGCCCGAGGAAGGTCTTGATGCGCTTCGTTTTATGGATGGCCGCATCCACGACCAGGCTGGAGGCCTTGTCCACCGACCAGGTGGGAGCGTAGTTGTAGATCTTGGTGGGCGCGATCATGGGCGTGCGCACCAGCGGCATGTAAATGGTGGAGATATCGATATTGTCCTGCTTCACTTCCGATGACAGGCTGCGCGAGAACGCGTCAAGCGCCGACTTGCTCGCCACGTAAGCAGCGAAGCGCGGCGCATTGACCAGGCAGCCTATACTCGAAATATTGATGATCTGGCCGCCATTGTTGGCCACCATCGACGGCAACAGGCCATTGATCAGGCGCACACAGCCGAAATAATTCAGCTGCATGGTGCGCTCGTAATCGTGGAAACGATCCAGCGATTCCATCACCGCCCGCCGGATGGAACGACCCGCGTTGTTCACCAGGATGTCCACCCGGCCGAAATCCTCCAGCACCTTTTTCGCCAGGCGGTCGATATCCGCCAAGTCGCTCAGGTCACAGGAATAAGCGTAGGCCTCTCCGCCCTGCTTGCTGATGATATCCGCCTGTTCCTGCAGCTTGGACAGGGTGCGGGCCACCAGGATCACGATGGCGCCACTGGCGGCAAATTTACGCGCCGACTCCAGGCCGATACCGCTGGATGCGCCGGTGACCATCACCACCTTGCCCGCCAGTTTTGCCTTGCCACCACGGGCGGGCTTCGGGAAATCGAGATGGGACTCCCAGTAGGACCAGAGCACCGGGGCGTAATCCGTGAGCTTGGGACAGCTGATACCGGTGCCCTTGAGGGCATCCCGGGCCTGCTTGTCGTCAAACGACACCTGGCTGGTGATATAGCCCAGGGCCGCCGCGGGAATGCCGGTGGCCCTGGTCATTTCTTTCGCCGCCACCTTCAGGGGCAGCATTTTGGCGGTCTGGCGCAGGCCCTGGCTCACCAGCTTCGGCATGCGGGGTAACTCGAACTGCTTGGCAAACCCGGGGCCGTGAGCCGCGTCAAAGAAGATCTCCATGATTTTGCCGGTACTGTCCTGGGGCGCTTGCAGCAGCTGGAATGCCTTGCCGTCCAGGCCGGGCTTATGGGCGATGGCGACCGTGGCGTCCGCCACGTAGTCCACCGGCACGATGGGGATCTTGCCGCCCTCAACGCCCAGCAGCGGCAGCCATTTGGGGACCGTGTCGACGATCGCCTTGATGGTGGGAAACAGGTAATAGGGCCCGTCGATCTTGTCCATTTCCCCGGTAACGCTGGAACCGACCACTGCCCCAGGTCGGTATACCCGCCAGGGCACCTTGCACTCTTCCCGCACGATCCGCTCCGACTGGAACTTGGTGCGGTAATACGGGTTGGAGGTATCCTGGCCCTCATCGAACATGCTCTCCTTGAACACGCCCTTGAAATGGCCGCCGGCGATGGCGATGGAACTCATATGCTGCAGCGACACCTTGCCGCCCAGGGCGTTGGCGAATTTCACCACGTTGCGGGTGCCCTCGTTGTTGACCCGGTCACCCTGCTCGTCGGACATATTCAGGTCGTACACTGCGGCAAGGTGATAGACGTGGTCGATCTTGCCCTTGAGCTTCGCCAGGTTGGCCTTCGAGACCAGTCCCGGCGTTGTGATATCGCCCCACATGGGCAGCAGGCGTGCGGGGTCTGCACCTAGCGAATCGCGCAGGGCTTCAAACTTCTGCTTCGATTCCTTACGCACCAGAATATAGACCTTTGACCTGGGACGCTTGAGCAGTCGCTCCACTACAAATCGGCCAATAAAGCCGGTACCGCCGGTCACAAAATAATTCATCGGATGTCCTCTTTTTTAGTGTTGTCGCGAGATTCCAGTGTAGCTCAATCCGGAAGCCGCCAAGTGTACGTCATTATGATTGTAGTTGAAGGGCGGATAGCACCAACTTTTTGGCAGATCTAAAACAGCGACGCACCGCGCGCCCTGATGCGACTATAACGGATTGGCTGCCGCGGGCGCGGGCAGCATCAGCAGCGCGACCGCGCTGTTAAGATGCGGCTGCCGTGCAGGGGCATGAGCGCGCTGGCCTTATGGTCGTCTCAGTGGTGAAACCCCGAGGCCTCGGCACCGGTCAGGGACGACCGGGCGGGATGCCTGGCGAGGTAGTCCAGCGCGCTGTTGATATCCTCGAGTAACAGCGAGGCGAGGTCGCGGCTGACCCCGTGGCGCACCAGGATGCGCTGGATCGCCAGTTCCTCACAATTAGCGGGAAGTGAATAGGCTGGCACCTGCCAGCCACGGGCCCGCAAGCGGTCGGCGAGGTCATACAGGTTAAAGCCGGGGTCGGGGTCGACGTCGTCCTTCATCTTCCAGCACAGCGCGGGTATCCCCTTGTCCGCCGCGCCGTCATAGATGATATCAAACGGCCCCAGCGCGGCGATTTCAGCCGCCAGGTACTGCGCGGTGTCGTAGCAGGCCCGGTGAATCTTGCGGTAGCCCTCGGCGCCCAGGCGCAGGAAATTGTAATACTGGCAGGCCACCTGCCCGCCAGGGCGGGAAAAGTTGAGGGCGATATCACGCATATTGCCGCCGAGGTAGTTCACCCAGAAAATCAGCTCCTCAGGCAGGTCCTGCTGTTCGCGCCAGACTACCCAGCCCACCCCCAGCGGCGCCAGGCCGAATTTGTGGCCCGAGGCGTTGATGGATTTCACCCGTGGCAGGCGGAAATCCCATACCATCCGGGGGGCACAGAACGGCGCGAGAAAACCGCCGCTGGCCCCATCCACGTGGATCGGGATATCCAGGCCTGTTTCCTGTTCGAGTCTATCCAGCGCGAGGGACACCGCCTGCACCGGCTCATACTCACCGGTGAAGGTCACTCCCAGCGTCGGCACCACACCGATCGTGTTTTCATCACAGCGCGCGAGCACTTCTTCCGGCGTCATCAGCAGCCGCCCTTTCTCCATGGGTATTTCGCGGTGTTCGATGTCCCAGTAGCGGGTGAACTTGTGCCAGCACACCTGCACCGGTCCGGTCACCAGGTTGGGCTTGTCGATAGCCTTGCCCTGCGCCTTGCGCCGCGCCTCCCAGCGCCGTTTCATAGCCATGCCGCCCAGCATGGCCGCCTCGCTCGAGCCGGTGGTGGAACAGCCCACGGCATTGTCTCCGGCAGGGGAGTTCCACAGGTCGGACAGCATATGGACGCAGCGCGACTCGATTTCCGCGATCTGCGGGTATTCGTCCTTGTCGACAATATTCTTGTCGATGCAGTCGTCCATCAGGCGGTGGATTTCAGGCTCCTCCCAGGTCTGGCAGAAGGTGGCCAGGTTCTGCCGGGCGTTGCCGTCCAGCATCAACTCGTCGTGCACCACCGCGTAAGCGTGTCGCGGGTCCTGTTCGACGCTGGGGAAACGATACTTCGGCATCCTCACGCTGAGATCAACCGACGCGTAGATATCGTCCTGCAATTTATGTCGAATGGAATTTTTGTCGTGTAATGCCATGTTCGGGCTCCTTGTCCTGGCGGCGGACCGAGTGGGCGGGCTGTTCACAGGTCGCCGGCCGGCTCTGCTCAATAACGGGTAATAAGCTGCGGTGGATACCCGGGGGTCGAGAGCGAATTGAACTCTATACGCAAACTGATGTACCCCGGCGATAGTACTATCGCCCCGCAACCGCGGCAAACGGTGAGCCCGGACCCGTCGACGGCGGCGTGTCGGCTGACGAGCGGCCAAATTACGGGTATGCTTGCGCGCAGATGTTCACGCCCCGAAGCGGGACGGCACACCCACCACAGGAGATTTTCCAGATGTCATTCAAACTATACGGTTCTGCACTCGCTGCGGTAATGCTCACCGGCTGCGCCAATATGAGCACCGACCCGGGCACTGGTTCAAGCCGCAACTCCCTGATTACGGTGGCCTACGGCACCGTACAGAACGTCCAGCAGGTGCAGATGAAACCTAACTACGCCGAGGGCTCATTGATAGGCGGCGCCCTGGGCCTGCTGGCAGCCAGCGGCTACTCCTCCGGCAGCCAGGCCCTCGGGGCCGCCGCCGGCGCGGGTCTGGGCGCCCTGGTTTCCAAGGAGACGGCGGGCACCGCCAACCAGTACACCATCATGCTGGTCAACGGCAATACCGTCTCGGTGGTGACCGACCAGAAGGAAATTGACGTGGGCGACTGCGTGTCGGTCGAACAGGGCGATCACACCAATATCCGCCGGGTGTCTGCGGCCATGTGCAACACCCCGCCCTCCCATCCGGCCTACCCCGATATGAATGCCTCGGTAGTGCAGATTTCCAGCGACTGCGCGACGGCCAAGCAGCAATTGCTGAAAGCGGCCACGGAGCAGGAAACCAATATCGCCTACAAGAAAATGCAGGCGCTGTGCGACTGACGCACGGGGGTATCGGCAGGCGGGCACCCATGCCTGCGCAGTGCTTCAGCGCTGCGCAGTCGGACTCTCCTGCCGCGCCCGTATAGCCGATGCCCTGAAGAGCCCGTCCGCAGCCTGTAGTATTTTCATGCGCAGCTGCGGATTGTAGTCGGGACGCTGCGCCAGGAACTGGCGCACGGTCTGCGCCGCCGGCGCGGAATTGTGGTTGGCCAGGGTGGACTGCAACCAATGGCTGGGAAAGAATATATCCCCGGTAACCTGTATCTCCTCCAGTAACTCCAGGCTGGGCAGCAGGTATTTTTCCGCCTGCTGGCGACGTGAGGGATGGTGCAGGTTGGCCACCGCGTCTTTCACCCAATTTTCCGTCCGGCGATTTTTCGGCTCGCGCAAGGACGCAAAAAATGCGTCGCGCACCGCCTCGTCCGCGGCCAGGGAAGGGGCGATAAATGCCAGCCGGCGGCGCCGGTCGGGGTTGTCGATGCTCGCCAGCTGGCGGGCGATAATATTCTCTGACTTCACCGGCAGACGAATCGCCAGCGTCTGCGCCAGCTCGGTGCGATCCTCCTCCGCCAGCACCAGCTTGTCGACGGCCAACGCTCCCGACCAGATATCGTACAGGCGCTGCACCCCTGCACCAGAAGACGCCAGCGCCGCATAGTAGCGAAACACCAGCTTGCGGCGACTGCTGTCGGGCTGGGCCTCCAGCGTGGCCCACAGCTGCTCCTCGGTACTGACCGCCAGGGCGCTTTGCTGTGCGTCATCCAGCAATACCTGGTAGAGGTATTGCAGCTGGCCCAGCGCCAGTGTGAGCAGCAGCGGGTCCTGCTCATTGCGGACTATCGCCAGCAGCTGCCCGTGGTAAACCGCGCTATCTACCGCCGAGCCTGCCAGCAGTTCGTCCCAGGCGCTAACCAGGGCGGAACCCCGCTGCACCGGCTGCAAGCGGTCCCAGGCACCCAGGATGTCCGGATCGAGCGGAAACAGGCCATAGCCCAGGCCATCGGCGTTGAACAGGCTCGCCACCGGCGTCTCGCCGGCGGGGGGCGGCAGCGCTGACGCAGGTTCTGCCGCCACCAGGGCCAGGCTGTCCTGGCCGTCCGCATACAGCCTGAGCAGTTCGAACTGCTGGGGCCAGACGCGACCCAGGCCGGCGGGGTCAAGCTGCTGCAACGCTCGCTGCCCCTGGACACCCTGCGCTGCCGGCACCTCGCGAAACCGGGGCCGGCCCGCGGTATTCACCCAGACCTCGCTCCAGGCCGCCAGGTCCGTGTCGGTGCGGGCGTCGAGTATACGAATGAGGTCAGGCCAGCTGGCATTGCCGTAAGCGAACTGCCGCAGGTACTCCCCCAGCCCCCCGCGCAGGCTCTCCTCTCCCAGGATCAATTCCAGCTGGCGCATCATGATGGGGGCCTTGTGATAAATAATACTGCCGTACAACTGTCCCGCCTGGTTGAGGTTGGGCAATGCCTGGCGAATCGGGTTGGCGCCCTCCGAGCGATCCACCGCATAGGCCGCCGGGTAGTGAGTGACCAGGAAATTGAGCGCGTGGTCCACCTCGGGAAAGCCGGGGTTCACCATCTTGTCCGCCAGGAAATTGGCGAAGACTTCCTTGGTCCAGACGTCGTCGAACCAGCGCATGGTCACCAGGTCGCCAAACCACATATGGGCGGTTTCGTGGGCGATCAGGTGCGCCCGGCGCAACGTATCGGTCAGGGGCGGCGATGCGTCCAGCAGCAGGCTCTCGGCGCGGTACTGGATAGCACCCACATGCTCCATACCGCCGAAGGGAAACCCCGGGATCAGTACAAAATCAAATTTGCTGAAGGGATACGGTATTGCCGTGTAGTGCTCCAGCCAGTCCAGGGACTCCCCGTGCAACGCGAAAATGGCATCGACATTGCGCGCCAGCTTCGCGGAGTCGGTCTCCCGGTGCAGCATGGTCATTGTGCGCCCGTTCACCTCCCGTGTGATGGCCTGGAAGTTACCGGCGACAAAAGAAAAGAGGTATGAACTGATCAGGTCCGTGGGCGCAAAATGGTACTCCCAGCGCGCATCGTCCAGCTCTATACGCTGCGCCAGCGGTCCATTGCCCAGCGCCAGCCAGCCGGCCGGAACCACCAGGCTCAATTCGAAGCGCGCTTTCAGGTCGGGCTGGTCAAACAGCGGGAACGCCGAACGGGCGCGATCGGGTACGAACAGCGTATAGAGAAAATCCGGGTTGCGGTTGAGCGAGCTGTCGCCCGCGATGAAGTTGATCGCCACCTCGTTGTGCCCCGGGCGCAGGGCAGCCACCGGCAGCAGGATGTGCTCCTCCGCCAGTTCGACCTTCGCGGCGGCGCCATTGATACGCAGGGAGCGTATAGCGGCCTCGCCCTGGCGAAAGTCCAGCTGCAGGGGTACGGCATTGGCCGCAAGTTCGAAACTGATGACCGCCTGCACCGCTATCGGACCAGCTTCATCGGCCGGGATCTCGAACCGCAGCCGGTAGTGAAGCCCGGTGATGAGCGCGGCCCGGGCCCGGGCAAGTTCCTCTGATACGCCCGCGGCGACCGCCGGTGGCGCCGGCACCGCGCCTGTCTCCCCCACCGCCACCTCCTCGCTGCACGCGCCCACGGCCAGCATCACGGCCAGCAGCCCCGTCGCTCGCACCAGACTCTTCATTCCCGCCCCCGGCATATTGACCCCGACGCCACTATAGCAAGCCAGGACCACTGCGACAGCGCCGCCTGCTCGCGGACGGGCGGGGGAGCCGTGCCGGGACTGGCCTGCACCGCTTTACCATTATCTTGCGCTGGATCAATATTATCGGGCTTATTACACAGGAATACCTACATATGGTAGACCGGAATACATTTTGGGTGCATATATAGTGTCTACAAGCCCGAATAAGAGTCCCCACCATGTCCAGAATCACCCCTCTGCCCGCCAGCCAGCCCGCCGCCGCCGGGATCCCCCTGCAGGCGACCTCCCTCGATATCTGGCGCCAGAAATACTGCCTGCGGGACACCGACGGCAAGCCGCTGGACCGGGACATCGACGCCACCTTCCAGCGGGTCGCCCACGCTATCGCCGAGGTGGAAGCAACCCCGCAGCTCAGGCGCCACTGGAACGAGGAGTTCCTGTGGGCACTGCGCCAGGGCGCCATTCCCGCCGGGCGCATCCTGTCCAACGCGGGCGCGGGCGCCTGCAAGGCCAACACCTCAACCATCAACTGCACCGTGTCGGCCACCCTGGGCGATTCCATGGAGAGTATCCTGTCGAAAAACTCCGAGGCGGGCCTGACCCTCAAGGCCGGCTGCGGCATCGGTTACGAGTTCTCCACCCTGCGCCCCGCCGGCGCCCCGGTAGCGGGCGCAGGGGCCCGCACCTCCGGGCCCCTGTCGTTCATGGACATCTTCGACAAGACCTGCCTCACGGTGTCCTCTGCGGGCGGCCGGCGCGGGGCCCAGATGGCGACCTTTGACATATCGCACCCGGACGTCCTGGCGTTTATCCGCGCCAAGCGCGAGCCGGGCCGACTGCGCCAGTTCAACCTGTCACTGTTGATTACCGACGAGTTCATGCAGGCGGTGCAGGATGACCTGCCCTGGCCCTTGGTATTTCCCATCAGCGCCACCAGCCTGGCCGAGGCCGAGGCAAAGGCGGGGGACGCGGGTATCCTGTGGCGGCCCTGGCCCGTCAACGACGGCTACCTGCAGAATGAGCGCGGCGAAACCGCCTGCCGGATCTACCGGACAGTGCCGGCCCGCCATATCTGGCAGACCATCATGGCGTCGACCTATGACTACGCCGAGCCCGGCTTCATCCTGATTGATCGGGTCAATGAGATGAACAACAACTGGTTCTGCGAATCCATCCGCGCCACCAATCCCTGCGGCGAGCAGCCGCTGCCGCCCTACGGCAGTTGCCTGCTGGGCTCGATCAACCTCACCAGCTTTGTCGAACAGCCGTTCACCGAACACGCCGGTTTTGACTGGCAGCGCTTTGCCCGGGTGGTGGCGATATTCACCCGCATGCTGGACAACGTGGTGGAGATCAACGGCCTGCCGCTGGCGGGCCAGCGCGAGGAAATTACCAGCAAGCGGCGCCATGGCATGGGCTTTCTGGGCCTGGGCTCCGCCCTCGCCATGCTGCGGCTGAAGTATGGCAGCGCCCGGGCGGTACAGTTCACCGAGCGCGCTACCAGGGAACTGGCATTGACCGGCTGGCGCACAGGGCTGCAACTGGCGGAAGAAAAAGGCGTGGCGCCGGCCCTGGAAAAGGAGTACATCGTCACCGAGGATATGCTGGTGCGACGGCCCGAGATGCGCGAGCACGGGGTGAAGGCCGGTGACAGCTTACCGGGTCGCGTCCTGCACGCCCGCTACAGCCGCTACATGCAGAAAATTGCGAGCGTGGACCCAGACCTCGTCACGCAACTGGCCGAGCGCGGCTGCCGCTTCACCCACCACAGCTCAATCGCTCCCACCGGCACGATAGCGCTGTCGCTGGCCAATAACGCCAGCAACGGTATCGAGCCCACCTTCGCCCAGCAGTACTCGCGCAACATTATCCGCGAGGGCAAGAAGAGCAAGGAAAAGGTCGAGGTGGATTCCTACGAGTTGCTGGCCTACCGTCACCTCGTTGATCCCGAGGCCTCGCCCTTCGTCAGCGAGGGGCCGCACTGCCTGCCGCCCTATTTCATCACCACCGACGACATCACCCCCCAGCAGCATGTGGACATGCAGGCCGCCGCCCAGGCCTGGGTGGATTCCAGTATATCCAAGACCATCAATGTCCCCAGCGACATCGATTACGATGCGTTCAAGGATATCTATCTGTACGCCTACCAGAAAGGCCTGAAGGGCTGCACCACCTTCCGCTTCAACCCGGATGCTTTCCAGGGTGTGCTGGTACGCGAACAGGACATCGCCAACACGCGCTACTGCTTCACCCTCAGCGACGGCACTACGGTGGAAGCGCGAGGCGATGAGGAGATTGAATACGACGGCGAGGTGCATACCGCCGCGAACCTGTACGACGCCCTCAAGGAGGGCTACTACGGCAAGTTATAAACACCGGGAGAAAATCTGCCATGACCATAAAAATCGACAAGCAAATCGTGGACTGCGCCGTTATCAGCAAGCAGCCCGAAACACCGGAGTCAGCCGCCGTCGCTGATGTCGTACACATGCACGAAAAGCTGGAGCGGCCGGAAATACTGGTGGGCTCCACCTACAAAGTGAAAACGCCGCTGTCAGAACACGCGCTGTATATCACTATCAACGACATCGTGCTCAACCAGGGCACCGAACACGAACAGCGTCGGCCCTTCGAGATTTTCATTAACTCGAAGAACATGGACCACTTCCAGTGGGTGGTGGCGCTCACCCGGGTTATCTCCGCGGTGTTTCGCAAGGGCGGTGACGCAACTTTCCTGGTGGAGGAGTTAAAAGGCGTGTTCGACCCCAAAGGCGGCTACTTCAAGCGCGGCGGACGCTTCATGCCGTCACTGGTCGCCGAGATCGGCGAGGCCATCGAGAACCACATGAAAAGTATCGGCCTGCTGCCCCAGGACAAACTGGATCCACACCAGAAGGCGTTTATCGCCGGCAAGAAGCAGGCGCTGGCGGACAACGACGACCCCGAGAACGACTACCCGGCGAGTGCCCAGCTGTGCGGCAAGTGCTATACCAAGGCGGTGGTCTACTCCGACGGTTGCATGACCTGCCTCAGCTGCGGGGATTCCAAATGCTCTTAACGACTTAATCCGCGAGGCCAGTAAGCAAACTGCAGCAGGCTACTGCAACGGGCGTAACCGGCTCGCCGGAGGCAGGGCAAGGCCCAGGTGGCCTCGGAGGAACACTTAAAACCGGTAGCTCAACCCGAGTTCGGCAACATCGATACCGTCATTGGTACTGGATAGATTAGCGTTGGAATAGTGGTACACCTTGACCCGCATACCAAAGCGACCGCGAATCACACCCAGCGCGAGGCTGCTCTCAAATTGGCCGTGTGAACCCATATCTGTGGTTCCCGTATGGCGCGGGTCATTGTCCTCGGATTCAAAGTTATCTTCAGACAGCAGGGCCAGGCCAAACCCTGCCTGGAAGTAAGGATAGAAGTCGGCCCTGTGTTGCCAGCGCAGGATAAGGTTGGGCGCCCAGCTGACCAGGTAGACGTCGTTGACGTCGTGAAAACCGGAAGCGCTGAAGGCCTGGTTCAGGTCCAGGCGCCATTCCTGACGTCCCCATATACGCTCCCGCCAGGGCAGGTTGATCTCCACGCTGGCGTAATCATGCCTGGTTGCAACCCTGACAGTCTTACCGCCGGCCACACTCAGCACCTGGCCGTGCGCGCGCAGGCTGATCAGGGTGATCGTGGCGACCAGAAAGAAAATTCGACGGGAGGGCATGTTGTTGTGGTCAGGACTCCCAAGCCCGATTATTTCAGAAGATGCATGTCAGCTGCCGAGATCCAGAGGCGGATTGCCGGTATTGATCCGGCAGGTGGCAACAGCGCTGGCTGAGGGCGGTTCAATAATAATACCGGAGGCAAAAAAACGTCAAATCGGCGAGTGGGCTATTGGCGGGGCAGTAGCGCAAGCGTGATCCTGAGCCTGCCCTTCGCCGTCAGGGCAGTATGACCCGGAGAGCGGATTTGTACAGCTCCGGCCCGAAACGGCAGCTCAGCCCGGAATCAGTCTATGCGATGGGTATGTTCGAGCAAATTGATCGTTGTCCAAGCAAGTAATTTAGGCTTAAACTGCCTTTCGCCGCGGTCGCACCGCGACCCTGAAACGACCAGAGAAAGCGGGATGGAAATTGCAGCGGTCGCGGTCAGGTAAGCCCGCGCAAAGCATCTATGAGTGTTTTTTGCGCCACCGCCAAACGCCACCCCCGCAGAAGTCCCTGACCGTCTATCCGTGACGTCGAGGTAAGGTGCCATGCACGAATCCCTGTTCCTCGGACCACACGGTGAAAACGCGGAATTTTTCCGGCAGATCTGGGGAGAGTTACTGCACCGGACCCTGCAGCACAGGAGTGAAACCTTTCCCGGCGACAGCAGTCCCGGGATAACACCGCCCGACAGCGAGCGCATCCGCCTGGTGGAACGGGAGATCGCGAATTTTTTCCAGATCCTGCAGCAGGAAGTGCCCACCTTCAGCAATCGCTACCTCGGCCACATGATCTCGGACGTATCCATCCCCGCGCTGATCGGCAACGCCGCAGTATTGTTCTGCAACCCGAATCTCGCCTCGAAGGAAGTTGCCAGCGCCGGACTGAAACTGGAGATGCAGGCGATCAACGAGCTGGCCAGGATGATCGGGCTGGAGCCCGCTTCTGCCCGGGGGCATTTCACCTCCGGCGGCACTGTGGCCAACTTCGAGGCATTCTGGCGCGCCCGGTTCAGGCTCGATCACTGGCTCTCGATGGGGGCGTGGCTGCTGGAGAAGGGGCACACCAGCGAGGGCATTTTCGCGCTGGCCCACCAGGGTTGGAATAGCTTCTATCGGCAGTCCGAGCGCTTCGGTGTTGACATTGCCGAGCTGGCCGAGCGCAGCTACGTGGTCCAGGGCCCCTGGGACATCGCCAGCTACTACCGGGATACCCTGCGGTTTGACTTCCCCCAGCCGGTGGTGCTGGTGCCCGGCAACAAGCACTACTCCTGGCCCAAGAGCGCCAACGTTTTCGGCATCAGTGAAAAGGCCATATGGCCCACGGCACTGGACCGGTTCGGTCGGGTCTGTATCGCCAGCCTGCGCAGGAATATCGAAAAGGCGCGGCAGCAGCAGCGGCCCGTCATGATGAATGTGTCGGTGGCGGGCACCACCGAGCTGGGCACGGTAGACGCAGTGGATGCCGCATGCGATCTGTTCGATGAGTATCGCCGGCAGGAGAATATCGATATCTGGCACCACGTGGATGCAGCCTATGGCGGCTATTTCTGCTCCACCTTCCGGGGCGGTAGCAGCCTGCTGCCGGAGCGTGCAATCGCGGCGTTCGGCGCGCTGGCCCGGGCGGATTCGGTGACCCTGGACCCGCACAAGCTGGGTTTCGTGCCCTATGCCTGTGGTGCGTTCCTGGTGCGCGACGCACAGGCTTACTCCGTATCCCAGGTCAGCGCGCCCTATCTCATTGAGGACAAGAAAAATGACCATCCCGGTTGGTCGACAACCCTGGAGGGCTCCCGCTCCGCCACCGGTGCCGGGGCCGTATGGCTGAGTTCGAGAGTGCTGCCCCTCGATGCCTCGGGGCACGGGGCGATCCTCAACCAGACGCTGGCGACCACGCAACAACTGGCCGACAAACTCCAGCGGAGTTTCGACAACATCTACTTCACCCCCGGCCGGGATACCAATATCGTCTGCTTCACCCTGGCCCACACCGGCGCCAGCCTGAGGGAAACCAATCGCCGGACCGGCGTCGTCATTGATCGCTTCACGGGAAGTCCCCATTTTGCGATTTCCCGCACAGCGCTGGGAGTGAAAAGCTATGCCGCTATGGTGGATGACGTGGTCGGGCAGTGGCATGGCGTTGTCGACGACGACCACCTGCTGGTGATCCGCATGGTGGTGATGAGCCCCTATCTCGGGGACGCGGCGACGACGGACGCACTGCTGGACGAATTTGTCGCAGAACTCAGGTCCTTCGCACTGCAATGAGCACTGAATTCTCTGCTAAGCTCTCGCCATGACTGAAGACCAGGCCGCACTCGAGTTCCTGTACGATCCCCTGCGCTATGAGCACGGGGCTCCCATCGCCGAGCTGACCGCGCTGCGAAACCGGTCGGCTGTCATCCGGGTAGAGGAGCACAGCCTGCCACTGTGGCCCGGCGGGCGCGGGTTCTGGCTGGTGCTGCGCCACGCCGAGTGTATACAGGTCCTGAAGAACGCGCGGGTGTTTTCCTCGCAGCTCGGTGCCACCCAGCTGCGCGACCCCGCCACCCCCGGCGATCTCGCCTACGTGCAGAAAATGATGCTCAACATGGATCCGCCGGAGCACACCCGCCTGCGCAGGTTGTTGATCAATGCCTTCAACTCCAGGGCCATCACCCAACTCGAACAGCAGATCAGCGGCCACGCCAGGCATATTGTCGACGCTGTCATCGGCGATGCGACCGAAGGCGAGTGCGATTTCGTCAAGGACATCGCCGCTGACATGCCGCTTTTGTGTCTCGCGGACATTTTCGGCCTGCCCCAGCAGGACCGCTACCTGATGTTTGACTGGGCCAACCGGGTCATCGGCTACCAGGACCCGGACTACGCGGTGTCCAGCGCCTTCGACCAGCAGGGGGGCAGCGCCCTCGCGCGGGAGGCTCTCAAACTGCGACCGCAGCCGGATGAGAACGGGCGGATGCCGGACCCCCGCTCACGCAGCGGCATGGACGACCTCTACCGCTACGCCCACCTGCTGGCCGAGCACAAGCGCAGCAACCCCGGCAACGACGTGGTCTCGACCCTGCTCGCCCAGGTGGATGACGTCGATGGCCGGGTAACGCTGGAGGAATTCGAGAATATGTTCTGGCTGTTCGCGGTGGCTGGCAACGAGACCCTGCGCAACGGCATCCCGGGCGGCATGATCGCCCTGCTGGAACACCCGGCCGCGTGGCGGATGCTGCAGGAAGAGCCCGGCCGCGTGGCCGGGGCCGTGGAAGAGATGCTGCGCTGGTGGACCCCGGTAATGAACTTTCGCCGCACCGCTACCCAGGACATCGATTTCGCCGGGGCCGGCATTCGCGCCGGCGACAAGGTGGTCGTCTCCTTTCTGTCCGCCAACTACGATGAGCGGGTGTACCCCCAGCCCAACGACTTCGACATCCGGCGGGAACCCAATCCCCATCTCAGCTTCGGTTACGGCCCTCATTTCTGCCTGGGGGCCCAGCTGGCAGTGGCGCAGATGCGGGCGATCTTCCTGGAACTGAGCCGGCGTTTTGAGTCGATCGAAGCCCTCGCGCCGCCCACGTTCCTGCGCTCCAACTTCCAGCGCGGCGTGAAGTCGCTGCCGATACGTTGGCGAGTAAAGACCTGACACCAGAGTATCTTACTTAAAGCGAAGTGAGGCACATACAGGCGCCAAACCGATGATGGCCTGGTGGGACGATTCAGCGCATGGATGCGCGGCCGGCTTTGCGTGTCAATATCCCGCAGGTGTTTGCGTGTCCGCAGGCGCCTCGCCTGATTTAACGGCCTGCGCGAGCCGCCGGGCACCCTGGGCGAGAATCAGCGTATCCACACCGACACCGATAAAATTGGCACCGCAGGCACGGTAGACCTCTGCCAGGGCCGGGTCGATGCACAGTACACCGGCAAATTTACCGGCGGCGGCAATCGTGCCTAACGCCGTACTGATGGCTGCCACCACCTCGGGATGAGCCGGGTCACCGATATGCCCCATTGACGCGGACAGGTCGGAGGGGCCGATAAACACCCCGTCCACACCATCGACTGCCAGTATCTGTGTGAGATTGGCCAGGGCTTCCGTCGTTTCCACCTGCACCAGCAGGCATATTTCCTCGTTGGCCCGCTGCAGGTAAGCGGGGACCTGGCCCCAGGAGGCGGCCCTGGCCAGGGATGTACCCAGCCCCCGCGTTCCCGCGGGAGGATAACGCAGCGCACGCGCAAGGGCTTGCGCCTGGCCAGCGCTTTCAACCATGGGCACCAGAAAAGTCTGCACCCCGATATCCAATAATTTTTTCAACAGGGACGGGCTGTCATCCACCGGGCGCACGATGGGCGCAACATCGTAGGGAGCCATGGCCTGCAGGTGCGCCAGAATGCCCGACAGCTCAAAAGGCGCATGCTCATGGTCAATCAGCAGCCAGTCGAAGCCGGCACCGGCCGCGATCTCGGCCGCCGTGGTATCTGGCAGTCCCAGCCACAGGCCGTACCGGGTTTGCCCGGAGGCCATGGCGCGCGCAAAGCGATTGCGGGCTAACTCCATGATCAATCCCCTTAACTGAAGTACACGTCTATAGTCCCAAGCGGGCCGTAATCAGCCCGGATATGGTCCCCCGCCCGGACCATGACCGGACGGGTAAAGGAACCCGACAATATGACCTGCCCGGGCTGCAGCGCGATACCGTGGGGAGCAAATCGCTTGCACACCCAGCGGATGCCGTGGGCCGGATGACCCATGACCCCGGCGCCCAGGCCGGTTTCCTCGACGTCACCGTTGAGAAACAACATGGCACCGGCCCAGCGCAAGTCGATATCGCGCGGTTGCGCGCGCACGTCACCGACGATGATTCCAGCGTTGGCGGCATTGTCCGCTATCGTGTCGATCACCGTGCGGGTGTAACCCGTGGCGGGATCGGTTCGAAAACTGCGGGCGGCAATCAGTTCCAGGGCGGGGACGACATAAGCTGTTGCATCCAGCACCTGCTCCAGGCTCACGTTCTCACCGAACAGCGTGTTCTTCATCACGAACGCGAACTCGACCTCGACCCGCAGATCGGTAAACGCGGCCACTTCAACGCTGCCGCCGTTGGGGAATACCATGTCGTCCAGCAGCACGCCGTAATCCGGCGTATCAATTTTCATCGTCATCTGCATCGCGCGGGAGGTCAGGCCGATCTTATAGCCGATAACCTCGCGACCCTGTGCCAGTTTGCGATCCACCCAGCCTTTTTGCACGGCGTAGGCGTCGTCCAGGTCCATACCGGGGTAGGTCAGTGTCAATGCAGGTACCTGTACCCGCGATAGCTCGGCGTTGTGCAGGGTGTCGACCGCAGCGGAGATCTGTTGTGGTGTCAGCATCGCTTCGCTCAGGTATTCCTGTAATTGAATTTGACGTGCTCTTCAAGCTCGCGCATTTCAAAGGAAACCGCCAGGCCGCGCGTCGCCAAAACGGGTTGCAGGTGCGCAATAAGAATGTCAAACAGCGCGCGGCCGGTCGCCATACGGGTTTCCAGATCGCGGCCGCGACCGACTTTCATGCTGAGGTTCAGGAAGCCGTACTCCGGGTTGCCGGCGCCGATACGAAAATCTTCGCAGCGCACGGCCCGGCTGCGCATACCGTCCAGGGGAAACACGCCGCCGGCGGCCGCCGCGGCATGCATTTTCTCCATCAGGCCCGGCAGGTCGAGTTGCTCGGCCGGCAGGTTGGCGGAGTACTCATAGATAAAATGCGCCATCAGGCCTGCGCCTCCAGATTGACTATCCCGACAGTACAGCCCACCGCGAAAATCGGGATCGGCCGGTAGTAGTGAACTTTGGCGGTACAGCCCTCGGTCGCTCCAGCGACTGCGATATAGGTGCGAATCTCAAAGCCACCCTGGCCCGCGTCGAAATAGGTCTGTTCATCCGTATAGGCCAGCAGGCCTTCGCGGTCGTTGGCGGCCCACCGCTCCAGGAATTCCCGGTCCCAGGCCGCGTTGATCCTGCCGGAATCCGGGGTGGCCGGCCAGTGGGATATTCCGCCGGTACCCACCAGCGCGATGCGCTCGGGCACCGCTTCGCAGGCCTTGCGCAGGGCCTGGCCAAATGTCCACGCACGGTGCAAGGGTGTAAGGGGCGGTCCCTGGCAATTGATATTTACCGGGATGATCGGCAGGTCGTAGCGCGGGGTGAGAAAATGCAGGGGGACCATGATGCCATGATCGAATTTCCACTCCTGGGCATAGGCCACATCGACCTCCTGCAGGGTGCGCTCGATAATGCGGCGCGACAGGTCCGGCGCCCCCGGTACCAGTGTGCGCGGAACGCCCAGCCACTCGGGATCCTCGATCGGCCCCTCGTATTCCTCTCCCATACCGATGCAGTAGGCGGGCATATTATTCATGAAAAAGTTGGCGAAGTGCTCTGCGGCGATCACTAACAGCGCGTCCGGTCGGCTGGCCTGAAGGGCTTCGCGCATGCCGTCCATGGCCGCGTAGAGGGTTGCCACGTCATCCGGATCAGCCATCGCACTGCGACCGGTGATCCCGGGCCCATGGGAGCAGACGCCAGCGAATACCAGGCTCATATCGCCCCCTTGCCGTCGGTAGTGACGTAGAGGCCTGCCCGCACGTTGCCGTGCTCTGCCAGGGCGTCGCGCATGGCCTGGATGTACCGGGGCCAGGTATAGCCGCACATGGCGGCATAGTGCATGAGAATCTGGCCGTTAACCCCGAGGATATACAGCAGGCCAATGTCGGGTTTCTTTACAGCCTCAATCTCCTCTTCATCCAGCTTGTACCCGGCCAGCACCGCGGCCTTGTCGACGCGAAATTTATCCTGCAGCCCGGGATCCCGGTTTAACTCGTAAAGAACCTTTTGCAGGTAGTAAAGGCTCATACCGGCGTTGCCTCAACGGGGCGCCCCAACACAGGCAGCTTGTGGGTATCGTGGGCGATACACACGTTCTTTGTTTCCATATAGAAGTCGAAGCTGTAGTCGCCGCCGTCCCGGCCGACACCACTCATCTTGATGCCGCCGAAGGGCGAGGGCAGGTTGCGGTTATTTTCCGAGTTCACCCACAACATGCCCGTCTCGACCCGGTTGGCCAGGCGCATCGCACGGCCGGTGTCGCCGGTCCATACATAGGCGGCGAGGCCATAGGGCGAGTCGTTGGCTATCTGTATCGCCTCCTCCTCGGTGTCAAAACTGATCGCGGTGAGTACCGGGCCGAAGATTTCCTCCCGGGCGATGCGCATGCGGTTATTGGCGCCGGTGAACAGCGTGGGACAGACATAGTTGCCCGCCCCCAGGTCGTCACGCCGGCTACCGCCCACGGCGATGGTAGCACCGTCTGCCCGGGCCGTATCCATGTAGCTCATGACCTTGTCGAAATGACCGCCATGCACCAGCGGCCCGACTTCCGTAGCGGGGTCCAGCGGGTGACCCACCCGCAATGCCTTCACCCGCTGCGCCAATGCGCCGATAAAACGATCCCTGATGCCACCCTGGATCAGCAGGCGACTGCTGGAGGTGCAGCGCTGGCCGTTGAGGCTGTAGATCATGAACACCACCGCATCCAGGGCGCGCTCGAAATCCGCGTCGTCAAACACCAGCACCGGGTTCTTGCCACCGAGTTCGAAGTGCATCCGCTTCAGGGTAGCCGCCCCCTGGCGCATGATATGGGAGCCGGTATCGCTCTCCCCCACCAGGGCCACCGCCTTGATCGCGGGATGCTCGGTGAGGGTTTTGCCGGCCACCTCGCCAAAGCCGTTGACCGTATTCCACACCCCCGGGGGAATGCCGGCCTCGCGGCTTATCTCCGCCAGGATCATCGCGGTCAACGGACTGAGTTCCGCTGGCTTGTGCACTACGGTACAACCCGCCGCCAGCGCCGGCGCGATCTTCCAGGTGGAGAGCATGAACGGCGTGTTCCAGGGTGTGATGACCGCCACCGGCCCGATCGGGGTGCGCAGGGTATAGTTGGTGTGCTCCTCCTGGTGCAGCGCCAGGCCATTGCGGGCTTCCGGGGCCTTGTCGGCGAAAAAGCGAAAATTGGCGGCCCCGCGCACGGCGGCCTGCTGCATGAACCTGATGGGCTGGCCACAGTCCATGCTCTCCACCAGCGCAATCTCCTCGGCCCGCGCAACGATCCTGTCCGCAAAGTGGTTGAGCAGTTTTTTGCGCGCGGCACCGGGCATGGCACGCCATTCGGGGAAGGCCGCCTCGGCGGCCTCACAGGCGGCGTTGACGTCGTCCGCGCTGCCCGCCACCACCTGCCCCAGCGAGGTGTTGTCTGTCGGCGTCAGGTTGTCGAAGGTGCTGCTGCCGGCGGGGACCACCCGCTCACCGTTAATGAAATGACCGGTGACCTCGTCCCTGAAGGGCGCCAGGAACGACCTGGCCCTGGCCAGGTTGGATTCGAAGTCGGACATGGCGTGCTGGCCTCGCTATGCTCTTATAAGGAGCGGCTGAATCAGAAATAAATATAACGTGTTAATTATTATTCGTCAATTACAACGCGCATTCTTATGCCTTCTATCGCAATAAAATGTATTGAACCGCAGTTTTATCTGTATTTCTAATAGATTCGTCGTGCTTGCCCCGGTCACGTCCTTCGTTTATTATTTAACTCGTTAATCTCTATATACACCAACCAACAGAGCCTGGCCATGCGCTTTCTTACCTTTTCAATCGCCGACAAGTCCAGCTGGGGAGCAGCCACTGGCAAGGGCATAATCGATCTGGGCGCCCGCTTTGGTGGCAGCCTGCACCAGGCATTACAGGACAACGCCCTCACCGCTATGATGGACCGCGCCGGCGGTCTCGACGCCGACTGCGATCCGGCCGACATCCGCTACCTGCCCCCCGTTACCACCCCGGAGAAAATCGCCTGTATCGGTGTCAACTACGCCAACCGCAACAGCGAATACCGGGACAACTCCGAGGACCCCCAGTGGCCCAGCCTGTTTATGCGCACGATTGACTCGTTCACCGGTCACGACCAGCCACTGTGGCGCCCGCCGGAGTCGCACCAGTTGGACTACGAGGGTGAGATAGTGCTGGTCATCGGCAAGGCGGGGCATCGTATCCCGCAGGAGCGGGCGCTCGGGCATATCGCCGGGCTCACCCTGATGAACGAGGGCACCCTGAGGGACTGGGTGCGCCACGCCAAGTTCAACGTCACCCAGGGCAAGAATTTCGTCCGCTCCGGCAGTATCGGACCCTGGCTGGTGACCGCGGATGAGTTCACCCGCTATGACGCACTGACCCTGACCACCCGCGTCAACGGGGAACAACGCCAGCATGACACCACCGCCAATCTCATGTTTCCCTTCGCCTACCTGATCAGCTACCTTTCAACGTTCTTTATCCTCAAACCCGGCGACCTGATTGCCACCGGCACACCCCTGGGCGCCGGCGCCCGCTGCGACCCGCCTAGGTACCTGGCGCCCGGGGATGAAGTGGAAGTGGGTGTGGACGGCATCGGGCTGCTGTGCAACGGGGTGATCGATGACCCGACCGTCTAGTATGCCGATGCGCCAGTTCGACCGCTCACTGCCCATGGCCCTGCTGCGGGCGCGGGAAGCGGTGATGAAAAAATTCAGCCCGGCACTGAAGGCGCACGACCTGTCGCCACAGCAGTGGCGGGTTATCCGCGTGCTGGTGGAAGAGGACGAGTTGGATGCCACCGAAATCGCCGAGCGCTGCGCGCTGTTGCTGCCAAGCCTGTCACGTATACTGCAGAACCTGCACAAACGCGGCCTGGTCAGCCGCAAGACCGCGAGCAGTGACCAGCGCCGCTCAATCGTGTCCATCACCGCCCGGGGGCGCAAGCTGTTCAGGACACTGTCGCCTGTCAACGAGGCCCGCTACGCCTATATCACACAAAAGTTCGGTTACGGAAAGCTGGAACTGTTGTATGAACTGCTCAATGAACTGGTGGAAAAAATTGACGAAGACGAGGGGGATGCACCATGAGCCACACCGTGTGCACGGACGATATCGACGCCTTCAATAATGATGGTGTCGTGCCCCTGCGCGGCGTCATCAGCCCGCGGCAACTGGACCAACTGGCGGCAGCCGTCGAGGACGACATCCGCGAGCCCGGCTTCGGCGAGTCCCGCTTCAGCTCTTGCCGATTACACCACGCGCGACCTGGTCGCGCTCTATGCTCTCGAACAACGCCTTGAAGTTGCCCTCGCCGAAACCCTCGTCGGCCTTGCGCTGGATAAACTCGAAGAAAACCGGCCCCAACAGGTTGGCGGAAAAAATCTGCAACAGCAGGCGCGGGCGCTCCCCGTCGGTACTACCATCGAGCAAAATCCCGCGCGCTGCCAGTTCCTCGACCGGTTCGCCGTGCCCCGGCAGGCGCTCCTCCAGCATCTGGTAATACGTGGCCGGAGGTTTTGGCATGAATACCATTCCGGCGGCTTTGAGCTTATCCCAGCAGGCAAGAATATCATCGCAGGCAAAGGCGATATGCTGGATACCCTCGCCATTGTACGCCATAAGATACTCTTCTATCTGCCCGCCCCCTGTGCTCTCCTCGTTCAGCGGTATGCGTATCTTGCCATCGGGCGCGGTCATCGCCCTGGATTGCAGGCCCGTATATTCGCCCTTGATATCGAAGTAGCGAATCTCCCTGAAGTTAAATAGTTTTTCATAGTACTTCGCCCAATACTGCATACGGCCGCGATAGACGTTATGGGTCAGGTGATCCAGGGTGTGGAAGCCGAAGCCCGCCGGATTGCGGTCGACGCCATCGAGCCAGTTGAAATCAATATCATAGATGCTGACTCCGGCCGCATAGCGATCGATCAGGTAGACCGTGGCACCGCCAATGCCCTTGATGGCGGGCAGGCGCAATTCCATGGGGCCAGTTTCAACCACTACCGGCTCCGCTCCATTTGCCAGAGCGAGGGCGTAGGCTTTTTTCGCGTCCCGCACACGAAATGCCATGCCGCAGGCCGAGGCACCGTGTTCGCGCGCGTAGTAGTAAGCGTGACTGCGGGGCTCATAGTTGGTGATGAAATTGATGTTGCCCTGCCGCCACAGGGCCACGGCCTTGGAGCGATGCTCCGCCACCCTGGTGAAGCCCATTCTCGTAAAAATGGGCTCAAGCAGTCCCTCTTCAGGCGCGGTGAACTCGACAAACTCGAAGCCATCCAGTCCCATCGGGTTGTCAAATAAATCCGCCACTAAAAGACCTCCGGTTTATTGCATGGACTTCAGTCGGCTGCCGAGCTTTTCCAACGCGTACATCAAATCCCGGTACTCCACCGGGTTCAGATCGCCCAGCAGCTCCCGTTCCCAGGCCAGCACCTTGGGTACGATGCTCCGGTAGAGCGCTTTTCCCGCGGCAGTCAGCGCCAGATCCTTGGCCCTACTGTCTTCCCGCGCTCGCTGCTGACTCACCAGCCCCCGGGCGCTCAGGTTGCCAACCGCTCGCGACACCTTGCTCTTCTCCATGGCGGTGAAATCGACGATCTGGCGCGCATTGAGGGTACCGTGTTCCGCCAGGTTGGCGATAACCCGCCACTCCGGGACGCTGAGCTGGTACTCGTCCGCGTAAATGCGCGCGAGGCCGCCGCTGACGCGCTCGGCCAGGCTGTTGAGGACGTAGGGCAGAAAGCTGCCAAGCCGGAGGTCGGTACGACTGCTGGATGTCACGATTGACTGGCGCGCTGCTACTGCACTAGTCCTGCAACTGGTCCCAGACCTCCTGGTCGCGCTCCGCGGTCCAGATCCGTCCCCAGTCGATACCATCCAACTCATCCCACAGGCGCTGCACGTCGAAGGGCAGGCAGTGTTCGAAAATCGGCCACTGGCCAAATTTCGGGTAAAGATGGGCGTAGGTCTTCTCAAATGCCTCCTTCAGGCTGCCCTTCCTGCCATGCACCTCACTGACGATCTGAATCATGTCGAGCAAAAATCCCCGGGTTTGTTCGATAGCGGCATCCACCGCCTCCCGGCCCCGGGCGACAGCGCCCCGACCGCCAACCAGTTGCTCGGCCTCGAGCGCCTTCAGGTTATCCAGGGTTGTGCTGGACCAGTCAAAATGCGAGGCATCACCGGTGTACAAGGCCGCCTCGGCCTCCACCAGGTCGCCGGTATAGAGGATTTTTTGCCTGGGTAACCAGGCGATGATGTCACCGGCCGTGTGGCCGCGGCCGCAGAAGCGCAATTCCAGGTCGCCGCGGTCCCCGCCCAGCGGAATAGTCAGGCGGTCGTTGAAGGTGATCGTGGGATGCGTCAGCCCGGGGATGCCCTCCGGCTCCCGGAACAGGCGCGGCATGCGGCCGAACTCGCTGGCCCAGTCCTGCATCCCGCGCTCCTCGATCAGGGTGCGGGTGACGTCACTGGTAATAATATTCTGGGCATCGAAGGCCGAGGCGCCCAACACCCGCACCGCGTGATAGTGGGTGAGTACCAGGTATTTAACCGGCTTGTCGGTGTGTTCACGCAGCATCGCGAGCCAGTCCCGCGCGGCTTTCGGCGTGGCGCGAGCCTCTATGGCGACCAGGAAGTCCTCTCCCTCTATCGCGCCGACATTGGGGTCGCCCTCGGCGGTCAGGGCGTAAACACCGTCGGCCAGTACCTCAAGGGTTTCTTTTTTTTCGCCGAGGTCGGCGGATGATGCAAACGGTTTTTTAGCCATAAGCCTACACTACCTTTATAAAAGTGAATCAACGACGCAATTCTAACACAACATAGTTGCAGATAGAACTATATTGTTGGATATAGTATCTTTTCAATAGGTTTTTCAGGCGATTATTGCTTGATTAATCTCGCTTGATTTCCTATATTAGTTTCACTTGCAACTATAATAGCCACGCGGAAGCACCGCCAATGCCCAGCAGCTACACCAATCCCGTGTACCCTTACACCCACAGTCCCGACCAGGACTCGGCACAGCCAGTCCACCACCCGGTCGTGATCGTCGGCGGCGGTCCGGCGGGCCTCGCCGCCGCCATGGACCTGGCCCTGCAGGGCGTGCACACCGTGGTACTGGATGACAATAACACCGTCAGTGTGGGCTCCCGCGCCATCTGCCTGGCCAAACGCACGCTGGAGATCTGTGATCGGTACGGCTGCGGCCAGCCCATGCTGGAAAAGGGTGTGACCTGGAATCTCGGCAAGGTGTATTTCGGCCAGGAGCAGGTCTATGAGTTCAATCTGCTGCCGGAGCCGGACCACAAGGTACCCGCCTTCATAAACCTGCAACAGTACTACATGGAAGAGTTCATGGTGCAGCGCTGTATGGAACTGCCGCAGATCGAGCTGCGCTGGCTGCACAAGGTTACCCGGGTCAGCACCGACGATAGCGGAGCGGCGATCACGGTCACCACCCGGGACGGCGACTACCAGTTGACCTGCGACTACCTGCTGGTAGCTGACGGCGCCAACAGCCCGATCCGCGACTCCCTGGGGCTCCAGAGCAGGGGCCAGGTATTCGAAGACCGCTTCCTGATCGCCGATATCATCATGAAGGCAGACTTTCCCGCCGAGCGCCGCTTCTGGTTCGACGCACCGTTCCACCCGGGCCAGTCCACCCTGCTGCACAAGCAGGCGGACAATGTCTGGCGTATTGATTTCCAGCTGGGTTGGGATGCCGACCCCGAGGAGGAAAAGAAACTCGAGAATATCCGCCCCCGCGTTGAAGCCATGCTGGGCAAGGACCGGGAGTGGGAACTGGAATGGGCGAGTGTCTATACTTTCCGCTGCCGCAAGATGGATTCCTTTATTCACCACCGGGCATTCTTTATCGGTGATTCCGCCCACCAGGTATCCCCGTTCGGGGCCCGGGGCGCAAACGGGGCCCTGCAGGGTGTTGAAAACCTCGGCTGGAAGCTGGCCGCGGTGATACAGGGCCGGGCGCCGGCGGCATTGCTGCAAACCTACGACACCGAGCGCCAGCACGGGGCGCGGGAAAACATCCTGCATTCCACCCGGGCGACCGACTTCATGACTCCGAAGAATCACATCACCCGGGTGTTCCGCGACACCGTGCTGGATATGTCCCGCCATTTTCCCTTTGCACGCACCCTGGTCAACAGCGGCCGCCTGTCCAAACCCTGTACCTACGAGGAGACGCCGCTGAGCACACCGGACAGCGATGCATTTAAACTCGCGCTGCGCCCCGGCTCTCCCTGCACCGACGCCCCCGTGAGTGGCGGCAACGGCAGCGGCTGGCTGCTCAACCACCTGGGGGGCCAATTCAATGTCCTGCTCAGGGGAGAGTTCGATGCAGGCCGGATCACCGCCCTCGAAAGGCTGGCGACACAGTTGCGGGAAATGGGTATCCGGCTCACCATCCTCAGGGTGGACGCCCCGGGCGAGCCGGGGGCGCACACGGTCCACCTCACCGACCACAAGGGTGTGCTGGCGGAACGCTACGACCTGCTGACCGCCGGGGTTTACCTGATCCGCCCTGACCAGCATGTGGCCGCTCGCTGGCGACAGCTCGACCTGCAGGAGCTGGAGGCCGCCGTGCAGCGCGCCCTGGGCAGCCACCTGCAACAGGAGTGCGCCGCATGAGCCAGCTCAACCTGGAACCCAATTTTTCCGACCCTGACGCTTTCTATGCCGCCCTGGCGGACCTCCACCGCGATCGCAGTGCCGCGGCCAGCGAACAGATCAACGCCCGCCTGATCCTGCTGCTGGCCAACCAGGTGGGAGACCAACAGATACTGGAACAGGCCCTGGCAATAGCCGGCCAGGTCAATAGCGAGTTACTTCATGACAACTGACACTTCGCAAGTCGCGTCCGACCTGCAATACCTGCACGGCTTCGGCAATGAACACGAGAGCGAGGCCCTGCCCGGCGCGCTGCCCATAGGTCGCTTCAGCCCGCAACGGGTCAGCCACGGCCTTTACGCGGAGCAGTTCAACAGCACCGCGTTCACCGCGCCGCGCGCCCACAACCGGCGCAGCTGGTTTTACCGCATCCGCCCCTCTGCGGTACAGGGCGACTACCGGGGCTGGCAGCAGGACAGGGTGCGCACCGCGCCAATCACCGAGGTGCCCACGCCGCCAAACCTGTTGCGCTGGGACCCGTTGCCGCTGCCCACCGGGCCCACCGATTTTGTCGAGGGCCTGGTCACCATCGCCGCCAACGGCGATGCCATGGCGCAGGCGGGAATGGGTATCCACCTGTATGGGGCCAACCGGTCAATGGCGCGGCGCTACTTTTACTGCGCCGATGGCGAGTTGCTGTTCATTCCCCAAATGGGCGAGTTGCTGCTGCGCACCGAGTGCGGCCGGCTGCAACTCAGGGTGGGTGAAATCGCGGTGATCCCCCGCGGCATGAAATTTGCGGTGGACCTGGTCACGGATACCGCTCGCGGCTACCTCGCGGAAAACTACGGCGCCCCGCTGACCCTGCCGGAGCGCGGCCCGGTGGGCGCCAATGGCTATGCCAATGACCGGGATTTCCAGTATCCCCGGGCGGCCTTCGAAGACCTGGATGGGGACTTTGAACTGCTGTGCAAGTTCGCCGGCAACTTCTACCGCGCGCCAATCGACCACTCTCCCCTCGACGTGGTGGCCTGGACCGGCAACTCAGCGCCCTATAAATACGAGCTGGCGCGCTTCAACGTGATGGGCACCGTCAGCTACGACCACCCGGACCCGAGCATATACACGGTGCTGTCGTCCCCTTCCGACACCCCCGGGGTGGCCGGCATCGATTTTGTCATCTTCCCGCCGCGCTGGATGGTGGCGGAAGACACCTTCCGCCCGCCGTGGTACCACCGCAACGTGATGAGCGAATTCATGGGCCTGATCGAGGGCACGTATGATGCCAAGGAGGAAGGCTTTGCGCCGGGCGGCAGCAGCCTGCACAATTGCATGAGTCCCCACGGCCCGGAAGCCGCTGCGTTTGAAAAGGCCAGCAACGCCGAGCTGAAACCAGACCGCTATCGCGATACCATGGCCTTCATGCTGGAGTCCCGCTACATAATCCAGCCGACCAGGTGGGCACTGGAAACGGAACTGCGCCAGCGCGATTACATCAAGTGCTGGGACGGCATCAAAAAGCACTTTCACCAGTAATACTGCCAACAGCCAACAATCGGGAATGCAGCAATGAAACTAGCCAGTCTCAAATCCGGCCGCGACGGCACACTGGTCGTGGTCAGCCGCGACCTCAGCCGGGCCGTATCCGCCGCCGCCATCGCACCCACCCTGCAGGCCGCCATGGACGACTGGGCCAGCTGCGAACCCAGGCTCACGGCATTGTTCAATAAACTCCAGGCGGGCGAGGTGGCAGGTGAGTTCGCCTTCGACACGACAGCCGCTGCCGCTCCCCTGCCCCGCTGCTACCACTGGGCCGATGGCAGCGCCTACGTCACCCACGTGGAGTTGGTGCGCAAGGCACGCGGCGCCGAGTTGCCGGAATCTTTCTGGACCGAACCCCTGATGTATATGGGTGCCTCCGATGCCTTTATCGGCGCCAACGAGGATGTCCTGGCAGAAAGCGAGGACTGGGGCATCGACTTCGAAGCCGAAGTCGTGGTGTTCACCGACGATGTGCCCGCCGGCATCAAGGCGCAACAGGCTCGGCAGCACATCAAGCTGGTGGCGCTGGTCAACGATGTCTCCCTGCGCAACCTGATTCCGGCGGAACTGGCCAAACAGTTCGGCTTTTACCAGTCCAAGCCACAAACCTCTTTTACCCCGGTCGCGGTTACACCGGATGAACTGGGCGACGCGTGGGACGGCGCCAGGTTGCACCTGCCCCTTATCACCACGCTCAATGGCAGGAAAATCGGCTCACCCAATGCCGGCGTGGACATGACATTTGATTTTGGCCAGCTGATCCAGCACGCTGCCAAGAGCAGGGCCCTGATGGCCGGCACGGTGATCGGCTCGGGCACCGTGGCCAACCAGGGCAGCCCGGACGGCTCCTGCTGCCTGGCGGAGGTGCGCTGCCTGGAAACCATCGCCGACGGCAAGCCCAGCACGCCCTTTATGTCTTTTGGCGATCGCATTGTGATCGAGATGAACGATACCTCCGGCCAGTCGATCTTCGGCAGGATCGACCAGCGGATCAAACAGTACTACCCCCCCGGCTGATCAGGCATCTCTACCGGGCCCCCGGCATTGCACCAGGCGTTGAAGCCGTCCCGGATATGGGCGATATTGTCAAAGCCCATCCGCTGTAGCGTGTCCACGGTTATCGCCGAGCGCCAGCCCGAGGCGCAGTGGAAAACAAACTTCGCCTCGCTGCCAAATATGTCCTTGTAATAAGGACTCTCCGGGTCCACCCAGAACTCAACCATGCCGCGAGGGCAGTGAAAGCTGCCCGGTATGTAACCTCCCCGCTGCCGTTCGCGTACATCGCGAAGATCGACAATCACGACATCGGGGTCCCCCGGCAATGCAATGGCATCGTCGGCATCGATTTCCTCGATCCGCCCGCGCGCATCGGCAACCATCTGGGCTACAGTAATCCTGAGTGTTCTGCGCATAGATCTCCTCATTCCCCCGGTTGCAGCCAAATCAGGCGTACCGGTTCCCGAGCCGTCGGCGAGTTTCTGCCAACAGGTCAATCATCCAATACCTCCTTCACAGCGGCCTCGATCACGAATAGCCCACGCCATTAATCGGCATGGGCGTCAGCTCGCGCGCAGCAATCCTTGTAGCGCTCACGCAGCAGGTTCTTTTGCACCTTGCCCATGGCGTTGCGCGGCAATTCGCCTACCAGGAATACGCGCTTGGGTACCTTGTAATTGGCCATAAGCGACCTGCTGAATTCGATAACGCCGGCCTGGTCAAGTGCCGCGTCCGCGGTCGGCACGATTACGGCCACTACGGCCTCACCAAAATCGGCGTGAGGCACGCCGATAACCGCTGTTTCCTTTACTCCCTCAAGCTCATCGAGAATCTGCTCTATCTCCTTCGGGTAAACATTGAGCCCGCCGCAGATAATCATATCCTTGGCCCTACCGACGATGGACACATAACCGTCCGCCGAGATACTGGCCTTATCACCGGTATTGAAGAAGCCATCGGCGGTGAAATCTTCGCGGGTTTTTTCGGGCATCCGCCAGTAACCCTGGAATACATTGGGCCCGCGCACCTGTAAATCACCGGCTTCCCCGGCGCTCAGCTCTGTGCCCTGCGGATCTACCACTCGCACTTCGACATCGGGCAGGGGCGGGCCGACCGTACCCGCCCGCCGCTCGCCCTGCAGCGGATTGGACGTGTTCATACCGGTCTCGGTCATGCCGTAGCGCTCCAGTATCCTCTGCCCGGTGCGCCGCTCGAATTCGGCAAAGGTCTCCGCCAGCAGCGGAGCAGAACCGGAAATGAACAGGCGCATGCGCTCGCAGCTGTCGCGACCGAAGCCCGGCTCCACCAGCAGCCGGGTGTAATAGGTGGGGACGCCCATCATAACGCTACAGCGGGGCAAGGCTGCCATGACCTCGCCGGCATCAAATTTTTCCAGCCAATGCATACGCGCGCCGCTCAGCAGCACGCAGTGGGTGGCGACAAACAGACCGTGCACATGAAACACCGGCAGGGCGTGCAACAACACATCCCCGGAGGTGAATCCCCATATCTTCACCAGGGTCCTGCCATTGGTGGCCAGGTTGGCATGACTCAACATGATGCCTTTCGGCCGACCGGTAGTCCCGGAGGAATACAGCAGGGCCGCCAGGTCGCCGGGGGCACAGGGGACCGGGTCGAACTGCGCGGGACAGGCGGCGGCGCCCGCCATCAGGCTGCCACTGCCATCGGTCTCCAGGGTCAGTACCCGCGCCACACCGGCGCCCTGCGCGAGGGGGATCAACAGCGCTGCGGACGCCCCCCCACAGACCACCACCGTCGGCTTCGCATCATTGAGGAAGTACTCCAGTTCGGCGGACTGGTAGGCCGTGTTCAGCGGGTGGTAGACCAGCCCGGCTCGCAGGCAGGCCAGGTAGAGCCACAGCACCTCGGGGCATTTCTCAACCTGCACGGTCACCCGGTCACCCGTTCTGGCTCCCAGTGTGGTGAGGTAATTGGCGATGCGCCCCGACTCCCGCTGCGCATCGGCATAGGAATAAACCCTGCCGTCCGCTGTCTGCAGCAGCACCGCAGAGGTATCCGCGGGAAACGCAGTCTCGAACTGTTGATAGAGGTTACAGCTTTGCGCCGAAGTCATTGTCGTGGCCTCGAGCCCCGGAGACAGCCGCTCAGCGCGCCAGTTGGCTGTAGTAGGCAGCCAGTGCCGCATACTCGCGATCACCGAGGTGGGCGATCGCCACCTGCATCAATGGATTGCTCCGCTCGCCGCCCTTGTAGGCCGCCAATTGCTTCTGCAGGTAAGCCGCCTGTTGACCGGCCAGTATCGGCCATTCATTGGCCACCGGCACACCCGCCATGCCGTGGCAGGCCTTGCAGGGACCGGACAGGTTCTCGCCCCTGCTCACGAGGGCCGGGTCGCCATCGGCGGCGGTCGCCCGCGCCTGGGTGGAATAATACGCCGCCAGTGCCGCGATATCGGCATCACTGAGGCCGGCGACAAAAGGCGCCATGGCGGGATTGTTGCGAGTGCCGTCCCGAAACGCGGTAATCTGGATAGCCAGGTAAGCCGCATGCTGCCCCGCCAGGTTGGGAAACTCAGGGCTGCTGGAAACCCCCGTCTGGCCGTGGCAGGCCACGCAGGCCTGGGCTTTGGCGGGCGCCTCGCCCGCCAGGGCCAGGTTCGCGCCACCCAGAATCAACATACTGGCGAAAATCCAATGTCTCATAACGGCTTACTCTCTCAAATTGGCGCTGGCAATGTCTGCCAACAACTGTGCGCGATACTGCACCACCTCGTTCAGCGGGTACTGGCGCAGCTGACCCACCTCCTGTGGCGTGTAGGGTTCGAAGTGAAGCGTGATACTGGCCCCGGCAAACTCCCGCACGATCCAGTTCAGCACTTCGGCCAGCTCAGCATCGCCAAGCGCAGAAACCGCCGAGCCCGGCACTCTCACCAGGTATTCCCGCCCCGCCTCGGTGGCCAGGAAAATCCCCACATGCTCCCGCATTCGGGGCACCTCGCCGGCGCCACTGCCGTCCGGGGCATGGCAGCCCTGGCAGGACATCTGGTAATTGAACTGCGCGCGCTGGGAATTGATGTCCCCGGCCCACGCGGCCCCGCCCAGCAGGGCAAGGTACAGTGTCAGGGCGAGCCTCATTCGGCCTCGAACGCCACCCCGACCACGATCGCGGTGGAGCAGTGGTAGGCCAGACTTGTGGTGCCCAGGCACCAGTTGATATCGTTGGTCTTGTCGGGCCGGTAGAGTGGCCGGTCGCCCTCGTCACGCTGGCACAGGCAGGCGCCACAGGATGACTTGCCGCAGCAGTCGTTGTAGGAAATGACGTAGTTGCGGCCGTCCGCCGGGTTGCGACAGGTACCTATCCAGGTGACCGGCGACATCTCGGTACCCGGCGGACAGGTGTTCTCGCTACCGCCGCAACAACTGCACAGAAAACCGTCGATGGCACAGTAGCGCCAGTAATCACAGCTGGCCGGATCACCCTTTTCCGTGGGCCGGCCTGGTGCATCGGCAGCCGCGGCCCTCGCCACCGGCAGCAGCGGGATGGTGCCGGCGCCCACCAGCAGCCCGCCGATGGCCTTGAGCATACCCCGCCGGGAGCTGCGCTGAGCCAGGTGGCGCGTCTGTTGCTCGAACAGTTTGTCTAATAGTTTCATGCCTTGTCCGCCTCCACGTACTGTACTGCCTGTCCTTCGCTGCGCCTGCTCATGTAGTCCTGGATGGAAGCCACCTTGCGCTCCTTGGCTTCAAACAGGCTGTCCAGGTGCTCCCGGGAATTGATAATGCCCATAGATGCAATTACGCCCTGCTCGTCGATCAGCACGGCGTAGGGCAATTTGGCAACCCCGTAGGTCTTGCCCAACAGCTCCGACACCACGTAGGGGAATTGCTGCAAACCCTTGCGCTCGATATAGCCGCGATGGTCCTGTTCATCGCCATCGCTGGCCAGCACCACCCGCAACCAGTCCGACTCGGCCCGGGCCGCGGATTTGAGCGCCGGGGTCAGCTCGTTGCATACCGGGCAATCCGGCGACAGGAAAAACAGCAGCTGGGACTTGCCGTCCACCACCGTGCCGACCTCCTCGGTGCCACCATCGAGGGCGACCACCGCCAGCTTCGGCGCCGCGGCACCCACCGCCAGTTTCCGGTTCATCATCAGCGCACCGGCCGGGGCTACCCGTTCGTATAAAACACCGATCTGGCGCGCCAGGGCCAGGTTCACCAGCACCATGGCGATAAAACCAACCCACAGCGCGATATTCGACACCACCAACCAATCCATCTTATCCCTCTCCCGCCATCCACTGGGCATTGCTGATTAACTGCTCACTGGTCTCGTAAACAAGCACGGCGAACAACGCGATAAAAAGGGACAGGCAAAGGCCAGCCCAGCCCACGGCCGCGGCATCACCTGCAGTCAGGGCCAGCAGTGCCAGGCCGGCGCAAACCCCGTTGCGAACAACCAGCCCCCAGCTGATACCCAGTTGGGAGTCGGGGCCGGCGCAGCCGCACTGCATATCGGTCTCACCACGCAGTACCTGGCGCGACATCAGGCCGGCGTAAACCAGCAAGAGCGAAGCAGCCGCGGCGAGGCCTGCGGCGCGCCACTGGGGCACCAGCAGGGACAGGGCAATACCCGCCTCCAGCGCGGCCACCAGCCAAACGGCCAGACCGCCGCCGACAGCGCCCACATAGTGTCTCATCAGTTCCCGGTAATACCGCGGCGCGCCCAGTTTGTGGACCGCCGCCTGCGCGAACAAGCACACCAGGAACCAGGCCAGGCCGTTGCCGATCACTGCGGGCAGGGTCATGGCTTACTTCGAGCCGTTCACCATCAGCGGGGTTTCCTGGCCGAACCCGCTGATAGTCTTGATAAATTCGCCGCTGCCGGTGTTGTACATTTCCAGGCTCATATCGGCGGGGTTGACCACCATCAGTACCGGGTTCTCGCCGCGACTCACCGCCAGCGACAAGCCCCAGGACTGCAACTTGATCCGTTGCACCCGCTTTTTCGCAGCCGCGTCATAAACCCATACTTCCGGTCCTCCACCCTGGTAGCTGCCATCTTTGGCATCCGGGTGCATGATGATATAAAACCGGCCCTGGTCGTCCTTGTCGATGAGACCGATACCGGCGGGGGCCCACTTCTGCGCCCGCTCCGCTTCCGGCACCAGGTTCCACGGCTCACCCACTTTTGCAACCGGGCCGCCGATATCCACCGGGTAGACGAGGCCGGCAATCGAGGGGAAGAATGCCGTGCTGCCGATCACTGCCGGGTGCTCAAAGATGGGCGTGGTGTCGGAGTTGAAGAAGACATCAGTGCGGGTTTGTTTGGCCACACTGCCGTCTGCCGCCAGTTCAGTACTCAGGAAGCGGCCATCGGCGCACAGCGAACTGAAACCGCGCGTACCCGTGGGATATACCAGCACACATCCGGGTGTCGGGATCTCGCCCACTATCTTGCGTGTATCGAGGTCGATCAGCGTCACCGAGGTGGCGGGACTGAAATTGGCAACGCCCAGCCAGCGGCCATTATCCATTATCAGCAGCGCGTAGCGCTCCGGCATACCCATAAAACGCTTGCCCTTGGGCAGGATCACCTCGCCCTTCGGAGCGAGGGTGGTCTGGTCGAATACAGTCAATACGTCGATACGATCGCCCCGGCTGCCCCGGGTGTGGAAGGTTTCTGCGGCGTATATCTCACCGCGTTCGGGCGACTGGGTGATGTTGCCGATCATCGATACGTTGAAGGTGCCCTTCACCTGACTCGCCAGGGTGTCGGCAGCCGTATCGATAACGTACACCTTGCCATCACTCATGTGGAAAAACCCGGCGTCCTGCACCAGGAACCAACTCGGCGGGTATGCTGCCGGAAGCGTCTCTATGATTCCGGTGGGCTCAATCGGCAGTGGTGGCGGCCTGTCCTGCTGGGCGAGGGCAGTACCGGTGAGAAGGATTCCAGTCACTGCCGCCAACAAGCGCCGGCTTTTGTACGCGATCATCATGGCTTACCCGTCCTGTCTCGGTCATATCAACTGTAATGGTTTCTAGCCCTTGGCAATATACAGGGATTGGATAGTGGTGTATTCCTCCAGGCCATAGCGCCCGAACTCCACCCCCATGCCCGATTCCTTGACCCCGCCGAACGGCATATTGGGCTGGATCATGGCATGGCCGTTGACCCAGGCGGTGCCGCATTCCAGCCGGCTGGCCAGGGCCGTGGCGCGCGCCACATCCGCTGACCAGACCGAACCGCCCAGGCCGTTATTGCTGTCGTTGGCGCGGCGCAGGGCGTCTTCCACGTCGCTGAACTTCAGCACCGGCAGGATGGGGCCAAAGGGCTCCTCCGCCACCAGCCGCGTATCGTCGGCTATATCCGCCACGATGGTGACAGGGAAGAAGTACCCGGCGCCTTTCACAGGCTCACCACCGGTGAGGAAACGGGCGCCGCTGGTCTTCGCCTCACTGGCGATTGCACAGACTTTTTCGAACTGGGTTTTGTTCTGGATCGGCCCGAAGTCGATACCCTCGACGCTACCATCCCCGGTTTTCACACTGCCGGCAATCGCGGCCAGGGCGTTGCACATCTCGTCATAGATATCCTCGTGCACATACAGACGCTTCAGGGCCGCGCAGGTCTGGCCGTTGTTGAACAGGGCGGTGGCGAAGATCTTCGGCGCGGCGGCCGCGACGTCGGTGTCGGGCAGCACAATGGCGGCATCGTTGCCGCCCAGTTCCAGGGTTATCCGCTTGAGGTTTCCTGCAGCGCTCTGCATGATCTTCTTGCCGGTGGCGGTAGAACCGGTGAAGACGATCTTGTTGATATCCGGGTGGCTGGACATGGCGGCGCCGAGGCTGCCGTCGCCGGTGACAATATTGAGAACACCGGGTGGCAGGAGTTCGTTCATGAGTTCCACGGCCCGGAGGGTGGTCAGGGGTGTGAACTCCGAGGGTTTGATCACCACCGTGTTACCACTGCGCAGGGCTGGCATGACGTGCCAGATGGCAATCATGAGCGGAAAGTTCCAGGGCGTGATAGAGCCGATCACACCCAGCGGCTTGCGATGCACCTCGATACGGGCCTCGTCATTGTCCTGGATCACCTCGACCGGCAGCTCCAGGTCGGCGGTGGCGTGGGCCCAGGCCAGCGTGCCGCCAATTTCAAATGCCCCACCCATACCGGCAAAACCGACACCGGGTTTGCCCTGTTCCAGGGTAAGCAATTTGGTCAGCTCCTCACCGTGGGCCTCCAGGGTATCGGCAATGGCGTGGACCAGCCGCGAGCGCTCCGCGTCCGGGGTGGCACTCCAGGCGGGAAAGGCCCGGCGGGCAGCGGCCACAGCCTCATTCAGCTGTTCCACGGTGGCCTTCGGGGCCTGGGCCACCACTTTTTCAGTGGCCGGGTTGAGCACCGGAAAGGTCTCTGTGGTGGACACTTTCTTGCCGTCGATTATCAGCTTGTATGCGGGCATGGTATTTCTCCTTGTCGTTATTCACATTGTATTAAAGCACAAAAATCGCAGTCCATATGGCCTGCCAGCGAAGTCCGCAACAGGATCAGGGGGAACTGCACGCCCGGCGAAACCGGGGAAAAACAGCGCGCCCACCTGACTGTCAGACTGTTCCAGGGACAGTGTCGCGGGCACCTGATCCATCCTGTTATGCTGTAACATCCTGGCTTTCCCTTCTATCACGCCTGTCTCGTGGTGCGGGCAAGGAATGACAACCATCAAAGGCTCCTCGACAGATATCATCGTGGCCGGCGGCGGACCGGCGGGTTGCACGGTCGCCGTCGGCCTGCGCAAACTCGGCTACCGTGTCGCGCTGGTCCATTCGCCGCGACCCTGGCAAACCTGCGAGGGTATATCCACGCGCACCCGCGAGGGCTTGCGCGGCGCGGGCTTGTTCGAGGCGGTCGCAACTGTGCCGTCCGCCAGCCCGCGCAACGTTTGCTGGAACGGCGAGTCGAGCACCGCCAATACCGAACACCTGGTGCTGCGACAGCACTTCGACGCTGCACTCCTGGCCGATGTGGCGGCCGCCGGCGCGGAACTGATACCGGGGCGCGTGCGCCAACTGGAGGACACCGCCGAGGGCGCGCCCTGCCTTCATCTGGACACCCCCGGCGGCAAACCGAAAATTCTGCACGGCCGCTTCTTCGTGGATGCCCGCGGCCGCGCTTCCCCGGGGACGGGCACCAGCCAGTTGCGGGGGCCGGAAACGGTTTCCCTGCTGCAGCTGCGGCAGGGGCCACCGACCGCTGCCGCCAGCGGCGTGAGCAGTCTGTCCGATGGCTGGGCCTGGCTGGCTACAACTGCAGACGGCCTGGGTTTCATCCAGTTCACCGTCACCGCAGATGGCAGCCGACTGCCCAAACGGGGTGAGCTGAATCGCTGGTTTGAACAGCAGCTGGAACAGCTGCAGCCGATACCCGGGGTGGAGCGGTCGGGTAAACCACTGGCTGACGTGATTGCCAGGGGCAGCACTTCCATCGTGCAGGGTGAATTGATCACTTCGAGCACCTTGCGGGTAGGCGACGCGGCCATGGCCGTTGACCCCCTGTCAGGCAACGGCATTTTCCAGGCCCTTTCCTCCGCGTTAATCGCCCCTGCCGTCATAAATACCCTGCTGCAGTATCCCGAAGAACGGACACTGGCGGCGCAGTTTTACCGGGACCGCGTACACCATACCTTTTTACGTTTTGCCCGCATGGGGCGCGATTTTTACCGCATGGAAAAACGTTGGCCGGCGGCGCAATTCTGGCGCCAGCGCCAGGACTGGCCGGATGATGAGCCGTCCCACGCCGGGCTGGCGCCGACCTTGCTGGCGGTTGAATCCAGGCCCGTGGTGGCCGGCGACAGAATCTGCGGGCGGGACGTGGCGGTGACCAGTGACCAACCACTGGGGGTATGGCATGTGGCCGGAGTGGAACTGGCGCCGCTGCTGCGGGATTTGCCGGATTCGCGGGAGCAGCGCCGAAGTCTGTTGGTCTCCCGACTGGCGGCGCAGTGCGCCGGGGACAGCGAGAAACAGCGCGTGCTGACTGCCTGGCTGCGCCGCTACCAGATACTGTAGTGTCGACAGCGGGGCACGCTGTCGACCGCCCGGTGGGCCGCATCAACATACCCGTCGCTCCGGGCCGCAATAGCTGGCCTGCGCCGCCAGCCACACCCGCAGTTGCGCCGGTGAACCGCCGGGGTGTATGGCCAGAAACCGGGCCGCTTGTGCACTGACATGGGCGCAGCCTACGCTGGCCCCCGCCACGTTCGTTCCAGCAGCACGGACATGGCCGCCGAAATCCGCCTGGCCATTTTCGAGCAGCGAGATTTCTCCCGGGGCACAGCGGGCATCGCCGGTGGCGCTGATGACGCCGGGATAGGCCGCGGGAAATACCGGCTCACCCCGGGCAGGGGCTGCGGCCACCAGTACCACACCACTATTCACCGCCCGCGCGCAAGCCTGTCGCAACAGCTGGCGATCCTCGCGCAGGCCGAAACTCATATTGACGAGGCGGATGTTCTGCTCCAGTAGCCAGACCAGGGCTGCCGCCGCCTGGGCTGCGCTGCAACTGAGCTGGTGGCTGAACACCTGGGCGTTATACAGGCCGATTTCGGGTGCGACCCGTAAAAGGATACGGGCCAGCGCGGTGCCGTGCCCCAGTTGGTCATCCACGGCGTCGCCCTGTGTCACGTCACCGCTTTGCGCCGCGAGGAAACAACGGCTGGCCGCTACGCTCGCCGGCGCCAGGCCAGCCACTCCACTGTCGATCAACCCTACCGCAAGCTTATGCATCGACATCACCGTGGGCATACGGACCCGCGCCCACACTTGCAACAGTACCCGTACCCGATTGCAGCTTACCGCCCTCGATCGCCAGCAGATAGCCGCAATTGTCGAGGGCGGACCGGCGGTGGCTTATCACCAGTCGGGTGCAGTCGCCGAACAACTCCTCCACCGCCTGCAGGACCTCCCGCTCCACCTCGACATCCACCGCCGACGTGGCCTCGTCGAGGATGACCAGCAGGGGCTGCTGGAGCAGGGCCCTGGCGATGGCGATACGCTGCTTTTCGCCACCGGAAAGGCGCGTGCCCCGCTCACCCACCGGCGTATCCAGGCCCTCCGGCAATCGAGCCACCAACGCATTGAGTTGGGCGCACCGCACTGCCTGGCGCACCTCCTCATCGGTGGCGTCAGGCCGGGCATAGCGGATATTGTCCAGTACGCTGCCGCGGAACAGGACAATGTCCTGGGCCACCAGGGCGATACGTCGACGCCAGGCGCCCAGGCCGAATTCACGGATATCGATGCCATCAACCAGGATACAGCCGGAGTCGGGTTCGTAGTGGCGCAAAAGCAGATCGACCAGGGTGGTCTTGCCGCTGCCGGAGGGGCTGTAGATACCCACGCTGCAACCCGCTGGGAAGCTGACCGAGGCCTGCCGGAGAATATCCTCCTCACTCCCGGGATAGCGGAAGCTGACCGCCTGCAGTTCCAGCGCACCACGCATTCCGGCACCCGGCACCCGTTGGCCGGACGACCTCACATCGGGAGTCGCCTCCACCAGGTAGCGCACCCGCTCCAGGCAGACCTGGACGCGAAACAGTGACATGTAAAGGCCCAGCAGGCCCTGTACCGGACCTACCGCCATACCGAGATAGGTGCTGAAAGCGATCAGCGAGCCCAGCGCCATCTGCCCCTGGATAACCCAGTAGCCACCGACAGCGAACACCAGCGCGCGTGCGGCGGAGGTCAGCGTGTTGGGTACCGCGGCAGTGGCGAATTCAATCAACTGGAGTTGCAGCAGGTCACCGAGATAGAGTTTGTTGAGCACGCCCAGGCGATTTGCCTCCCGCGACTCCGCCGCCACCGCCTGGATGAACTTCATCGCCGGCACAGTCTCCACCAGGAACGCGGTAACATCGCTGCTGCGCTCACGCAGCCGCCGGGTCTGCTGCTGTACCCGCGGCCGCATATACCGCAGGTAGAGCCAGTGCAGGGGCACCAGTGCCACCAGCACGAGGGTGAGTTGCCAGCTCAGCAACAACATAAAAACCAGGGTCCCCACCAGGCCCAGCAACGCACTGACCGCGGCAAACAAACTGTCCACTGCAAAGCGCTGGATCTCCGCGACATCGCCATCCAGGCGCGTCAGGATGTCGCCGCCGCGGTTGCGGGCATAAAACGCCGGCGACAGGGTTTGCAGGTGGCGATACACCGATTCACGCAGATCAAACAGTATGTGGCCCGAGAGGCGGGTGTAGAAATAGCGATTCGCGCCGGACAGCAATGTCGCCACCAGCCCCACCAGGAAGATTGCAGCCACCAGTAGCAATACGGTATCGAACTGGCGTGCAAGCAGGCCATCGTCAATCAGTAACTTGGTAAGGTAGGGTTGCACCAGTACCAGCAGTGAAGTGGTAACCGAAAGCGCGAGCAGCGCCAGCAGCGGAGCGCTGCGCGGCCGCACGAACCCGAACAGCCAGCGCATCGCGGCGCGATCGACCGCGCGGGCAGCGGCGACGGGAACTGCGACTGCGCTGCCGCTCACCTGCATACGGTGCTAGAGCGCGCGGCTGAAGACCCGGGAGTTGGCGAGTGCCATATCCCCACCCTGTAACGCGATATTACCCAGCTTTTTCAGGGTGTCCGCGTCGTAGACCGCGATATCGTTAAAGGTGCCCGCCAGATAGACTTCGCTGCCGTCAGTGGAGAAGTTAATACAGTAATAGCTGTGCTCCAGGTCCACTGAGTTCAGCTCCTTCTGTGCCGCCACGTCAAATTTCTTGAGCTGGGTAAGCACCCCGTAAAACTGGTTGGGGTCGGAGGGCCGGGCCATACCTGAAAACAGTACTACTTCGAGCGGGCCGAACACCTTCGTCTCGACCGCACCGGTCGCCAGGTCCACGCGCTCGAATCCCCACACCCAGTCGGCGCTTGCCAGGTCCTGGGATGCATCCTTGTATTGGGCCGCGGAATACATGCGCACCATCTCATCGTTGATATCGCCCACCGGCCACACCGTCAGGGAATCCCGCAGGCTCTCCAACGGGTCGTTGCGGCTCTGGCTGGCGAGCGCCACCGTGGTAGCACCGGTCTGCATATTCATGGCATAGATATCGCGCCCGCCCATATAGAGCGTGCCATCCTTGCCTACTGCCATGATGGTGATCTGGCGCGGCGCGGGAAACGTCCGCACAGGCCTTGCCTCGAGCCCCGCGGACGTATCAAACACGGCCACCCGGGCGTCCTGCACCTCGTAACGGTCGATCAGCAACCGGGTCGGGTTCTGGTGGGTGTATACCTCTTTGCCATCCGGGCTGACGGCAATGGAGCCGATGGACTTGACCCGCTCATCGCCCTGGGACTGGCGGGCGGAAAAGCGTATCTCGCAGGTATCCACATCGACGCCGTAAATATTTTCAAACCGGTTGGTCAGCACATAGGCCGTGCGCTTGTCCGGCGACATGGCCACCGTGCCCGGGCCGTAATCGCCGGGCAGATCGCAACTGTTGACCACCTTGCGCTGCTTCAGGTCTACCAGGTTGAGCTTGTTGGGGCGGTTCATCACCACCAGGAAATCACGCGGGCCCGCATTGGCCTGGGCGGACGCATCGCCCTTGTCGGCACAGCCTGCCAGCGGCGTCGCAACCAGTACGGTAAGCATCGCCACCCGGCCGGCCCGGGCTGCCCTGTCATACAAACGAGTGTGTCTACACATGATCAGTCCGCCTCAGGAATCGTCTTCGGGAAATACCGCGTCGAGCTTGCGCCAGTCCTTGCCCGCCGAGGGCGCCTCGCCGGCCCAGTCTGGATAAGTCACCATTACATCGGGCACCTGGGCCGGCCACCAGCAGGGGTCGGCACAACCATAGAGATCAGCCTCCATCGGCTGGCACAGCCCGGCGACGCCGCCGAACATATCCACCTCCCAGCCGGGATCGGTGGTGGCGGTGCAGCCCGCCACGGTCTGCATGGCGACGACCTCATCGACCTCCCCCTGCCTCGATGCCTTATCGATCAGGTGTGCTTTCTCGTTCAGTGGCTTCAGGTGCTTCATCAGCTGACCCTCCGGGTTGAAATATAGTCTGCAAAAAAACGCGGGTTGTCCCGGCTGATACGGGCGTACGCCTCGATGCCGAAGTCCACCCAGTCCCGCATCAGGTCACAGTAGTGATAGACGGGATGCGCAGGATCGTTATAACGCTGGTAACTCTCGTGGTAGCAACCACCGGAACACAGGTTGCGAATCCGGCATGTGGCGCAGCCCGTGTCAGTGCGGTCGAGGCGCCGATTGAGGAAGTCTTCCAGCGCGGGTACATCCAGGCCCGCCTGGACAGTGCCGAAAGTCGGCAATTCCGAGCCGGTAAACCGGTGACAGAGATTGACACCACCATCCTTGTCCACCGCCACCATGGAGTAACCGGCACCACAGGGAAGGGCTTTCTTGCTGCCCTCGTGAATATCGGTCAGCAGTTGGTGCAGGTTGGAAAAACCGATGCTGCGATGCTGCAGGGCCTCCTCCACATAGTGCCGGCCGAGCTCCTTCATAGCGGCGAAAACAGCGACGAGTTCCTCGTCCCCGAGATTGAAATCGTCGAGGTCGCCGGCGGTAACCGGGGCGAAGCCCACTTCCGCGAAGCCCAGTTCATTGTAAAGGTGATGCCAGATCGCCTTCACATCCGTCACGCCGCGGGTCAGTGTGACCCGCGCGCCAACCGGGCGTGAGCGATAACGGGACAGCAGGAGGCCGACTTTGCGCGCCACTGTCTCGTAGCTGCCCTGGCCGCCGATGGTAATACGGTTGCGGTCGTGGATGGCCTTGGGGCCGTCGATACTGACCGCAATCCCGAACCGGTGGCTGTCAAGGTAGTCGATGGTTTTTTCATTCAGCAGGGTGGCGTTGGTAGTCAGTGAAAAATTAACGCGCTTGCCAGCGGCCTTGAAGCGCTGCTCGGCAAAGTCCACCACCTGCCTGATCAGGGCTATATTCGACAGCGGTTCACCGCCGAAGAAAACAATATTGTAGGCGGCCTGGTCGGGCGACTGGCGCAGCAGCATTTCGATCGACGCCACCGCCGTATCGAGTCCCATTTTTTCCCCCGCCGAAGGCACCGCGAGGTCTTCCTTGTAGCAGTAAGTACAACTGAGGTTACAGCCGGTATTGACGTTCAACACCACGGTGGTCAGCGGCAACGCGCCAACGGTGGGGAACACGGCAACGGAACCCGAGTTGTCCCGGGTGACGATATCGAGGCTTTGCAGGTCGCACAGTACCCCGTTGAGCTGGGAGCCGTCGAGGCGCCCCGCCAGGCGCTGGCCCAACTCTGCCTCGCTAGGGCTGGCGCCACGTCGCAACTCCGCGATAACCGCACTCGAGTTGGCATCCGCTTCGAACAGGCTGCTGCTGGGAATATGGAACAGCAGCCGACGCGCGTCTACCGTGACCTCGTGAAAGTTGTGCTCGTTCAACTCAAGTGCACTACCCATGGTTCATGGCCTCAGCGAATCGGTGGATTGTTCCAGCGCTGCACGGTAACTATCAGGTGCCCGTCGCCCTGGATTGTCTGGCCGTCCCGGTCAACGCTGGCGATGACCTTGAGATTGCCGGCGTTATTGGTCTGGTACTTGCGCTCCGGGTTGGGCCCTGCCCCCGCCGGGGTGAACACGCCATCGTCCTTATCCATCTGTCCGGCAAAACGCACATCCTGGTCTGCGGTGGCCTGCTCGTTCCAGGGCGCCACCGACCAATTTGCCGCTACCCGCCCAATGCGCAGGTCGTCCTGGGTGCCAGCCTCGCCATCCGCGCCGTTGCTCCAGGCTATGGCATCGAAAATCGCCTGCACGACGGGCTGTGAACCACCGTCGCCACCGACCCTGCCTACCGCGAACGCGGGCTCCACCTGCAGTCGATCCATACCCTTGTACACGGTGATGGCATCCGGCAAGTCGGATTTTCCAACCCGAATCGCTCGCACACCCACCGCGGCGGTGTCATCTGCCGCCACCCGCAGCAGGATCTGGCCGGCGCTCCGGGAGACTTCTTCCAGCACCTTCAGGCCCGGCCCGAGATCAGCGGCACCGTCCAGGTTGATACCGACGAGCGTCAGGAGCGACTCACCACCGGCCGCGATAAAACCCGGTTGCACCGCCAGCAGCTCGCTCCGGGGCGTCTCCCGCACAGCCCTCATCCTCAGGCCCCACTCGTCATGGTCGCGCTGAAACATGCGCCCGGTGAGTTCCGCCCCATCCGCCGACGCGGCCATCACCTGGCGGTAGCTCTCATCGCCGATCTTCAGCGTGCCACGCCATTCGTAACCCGTGTAGACAATTGCGCTGCCACTGCCCGAGAGCGCCTCACCATCGGCGAACTGGCCGTTAAACACTACCGTATAGCGGTCGCCATCCTGCGCGCCGGTTACCATAACGCCGCTGAAATCCCCGCGCCCGGGCATGTAGCCAAGTACCCGCCAGCGCCCCGCCAGGGCGGGCTTTGGGGCGGCCTGCCACTGCGTCCAGGCGTCCGTCTGCAGTGGATATTTTTTCGCCAGGTCAGGCACTACGTCCCGCAGCGCTTCCCCCAGCCAGTCCCGGTCGCGCCCCATCATCTGGTACTCCGCGGTCGGAAACTGGCCCAGGTGGAAATGCACGAGATTGCGCCACTCGTCCTCGGTACGCCGCTGCAGCAACACCCGGGCGCCAGTGTGACAGCGCGCGCACATGCTTCTGAACTGCTCACTGTCATGCTCTTCGATGGTATTGAGTTCCTGCTCCAGGATAAAGCTGTAGGGCGCTCTTTCCTGTGGCGCCAGCCCCTGGGTATCGGCAAAGTACTTGACCAGTGTGCGCAGCGCCGCGTCGCCATCGCCACCCGCGGGGTCGATGAATTGTGCCTTGTGCGTTATCTGCATTCGCACCAGGGTCATCTGCCAACCCTCCGGCGTCTTGCGCTGGTCACTGATGCGAAACCACCGACCCTCTCCGTCCCGCGCGTGACAGCCGCTACAACTGGCGGCGATAATCTCCTGCGGAGAACTCGTTGCCGGCGTATCTGTGGCAGCGAAAGCCTGCCCTGTACCCAGTAACGCCAACAGGGCGGATACCCTGGCAAGCCTGCCGATATTCAGCACTTTCTGGTCTCCTTGGGCCGTCGTCGGCCTGCAACGGTATATCGATTTATCTCACACATTGTGCGGTGCCATCAGTTGCTTCCGGCCGCCGCGGGCGCATTTGCGCCGACGTCCAGATCAGCAATCATCTGCTCGCGCATCAGGAACTTCTGCATTTTGCCGGTCACTGTCATCGGAAACTCATCCACAAAACGGATGTAATGCGGAATCTTGAAGTGGGTGATTTTATCGCGGCAGTATTGCTTCAATTCATCGGGGCTGAGTGCCGCCCCGTCCCGCAGCCGCACCCAGGCGCACACCTGCTCGCCGTATCGGGCGTCCGGGATGCCGAAAACCTGCACTTCCTGGATGGCGGGGTGAGTATAGAGAAACTCCTCGACCTCGCGGGGATAAACGTTCTCCCCACCGCGGATAATCATGTCCTTTATGCGCCCGGTGACCTGGGTATAGCCCTGGGCATCCATGACACCGATGTCCCCCGAGTGCAACCAGCCCTCGCTGTCTATGGTGTCGGCGGTGCGCTCGGCGTCATCCCAATAGCCCTGCATTACCGAGTATCCGCGGCAGCAAATCTCTCCCTTTTCCCCTACCGGCACCACCGTGCCGTCGACATCGACAATCTTGATCTCACAGTGGGGAGCCGGGCGGCCGACACTGCCGACCCGTTTTTCAATCGAATCATCGATCGTCGTCATATGATTGACCGGGCTGGTCTCGGTCTGGCCATAGGCGATCAGCACCTCGCTCATATGCATCTGCTTGAGCACTTTGTGCATTACCTCAACCGGGCAGGGTGCACCGGCCATAATACCGGTGCGCAGGCTGCTGAGATCGAAGTCCCGAAATTGCGGGTAATCCAGTTCGGCGATAAACATCGTCGGGACACCGTGCAGGGCGGTGCAACGCTCCTCCGCGACCGTCGCCAGGGTCACGCCGGGGTCAAAGGCCTCACCGGGGAATATCGCGGCGCTGCCGTGGGTGATACAGGCGAGGTTAGCCATCACCATGCCGAAGCAGTGGTACAAAGGCACGGGGATACACAGCCGGTCGTGTTCGGTCAGGTGCATGCCGTCACCCACACACTTGCCGTTATTGAGGATATTTCTGTGAGTCAGCGTGGCGCCTTTCGGGTTGCCCGTGGTACCGCTGGTAAACTGTATATTGATCGCATCTCGAGGGGAGAGCTGCGTGGCAATCCGCGACAGGCACTCTCTCTCCTGATCACCGGCCAATTCGAGCACCCGCGGAAAATTGAGCATGCCCGGACTCGTCTCATCTCCCATCCGGATCACCAGGCGAAGGTGAGGCAGTTTCGCTGCCCGCAGCCGTCCCGGTTCGGCCTGCGACAATTCCGGCGCCAGGTCCCGCAGCATACCCAGATAGTCACTGCTCCTGAATTTCTCGGCGGTGATAAGGACCTTGCACTGCACCTTGTTGAGTGCATATTCCAGTTCGTACAGCCGATAGGCAGGGTTGATACACACCATGATCGCGCCGATTTTGGCGGTGGCGTACTGGGTCAGGCACCACTCGTAGCGGTTGGGAGCCCAGATGCCGACCCGGTCGCCGGGTGCGACGTCGAGGGCCAGCAGGCCGCAGGCAAGTCGATCGATCTCGCGCTGGAATTCGCGGTAGGTCCAGCGAATACCCTGGTGGCGCACAACCAGGGCGTCCCTGTCAGGAAACCGCGCGGCCGTTCTGTCAAAGGCCTGCCCGATAGTTTCTTCCAGCAGCGGCTCTGCGGTGGAACCGGCCGCCTGGCTATGGGTTAACTGTTCCATCATGATGTTCCCGTTCCGGCACGGTAAATTGACACACCGGACACGGTGAGTCTGGCTACCTGCACTGTACTTATCGCGATCAGATCCGTCACCCTGTTATGCCTTCCACTCCCGGTCGCGCAGTTCCACCCGTCGAATCTTGCCACTGACCGTCTTGGGCAATTCCTCGACAAACTCTATCCGGCGCGGATACTTGTAGGGCGCGGTCACCGATTTGACATGATCCTGTAACAGCTTTGCCAACGCCTCGCCAGGGGCAAACCCCGGGGCCACAACCACGAACGCCTTGACGACCTCCCCACGCTGCTCATCGGGGCTGGAAACCACCGCGGACTCGGCGACGGCGGGGTGTTCTATCAGGGCACTTTCAACTTCAAACGGACCGATGCGATAGCCCGCTGAGAGAATGACGTCATCGGCGCGACTGACAAACCAGTAGTAGCCGTCCTCGTCCACCCGCGCCCGGTCTCCGGTAATGTACCAGTCGCCGCGAAAGCTCTGGGCGGTTTTATCGGCTTCGCCCTTGTAACCCAGGAAGAGGCCCTGGGGAGGCTCGGGCTTTACCCGCACGGCGAGATCGCCCTCTACGCCCGGGGGTACTATTGCGCCGCCCTCATCTACCACCTGCAGGTCAATGCCAGGGGCGGGCTTGCCCATGGAGCCGAATCGGGTCTCAAGCCCGGGGTAGTTGCCGCACAGAAGTACGGTCTCGGTCTGGCCGTAGCCGTCCCGGATGGTGATGCCGGTGGCGCGTTTCCAGGTCTGGATAATTTCGGGATTCAGCGGTTCGCCCGCTCCCACGCAGTGACGCAATGACGCAAAGCGAAACTCTTCCAGCTTTTCCAGCACGAACATGCGGTAAATGGTCGGCGCGCCACAAAACGTGGTGACGGGGTATTGCGCCAGCAGTTCGAGAGTGCGCCGGGGGCTGAACCCCTGGGTGTGATGCACGAACAGGGCCGCCCCCTGGTACCAGGGGCCGAAATAACTGCTCCAGGCCGCCTTGGCCCAGCCGGTATCGGAACAATTCCAGTGCAGGTCATCCGGGGTGAGATCCAACCAGTACTTGCCGGTGGTCTGGTGCGCCAGGCCGTAACTGTGTGAGTGCAGGCACATCTTGGGGTAGCCGGTGGTACCGGAAGTAAAGTAACACATGGCCGGGTCCGAGGCCGCGCTGTCGACGGTGTCGAATGACGGGCTTTGCCTTGTCACCGCCTCGCGATAATCCAGCCACCCCTCGCGTCGGCCGTCCACCAGCACCCGCACCCGCAGGCTGGGGCACCGGTCCACCACCTGGTCAACCTTTGCGGCATTGGCCGTGTCGGTGACCACGCAAGTCGCTTTGGAGGCATTGACGCGGTAGGCGATATCCTGGGCCGAGAGCTGGGTGGTACCGGGGCTGATCACCGCCCCCATACGCAGGGACGCGGTGAATACTTCCCACCAGGCAAGCTGGCGGCCCAGCATCATCACAACGTAATCGCCCGGCTGCACACCCGCGTCCCGCAGCAGGTTGGCAACCCGTGAGGAGGCTTCGGCCACATCGGCAAAGGTACGGCGCTCCTCGGCGCCACTATCGTCGACCCACAGCAGCGCCGGTTTTCCAGGGTCTACGGTGGCCCAGTGGTCTACCACGTCCCGGGCGAAATTGAACCGCTCGGGACGGGGCCACTGGAAGTTCCCGTAATCGCTGTGGTAGTCACGGTCAGCCATGGGGTGTTCGCTCCCGGTCAACCAGGATGTTGCCCTGTCACCCCCCGAAGCTGTACTGGAGCGAGACGCCCCACCACTGGGGACGGCCATAGTACTGCTCGGTCAGGCCGAATACGTTGAGACCCGAGAGGTCGAAGGTCTGCACCAGGTACTCGGTATCGCCGACGTTATCGACGAAGGCCCGCGCCAGCCACTTCCTGTCCTGCGTGGTGTAGGAAAGGGACACGTTGGCGACAGTATAGCCGTCCTGCTTTACGGTATCGAAGCCGGTGAGCGCAAAGTAGACCGTATCGATATAGACCGCGTCAGCCTGGGCCGCGACATAGCCGCCGAACATGGGCCACTCATACCGCAGCATGCCGTTGAACTTCCATTCGGGCGACACCACCGAAGGCACTTCATCCCCGTTTGGCAGATCCACCTTGATATCGTTGTAGGCCGCACCCAGCAACAGGTCCATGCCGTCGATCGGGCTGGCCTGGAGCTCAAGCTCGGCACCGGAACTGGTGGCATCCGTGTTGAAGGTTATGGTGTCGATACCGGTGATGTAAAACGCCTGGTAATCCTGGTAGTCATAGTAGTAGGCCGCGCCGTTGAGCCGGGCCAGCCCGCCCATGATGGTCGACTTGAACCCGACCTCGTAGGCGTAGAGGTTCTCCGGATCGTAGGTCATGGTTGCGTCGTCATAGTCGAGCGGCGGGCTAAGGGGGAAGATCGGGGCGTTGTAACCGCCGCCGCGCACGCCCAGGTTCCAGCTGCCGTAAACCATCAGGTCGTCGTTGATGTTGTAGTCCAACTCCAACCGGCCGGATACCTCCTCGTCATCCCGGTTGCCCTTGTAGGCGGCGAGTTCGGTTTCGTTGGCGAGGTTGCTGGGGGCGTTATAGTTGCGCTTGTAAGCATCGAGGAACTCCGCATAGTTGGTAGAGTACTTGAAGTCGCGCTCATCCCGTATCCAGCGTGCGCCGACGATCAGGTTCATGTCCGGCGTGAGGCCGTACTCCACCTCCCCGAAAACGGAGTAGGAATCCAGGTTGGAGGTATAGGGGTTGAGCAGGCCCGCCTCCGCGCCGGGCGTGGCGGCGGGGCCCATAAAGGGGTCAGTTATCGCCCCGTTCTGGTCCTCCAGTTCCAGGCCCAGGTAGTACACACCGGTCACCCACTTGAAGCTGTCAGTCTCGGAGCTCAGGCGCAGTTCCTGAGAGTACTGCTTGGCATCCGTGTCCAGGAAGAAATTGAAAAACTCCACCGGGGAGGCATCGGAATCCTCGATGTACTGGCGCTTGACGGTGGAATAGTCGGAAATGGACACCAGTTCCACATTGTCGAAATCCCAGTGCACGGTGGCGCTGTAACCATCGGTCTTGAGCTCGTTGTAACCGGGATTATTATACGACCCGGAATACTGGTCGCCGGAGGTATCCCGGTAGCCGTCGAGGATCGGGTTGGGCACGCCGGGAGTCAGTGTATTGTCCTCCACCGAGGACACGTACTTGAAGAATCCGGTATCGATGTTCTGCTGGCCATGGCGCACGTTCAGCAAAATATTGAGGTCATCCGTGGGAGTGATCATCACCTGGGCGCGGTAGGAGCTGTCATCGGCATTGTTGAGTTTGTCAGGCGGATTTTTTGAGCCGTCGGTACTCTTGTAGTGGTTGTCGACATAACCGTCCGCCTCGTTATAGGCGCCGGAAAAACGCACCGAGACCAGGTCATTACCGCCGCCGACCGCACCCTGGACCTTGTACTGGTCATAGTCACCGACCGTGCCCATGATGTAACCATCAAATTCCTTGGTCGGCTTCTTGGTGATGTAATGTACCAGGCCTCCCGTTGCGTTGCGCCCGAACAGCGTACCCTGGGGGCCCCGCAGGATCTCTACCCGGTCCATGTCGTACAGCAGGAAACCGGCGCCGGACATCTGGCTGATATAAACCTCATCGACATACAGCGCCACCGGGCTTTCCACGTTGGTGGTGAAGTCACTGTTGGCCACGCCGCGTATGGCGATAGCGTAGTTGGCCTCGCCGTTGGGCTGCACAGTCGTGACGCCCCGGGGCCATGGCGGTCACCTGCTGGGCATTGGTCCAGCCCAACTGGGACAACTGATCACCCGTATACGCGGTGATGGCGATGCCCACGTCCTGGATACTCTCTTCCCGCTTCTGGGCGGTAACCGTGACTTCCTCGAGCACCGCGGCACTGAGATCCGAGGCAATGAACGACAGGGGTATGGCTACTACAACTGCAGCTACCAGGGGCTTGGATTTGAACATGGGCTGTGTTCTCCGTGTTTTTTGAATTATAGATGGCGGAACAGGACCGTCCGCAATGATCTTATCCCATGCCAACTCGAAAAAATACTAGTCGTTACCCCTCTCTGAGAACAATTGCCCAAAGGGAGCATGCACTAATACTAAAGTAGCAGGCCGGTGTACATTTGCGCCGTCAACCGCTAATTCCTTTGTACAATTTACCTTTTTTTCCGATCCTCTATCCTCTCAGGCAATAGAGTTCACGCCGTCGCTATAGCATGGGCCTGCGCACGGGGCTCCCAATATCAGGAATAATAAGGAGGCGCTAATGACCGTGGCCATGAATGACCTGAGCGTGACCAGGCCGGCAACGCGCGAGTTTCTGGGTACCGAACACAGGAATTTCATCGATGGCCAATGGTGCGCCGCCGTCAGTGGCAGGACACTGGCGGTGATAGACCCGGCCACCGGCCAAACCATAAGTCGGGTGGCCGACAGTGACGCCGACGATGTAAACCTGGCCGTACAGGCCGCCCGCAGGGCATTCGAGCAGGCTGCGTGGCAGCGGATGAAACCCGCCCTGCGGGAGCGCTTGCTGCACCGACTCGCGGATCTGATGGAGGCCAATATTGATATACTGGCCGAGCTGGAGTCCATCGATAACGGCAAGAGCGTCGCCGTCGCGACCGCCGTTGACCTGCCCTGCGCCATCGACTGCTTGCGATTCATGGCGGGCATGCCATCAAAGCTCAATGGCAGCACCCTGAAGCCATCGGTGCCTTTTCTTCCCGACGGCGAGTTATTCGCCTATGCCAACTACCTGCCCGTTGGCGTGGTGGGCGCGATTGTACCCTGGAATTTCCCCACCCTGCTGCTCGCCTGGAAAATTGCCCCCGCCCTGGCGGCCGGCTGCACCGTGGTGCTCAAACCCGCCGAGGAAACCCCCCTGACGGCGCTCTACGTGGCAAAGCTGGCGGCCGAGGCCGGCTTTCCCGCGGGCGTCATCAATGTGGTGACCGGCTACGGGCACACTGCGGGGGCCGCCATCTCGGGCCACCCCGGGATAGACAAGGTGACCTTTACCGGCTCGACCGAAGTGGGGCGGCTGATCCTGCAGGCCGCCACCGGCAACCTGAAAAAAGTGACCCTGGAACTCGGCGGCAAATCGCCCGCCATCGTCCTGCCTGACGCCGATCTGGATATCGCCATACCCGGCGCCGCCAGCGGTATCTTCTTCAACCACGGCCAGGTGTGCACCGCGGGTTCGAGGCTGTTTGTCCACAAGTCCCGGTTCGACCAGGTTGTGGAGGGGGTTGCCGACATTGCCCGCTCGATGAAAGTCGGGCCCGGGCTGGACCCGGGCACCGAGATCGGCCCGCTGGTCTCAAAAATCCAGCAGCAGCGGGTTTGTGCCTACATAGCCTCCGGCCGGGAGAGTGGCGCCGATATCCTCGCCGGCGGCGACAGCCCGGCGGGTGACGGCTTTTTCGTCAACCCGACGGTCTTTGTCAACACCCGTCCGGATATGAAAATTGTACGGGAGGAAATATTCGGACCGGTGCTGGTGGCAAGCCCCTACGATGACCTCGAGGAGGTTATCGCCCAGGCCAACGACACACCCTACGGCCTGGGCGCCAGCATCTGGTCCAGGGATGTCTCCATGGTCCACAAAATCGCCCCGCGGATCCGCGCTGGCACCGTGTGGGTGAACTGTCACAACGTGATAGATGCCGCACTGCCCTTCGGCGGTTTCAAGGAGTCGGGCTGGGGCCGGGAAAACGGCATGGAGGCTGTCAGGGCCTACACCGAAACCCAGACTATCGTTATCTCCCTCTAGCGGTTATATCGCCAGCGCGTGCGACGCCCCGCTGCGGCTGCACCAGACGCCTGACAGTTTTCAGGTCCGGGCCAGCCATGCCGCCCGTTTCGCCGACAGCCCAAGTCGATTATGATCAGGCGATGGCTGCCGGCATTTTTTCCGCTAACTCTGCAATTACTGACACCGGTGGTGCCATCGGGGAGCTGTTCGCTAGCCTGCCGCTCGAAACATCAGAATTCGTGTTGTTGCTGCACGGCCCGCACCATACCGGCGCCGTGCTGGAGGACGCACTGGCGCAACACCCGGACAGGCGTTTTTTTGGCTGCTCCACATCGGGGGAAATCGTCCCCGGCGGCTACCGCGAAAATACGGTATCTGCCATCAGCTTTGATCGCAGCGACTTCAGCTGTGTGTCACGCAGGATCGACGCGCTGGGCCAGTTTGGCTTCCAACAGGCCCGGGACCTGGTCTTGTCCATGCAGTGGGAACTGCGCAAGAAATCGCCGGGCTCGAATGCATCGAATACCTTTGCCCTGCTGTTGATCGACAGCCTCAGCCAGGCAGAGGAATTCGTGGCAGCGGCCCTGGGTAACGAACTGGGCACGATTCACCTGGTGGGAGGGTCGAGCGGGGATAACTGGCAACTGCAGCGAACCCCGGTGCTGTATGACGGATGCTATTTTGACGACAGTGCGGCGATTTTACTGGTCCACACGACACTGGATTTCAGGCACTACAATTTCCACAACTTCACAGCCAGCGACAAGCGCGGTGTCATCACCGCCGCCACCCCCGCCAAACGCCTGGTGCACGAGATCAACGGTGAGGTAGCGGTCACCGAGTACGCCAGGCTGTGTTCGCTGGACAGGGCGACCCTCGACCAGGAGACCCTGGCCGTGCACCCGGCTATCATCACGGTGGGAGACCGGGCCTACCCGCGGGGTTTCATGCAAATCCTCGAAGACGGTTCGCTGCAGTGTGCCTGTGCAATCGACGAGGGTGTGGTGTTTCGTGTCGCCACCCAGGTGGATTTCGTCGCACAGCTGCGGCAGGCCTTCGACCGCATACACCACGAGCTCGGCGATGAGCTGATGGTGCTGGGTTTTGAATGCGCCGCCCGCCGCCAGGTCGTCAGCCAGTATGGCCTGCAGGATGCGGTATTCGAGCAGTTCAGCGCCTGCAATGTCTGGGGTTTTTCCTGCATGGGGGAACAGGCCAATTCACTGAACATGAATAATTCCTTCAACTGCCTCGCCTTCCGCCTGCCCTCATGAGACAACCCGGCGGTCCGTTGTCACCCCTGCCCGGCGCGGATGAACGCGCGCGCCTTGTGGAACTCGAACAGGAAGTTGCCAGGTTGCGCAAGACCAACAAGGTGCTGCTGGACCGGGTCGAACACCGCATCAATGTGGAGGGCGGCGCCTTCGCCGCTTTCCAGGCCGCCAGCAACCTGGAAAAAACGGTAGCGGACAGGACCACGGAATTACGCCAGGTAAACGAACGGCTGGAGCACGAACTCGACTTGCGACGCAGCTTTGAGACCGCCCTGTTGAAGGCAAAAGCGCAGGCGGAGGAGGCTACCGCCAGCCGCACCCGCTTTGTGGCCGCGGCCAGCCACGACCTGCGCCAGCCGCTCAACGCCGCCGTACTGTACCTGGAGACCATCAACCGGGACCGCCTGAATCCCGCGGATGCGGACAGCCTGCGGGGGGTGGGACTGGCGCTGGAGACGCTCAACAGCCTGCTGGGCACCCTGCTCGACATCTCCCGCCTCGACAGTGGCGGCCTGCATCCCCAGCCGGGAAATTTCAGCCTGCATCGCCTGTTCGAACGCCTTGCCGTGGAATACGGGTCCATCGCCGAAACCCAGGGCCTGTCACTCAGGGTGCAGCCTACCCGGCTCGCGGTGCACAGCGACGTCATGCTGCTGGAGACCGTGCTGCGAAACCTGCTCAGCAACGCCATCAAATATACCGCCAGTGGTCGCATCCTGATGGGAGCGCGACGGCGCGGGGATTGCGTGAGTGTCGAGGTCTGGGACACGGGAATGGGTATCCCCGCGGTGCACATGGACAAGATCTTCGAGGAATTCTGGCGCGCGCCCGGCGCATCCAGCGGCACCAAGGGCAGCATGGGGCTCGGGCTGTCCATTGTGCGGCGAATTTGCCGCCTGCTGGGCACTGACATCCGGGTGCGATCCACGCCGGGCAAGGGCAGCGTGTTTTCGCTCGAGCTGCCCTCCGGTGACCCCACGCAGACGGCCGATCACATCCAGGCGGAACAGCTGCCGCAGCCCACAATTGGCTTCAATGGAAGCCTGGTGGTGGTGGTGGACGACAACCAGGAAGTGCTGCGCAGCATGGCTCGGCTGCTGCAGAGCTGGGACTGCGAGGTGATAGCGACAACTGCCGTCGAGGAGGCGCTGACAAATATTATTGATGGGGATATTACACCGCGGCTGTTATTGACCGACTTTCACCTGGGCGATGGCAGCGACGGCATTGCAGCCATCAATGCCATCAATGCCGAAATCGCTTCACCCGCACCCGCCATTATGATCAGCAGTGACAATTCGGCATACCTGCGGGAGAAACTGGACGAACTCGGTATACCGCTGCTGACCAAACCGGTCGATCCCGCCCGCCTGCGCGCAGCGATGCAGCATTTACTGGCGCGGGGCAGCGTTTAGGACTTTTGCGTGTGCCCCACCAGCACGGCCTGCACCCGGTTATCCACCCCCAGCTTGCGCAGGATCGCCGAGACATGGGCCTTGACCGTAATTTCGCCGATATCCAGTTCGCGTGCGATAGCCTTGTTGGACATGCCTTTTTCCAGCAGTGCCAGCACGGCCAACTGTCGCGGCGTGAGATCGATACCACGGCGGGTTGCACTTTGCTCCCCACCCTGCCCACCGGATATGTCTTTCGCGACGGTTTCGATCAGCGCCTCGGAGGGCACGTACACCCCTCCACTCCTGACCAGTTGCAGCGCATGCCGGGTGACATCGGTGCCTGACGATTTCGGCAGGTAGCCCGACACTCCCAACTTGAATGATTCGCGCACCAGCGCGGGGTCGTCGCGCGCGGAGCAGATGATCACCGGGGTTGCCGGGCTCGCGTCCCGTAAACGGCGCAAGCCATCCAGTCCGTCTGTATCGGGCAGGGAGAGATCCAGCAGCACAAGGTCCGGCAATCCATCCCGCAGGCACCTGAGGGCCGATGCCATATCCTCACACTCGAAGACCTCCACATCGTCAAAGGCGGCGCACACAAGGTTGCGCAGCGCATCGCGGTAAAGCGGATGGTCATCAGCTACCAGAACGCGATAGACAGTCATAAAAGCTCACTTTTTCCTACAGGACAAACGATCCCGGAATACTGTAGCGATAATACACCAGCAGGGGCAGGGGGATGTTCTGGCCGAAGTGTTCGAAAGAAACGCATCACCCGACCCGAGGCGACATGGCGGGGGAAGTTCACCGGGATGTCCCGACTGCAATTACGGCCATCACACTATTCCTCCTGCCCCGGAAATGCCGCCTATTCAGTGATGACACAGCGAGCACTGTCTCAGCGGGCCTGAGTCCTCGCCTGCCGTCCGTGTGCGGACATGGCAGTCCCGACAGAAATCGTGGAACATGGCCTCCATGTCCGCGGCAATCTCCGGGGTCAACTTATGGCAGTTGTAACAGGCTCCGCCACCGGTTTCATCAATAAAATTATGGTGGCAGTCGGCACAGGGCACCTTGCGGTGGTCCGCATGCTCAAAGGCGACGGGCAACTGGGGGTGCTGCACAATCCCTTCAAGGCGCCAGGCATAAATGATGTATGCCAGGCCGGGCATGGCCAGAGCGACCACCAGCACAGCCACATAACGACGTACCAGACTCACTCCGGCAACCTCAGCCATACCACTGCCAGTGCTATGACTGACAGCAACAGCACCGCGCCGCAGCTGACCAGGTGCGAGTAAGCAGCGGTATCGCGCAAGCGGGAGGCAAAGCGCACATTCCGCCGCGTTCCCAGGCGAGCCTTCAGGTAATAGCCAGGGAGTGTAGCGACGGCGACGCCCGCGAGCGCGAGTTTGAGCTCGGTGTTGAGATAGAAGCGACTGCCCGCCACATGCCAGCCGATAAATGCGACACAGGCTATCGCCAGCCAGGCGTGAAGCCGTTTAAACCGTTGATAGTCCGGCCAGACCCGCCGACGCAAACGGGTGATCGAAGATACCACCAGCACCAGCAGCAGTAAGCTTGCCAATAGCCCCGCTAACATATACAGCGGTGCAGAGGGCTTGAGGTGCTCCAGCAACAAGGGCTCCGCAACCAGCAGCAAACCCACATGGGCGGCCACCACCAGCAAGGCGAGATAGCCCAGGTCGCGGTGCAGATTAGCAAAAAAACGCCCACTGAAAGGCGGGAATGTGCGGGGTCGGCCGGCGTAACTGAACAGCAGCATGACGATCGCCAGACCCAGGTAGCCCAGGTAATTCGCCCAGTCCCAGGCCAGGCCTGCGAAGGGCGCCATTGGCATCTGCCAGACCAGTACCAGCGGCAGCAGCAGGCTGGCGCACAGCCCCGCGTAGAACCTCAGGGCAAGGCGTCCGCGCTCCGATAATTTATTCAGCGGGTGGCACCGCCGATATCAGCTTATCGCCAGGGCAATCTCGGCAAAACTCATGCGCGGCCTGACATCGGTGTAGCGCGGCACATCTGCGGTAACCTCGGCGCCGCCCGCGGCCAGCGCCGCCTGCAACTGCTCCGGGCTGTCAAAGATCAGGTCCAGCGAGACCCAGTTGAGATCGCCACTGCCCGGACCCTTGCCGCCGCCTGTGCGTATCACCGAACCGCGAAAGCCGTGGCCGGAGAACAGTCGTTCACACAGGGGCATATGCACGTCGCGATAGTAGTCGTAATCAAAGCTGCTGCCTTCGGATTTGGGGTATTCCACGGTCATGCAATACATGGGGTTGGCTCCTTTTCGGGTCGTTAGTGTCGGTGCCTGCGCATCTGGATGGATTATTTCTGGTCGAAATCCACTACCACTTTATCGCTGATGGGATGCGCCTGACAGGTCAGGATAAAGCCCTGCTCGATCTCGCCGGGCTCCAGGCCGTGGGTAATATCCATGTCCACCTCGCCCTCCAGCAGCCTGGCCTTGCAGGTGGAGCATACACCACCCTTGCAGGAATAGGGCAGATCGAGTCCCTGGTTGAGCCCCGCATCGAGGACGTTTTCGCCATCGGCGCTCAGTTCGAACTGGCTGCCGCGCCCATCCATGATCACGGTGACCCGGCTGAGCTTGCCGCCGTATTCCCTGGCGCGAGCGTGGTGTTTCGCCACAACTGCCCGGGCGTCTTCCGCCGAGGCGGCGAACAGCTCGTAATGAATGTGTTCCTCATCGACTCCCACCCCACGCAGGCCTCGGGAAACCTCGGAAATCATCGACTCGGGTCCACAGATGAAATATTCGTCATAGCTACCAAGCTTGATCAGCTGGCGATTGAGCTCGGCGCCCTTGCGGTTATTCAAGCGGCCGTTCAGCACATCCGAGCCCTGATCCTCCCGGCTGAGGATATTGACCCAATGAAAGCGACTCATATAGCGATTCTTAAGGAAGCTGAGCGTATCCCGAAACATGATGGTATTGCTGCGCTGGTTACCGAACAGCAGGGTTACCTGGCTCAGGGGCTCCTCCCCGAGGATGCTTTTGATATTGGACACGACGGGGGTGATGCCACTGCCCGCGGCGATAAACAGGTAATTGCCCGCCTTTGCCCGGTCCAGTGCGGTATAGAAGCCACCCTGGGGAGGCATCACCTCGAGGGTGGCGCCGGGAGCGAGGGTGTCATTGGCAAAGTTGGAAAACAATCCGCCCTCCACTCGCTTGATGGCCACCTGCATGGCCTCATCGTGGATACCCGAGCAGATCGAGTAGGAGCGCCGCAACGGCTCGCCGTTTACCTGCGCCTGCAGGGTGAGGTACTGGCCCTGGTGGTATCTGAAGGTTCCGGCAAGTTCAGATGGCACCTTGAAACTGACCTTGATGGCCAGGTCCGTCTCCGCTTCCACGGCGGCGACAGTCAAGGGATAAAATTGCGGTTCTGCCATAGCGGTTTCCTAAATCGGCTTGAAGTAATCGAACAGTTCGGCGCAGTCCCCGCACTGGTACAGGGCCTTGCAGGCGGTGGAGCCAAACTGGCTGACATTGCGCACCCGGCCGGAGCCACAGCGGGGACAGTGAACAGGCGTATTGTCGGTTTCTCCCGGCGGCGCGATACCGTAGGCGCGAAGTTTTTCCCGCGCGTCATCCGACATCCAGCTGGTGGACCAGGCGGGCGAAAGTCGGTTCACGATCCGGCTGCCGGGATACCCGGCCTCCGCCAGGGCCTGCAGGATGTCCTCCGCCATCACCGTCATGGCGGGGCAGCCCGAGTACGTGGGCGTAATGGTTACAATCACCACATCTTCTTCCAGCGCGATATCCTGCAGTACCCCCAGCTCCCAGAGACTGACTGCCGGGATCTCGGGATCCTTCACCGCATCCAGCAGTTCCCACAGCGATGGCAACGCAGAGTTCGCGCGCCGGCGGCGCCGCTCATATTCTTCGGCGGGCAGCAGGGGTATGCGGGAGTTGGCGGTCACCAGGGCGTCCTACCACTGCAGCCCGGGGTAGGCGCGCTGCATGAATTGCAGCTCGCTGAGCATATGGCCCAGGGATTCCGTATGCAGGCCCCGGCGACCGCCGCTGACCTCCCAGTCACCGGCCGGCTGCTGCAGGGTGGCTTCCGCCAGGGTCGCACTCACCGCCTGCTCCCAGGCGGCGCGCAAGGTCGCCGCATCCACACCGATTCCGGCATCCGCCAGGCCCTGCTCCAGCGCGTCCGATGCGAACAGCTCCGGTGTGTAACCCCACAGTTCGTCCACGGCGCGCTGCAGTCGCTGGCGGCTTTCGTCTGTGCCATCCCCCAGTCGCAGCATCCAGTCGTGGCTGCGTCGCAGGTGGTAGCGACTTTCCTTAACCGCCTTGTCGGCAATCGCCGCCAGGGTCCCGTCGGCGGAAGTCCGCAGTGCTTCCATGTAGGCCAGGTTGTACACATCTACCAGGTACTGGCGCGCCATGGAGAAGGCGAAATCCCCACGGGGCAACTCGTGGATCAGCAGGTTGCTGAACTCGCGACAGTCCCGGGTGTAGGCATAAGTGTCTTCGGTGGAACCATCGGCAGCCAACTCGGCAGCATAGCTGTAAAACATTCTGGCCCGGCCGATAAAATCCAGCGCGACATTGGTAAGCGCCAGGTCCTCCTCGAGAAAGGGGCCATTGCTGCACCACTCGGACAGGCGGTGTCCCAGTACGAGGGCGTCGTCGCCAAGGCGGATGGCGTACTGCCTGGTTGCTTCTTTCAATTTGCTATCAGACACGGTGTAAACCCTCACATATTGTTCACTTCTTCCGGCAACTGGTAGTGGGTTGCGTGGCGGTAGGGCTTGTCATCCAGCGGATCATAAAAGCTCTCGCAATCACCTTCCTGGGAGGCCACGATATCCGAGGAATTGACCACCCAGATGCTGACGCCCTCACTGCGCCGGGTGTAGACATCCCTGGCATACTCCAACGCCTGCTGTGCATCCTCGGCGTGCAGGCTGCCCACATGCTTGTGATCCAGGCCACGGCGTGAGCGGATAAAGACTTCGAACAATTTCATATGGTCTGACATGACATTTCTCCCTGGGCTGCCGCTGCACCGGCGCGCCGCGATTTCTTCGATTCGTAGGCCGCGATGGCATCGCGCACCCAGGCGCCATCCTCATGGGCCTTGATATGGTGCGCCACCCGCTGGCGGTTACACATCCCGTTGCCGTTGATTACCCGATTGAACTCATCCCAGTCGATCTCGCCGAAGTCGTAGTGACCGCGCGCTTCGTTCCACTTGAGCGCCGGATCGGGAATGGTGAGACCGATCACCTCCGCCTGCCTGACACTCTGGTCGACATACTTCTGGCGCAGTTCGTCGTTGGTCTGGCGCTTGATTTTCCACTTCATGGACTGGGCCGAATGGGCGGATTCCGCATCGTGGGGGCCGAACATCATCAGCGACGGCCACCAGAAGCGATCGAGCGCGTCCTGGGCCATCGCTTTTTGCTCGGCAGTACCCCGCGCCAGGGTCATCATGATGTGGTAGCCCTGGCGTTGGTGAAAGCTCTCCTCCTTGCAGATGCGCACCATGCCGCGGGCATAGGGGCCGTAGGAAGTGCGCTGCAGGGAGACCTGGTTGACGATGGCCGCGCCGTCCACCAGCCAGCCGATGGCGCCGATGTCCGCCCAGGTCAGCGCCGGGTAATTGAAAATGGAGGCGTACTTGGCAACCCCTTCGTGCAGGGCCTCGATCAGTTCCTCACGGCTCACCCCGAGGGTTTCGGTTGCGCTGTAAAGGTACAGGCCGTGACCGCCCTCGTCCTGTACCTTCGCCAGCAGGACGCACTTGCGATGGAGGCTCGGCGCCCGGGTGATCCAGTTGCCCTCCGGCTGCATGCCGATCACCTCGGAGTGGGCGTGCTGGGAAATCTGCCGCACCAGGTTCTTGCGGTAGCCGGCGGGCATCCAGTCCTTGGGCTCGATCTTTTCCTCGGCGTCGATACGCGCCTGGAAACGGGCCTCCAACTGCTCCAGTTCGGCCTGTGTGAATTCAGTTTTCATGCTCGTTACTCCGTTTCCAGCCAGGTTCGTTACACTCGTTCAATGACCAGGGCGATCCCCTGCCCCACCCCGATACACATGGTGCACAGGGCGTAGCGGCCGCCACTGCGCTGCAGCTGGTACATGGCGGTTGTCACCAGGCGGGCGCCACTCATCCCCAGCGGGTGACCCAGCGCGATCGCCCCGCCATTGGGATTCACCCGGGCGTCGTCATCCGCCAGGTCCAGGCCGCGGATAACCGCCAGGCCCTGGGCGGCGAACGCCTCGTTCAGTTCGATGACATCCATCTGGGCCAGGCACAGGTCCGCCTTGTCAAGCACCTTGCGGGTAGCTTCCACCGGCCCGTAGCCCATGATGCGCGGAGCCAGGCCGCTGGCCGCCATCGCCACCACCCGCGCCCGCGGCGTCAGTCCATGTTGCCTTGCCGCCACCCCGGACGCGACCAGCAGGGCACAGGCGCCGTCGTTGACCCCGGAGGCATTGCCCGCCGTCACCGTGCCATTTTCCCGGAAGGGCGTCCCGAGGCGCGCCAGGTCCTCCAGACTGGTGTCCGCCCGGGGGTGTTCATCGACGCTGAACAGCACAGGGGCTGCTTTGCGCTGGGGAATACTCACCGGCACGATTTCCGCCTCGAATCGCCCCGCCTGTTGCGCGCTGGCGGTGCGCTGCTGGCTGCGCAGGGCGAAGGTATCCTGGTCCTGCCGACTGATGGCGAACTGTTCCGCCACGTTCTCCGCCGTCTCGGGCATGGAGTCGATACCGTACTGCTCCTTCATCAGTTTGTTGACGAAACGCCAGCCGATGGTGGTGTCATATAGTTGCGCATCGCGACTGTAGGCCGCAGTGGCCTTGCCCATCACAAAAGGTGCCCGCGACATGGACTCGACCCCACCGGCAACGGCCAGCTCGATCTCTCCCGCCTTGATGGCCCTGGCGGCGGAGCCCACAGCGTCCATCCCGGAACCGCACAGGCGATTGACCGTTACCCCCGGCACCGTCACCGGCAGGCCTGCCAGCAGCGAACTCATGCGGGCCACGTTGCGATTGTCTTCACCTGCCTGGTTGGCGCAGCCGTACCAGACATCGTCAACCCGCGCCCAGTCCACGCCGGGATTGCGTTCCATCAGCGCCCGGATAGGCACGGCGCCGAGGTCATCGGTGCGCACCCCGGCCAGGCCGCCACCGTAGCGACCTATCGGGGTGCGCACCGCGTCACAGATAAAAGCATCATTCATCTAGCGGCTCTCCGGTCTCGGCCTCCACCAGGGCGCCACCGACGCGGTGGGAGTTGCCCCGGAACAGGGCTATCTGCGCTCCATCCTGTTTGCTTACTACCACGTCGTAGACGCCGGTGCGATTGCCCTGCACCACCTGCCGGGCTGAAGCGCTCAGACGGTCTCCCAGCCTGCCGGGGGCCAGGAATTCGATGCGTGCACCGGCGGCCACCGTGTTGTGGTTCTGGCTGTTGCAGGCGTAGGCGAAGGCGGTATCGGCCAGGGTAAAAATATATCCTCCGTGGCAGATGGCGTGGCCGTTGAGCATGTCCTCGCGCACCGCCATGCTCAGGGTGGCCATGCCCGGGGCGATGGCGTCGACTTTTATGGCAAGCGCGTGGGATGCCCTGTCACCGGCCCACATGGCGGCGGCGCTGGCCTCGGCGAGTTGTTGGGGGTCCATGGCTTTCACTCGCCTTTGTAGACGGGCGCGCGCTTGGCGAGGAACGCCGCGACACCTTCCTTGTAATCGTGGGTTTTGCCCGCCGCCCGCATCAGTTCCTTTTCCAACTCCAGTTGCGCGTCCAGGGTATTGGCGGCGGCGGCGGCAAAGGCCCGCTTGGTGAAGGCGAAACCACGGGTGGGCTGGGTCGCCATCTGCTCGGCAAGCTCCAGCGCTGTACTCATAAGCTGTTCATCCTCCACCACCTGCCAGATCATCCCCCAGGCCAGGGCTTGCTCGGCGGAAACCCTGGGGCCCAGCATGGCCAGGCCCTTGGCCCGGGCCATGCCCACCAGGCGCGGCAGGTGCCAGGTGCCGCCGGAGTCGGGAATCAGGCCCAGTTTGGCGAAAGATTCGATAAAGCTGGCGGAGCGCGCGGCGATCACGATGTCGCAGGCCAGGGCGATATTGGCGCCGGCCCCGGCGGCCACGCCATTGACCGCGCATATTACCGGCTTCTCCATGGTGGTCAGCAGGCGGATAAGGGGGTTGTAGTATTTTTCCACGGAATCGCCCAGATCCGGCGCGGCCTCGCCCGGCGCGACCGCGCGGTCGTTCAGGTCCTGGCCGGCGCAAAAACCCCGGCCGTTTCCCGTGAGCAACAACGCGCGCACCGTCTTGTCCGTGGCCGCCTGGGTGAGCACCTCCCGCACCTCCCCATGCATCTCGGCGGTAAAGCTGTTGAGGGCGTCCGGCCTGTTCAGCTTCAGCACTGCCACGCCCTTGCCAATGGCAAACTCGATATTGTTATAGCTCATGGTGACTTATTTCCTCCTCCCGTCCGGGCCTCAGGCCTCGCGGCGTTCTACCAGGGTCATGATGTCGTACACCGCCACCGGCTTTTCATCCTGGTTGGTCACCTCGATCGCCCACACCACGACGCCATTGGGTTGTTCGTCGCCGCGGGGTTCTTTCTTGATCTTGCGCCTGACCGACAGCTTCACCCGGATCGTGTCCCCGGGGGCTACCGGCTCAATGAAGCGGAGGTTTTCAAGGCCGTAATTGGCGATCACCGGTCCTGGCGACGGATGGACAAACATGCCGGCGGCGGCGGAAATCACGAAGTAGCCGTGGGCCACCCGCTTGCCAAAAAACGAATCCCTGGCTGCGATCTCGTCGAAGTGGGCATAGAAATGATCGCCGCTGATGCAGCCAAAATTGACGATGTCGGCTTCGGTCACCGTGCGGCGGTGAGTGACCAGGGTCTCGCCGATCTGCAGGTCCTCAAAATACTTCTTGAAGGGATGGCGATCGTCGCTGTAGACCCTGGCACCCGGGTGGTATTCACCGGTGATGGCCATGAGGGTGTCGGGGGAGCCCTGCAGGGCGGTGCGCTGCATGTAGTGCTTGACCGCCCGGGCGCCGCCCAGTTCCTCGCCGCCACCGGCGCGGCCCGGGCCGCCGTGCACCAGCACCGCCAGCGGCGAGCCGTGGCCGGTGGATTCGCCCGCGCAGTCGCGGTTGAGGACCAGCATGCGTCCGTGCCAGCACGCGGCTGCCAGGACGATGCGGCGCGCCTCGCGGTCGTCGTAGGTGTACACCGAACCGGCGAGGCTGCCCTTGCCAAGCGCCGCGATGGCCACCGCCTCTTCCAGATTGCCATAGGGCATGAGGGTGCTGACCGGGCCAAAGGCCTCAACCTCGTGCACCAGGCGCTTGTTGAAGGGATCGTCGCAAAGCAGCAGGGTGGGCGGATAGAACGCGCCACCGCTGTTATCACACCCTGTGAGGGGGAAGTCGCCGCCACCACCCAGCAGCACTTCACACTCCTGCGCCAGTTGATCAACCCTGGCCTGGACATCCCTGGCCTGGTCCCGGCCCACCAGCGATCCCATGTTGACGCCTGCCACCGCGGGATCCCCCACCACAGTGCCAGCCAGGCGCGCCTGCAGGGCCGCGGCCACAGCCTGCATCTTGTCCGCAGGCACAATGACGCGGCGAATCGCGGTACATTTCTGCCCCGCCTTGACGGTCATCTCCCGGGCGACTTCCCTGATAAACAGGGCGAACTCCGGCTCATCGACCTGCACCGACTCACCGAGGATGGCGCAGTTAAGGGAGTCGGCCTCCATCGTGAAGGGAATCGACTTCGCCACAATATTCGGATGGATTTTCAGCTTGCGGCCGGTGCTGGCGGAGCCGGTAAACGTCACCACGTCCTGCTCCCCGAGATGGTCGAGCAGGTCGCCGGCACTGCCGCAGACCAGTTGCACGGATCCCTCCGGGAGACACCCGCTGGCGATGATCTCCCGCACCATCGCCGCGGTCAGGTAGGCGCTGGCCGTCGCCGGCTTGACGATAACCGGCATGCCTGCCGCCAGGCTGGGAGCGATCTTTTCAAGCATGCCCCAGCAGGGAAAATTGTAGGCGTTGATATGCACCGCCACACCGGGCTTGGGGCTGAGGATATGGCGCCCCAGAAACGATCCCTTCGCGGACAGCCGCTCGATCTCGCCCTCAACCAGGATGACATCGTTGGGAAACTCGCGGGTCACCAGGCTGGCGTAGCTGAATACGGTGCCGATTCCGCCCTCGATATCCACCCAGCCATCGGCGCGGGTGGCACCGGTGCGAGCCGACACTGTGTAGAAATCTTCCTTCTTCGCCATCAGGTGCCTGGCCATGGCTTTCAGGGCCGCCGCGCGCTCGTGAAACGTCATGGTGCGCAGCGCCGGACTGCCGACCTCGTGGGCGTGGCGCACCATCGCCGCGAAATCGATGCCGTCGCTGGAGACCTCGCACACGGGGTCCCCCGACACGGCATCAAAAACGGCCGCGCCCGGCCCCGTACCTTCCTGCCACTGCCCGGCAGCATAGCTCGCCAATTTCATCACCCGTACTCCATGTATTAAATTTATCCGGACATTATGATACATAATAAATACATATGTAAATATAACTGTAACGCTTTATTGCCGCCGACGGGGACTCTCGGTCGCCGCATCCCGCAGTTCATCATAGGACAGTTGGAGACACTCGGCATAAAATCCCGGGTCCGGCAGCATGTTGCGACAGGCGTTTATGGCGATGGTGATACTGTCACCGGTGCTCATTACCGCGTGGAACAGCCCTACACTGTCCATAATGGGCCCGAAACCCGCACATCCCACCAGTTCGGCACCACCCAGGTAGAGCGGGACCCTGGAGCCGGCGACATTGGTGATAACCGTATTGACCGGGGCCGATGCCCCCGACGAGAACATCAGCCCGGTACCGGCCCGCAACATGGCCAGTGAGGCGATCTGCGGAGGAATCAGCTGAGCCAGGTCCAGCGGAGTGCGGGCGCCTATCGCCGTGGTATAGCCCTTGGCCGAGCGCGCCTCCTGGTGAACCCGCTGCAGGCGTTCCAGCGGATCGGCGATTTCACTGTGTATCGCCAGGCTCATGGCGGTGACCAGGTTACCCCCGGCTTCCCGTTCCCCCTCGCTGCGGAAGCTGACGGGAATCATCGCCATGGGGGAGAATTCAGGCAACTCGCCCTTGGCCTCCAGGTATTTGCGCAGGGCGCCGGCGACCACCGTCACCATCACGTCGTTGATCGTCACATCGCCCGCGCTGGCCTTGATCGCCCGCACCTCGTCCAGCTTGAAAAACCGCGCCTCCACCACCCGGTGCGGCGAAATGGGGCCATTGAAACGGGTACTGCGCCGGGCGTGGGGCGACTGCAGTCGATGCTCCCGGAAACCCTGCCGCAGCCGCGCGGGAATCGGCAGGATATCCCGCACTGCCTGCAGCCACCGGGTGGGCGAGCTCAGTCGGTTGATATACGCTCGCCCGAGCAGGCTCATCGGGCCCGGCCGGGGGCGCGGCCGGTAGGCAGGGGGGGGCTCCACCCCTGCCGCCCGCGGCTGCAGGTCGTGCAGGGCGTGTATCGCCGCCATCGCCGAGGCACCATCCACCGCGGCATGGTGCATCTTGAAAAAAATGGCGAAACTGCCGGCGGGCAGGGAATTGATATTGTCCAGGCCCTCTATTACATAGGCCTCCCACAGCGGCCGCGTGCGATCGAGCATCCGCGCCTGCAGGCGCGCCACCTGGATACATAACTGGCGCCAGTCTCCGGGTTTGGGCAGGGCGATATGGCGCACGTGAAACTCGATGTCCAGCTGTTGCGCTTCAAACCAGAAGGGGTGGTCCAGGCCCAGCGGCACTTTACCCACCGCCTGGTGAAAGACCGGGGCACTGTGGACGCGCTGCCTGAAGGTGTCGAGGATATCCTTGAACCGCACCGGACCCCGGCTCGATTTCGCAGGACGGTATAACATCAATAAACCGATATGCATCGGCGTATCCGTCGCCTCCTGGGTGAGGAAAAGTGCATCCAGCCCGGTCAGCTGCCGCAGGGGAGAAGTGAGCATAACAATAACCTCGGTAGATCAGGCTGAAGCGGGCGCTACGTGGCCAGACCCGGCCCGCCGCACATTATGATACCTAATATACGCTTTAACTATTTTTTATGTAATACTTTTCCGGCGCTTCACCCGGCATTTACAACACCACCGGGAGGCACAATACTGGTGCCTGTACCCGCCCGCGGCAGGGCTTCAACAGACAAGGATAAAAACAGGCAAATCCTATGAGTACAGCAGTCGTACAGTATGACCTCGATGGCGAAATTGGCATTCTTTGCATCGACAACCCGCCGGTGAATGCATTGTCGCACGCCGTGCGGGCCGGGATTATGGCCGCCCTGGACCAGGCGCGGGTTGACGCCAGCAGGCTGCTGCTCGTGGTCTGCGCAGGACGTACATTCATCGCCGGGGCCGATATCGCCGAATTCGGCAAGGCCCCGCAGGAGCCGGGGCTGCCCGCCGTGATCGCTGCCGTAGAAAACTTCCCGAAGCCCGTACTCGCCGCGCTCCACGGCAATGCCCTGGGCGGCGGCCTGGAGGTCGCCCTGGCTGCCCACTATCGCTGCGCCGCACCCGACACACGGCTGGGCCTGCCCGAGGTCAACCTCGGCCTGCTGCCCGGCGCCGGGGGCACCCAGCGGTTGCCGCGCCTGGTGGGGGTCGAACCGGCCCTGGACATGATGACCGGTGGGGCGCCCATCGCTGCAAGCCACGCCCTGGAACTGGGCCTGCTCGATCACCTGCTGGAGGGCACCGATGTTCGCAGCGCCGCCCTGGGCTACGGGCGACAGCTGCTGGCGCGGGGGGCCGTGGCACGCCCCACCGGCGCCCGGATCTTAGCCGCTCCACTCACAGCGGATTTCTTCGATAATTACCGCGCCGCCATCGCCCGCAAATCCCGCGGCCTGATCGCGCCAGGCTACATTGTCGAGCTGGTGGAATTCGCCTGCCGGCACGATATCGACCGGGGCCAGGCGCTCGAGCGGGAGCGCTTTATCGAGTGCCGCAACTCGCCCCAGTCGGCCGCCCTGCGGCATGTGTTCTTTGCCGAGCGCGCCTGCGCCAAACTGACCGGTATTCCCGTGAACACCAGGGCGGTGCCGGTCAAAACGGTGGCAGTCATCGGCGCGGGCACCATGGGTGGCGGTATTGCCATGTGTTTCGCCAGTGCCGGGATACCGGTAACCCTGGTGGAAACCAGCCGGGAAAACCTCGATCGGGGCCTGGCTGTCGTGCGCAAGAACTACGACACGTCTGTCAGGCGCGGGCGCTACAGCCAACAGCAGGTCGACGCCATACTCGCCAACATCACCGGCACCACCGAGTATGCGGATATCGCCGGGGTTGACCTTGTCATCGAGGCGGTGTTCGAGAATATGGCGGTCAAGCAGGAGGTATTCCGTACACTGGACGCCACCTGTAAGGCCGACTGCATCCTGGCCACCAATACCTCCTACCTGGATGTGAACGCCATAGCGGCGGCAACGGGCCGCCCGCAACAGGTGGTGGGCGCGCACTTTTTCAGCCCCGCCAACGTGATGAAACTGCTGGAAGTGGTGCGCGCGGAACAGACCGCGCCCGAGGTGCTGCTGACGTTTATGCAACTGGCGAAAACGATAGGCAAGATCGCGGTGGCGGTGGGCGTGTGTCACGGCTTTGTCGGCAACCGCATGCTCAAGGGCTACGCCCGCCAGGCCCAGTTGCTGTTGCTGGAAGGCGCCAGCCCCGAGCAGGTCGACGGCGCCATGGAAGCCTGGGGCATGGCTATGGGGCCGCTCGCCGTGGGGGACCTGGCGGGGCTGGATATCGGCTACCGCTCGCGCCGCGACCAGGGGCTCGAGAGCCGCTCGGCAAAGGAGTCAGCCCTGGCCGACACCCTGGTGGAAATGGAGCGCCTTGGCCAGAAATCCGGCGCCGGCTACTACCGTTACGACCCGGCAACGCGCGCCCGCCATCCCGACCCCCAGGTCGCGGCGCTGATCGAGGACATTGCAGCGCGGTGGCAGGTCTCCAGGCGCGCTATCAGTGATGACGAAATTGTCGATCGGCTCACCCTGGCCCTGATCAACGAGGGCGCCGCCATCCTGGCCGAGGGCATCGCCGCCCGTCCGGGCGACGTGGATATCGTCTACCTCAATGGCTACGGCTTCCCGAAATGGCGCGGCGGCCCAATGTTCCACGCGGACAGCCTGGGGCTGGCCACGGTTGTCGACAAGCTGGGGGCGCTGCGTGAACTGACTGCGGACCCCTGCTGGGAGCCCGCGCCACTGCTGGTAGAACTGGCCGGGGAAGGCCGGACGCTGGCGTCCATCAGCCGGTAGGCAATCGCGGGACGCGAGCGGGGCGCAGGCCCCTGCGGACCCGCTAGCGTTTGTCTATTACCCGCCTGGCCTTGCCCTCCGAGCGGGGAATACCGCCGCTGGCGTGCACCTTGACACTGGCCGACACACCGACGTAGGACTTGATCTTGTGGCGCAGGGCCTTCTCCGCATCGCCCGATCCGCCCGGCACGGCGCGACCACTCAACTCGACATTCACCTCGATGGCATCCAGGTGCCCCTCTTTCCGCAACTCGATAAAATAGTGCGGGGAAAGTTCCGGTATCGACAGGATCTGCTCCTCGATCTGGGTCGGGAAGACATTCACCCCGCGGATGATAAGCATGTCATCGCAGCGGCCGGTGATCCTGTCCATACGGCGCATGGTGCGGATACTGCCGGGGAGGAGGCGGGTGAGGTCCCGGGTGCGGTAGCGTATCACCGGCATGGCCTGCTTGGTTAGGCTGGTAAACACCAGTTCCCCTTCCTCCCCGTCCGGCAGCACCCGGCCCGTTTCCGGGTCGACAATCTCGGGGTAAAAATGGTCTTCCCAGATGGTGGGGCCGTCTTTGCTCTGCACGCACTCCTGGGCAACCCCCGGGCCCATCACCTCCGACAGGCCGTAAATGTCCACGGCGTCGATATGCATACGTTGCTCGATTTCCCTGCGCATGGCATCGGTCCAGGGCTCGGCACCGAAGATGCCGACCCGCAGCGACAGCTTGCTGGCATCGACGCCCTGCCGCTCCATCTCGTCGGCGATGTTGAGCATGTAGGACGGCGTGACCATGATGATATCCGGGTCGAAATCGCAGATGAGCTGAACCTGCTTTTCGGTCTGCCCACCGGACATGGGGATGACAGCGCAACCGAGCTTTTCAGCGCCGTAATGGGCGCCGAGACCGCCGGTAAACAGGCCATAGCCGTAGGAGACATGCACTTTGTCGGCCGCGACACCGCCGGCCGCCCGAATGGAGCGGGCCATCACCTCGGACCAGGTTTCGATATCCTCCCTGGTATAACCCACGACCGTGGGCTTGCCTGTGGTGCCGCTGGATGCATGCACCCGCACGACTTGCTCCATGGGCACGGCAAACATACCGAACGGGTAGTTGTCGCGCAGCTCGGCCTTGGTGGTGAAGGGAAACCGCCCCAGGTCCTCGAGGGACACCAGGTCATCCGGGTGCACCCCGTGGTCGTCAAACCTGGCCCGGTAGACCGGGCTGTTGCGGTAGGCGTGCTGTAAGCTGGCGCGCAGACGCTGCAGCTGCAGGCTGCGCAATTCATCCACGCTGGCGGTTTCTATCCGGTGCAGGGGTTCCAGGCAGGGGGCTTTGCTCATACTCCCTCCAAACAGGGCGTTTTTATCATTAGGGCGGACATATATAATACAGATTTTTGATATAAATCAACTTTTATGTATCGCTTTCGACTGCGTTCGTCCCGGCAACACCCCGGGGCGTTGCCGGGACTGTAAACCGCGGTCAATCAAAGTACTATTGTAGCCCGGGCCAGCCGCCGTGCCCGCACTCGAATACAAGGGACCATAAACGTGTCACATCCCGTCGTTGTAAAACGCCTGCTGGCGGAGTTTGCCAGGCGCCAGCCCCTGCGGACCACCTCCCTGATCATCACGCTGTTCGGGGATGTGGTGTCGCAGCACGGCGGCACGCTGTGGCTGAGCAGCCTGGTCGAGGCATTGCACCCCTTCGGTATCAGTGATCGCCTGGTAAGAACATCTGTGTTTCGCCTGGTGAAGGATGGCTGGCTCGAGTCGGAGCGGGTAGGCAGGCGCAGTTATTACCGTTTTACCACCTACGGCAACCAGGAATACGAGCGCGCGACACGCCGCATCTACGCCATCGAGAGCAGGCGGTGGAATGGTCGCTGGCAGCTACTGGTGCCGTTGGACATTGCCGAGGAAAACCGCGAACCCTTCAAGCGCAGCCTGCACTGGCAGGGGTTCAGGGCCATCTCCGCCGGAACGTTCGCCAAACCCGGCGACGGGGGCAGCGCGCTGCTGCAGACCATGCAGGAATTCGACGCTACCGACAAGGTACTGTTATTCGAAGCCGACAGTTCCGAACTGTCCTCGAAGCAACTCCTGCGCAAGCTCGTGCATGAATGCTGGCAACTGCGGGAGGTCGCCAGCGGTTACCGCGAATTCCTCGCCCAGTTCAGGCCGCTCGACAAATGGCTGCAGCGGCGACCTGAACTCGATCCGCAGACCGCCTTTGCGGCACGTATCCTGCTCATCCATGACTACCGCCGCATCCTGTTGCAGGATACCCACCTGCCAGAGGCATTACTGCCACCGGAATGGCCGGGCGCAGAGGTCCTGCAACTGGTGGGCCGCTCGTACAAGGCACTGGCGGAGCCGTCAATCGCCTACCTCTGTACAGCGCTGGAGAGCGGCAACGGCAAGCTGCCGGCACCGATAGACAGTTTCTGGTCGCGCTTTGGCCGCCTCGCGCCCTGAGCATCTGCTTCACGCGGTACGGGCGGATATTCCCGCACGCGCAGGACTAGAGCACGGCTTTCAACGCATCCAACAGCGCGTTCGGCGCTTCCACCATCAGGGTGTGGCCAGCGCCTTCCACTATCCTGACATCCGGTGACCGCAACGCCGCCCTGAGCTGATCGGTGGCCCTGGGAGGAGTGAGTCGGTCATCCCGACCGAGCACCATCAGCACCGGGCAAGTGACCTGCGCCGCGCGTTCCAACCCGGCCTGGTAATTATTGCAGGCGTTCATGTCGGCGTGCAGCACCCCGGGCAGCGATCGCTCGAACAACCGCAAGGTGCTGCCCACCATCCAAATGCCCGGGTTGCTGTTACCGCCATACTGGTGGCGCTTGCTGTAGCCCCACTGGGTCAGCATATCAAAGGCGGCATGATCATTGTTGGCACACGCCTCGAGAATGGCGTCCGACACTGGCATCGGCGCGGTACCGGCCACCATCGCGACGGCGCGCACCCGGGCCCGATGGCGCCCGGCGCAGTCCAGCGCCACCAGGCTGCCCAGGCTGTGACCGGCGATGGCGGCCCGCTCGACGCCCAGTGCATCCAGCAACTCGGGCAACCAGTCGCCGAGCTCCTCGATGGATGTTTTTGCCGCGCCCCCGGAGCGCCCGTGGCCAGGCAGGTCGACGGCGATCACGTTGCGGCCATGACGGGCAAAGTGGCGGGCGGCGAGTGTCCATACCGTGTGATCCATACCGGCACCGTGAATGAATACGACGCTTTCTTTAGCGGGGTCGATCTCGCGGTTATTGGTGTAACAGTAAGTGGCGTTGCCACCGACATCGAATTTCATCGTGCCCCCTCCCGGTCGGCGACTTTCTGCGCCGCCCGCAAACCCTGCTGCAGGTCGGCAAGCAGGTCGGCGACCTGCTCCAGTCCAATCGACAGCCGAATGGTCCCGGCGGAGATACCCGCCGCCGCCAGGGCCGACTCATCCATACGGTGATGGGTGGTGCTGGCCGGGTGGATGACGAGTGATTTGGCATCGCCGACATTGGCCAGGTGGGAGAAAAGGTCCAGGGCATCGACAAAGGCGACCCCGGCGTCGCGGCCGCCCTTCAGGTCGAAGCTGAAGACCGCGCCACAGCCCATCGGCAGCAGTTCACCGGCCAGGGCCCTGTCCGGGTGGCCATCCAGTTCCGGGTAGGCCACACGGGTGACCATCTCATGCTGCGCCAGGAAAGCGACCACCTCACGCGTGTTGTCGACGTGACGCTGCATGCGCAGCCCCAGCGTCTCAATGCCCTGCAGGATATGGAATGCCGAGGTCGGGCTCATACAGGCGCCGAAATCCCGCAGCCCCTCCTTGCGGGCGCGGGTGATGAAGGCCGCAGGGCCGAACTCCTCGCTGAAGACCAGGTCGTGGAAACCATTGTAGGGTTCGGTCAGGGTGGGAAACTTGCCCGAGGCGTCCCAGTCGAAGAGGCCGCCGTCGACCAGCAGGCCGCCGATGACTATACCGTGGCCGCTGAGGAATTTTGTGGCGGAGTGCAGGATGAGGTCGGCGCCCAAAGCCAGCGGCTTCATCAGGTAGGGCGTGGTAAACGTCGAATCCACCAGCAGCGGCAGCGCCGCGTCGTGGGCTATTTTCGATACCGCGGGGATATTGAGTACCTCGAGGCCCGGATTACCGAGCGTTTCCGCGAAAACCAGCCGGGTGTTATCCCTGATGGCCGCGGCAAAGGCTGCCGGGTCGCGGGTATCAACGAAAGTCGTCTCGATCCCGAACCGGGGCAGCGTATAGGCCAGCAGGTTGTGGCTGCCGCCATACAACGCGCTGGCAGCGACAATATGCGAGCCGGCGCCCATCAGCGTGACAATCGCCAGGTGCAGTGCCGCCTGGCCACTGGCCGTTGCAATGGCGCCGACGCCGCCTTCGAGTGCCGCGATGCGCTCCTCCAGCACGGCGTTGGTGGGGTTGCTCAGGCGCGAATAGACATGTCCGGCACGCTCCATGTTGAACAGGGACGCGGCGTAATCCGAATCGGGGAAGGTAAACGAGGCGGTCTGGTAAATCGGTGTAGCCCTGGCCCCCGTCGCCGGGTCTGGCTGCGACCCGGCGTGCAGGGCCAGGGTGTCCAGTCCAGGGTATTTTGGTCCCGCCATGGTGTTCTCCTGTTCAGTGTGGCGATCATCTTGACCGGCCCGGTGGTGTGTTGGCAAATCAGGTACGAGCAAGACGCCGTGATTATATGCTGAAGCCGCCCAGTTTGGTTTCGAGGTACTCCTCTATGCCCTCCCGGGCGCCCTCGCGCCCCAGACCGCTCTCCTTCATGCCGCCGAAAGGCGCCGCGGCGCTGGTCGGGTTGATATCATTGATACCTATGATACCGAACTGCAGGCCCTCGAAGGTGCGCACGGCGCGGGACAGATTCCGGGTGTAGACATACGCCGCCAGCCCATAAGACGTATCATTGGCCATGGCCAGCACCTCGTCCTCATCGTCAAAGGCGATGACCGCCGCTACCGGGCCAAATGTCTCCTCGCGATAGATCAACATCCGGGTGTCGACCCCGCTGAGCAGGGTGGGCGCGTAGAAAAAACCGCGGTCGAGACCGTTTTCAAGCAGGCGTCTTCCGCCGGCGTGCAGGGTCGCCCCCAGTTCCACAGCGTTGCGCACCTGCCGATCCACTTTGTCCACCGCAGCCTGGTTCACCAGGGGACCAATGGTGGTGGCCGCGTCCATGCCGTCACCCGCCCGCAGTTTTTCGATGCGCTCGCGCAGGGTGTCCAGGAAAGGCGCAAGGATCTTGCGCTGGACGAAAATTCGATTGGGGCTGATACAGGCCTGCCCGGTATTAAGGAACTTGACCAGGGCGACACCCCTGGCGGCGTGGACCGGGTCGGCATCGTCGAACACAATGAAGGGCGCGTGCCCCCCGAGTTCCATTGATACGCGTTTCAACTGCGGCGCGGCGGCCTGCGCCAACTTTTTTCCCACGGCAGTGGAGCCGGTAAATGTCAGTTTTCTCACCTCCGGATGGGTGCAAAACACCTCGCCGATCGGCGCCGGGTCCAGGGCGGTCACAAGATTGACCACGCCGGCGGGAATACCCACCTCGTGCAGGATCTCGAAAACGGCCACTGCACACAGGGGAGTGGCTTCGGCCGGCTTGAGCACGACGGTGCAGCCCGCGGCCAGTGCCGGCGCAATTTTTCGTGTCAGCATGGACACCGGGTAGTTCCAGGGCGTTACGGCCGCGACCACGCCCACCGGCTGCCGGTGCACCAGAAAACGCTGGTCGCTGCGGGAGGACGGGATAGTCTGGCCGTATACCCGCTTGGCTTCCTCGGCAAACCAGAGCAGGAAATCGGCGGCATACCCGACCTCGTTCAACGCCGCCTTCAGCGGCTTGCCCTGCTCGCGGGTCATCAATTCAGCCAGTTGCGGCCTGCGCGCCATCATCCGCTGGTGGGCGGCGGCAAGTCGCGATGAACGCTCGTACGCGGTGAGCGCCGACCAGCCCGGCAGCGCCGCCCGGGCGGCGGCTATGGCCCTGGACGCGTCCTCGCGCCCACCATCCACCACTGCGCCGATTTGTTCGCCGGTGGCGGGATTAAAGACCGGGAACATTTGTGGCGACGTAATCCATTCACCGTTGATATACATGGGCACTCCTGGGGCTGTTTGCGGCGATGTGCGCTGTTCTGTCCACGCGAGGCGGAATACTAGCAGCTACTGGCCGCCTCCGGCATGACCACATTAATTGTGCAGCCGGCGCACAGGGCTGAAAGATTGCGCGCGGCCTGGCGCGACCGGCTGCGCTGCTGCCCGAATCTAGTAAAAAGGCCAGACCAGTGGTACCAGGCCGACGGATACCAGACCCAGCAGAATATTGAGCGGCACGCCAATGCGCAGGTAGTCGGAAAACCGATAGCCGCCGGGACCGTAGACCATCAGGTTGGTCTGGTAGCCGATGGGCGTGGCGAAGCTGGCGGAAGCCCCCAGCATCAGCACCACGATGAAAGGCCACAGGGAAACACCCAGGCTCTGGGCCACGCTTTGCGCGATGGGAAACATCAGCACGGCGGCGGCATTATTGGTGATCACCTCGGTCATCAGGCTGGTGATGGCATAGATCACCAGCAGCGCCAGCCAGGGCTGCTGGCCCACCAGTTGCAGGCCGCAGCTGGCTATCGCCTGCGCGGCGCCGCTCGTCTGTAGCGCCGCACCCAGGCCCAGCGAGGCGCCGATCATCACCAGCACTGACCAGTCGATGCTGGCTCGCGCGGAGGCGGCGCTGGTACAGCGGGTCAGCAGCATCAGCCCCCCCGCGAGCAGCGCGGCTTCCAGCATCGACAACCAGCCGGTCGTCGCCAGCACGACCATGCCGGTCAGTACCGCCACAGCCAGCCCGGCGCGATTGTGACGCGGTACCGCGGCACCCTGCAGCGGATGCACCAGGAGAAAATCCCGGTTATGTTGCTGCTGCTGCACGAAGGAGGTGCGCGCCTCCACCAACAGGGTATCGCCGCCGTGTAAAACGATATCACCTATCCTGCCGGCGATACGCTCGCCGTTGCGCGCCACGGCAATTACTACCGCGTCGTAATGCGTGCGGAATTTGGCGTCGCGAATCGAGTGGCCGAGGACGGGACTGGTAGCCGACATCACCACCTCGATCAGCTGGCGATCGCTGCGGGGCGCGGCGATGTCGAACAGGTTCTCCGGAGCGGGCGTCAGCCCCGGCTGGCGCACCAGTTCGACCACGGAATCGACCGCTCCGACAAATACCAGGCGATCATTTTCAAGCAGGATTTCGTCCGGGGAGACCGCCGCCATCACCCGTTCACCGCGCCATATTTCGGCCAGGAAAACGCCGGGCAAATGGCGCAGGCCAGCGCGTTCTATACTTTTGCCGATGTGGGGACTCTGCGCGCCGACGACGAATTCAATAGTGTATTCGCGTGCGGTCTCCAGGTGATCCAGCGGGGGGATGCGCTCGGGCAGCAACCAGCGCTGGGTAATGAGCATATAGGCGAAGCCTGTCAGCGCCACCGGCACTCCCACAGCCGCGATGTCGAAAAAGCCCATGGGGCCGAGGTCTGTCCGCTCGAGCACCAGGCCGTGAACAATGAGGTTGGTGCTGGTACCTATCAGGGTGCAACAGCCGCCGAAGATCGCCGCATAGCTCAGTGGCAGCATGAGCTTGGACACCGACAAACGGTGGCGCCGGCACCACTCGCCCACCACCGGCACAAACATGGCCACCACGGGCGTATTGTTGAGAAACGCGCTCATCCCCATTACCGGCAACATCAATCGCGCCTGGGCGCCGACCACGCTGCGGGGTTTACCCAACAGCCTGGCCCCGAAGGCCTGAACCGCGCCGGTGTCGACCAGGCCAGCCACGACCACATACAGCACCGCGACCGTCACCAGGCCGGGATTGGCAAACCCGGCGAGCGCCTGCGTGGGGTCGAGCACACCGAGCAGCAACAGGGTACTCAAGGCTCCGACCAGGGTGATGTCCGGCGCGAAACGGTTGCTGACCAGCAGCGCGAGGCTTCCCGCCACCACCAGCAGCGTCAGCCATGCATCCACTGACATGGAGGTCAACAACATCAGTCGGCTTTGTCAGGTCGCCAACGTTGAAACGGCGCAAACAAATGCAGGCGATGCGGGGTAAAGGGAGGAATTGACATAGTCTCTTGGGGAGCCGGCGAACGAGGGCGAGGTGCCAACGTGCCGGATCATATATCCGCGCTAGACCGCTTGCAACGTGCCCCCATCGAATTGGCGCGCCATTAACCGCAAGTGTGAAAATTGCCGCTTTCGGCACCCGATGATCGCCACGAGCGTGGGCCGCCGGTACAACCCACCGGAATCCTGTTTAACCTCGCTGTATCACGTACCACAAATAGGCACTGTAAAGCCCGACAAAAAGGCCTCCGAACCGCCGGGAAATAGTGGCGGCGCGACTGGTCGCCACGGCGAGCAGAACCATCATGCTGGAGGCCACGCAAATGATGATATCGACGTTGCTGATTGCCTCGAACGGCAATTCCGTTATCCCGGCGGTCAGACCAAGAATCCAGAGAATGTTAAAGATATTTGAGCCGACGACATTGCCCACGGCTATATCGACTTCCTTGCGATAGGCCGCGACAGCTGAGGCCGTCAATTCGGGCAGGGAAGTGCCGATGGCGACAATTGTCAGCCCTATCAGGGCATCGTCCACCCCCCAGCGCCGCGCGAGGCCCACAGCGCCATCAACCACCCACTGCCCACCGAGGAAGAGCCCGCCAACCCCCAGCAGGATATATGCGATTGCACGGACAACCGGGCTCTTTGTGGCAACAGGTGAAGCGTCTCCGCTGTCACCACCTGAAGTCGTGTATATGTAGAGCATGAACAGCAGGAAAAAAAACAGCAGAATCGCGCCATCGATCCGGCTGATACTCAAATCAGGTTTACTGGTAAACAGCGCCGCGTTGGCGAGGAAGCCCAGCAGGATCGCTGCCGTAACGGAGAAAGGTATCTCGGTCAGCACCGTGGAGTTCTGGACGGGGAGCGGACAAATAATCGCTGCCACACCCAGCACTACCAGTACATTGAAGATATTGCTACCCAGGACATTGGCGACGGCAAGGTCGGCGTTGCCCTGGATACCCGAGGTCACGCTGACAAACATCTCCGGCATGGATGTGCCGAAGGAGACAACCGTCAGACCAATCACGAGCGGCGATACGCCATATCGTGACGCCAGGGCGGTCCCTCCCCTGACCAGAAAATCTGCTGCGACAACCAGCAGGGCCAGCCCCGATACCGTCAAAACCACATCGACAATCACCGCGCACTCCCTCAGATTCGCCAGTTACCGCTGCCGCTTCGCCCACCGCGTAATCAGCTGCCCGGTTACCCGCCGGGCCAGGCAATATTACACGGCCAATATCGCGGGCGCTTGCGTTTCCTTGAGCGCGGCAGTTTTGCGCCGAAAGTGCGCTGCGCGAGGCTTGCGATACAGCATGGGCGCAGGAACCCCGGCGCCAGGACGACCCGGCGCATCTTCCCAACTTCTTGTCGCGATATCCAAAGTGCAACATGCCGCCACTAGACTACTATTGTCATGTGGTGCTGAACCCCGGGCGCGGACCAGGCGTGCCGGGATCATTACGCGGTCGTGCTGCCGGCTACAGGCGGCCAGGCTCACATGCGGGTCATTACCCGACCCACCCCCGACGAATAACAGGAGAATCAACATGAACGTGGCAGAAAAGGCACCCTCACAGATACCCGAAACTTTCACCCACCAGGATGAGCTGCTGACCATCGACACCAATGTGAGCAAGTTCCTGGAGGGCCTGCTGCATCCCGGCATCAAGGCCCACCCGCTGTTTCTGGACCCGCATAACGGCGTGTGGGTGCTGCGGGTAAAATTTGCCCCCGGCGTCACCCTGCCCCTGCACTTCCACACCGGTACCGTGCACCTGTACACCATGTCCGGCTGCTGGTACTACACCGAGTACCCCGAGCAGAAGCAGACTGCCGGCTGTTACCTGTACGAGCCCGGCGGTTCGGTGCACCAGTTCAACACCCCGGCCGACAATACCGAGGACACCGATACTTTCATGATCGTGACCGGCGCCAACGTCAACTTCGATACGGACAGCGGCCAGTATATGAACATGATGGATGCCGGCATGATCAAGGCCTGGTCAGACCAGGGCATAAAAGAACAGGGGCTGGACAAGATGCACTACATCACCGCGCCGGTACCCGGCTACAGCCGCAGGTAACCGTGCCCTGCCATTGGCAATGACAAGGCCACACACCGGCAGTACTATGATTCCCCCGCGACTGGAAATCGGCAAAAAGTCGTCTCCACCATAATAAGCCAGAGGGAATCACATGCGCAGAATGGACGGTGTCAGCGCCTTCCTGTTCCACCAGGAACAGTCGGGGGCCGTGATGCACACCCTGAAAATTTCGATCATGGATACCTCGGATATTCCCGGCGGCTGGAACTACGAGTTGTTCCGCAAGAGCGTGGCCAACCGGCAGCACCTGCTGCCGATGTTCCGCTGGAAAGCGCTGAAGGTACCTCTGGGCCTGCACCACCCGGTATGGGTGGACGACCCGGACTTCGACCTGGATTACCACCTGCGCCGTATTGCCTGCCCCGCCCCGGGGGACCGCAAGGCGTTCTGTGAGCTGGTATCCGAGGTCTATGCCTGGCCGCTGGATATGAGCAAGCCGCTGTGGCTGTGCTGGGTGGTGGAGGGGCTGCAGGACAATGAAGTCGCGCTGGTGACGCTGGTCCACCACGCCTATACGGACGGTTCCGGCGCGGCGCGCCTGCTGCACAGGATATATTCGCTGTCCCAGAACGCGGCGGAACCCGAGATGCAGATGGCCTGGGTGCCGGAAAAGACCCCCGGCAGGCTGACCCTGCTGGCCCATGCCCTCATAGATCTGCCGCGCACCTGGATGACCAGCCTGCCCAAGATCCGGCAGGGCATAGCCAATGTCCGCGCCATGAAGAAAAAATACCGGGAATCGGGTCGGGAGTTGCCCCCCAGCGCGCTCAACGACACCCGGGATTCACCCTTCAATATCATGGTCGGGCGGGGCAGGACTTTTGTCTTCGATACCCTCGCGCTGGAAGACATCCGCGCGATCAGCAAGGGCTTCGGCGTCACCATCAATGACCTGTTCGTGGCGGCCACCGCCGGGGCCTATCGCAAATTCATGCAGACCCGCGGCTACGACCCGGATACCGGCCCGCTGGTCGCCGCCATTCCGGTTTCCAAGCGCCCGCCGCCGGAGCTGGACGACATGATCGGCAATATGACCTCGACCGACTACCTGGCGATGCCGGTGCACCTGGCGGATCCCGCAGCCAGGCTCAAGGCTGCCGCCCACGCCGGCAATGTCATGAAAGAACACCTGGTGGCCGCCGAGGGCGCCGACCTGTCCAACATCGTGGAAATTACACCACCAATTCTGATTCGCCTGCTGGACTGGATAGTAAAGCACAAGGAAGGCAAGTTCGGGATCTGGGGCAATGCCGCCATTTCCAACGTGCCCGGGCCGCGTGAGCCGCTCTACATGGGCGCCATGAAGCTCAAGAACTGGATATCCATGGGCATGATCGCCCACGGCCTCGGCCTGAACACCACTGTCTGGAGTTACGCCGGTCAGTTCAATATCTGCATACTGGCGGACAAAAAACTGCTGCCTGATGGCTGGGAGCTGGTCGGCTATTTTCGCGAGGCGTTCGCTGAATACCAGCAGTTGCTGGAGCAGAAGCAACAGCAGGAGGCAGCGGCGACTGCGCCATCAACGCCGGCATCCGGCACCGCTGACGCCCGGACAGTGGCGCCCGGGACGGGTTGCCCTCGGCCGCGCTAACCGTTGATCAGGAAGTGGACATAGATACTGGCGAAATAACCCAGGGCGATCGCCGGCGTCCACTTCAGGTGACCGAAGAACGTGTAGTGCCCCCGCGCCTGGCCCATCAGTGCCACGCCCGCCGCTGAGCCTATGGACAAGAGGCTGCCCCCCACACCCGCAGTCAGGGTCACCAGCAGCCACTGCAACTCCGGCATGTCGGGATTCATGGTCAATACGGCGAACATCACGGGAATGTTATCGACCACGGCGGACATCAGGCCTATCAGCACATTGGCCGTGGTTGCCCCCAACTCGCCATAGATATACCCCGAGGCCATGCTGAGGTAGCCGATAAAACCCAGCCCGCCAACCGCCATGATGACCCCGTAAAAAAAGAACAGCGTATCCCACTCGGCCTTGGCGATATTGTCAAAAACATCGAAGCTGTTGTGCCCGTCGCTCCCGGGAGGCATATCCATACTGCTGACGGTCGCCGTCGAGTGCGTCTTGTTGCGCAGGTAAAAGCCATAGAATTTCAGGTAAGCCAGGCCAGTCATCATGCCAAACACCGGCGGCAAATGCAGGAAGTTATGGAAGCTCACCGCGGTGACAATGGTGAGGAAGAACAGGGCAACAATCGTCATCCCGCCCGGCTTAAGCGCCGAAGCGCCATCTCCCCCCGCTGAGGCCGGCTTGCCCGCCGGCAGGGCAAAATGCATTATCAGCGCCGGCACCACGAAATTGACCAGGGAGGGAATGAACAACTTGAAGAATGTCCAGAAAGACAGCATGCCCTTTTGCCACACCATCAGCGTGGTGATATCCCCGAACGGGCTGAAGGCCCCACCGGCATTGGCACCGATGACGATGTTAATGCATCCCAGCGCGATGAATGTCGACTGGTCCCGCCCCACCGCCAGGATGACCGCACACATGATCAGTGCGGTAGTCAGGTTATCCGCCACCGGGGAGATCAGGAAGGCCAGGCCACCGGTTATCCAGAACAGTGTGCGGTAGCTGTAGCCACGCGCTACCAGCCAGTCGCGCAACTCATCGAACACACCCCGCTCTATCATGGCGTTGATGTAGGTCATCGCCACCAGCAGGAAGAAAAACAGTTCCGCATACTCCAGGAAATTGTGGCGGATGGCCTGCTCGGCGATATGGGTGAGACCGTGGGAATTGTAGGCCAGCGCAATGAGAATCCAGATGACCCCCGCAGCGAGCAGCACCGGCTTGGATTTCCTGAGGTGGATTTTTTCTTCCAGGATTACCAGGAAATACGCCAGGGCAAAAATAACGATGGCGGCGTATCCGACCCAACTGGCCGTCAGGTCCAGCGATTTTGCCGCGGACTCCGACGCCAGAACCGCCGTTGATCCCAGCAGGCCCGCCAGCAGGGCTATAAATCGTTCCATCCGGATGTCTCCGCGGTGAGTGGGGGCATTTCAGTGGCCGCGATTGTACCCCGGTGACGATGTTTTTTCTTGCGCTGAATCAATGGTTTTTTTCGCCGGTGCCGGCAGGCAGCGGCAGGGCCGTTTTACCGTACAATAACGGGAACACCCCCCTTGAGCAACGGACACCACATGATCGACATAGGCCGCAGTAATCTGCTGGTGGTAATCGAGGCACACCCCAACGGACTGCTGCTCGATGGCGGCCAGGGGCGCACCCTCCTGCTGCCGATTGAACAGGTCGACCGACCGTATCGCGCCGGCGAGAGCGTCGAGGTGTTTGTTTATATCGGCGCCGATGGCGGGCCAGCCGCCACCACGCAACGGCCGCTGGCGCAACTGGGCGAGGTCGCCTGGCTGGAGATCGTCGAGGTCAACCAGCTCGGCGCTTTTGCCGACTGGGGGCTGCCAAAGGACCTGTTTATACCGTTCGCCGAGCAGCACCACGCCCTGCGCAAGGGACAGCGTACGCTGGTGAGGCTCTACCTGGACAACCAGGGCCGGGTCGCGGGATCCACCCGTATCGACCACTGGATCAGGGACGATGCGACCGGGTTCACGGTCGGGCAGGAGGTCGCACTGATCATTGCAGAGCAGACCGAGCTGGGTTTCAAGGCCGTCATCGACCATCGCAGCTGGGGGCTGCTGTACGGCAATGAACTGTTCCGTACGCTGCGCAAGGGGCAGTCGGTTAAGGCCTACATCAGGCAGGTTCGCACGGACGGCAAGATTGACCTGTCACTGGAAAAGCCCGGTTTCAGCAAAAGCCGGCTGGACGGACTGGGAGAACAGATCATCAATCACCTGCAGGCGAATGCCGGGCATCTCCCCCTGAGCGATAAAAGCCCGCCCGAGGCGATCTATGCTACCTTTGGTGTGAGCAAGAAGGTTTTCAAGCAGGCGCTGGGTGCTCTCTACAAACAACGGCGTATCACGCTCCATGCCGACGGTATACGGCTGGCCGGGGAGTAACACTGACAACACTTTGCACGAGGATATCGACCATGTTAACCGTACATCACCTCAACAACTCCCGTTCCCAGCGGATTCTCTGGCTGCTGGAGGAGTTGGAACTCCCCTATGAACTGAAGTCATACCAGCGCAACGCCGAGACCAACCTGGCGCCGCCGGCGCTGGAAGCGGTGCACCCCCTGGGCAAATCACCCGTACTTACCGACGCCGGCAATACCGTTATCGAATCCGGCGCAATCATCGACTACATACTGCGCCGCCACGGCGGGGGCCGGCTGATGCCCGCGGCGGGCAGCAACGAGCACGAGCAGTACCTGCAGTGGCTGCACTACGCCGAGGGCAGCGCCATGCTGCCGCTGATGCTGCGTATGTACACCGGTCGCCTGCCCGATGGTGGGGCCGCGCTGCAACCGCGTATCAACGACGAGTTGAACCGGCACCTGGGCTATATGAACAGGGCGCTGGACGGTGTCGACTGGTTTGTCGGCAATACGTTTTCCGGCGCCGATGTGCAGCTGTCCTTTGTGGCAGAACTGGCACCCCTGTTACACCCGGAGGGCGTCTTTCCCAACCTGGCAGCCATGCGCGAGCGATTCCAGGCGCGGCCCGCCTACCAGCGGGCACTGAAAAAAGGGGGCAAATACGATTTCGGGCCCGCCGGCCAGTAAGGCAGCTCGAGCCTTAGGGGTACCAGACCAGGATAAATATGCTGCGCTGCTCATAGGTCACATCCCGGATGCCCCCCTTGAAGGGCGTGAGAAACGGGTGGGGAGGGACTTCCGCCCGTATCGGGTTGGTCACTTGCGATTCCCAGGTGGCCAGTACTTCGGCGCGCAGGCGCTTTGTCACCTCGCTCTGGGTATCGAAGACCAGTTTATCTATGCGGGGCTCGTGCAACAAAATCTGCTTCGTAGCGGTGTCGTAGCCCACTTCGCCCGACACCACGGCCTGGCCCTCCTCACTGATGGCGATACCCTGCTCGGGGCGGTGATCGTAAGCCTGCAGGTGCGCCTGCAGACCGATACGCCTGTCGTCGATAAAGACAACCACGGGGTCGGTGAGGTACAGGTTGCTGTCACCCGCCTTGAGAGAAACCGGGAACAGGCTGCGGGCAATATTGGTGGCGGTTTCGGCTGTCACCGGCACAGTGGTGCCGAATCCGGCATAGCCCCTGCTGGCCACAGCCAGCGCCACCAGCGCGAGCAGCAGCCAGGCAGGGGAAAAATAGGACTTCTTCACGGTACACCTCAATAAATCGAACAGGCCAAACTTCGGCCCCCCTTATCGGGCAGCCGCTGAGCACGGGAGCAGCTATTGGCTTTTTCCCGGTTCATGGGCCGCCACTATAGGGCATAATCATTCCTTTAATGAACGCCACTGCCGACTGAGTGTGAAAAAGACTGAAACAAATCGCCGGAATTCCTGGCTGCGGGAGACGCTGACCGTCTCCCGCCGGGAGGCCGTCGCCAGCTCGGCGATGACTGGCATCTGCGACAACTACCTGGGGGCCTTTGCCATCTACCTGCGAGCCAGTATGCCGCAGATGGGGCTGCTCGCGGCACTCCCGCAGCTGGCAGGCGCCGCCTTCCAGCTCCTGTCGGTATGGCTGTGCTCCCACCTGAATCGGCGCCACGCCATCGTCGCGGGCGTGGCGCTGCAGGCGACAGCCGTGCTCGGAATGGCTTTGGTAGCGCTCATCCGGCCGGAAAACAGCGTGGCGTGGCTGATCGGCCTTGCCGTGGTCTATCACGCCTGCGCTAATTTCGTGCAACCCCAGTGGCGCAGCTGGATGGGCAGCATCGTGCCCGCCCGCCGGCGCGGCGCTTTCTTTGCCGGGCGCACCCGCCTCACCATGATTACCAGTTTTACCATCTTTGCCTGCGGCGGCGCCCTGCTGGGCTGGTTCGAGCACTTCGAACTCGCCTGGGTGGGGTTTTTCCTGCTGCTGCTGGTAGCTGCGGCCGGGCGTGGCATGTCCGCCCGGCAACTGAAGCTGATGCACGACCCGGATCAGCACCACGTGCCCGGAGGCGCGTCATTCATAGATACCCTGGAGCGCGTACGGGAGTCGTTCCACCACCGGGCTTTTCGCGAGTACAGCCTGTTCTTTGCCGCCATGCAGGGCGCCGTGGGAATCTCCGGTCCATTTTTCAGTGTGTATATGCTCAACGACCTGGGCTACAGCTACTGGCAGTTCACGGTTAACATCGGCGCATCCATCCTGACCCAGTTCTTTACGCTGTCCACCTGGGGCTATATCTGCGACCGCTGGGGCAACCGGCTGGTGATGGTAATCAGCTGCTGCATACTACCGGTGCTCCCCTCGCTGTGGCTGTTCTCCGACAACTACTACTACCTGCTGGGCGTGCAGGTGATGTCGGGGCTGGCCTGGGGCGGCTTTACCCTGAGCACGTCGAATTACCTGTATGACCTGCGCCCCGCCCGGGCCGATTTCGCCAGCTACGCCGCCGTCCAGTCCTCGCTCAGCGCCATCGGGGTCTTCTTCGGCGCACTGCTGGGGGGCTACCTCGCCAGCGCCCTGCCAGGCCTCGTGGCGCAGCTGCCGCAAGGCTGGCAACTGCAACACCCGGTGGTGCTGATTTTCGCTACCTCTTCCGCGCTGCGGGTGGGCATCGCGGCCTGGTTTATTCCGCGCTCGGTGGAACTCCGGGTGCGCCAGCGCCCCGACCTGCTGCAGGTGGTGTACCGGGTCGCCCGTTTCACGCCCGGCGCCGGGGTGGTGCTGGACTGGCTGACAGTGACGAGAAAACCCCGGTGATGCCGATGGCTGCCGGGCAAACGGGCCTCAAGGCGAGTGTTCAGCACTGCATTCCGGATGGTATCCGGGCATGACTGTACACTTGACCCGGGGCGCTATCGATTCGAATCGGGATTTATAGCGCAGCCGGCTCGTTAGCATACTTCGACTTTAATTCGGCCTTCAGCACCTTGTTGGAGGCATTGCGGGGCAGCGCCTCCTCGGTGAAGAACACCCGTGTCGGCACCTTGTAGGCCGCCAGCTTGCTACTGGCGTAAGCCAGCAGTTGCCCGGCGTCCAGGGAGCCCGGCTCGTGCAGGTGAACCACCACCGCCACTTCCTCGCCGAAGCGTTCGTGGGGCAGTCCGATCACGGCAACCTCCCGGACTCCGGCGAGGTCCAGCAACTGGTTCTCGATTTCGACGGGGTAGATATTCTCTCCGCCGCGAATAATCATGTCCTTGGCGCGATCCGCCAGGAACAGGAAACCATCATCATCCAGGTAACCGATATCGCCGGTTTTCAGCCAGCCATCGCGGATTTCCTGGGCATTGACCTCGGGGCGATGCCAGTATTCACGGATATTGGCACAACTGCGCACCCAGATTTCCCCGGTTTCTCCCTGTGACAGGGCAGCGCCTCCTTCGTCACAGATGCGGATATCGACGATGGGATGTGGGTAGCCCGCGCTGCCCGGCTTGCAATGAAACGCCTTGCCGGTGAGTGACGCCCCCTGGGCGTTGGTCTCTGTCATACCCCAGCCCGTGCCACTGAAATTCTGCGGCAGCTTCTCGAACAACAGCTTGCCAACGCGGGGCGGGGTGGCAGCGCCGCCGATGCCGAGGGAGAACAGGCTGCTGGTGTCGGCCTGGTCAAACCTGGGAGACTCGAGCAGGTCCAGCAGCATGGCCGGCGCGGCGGCGATGCTGGTGACACGCTCCTGCTCGATGTAGTCCAGTGCCCGGTCCACATCCCACTTGTACATCATCACGATACGGCGACCGCCGCGCAGGTTGAGCAGGAACTGGGCATGGCACCCACTGACATGGAACAGCGGCACGGCCAGCAGCGAAGTGGGCTCGAAGCCCCTTTCGAGCATCGCGCCAATCAGTTCGCCGTTGCACATGGCTGCGGCTATGGCAGAGCATTCCATATTGTAAATTGCCTGGCAGATGGCACCATGGGTCGAGGCCGCGCCCTTGGGCTTGCCGCTGGTTCCCGAGGTGTACATGATCATGGCCAGGTCGGCGGGATCAATCGGTACCGGGGTTGGAGCCCTGCCCCGGAATCCGGCCACCAGCGCCTCCAGGCCATGGGGATCCTGCGGATTAACCGGCCGGGCGATGATCGAATCGATACCGCTGGCGTGAATCAATGGCGCCACGCCGTCGTAACGCTGCTGGTCGCAGAACACCAGCCGCGCGCCGCTGTCTTGCACCGTATAGGCGACATCCTCCGGTGTGCCCCAGCTGTTGACCGGCACGATCACCCCGCCGATGGAGACCACCCCGACGAAGATCGCCATCCACTCCGGGTAATTTCGCATCGCCAGTGCCACCCGTGCGCCGGGTTGTACGCCCCGGGCCTGCAGCGCCGCGCCGATGGCATCCGCCGCCGCCAGCAAATCATTGAAGCTGCGCCGCTCGCCCTCGTAGACCAGGAACTCCCGGTCACCGTGCTGGCGCGCCGCCGCCAGCGCCGCCGGCAGGTTCGCCGGCGCCCGGATGTAGTAATGACCATCGGCGTCGCTGCCCGCCAGTTCATAGGGGGCGCCAGGAGCGGTCAGTTGCGCCATGACCGCTTCGTATTCGCGCTTGATCTGTGACATAAGTCTGCTCCGGCTATCGCTTTTATTGGTGCGGGGTTGCGCCGGATAATACCCAACTTGTCCCCCAGCGCCAACGTCGCCGCGTGGCATGGCGGAGACCGGGTATCCCAAAAGCCCGCGCGGTTCAAACCAAGCTGATCTCCCCGCGCTACCGGGCCAGTCAACCAGTTTTGGTAAACAAATGCGGATCGTGGTGAAATAGCCCGAATCGATCCGCTCGCCGGAGACTGTATGAAACTCTACTCCTACCACCGCTCATCCGCTGCGTACCGGGTGCGTATTGCCCTCAACCTGAAGGGCTTGCCCTATGACTACGCCCCGGTCAACCTGTTGCGCGGCGAACAACAGTCCGGCGCGTACCTGGCCCGCAATCCGCAGGGCCTGTTGCCTGCGCTGGAACTGGAGGGCGGCGAGCTACTGGCCCAGTCCGTCGCCATACTCGAGTGGCTGGAGGAATCCAGTCCCCCGCCCTCGCTGCTGCCGGGCGATCCGCTGCAGCGGGCGAGGGTGCGATCACTGGTCAATAACATCACCTGCGATATCCACCCGCTGAACAATCTGTCGGTCATGAACTACCTGCGCGCCGAGTTGGGAGCAGATGATGACGACGTACACCGCTGGTACTGCAACTGGGTGGACCGCGGCTTCAGGGCCATCGAGCAGAGTCTGGCGGCCACCATGGGTGATTGCTGTTTCGGTGATGAGCCCACCCTGGCCGATGTCTGCCTCATACCGCAGGTTTACAATGCCTATCGCTTCAAGGTCCCGATGGAGCACTATCCCAATATCCGCCAGGTGGTGCAGCACTGCAACTCGCTGGAAGCCTTCGCACGGGCCGCGCCCGAAGCGCAGCCCGATGCATGAACAGTCAGGACCCGGTCCGATAATCGCAGTGCGGTGCGCCTCGCCGGCGCAGCGCAAGTGGTTATGCCAAAGCACTTTGCGGTATTATTCGCGACCGCCTTGTCCCGAAGACAGAATTGCAATGAGCAAGAAACTACTGGCCGAATGGTCTCCCCAGGATGCCATCCAGATCGCCTGGCCACATGCCGGCACCGACTGGGCGCGACTGCTGGCCGATATCGAGTCGTTTTACTATGAGTTGGTGAACACCCTCAGTCACCAGCAGCAGGTACTTATCGCCGCCGACCCCAGTCTCGACAGCGAGCGCATCCAGGCAGAACTGGCCCGGCGCGGCGCCAACCTCGGCAATGTCCGCTGGTTCGAGGTGGCCACTGACAATACCTGGGCACGCGATCACGGCCCGATCACGGTTGGCGACCACGCCGGCATCGAACTGCTGGATTTCCAGTTCAATGCCTGGGGCGACAAGTACGGCTCCAGCCGCGACAACGCCATCAACCGGGCAATTGAGTTACAGGGGGGATATGGCGCGCCGCTGCGCGAAGTCGATTTCGTTCTCGAGGGCGGATCGATAGAAACTGACGGCCTGGGTACCCTGCTGAGCACTACGACCTGTCTGCTCAACCCGAACCGCAACGGTGGCATGAAGCTGGCGGAGGTGGAAGCCAGGCTGCGCCAGCACCTGGGTATCGAGCGTTTCCTGTGGCTGGAACACGGTGATCTGGCGGGAGATGACACCGACGCCCATATCGACACACTCGCACGCTTCGTGGACGCCGGTACCATCGCCTACGTCCAGTGCAACGACGAGACCGACGAGCACTTCACTGCCCTGGCGCAGATGGCAGCGGAACTCAAGCGCTTCCGCATGGCCAATGGTGAGCCCTACCGGCTGGTGCCCCTGCCGCTGCCGCAGGCCATCACGAGTGCGAGCGGCGAGCGCCTGCCGGCCACCTATGCCAATTTCCTGATCACCAATCGCACCATCCTGGTACCGGTATACGGTGATTCCGCCGATGCGCAGGCGCTCGCGGCCCTGGCCGCCGTGTCCGGCGAGCGCCGCGTGGTACCCGTCAACTGCCGCACACCGATCGAGGAGTTCGGCAGCCTGCACTGCCTCACCATGCAATTACCCCAAGGAGCGCTTTCCGATGCTTAAAGTCGCACTGGTTCAGCAAAGCTGCAGCGCCGATGCCGCCGCCAACCAGGCGGAATCCGAACGGCAGGTTCGCTTCGCCGCCGCCCGGGGGGCCCGGCTGGTGGTGCTGCAGGAATTGCACAGCGGCCTCTACTTCTGCCAGACCGAGGCGACCCACCAGTTCGACCTGGCCGAGCCGCTCGACGGCCCTACCCGGCAGCGTTTTGAAGCACTGGCGCAGGAACTCGATATCGTGCTGGTGATCTCCATCTTCGAAAAGCGCGCCACCGGGCTCTACCACAATACCGCCCTGGTGATGGACGCGGGCAACGGCTGTGCGGGCTTTTACCGCAAGATGCACATCCCGGACGATCCGGGCTTCTATGAGAAATTCTACTTTACCCCCGGCGATGCCGGCGGTGAACTCAATGGTTTCCGCCCGATCCAGACCCGGGTCGGCAAGCTGGGCCTGTTGGTGTGCTGGGACCAGTGGTACCCGGAGGCCGCCCGCCTGATGGCGCTGGCGGGAGCCGACATGCTGATATATCCCACTGCCATCGGCTGGAACCCCGACGATGACGAGGCGGAAAAACAACGCCAGCTGGGCGCCTGGCAGATCGTCCAGCGCGGCCACGCGGTGGCCAACGGCCTGCCGGTCATCGTACCCAATCGCACCGGCAGGGAACTCTCCACGGATGGCGAGACAATCGATTTCTGGGGCCACAGCTTCGTCGCCGGCCCCCAGGGCGAAATCCTGGCGGAGGCTCCGGCGGATGAAGCCGCCACGCTGCTGGTGGATGTGGATCTCAAGCGCAGCGAGGACGTGCGGCGCATTTGGCCATTCCTGCGCGACCGCCGGGTGGACGCCTACCAGAACATTGTCAGGCGGTTTATCGATTAGGCGCTGCGCGCTGTCTTTGTGGCTATACTACAGCCTTGGATAATTGCCGAATTCACCTATAACAAGAGTCCAACCCATGAATATTGTCGAATCATTGCGCGCGATCCTCGGCGAGACCGCCGTACTGGACGCGGCGGACACTGCCACCCGCTCGGCCGGCGTGTGGCGGCCGGACAACCTGCAGGCGGCGGCGCTGGTGCGCCCGGCCACTACCGAGGAGGTGGCGCAGGTGCTGCGCTGGTGCCACGCCAATAAGGTGGGGGTGGTCACGCACGGCGGCCTGACCGGGCTGGTGCACGGTGGCGACGCAACCCCCGACCAGGTGATCGTGTCGCTGGAGCGAATGCGCGCCATCGAGGAAATCAACCCGACACAGCGTACCGCCACCGTGCAGGCGGGTGTGACCCTGCAGGCGCTGCAGGAGGCGGTCGAGGAACACCACCTGATGTTCCCCCTGGACCTGGGCGCGCGCGGTACCGCAACACTGGGCGGCAACGCCGCCACCAACGCCGGCGGCAACCGGGTTATCCGCTATGGCATGATGCGCGACATGGTGCTGGGCCTGGAGGTCGTGCTGGCGGACGGCACCATCGTGTCTTCACTGAATCATTTGATCAAAAATAACGCAGGGTACGACCTCAAGCAGATGTTTATCGGCTCCGAGGGCACGCTGGGGGTGATCACCCGCCTGGTGCTGCGCCTGCGGGAGCAGCCGGTAACCCGCAATATGGCGTTTGTCGGCCTGGACAATTTCGACCACGTCGCCGGCTTCCTGCGCCATATGGACCGCTCACTGGGGGGCACCCTGTCGGCGTTCGAAGCCATGTGGCACGACTTTTACTGCCTGGTAACCTCGCCGCCTGCCAGGGGCAAGCCGCCTATCGCCCAGGACTACCCGTTCTATGTGCTGGTGGAAAGCCAGGGCGCCGATCGCGAGCTGGACACCCAGCGCTTCAATAGCGCTATGGAAACCGCCTATGAGTCCGGGCTGATCGTGGACGCGGCGATCTCACAATCAGAGACTGACTGCCACCATTTCTGGGAATTGCGCGACGATGTCGAGCAGGCCATGCACGGCGGCATTCCCGTGATATTTGATATCTCCCTGCCCATCGCCGAGATGGACGACTACACCGCCAACCTGGGAGCCAGCCTCAAGGCGGCTATCGGTGAACACCGGCTGTTCATATTCGGTCACCTGGGAGACGGCAACCTGCACATCTGCGTGCAGATCCAGCCCGCGGACTACCTGCGCCTGCGGCCCGTTATCGAGCAACAGGTCTATGCGCCACTGGCGGCCTTCCAGGGATCGGTGTCCGCCGAACACGGTATCGGCCTGGAGAAAAAACCCTACTTGCACATCAGTCGCTCCGAGGTCGAAGTGGCGTTGATGCGCAAGCTGAAAACCGCGCTGGACCCGCAGGGCCTGCTGAACCCGGGCAAGATTCTCTGAAACAGGCAGGGCCGGAGCCCGGCCGCCCGGCGGAGGGGAGAGCGCGGTGAACCTGCCCTCACTGCACGACATAGAGGCTGCCAGCGCGCTGGTATACCGCTCGATGGCGGCCTCCCCCCAACTGCACTGGCCACTGCTGAGCGAGCGCAGCGGCTGCCATGTCGTGGTCAAGCACGAGAACCACAACCCCACGGGCGCGTTCAAGGTCCGCGGCGGCCTGGTGTATATCAACCGCTTGCGCCAGCGAGATCCCGGGCTCACCGGGCTGGTAACCGCCACCCGCGGCAACCACGGCCAGAGCATCGCCTTCGCGGCGTCCCGCGCGGGCTTCAGGTCCGTGGTCGTCGTGCCGGAAGGCAATAACCCGGATAAAAACCGTGCCATGCGCGCCCTGGGCGCCGAACTGGTGGTGCACGGCCAGGATTTTGACGAGGCGGCCGCCCACGCCCGCTCACTGGCCGACGCCCAGCAACTGCACAGAATCCCCTCCTTTCACCCGGACCTGGTGGCGGGGGTCGCCAGCTACGGGCTGGAGCTGCTGCGCAGCCAATCCGACCTGCGCCGGGTGTATGTACCGATCGGGCTCGGCTCGGGCATCTGCGGCGTGATCAGCGCACGCAACGCCCTGGGACTGGATACCGAGATCGTCGGCGTGGTCTCCGCCGGCGCCGACTGCTACGCGCAATCACTGGCCGCCGGCCACTGCATCAGCACCGGATCTGCACTCACCCTGGCCGACGGCATGGCGGTGCGGGTGCCCGACCCCGAGGCGCTGGCTGTCATGCTGGGTAACGTGGCGCGCATTGTCAGTGTGACCGACGCCGAGGTGTTGGCGGCAATGCACTATTATTTCAGCGACACGCACAATGTCGCCGAGGGCGCGGGCGCCGCCCCGCTGGCGGCGCTGCTGCAGGAACGCGAATTGAACGCCGGCCAGCGTGTCGCGCTGGTGCTCAGTGGTGGCAACGTGGACGGGGCGCTCTTCAGGCGAGCGCTGGAACTATAAAACTGTTATCCCCGGGGGCTCAATGGGTATCGGTCGCTCTGTCGCCAACGTAGTGCTCGCCACCGGCCTGGCCTGCGCCGCGATGGGCGCGACTGCCATCACCCCCGAGGAGCTCGCGCGACTGGACAGCGACCTGACCCCGGTGGGTGCCGAGCGCGCCGGCAATGCGGCGGGCACCATCCCCACCTGGACCGGTGGCCTGGCGCAAAGAACCCTTGACCCGAATATCGGCTACATCGATCCCTACGCGGATGATCGCGTACTATTCACGATTACCGCTACCAACGCAGACCAGTACGCCGACCAGCTCGCTCCCGGCCACCGGGAGATGTTCAGGCAGTTTCCCGCGAGTTACCGGATGCATGTGTACCCGACCCGGCGCAGCGCGAACTGGCCGGAAGCGGTACTCGAGCAGGTGAAACTCCAGGCCCCGCTCGCCCGCACGCGGGGCTATGAACTGCTCGATGTGGGCAGGACCGCTGTACCCTTTCCCATCACCACGGACCCGCTGCAGATGATGTGGAACCACTCGCTGCGCTGGCGCGGCGGCTCAGTGAAACGCGTGTACAGCTGGTTTCCGGTAGACCGCAGGGGCCGCTACTTCGCGGTGCGTGTGCTGGACACGGTTGCCTGGGACCAGCAGGGCTACATGAAGGAATCACGCCCCAACCGGTTGGCGAATTTCTACGCGATGTACCTGGCCCCGGCCAATATCGAGGGACAGCTGACCCTGGTCTGGGAGCCCGTCAATCCGGTGGCGGACAGCCGCCAGGCCTGGACCTACCAGACGGTGACGCGCCGGGTGGTAAGAGTGCCCAGTCTCGCCTACGACGACCTGGACCGGCGTACCCAGGGCCTGCGCACCACCGACCAGTACGATGGCTGGAACGGCGCACCCGACCTCTATGACTGGACACTCGTGGGCAAGCGCGAGATGTTCATTCCCTACAACAGCTACAGGCTCACCTCGAAGCGACTGAAATACGCCGACATTCTCCAGCCCGGCCACCTCAACCCCGACCTGTTGCGCTACGAGCTGCACCGGGTCTGGGTGATCGAGGCGACACTGCGGCCGGGCAAACATCACCGCTATCCCAGGCGAACTTTTTATCTGGATGAGGACACCTGGCAGGTGTCGATGGAAGAAGACTACAACAGCGAGGGTGCTCTCTGGCGCTTCGGCAGCCATCCAGCCATGCAGTTTTACGATGTGCTGGTGCCCTGGTATGCAGCGATGGTGCACCACGACTTCGAGTCCGGCGCCTACCTGGCCAGCGACCTGGAAAATGAATCGAGCATTGCACGCAGCTGGGGCTGGAAGGGGGACATCAACGATTTCCTGCCGGTTAACCTGCGACGCCTGGGCACGAGGTAATCGATGAGGCGGGCACCCGGCACCGACCGCCCCCCAGCGCCGACTCGCACCGTCGCCGCGCTGTGCGCCGCGCTGCTATCCCCGGGCGCCGCCGCCCTGCCCTTTGTCATCAACGACGATATCCGCGGTGTGTGGAACAACAGCGTGGTGGTGGCCGCAGCCGTCCGCGCCAAGGACCCCGACAGGCAGCTGGTGGGATTCAACAATGCCCCCCAGTACCCGGGGGCGCGCGGCGCGGTGAGCGTCAACGATGACGGCAACCTCAACTACCGCAAGCACGATCTCATCAGCGCCCCCCTCCTCTATACCACGGACCTGGAAGTGCGTTACAAGGGGCGGTACGGCGTCTACGGCAAGGCGCAGGCGTGGTACGACTACGCGGGTGAACAGGACAGGGTGCCGCACGGCAGCATCGCCAACGGTTATGTGCCAGACCAGAAACTCAACGACGGCGATTACCATGACTACAACCAGTTTTCAGGCTTTCGCGTCCTTGACTTATACACCTATGCCAACTGGGACGTCGACACCAGCCGGTTGACCGCCCGCCTGGGCCAGCAGTCCATCAACTGGGGGGAAAGCCTGCTGTACACCGGCATCAACGGGTTCAACCCGATCAACTATTCCGCCCTCGGGCGCCCGGGTGTGCGCCAGGACGACGCGCTGGTGCCGGTGAACCGGCTGTACACCAACCTGATTACCCGCAACGGCATCAGTATCGAGGCGTTCTACGCCCTGGACTGGGAGGAATCGCACCTGGCGGCCTGCGGCACCATCACCCAGGTGGTCGACGCCACTGCCGATCCGGGCTGCAGCGCGGCAACCTCCGCCTTTCCCCTGACCGACCGGCAACAGTTTGACTTCGCGCCACCGCCCGGTAACCCGTTCATGATCCCCCGGGTGTCGGCAAAGAAGCCAGGGGGGGGCGGCCAGTACGGCATCTCCAGTCGCTATTTCGTCGAGGCGCTGGACACCGAGTTTGGACTCTATTACATCAACTTCCACGCCACCACCCCGGTGCTGGATGTGTCGTTGTGTGAAAATGGCTGGGAGGGCTGTACAGCACTCGACGGTATCGCCCTGCCCCTGCAGTATCACAAGGACGTGCAGGCCTTCGCCGTCTCGGCCGCCACCGGCGTACGCAATGTGGCGCTGTCCGCCGAACTCAGCCGGTTCCAGGATCTGCCGGTGCAACGCAACTTTCCGGAACTGGTCGAAGGGGCGACCCGCAACCGGGGTATTTACGCCGACAGGATGCGGGCGACCGGGGACGGCAATGTGTTCGATGGCAGTTTCAGGGCTGATCGCACCCAGTTGCTGCTCGGCGGCCAGATGGACCTGTCTCCCACGATCGGGCTGGCGGATGCAGCACTCGCGGTGGAGGTTGCAGGGCAGTGGGTCAGCAACCTGCCGGGCACCGATGAGGAGAGGATCGGCCGCGGTGGTAACTGGGGAGCTGCGGCTGTCGGCGGTGTGTGCCAGCCGTTGACACAAAATACCCAGGACGGTTGCAAGGACAACGGCTTCGCCACGGAATTTGTCTGGGGCTACCGCGTTTTCACCGCCCTGACCCTGCCCCGCCCGGCCCGCGGCATAGACCTGCAACCCCTGCTCGGCTGGAGCCACGATGTCGACGGTTATGCGGTCGATGGCACGCTGGTCCAGGGGCGACGTGTCATCAACCTCAAGCTGCGAGCCATATTCCAGCGTGTATTTTTTATCGAAATCGGGCGCACCTGGGTCAATTCCAATACGGATTACGATAACCTGCGCGACAAGGATATCTATAGCGTGGCCGCGGGCCTGGCTTTCTGACGCGCCACTTCATCGCACCAGACGGCTAGCCGCGACCGGATTCGGCTTTCAGCCGGCCCGCATCGGGCACCAGGGGCTGGTCGAGTACCCTGAGTATCAGTTCGTCGCGGTCATAGGGATCGCGCTTGAACTGCACCTCGCCGTTATCCAGCACCTGCACCGTCCAGTACACGAGGTATATGGGCATGGGCTGGCGCAGGGATACCCGCCGGGTCTTCTGCCCCTCTATAGTGGCATCGATGGCAGCCAGGTCCCACTGCGCCGGATCGTCGAGCAACAGGGCCGCCAGTTGATCGGCGTGTTCCACCCTGATGCAACCGGAGCTGAAGGTGCGCTCGCTGCGATTGAACAGGTCGCGGCTCGGGGTATCGTGCAGGTACACCATGTGTTCGTTCGGGAACATGATCTTGAGGCGGCCCAGGGCGTTGTCGGGGCCGGGCCGCTGACGAATCATGTAGGGAAAACCCTGTGCCGGGTAGCGCTGCCAGTCGATGGTTGCCGGGTCCACCTCCGCGCCCTCCATGGTCAGCACCTGCATATTTTTTTTCTTCAGGTAACCCGGGTCATTTTTAATGGCGGGCAATACATCTTTTTTGTAAATCGTCGGCGGCACCGTCCAGGTGGGATTGAATTCTATGTAGGTGATCCTGTCGCTGAACACGGGTGTGCTGCGGTAGGGACGCCCCACCTGGGCCCTGCCCTGGAACAGGCGCTGGCCATTGCGGTAGAGGGACACCTCGAAGCCCGCGATATCGACGATGACCGCGGTGTCGGGAATGTCGCGCAACATGCGCGCCCGCTCGAGGTTGACCCGGATCTGGCCGATGCGCCGGGTTATCGGCACATTCATCGCCGCCAGGGTCTGCTTGCCGACGATGCCGTCGGCGTCGAGTCGGTAGCGGCGCTGGAAGTGGACAACGGCCTGTTCAAGTCCGGCATCAAAGGACTGTTCATCGGCAACCGGGGTGGCGCCCGGATCCCCTTCCGCCTGCAGGCGTCGGCGCAGTTGCGCAATCCGGGGCCCGCTGTCGCCCGGTCTGAGGGTGGGGCCTTCAGCAATAACGCCCCAACCGCCGCGCGCCTCGATCGCCCGGTATTCGGCCAGTGCCTGCACCAGCGCGTTATACATCGGCGCGTCGGGCTTGAGCCGCCCCAGCCCCGCGTCGATGCCGCCCTGTGCAATAACCTGGCCCATCCAGGTTGCCGGGTCTACCTGCGGCAGCTCCCGGTCGAAATTCCAGGAGTCCACGTACTGGCCGGGATCGACCTTGCCCAGAGCGTACTGATAGGTCAGCCGCACCAGGCTGTCGGTCAACAGTACATCGCGCTCGGCGGGGTCAAACTCCAGCGAACCGTCGACCAGCCCCTGAACCTGTGACTGGTGGTAATCCGAGCCGTTCATGCCCTCGCGCCATGCCTGCTCGATGGCGATGGCGAGTTCCTCCACGGCGGCAGGATTGGTCCATGCCAGTACGCGGCCGTTGCGCTGGTAAATTTCCTGCGTGACAGGCATGTCGTAGACGGTCGCGCCGGCGATTTCGAGCCGGCCCCGCTCCGCCAGCTGCAGCAGCAGTTGCTGCACCGAGCCCGGGGCCGCCACACTGGGGTTTGCAAGCAGCGCGAGCACACAGATGCACAACAAACCAATTGATGTAAACCCCTGGTTTAAAAAAGATTTTTCTGTAAAAAGCACGAAATCCCCTGTAAATTAGCCCCTTATAATTAGTTCACTGCGGGGCAGCAGCCTTTTTATGTCCGTCGATAACAACCCAGACAACCTGACCAATCCCACCCGTCGCCTTCTCCTTAAAGCTTCCCTTGCGGGATCGGTGCTGGCGGTGGCGCCGCTGTCCCGTGTCTGGGCGGCCAATGAGCGGCGGGTATCATTGTACAACCTGCATACGGGTGAGAAGGTCAGCCAGCCCTATTGGATGGAAGGCAATTACCTGCCGGACTCCCTGTCCGCCATCAACAGGGTGCTGCGCGACCATCGCAGCGGCGAAGTATACCCGATAGACCGTGACCTTCTAGACCTTTTATCCGCCTTGCAACAGCGCGTCGGCTCGCGCCAGGGCTACGAAGTCATCTCAGGCTATCGCTCACCGGCCAGCAACGCGATGCTGCGCAATGCCAGCACCGGCGTCGCCAGGCGCAGCCTGCATATGCAGGGACAGGCCATCGATATACGCCTGCCGGGCACCCAACTGGCGGCACTGCATGGCGCCGCCAGGCAGTTGAAGGCGGGGGGCGTGGGTCTCTACACCGCCTCCAACTTTATCCATGTGGATACTGGGCGCGTACGCTACTGGTAAACCGCCTGGGGCGGTTGCACCGCCTTTCCTCGGCCGGGTGCCGGGTTCGACAAGAACAACACCCCGGTAGCCGCGCTGGAATGCACGGCCACCGATCGCAGCGAAAAGCAGGCGAAGATCTATGTCCAGCTCGAAGCATCTGCCCACCCTCGCCGGTCGGCTCAAATCCAGGATCCGGCGCATTGTCACTTCCGGGTCTCTACATGAGGGTGGCCGCGCCCCCACGGCGTTGCCCGCGAGTCGCCGCAAGCCCGGTAAAGAACCGCAGTACAAGCGCTTTCTGACCGACAATCCGGTGGCCTACCGGGCGGCTATAGAGGCCGCCGAGACTTACGCCTCCAAGCTCGTTGACGGCGAACACGCCTGGCTGTTTGCCAAGCCCTATGACGACACGCCGGGCAATCCACAGTATTTCCGCCTGATGTACGATGTCCTCAACATTCTGCAGGCCATGCGCTTACCCGCTAACGCGCGGATACTGGAGGTCGGCAGCGGACCGGGCTGGGTGACCGAAATTCTGCTGATGATGGGTTTTTCGGTCGATGCGCTGGAACCTTCCAGCGACCTGATCGACATTGCCAGACACCGCTGCACGGCACTGAAACACCATTACCACCTGCGCGGTGAACCCAAGGTACGGTTTCACCAGGACACGCTCGAAACTATCGATTTCCCGGAACAGGGTTTCGACGCCATATTGTACTTTGACGTGTTGCACCACGTTGTTGACGAGCGGGTCTGCATCGAGAAGAGTTTTCGTTTCCTCAAAACGGGGGGCTGCGTGGGGATCATCGATCCGTCCTGGCATCCCGATTTCAAACCCCTGGAAAAGCACATGATGGAGGAAATGGCGAAATTCGGCACCCTGGAAAATCCCTTCTCAACCGAGTACATCGACCGCTTGCTGCTGGATGCCGGCTTTGTCGATATCGAGCGCTATATCAGCGTCAACGGCATGTTCAGCGCAGGGCAATCGATGCGCCCCCTGCAGGAATTCAGCGACCGACCAATGGCAGGCTCCAACAACATGACGGCTCGCCGCCCGCACAGCGACGGCGTTGCCTGGCCGAGCTGTGCCAGCCCCTATTTTACATCCGACGCGAGGATTACCCTGTTGTCCGGGGGTATAGACGCAGCCCGGGGCGCCGCAGCGATGACCGTCAAGGTGGAAAATACAGGACAGACCCTGCTCGAAAACAAGCCCGGCGACAGCGGCCACATCACCTTCGCCCTGCGCAGGAATGCCCCGGGCGCGCCGGACTTTATCGAGTGCGGGGGACGCGTGGCATTGCCGCGCAACCTGACCCCCGGCCAGTCAACGGAAGCCGTGGTCCAGTTCACCCTGCCTGAAGACGCCGGCTTTCAGGGATGGGAGCTGGACATGGTGGCCGAATCGCTGTTCTGGTTCTCGACTCGAGGCATGCCGGGCTGCCCTGTTCCGGTGCGGTAATTTGTATTACCTGAAACCGCACGGCAAATCCGCCGCACGGTGTTATGCAGGCACCTCACTGCCCGCTAGAAATTGTAGCGGGCGGTCATGCCAAAAATGCGCTCCGGCACGGTATTGGTCTGGGTGTAGGAACCGTCGCTGATAGCAATGTCGTACTGGTCCGGACCCTGCTGGAACACCACCGCGTCCTCGTCAGTCAGGTTCTTGGCCCAGACCGACAGGTCCCAGCGATAGTCGCCGGCGCGCCAGCCCACAAACATATCCAGGATCTGGTATGACTTGAAATTCTCCTGGACATTATAGGTGCCGGCGGACGCCTCGGTGTTGATGCGATCGTCGGTGTACTTGAACAGGCCGCGCACATAAACCTCGGTGGCGTCGGCCAGCGGGAAGTAATACTCTGAGTTAACGGAAAAGGACCACTCCGGCTCCCCGCCCAGGGGCTCCCCGTCGATATCACAGCTGCCCAGTACCTGTCCGGGTGTGCGCACGTTACAGGGCTGGGATGCCCCGTCCCACTCACCCTTGCTGTAACTGAGGGTACCGCCGGCGTTCCAGGTTTCGGACAGAAGCACCTGGCCGTCGACTTCCACCCCCCAGATGTTGGCGTCGCCGTTGAACACGATACCACCGGGCAGGTCCACCGGCTGGCCCTGGTTGTTGAGCACCTGCACGCCGCGCACAAAGCCCAGGTAGCCATCGAAAGTCTGGTAGTACAGCGCCGTATTCAGGGTCGCCCGGCCTTCCCACAGGCGGCTCTTGGAGCCGATTTCAAAGGCGTCGCTGGTTTCGTCATCGTACAGCAGGTCGTCCACGCCGTCGGGCAGGAACACGATGTCAGGGCTGGGCACTATGGAGATACCACTGGGCCGGTAGCCGCGGTTATATGAGACATAGAGGTTGGTTTCGTCGGTCCAGTCCCAGCGCAGGGCGGCCGAGCCGGTAACGGCGTTTTCCGTGGAGGAATCCTTGTCATCGGGAACGCCCTCGATCGGAAAATTGGCGGCGAAGCCCTCGTTAATCTGGTCGACGAATCGCTCCAGTGCAGGCGGCACCCAGGTCAACCCGCCGTAGTAGATATCGGCGCGGCGGTAGTTTTCGTAATCGGTCCAGCGCAGGCCCAGTTCGAGTTGCAAGGTATCGGTCAGGTTAAACGTGTTGAAGGTGAAAACCGCGAAATTGTTCGAGTTGACAGGCAGCTTGCCATTGGTCTGGAAACCGAGGCCGGCAACATCGAGGCGCACGCTATTGGCTTCAAATGTCGTTGTGGTGTTCTGGTCCTGGTAATACAGGCCCACCATGTAATTCCAGAAATCGTTGTCGATGGAGGCCATACGCAGTTCGTAGGAAATACTGTCGGTCTTGGTGACCGGCACCTGGTAGGTGGGTGCCTCGGTATTGATGTACTGCACTGAGTAGGCGCGGTCGTTCTCGTTCTGGGTAGATTTGTTCGAGTCCTGGTAGGCGACGATGCCGGTGACCTGGTGGTTCATGACCTCCCAGTCGGTGACCAGGTTGACCAGGTTAAAATGCAGGTCGCCATAGTCATTGCTGTTGGCCAGCGCCTTGCGGTCGGTCGGGTCGAGCGTGGGACGGTTGGCCGGGTCGTGCAGGTCTGTGCCGCTCATGGCCTTGGGATCATCGGTGGTGCGCTTGAGGTACTGGTAGATCAGCTGGGTCTGGAGGGCATCCGTGGGCTGCCATATTGTGCTCAGCCGGCCGGAGTAGGCTCTCGCCTCCTGGTTGTCGAAACCGGTGGAGATGTCCTGGATGTCGCCGCCGTTGTTGAGGTCGTACACGCCCGCAACCCGGACCCCGAGGACACCGTCGATCAGGGCCGCGCCATAAGCCGCCTGGCCGTTGTAGCCGTCGTTATCTGAAACCGAGCCCTGCACGTAGCCGCTGGTCTCGTCCAGGCTGGCGCGCTGGGTGATCATATTGATAGCGCCCCCCGGTGAGGTCTTGCCCTGCAGGGTGCCCTGGGGACCGCGCAGGATTTCTATCCGCTGCAGGTCATACATCTGGTTAAAGGCGATATCAGAGCGCACAACAGCGTCGTTCCAGTACACATCCACGGCAGCGGAGACGCCGGACTCCGGATCGACGCTGACACCGCGCATGGAAATGGTGTTATTGCGCGCATTGGGCTGTGACAGGGTGAGGCCGGCGGTCTGCTGCTGCAGCGCGTTGAAGTCGAAGGCGGCGAATTTGTCGATATCCTGGCCGGTGACCACGTTCACAGTGGCGGCTATGTCCCGCACGTTCTCCTCTCGCTTCTGGGCTGTGACAACGGTCTCCTCCAGCACCAGGCTTTCGGCTGCCCAGGCAGGCACAGTCAGCATTGCCAGGGCGGTGGCCAGGGCGGTCTTTATGGGAAAGGAGGTTTTATTGGACTGCGGCATAACAAATTACCTTCGGTAGTGGCCCTCGGTGATCTACCCGCAAGGGGCATCGCCGGAGCACGTTTATAATTCTTTGCACACGATCCCGGTTTACCGGGTCGCATGGGCGACATCATACCTGCTGGAGAGTGAGTTTAAACGAGGCGGAGGTTCAGATACATGATCCAATCTGTCAAATTCTACGCTAAACCGGCCAGTCCCACGGGATTGGCGAAGCGCTTGCCCGTTGTTGCCCGGGCGCCACGGCAGCAGCTGAATCAGCAGGCGCGTCTGCCACTCAGCGATAGCTGCCCGGTGACTGGCCAGTCCATTTTTTAAACGAGCGGTGAAAAGCGCTGGGGTCGCTGAAGCCGGTCAGTTCCGCCACCTCGCTCACGGTAAGGCCGCGCCGACTCAACAGGCTGATCGCGACATCCCGGCGCGCATTATCCTTCACCCGCTGGTAGGAAGTGCCCTCCCGCTCCAGGCGTCGACGCAGGGTGCGCGCGGACATATTCAGCAGGCGTGTGAGCTCCTCGAAACTGGGCATCTGCGTGCGAAAATCATCCCCCAGTATCTCCCGGATACGGTGGGTAATGCCGGGGGTCAGGGCCTGGGGGTCTATCACCAAATGATAGGGGGCCAGCTTGAGAAAGGACTCCAGCTGCTCCTGGGTACGCGAGATAGTCGCATCCAGGTGGCGCGCACTGAAACTGACCGAGTTGACCGGCCGGTTGTACCGGACCGGACAGGGAAAGAAATGTCGTATGCCTGCCATGAAATCCGGCTGCGGGCCGGCACAGCAGGCCGCGGTAATATCGATGTGCTGGCCGATCAACCAGCCGCAGAAACGCAGCCAGATAGCGAGGCCGCACATGACGCTGTGTTGCACCGTGGCCTGGTCGTCGCCGCCGAGGTATACCAGCGTGGCCTCCTTGCGCTCGCTATCGACCTCTACCCGGCTGACCAGTTGCGCGCCCTGCCTGACACGACACACGGCATTGAATTCGATGGCCCGTTTCAGGGCCGCAGCCAGGGTGTGGCTGTTGAGCATACTCAGGGCGATCAGGCGCATCGTGCCCGGCGGCGTCGGCATGTCGGGCATAATCCCGCCGGACTCATCGCCGAGCCGGCGAAACAGTTCCGTGCACAGCCGGCTGTACTGCTCCCTCGAGACAAAGGCTGTCTGGGCGCCGCGCGTCAACGGGTCAAAGGGAAAGCGCGCGGCGTGCAAAATGGCAGCCACCTCCAGGCCATGGGCCCGCGCCTGGACCAGCAGGGCCCGGGTGAACTCAATGGGGACCGATTCGTTATACGGCTGCGTGGGGGCGGGTAGTTTCGACAAACCGGGATCTCGATCTGCGTCTCGGGCGGGCAGTATACCGCAGGGGACGATGTGCCCGCTTCGTCCGGCCCGCCTCAAAACAACAGGCCGAGCGTGGGCAGGGCTATGTCCGCATAGTCCATTATCACCTCCCGCCGCCGGAGTTGGTAACCCTCACCCGCTGGCAACAAGACATCCCGTCGCTGGCCGCTATACAGAAAACTGGCAGAGCCGGGCCGGGAGTAATACAGGTGGAAGTTACTCACCACTGAATATTCCTCACTGCCGCTCGACATCAGCTCGACATTGCCCACGATCCTGCGGGTCCGGGCCGGCGGGTTTTCCGACCAGGAATTGATCTTGAAGGCCCGCTCCACCCTGACCATCAGGTGAATATAGCTCTCCTCCCTGATGGGACAACCCATTGAGTCGCCACCTTCAAGTTCACGTTCCACGCTGATCATCTGCTCCGTACCGCGCTCCCGGTTGTCGACCTGGGCATTGACCCGGGCGGGCAGGAGGTACTGGATATCAGGGCTGAGCAGCGCGAGCCACTGCCGGTACAGGCGGTTGTCGAGCAGGCGCGCTTCCATGTAATAAAACGCCTCCAGATCACGCTGCTGCTCGGGGCTGGTCCTCACCGCGGCTGCGGTCACGATGCGCGCTCCACCGCCTGCAGTTCATCTCGCCACCGCGTGAAAAAATGGCGTGCGTAGAATTCGTTGGCGGTGACGCTGACCTGGCCCGGCAGCTCGGGATGAGGCCCCTCCTCACCCAGACCCAGACCGTAAAAATAGGGCCTGTCGTCGGCAAAATCGATATTGCTGCCCCTGAATTGTTGCACCCACACCTCGGAATCCTCCTGCTCCAGCATACCGCCGGGGCCAAAGAAAGAACTGTAGTTGGTGCGCAGCAGCCGCTTGACCGCAGCGGGGGCATCCGCCGGCACGACGGCCCAGGACCAGTATTCCACCCGACCCGGCCCCCTCGGATGAGACACCTTGAAAGACGCATTGGACCAGAGAAAGGAGAGATTGGGATAGATGCCGTAGGTGAGTCCCTTCATGCGGGCACGCAGCGGGCCGACCCGCTCCGCCGCCCTGGCTTGCACCTCACGCAGGTAGTCCTGCACCTCGGCGCCGCCAAACATTCCCCCCATGCCCTCCATACCCCAGGCCACATCGTCTACCGGCGCATCCTCGGGCATCAACCGGAACGTGGCGCCGTGGCCGGGCGTGGTCACCACGCTGTAGCCCAATTCCTCGATGAGATCCTGGGCCTCGCGGGGAATAATCGCACTGTGGAGAAACGCGCCGTGGTTGACATCCCCCAGCTGGTTTTCCACTGGCAATTTCCAATTCGCGTCGAGCACCCAGCGGTGGGGCGCACCCATGAATTCTATGCCCTGCGGAAACCGGTCGAGGAAGGCGTCGAGATAAAAGCGCATATCACCCAGGTAATCCTCGAGCGGCATAATATCCGGATCGAAACTGCCGAACACCAGGCCCCGCCAGCTCGCGATTCGCGGTACCGGCTTGAGCCCCAGCAGGCGTTTGTCGGGTTTGTTGCGCAGTGCACTTTCCTGCGGAATAGTCGCCAGCGCACCCTCCACCGTGTAGGACCAGTTGTGGTAGGGGCAGATAAAGCGTTTGGTATTGCCGTGGTCCGCCCGGCAGACGGGCAGGCCCCGGTGGCTGCAACTGTTGATATTGGCGTAGAGCTGGCCGTTTTCGCCGCGGGACAGGATTATCGGCGTCTCGCACATATACGCCTGGACAAAATCGCCCGGGCGGCGAATCTGGGATTCGTGACCCAGGAACAACCAGGCCCTGCCAAAGATTCCGCGCTTCTCCAGTTTGTAGACCGCCGGGTCAGTCCAGCAGCGGCGACTGATAAGCGAGGCGTCCCGGTTGACCAACTCGTCTATGGTGTATTTCATCGCATCTCCACAACTGCTCACGGTGTCGCCGGCAAACAATCGGCTGCTACCTGATCGATGACTTGTAGGCCTTCAAGGCGGCCGGGGTGGTAGGGCGCCCGGTTTCATAAAAGAGTTTCATCGAGCTTGCGACGTCACGGATTGTCGCCTGCACCGTCTTCTCCATTTTTTTCTCCAGCCAGGCACCCAGGGCACCCCAGGGCAACTCATACTCAAGGCTGGCGGTAAATTCGGTTTTCCCCTCACCTCCATCGGCTAACTGGTAGCGGAACCAGGCATTGCGGAATGGCGGCGCGGGCCGGGTGCCACGGTGCAGGCGAATAAGAAAGCCCTCTCCCTCGCTCCAGTCGACTACGGTCTCCTGGATGTAGCTTTTTGCGTTGCGATATACATAGCGACTGGCGCCGATACCCTCCACCTGTTCGCTGACAATGACCGTTTTCACTATGCCGGGAACATAGTTATGTGCCAGGGAAATATCGCGCAATTTATTCCAGACGGCTTCGCGGGGCATATCGAGCACAACTTTTGCGCTAACTTTTCGGGTCACTTACGGACTCTCCTGACAATGTCACATCTTGCGGGGGCATCACCCCCCGAAAGCACTCTTTGTTTCGACGCGGCGGTTTTCAGGCCAGGGGCCGCGCCTGCGCAAGTTGTGCCCTGAGTGCTGCTATGACCAGCGGCAGGCCAATATCGATCTGGTCCCGGCGCAGAAACGACTGCAGCTGCGCCGAGATATCGCGCCTGCCGTCCCGGATGGCCGTTTCAACATCCGTACTCGACGCCACCGCACCCTCCACCCGTCTTGCGGCCAGCGATGAGCGCAGGCACACGGCGCCGACGACCACCTGAATGACAGCAAAATATGCCTGCAGGGACTGCTCAACCGTAAATCCAGCAGCAGACAGTTTGCCAACAAAGGCCTCGGTAACGGCTATTGCCTGGGCACCCACACGCAGGGAGCCGAGCAGCGGCACCCAACTCAATTCCCTGCTCAATGCCCCATACATGCCCCGGGCAGCCTGCTCTACCCACTGCTCCCAGGGTAAACCCGCGTCGGGAACCACCCTGGCACGGGCGATAAACGCCTCCAGTGAGGCCGCCAGCAGGTCATCCTTGGTGGGGAAGTGCCTGTACATCGCCATGGGGCTGACCTGCAACCGCGCCGCCACATTGCGCATTGACAGCCTGTCGACCCCCACCTCCCCTATTACCTCCAGGGCAGCGTCGATATAGGCCGTGCGATTAAGGGCGGTGCGCACGGTCATGCCCGCACTCCGGGCCGACACGCGACGGCGCGGCAAACCCCGGACGAGTGGCACAGATGCAGAAGATGCTGTAGTTGCTGGCAGATTGCGCCTTCCTCCTGGCTCAGGCTTGGCATCCTAGCAAGCGGGGTTTACACTGTAAACCTCAAATTCCAGGGGCAACAAACGACGCGGGCTCAGGCAAAAAACAGGGCCGCCTCCAGCTGCGCTAACTGACGACCGGGGACACGGGATGAAAACAGCAGGTTTGCCAACCCTTTCACGGCTGCTTTGCGCCCTGCTGGGCGCCGGCTTTTCCCTGGCAGCCGCCGGGCAGGATACCGAGCGCGATGCGGCCGCGCCCGAAGCCTCGACGCCGCCGCCCTTCGCGCGCACCGAGCTGCGGGAACCCTGCACGGATTATGCACCGACCAGGCGGCCACTGTTCGGCGACCTGCATGTTCACACCAGCTACTCCTTCGACTCCTACCTTTCCAGCCAGCGGCGCGATCCCTGGGATGCCTACCGCTTTGCCAGGGGTGACGGCATCATCCTCCCGGATGCTAATGGCGAGCAGGCAGTCAGGGCAAAGATAGGCCGGCCACTCGACTTCACCGCGGTGACCGACCACGCCGAGTTCTTCGGGCAGATCAACGTGTGTACGCAGGACAGCGGCAAGCCCGGCTATTGGTGGCCACACTGCGCGATGACGCGCGCCCAGAATATCTGGCTGCAACTGTTGGCCGCCAACTGGTGGACCGACCTCGGTGGCCAGTTGAAGGACCCGCCGGAAAAATCCTTTGCCTGTACATTGTCAGATTGTGACACGGCCGACGCCCAGACCTGGCAACTCACCCGACAGGCGGCGGAAGATAACTACGATCGCAGCGCCGCCTGCGAATTCACCACCTTTGTGGCCTACGAGTACACCGAGGCCTTCGACCAGAACAACATGCACCGCAATGTGATTTTTCGAAATGCGCAGGTGACAGAAGCGCCGGTGACAGTCTACGACACGGGTTACGACAGTTTTCCCAGCTTGTGGCGGCAACTGCGCGAGCGCTGTACCGACCTGGACAACGGCTGCGACGTGATGGCGATCCCCCATAACTCGAACCTTTCCGGCGGGCGTATGTTCAATGATCCCGGGTCTGCCCAGGAGCTGGACAATCGCCTGTTCTTCGAGCCTGTGGTGGAATTGGTTCAGCACAAGGGCGCCTCGGAATGTCGCTACGACCGCCTGCGCGGCATGGGCCTGGACACCGTGGATGAGCAATGTGATTTCGAGCAGATTGCCGCCGACAACCTCAATATGCTGGGCTCGGTTAACGGCGAGGTGCGCACCGAGCGGGCCAACGCGGTTCCGCTGGAACAATTTGCCCGCCGCAACATGGTCCGCAATGTACTGAAGGACGGCCTGCTGCTGGCGGACAAGCTGGGCAAAAACCCCTTTGTCATGGGGTTCATCGGCAGCACCGACACTCACAGTGCGAGCCCCGGAAGTGCGGAGGAAGACAATTACGTGGGTCACCTGGGTCGACGCGACGCCCAGTACAACAATGTGCAGGACCACTTTTACTCCAACCCGGGCGGGCTGGCCGTGGTCTGGGCGGAAGAAAACTCCCGGGACAGCATCTTCGAAGCCATCCGTCGCAAGGAGACCTACGCCACCAGCGGCACCCGACCGATAGTGCGTTTCTTTGCCGGTGCACTGGATGCGGATCTGTGCGAATCGCCGGACCTGGTCCAGCAGGCCTATGCCCAGGGTGTCGCCATGGGCGGTGAACTGACCGCCGCGGATAAGCCCCCGCGGTTCCTGGTGAGCGCCCAAAAGGATGCGGGGACGCTGCGATCTCCGGGCACTGACCTGCAGCGGATACAGATTATCAAGGGCTGGGTGGACGCGACAGGCGCGGCGCGCGAGCAGGTGTTCGATATTGCCGGCACGGCCGGGAATGGTGCAGGGGTAGACCCGCGTAATTGCGCCCGCACGGGACGGGGCCTGCAGCAATCATGCACCGTGTGGGAAGATCCGCAGTTCAACGCGGCGGAAGACGCATTCTACTATGTGCGGGTGCTGGAAAACCCGACCTGCCGCTGGAGTACGCTGCAGTGCCAGGCTGCCGGCGTGAATCCCTTCGCGCCGGAGTGTGCGGCGCAGGCGGCTGCGGCCACCGCTGTCGCCCAGGACAACGGCGCGACCGGTGATGTGTTTGGCAAGTGCTGTTCCGATCCGTCGGCCGAGGCGTTCTACTCACCTGTCATCCAGGAACGCGCCTGGTCGTCACCCATCTGGTACAAATCGGCTGAAATCCGGCAATGAACAGTAATTCCGCCAGGCGTGTTATCTCGCTGCTGGTCCTGATTGGCTGCCTGACGGCCCCGTACGAATGCGCCTGGGCCGGCGGGGACAAGCCGCCGCGGACAGAAACCCGCGATGACTGCGCCCACTACTCGCCGCTGAAACAACCCCTGTTCGGCGATCTGCACGTGCACACCAGCTATTCCCACGACGCCTGGGTATCGCTACAGCGCAACGACCCCTGGGATGCCTATCGCTATGCCCGCGGGGAGAGTCTTGCCCAGCCCGACGCGGACGGCGATTTCACCGTGCGGGCGCAGATAAGCAGGCCGCTGGACTTCGCCGCTGTCACCGATCATGCCGAATACTTTGGTGAACTGAACCTGTGTACGCGTGACTCCTCGCAACTTGCCTACTGGATGCCGCAGTGCATGCTGGGCCGCGCGGATAGTTTCTTCCTGCGCCTGTTGGCAGCACGCTACTGGTCCGGCCTCGGCGCCGCCGGCCGGGAATCAGACGATGACAGGTCGTTTATCTGCAGTGTGCCGGGCGCCAACTGCGAGGCGGCGGCGCTGACCACGTGGAAGGACATCCAACGGGCGGCAGAGGACCATTACGATCGCAGCGACGCGTGCAGTTTCACCACCTTTATCGCCTACGAGTACACCGATGCCCCCGAATTCAGGAACATGCATCGCAATGTCATCTTCCGCAATGACCAGGTTACCGAGCAGGCGCTGAGTGTTTACGCCACCGGCAGCAATCAGTTCCCCAAACTCTGGCAGCTATTGCGCGACCAGTGTATCGATGGCCAGGATCGCTGCGACGTGATGGTGATCCCCCACAATCCAAACCTGTCCGGTGGCCTGATGTTCCTCGATCCAGCCACCCCGCAACAGGCGCAGGACCGCGTTTTCTTTGAACCGGTGGTAGAAATCACCCAGCACAAGGGCTCTTCCGAATGCCGCTTCGACCGCCTGGCAGGACAGGGTCTGGCCACCACTGACGAGCTGTGCACCTTCGAGCAGTACGAGTCCGACAACCTGCAGGCGATGGGCGTGTTGTACGGCGAACTGCGCGCGGAGGGCGGCCGACCCAGGAGCCTGTCTGAATTTGGCCGGCGCAATATGGTGCGCAACGCGCTCAAGGACGGCCTGGCCCTCCAGCAACAGTCCGGCGTAAACCCCTTCAAAATGGGTTTCATCGGCAGCACCGATACCCATAACGCCACCCCCGGTGGCACCGAGGAGGACAGTTTCATCGGCCACCTGGGGCAGCGCGACGGCGGCTATCGCAATGTCCAGGATCACTTTGCCGACAACCCCGGCGGTCTCGCCGTGGTGTGGGCCGAGGAAAACTCCAGGGATTCGATCTTCGCTGCTATCCGCCGCAAGGAAACCTACGCCACCAGCGGCACGCGACCGGTCGTCCGCTTTTTTGGCGGCTACGATATCGCCACCGATCTGTGCGAGGTCACGGACCTCGCCGCCGCCGGCTACGAGGGCGGCGTACCCATGGGGGGCAGCCTGGCTCCCGGCGCTTCGGCAGCCGCGCCGCGCTTTGTGGTCAATGCGCTGAAAGACCCGGGCGCTCCGGGCCGGGAGGGCAATGACCTGCAGCGCATCCAGATTGTCAAGGGTTGGCTCGATGCCGACGGTGCCACCCACGAGCAGGTGTTCGATGTCGCCGGTGACAGGGCGAACGGCGCCTGGGTGGACAGCACTACCTGCCAGTCTACCGGCAGTGGCGCGAAAGCATTGTGCGCGGTATGGGAAGATCCGGGCTTTGACCCCCGGCAGCGGTCATTCTACTACGCCCGGGTGCTGGAGAATCCCAGCTGTCGCTGGAGCACCCGACACTGCCTGGCTGCGGGCGTCAATCCGTTTGCCGGAGATTGCCGGCAACAGGCGGCTACCCTGACCGCGAATATGCAGGATAAGGCAGGCGCCAGGGGCGATGTGTACGGCAATTGCTGCAAGCAGCAGGCGGCAGAGCCTTTTTACTCACCGGTCATCCAGGAACGCGCCTGGACTTCACCGATCTGGTACGAACCCGCTGGATGAAACAATGGGCGAGTCCCGATTCGTTCAACCGGATTTTCGCCCTGCGACTTTGATACAAGGCAATACCCGCTTCGGCAAATACAATCGGAGTCAACCATGAAACGACATATCACCACGGCCCTGCGACTACTCGCCTTTACCGTAGCGACGACATATAGCACTTTGGCGCTCGCGGCTGAACAGCCGAATGTTATCATCATCGTGGCCGATGACCTGGGCTGGAATGACGTCGGGTTTCACGGCGGGGATATCGATACGCCCGCACTGGACCAACTGGCGGCCCAGGGCGTGGTGCTCAACCGCTTCTACACGACACCCATCTGCTCGCCGACGCGCGCGGCGTTGATGACAGGCCGGGACCCGATTCGCCTCGGGGTCGCCTACGGGGTCATCCTGCCCTGGCACAACAACGGCATTCACCCGGACGAGCACTTCCTGCCAGAGTCATTCAAGGCGGCGGGATACCAGACCGCCATGGTGGGAAAATGGCATCTCGGCCACGCCCAGATGACCTACCACCCGAACAACCGCGGCTTCGAGTATTTCTACGGCCACCTGCACACCGAGGTGGGCTACTACCCGCCATTCGCCAACCAGGGCGGCAAGGACTTTCAGCGCAATGGCGTTTCCATAGACGATGAGGGTTATGAGACCTTCCTGCTGGCAGACGAGGTGTCACGCTACATTCGCGAGCGGGACAGGGCCAGGCCGTTCTTCGTGTACATGCCCTTCATCGCGCCGCACACTCCGCTGGATGCGCCGCAGGCCCTGCAGGACAAATACAAGGATATCAACACCGACCTCGCTCCCTCGCGGGCGGAACAGACCGACAGCACCCGCCGCATAGCAAAGCTTACCCTGCAGGGCAGTGCCCGCCCGATGTACGCCGCAGTGGTGGACGCCATGGACCAGGCCATCGGCCGCGTCCTCGCCACGCTGGATGAACAGGGTATCGCCGACAACACCATCGTACTGTTTTTCAGTGACAACGGCGGCGCAGCCTACTCGGTCGGTGGCGCCGACAACGCCCCGCTGCGCGGCGGCAAGGGAGAGACCTTTGAAGGCGGGATCCGGGTGGTGGCGGTGATGCGCTGGCCCCAGGTAATAAAGCCCGGACAAGTCATGAATCAGATCATGACAGCGATGGACGTCTTCCCCACCCTGGCAGAGGCGACCGCTATCGAGGCGCGCAACAGGCGTATTTTTGACGGCCGCAGCCTGTGGCCGGCAATCGCGGAAGGTGCCACCCAGCCGCGCGAGGAGCTGGTGTATTTCGCGTCCGAAACGCCTATCTATGGCCACTTCAACCTAACAGCCTTCAACGACGAGTGGAAGCTGGTGCAGGAAATAGAGCAGGGCCAGCTGGAGACCACGGTAACCAACTACCTGTTCCGCATTCAGGAAGACCCGAACGAGTACAACAACCTGGCCCAGGCCTACCCGGAGGTGACCCAGGAACTGGCTGCCCGTATCCACGACTGGCGCGCGCTCTACCCCGTCAGCGGCACCCGCAGCGAGCTGGCCCCGCCGCCGGGCTGGCGCGCCCCAGTGGATTGGGCGAGCTACCCTATACCGCTGGCCCGACTACAGGCTGAACCCGCCCGCGGCATGTCACCCAACAGGCAGATCGAGAGGATCCTCGACCAGCAGCACGGTGAGCGCGGCCGCCTGGTTTACGACTGCGCGCCGAAGTGGTGGCTGGCCGGTTTCTGCCTCGAGGGTGATAGACAAGAGGTGACTGATTAGGGGGGCTTGAATGACCCGTCGGGCGGCTGGGTGATGCATCGCTGTCCGTCGGGTAAGCTGCCCCCGCCGTCAATGGCAGGTATAGCCGCCGTCTATGACCAGTTCGGCGCCGGTCATGTACCGGGATTCGTCCGAGGCGAGGAACAGGCAGCCGTTGGCGATATCGATGGGCTCGCCCATCACCCCTAATGGAATTTCACCGATCAGGCGTTGGTACTGCGCCTGTACCTCGTCCGCCGGCAGGGCGGCGATTCCCGCCTCGACCATCGGGGTGAGAATAAAACCGGGGTGCACCGAGTTAACGCGAATGGGGTAGCCCTGCGCGGCGCAGTGCAGGGCGGCAGATTTGGTGAAGATGCGCACGCCGCCCTTGCTGTAGTTGTAGGCTGTGGCGTTGGGCTCGCCCACGATGCCCTCTATCGACGAAATGTTGATGATAGAACCGCCGCGCACCTTCATCACAGCCACAGCCGCGCGCGTACCCATGAACACACTTTCCCCGTTGATCGCCTGGGTCCGGCGCCAGTCTTCCAGCGTGGTATTTTCCACGTTGGCGGTAATGGCGATCCCGGCGTTGTTCACCAGCACATCCAGGCTCCCGTGTGCCGCTACGATATCCGCCACCAGGGTGCTCCACAGCGCTTCATCAGTCACATCCTGGGTGCGCGCCTCGGCCCGGCCGCCACTGCTGTTGATCCCGGCCGCCACCGCCTGGGCGCTCTCCCCGTTGATATCCGTGACCACGACCAGGGCCCCCTCCCCGGCAAATCGTTTCGCCGTTGCGGCACCGATACCACTACCCGCACCGGTTACCAGCGCGACTTTATTGGCCAATCTCATCAGTATTCTCCTGTCACTACCGATCCAGTGTGCTCAGCACAACGCGCGGCACTCGCAGCGAACTATAAGGGGCGGGCAACTCCGTGGCGAGCCCTGCAGCGGCCAAAATCCGGGAAGGCTTGAGTCCCGGTGCGTGCAATGCCCGGGGCACACGCTCAATATTTCTCATAATTTACCTATTTATCATAGCGTTACAGGAATCATCCGGAGCAATGACGGCCCGCCGGCAGCACGTGGAGGGAACCGCTGATCCGATCACCTGACTGGCCGGGGGCGGGCATGAAATATATACTGCGGGCCTGCGCAGCAACGGCAGAGTTATCTTATTCCCCGGGAAGGACGGCGATTGATGGCAACGACAAGCAGTGTGGAGCCACAACCGGTGCTGATAGCGCTACCGGATTCGGACCGCCGGCAGATCCATATCGTGGTGCGCCAGCCCATACCCGAGGTGCGTGCAGGCCGTGCGATGCTGCTGGATGTTCAGTTGCGCAATGACTCCTCCCGGAGCATTAGCAGCGAGCCGCCACAGCGGGTTTTTGTCGCCTACCATTGGGTTCGGCCCGACGGCAGCTATGAAAAGTACGCCGGCAGGCGCACTGCCCTGCCCGCCCCGCTGCCCGGCGGCGGCCAGTGTAACCTCGAGATGAAGCTGACCCCACCCGCCGAAGCCGGCCAGTACGAACTGCAGGTCGGCCTGCTGCAGGAGGGTATTTCCTGGTTCGAGACCACCGACCCCCAGCACCTGCAGAAAACCCCCGTGAACGTACTCCCCCGGGAACTGCAATCGTTGCGGGCGTTGAAAAAGCTGCCGCGATACGCCGAGGACCGCACCGTCCAGGTCGATACGCCCCCGGCGATATTCAGCTTTGAGCTGACCAATCAGTGCCCCTTCAAGTGCATCATGTGCGCGCGCACCAACAATATGACACGGGCCGAGGGGCATATGTCCTTCGACACATTCAAAAAGGCGGTGGACGAGTTCGTAGCGCTCAACCCGGAATACGCGCGCAATCAGGAGGTCTGGCTGCACGGCTTCGGGGAGAGCCTGGTGCATCCCCAGTTTGCAAAGTTCATGCGCTATGCAATTGACCAGGGCGTCAACGCCGGTCTGTCCATCAACCCGCTGATGCTCACCAAAAAGGTGGCGAGCGACCTGCTGGACGCCGCGCCGGGGCATCTGTATGTGGCGCTCGACGGGCACGATGACGAATCTTTTGAAAAAATCCGCGGGGTTCCCAACGCCTACCACAAATCGAAACGGCGCCTGCTCAAGTTCCTGCAGGAGAAAGAGCGGCGCGGTGTGAAAACCAAAATCACCCTGTCGATGATCGACTTCCCCAATAACCGACAGAGCATCGATGAGGTCGAGAGCTTCTGGAGTGCCCAGCAGGGCATCGACCATTTCGTCGCCAAACCCTTCGTCAGCTGGGACGGCAAGGCAGAAGATGTCAACCTGCTGGTCCACCCCGACAGGAAGCCCAGACCGACCCAGGACAAGGTGTTGTGCGATTTTCCCTGGGAAAAAATGACTGTCTCCTGGGACGGCGACGTGGTGCCGTGCTGCTTTGATTACAACAAGCGCTATGCGCTCGGCAATATCAACAACCAGAGCCTGCTGGACATCTGGAACGGCGAGAAGATGCACGCCCTGCGCCGGGAGATGATGTCCAACAAGGTGACCAACCCACTGTGCGCGGGCTGCGAGTATCTGTACCAAGACGTCGTGCCGTGATCCCGGAGGCGACACTCCCCCGCAAGAACAATGACATCGAAGTCCTGCGGGCTTTTGCCATCCTCTACACCATCATTCTGCACCTGCGGGTGCTGCTGGACGCCGACAGTGCCCTGCTCGTTCCGCTGGGCTATCTCGATCTGAGCGTGGGTGTCGATTTGTTCCTGGTGATTTCAGGCTTTGTCATCACCGGCTCGATCCTGGAGTCAACCCGGGGCGCTGTCACCTCCAGGCGACCGCTGATGTTCTCCTTCTGGATCAAGCGGATATTCCGCTTGCTGCCGGCCGCGTGGACGTGGGTGGCGATTGCCTGTGTCGCGAAACTGCTGGTTATTGCCCTTACCGAAATTCCCTACAGGGTACAGGATATTCTCCTGGCCAGCGCCGCCGCACTCGGCAATGTCATGAACATCTATACGCCGTACTGTGTCGCCAACGGTGGCGGGCATGCCTGTATTATCGATAACTTCGTCGGGCACTACTGGAGCCTGTCGCTGGAGGAGCAGTTCTACCTGGTGTTCCCATTCCTGTTTTTTTTCCTCAACAGAAAAGCCCTGGTTGTACTGTTGGCCGCCGCTATCCTGGTCCAGTTCGCCTGGCAGCGACCCTTTTTCACCTACGCCTGGTACTTCAAGACCGACGCCTTGAGCTGGGGCATCCTGTTGTGCCTGCTATCCCGGACGGCAATTTATCGGCGGCGGCTCCCGGCTGTGTTCAGGTGGAGATATCTCACCTCCGCCCTGGGCCTGGCACTATTGGCCTGCCTGCCAATCATCGCCGCCAACGTGCAGGGCATCGCGTGGGTCATGAAACCCTACGGGGTTGGGCTGGTCGCACTGGTCTGCGGCGCCATCGTGTGGCTGGCCTCCTACGACAGGAATGTATTCAGTACCGGCAGTCGCTACCGGCGTGTCATGCTGTACCTGGGCAGCCGTTCATATTCGCTGTACCTGGCCCATCTTGTCGTATTCCTGACAATTCGGGACCTGTTCCGGCAGTTTGGCCAGGGATTCGCTGACGCTGCGGGTCCGACCGTTTATACCGCAACCATCGTCCTCGTGGCGGCAAGTCTTACCCTGCTGGGCGCGGAACTGACCTACCGCCGCGTGGAAAGCGTATTGCGGGCGCGCGGTCGGGTGATCGCAGCGCGGGTAGTGACGCACACGCAAAGGGATTAGGCCGGAGGAACGTCCTCGATCCGCTCCTCCCTGAGCCTTATCGGCCCAACCTTGGCGGGAAACTTTCCGCTCATACCGGCGTAGAAATCGCGGAAATACTGCATATCCCGGTCGACGTCACCGGAAACTGCCAGCGCCGGTCCAAATCCGCCCCGCTTGCGGCCAAAATCCAGGAACGACGGCACAATTGGCACGCCTGCCTGCCGGGCTATATGGTAGAAACCTGACTTCCAGTGCTCGGCGCGGTCCCTGGTCCCCTCGGTGGGCACCACCAGCACCAGCCGGCTGACGGACCCGAATACGCCCACCATCGCGTCAACCACATTCCGGCTCTGGTGCCGGAAAATCGGCATGCCGCCCAGCGCGCGCATGATCCAGCCGACCGGCGGGAAAAACAGGCTGTGTTTGGCCATCCACGTCACCTTGATATCAAAGGCGGCCGCGTAGGCCAGCATGAGGGGGAAATCCCAGTTGGAGGTGTGGGGCGCGGCAATCAGGACATAGCGGTCGAACGCGGGGCGGGCTCCCTCGAGTTGCCAGCCGGCCAGATGCAACAACCACCGGGCGAATCGCTGTTTCATGGCCGGGTTCTGTCTCGGGAGGAAGCAGTGCCAAGCTTACACGGGCGCGACCCGCTGGCCAACTGTTGACCACACGCCGCGCGCCAATACCGGACTAGGCCTGCGCCAGCAACGTGACTTTGCCGCTGTCCCCATCCAGGCGTATACGATCGCCGGTGCGGAAAAAGCGGGTGCCCTGTCGACTGTTGACCACGCAGGGGAGCCCGTACTCCCTGGCGATCACCGCACCGTGGGATACCGCACTACCCAGGTCAGTCACCAGGCCGCCGATCAGGCTGAAGTAGGGTGTCCAGCCGATATCAGTAATCGGCGTGACCAGGATTTCTCCGGGTTGCAACAGCGCCGCCTCCGCCAGGGTATGGGCAACCCGCGCGATACCCTCCACCACGCCCCGGGAGGCCGGGCGCCCCTGCAGTACGCCGGCGGCGGTATCCGCCGGCTGTGGTTCCAGCGGCTGCGGCAGCCCCACGGAGATTTCCGGGAACACCAGCTGCTGCTGGTAGGCGAAAGCCGCCCGCCTCGCGATAGCCCGCGATACGGCGGCCGGGTCTGGATTCGCCACAAAACCGGGCAACTCGCCGGCACTGAAAAAATAGACCAGGTCGGCATCCGGCAGCTTGCCCTCACCCGCCAGCAACTGACCGAGCTGCCTGAACCCGAGCTTGAAACGGTGCGCCACCTCCACCAGCTGCGATTTGGTATGCTCGCGGCGCCGGATGGCGTTGTGCGCTCTCGGCAAAACCCAGCGCAGACCGCGACTGAGTGCAGACCAATCGATTTCGGCGCTGTGTACATGCCGGTGGCCGCCAGTCACCAGGCGGGCATGCACCGCGGCCTGCATACTCTGGATCAGCGGCGCGGGATCATCACCCCACGAGGGGTCGCGCATGCACAGCTCACGGTAACCGCGGTGACCATGATTTACCAGAAAACGGCTGAACTCACCGGCCAGCGGCTGCGTGTCACGCAGCCACGCCAGGGCCCGGTCCACGGGTACCGGCTGGAAGTCCCGCGCCGCATCCGGGTGGGCGGCGATTCGGTCGACCAGCGTATCCAGCTGTTCCAGCATCATCGCACTCTCGACGCCACTGGCGCCGGACAACAGGCGCACCGCCTCGGCCTGGTCCTCCCCGGTGCTGTCGCCCGATCGGCCCGACACCATATTCTCGACCACCGCGCAGAGAAAGCCCGAGAGGGCCGAGGACTGGATGTGGACCGCCATGCAGTGCTCAAAGAACCAGGCACTCGCCGCCAGCTCCGCCCACATGGCGGCACTGTCCTGTTTGCCGGCAATGGTAAACCGCTCCAGCTCGAGGCCAAAACGATCGACGACTTTCGGGGCGGCGAGGGCGAAGCGCAGCAGCCTGGCGGTATTGACCACCCGCCGCCACAGCGGCAGGGGGGGGAAATCCACCAGCTCCGGCACGATGCGACCACACACCGTCTGGGCCGTCTGGTCTGCACTGGATCCCAGCACTGCCGCCGACATGACCACGTTGCCGCTGAGGTTGAGGAATAAATGGCCGTAGGCCTGGGCGGTGACCTGCCAGTGGCGCTCAATACGCGGTCTTGCCCCCACCGCCCACTGCATGTACTGAAGGCCATAATCGATGCCCCAGCCGGTGAAGGACCCCGTCAGCGGGCACACCGCCCCGGGCATCATCTCGCTGATATTGCTGATGGTCAGCACATCGTCCGGACGCGGTAGCACGGTATCGAATTCGTTGAGGTCGGCCGGCAGCGTGGTGACAGGACGGGCCTGCAGCCAGAACAGTTTGCCGTCATGGTCAATCGCCCATTCCAGGTCCAGCGGGTGGCCTTCATGCGCCGCGGCCGCTTTGGCCTGTGTCGCTATCGCTTGAATATCCGCATCGCCGAGCAGGGCGCTGTCCCCTACCAGCTGCCTGCGGACAATGCGGCCGCTGCTGTGCACCGCGTAGTGATCGGGCGTGGCCTCACCGCTGACCAGCGCTTCGCCCAGGCCCGCTACGGCATCGATAACCAGCAGGTCGCGACGGGCGCTGGCAGGGTCCGCCGTGAACACCACGCCGGCCACCCTGGCGGCCACCATACGCTGCACCACCACGTTCATGGTGACCGGCTCATCAGCGGATGACGCGCGCTGTCGGCCCGACTCCTGCGGCGGCAGCAGCGCTTGTTGCCCCTGCTGTTCCTGCTGATAACGGCGCGCCCGCTCATTGGTGGCAGACGCCACACACCGGTTAATCGCCCGGCGCAGTTCATCCTCGCCGCAAACGTTCAGCACCGTGTCGAACTGGCCGGCAAAAGAGGCCTCCTTGCCGTCCTCGCCCAGCGCGGAGGAGCGCACCGCCACCATCTCGCCTCCCAACTCGCGATAACTCTGCCCCAGTGCGTCCGGAAACAGGTCTACCCTGGCGTCGCAGATGACAAACGCGGGTGGTACCGCGAGGTTCATCCGCAGCAGGCGGGCCAGCCCATAGGCCTTGCCACCGACGCTGGCATCGGTAATCTGCGGCAGTTGCAGGATGGCGGTGCCTCCCGCTGTTCGTGGTTCCGGGCCGGTACTGGCAGAGTGTATCGTCATGAAATCAACTGTCATGCGGGATAACGCTGCGCAAGGTCGCGCACAACCTCGTGAAACCCCGCGATGGTCTCATCAATGATCTGGCGTGCGCTGAGAATATCATCGATGCGCCCGCAAACCTGCCCCGACAGCGGTATCGCCGCCTCCATATCGCCGCCGAAATACAGCGCGGGTATTCCCGCCATGTTTTCCATGACATTGAATTTACCCAGCGGCTCCAGCGCCGCCGTACGCCGGGTGCGCAGCGCTCGCAGGGCCGGGCGCGACTGCTGGTTGAGAAATACGGTATCCGTTTCCTTTGCCGCCACCACGGCCTGCTTCCAGTTGTCATGCACCGGCGACTCCAGGCAGGACAACATGCGCGTACCCATTTGCACCCCTTCGGCACCCAGTGCGAATGCTGCCGCCATGGACAGGCCGTCGCTGATGCCGCCAGCAGCGATGACAGGCACATCGACCCGGGTGCGTATCAACGGCAGCAATACCATGGTCGACACCGGGCTGGGGTTTTTGAAGCCGCCGCCCTCGCCGCCCTCTACCACCAGGCCGTCAACGCCGGCATCGATCGCCTTCAATGCCATGTCCAGGGTGGGCACGACGTGGAAAACGGTGATACCGGCCGCCTGGAAATCCCGGGTGCATACACTGGGACTACCGGAAGAAGTGGTGACAAATTTTATGCCCTGTTCGATCACGAAATCGATAATATTGCTGCCCTTGACATAGGACAGTGCGACGTTCATCCCGAAGGGCTTGTCCGTCAGCTCGCGCATCAGGGCCACTTCACGCTTGATGTTGTCCAGCTCGCCCGAGGAGGTCTCTATAATACCCAGGCCACCGGCGTTACTCACTGCCGAGGCCAGGCGAGAGCGTGCAATCCAGCCCATGGGCGCCTGTATGATCGGGTACTGGGTGCCGGTGAGCCCGGTCACCCGGTTTTCAATTGCCATGCCATTAGTCCTTGTTTTGGTCCTGGTGAGATCCGGAGTCAATCCCTTCGTTATACATGCAGCCAGGAGCAGCGGGCCATACCCGGTGCCTGTCGAGGGAGAGCCAATATTGGCATGTTCCATGTCACTACGTAAAATTTTTTCACTGTCCCGGCGCCGGGCGCGACGTGTACTATCATACTGTTCCACCAGCGTTATCCAGCCAAGGAGACAAACGATGATCGATCTGTACACCGCCCCCACACCCAACGGCCACAAGGCCTCATGCACCCTCGAGGAGTTGGGTCTTGAGTACACCGTCAAGATGGTGGACATCCGTTCCGGCGACCAGCACAAGCCCGAGTTCAGGGCGCTGAACCCGAACGGCCGTATTCCCGTGATCGTCGACCGGGCCAATGACGACTTCGCGGTGTTCGAGTCCGGCGCGATCATGATTTACCTGGCGGAACGGGCCGACCGTCTGTTGCCGACCGATGTGAAGGGACGCTCCCGGGTGATCCAATGGCTAATGTTCCAGATGGGGGGCATCGGGCCGATGATGGGCCAGGCCAACGTCTTTTATCGCTATTTCCCGGAGAAAATCGAGGCGGCCATCAACCGCTACCAGCATGAGGGGCGCCGCCTGTTCGAAGTTCTCGATACCCGGCTGGGACAGAACGAATGGCTGGCAGATGATTACTCAATTGCCGATATCGCCAACTGGTGCTGGGTCAGGACCTACAAATGGTCGGGAATCTCCCGGGACGGCCTGGAAAATCTCGACCGCTGGATGAATGTGATGAAGGAAAAGCCCGGACTCCAGCGCGGCGTCCAGGTACCGTTTGCTATCGACAGCATCCTGGAGGACAAGGACAAGGCCGAAGAATTTGCCAGGAATGCGCGCACCACACTGCAGACCTGAAGCAAGCTTCGGGATAAATGCGCTTCTGTATCGGTGTTGACAGCGCGTTGGGCGGGCACGACACTGGCGACACGGTTTCAGTGAAACGCATCTAAACGGGAAAATCATGCATGGCTGAGAACAAAGGGGATGAGATCAGGGGTGTGAACCCACCGAAGTGGATACTCAAGACAATGTCGCGCACGCATATCTTCCTCAACAAGCTGGTGCGTGGAAAAATGTTTAACACACTTTCCGGCGACGAGGTCTGCTTTGTCACCATGACCGGCGCAAAGTCCGGTCGCAGTATCACCATGCCGCTGATGTACGTACCCTACAAACAGGGCTTACTGCTTGTGGCCTCCATGGGAGGCGCCGTCAAGAATCCCGTGTGGTACTACAACATAGCTAAAAACCCCGACCTGTCGGTGCGCTATCGCGGCAAGGTAATGGCCTTGCGCGCACGACTCGCCACCGCAGCGGAAAAACCGGACCTATGGCCCCTGTGTGACCAGGCCTACGCGCCCTATGCGGATTACCGCGCGCGGACCAGCCGCGATATCCCCATCTTCATCTGCGAACCCGTAGGGCAGGCATAGCGAATACGCCCTGGGCGCACCTATACCGAGCGGGTACAGGAAGCCGTCGGTGTCTGGGGCCGCAAGTAGGCCTAGTTGACGCCGAAAGCCAGGCGCAGCAGTTCGTGTACTACCTCCATGCTGGCCTTCACGCTCAGACCCTGCTGTGACCGCAGCCGATCCCAGGCTTCGAATGAGGCGGCGGCGTCCACCGCCTCCCGGCGGACGGAGGGCAAATCAGTGATTTCAGGTAACCAGTCCGCGAGGTCCTTGCGCAACCCCCGCTGGTTTCTCGCATAGTTCTTTTGCAGCACCTGCGAGCGCCACATCTGGGCGCGCGTCGATAATATCAACGGTGATTGCCTTTCAAATGCCGCCGCCCGCCGCTCGATGGCATGCTGGATCCGTTCATCCAGGGTACCGGCGCGATCGCCGCCGAGAAACATGCCCTCATAACCACTGCGCAGCTGTACATCCATGGTCGCAAACAGTGTTTCCATGTCGGCGAAATGCCGGAACACGGTACGGATGCCGACTCCGGCCCGCTCCGCCACCGTCTGCGCCGTGGGTTGGAGGACGCCTTCGTTGACCAGGTCATGCAGGGCATCGATGATCAGCTGCCGGCTGCGCTCGGTGCGCAGCAGGCGTCCATCGGGCTTCTTATCGCCGGGTAATTTGCCGACGGCCTTCAATTTTTTGACAGTGCTGCGCGTATTTGGGCTGGTCATTTTTTACGGGAATTCCTGACTGTGCGGCTAACATTTGATATTAGAACAGTAAATGATCGGCTGTCTATTACGCGAGACTTTTCGAGTTCGCGACTGACACGATATCACGCAGTGCCATAACCGCCCGCCGAAATATATGCGCAAGCGACCGGCTTACGCCGGAATCGCTCGCTCATCCTGGGGCCCCCACCAACTCGAGTTGCCCGGGTTTGCGCGCAAGCCAATGGGTGATATCGGTATTCATAGCCTCGTATCCGCCAATGACCTGAAGCAGTTCGTCCGCCTCACCCCGCTTCTGCACAGGCAGGGAATGGTAGTGCGCCCAGGGGCGCTGGAACATCCACTGGGCGTAGCTGTGAATCACACGCTCACCGACAGCGGGCCCGGTGCGAAAGGCATGCATGCCGAGGTAGCGCGGAATATTTCCACCCGGGTTGCGCTCCAGCCACGCGGCATTGTGGCGAATAACGTCCAATACATCGGGCAGCTGGTCGCGACACATCGTCTGCAATATCGGCAACAGGGTACGCGGAATCTCGTCGTTGGCCAGGAAGTCACCGGATAGTGGCACGGGGTTGTTCATGCGCTCTACCCAGGCGTATACATTGGGTGCTCGCGCCTGCATCAGGGCCTTCGGTACAGGGTCGCGACCCAGGTGAGCATACAGGGGGCCCATCAGCCCGAAGTCACCAATACTTGGACGGGAACCCAGCAGGTAATCGTACTGGCCAAAATGCACATCCAGTTGATCCAGTAGCTCCAGGTACACTTGCTCTATCGCCGGTATAGTCTGTTCGGTAATGCCAAGCATGGTGATCGATCCCCGGAACATCGTCGAGGTCTTTTCACCGATCACCAACTGCTCCTCGCGGCTTGCTTCGGGCGCACTCATTTTGCCGAATTCCGAGAAAATGAATTCACGCTGCTGCTCCAGCATGCTCCAGCGATAGTGCATGGCGGGAATCACCAGCCACTCATCACCATAGAGCTCCAGCATCAGCGCCACCAGCTTCTGCACCGGCGTGTCGGGGTAAACCGGGACCGCGGGGTGAGCCGCCTCGAGGAAATCAATGATATCCGTGGTGTCCTGTATAAAGCGCCCCTCCGCAGTCGCCAGCACGGGCACGATCGCCGCCCCGACATTCGGCAGGAGTGTGGTTTTGTAGATCGCCCTGGTGGCGGTCACCTCCTCCCAATTGAGGCCCTTGAAACGCATATACGCCCGCGCCTTGCCGGTATAAAGGGAGTGATCGCCACCGTAGAGCAGGTAGTCTGCCGCCATCGAAATCTCCTTGCCGAAAAAGCCCGGTCAACTAATGGCGACAATCGCCCGCTCGATACAATCCAGGCGATCCTGCCCGAACACCCTGAGCTCACCGTAGGTGAAACTCGGCACACCCCAGAGGCCATTGGCATACAGTTCCGCCAGGTTTTCCTGGGCCCACAGGCGCCAGCTGTCGTTTGCCAGCAAAGGCCTTGCCTGCTGCCAGTCCAGGCCCACCCGTTCCACCAGTGCTTGCAGGCCCGCGTCAGTATCGGATCGAATACCCTCGGCCCAGACCCCGCGGGCGCAGCTTTCGAGGAACTCGTGGCCCTTGCCGGCAGCCTGGGCAAAATCGTAGAGGGCGTAGCAGCGCTCAACTCCCCTGCCCAGCGGATCAGCGATAAAACCGAAATCCATGCCGTACTTGTCCGCCTCCCGTTTGACATCCCGGGTAATATAGAAACTCTTGGCCCTGGGCACCTGCATGCGCCGCATGACCATGGGCAAGACCGGTTTTACCACCAGCGGAATGCGGTAGTGCCCGGCCAGTTGGCGCGCCCGCACGAGGCCGAGATAGGAATAGGGGCTGCGCATGGAGAAATACACTACGACGGGCGTGACACGCCGCTCATCCGACAACTGCCCCGCGCTGCCCAGGCGACAAAAATCCCGGTAGCCCCGGTCGAACGCCAGCTGCGTATTGCCCGGCGCCAGGCTCAATTCATTGAGTCGGCGCTCCAGGTGTACCAGTCGATCCAGGCCCCAGTACCATTCACCGCCGTAGTACAGCATGCCACTGAGATAGTGGCCTTCGGCCTGCAGGAGACTCTCGTTGGCCTGCAAATGGTGCTGGTAACACTCCACATTGCCGGTTACCCGGGGATCCACCTGTGCCTGAACCAGAGCAGCGTCGCCCTGCCAGTAGGCCTTGAACAGGGCCAGGGCGTTGTCCAGATAACCGGGTTGCAGTTCCCAGTGCAATAGCTGTGAGGTCAGCTGCCGGTCGAGTTCAGGCGTGCTGGCGGGCCTGTCCTGCGGATAGTCCAGATCGTAGAGCGCCGCCAGGTAGGCCCCGTCCTGAAAGGCGTTGTTTTCCCACATCCGGGGCGCAGGGTACATTTCCGGCTGCAAATTGAGCACGGTGCGAAACTCGTACTGCAGCGGGTAGCGATCGGCCAGCGACGGCAGTACCTGCAGCAGGACAAAGCTGTAGGGGTCATTGAGGCGCAGGTAAACCGTCACCCGGTGCGGCTGTTTGTGGCGCACCCGGCGCCGCTCCGCCATGCTTCGCCGCAGGCGCTGCAGGCGATGACTGGTGGCAATGCGGGCCAGGTACGGCATGATCTCCCTGCGCCAATACAACGCATTTTTTACCATCGCGGTCTCCCAGCTGCTCAAGCTGTTGTTGCCACTGAAAATATTTTGGCAGATTATACGCCATATAATATTCACCGACGGGAGGGCTATTTGCAAGCCGCGCCCGGACGGGCCGAATGGATCGGCCCGGTACACGACGGATTCCAATGCGGGAGCAAATATAATATGTATAAGGAACTTCAGGAAACCATCGCCGAGATGACGGCCCCGGGACAGATGTTCAGCATCACCGAGGTAAACGTGGGCGGCCACCCGGTGAAAGCCTGGGCCATGGCACCCAATTCCCTGCGCGATATCTGGTTGGGCACGGCGAGGCATGCCGATGCCGACTACCTGGTGTACCGGGACGAGCGCTGGACCTATGCCCAGGCCCATGAGGAGGTTGCCCGGATTGCCAACTGGTTGCGGGCCACTGGTATCGGCCAACACGATCGGGTGGCCATTGCCATGCGCAATTACCCCGAATGGATGCTCGCCTACTGGGCAATCGCCAGCATAGGCGCCGTCTCGGTGGGAGTAAACGCCTGGTGGGTACCGGAGGAATTGAAGTACGGTCTAATGGATTCCGGCACAAAACTCCTGATCTGTGACGCTGAACGCCTGGCACGTTTTGACGAGGTCCGCGACGGCTTCGCCGACCTCAGGGTGGCCGCGGTCAGGGTTGACGATAGCCCACACTGGGCCACCCCTTGGAGCGAGGTTCTGGCAACGGAACCGGCACTGCCCGAAGCCAGCATAGACCCGGATGACGATGCCTGCATATTCTATACGTCGGGCACCACCGGCAATCCCAAGGGCGCCCGGTTGACCCACCGCGGCTGTGTCAACAATATCCTCAGCGTGGTATTCGGCACCCTCTCGCAGGCCACCGCGCAGGCGAAGGCCCTCGGCAAGGAGCCCCCCAACCTGCTGGGCGGCGGCAGGACACAGTTGGCATCCATTGTGGCGACCCCGCTGTTTCACGTTACCGCCAACAACTGCCTGGCCCAGACAGCGACCATGGGCGGCGGCAAACTGGTGCACATGCATAAGTGGGATGCGGGTGAGGCGCTGCGCCTTATCGAAGAGGAGAAAATCACGATCTTCAGCGGTGTGCCCACCATGAGCCGGGAGATCATCAATCACCCCGACTTTGCAACACGGGATACCTCCACGCTGACAGCCCTGAACGGCGGCGGCGCCGCCGTTCAGCCGGACCTGATCGGTAAAATCGATCACGCCGGCCGCGGCGCCCGGCCGGGCCAGGGTTATGGCATGACCGAAGTCTGCGGCATGATCAGCACCTCCACCGGCTTTTTCCTGTCGGACAAACCCAACAGTGCCGGCCTGGTGCTGCCCATCTACGATGTAAAATGTATCGACAAGGCGGGCAATACCCTGCCCAGGGGCCAGACCGGCGAAATCTGCGTGAGGGGCTCCCAGGTCATCAAGGGCTACCTCAACCGGCCCGACGCCACTGCGGAGACCATCGTCGACGGCTGGCTGCTCACCGGCGACATCGGTTACATCGACGAGGATAATTTCATCTACCTGGTCGACCGCGCCAAGGACATGGTGCTGCGCGGCGGCGAGAACGTGTACTGCTCCGAGGTGGAAACGGCACTGTACAAGCACCCGGACGTGGCGGAGTGCACGGTATTCTCAGTGCCCGACGAGCGGCTCGGGGAAGAGGTGGGTGCAGCGATATTCCCCGCCCCGGGCACACAACCCGGCGCCGGGGAACTGCGCGAATTCTGCAAGACCCAGTTGGCCGCCTACAAGGCGCCGCGCTATATCTGGATCCTGGATGAACCGCTGCCGCGTAATGCCAGCGGTAAATTCGTCAAGCGCACCCTGCAGGAGAGCCTGGATCCGGGCGCAGCCGGCTGAGCGGCGCACCCCCGGAGCGTAAAATCCCGCGGCCGGCCGTTCATGGACTTTGTCTATATGAACGAGGTGATCGGCCGCTCCCATTACGGCCAGCTGGCAGTGGGTTCAATTTCCATGCAGGACTGCATCATGCTGCACCGCTACGGCAGTGAAGCGCAAAAGGCACGGTGGCTGGTGCCCCTGGTCGACGGCGACATCTATCCTTCTGTCGGGCCCACCGAGCCGGAGGTGGCGGGCTCGGGGTATGGGTATTGGCTAAGGCTCGAACGCACTCGTGGGCACCACCAGCAGGCGATCACCCAGGAATGACCCTATATACACCTTGTCGCGGTGGGGCGTGGCGACAGTCGCCGCCCCCATGGGCGGGCCCTGGTGCCGGAATATAACCCGGCTTTGCATGGTCTCGGGATCCAGCGCAATAATTTCAAACGCCATGCCGCAGGTCACTGCCGGGTCTTTGGTGCAAGCCATATAGCTGGCCACATCAAAGTCCTGGCTGGCCAGCCACAACTCGCCGCCTGGCGCCCAGGCGCTGTTATCGGCATGCGGGACAGGCGTGCTGCCAACCACCTCCTGCGCCGCCAGGTCGTATTTCTGTACTTTCCCGTCCATATACTGGTTGATAAAAATAAAGCGCTCATCGGCACTGATTTCCAGGCCATTGGTCAGGCTGCCCGTGGTGCCAGGCAATAGCTTCACGCCGGTGTCCTTGCTCCAGCGCCAGACATCGCCGCTGTCCAGCCCCAGCAAGCCGCGCAAATCCCCCAGCAAATCATCCGGGTGGTACATGCGAGTGTAGATCACATCACCGTTGCGCAAGCCGACCACGTCATTGATCAGGGTATTGTCGGCGGGAAAAACGCAGCCTTGCCAGCGCAGTGCCGGCTCGGCGTCAGCTGCGGTTGACAGGGTGAAGATCTCCACCGCCTCGCGGCCGCCGTGGTTTACCACCAGGTAACGCCAGCTGCCATCCGCCAGTTGCACCAGGTGGCTGCCGTGAGGGCTGAGCGCGCTACCGGGGGGCTGCGTGCAGCTGGCATCACCCTGGGGTAGCGCCGGGGCGGTTGCGGCAGCACCGGTACCGGGATAAAGCGGGCGCCAGCTCTCATCGTTGACGCCAAACAGCAAAATACGGCCCGGGCGCTCCCCGATACCGCCCAACTCGCTCAGCAGCAGATAGTCACCGCCGGGCACGACGGCGATGTCCTCGGGACTCTGCATGCCGCATACCGGGTGCAACTCCCCGTTGTCCACACAGTCCAGGACCAGGGTACCTTCCGGCACGCTGCAGCCGAGCAAACAGGCGGCAGCGGCGGCCAGTGCGATCATTTTGCCTCGATTCATTCGACGGCCTCTCTGCAAGAATTCATTGGCGACGCGCTCACTTCAACTCACTGGAGCTCTTGCCCAGTACCTGCCGCGCAATAATCAGTTGCTGGATCTGCTGGGTGCCCTCGTAAATATCAATGATCTTCGAGTCGCGGGCAAACTTTTCCAGCAGGTGCGCTTTGCTGTAGCCCAATTGCCCGCAGATCTCCACGCACTTGAGCGCCACCTGGTTGCCCATGCGGCCCGCCTTGGCCTTCGACATGGAGGCGTTGCTGGAATTGGGCTGCCTGTTGTCCGCCATCCAGGCGGCCTTCAGCACCAGCAGGCGCGCCGTCTCGTACTCGGCCTCGAGATCATAAAGGTCGTTTTCCACCGCGCTCATCTGGAAATAGCTTTTCTCATAGTCCAGCGCCACACCCTTGTCCGCGAGCAGCTCATAGGTAAGGTCGAGCGCGGCCCGGGCGACGCCCAGCGCCTGGGCGGCCACCATGGGCCGGGTATTGTCGAAGGTCTGCATGACGCCGCCGAAAGCCTTCTTGCGCGCATCAGCGGTCCTGGCGATCTCCGGGTTGCCCAGCAGGTTCGCCCTCGGTACGCGGCAGTTATCAAATACAATCTGCGCGGTATCGGAGGCGCGGATACCGAGCTTGTGCTCCACCCGGGTGACGGTCATGCCCGGCGTGCCCTTGGGTACCAGGAAGGACTTGATCGCCGCCTTGCCCAGGCTGAGGTCCAGCGAGGCCCAAACCACGACCTGCTTGCTGCGGTAGCCCGCGGTGACAAAAATCTTCTCGCCGTTGATGACCCATTCATCGCCATCGAGGACAGCGGTGGTCCTGATCGCCGCGGAATCAGAGCCCGCCCCGGGTTCGGTGATAGCCATGGCCGCGTACAGGTCGCCCCACTCGTCTTTCTGCTGCTGGCTGGCGACCGCGTTTACCGCGGCATTGCCCAGGCCCACCGTGGGCAGCGCCAGGAACAGGCCGACATCGCCCCAGCATATTTCCGCGGAGGAGACGACCATGCTCATGTTGTTGCCATTTCGATTCCCACTTCCGCCTTCGCCGGCGGTATCGCCGCGGTTGCGGCCGCCACCGAGCAGTTTACTGAGTTCGTACAATTCCTGCGGGGTATCCTTTGGTTCCAGCAGGTCGTACTTGCGTGAGATTGGCCGCAGGCCGCCGCTCGAGAACTGCCGCAACAACGCCCTGGTGTCCTCGATTCGCTTCGGTAATTCAAGGTTGATCATACTGCCGTCCCCCTACAATTCGCTCGATCCGCACACGCCCCTTTCACGCCAGCAACATGCCGTCGAGGCTCGCCAGGGCGCGCAGGTTGCGATACCACAGCTCCACGGGATGTTCGCGGGTAAAACCATGACCGCCCAGCAATTGCACGCCGTCGGTGCCGATTCTCATACCGTACTTAATCGCGTTGCGATGGGCCAGAAAGGCGATCCGGGTGCAGTCCAATCCCCGCTCCGCCTGGGCCGCAGCGCGGTACACCATAAGGCGCAGGCCCTCGAGTTCAGTGGCGATGTCAGCCACCATAAAAGCCACCGCCTGGCGATTGGCGATCGGTTCACCGAAGGCAATTCTTTCATTCACGTAGGGAACGACATAGTCCAGCACCGCCTGGCAGGTGCCCACCGCCAGCGCTGCCGTGGCGATTTTGCCCAGGCTCACCATACGCTTCAGGTCGAAGGCAGCAGTCAGCCTGGCCGAGGCCGGCAGCGTGACATCGCGCAGTGTCATGGCGTACAGGGGCAAGGGGCGCAGCCCCATGTAGTCCTCTTGCTCGAAAGCGATACCGGCCGTGTCGCGGCTGACGAGAAAACCCTGCGTAACCCCCTCCCCTGTATCGGCGAATACCAGCAGCAGTCTCGCCTCGGGGCCGAACGCCACCATGCTCTTGGCACCGTTGAGCAGGTAACTGCCATCTTCCTGCAGCACCGCCCTGGTGTTTAACCGGCGCGCGTCAAAACCGATACCGGGCTCCATCAGGGCCATTGCGGCCGGGGTGAACTCCGCTGTCGCGAGAGCCTGGCTGACGATTTCCTTTTGCCCGTCCGTACCGTAGTCCATGACACAGTTGATGACGGACAGGGGCGCCAGCGCGGCAATGGCCATCGACATGTCACCACAGGCCAGGTCTTCAATAGTCAACACATTGGACACCGGGCTTCGTCCCGCCCCAACCCCGCCCAGCGCCTCCGGCACTGGCATAAAGTTCAATCCGAGGTCAACTGTCTTGCGCAGGAAACCCGCCGGCAGGGCGCCGGCTTCGTCGGCGGCCCGCGCCGCGACAGCCATCTCTTCCCGGGCAAAACGCCGGACAACCTCCCGGCTCATCTGCTGCTCTTCCGTCGGGGTCAGGTCGAACAGTAAGTCTGTACTACTCATGCATGTCCCTCGGTGCGAACGCGCCGGTCCGGCCAGGTCGGTCCCGGTCGGGCGGGCTCAAGCCTGGCCCATGGCCGCCGCGCTTTCAGCCAGCAGGCGCGCCACCACCGGCTGCGACTTGACCCGCTCCATAAAGCCGACAAAAACCGGCCAGCGCGACGGGTCCACCGCGAAGCCCGCATAACCCGCGTTGACAAAGGGGCTGAGCAGGCTGACATCGGCGAGCGTGATATTATCACCGAACAGAAAGCCTTCCCCGGGTACCTGGGACTCCAGGTAGTCGAGCATCGGCGGCAGCTGTTTGTTGATGATTTTTTCAATCAGCGCCTCATCGGGTTCCTGTTTCAGGACCTTCGGACGCATGTACCGCTGGAAAAAAATGCCTGCCGCCAATTCGGTGACACGGGATCCGGCCAGTTCTTCCAGCCAACGCGCCCGCGCCTTGCCGGGGATATCCAGCGGATAAACCGGGTGCTCCGGGTAGGCGTCCTCCAGGTACTCACAGATTACGGTGGAATCGCACAGCAGGACATCGCCGTCCCGCAGTGACGGTATCTTGCCCAGCGGGTTGATCTTCAGGTACTCGGGGTCCCTGGCGAAGGGCATTTGCTGGATGTGCTCAAAAGGCAGCTCTTTAACCGCCAGGACGAAAAGTACCTTGCGGACGAAGGGTGAACCGGCGACGCCGTAGAGTTGGATCATGGAGGACTCCTCGCGGGGGTTTCGGGCGGGCCATTGTCGTACTCGCAAAGCCTGACTTCAAGCCGCCAATCGGCCGCAGATTCTGCCATATTGGCACCTTAAATGCCATATTGATCCAATTGCGGGCAGTGACTGGTCAGCATCGGCGGCGCGGCCAAACAGGAACATGGCATTCACAATAGTGAGGTCCGGCCTCCCGTCATCGTGTTATTTTTACCGTCCGGCCCCCGCAACCCGTAGTTATTGCGACGGGTTCAGCTAAAATGGCGCCCCGGTTATTGCGTAGAGGCCTGGATCACCCGATGAACGATTTCCTCAAGTCACAGAAACTGCACGGCGTCTGCTATGACATCCGCGGCCCGGTGCTCGATCATGCCAACCGGCTGGAGGACGAGGGCCATAAAATCATCAAGCTGAATATCGGCAACCCGGGCGCCTTTGGCTTTGACGCGCCGGACGAGATCATTCGCGATGTCATCCACAACCTGCGCGAGGCGCAGGGTTACTGCCATTCCAAGGGCCTGTTCGCGGCGCGCAAGGCCATCATGCAGCGCTACCAGGTCGACGGGGTAATGGACGTCGATGTGGAGGATATCATCCTGGGCAACGGCGCCAGCGAGCTGATCGTGATGGCCATGCAGGCGCTGCTGAACAGCGGCGATGAGATGCTGATACCCTCCCCGGATTACCCGCTGTGGACCGCCGCGGTCTCCCTCAGCGGCGGCAAGCCGGTGCATTATCGCTGTGACGAGGCCAATGACTGGCAGCCCGACCTCGAGGACATGCAGGCCAGGATTACGCCCAATACCCGCGGCATCGTGGTGATCAACCCCAACAACCCCACTGGCGCCGTATACAGCGAAGAGACGCTGGGCCAGATCGTGGAGCTCGCCCGCCAGCACAACCTGATCATTTTCGCCGACGAAATCTACGACCGCATTCTCTACGACGACGCCCGGCATATCCCCCTGGCCAGGCTGGGACACGACGTGCTTTGCGTCACCTTCAACGGCCTGTCGAAAACCTATCGCATGGCCGGCTTTCGCTCCGGCTGGATGATGCTCAGCGGCGCCAAGGGTCGGGCGAAAAGCTATATAGAGGGCCTCGAAATGCTCGCCTCCATGCGCCTGTGCGCCAATGTACCGGCGATGCTCGCGGTGCAGACCGCACTGGGCGGATACCAGAGCATCAACGACCTGATCCTGCCCGGCGGGCGACTGAAAGAGCAGCGCGACCTGGCGCACGAGCTGATCACCGCCATCCCCGGCGTGAGCTGTGTCAAACCCATGGCTGCGATGTATCTATTCCCAAAGCTGGACCCGGCTGTCTACCCGATAGAAGACGACCAGAAGATGGTGTTGCAGCTACTCAAGGAAGAGCACATGTTGCTGGTGCAGGGCACGGCCTTCAACTGGGTGGACAAGCAACACTTCAGAATCGTGTTCCTGCCGGACCGGGATCACCTGATCGAGGCGATAGGCCGGTTCAGTCGGTTCCTGGAGCGTGTGCGCGGCTGGCGATAATGCCCTCACCGCAATCAACCGGAGGAAGCAAAATGTTGGAACACCTGTATTCCATGCAAGACAAGGTCTGTCTGGTCACCGGCGGCTCCCGCGGCCTGGGCGAATTCATGGCCAAGGGCTTTCTGCAGGCCGGGGCCAGGCGGGTGTACATCACCGCCCGCAATGCCGACGAATGCCGGGCCACGGCCGAGCACCTGGAGCAGTACGGCAACTGCGTCGCCCTGCCCGGCAATCTCAGCTCAATGGAGGAAATCAGGGCGCTGGCCGCAGAATTGACCCGCCGCGAACCCGCACTGCACGTGCTGGTCAACAATGCCGGCACCGGCTGGGGCGCAGACCTCGATACCTTTCCCGAGAATGGCTGGGACAAGGTGATGGACCTCAACGTCAAAACGCCGTTTTTCCTGACCCAGGCGTTGCTGCCGCTGCTGCGCGAGGCGGGGCGACCCGACAATACCGCCAGCGTGCTCAATATCGGCTCCATCGCCGGCATCATCGGCGACGGCTTCATGAACTACAGTTACGGCCCCAGCAAGGCGGCGGTACACCAGCTGACCCGCAACCTGGCCAAAGACCTGGCGGAACAAAATATACGGGTAAACGCTATCGCTCCGGGTCGTTTCTTCTCCAAACTTACGGAGTATGCCAGCCGGGACAAGTCCGTCTTCGACGCCGAAATAGCAATGATCCCCCTGCATCGCTGGGGTGAGGAAAACGATATCGCCGGCATTGCGATTATGCTGTGCAGCCCCGCCGGCGCATTTGTCACCGGCCAGGTCATTGCCGTGGATGGCGGTACTACCCTGGTGTCGTAGCGGGGCGGGGCTGGTGTATTTGCCCGACAATTAAATCTGGTCGATGACAGATTTACCGTTGCGGAAATAGATAAAGGGGCCCGGATCCTCAGGTTTATGTCCCCGCTCCAGCCGCCGCTCCACCTCGCCCAACACCATGCGAGTGATGCTGGGCAGGGGCAGCGCATGGGTATCGGCCAGTGACACCCAGTGCAGGCGCAACAGTTCGCCGGAGCCCTGGGGCGCCTCGTGCACGTCGCCCTGGATGAGGTCGGCATCCGCCATGAAAAACCTGGCGTCGTAGCGCCGGCTGCGATAGGGAGGAGTGATGGCACGGGCGACAAGGTGCAGGCGATCCAGCCGCGGGTTGACATCGAATTGCAAAAAGCTGCGCCAGTGCGGCGAGCGGGTTTTCAGGGTCGGCGTATCGGGCTCGCCCAATACCAGTCCGGTCTCTTCAAAGGTCTCGCGGATAGCGGCCATGGCCAGCGCCCGCGCCCGGCTTTCGGAGCTGCCGCGGGACAAGCGGGCCATCACCGCCGGATGCAGATCGTACGGTGGCTGCAGGCGATGATCGCCGGCGTCCACCTTGCCGCCGGGAAAGACAAACTTGTTGGGCATGAATGTGTGGCCCGCAGCGCGCTGGCCCATCAGTATCCGGGGCTCTGCGCCATCACTGCGCACGATGATGAGAGTGGCCGCATCACGCGGCTTCACCGCCCGGCCGGAGCTGCGAATCTCACTGCCCCGGATGTATTTTGGATCGTAGCCCGGCTGCGCCGCCATCGGTTACTCCTGCAGGTTCAGTTTGGCCAGTAAATATACTCGTCACCCTCTTCATAGGGGACGCCGCCCGGCTTGTCGATAAGCTGCGGTGTCTGTACCACGCTGGGCCACATGGGCTCGGCCTGCCCGGCGTTATGTGCGGCCAGCAATGCCTCCAGCGCGGCGACTTTACCGGGCAGCTGTGCCGCCAGGTTATTCTGCTCCGTGGGGTCAGCCCGCAGATTGAACAACCACCGCCGCTGACCAGTGCCCACCGGTTTGTCGGGCTGGTCAGACCGGATCAGCTTCCAGCCGTCGTCCAGCACCGTCTGCTGGTAGCCCTCCCGCCAGAACAGGGTCCGGTGCGGCACGCCGTCGACTTCACCCCGCACAAACGGCAGCAGGTCGACGCCGTCCAGCTTGCGGTCGCCCGGCACCCGTGCACCGGCCGCCGCGGCGAAAGTCTGGAACAGGTCAAAATGATGGACGGGATCGGACACTACCGAGCCCTGCGGTATGCGCGCTGGCCATTGGGCCATGAAGGGCACGTGTATACCACCCTCGAAATGATCGAGTTTCCAGCCGCGAAAGGGTTTATTGATGTCCGGCAGGCCGATATAGCCGGCGCCGCCGTTATCGCTGGTGAATACGATGAGCGTATTGTCACCCAGGCCGTTGTCCTCAAGCGCCTTGACGATGCGGCCGACACTGCGGTCAAGAGCCCGGATCATGCCGGCGTATACCCGCAGGGCATGATTTTCGATGCCGGGAAAGGCGTCGTAATCTTCCCTGCTCGCCTGCAGCGGGTTGTGAATACCCCAGTGGGCAAGGTACAGGAAAAAAGGGCGATTGCGGTTAGCCTCAATGACCTTGATCGCCTCGTCGGTGTAATAGTCCGTCAGGTAACCGCCGGGCTCAAAATCATCGCCGCCATTGAACTGGGCCGCATACCGCGCCGTGGCCCACACCATCCTGTCGATGCCTTCACTTTCCTGCCGGGCATTCACCACGTCAGGATCATCAACGGGCAGGTACAGGGTGCCAGCCATATTCAGGCTGTCGTCGAATCCCTGGTCCTCCGGGCGCATACCCTTGAGATATCCCAGGTGCCATTTGCCGATGTGGGCGGTGTAATAACCCTGGGGTTTCAGCACTTCCGCGATGGTGATTTCCGACGCCGGCATCCCCAGGTCCTGGAATGGCGGCAGCTGCCGCGCACGGGCCTGGTCTATGAATACGGGAATCGGCGGTGGGTCGAGTTCGTCCATCCAGGTGAATATGGTGGTGCCGATATTCATGAAAGGGGTGAACTCGAAGCCGAAGCGCGTCGAGTAGCGCCCGGTCATGATGGACGCGCGGGAGGGGGCGCAGACCGCGTTGGCGGCGTAGCCGTCCTCGAATAACACCCCCCGGCGGGCGATGGCGTCGATATGCGGCGTCTTCAGGGAGCCATCCGCCGCGCCGCCGTTGTACAATGAAATATCGTTAAAACCCATGTCATCCGCCAGGATGAACACGATGTTGGGCGGGCGCTCTGCGGGCGGCTTGCTGGCCGTTGCCGGCCCACTGGGCCACACCACCGGGATAGTCGGCCCGACGGGTCGGGTAATCCTGGTCACCAGGGGCAGCCCCCACACCAGCAGGTTGACCCGGTTCTGCCAGCCGGCATACGCGCCGATGGCCACTACCAGCAGTGCAACAACACTCTTTTTCATAAGGCCCTTAACCGCTGCGGGAGGGCGCCCGCCGCCGCGCCGCCAGGCGGCGGCCTCACAGCAACGACACCATCAGGCCCCGATCGGGGGAGACCTTGTTGTCCAGCAGCTCCGACCACGCGGAGGCGAGCGTGTCCGCACCCCTGATCCACTCCACTGCCAGGTCGCCCTGGACTTTTTTCGCCACCTCCGCGCTGGCCATCATCGCCTTCATCATCACCACGCCAGGGCCCCAATCGGTCTCGCGCTTGCCGATCTGGCTGGGGGCAAAAAAGAATTGCGGCCTGGCGCCCGGCAGGTCGCCGGTCGCGCCGCGCGCCTCCCAGTGGGTGGCCCCCACCGACTCACTCGCCACCATGTTAGTGCCCAGCAAATTGTGCAGCACAGATTGCAACTTCGTGTCGCCGGACATATCCACGTAGACTGTGGGCACAGCCGTGTCAATTTTCGCCTCGTTGCCATAGGTCACCAGTTCATCGCAGCAACCGAGACGTTCCACAAAGGCAACATTGCCCGGCGAGGTCAGTCCGATCACGCGCCGGGTGACCTGCGGGTCATCGTGCAGCATCTGGGCCAGGCCAAATCCGGTTTTCGAAGACACCGAGCCAATCAATACCTGCTGTGCGCCGAAAAAATCGTTATCCACGAGGTAGTCGTAAATCACGAACGAGGTGGCGAACAGGGGAAACAGCAGGCAGCGCTCCACTTCCATCGACTGCAGGAACGCGGGCTCGGCGCGGGTGCGCCGGTAGCCATTGTAGAGCGTCGGCAGCGCCTTTCGATGTTCCGAGATATCGACGAACTGGTCTTCACGAACCTTGCCCGGGCGCAGTATCGCGTGGCTCGCCATGGGGAAAAAACCCCACAGCCGCTCGCCCACCGGGACATCCGCACAGTTGGATGCCACCACGTTGGCGCAGCCCCAGACCGGCACCTTGCCCCAGTCGCCCTCGGCCGGATAGTAGCCCCAGTAGCCGATCATGTCGCCGGAAAGGGCGTAGCTGACATTATTGGAGGTCAGGCCGAACCGGTCGATCGCGACCAGCACCTCGCCCTGGCCCGGGGCAGCCAGGGTGGCGTTAACAATCCGGGTATTCCTGTAGTTGTTGCGGTCCACCCACAACTCAGTGCTCTGGGTCATAAATCTTCTCCTTGGACAGGCAGGTGTCCTACCGGGATCGCGCCCGCGAACTGAAGGGCCTGGTGTTTCTTATGTCCGCGCCACAGGTGCGCGGCAGCATTGCACGGGCTCGAAATACTACCACCCCAACCTGCCTTATGACACCCCATATGTCACTACTCGACACCGACGGTATTGCCCAGCAAACCCTGCGTGGCAGCCTGAATATAGGCGTCCAGCCGGTGCTGCAGTGTGTCGCCAAGAGGCTTGTCTGCGACCTTGCTGAAACCGACGTCGCCGTTGAGCCGGTAGCGAAAGAGCGCAGTGGCCCGACCCGGCGGCTGTACCAGCACCTTGTCACCCGCGATGATGGCGGTGGTCTGGTCGCTGCCGGAGGGCTTGATGACGCCAAACCCCGGGTCGGCGGGATCCAGTGCCAACAGGTCGCGGCCCCAGCACTGATGGGTATAGGGCATACCCAGTCGTCCCATTATGGTGGGGACTATATCCACCTGGGTGCCGACAACATCGATCCGCTCGCCAAATTTTTCCTGCACCCCCGGGGCAATCAGCAACAACGGCACGTAATAGCGATAAAGATTCATATCCGTCAGCTGCTCGGGCGTGCCAAAACCGTGATCGCCGACCACGACAAACAGTGTCTGGTTGTAATACGGCAGCTGTTTTGCCCGCTGGAAGAACTCACCCAGCGCCCAGTCGGAATAGCGCATGGCTGTCAGGTGTTGATCGAGGTGATCAAATCCCGTCACCGGTGCAACCGGCAGCTCCTCCGGCAGCGCGTAGGGCGTGTGGTTGGACAGGGTTTGCAGCAGCGCGTAGAAAGGCCTGTCACCATAGTTCTGCTCCAGTTCGCTCGCCGCCCGCGCGAACATATCCTCATCCGATACCCCCCAGGTGGGATCGGAAAAGACAGGGTCGATGAAATCCTGCCTGCCGATGTAGTGCCGCAAGCCCTGGTTGCGAAAAAAACCCGCCTGGTTGTCCCAGGCGAAGTCGCCGTTGTAGACATACAGGTCTGCATACCCGAAGTTACCCAGCAGTTGCGGCAGCCCGGAAAAATGATGCGCCCCCTCGGGCTGCTGCATCAGGTATTCCAAACCCGGGAGGTTGGGGAAGCACGCCATGGTAGCGAACATACCCTGGTGGGTGTGGGTGCCATTGGAGAAAAACCGGGTAAACAGCAGGCCCTCCCGACTCAGCGCGTCGAAATGTGGCGTGATATCACCCTTCCCACCCAGCGCGCCGACATAGTGTCCAGCGAAACTTTCCATCAGGATAATGACGATATTTTTTATCGCCAGGGCACCGGCCGCACCCGGACTTGCGCGCCTGCGGACCGTGGCGGTTTCGGCGTCGACAAGCTGCTCATCCGCGGCCAGCAGCATAGTGCGCACAGTCCCGGTTGCGTCCGCACCCGTCAGGGTTGCGCGCCGGACATTGGCGCGCCGGGATGAAAAGTACTCCTTGGCCGCATCAGCCAGCGACAGGGTCGCGTTGAGCCCCAACTGGTTGGCGAACAGTGAATCGGTTGTGTAGGCCGCACCCCAGCGCAGGGGTGGGCCCTGCTGCAGGGTGCCCCTGGCCAGGGCCACGGCGGCAAGCAGGCATACCAGGAAGACCGGCACCCGGACGTACCACGGCGCCGCGGCCACCACCGGGGTGGCCACGGCCTGCTGTTGCGAGCTGGCCCATCGATCAATACACCTGAATACGTAAAACAGCAGCACTGATAACAGCAGCCAGCCGGCCAGATAACGCACCACCGGAAACCCGTGCCAGAGCATGCTGACAACCGTGGCCGGAGCCTCGTTGAGGTACTGGAAGAACAGCGAATTCAGGCGCTGCTGGAACTCGCGGTAAAAATCGAGTTCTACCAGGCCCAGGAACAAGGTCACGCTCGCCAGCAGCGTGAGCCATGCGACATGGAAGCCGCGCGCCTGCATTGTCCGGAAGCTCAGCGTTGAAAACACGAGCGGCATGCAGATATAGGCCACCAGCCGCAGGTCGAAGCGGACGCCATTGGAAAAAGCCTGGACAAAGTAAGCGGCCGGCGCGGAGCCCACCAGGTCGAGGTTATAAACAAACAGCGCGACCCGCAGCAGGGTAAACATGCACCACAGAACGAGGGCACTGGCGATGATGAAGGCAAGGTGATGCCTTAACAACACGGTGCGGCCCTGCGGTTTAACCAGTTTGTCGACGTTGCGCATGCGTTATTGCCGGGCTCCGCCATTACCGGAACCAGGTACCAACAGGAAGGAGAGTGCCGCTAGTGTAAGCGCAGTGGATGCGGACAACAATGCAGCTGCGCTGACGCCACTAACGCGCCCCCGGCCAGGATAAGCGGCCCCGGCTTGCTGGTGGGCTAAGGCCAGGGACGGCATGTGGCCCGACCGGCGCTGTACTATCCACTCGAAGCCCGTTAATCTTTCCCGCGCCTTTTTTCCGGAGATTGTCATGTACCAGTTCAGCGAAAAATCCCGACAGTACCAACTCCAGCTCAGGGCCTTCATGGATGAGCATATCTACCCCAACGAACACGCCTACCATGAGCAGTTGGCGGCATCGACCAACCGTTTCGCCGCCCTGCCCCTCATGGACGAGTTAAAAGCAAAAGCGCGCGACGCCGGCTTGTGGAACCTGTTCATTCCGCCCAGCCTGGCGCAGTTCAGCGAACATGGAGGACTCAGCAACTTCGACTATGCGCCGCTGGCGGAAATCATGGGGCGGGTGCTGTGGTCGCCGGAAGTATTCAACTGCAATGCTCCCGACACCGGCAATATGGAAGTATTCATGAAATACGCCACGGCGAAGCAACAGGAACAATGGCTGCCCGCCCTGCTCGCCGGTGAGATCAGTTCCTGCTATGTCATGACGGAACCGCAGGTGGCCTCCAGTGACGCCACCAATATCGAATTGAGCATCGTTCGCGAGGGCGACGAATGGGTGCTGAACGGTCGCAAGTGGTTTGCCACCAACGCCATGTACGAGCGCACACAGATCTATATTGTCATGGGCAAGTCCGACCCCCACAACCCCAGCCGCCACAAGCAGCAAAGCCAGGTGCTGGTGCCCCGGGGCACGCCCGGCATGACGCTGGTGCGGCCGCTGACCACCCTGGGCTACGACGACGCCCCGCTGGGACACGCGGAAATCGAGTTCAGGGACGTGCGCGTGCCGCTGGAGAATATCCTGCTGGGTGAGGGTCGCGGCTTCGAAATCGCCCAGGGGCGGCTGGGCCCGGGTCGCATGCACCACTGCATGCGCCTGATCGGCGCCGCCCAGCGCTCGCTGGAGCTGGCCTGCAAGCGGGTGACGAGCCGCTCGACTTTCGGCCGCACCCTCAGCCAGCACCAGTCGGTGCGCGAGGACATCGCAAAATCTTTTGCCGAGCTCGAAATGGCGCGTCTGCTGGTATTGAAATCCTGTCACCGGATGGACGAGGTGGGCGCCCAGGAAGCCCGCGACATGATCGCGGCCAGTAAAATCAGCGTGCCGATCATGGTCCAGACCATTATCGATCGCTGCATGCAGATGCACGGCGCCGGCGGTCTGACCGCGGATTACTTCATGGCGGAGGCGTTCAATTACGCACGCTGGTGCCGGCAGGCCGACGGGCCGGACCAGGTTCACCAGATGGCTCTGGGCAAGCAGGTCATCAGCGCCTATAGCAGCTGAAGCAGGTCTGATCACGTGGTGGGCCGCACAGGCTGCGTCTCTACGCCAGAGATTGCCAGCCTGTACCGGCTGGATTGTGTAGCGGGACCATACGTTGTATAAAGACCCTCGCCATGACCCCTGGCCAACCCGCAGGCATGCCCTGGGTGGGTACGCCCTGAGCAGGTACGCCCTGAGCAGGTACGCCCTGAAATGATCCCCTAACGTCAAGCACAAGGAGAAACCGCATGTCAGATGACGCCGTAGCAGTGGACATTGCCGACGGAGTAATGACCATCACCCTGAACCGCCCCCAGGCCAAGAACGCGGTCAACAAGGCAATGGCGGATGGCATATCCGCAGCGATCGACGAGCTGGAAAGCAACCCGGACCTGCGCGTGGCCATTATTACCGGCGCCGGCGGCACCTTCTGCTCCGGGATGGATCTGAAAGCCTTTGTCACCGGTGAACTGCCTGTGGTGGAGGGCCGCGGATTCGCGGGCCTGGTGGAATACCTGGTGAAAAAACCGGTGATTGCGGCCGTGGAGGGCTACGCCCTGGCGGGCGGCTTTGAAGTGGCCATCAGCTGCGACCTGATCGTGGTATCCGAAGAGGCGAAATTTGGTATACCGGAGGTCAAGCGCGGCCTCGCGGCGGCCGGTGGCGGCCTGATCAAGCTGCCCAAGCAGATCCCGGCGCGTATCGCCATGGAGCTGGCCCTGACCGGGGACTTCATCAGTGCCCAGCGCGCCTACGAACTGGGCCTGGTCAACCAGGTGGTACCGGCCGGAACCGCACTGGAAGCCGCCAGGGCCCTGGCCGCCAGAATCGCCGCCAACGGCCCGCTGGCAGTAGCCGCCAGCAAGCAGGTGGTGGCCAGAGCCCAGGACTGGGACAGCGGCCAGATGTTCGCCGAGCAGCTGAAAATCGTGTTGCCGGTAATGACCAGCCAGGACGCCATCGAGGGCGCCACTGCCTTCGCTGAGAAGCGTACCCCCAACTGGCAAGGCAAATAGGGATAGAGAAAATGAGCGAAGCATGGATTATTGACGCCTGTCGCACACCGCGCGGTATCGGCAAAAAAGGCAAGGGCGCGCTGGCCCATCTGCACCCGCAGCACCTGGGCGCCACGGTTTTGAAAGCCATAGCGCAGCGCAACCAGTTGGACACGGCCGAGGTGGACGACATCATCTTCGGCACCAGCTCACAGCGCGGCCAGCAGGGTGGCGACCTGGCGCGGATGGCTGCACTGGACGCAGGCTACAGCGTGGTGTCTTCCGGCGTTACACTGGACCGCTTTTGCGGCTCGGGTATCACCGCGGTCAACCTGGCGGCGGCCAATATTCTCGCCGGCCTGGAAGACCTCGTTATCGGTGGCGGCTGCGAAATGATGTCCACCTTTGGCCAGGACCCGAGCCAGTCGCCGTTTATCGACAGTGACAACCTGCACCTGCGAGAGCGGCACCCGCAACCCCACCAGGGTGTCTGCGCTGACGCGATTGCCACCCTGGAAGGCATAGACCGGCAGGCGGTGGATGCGCTGGCAGTGGTCTCACAGCAACGCGCCGACCACGCCATCAAGAATGGCTATTTCAACAAGAGCCTGGTGCCGGTGTACAACCTGGACGGTAGCCTGGCACTGGGTCATGAGGAGTTTCCCCGGCCCCAGACGACCATGGCTACGCTGGCGGAGCTGAAGCCCTCCTTCGAAGCCATGGCCAATTATCCCCTCAATGACAGTGGCGTCACCTTCGGCGGGGAAATACGCCGGGTGTACCCGGATCTCGTTTTCAACCACGTTCATCACGCCGGCAATTCTTCCGGCGTTGTCGACGGCGCCGCCGCCGTGCTGCTGGCCTCACCCGAATACGCCAGGGCCCACGGCCTGAAGCCGCGGGCGCGCTTCGTAGCCATGGCCAATGTCGGCGACTCTCCCACCCTGATGCTGAACGCACCGGTACCCGCTGCGAAAAAGGTATTGAAGAAAGCCGGCCTGCAACTGTCGGATATCGACCTGTTCGAGATCAACGAGGCGTTTTCCGTGGTGGCGGAGAAATTCATCCGCGACCTGAACCTCGATCGCGACAAGGTCAACGTCAATGGCGGTGCCATGGCGCTGGGACATCCCATCGGCGCCACCGGCTCGGTACTGATCGGCACCATTCTCGACGAACTGGAGCGCCGCGACCTGCAGTTCGGGCTGGTGACCATGTGCGCCGCGGGCGGGATGGCGCCGGCGATTATTATCGAAAGGATCTAGCTCGCACATCCAGGGCAGGGGTGGTTCATTGCCGATCTGCCTGTCAGTGTCGCAGCCATTGCGCCTCCGATACGAGGCAGATGCCGCCACTCCTGGAAAGCAGGGGGCGAACCGCTTCAAGGATAGTATCGACCATGGCCTGGTCGTCGCAGGCGATCAGTACCAGGCAGTTGCTGGAATCGCCGGACAGTTCGTCCGCCCGGCGCTCACCGCGATCCCCCGCGCCCCGCACTTCGGGAACCAGGGTGAAGCCCGGGGCACCCGCTTGCCGCAGCAGTTCGGTGAGGGTCTGCGCCATGGGAGTCTCAATTACGATCTCGATACGCTTGCAGGGCTTCATAGCAACCACCTGGTCAGTGCATGGTAGGCCGGTATGCCTAACAGCAGGTTAAACGGAAACGTAATGGCGAGCGACATCGTCAGGTACGTGCCGGGATTGGCCTCCGGCAGCGCCAGTCGCATTGCAGCGGGTACCGCAATGTATGAGCCGCTGGCAACCAGCACGATCAACAACAGGGCATCACCTTCACTCAGGCCCAGCAGCGCCGCCGCACCCAGACCGAGCAAGGCATTGAACACGGGTATTGCCAACGCCGCGCCGACCATCAAGCTGACCGGCTGCCCCTTGTGCCGTCCGGCTCCCACCTGGCGAAAATCCCTGAAGCGCCGGGCCGCGACTATCCCCATATCCAGCAGGAACAGGCAGAGCAGGCCCAGAAACAAGCCCTTCACCAGCGGCTCCACCTGGCTCATCCCCGCCGGACCGGTAATCCAGCCGATGAGCATACTGCCCAGGATCAGGAATACCGAGGCGTTGAAAAGTGACTCGCTGAGTAATTGACGCCAGGAAAATGGGCTGGCAACAGCAACATCGCTGCTGGCGTAGCGCTTGTACAGCACGATCCCCATAATGATAGCCGGCGATTCCATCAGCGCCATTGCCGCCACCAGGTAGCCACTCCAGGCGACCCCCTGCATGTCGAGGTATCCCGCGGCAGTGACGAAAGTGACCGCACTCACTGAGCCATAGGTCGCCGCGATTGCCGCGGCATCCGCAGTGGACAGGCGCTTTTTCAGGAGGAAAAACGTATAGACAGGCACCAGGGCTGACATGGCAACCGCCACGAGCAAAGTGAGCAGCACCCCCCCATCGATATTCGATTCCGCCAGGGCAACACCGCCCTTGAAGCCGATGGCAAACAGCAGGTAAAGCGAGAGAAACTTTGCCGCCTGGGCAGGGATCTCGAGATCGGAACGAACAACAACGGCGATGACACCCAGGAAGAAAAAGAGCAGCGGTGGCGAACCGAGGTTACTCAGGAATACCGACATTACGGTGACCCCTCACTGCGCAACGCCAGGGATTTCTCGACCACCTTGTCGCGCAGGCCGAGTTTGTACCGGTGCAAGCGCTCACGCAGGGCCGGATCTCCGGTGGCGATCATCTGGGCGGCGAGAATGGCGGCGTTGGTCGCGTTGTCGATGGCCACCGTCGCAACCGGCACTCCGGCCGGCATCTGCACGATGGACAATAACGCATCCATGCCTTCCAGCCGCGTGGCGCCTATCGGCACGCCGATCACCGGCAGCACCGTCAGCGCCGCTGCCATGCCCGGCAGGTGAGCGGCGCCCCCGGCCCCGGCGATGATGACCCGCAGGCCACGCGCTTCGGCGGAACTGGCGTACTCATGCAGTTTGTCCGGCGTGCGGTGGGCACTGACAATATCGATCTCGAATGAGACACCGAGTTCATCGAGCATCGTGGCTGCGGCACGCATCGTCGGCAGATCCGAGTCGCTGCCCATGATGATCCCGACCAGGGCTGTCATGCGGCCTGCCCAATGTTGCCATGTGCGCTGAGCCGGACCATGGTTTTGTGGGCCAACGCCAGCGCCAAGGCAGCACTGCCGGCGACCGCGTTGATGTGTCCCATTTTGCGACCGGCCTTGCCGGGCGGCTTGCCATACCAGTAAACCGAGGTGTGCGGATCGGCCAGCTTCACGGCGAGCGGCTTGTCGGGGCAATTCTCCCGCAGGCCCTCACTGAAGAGGATATTCACCATGGCCGCAGGGGGGCCGGTGACAATAATCACCAGGGGCAGGCCCGCTACGGCGCGCACATGTTGCTCAAATTGCGAGACGTTGCAGGCGTCGAGGGTAATATGGCCCGAGTTGTGAACCCTGGGAGAGATCTCGTTGATCAGCAACTCGTCGCCCGGGGTGATAAACATTTCGACAGCAAACACGCCGACCCCGCCCATCAGGGTTACGGTCCGCTCGGCCAGCGCTAGCGCCGCCGCGCCCAGCGCCGGGCTGATGGCCGCAGGCATCGATACGGTTCGAACTGAGTTGAGCTGCGGATCAAACTCCATCGCCACGGGAGGATACATGCGTACCGCACCGGCCTGGTCGCGCACGGCAATCACGGCGATTTCGCCACAATCCGGCAGATAAGGTTCCACTATGCTGGGCACGTCCCATAATTGCGCTGCAGCCAGCGCCGGTAATATCTGGACACCGCGTCCGTCATAACCGCCGCAACGCGCCTTTTGCACCACGGCGGTGCCAAGCATTGCCACCGGCAACTCGCCCAGGCCCGCCTTCCCGGACACTGTATGGAAAGGCAGGGTCGGGAGGGCGTGCCGCTGTAACCAGTCTTTTTGCAGCGCCTTGTCTTTCAGCATCAAGAGGGTTTCAGCGCGGGGAAATATGGCAACCCCCGCCCGGGAGTGCACCTCGATCAGGTAGTGGAGGGCCGCGTCGGGCACAGCCTCCTTGTCGAAGGTAATGACATCGCTGGCGGCCAGTAACTGGTCCAGCGCCAGCGCACTGTCGAGGTCGCCGACAATGGCTCGGTCGGCGCGCTGCAGGGCGACGGCATCTGCCGCCTCCGCCAGGATACAGACCTGCATTCCCAAAGCCTGGGCCGCCTCGCACAGGTACAACCCCAACTGGCCACCGCCGATAATTCCCAGGCGGGCGCTCACTGCGCGCCCCTCTGGCCGGGGTGTCCGGCAGAGCAAGGCGTACCGCCGAGTCCGTATTGACATTCCATGGTAGTGCTCCAGTGGTCTGGTGGGCGCAGGATATACACCAAGAACATTCCGACAATTCGTATTTTCAATTGCTTAAATTCGAAAATACCGAAGTATTGCAGCTCCGCGCGGACACCCGGCAAGCGTTGCGCAGCCGAGCAGAGTGACTAAGCGATGGATTCACGGGGCTACGACAGTTCACAGCACACGACCGGCATTCCGCGGCGCGCCCAACCGCTGAAAAGGGGACCAGGCCGAAGCAACTAGCCCCGGCTTGATGCCGTCCTGCGCGGCAATTTCTCCCGGTACTTCGCCAGCAACTCCCTGACGGCGGTCGGAAATGCCAGCATGGCCGGTGTCGCAACGAGCGTGAGCACGGTGGCGAAAGTAAGCCCGAATACGATGGCCTGGGACAGGGGCTTCCAGAACAGCGCCATTTCGCCATTGGCCACCACCGTGCGGGATATCAGGTCAATCGACAGGCCCAAGGCCAGTGGCAGCAAGCCGAACACGGTGGTGATCGTGGTCAACAACACGGGGCGCAGGCGCTGGGAGGTCGCGCGGACAATCACCGCCCTGATATCCAGTTGCGGGTGCGAGCGGCGCACGTGGTTGAAAGTGTCTATCAGGATGATGTTGTTATTGACGACAATACCAGCCAGCGCAACCACGCCCACCCCCGTCAGCAAGGTACTGAACGGGTTACCGAGCACCAGCAAGCCCAGTAGCACGCCCGCGGTCGACATCACCACCGCCAGCAGGATCAGGGTACTCTGGTAGAAACTGTTGAACTGGGTCACCAGCAGGATAAACATCAGGGCCAGGGAGAGCAGGAAGGCGATGCCGACAAATGCCATGGATTCCGCCTGTTCCTCGTTGGCGCCGCGAAAGCGAATCCGGATGGCGGGGTCGAAATCCTGCTGTTGGACCCAGCTTTCGATCTGGTGCACCATGGCGTCCGCAAGCACGCCGTCGATTACATCGGCGCGGATCAGTTCAACCGGCACACCGTCGACACGCTTGAGGGTATCGACGCCGGGCGCGGGCTCCATTTTCACAAAATTGCTCAGCGGCACCATGCCCTGGCTGGTACTGATGCGCAGTTCGTCCATGGCCCGGATACCGCGATCACCACGCGGGTAACGCACCCGGATATCCACCGCGTCCACCGCCCCGTCGGGCCGGTATTCCCCCACCTTGACGCCGTTGGTCACCAACTGCACGGCGATACCGGCGGAGGAAACATCCGCGCCGTAAATGGCCGCCTGGGCCCGGTCGACATTGATGCGCCACTCTATCGACGGCAGCGCTGCGGAGTCGTCGATATCCACCAGTTCCGGCAGGGTGTCGAGATAGGCGCGCACCCGCGCCATAGCGGGTTCCAGCAGACTCCGGTCGCGCGAGGTCAGCTCGATCTGTATCGGCTTGCCCACCGGCGGGCCCTGCTCTTCCGGCAATATTTCAACCCGTATGCCGGCCAGGTGTGCGGTGCGCTCACGGATCTGGCGCATAATGGCGTTGCCGGTCATCTCCCGTTCAGACTCCGGGAAGAGTTCCAGGTTGATCGAGCCGATAACATCGGAACTGCTGCCGGAGCCACCGCGACCACCACCGCCACCAGGCAGCACGGTCTGGGTGTTGATGAAGCGTATGCCCGGAATCTCCAGGATTTCGCGCTCGGCTTCAAGCACCAGTTCATTGACTTCACTGGCGGAAAAGTTTCCGCGGCCCAGTACCGAGACCTGGAGGAACTGGGGTTCTGCGTCGGAAAAAAATATCGCGCCCACTCCGAACTTGCCGTAGGCCCAGAAAATAGCGAGCAGCAGGCTGCCGATTATCGCCAGCGCCCAGAACGGTCTCGCGCACACCCGGGTGAGAAAACGCGCGTACTGTCCGGTGGGCGTCTGCAACAGGGTGGGATCGCCCGTTTCCAACAGGTGCATCACCTGCGCGACCTTGCTCCTGTGGGTAGACGGCCGGCCGAACAGCGTGCCCAGCACCGGGCCGAATAACAGCGCGTACAGCAGCGAGCCGGTGAGCACGGTAAACACCGTCACCGGCAGGTATGCCATAAACTTCCCGGACACGCCGGGCCAGAAAACCAGCGGTAAAAACGCGGCCAATGTCGTCGCGGTGGATGCCGTGACCGGCCAGAACATGCGCCGCACAGCCTCGGCATAGGCGGCCTTGTGATGCATGCCGTCGGCCATCATACGGTCGGCGTACTCGGTGACGACGATGCCGCCGTCTATCAGCATGCCCAGTCCCAGCAGCATGCCGAACATCACCATGAAATTGAAGGTATAGCCCAGCTGGTAGATAACGATCACCGCGAACAGCAGGGACACCGGAATACCCAGGCCGACGATGACACCACTCCTGAAGCCCATGGTCGCCACCACCAGTACCATGACCAGCGCCAGGGCGGTGACAATATTGCCCTCCAGTTCGCTCACCTGAAGCGCGGCGAATTCAGCCTGGTTCTGCGATACGATCACCTCGATGCCCGCCGGAATACGAGGTCTCGCCGCGTCCACCAGCGCCAGTACCTGCTGTACACTGTCTATGACATTGGCGTCGGCGCGCTTGGTGACCTCGATCGATATGGCCTCGCGACCGTTGTAGCGCGCGTAACTGGTGCGATCCTTGAAAGTCCTTCGCACCGTGGACACATCCTGCAGCGTCACTATCGTGTCACCGGAACTGCGGATAGGCAGGTTGAGGATATCCGCGGCCTGTTCAACCACGGCGGGCACTTTCACCGAAAAGCGCCCTTTGCCGGTATCAATACTGCCGGCCGGGATCAGGCGATTATTGCGCTGCAGCGTGTTCAGCAACTCCTCGCTGGAGATGCGGTAGGTATTGAGTGCGTCCGGGTCGATGACAACCTCGAGCACCTCCTCGCGCTCTCCCTGAAGCGTGGCGGCCAGCACCGAGGGGATGGATTCTATATCGTCCCGCAGTGTCAGGGCGGTCTGGTAGACGCTGCGTTCGCTGGCGTTCCCGCCTATGAGATTGATCTGGACAATAGGAAAATCGTCGACCGAGAGTTCGCGCACAAAGGGCTCCTCGGCAGTGCTCGGAATTTCAGCCTTGGCACGATTCACCGCCTCGCGCACATCGCTCAGCGCCTTGTCGAGATCCTGGGAGACATCAAACTCAACAAAAAATGTCGCCATGCCTTCCGCCGCTGTGGACTTGAGCTCCAGCACGCCCTCGAGCTTGCGCAGTTCGATTTCCATCGGTTGAACCAGCAGGCGCTCGGCATCCTCGGGGGAGATACCCTCGTGGGCGACACCGATATAGAAAAACGGCACCTCGATATGCGGGTCGTTGGCAATGGGCAATGCGGCGCGCGCGGCCAACCCGGCCACCACGATCGCAGCCAGTAATGACAGGGTGGTGCGAGTCCGGCTGATCGCCGATTCGATGATGCTGGTCACGGCTGGACAACCCGGGGGGCGGATTGGGTGAGGTAGATGGGGTCAATAGTCTCACCCACGGTCACAAACTCCTGGCCAACGGTGATAAGCCGGGTGGTCGCCGGCAGCCCGGTCACCCAGACGCCGTCGGGGCCGTCCTCGATAATCTGCACCGTGTGAAATTCCACCCGGTTGGATGTGTCAACCGTACGCACACCCATCTCGCCCTCATCGCTCAGGGTAAACAACGCGGGTGATATCTGGTGCGCCTGTACTTCACCGAGGTCGATGCGCACGCCTACAGTGAGCCCGGACCGAATACTGTAATCGGCATTCTCCACCGTCATTTCCACCGGGTAGGTGCGCGTCACGGGATCGCTCTGCTTGCCCACGAAAGTGACCACGCCCTCGATCTCCCGCCCGGGGCTTGTGGTCCCGGACACTCGATCGCCCGGCGCCAGTCTCTCGACTTCGGCCTCGGTCACATCGGCCAGCACCAGCATCGGGTCGAGGTCGATCAGGGTGGCACAGACCGCCCCGGGGGTGGCGTAGTCGCCGGTATTCATGTGCAGATCCTCTACCACACCGCCGAAAGGCGCGGTTATACGCGTGCGCTCCAGGTTGAGCTCGTTGCGGCGCAACTGGGCGCGGGCAGCCTCGAGCCGGGCCGCGGAGTTGGCGATCGCCGTTTCGGACTGCAGGCCCTGCTCCTTCAGCTTCAGGCTGCCCTGGTACTCGATCCTGGCTTCCTCCAGCGCGGCCTGTGCCTCGGCCACGGCGGCGGCTCGATCATCCACCGCCACCTCGCACAGCAGGTCGCCGGTGACGACTCGCGCGCCCCGTTCCACCGGGCGCGACACCACCCTGCCGGCGATCTCCGCCTTGACCTCCACCATCCGTTTGCTCTCGGTCCGGCCCCGCAGCACCAGGAAGCGGGTGCGGGCCTGCGACCTGATCACCTCGGCCCGCACCTGGTTGCGACCGACACTGGCAGGGCCGGCGACCGATTGCGACTCATCGGCCAATGCCGGGTGATCCGCTGGCGCCCGGTCGCCAAAAAACAGCCCCGAGCCCAGCCAGAGCAGCAGGACTGCAGCGATGATCGACGCTGATATGATATTTTTTGACATACACGGGTACCGGGAGAAAATTCGGATGCGCAGCCACTCTGGCGGCGTTGCGGTTTGACCAGAATCAGATACGCACTAAACCGCGGCATTCTACCGTCTGGTGTGTAATTACGCCTCCCGACAGCTTCCAGACCAGGCGAATTTGTGAATTTTGCGGGCTTTTCGCCACCGGGAGCGGCGCCGGGGAATCGCTGCGGCTCCGGCACAACAAAGAGGTGTATAAGCCCGGTGGAAACAGATAAAGTTACCGGCCAACTGCCGGGCAGACCCCAAAATTAGCCACTAAATTGAACGATAAATCTTTAAAATCAGATAGTTACGAACACACTCCAATGATGCAGCAGTTCCTGCGCATCAAGGCGAAGCACCCCCGCGACCTGCTGTTTTACCGTATGGGGGACTTCTACGAGCTGTTCTACGAGGACGCCAAAAGGGCCGCTGAACTGCTCGATATCACCCTTACCGCCAGGGGCAAGTCGGCGGGGGAGCCCATACCGATGTGCGGGGTGCCCTACCATGCCGCCGAGGGTTACCTGGCGCGGCTGGTCAAAGCCGGTGTTTCCGTTGCGATCGCCGAGCAGACCGGCGACCCGGCGACCGGCAAGGGCCCGGTCGAACGCCAGGTGGTGCGGGTGGTTACACCGGGCACCCTCTCCGACGAGGCGCTGCTGGACGACCGGGTGGACAACCTGCTGCTCGCCGTGTCCCAGCAGCACCACAATTTCGGTATCGCCTACCTGGACCTGAGCACCGGCCGATTCCGGGTACTCGAGGTGAGTGGCGAGGAAGCGCTTGCCAGCGAGTTGCAACGCCTGGATCCCGCCGAGACGCTATACCACGAGCATATTTTCCTGCCGGCGATCACAGGCCGCAACGGCGCCCGCAGCCAGCCCGGCTGGGAGTTTGATGTGGACAGCGCGCGCCGCGCCCTCAACAGCCAGTTCCAGACTCACGACCTCAAGGGCTTCGGCTGCGACAACCTGCCCCTGGCCATCGGCGCTGCCGGCTGCCTGCTGCAATACGTCAGGGATACCCAGCGCGGCAACCTGCCCCATATTCGCAGTATCAGCCATGAGAGCCGGGCCCAGAGCGTCATCATGGACGCGGCCACCCGGCGCAACCTGGAAATCGACATCAATCTCGCGGGCGGCGACAGCAACACCCTGTTCTCCGTGATGGACCGCAGTGTGACAGCCATGGGCGGCCGCCTGCTGCGGCGCTGGCTGCATCGCCCGCTCACCGATATTCCGGTACTGCAGGCGCGCCACGAGGCGATCGCCGCCCTGTGCGGGAATTACGATTACGAACAGGTGCGGGTCGCGCTCAAGTCCGTCGGGGACATGGAACGCATCCTCACCCGTGTCGCCCTGCGCTCGGCGCGACCCCGCGACCTGACCCGCCTGCACAGCTCACTGGCGGCGCTGCCGCAACTGCGCGCCGCGCTGGCGCCGTTGCAGTCGCCGCGACTGGTCGAACTCAGCCGGCTGGCGGGCGATTACCCCGACACCTGCGAGCTGCTGCACAGGGCTGTCCGTGACAACCCGCCGGTGGTGATCCGCGACGGCGGGGTGATTGCCGACGGCTACGACACCGAACTCGACGAGCTGCGCCAGCTCAGCAGCAATGCGGGCGATTACCTGCTGCAGATCGAGCAGCGCGAGCGCGAGGCCACCGGCATCTCGACCCTGAAAGTGGGTTACAACCGGGTGCACGGCTACTACATCGAGATCAGCCGCGCCCAGTCGGATAAGGCCCCGGCACAGTACATCCGGCGCCAGACCATCAAGAACGCCGAGCGCTTTATCACGCCGGAGCTGAAGGAATTTGAAGACAGGGCCCTGTCCAGCAAGAGCCGGGCCCTGAGCCGTGAGAAAGCCCTGTACGAGGACCTGCTGGAACGCCTGAACGAAGAACTGGGCCCGCTGCAGGATACTGCGGCGGCGGTGAGCGAGATCGACGTACTGGCCAATCTCGCTGAGCGCGCTGACAGCCTGCGACTGTGCCGCCCGACATTTTGCGAAGAGCAGGTGTTCGAGGTAAGCCAGGGCCGCCACCTGGTGGTGGAACAGGTGCTGGAGGAGCCGTTTATCGCCAACAATACCCTGCTCAACGAGCAGCGTCGGATGCTGCTGATTACAGGGCCCAATATGGGCGGCAAGTCGACGTATATGCGCCAGAACGCCATTATCGCCCTACTGGCCCACATCGGCAGCTACGTGCCCGCCACGGCGGCGAGGCTGGCCCCGATCGATCGCATCTTCACGCGTATCGGCTCCTCTGACGACCTGGCATCGGGCCGCTCCACCTTTATGGTGGAGATGACTGAAACCGCCAATATCCTGCACAATGCCACGCCGCGCAGTCTGGTGTTGATGGATGAAGTGGGGAGAGGCACCAGCACCTTCGACGGTCTCAGCCTGGCCTGGGCCGCGGCGGTGGAGTTGGCCGGGGCGGTGCGGGCTTTCACTCTGTTTTCCACCCATTATTTCGAACTGACCAGCCTGCCCGAGCTCTGCCCCACCATGGCCAATGTGCACCTGGATGCCACCGAGCACCAGGACCATGTGGTATTCCTGCACAATATCCAGGAGGGTCCCGCCAACCGCAGTTTCGGCCTGCAGGTCGCCAAACTGGCGGGTATTCCCGCGCCGGTGCTGGATGCCGCCCGGGACAAGCTGCGGGAGCTGGAAAAGGGCGGGAACTCGCCGGCGGCCAGGCCGGCAAACAACAGCGCGCCAGCCCAGGTGGACCTGTTCAGTGCCCCCGCTCCGCACCCGGCGCTGATCGCCCTCGAGGCCCTGGACGTGGACGGCCTGACGCCCCGGGAGGCGCTGCAAAAACTGTACGAATTGAAGGGCCGGCTGGGCTGAAAAGCCCCTTCAAATTCCCACCTTGTGAAGGTAAACTGTCGCCCCTCACCGGGCGTCCCTCGTCGGGCGACCCTGGACGGGCGGCCCTGGAACGAGGGGGAACATTTCAAGAGGCGTTGTTCGAATGACATTTGTTGTAGGCGAAGACTGTATCAACTGCAAACACACGGACTGTGTGGAAGTTTGCCCTGTGGACTGTTTCTACGAAGGGCCTAATTTCCTGGTGATCCATCCCGATGAATGTATCGACTGCGCCCTGTGTGAACCCGAGTGCCCGGTAGACGCGATCTTCTCTGAAGATGAACTGCCGGAAGACCAACAGATCTTCCTCGAGCTGAACGCCGAGCTGGCGGAAGTGTGGCCCTGCATCACCGAGATGAAAGAGGCGCTGCCGGATGCCGAGGAGTGGGCTGGCAAGCCCAACAAGCTGCAGTACCTGAAGCGCTAGGGCGCTCCCCGCGAAGAAAGCAAAAAAGCCCCGTCGTGCCAGTCACGACGGGGCTTTTTTATGCGCGCAAACCACCTTTACAACGGTACATACCTGGCAGAGCCATGCCGTTCTCAGGGGTTTAGCAAACCCGCCCGCAGCTTTCGGGCCTGCTCCTTGATCCGGCGGATATTCGCTGGCCCCATGCGCAGCAGCTGCTTCTGTATCGGCGCCAGCTGTTCCAGCTGCGGATCTGCATACTGGTACATCACGGATTTGCGGGTGAGCGCTATGGGCTCCTCGATTTCCGGTGTGGCGAGGATGCGATCCAGCACCCGTATAACGGCATTGTCAAAGTCCTCCGGGTTGAGGCCGAGCTGGCCATAAGCCTCCTCATACAGCGGCCGCATGGTGTGGAAGTTATTGACCAGCGCGCCGGTATTGAGGGTGGCAATCGCCTCGGCATAGCCGTCGTAACGCGCATATCCCGCGGGATCCATCAGCATTTTCCCGTCCTCTTCCAGCGCGCTGAAGGCCTGCTTTGGCGGGTCGATGGGCAACAGCTTACGCAGCACCAGGCCCCGGCTGAAGCTGTCCACCAGGGCCGCACCCTGTGCGACCAGGTTTTGCTGCTGCTCAAGCCGGTCCAGTTCCGGGCCCACGCCGGCGGCAGACAATTGCTCGCGCGCCATGGCGTCACTGTCCGCCAGGGATGGCAGTGCGGGCGCCTGTTCCACAGCCGCCCCGGGCGCCTGCTCGGCAATCGGCTCGGGGCGCGGCGGAATATCCTCGGCCGGCGGCAACGGGGGCGGTTGTATCGCCACCGCCTCCACGGCCACTGTTACGGGCACTACTTCCTCGGCGGACTGCTCACGCATCGTTTGCCAGAGCACCACGCCAACGGCAATAATCGCCAACACCAACAGGGCGTGCCTGACGGGAAAACCTCCAGATACCTTACTACTTTCCAGTCTGTCCTCGCGGGCTGCCTTCATTACATTCGCTCCTCTTCAAAATCGCCTGCCGCGGCATTTTCCGGGTGGCGGCTATCGCAGTGGCCTAAGCATAGCAGAGCTCAAGCGCGTTTGATGCAGCAGAAGGGGCAGTTGCTCTGGCGACCGAACTCGCAGGGGATATCATTTGAAATCGCTCTTGCGCCGACCCGCCCGGCTGCGGCGCTCGGGTTTGCCTGAGGCGGTGTAGAGTTCGCTGCTCAGCGCACTGGGCGCCCGCTTGTCTTCCTCGGACTCCCGGCGATCGGCGTGGTGTTCAAACTTGCACTCGCAATTCGCTGAGTCGCAACCCGCCAGGGGAAGTTTCCCGAGCTGTCCCGTGAGGAAGCGTCGATCGCCCAGGGCCAGTGCCGTATCACAGGCCTGCGGACCGCATTTGACCGACACCGACCGGAAGCGCTGCTCGGTCGCCTCCGCCGCCGTAGCGGTGGCCCGGGCGACCCTCGCTTTTCTGGCAGCAGTGGCGGGCCCGCTTTTTGACTTCGATGGGGAACTGATCAATCGGAACAGAATGATTGCGAGCACTACAACGACAACAATAACGGCAATTTTCATGTGATATCCCCCCAAGCCCGGCGCGCCGGACTCGCTGCCTGTCCAGTCCGCATCATAGTAGAGCATCCTGCGTAACAAAACCCATTCAACGGAAAACCTGCCAACCCCAACATTCGTTTTCATCCTGGGCCGACGCAGGCTAGTATAGGCAGTGGCGTCGACAGCGCAGCGCCGGCGTCGGGAATCAAGGCAAAGCCAGGCACTGAAGAATGGAGAATACCCACATGACCTACCTGCAGAAAAAGGCGCTGTTTGTCAGTGCGTTCGTGCTGATTTTCAGCTGGAGCTTGTCCGCACCGTCGCTGGCAGAAGCCGTGGAGCAGACAGTGAGAATAGATGTGACCAAGCCCGCCGATGGCACCCAGTGCCAGGTGCAGGCGGTGTTCAGGGGCGACCACGACAACTGCAGCAACGACAACGCCAAGGGGCGCGCCGATTGCAGCAAGGAATCGGGCTGCATATGTACGCGCCAGGAAAAACATGTCACCTGGCAAATAGACGACAAGCAGTCCTTTACCATTGCCTTCGACCAGGGCAGCCCCAATCCCTTTGTCACCAAGGGCGACAGCGAGTGCAATTTCAAAAGTAACAAAAAGGGCAAGCTGCGCTGCCGGGTGAAGGGCAAGGATGTCCCCAGGGGTGACTACAAGTATTCGATCCAGGTACCCGAATGCCCCGCTGTTCAATCCCATATCAAGATCTATTGATAATCCGGGGCGGCACGGCTGGCGCCAACTGTCGCAGCGACACGACAGGTGGTCGCACCAACGCCGCCCTGGGCGCACGGCATTGAATCAAGGAACTATCGCGTGAGGTTAGGCATACAGTTCCAACATGACAAGCGCCCGGCACTGGATATTTTTGTGCGCGCCTTTCGTGATGACCCCGTCATGAACTGGATATCCGCTGATCCCGATTTTCTCCCCACCTTTTTTGACATCACACTGCCGGTGTTCCTGCCGCACGACCTCACCTATATCGAGGAGCAGGGACGCGGCGCAGCCGCCTGGCTGGGGCCGGGACAAAAACTGCACTGGCCGGTGACGCCGGGAAACCTCTGGCGCATGTTGAAGGTCTGCGGCCTGCGAGGATTCTATCGCTTCGCCCGCAGCGGCCTGCTGGCGACCGCTAAATTTCACCCGGGCGAACCGCACTACTATCTTTTCCTGATCGGCACGTTGCCAGAGTGCAAGGGACAGGGAATCGGCAGCGCCCTGATGGCGCAGGTATTGCGTCAATGCGACGAGGAAAACCTGCCCGCCTACCTGGAAAACTCCAAGCCGGACAACCTGGCCTTCTACCGGGGCCACGGGTTTGAGGTGGTAGACCGGATTCGCTTTACCCGCAGCGCCCCGCCGGTCTGGCTGATGTGGCGGGAACCGCGGCCAGCCCTGTAAATCACGCCACCCCGCTTGTCCGTGGTGCCGCCACAGCAAGGGTCCGGTCCGGCCCCACGCCCGGCTTTTCTCAGCTCTCTACGAATGCCCGCTCGATGACGTAGTGCGCCGCCTCGCCATGGCGGGACTCGCGCAGCCCGCGACTGTCCAGCAACTCGCAGATTTCCTTGAGCATGGTGGGACTGCCGCAAATCATGAACCGGTCGGTAGCTGCATCCAGCGGGCCCAGGCCCACATCTGCCTGCAACTTGCCGCTGCGCAGCAGGTCCGTCAGGCGACCGTTGTTACGAAAAGGCTCGCGGGTTACGGTCGGGTAATAAATCAGCTTGTCCCGCACATCGTTGCCCAGGTACTCGTGGGCGGGCAGGTGTTCGGTAATCAGCTCACGGTAAGCGAGTTCCTCCACGTGGCGGCAGCCGTGTGTGAGCACGATCTTGTCGTACTGCTCATAGATTTCCGGATCCCTGATGATACTGAGGAAAGGCGCGAGGCCGGTGCCGGTGGCGATCAGGTAGAGATTCCTGCCGGGCAGCAGGTTGTCCTGCACCAGCGTGCCCGTCGCCTTGCTGTTGACCAGCAACTCGTCCCCCACCTTGATGGACTGCAATTTTGAGGTCAGCGGGCCATCGGGCACCTTGATACTGAAAAACTCCAGTTCGTCCTCGTAGTTGGCACTGGCCAGGCTATAAGCCCGCATCAACGGCTTGCCCTCCTGCTCCAGCCCGATCATGGTGAAGTGCCCGTTCTTGAAGCGAAAACCCTGGTTGCGGGTGGTCTTGAAACTGAACAGGCGATCGGTCCAGTGGTGCACGGACGTGACCTGTTCGCGCATGATGGTTGCCATACAACGTACTCCAGCCTGGAAATGGGTTGGCCTGCAGTCTAAGGGACGGTTTTATATCGTCTAAATGGATTTATTTGATAATATATATCTGTTTTATCAATATAGGATTGAATCATGCGCTTCAGCCTGCGCCAGCTGGAAGTTTTCCTCGCCACCGCCCGGTACGAGAACGTCACCCGTGCCGCCAGTAGCCTGGCCATGTCCCAGTCCGCTGCGAGCGGTTCCCTCAAGGAGCTCGAGGAACAATTCGAGGTAAAGCTGTTCGACCGGGTAGGCAAGCGTCTGCAGCTGAGCGAACTGGGACGCCAACTCAGGCCGCAGGCCGAAACCCTGCTCGCCCAGGCCAGGGCCTTCGAGCAGGCCCTGGCGGGAGAAGATGCCATGGGCCGGCTGCACATCGGTGCCACCCTGACCATAGGCAACTACCTGGCCGTGCCCATGATCGCCGGCTTCCGCGGCCGCTACCCGGCTGCGGAGATCGCCCTCACCGTTGCCAATACCGAGACCATCGCCGCGGGTGTGGCAGCGTTCGAGCTGGATATGGGCATGATAGAGGGGGAGTTTCATCACCCGGAACTGGAAACCCGGCACTGGCGCGCCGACGAGCTGGTGGTGTTCGCCGCGCCGGGGCATCCGCTGGCGACATCCGCCGGGCTGGATGACAACGACCTGCTGGCACTGCCCTGGATCCTGCGCGAGCGCGGCTCTGGCACCCGCCAGGCGTTTGACCGGGCATTGCACGGTCTGCTGCCCGGCCTGGAAATCGTGCTGGAGTTGCAGCATACCGAGGCGATCAAGCGCGCGGTGGAGGCGGGGATCGGGGTCGGCTGCCTGTCACGGATCAGCCTGGTGGAAGCGTTCCGCCGGGGTAGCCTGGTGCCGCTGGCCGTACCCGGCCGGGACTTCAGCCGGGAGCTCTACCTGATCACCCACCGCAGGAAATTCCACGGACTCGCCCTGCGGCGCTGGCTGGACTTGTGCAGCGAGAGCGACCTATAAGGGGTGCAGTCGCACCGGCAAGGTCTTGTAGCCGCGCACAAAATTGGAGCGCACGCGCTCGGGTTCGCCCACCACTTCCACCCGCTGGAAGCGCCGCATAATTTCCTCCCACAGGATACGCAGCTGCATTTCCGCCAGCCGGTTGCCCATGCAGCGGTGAATACCAAATCCAAAGGAAATATGGTGGCGCGGATTCTTGCGGTCGATGATGAACTGGTCGGCGTGCTCGATCACACTCTCGTCGCGGTTACCCGACAGGTACCACAACACCACCTTGTCGCCCTTGCGGATCTGCCTGCCCCTGAATTCCACGTCACGGGTGGCGGTACGGCGCATATGCGCCAGCGGCGTCTGCCAGCGAATAATTTCCGACACCATGCCGGGGATGAGCCCTGGATTGGCTCGCAGCTTGTCGTATTCGGCGGGATTCTGGTTGAGCGCCAGCACCCCGCCGGTGGCGGAATTACGGGTGGTGTCGTTGCCACCCACGATCAGTAGCATGAGATTGCCCAGATATTCCATGGGCCGGTCCACTATGTCGGCGGTATTGGTATCGCGCTGCAGCAGGGAGATCATGTCGAACCCGGCTTCGCGGCCCTTGCGCTCGTGCCAGATGCGGGTAAAGGTCTGCAGACAGTCCGTCAGGCCTGTCAGGCGCTCCTCCTCGCTGATATCACCCCCCACCATCTCGGGCGAGCCGGTGGCAAGGTCAGACCAGTAGGTCAGCTTGCGCCGCTCTTCGAAGGGGAAATCGAACAGGGTGGAAAGCATCTGGGTAGTCAGGTTGATAGATACCTGCTCCACCCAGTCGAAGCGCTCACCCAGCGGCAGGCCGTCGAGTATGTCCACCACGCGCGCGCGGATCAGCACTTCCATCGCCGCTAGGTTTTGCGGCGCGACCACCGGTTGTACCGCCCGTCGCTGCACGTCGTGCTTGGGCGGATCCATGGCGATAAACATATCCACGGGCAGATCATCGGTCAAATCGCCGATAAGAATCGTGGGGGCGGACGAAAAAGTGCCGGTATCGCTTTCCACCGCGACGATGTCCTCAAAGAGGGTAATCGACCAGAACGGACCGAAAGCACTGCCGTCCAGGAAGTGCACCGGGTCCTCCGCCCTCAGCCGCGCGAAGTAGGGACGCCAGGCATCCTGCTCCAGCAGGCGCGGGTCGCTGACATCGATCTGTGCCAACGGCATTGTTAACGCATCGGGTAACCCTACGGCCTGGTTCATCCCATTACTCCTTTGGTTGGCTAAACGGTGATGTCCCCCTGCGGAACTACATCTGGTACTCGGGCAGGTGCACCACCATGCCGTCCAACTCATCACTGACACTGATCTGGCAGCTCAGGCGGGACAGCTCCGTGCGGTCGGGGCGCATCCCCAGCATGGCCTCCTCCATCGCGTCCGCGCTGCCGGTGGCCGGCAGCCAGGCGGCTTCGACAAAACAGTGGCAGGTGCCGCAAGCACAGGCGCCGCCGCAATCGGCATCGATACCCGGCACGCCGTTGTCGATGGCATTCTGCATCAGGGACTTGCCGGTTTCCGCCTCGATGGCATGGCTGGTGCCGTTGAATTCAATCAGCGTGATAGTTGGCATGGACAGGTGCTCCCGGAAAAGTCAGTTAGCCAGTGAACGGATGGTGGAGAAAACAGGGCGCACCCGAGTGCCGAACTGGCCGCGCTGCACGTGCGGGAGTGTGGCCCCGGGCGCGGTTGGCTTCTCAGTCCTGCCGGGGCTATCACGACAGTGCCGATATTCGGCGGGCATTTCGTCGCCGGTACGGAACCAGCCCCGGAAATGTCCGCCAGACGGGAGCCCAAAGTGTCAATTGAACAGGGATTCGCTGCTCAGGCCGTTGCTTTCCATAATATTGCGCAGGCGCCGGAGGGCTTCCACCTGGATCTGGCGCACCCGCTCCCGGGTCAGGCCGATCTCGCGGCCGACTTCCTCCAGGGTGCTGCTCTCATAGCCGCGCAGGCCGAAGCGACGCGACAATACTTCACGCTGTTTTTCCGGCAACTCGTCCAGCCATTCGGCGATGCTCTCGCGGATATCGCTGTCCTGCAGTAACTGGGAGGGATCGGATTCGTGCGTATCGGCAATGGTGTCCACCACCGAGCGGTCAGAGTCCGGGCCCACCGGGACGTCCATGGAGGTGACTCGTTCGTTCAGCCCGAGCATGCGCTTAACGTCCGCGGCGGGCTTATCCAACATGTCGGCGATCTCCTCCGCGCTGGGCTCGTGATCGAGCTGCTGGGTGAGTTCGCGGGCCGCGCGCAGGTAGACATTCAGTTCCTTGACCACGTGGATAGGCAACCGAATGGTGCGGGTCTGGTTCATGATGCCGCGCTCGATGGTCTGGCGAATCCACCAGGTGGCGTAGGTGGAAAAGCGAAAACCCCGCTCGGGGTCGAATTTTTCCACGGCGCGGATCAGGCCCAGGTTGCCCTCTTCGATCAAATCCAGCAGGGTCAGGCCTCGATTGATATACCGGCGGGAAATTTTCACCACCAGGCGCAGGTTGCTCTCAATCATACGGCGCCGGGCACTGGCATCTCCCTGCAGCGCGAGGCGGGAGAAGTGCTTCTCTTCGTCGGCGGTGAGCAGCGGGGAGTAGCCGATTTCGTTCAGGTACAACTGGGTGGCGTCGAGGGAGGGCTCGACGCGGCGGGCGGTGCGGGCCCTGGCCTGGTCAAAAAGCTCGAGTTCTTCGTCCTTCTCGGACGCCGGCTCGGTTTCAGGCACGGCATCCGGAAACAGGCTGTCCGTCTCATCGGTATCGCAGGTGGGCACGGGGCGCTGCTTTGGATCGCCCTTGGAGCGGGATACTACTACAGCCGCAGCTTTGCCCGATTTTGAAATCCTTTTCGCGCGGGTTACTTCCACTGCCGTGACCCTCTTTGTTTTTGTCTTGCGAGAATCGGGAGCATTTCTCGCCGGGGCCGATCAGGTTAACCCAGAGAGATATTTAATTACAAGCCGGGCTGGCGGCAAATTTGGGGCAGGCCGGGCGCCGCGACCGCCCGCGGGAATGGCCGTAAATCAGCGCGGCGGCAACAGCTGGAGGGGGTCGACCGGCTTGCCTTCCTTGCGGATTTCGAAATGAAGTTTCACAGTATCCGTCCCCGAACTGCCCTTCTCGGCAATGATCTGGCCGGCACCGACAACGTCATTCTCCTTCACCAGGAGGCGGTCATTGTGGCCGTAAGCGCTGATATACACGTCGTTGTGCTTGACGATGACAAGCTCGCCAAAACCCACGATACCGGTGCCGGCGTAGACCACGGTGCCGTCGGCCACCGCGTAGACGGGGTCGCCGCGGCCGCCGTCAATATCGATGCCCTTGTGGACACTGGGAGAATAGATGCGGGTAATCGCGCCGCCCGTCGGCCAGCGCCAGGCGGTCACTTTACCCCCGGGTACAGGCGCCCTTGCCGGCGGTGAAGCGGGCTCCGGCGCGGGCGCTGGCGCCGGTGCGGGAGCCGTTGCGGCCGTCGGTGGCGACCCGGGCGTGGCGGGCACTACCGGCGGCCGGGCCGGATTGACCGAGGCCACCTCGACCGCGGCAGGGTCAGGGTCGACACCGGGGACCGGGGCCACACGGGCCGGCACAGTGGCAGCGGCAGGCGCGGCAGCCCCGCCGATTGGCGGCGTCTCGATCACCGGCGCCCTGACTGGTGCCGTCTCCGGGTGGTAGACCCCGGAGGTGAGCGGCGGCACCCGGTAGACTGGGGTAGGCGGCGTCACGACCTCACTCACGGGAGCGGAGGCGATGTCCGGTACCGCCGTAACGACAACCGGAGCGGCAGCGGTGCCCGTGGCGGCAGGCGCCGGGTAGGTCGATGCCGTCGTGGGGGCGTCCGGGAGGACGAGATCCTGCGCCGGCGACGGGCTGACCTGCCACAGGTAGATTTTCTGGCCGGGGTAGATGGTGTACGGGTCGACGATGCTGTTCACCTGGGCTACCTTGCGGTAATCGAGGCCGTAGCGAAAGGCGATCGAGTACAGGGTATCGCCGCGCTGGACGACGTAGACCGTCACCGCCGACCTGGCCTGGCTCTGCCCGCTGCCGGGGCTGGTGCCGCAAGCGGCAAGGCAGCAAAGCAGGAGGGCGGCGGCTACCCTCACCAAAGCACTTGTCCTCAACCCAGCCACGCCGGACTGCGGCAGGTATGCCGACAGTCGCACTAGTTTCTCCCCCAGTGGTAATCGAGCAGCCACACCACGGCGAACCCCAGCAGCATCAGGGCGATACACAGCCAGACAACGGGGTCCTGGCCCGTGAGGGCAGCATATTCCGCCGGTGATACCGGCACTTGTTGAGCGGGCTTCAGTTGGCCATGGCTCCCCTGGACCCAGTCAAGCACCTGCTTCCAGGGCCAGACAATGACCAGCGAGCCGAACAGGAAGCCGGTCAGCAGGGACATGGTCGCCTGGTGGAAACGGTGCAACAGCCAGTGCAGCAGGCGGGAGAAACACAACAGGCCGGTGCCGGCTCCCAGGATAAAAACCAGCAGGAACAGCAGGTCCAGAGATTTGACCGCCGCCAGCACGGTGCCGTACATCCCCAGCAGCACCAGGATGAAACTGCCGGAAATGCCCGGCAGGATCATCGCGCAAATGGCCAGGAACCCGGACAGGAATACGCCCGCCAGGCCAAACTCCATACTCGCCGTCGGTGAAAAAGCGATAAGCCCCGCGGCCGCCGCCCCCGCCAGCAGGCACAGCAGGCGCGGCGCGGTCCAGCCCTCGATCTGGCGTAACAACACCGCCGCAGACGCCAGGATAAGACCGAAAAAGAACGCCCAGAGCGGTACCGGGTGGTTGTCCAGCACCCAGGAAATGAGCCTGGCCAGGGAAAAGATACTGGTGCCGATACCCAGTAAAAGGGCCAGTAGGAAGCTGCCGTTGACGTGCTGCCAGGCGCCGCGGATGTCACGCCGCCAGAGGCGCGCCAGCAGTTCCAGGTCGAAACGGCGGATACTCCCCAGCAGGGTGTCGTAAATGCCGGTAATGAAGGCGATGGTCCCGCCAGAGACGCCCGGAATGATATCCGCGGCGCCCATCAACACGCCGCGCAGGAAGACGCCGAAGGGCTTCAGTTGGCTCACTTCACTGTGCCGGAGCGCAAGGGCACGAAGTTGACGGCCTCCACTATTTCGATATCGAAGCCCTCATGGGTGCGGGTAACCAGTTGCAGGTGCTGGGTCGCGCTGCCTACCGGGATCACCAGCCGCCCGCCGGGCGCCAGCTGCTGCAGCAGGTCCTCGGGTATGCGCTCGGGGGCAGCCGTGGCGAGTATGCCGTCGAAGGGCCCCCGTTCCTCCCAGCCCATACCACCGTCGGCGTGGTTCATGTGCACGTTGCGCAACTTCAACTGGCGCAGCCGCTGCCTGGCTTTTTGCTGCAGCGGCCGGATCCGCTCGACGCTGTAGACCTCCCCCACCAGGCGCGCCAGGATGGCTGTCTGGTAACCCGAGCCGGTGCCGATTTCCAGCACCCGTTGCAGTGGCCCGCCCGCGAGCAGCAGCTCGGTCATACGGGCGACGGTATACGGCTGCGACAGGGTCTGCTGAAAGCCGATGGGCAGTGCCACGTCCTCGTAAGCGCGGTGGGCCATAGCCTCGTCCAGGAACAGGTGTCGCGGCGTGCTCTTGATAACCTCCAGCACCTTCGCGTTGGTAATACCCTGCTCCACCAGTCGCTGGATCAGGCGCTCGCGAGTACGCCGGGATGTCATTCCGATGCCGTTTACATCGACATTGCTCACCGCCCTAACCACCCCGTTACATCCCCTGTCGTGTATCTTGTTGTATTGCCGCCACGCTACCCTGGTCGTAGTGGACAATCTCCGCCAACAGCGCCGTGGCATAGCTGCCGGCACCGAGGGCGAAATCCAGTTGCAGGGCGCCATCATCACAAAACTGCCAGCAAAAGTCATCAGCCAGCAGGCGGGCCGGTCGCCAGGCCAGCTGCAGCCCTTCCCGCTCCAGGCACTCGCTCAGGGCGCGGTGTTCTGCCACCGCCTCGCGCTGCTGCCCGGCCCGCTCGGGCGAGGCCGGGGACTCGCCCCGCCCCCACAGTGGCAGGCCGGGATGGATGTCGCCGCTGGCGGCACGCGCGCGCAGCTGGGCATCGACCTGGCCGCAGCTGAACAGGCTGCGAGTGCCCTGCAGGATACAGACATCCCCATCACAGACAGTGTTCCAGTTGCCGGCCGCCACCCGCGCCGCCAACTGCGTGTTGAACAGGAATGAACGCAGCGCCGACAGGAACAGGCCGCGCTTCGCCCGTGTCAACCGGCGGCCGCCACCCGTCGCCCAACGCCGCGCCTGCTCCAGGGTTGCGCCACCGCGACCAAAGCGCTGCTCGCCGAAATAATTGGGCGCGCCCTGCGCCTGCACCCGCTGCAAGCGCTGCTCGAGATCTGCCCTGTCACCGGCCAGGCCCCGCAGGACCAGACGGAAGCGGTTGCCGCGGTGCACCCCGCGCCGCAACTTGCGACTGTGCCTGCCCTGTTGCAGCACCTGCACGTCGCCACCGGACTCCAGCGCCCGCCAGTCGGGCTCCTCGCGCCCCGCCAGGCCGATACTGAACCACTGGCGCGTGACCGCGTTGCGATCCTTGAGGCCACTGACGCCGATATCGCGCTCCGGAACACCGCTGAGGGCGGCCAGCCGCTGCAGCAGTTCCATGCTGTTGAGATTGCGTTTCTGCAGGTAAAGGAATACATGCTCGCCCTCGCCGGATAACTCGAACCCCAACTCCTCGCTGACGAGGAAATCCTCGGGCCGGCAGCGAATCAGGGCGCTGGCGGCAGGTGCGCCCCAGGCGCGGGGCCATTGGGCACTCACGGCCTGGCGGCTTGCAACAGCACCACGGCGTGGGCGGCGATCCCCTCTTCCCGGCCGGTAAAGCCGAGTTTCTCAGTGGTAGTGGCCTTTACATTCACCTGCTCGAAGGCCGCATCCAGGTCTGCCGCCAGGTTCGCTCTCATGGCGTCAATATGGGGCGCCATCCGCGGCGCCTGGGCCACCAGGGTCGCGTCGAGGTTGGCCAGCCGCCAGCCCGCCGCGTGCACCAGCGCCCGCACCCGACGCAGCAACAGGCGGCTGTCGATATTGGCATTGGCCGGGTCGGTATCGGGAAAATGGCGACCGATATCACCCTGTGCGATCGCGCCCAGCAGCGCATCGCAGACGGCGTGGATCAGTACGTCGCCGTCGGAGTGGGCCTCCAGGCCATGGTGGTGGGCGATGGTCACACCGCCCAGCACGACATGGCTGCCGTCAGTAAAACGATGGACATCGTAACCGTGACCTATGCGCATGAACCCCCACCCCCTGCTGCTGTCATTGTCGTGAATCCCGGTTGCCGGTGAGATACCAGGCGGCCAGCTGCAGGTCCTCGGGCAGGGTCACCTTCAGGTTGCTGGCCGAGCCGGGCACCAGTTGCACCGGGTGGCCCGCCAGTTCCATCGCGGCCGCCTCATCGGTGACAGCCAGGCCCCGCTGCATCGCACTGGCCAGCGCCGCGTGCAGCTCCCCGAGGCGGAACATCTGCGGCGTCTGGGCCCGCCACAGGCGGCTGCGATCGAGCGTGCGGGCCACCAGGCCCTCGCTCGTTCCCTGCTTGACCGTATCGACAATCGGCACCGCGAGCAGGCCACCCGTACCGCTGGCGGTAACCCGCTCGATCAGCCGATCGAGGTCCTGCGCCTGCAGGCAGGGGCGAGCCGCGTCGTGCACCAGCACCCAGTCCTGGGCATCCCCTTGCTGCAGCAGGGCCGTCAGCGCCGCCCGTACCGAATCACTGCGCTCCTGCCCGCCCGTCACCCGCTGCACCCTCGCATCGGCGCAGACCGGCAGGCTGGCGGCGATACTGTCCTGCGGCGGCAGCGCGACCACGACCCCCGCCAGCCGGGTATCGGCCAGCAACGCATTGAGACTGTGCTCGAGCAGGGTTGCCCCCGCGAGCTGCAGGTATTGTTTTGGCAGTCCCGCCGCCATGCGACTGCCGCTGCCAGCGGCGGGCACCACACCCCAACAGCGCCGCACTGCCATCAGGGTGCCGCCCCCGGTGCCGGGGGCGGCACCGCCGCGGCTGGCGCTTCGGTGACGGCTTCAGACGGTTCGACTGTCGGCGGGTCGACAAACTGGTAGAAGGTCTCGCCCTCGCGAATCAGGCCGAGTTGTTCGCGGGCGCGCTGCTCCAGCCCCTTGTTCCCCGTCTGCAGGTCCAGTACCTCGCGTTCCAGCGCGGCATTGCGCTCCTGCAGCTGGCTGTTGATGCGGGCCTGCTCGTCGATCTGTTGCTGCAGGCGGTGGCGCTCCGCCAGGCTGCCCTCGGCGATCCACAGGCGATACTGCAGTACCAGCAGTAGGCCCAGCAGTGCTGCCAGCAGCCAGCGCAAGCTCAGCCCCGGCGGGTGAATTCCGCCAGGCCCCGGTAGGGAGCCCGGCCCGCCAGCTCCGCCTCGATGCGCAGCAGGCGGTTGTATTTTGCGACCCGGTCGGAGCGGCACAGTGAGCCGGTCTTGATCTGGCCCGCGGCTGTCGCCACCGCGAGGTCGGCAATGGTCGTGTCCTCGGTCTCACCCGAGCGGTGGGAGATGACCGCGGTATAGCCCGCCGCCTTGGCCATGGCAATCGCGTCCAGGGTTTCCGACAGGCTGCCGATCTGGTTGAACTTGATCAGGATGGAGTTGGCGACCCCCTTGTCGATACCCTCCCGGAGGATGCGGGTATTGGTAACGAACAGGTCGTCCCCCACCAGTTGGATCCTGTCGCCGAGCTTGTCGGTCAGCATTTTCCAGCCGGCCCAGTCGGACTCGTCCAGCCCGTCCTCGATCGAGATGATGGGATGGCTCGCGGCCAGGGCCGCCAGGTAATCGGTGAAGGCCTCACTGTTGAACTGCTTGCCCTCGCCGGCCAGGTCGTAGACCCCATCGCGGTAGAACTCTGAAGCGGCGCAGTCCAGCGCCAGGGTGATGTCCTTGCCCAGATGGTAACCGGCCTTGCCCACGGCCTCGGCGATCACTTCCAGCGCCGCCTCGTTGGAGGGCAGGTTGGGGGCAAAACCGCCCTCATCGCCCACCGCCGTGCTCAGGCCCCTGCCCGCCAGCACTTTCTTCAACTGGTGGAAGATCTCCGCGCCCGCGCGCAGCGCCTCGGCAAAGGTGGGGGCCGCCACGGGCTGGATCATGAATTCCTGAATATCCATATTGTTGTCGGCGTGTTCGCCGCCGTTGAGGATATTCATCATCGGTACCGGCATGCTCAGCGCGCTGCTGCCATTGAGGTTGGCGATATGCTGGTACAGGGGGATACCCTGCGCCAGGGCGGCGGCCCTGGCGGCCGCCAGCGAGACGGCGAGGATGGCGTTGGCCCCGAAGCGGGCCTTGTTGTCGGTGCCGTCGGCGGCAATCATGACGGCATCGAGCTCCCGCTGCGCCGCCGCGTCCCGGCCCAGCAGCAGTTCGCGGATCGGGCCGTTGACATTGCCGACCGCCTTCAGCACTCCCTTGCCCTGGTAGCGACCGCCATCGCCATCGCGCAATTCCAGCGCCTCGCGTGAACCGGTCGAGGCGCCGGAGGGTGCGCAGGCCGCGCCTACATGACCGGACTCCAGCGCCACTTCCGCCATAATGGTGGGGTTGCCACGGGAATCCATGACCTCGAAGGCCTGTACGTGCTTGATGTTGCTCATTGCTGGGGCTCCATTGTGTAGCGTTGCTATCGATTGTTTCCCGACAGGCTATTGAACAGGTCCCGGGCAAGTGCGAGGCCTGTTCGGTACCCTGTCAGCTGATATCCAGTGGCGGCAGGGATTTCACCAGGTCATCCACCGCCTTGACCTGCGCCAGGAACGGCTCGAGCTGGGCCAACGGCAGCGCGCTGGGGCCGTCGCACAGGGCCTTGTCCGGCTCCGGGTGTGCCTCGAGGAACAGGCCGGCGAGGCCGACGGCCATTCCCGCCCTGGCCAGGTCGGCCACCTGGGAGCGGCGCCCGCCGGAGGCGGCGCCGCCCGGGTCACGGCACTGCAGGGCGTGGGTGACATCGAAGATCAGCGGGACATTGCCGCAGGCCCGTTTCATAACGCCAAAGCCCAGCATGTCCACCACCAGGTTGTCATAGCCAAAATTGCTGCCGCGCTCGCACAGCAGGATGCGGTTGTTGCCGCACTCGGCGAACTTTTCCGCGACGTTGGCCATCTGGGACGGGCTGAGGAACTGGGGCTTCTTGATATTGATGATGGCACCGGTGGCCGCCATCGCCTCCACCAGGTCGGTCTGGCGCGCCAGGAAGGCCGGCAGCTGCAGAATGTCACAGACCTCGGCGGTGGGCGCCGCCTGCTCCGGCGTGTGCACGTCGGTTATCAGTGGCACACCGTAGGTCGCCTTCACCTCGGCCAGGATGGACAGGCCCTCCTCCAGCCCGGGGCCGCGGTAGGAATGGATGGAGGAGCGATTGGCCTTGTCGAAGGACGCCTTGAACACATAGGGGATACCCAGCCGCGCGCATACCTCGGCGTAATGCCCGGCCACCCGCAGGGCGAAATCCCGGCTCTCGAGTACATTCACGCCGCCCAGCAACACGAAGGGCGCCGTGTTGTCGAAACGGATGTCTCCCAGGGAGACAGTCTGGTCAGTCATGGCCGTACCTCAATTTCTGCCGGGTGTCATACATTTTAGATTAGTGCACACCGGCGGGTTCACTGCCGGGCATGGGCGATGGCGGCCTCGATATAACTGGTGAACAGCGGGTGCCCACCGCGGGGATTCGAGGTGAATTCGGGGTGAAACTGGCAGGCGATAAACCAGGGGTGGTCGGGCAGCTCTATCATCTCCACCAGAGAGCGGTCGCCGGACCAGCCGACGATACCCATACCGGCTGCGCGCAACTGGTCGAGGTAATTGTTGTTGATCTCATAGCGGTGGCGATGGCGTTCCATGATGGTGTCCTTGCCGTAGATGGCGCGCACCTTGCTCCCCGCATCGAGGTGACAGGGCTGGGCGCCCAGGCGCATGGTGCCGCCCAGGTCCGAGCTCTCATCTCGGGACTCGGTTCTGCCATCGGCGGTCATCCACTCGGTAATCAGCGCGACGATCGGGTGCGGGGTAGCGGGGTTCATCTCGGTGGAGTCGGCGCCGGCCAGGCCACAGACATTGCGGGCGTACTCCACCAGCGCCACGTGCATGCCCAGGCAGATGCCGAGGAAGGGAATCCTGTTCTCGCGGGCGTAGCGCACCGCGGTGATCTTGCCCTCGACACCCCGGTCGCCGAAGCCGCCGGGGACCAGGATGGCGTCCATGCCCTCCAGCAGGCCGGTGCCCTTGCGCTCGATATCCTCGGCGTCGATGTACTCGACCTTCACCCGGGTAAGGTTCTGCAGGCCGGCGTGCTTGAGCGCCTCGTTCAGCGACTTGTAGGCATCCAGCAGGTCGACGTACTTGCCCACCATGGCCACGTTCACCTGGCCGGCAGTGTCGCTGAACTCGCGCTCGAGCACGTCTTCCCAGTCGGACAGGTCGGCCTTCGCCTTACACTGCAGGCCGAAGCGCTCCACCACGAAATCGTCCAGGTGGTGATCCCGCAACATGCCGGGAATGCGGTAGATGGAATCGGCGTCGAGCAGGGGAATGACCGCGCGCTCCTCGACGTTGGTGAACAGCGAGATCTTCTTGCGAGCGCTCTCCTCGATATCGACCGCGCAGCGGCACAGCAGGATATCCGGCTGCAGGCCGATGGAGCGCAGTTCCTTCACCGAGTGCTGGGTGGGCTTGGTCTTGATTTCACCGGCGGTGGCGATGTAGGGCACCAGGGTCAGGTGCATCAGCAGGGCGCGATTGGAGCCCATTTCCACCTTGAGCTGTCTGGCCGCTTCCAGGAAAGGCAGTCCCTCGATGTCGCCGACTGTGCCGCCAATCTCGACGATCGCCACGTCGGCATCCCCGGCGCCCAGGATCACCCGGCGCTTGATCTCGTCGGTGATATGCGGGATCACCTGCACGGTGCCGCCCAGGTAGTCGCCGCGGCGCTCCTTGCGCAGCACCGTGTTGTACACCCGGCCGGTGGTGAAATTATTGGTGCGCTTCATGGTGGTATGGGTGAAGCGCTCGTAATGTCCCAGGTCGAGGTCGGTTTCGGCGCCGTCCTCGGTAACGAAAACCTCGCCGTGCTGAAACGGGCTCATGGTGCCCGGGTCGACATTGATGTAGGGGTCGAGCTTGAGCAGGGTGACCCGGATGCCCCGGGCTTCCAGGACCGCAGCCAGGGAGGCCGCGGCTATCCCCTTGCCAAGAGACGAAACCACACCACCTGTGACGAAGACGTAACGCGTCATAAAAGCCTTTTTCTATGCAGTATTGCCAGACAAAAAACGCGCACTCAGCTCCAAGAAGGGGCTATTTCGACGGGTGCGAGTCCTGCGAAAAGATGGGAAGTCAGGCTACCAGAAAGCCGCCGGCAGCTCAATCGAAAGCCGTGGTGATGTTGCGCTCCCAGCGGGGTTGCCAGAGCATCTCACCCGGGTCCGGCGCGCTGGCCAAGCGGCCGGAGTGGCACAGCCAGAGGTCGCCCACCGCCAGCAGTTCGCCGGCCAGGTACAGCAGCGGCACCCGATCGCGCCACCAGGGCGGGACGTCGGCCTCCTGCAACAATTTCTTCAGGCCCGTCCGGCCCGGGCGTCCGCGCGGGCGGCACCGTTCACCCCCCTGGCGCCAGCACAGCTGCAGGCGCTCGGTGGGTGCCAGCCGCAGCCCCCCGGCATCTGCCGGCGCCAGCCGGAACCGCCCGCCGGCCCCGGGCAGTTCCAGTATCTCGCCCGGCGCCAGGGACAGGGCTTCAGCACCGCCGGCCGCGGGGAATTCCGGCAGCAGGTAGATGGCATCGCGGTATCGCTGCAGCGTGTAGGCACTGCACTGCAGGCGCGGCCTCGCCTGCGCGGTCATCTGGCCCAACTGGCGCTGGAACTCGGCCAAAACCGCTGAATCCGGCGCCGGCAGGCCGGCGGCGGTCAACCAGTGACGCAGCGCCAGCGCCGCCTGCGGTGATGACACCGGCTCGATATCCGCCAGCGCCACCCCGGGGTCACCCATGGCGCTGTATACGGTAGCCGGCACCGGCGCCGCCCGGGCAAGCAGCCCCGCCGCGGCGCCGATATGTTCACTGGCGCGCACCACCGTCCGACGATAACCCGGCCAGCGCCGGGCCAGCAGCGGCAGCACTTCGCTGCGCAGGAAGTTGCGATCCAGCGCCGTATCGCGATTGCTCGGGTCCTCGATGCAGTTGAGCCCGTGGGCCGCGGCATATGCTGCCAGGCTCGCCCGCGGCGTTGGCAGCAGCGGGCGGGCCAGCCGGCCGCGACCCAGTGATCGGGCGGGCGGCATCGCCGCCAGGCCCTGCACCCCCGCACCGCGCAGCAGGCGCAGGAAAAACGTTTCGACCTGGTCGTCGGCATGATGCCCCAGGAACAGGATCTCGCCGGCCTGCAACTGCGTCTCGAACAGGGCGTAGCGGGCTTCCCGGGCTGCCGCCTCCAGGCCGTGGGCACCCGTTTTCACCTGGCCCGCCAGGCACACCAGCGGGATTTGCATCAGCCGGCAGACCCACTCGCAGTGAACCTGCCAGTCATCAGCCTGGGCCTGCAGGCCGTGATTCACATGGATGGCGTGAAGGGGAGGCGCTGCGGGATGATGTCGGCACCAGCCCTGCAGCAGGTGCAACAGCACGGTGGAATCGACCCCGCCGCTGAAACCGACGTACCAGCGGGGGGCGGCCAGCAGGGGCTCCAGCTGGCCGTCCAGAACAGTGTGGTCGAGCGGGGCGTCAGCCATCGGTGCGGCTGCCGGCAGGTCAGTTGCCGTAGGACATCAGGCGCTGGTAACGCTTCGCCAGCAAATCCTCCAGCGGCAGCTGTTCGAAATTATCGAGTTGCTGGACAAGGTGTGCCTTGATGCGCTCGGCCATCAATCCCGGGTCGCGATGGGCGCCACCCAGGGGCTCGGGAATGGTGGCGTCGACGATGCCCAGTTCCTGCAACACGGAAGAGGTCACCCCCATGGCTGCAGCGGCCTCCGGGGCGTTTTCGGTGCTCTTCCAGATAATATTGGCGCAGCCCTCGGGCGAGATGACGAAATACGTGGAGTACTGCAGCATGACCAGGTGATCGCCGACGCCGATGCCCAGCGCGCCGCCGGAGCTGCCCTCGCCTATCACCACGCAGATGATGGGCGTCGCCAGCCGCGACATCACCGCCAGGTTGCGGGCGATGGCCTCGCTGATACCCCGCTCCTCGGAATCGATGCCGGGATAGGCGCCGGGGGTGTCGATCAGGGTGATTACCGGCAGCTTGAAGCGTTCGGCGGTCTCCATCAGGCGCAGGGCCTTGCGGTACCCCTCCGGCTTGGGCATACCGAAATTGCGCAGGACCTTGTCCTTGACCGCCCGCCCTTTCTCCTGGCCGATGACCATGACCGGGCGCCCCTCCAGCCGGGCCACGCCGCCCACGATCGCCCTGTCATCGCCAAAATGGCGGTCGCCGTGCAACTCGTCGAACTCCTCGAACACCAGCGGCAGGTAATCCATGGTGTAGGGGCGCAGGGGATGGCGCGCCACGCGGACGATATCCCAGGGGCTGAGGTTGGCATAGATTTTCTCGGTGAGCTTGGTGCTCTTGGCCCGCAGGGTCTCTATTTCCTCGCTGATATTGATCTCATTGTCGGTGCCTACCAGCCGCAGTTCCTCGATCTTGACCTCCAGATCGGCGATCGGCTGTTCGAAATCAAGGTAGTTGGGGTTCATTCGGCGGTAAACTCGGCGGCGACAGGGGGCGCCCAGTGTACAAAAATAATGCGGCGCAGACCAATAGCAGATCGGGGCGCCGGCGAGATACCGCAAAATCGCCAGCAACCGTCCGGGCCGGCTCTCACACCCTCAGTCCGCCAGGTAAATCCGCACATCGCGAAACTCCGCCGACTCGTCCAGGTCAGGCAGGGTACAGCTCGAGTGCCGCGCAATCTGCCGGTAGGGGGGGCAATCGAAATCCTTCACCCGTGAGTCGGCGATGAGCACCTGGTCGGCCCGCGCCACGAAGCGCTCCAGCCAGGCGAAGTTGGCGCGGTCATACAACACATCCGCCACGATAATCAGGTCGATGTGGCCCTCCACGCCAAAGAAGTCATCGACCAGTTCGAGTTTCACCCCGCTGCGCCCGGCGTTGGTGCGGGTAGCCGCCAGGGCGAGCGGGTCGATATCGCAGGCGATAACCTCACTGGCACCGGCCCTGGCCGCGGCAATGGCCACCACCCCGGAGCCGCAGCCGAAATCCAGCACCCGCTTGCCGCGCACCCAGTCGGGCCGCTCAAGCAGGAACCGCGCCAGCACCTGCCCGGAGGCCCAGCAGAAGATCCAGTACAGCGGGTTATCCATTACACGCTGTACCGTATCCGGACTCAGGGCATCCCGGGGATAATCGCCCTGCAGCAACAGCAGCCGGACGGCCGGCGTCGCCGGCAGGGCGACTTCCTCGAGCCGGGCGGCGGGCAAAATCCGGCGCAGCGCGGCGGCCAGCAGGTCTTCATCGGGCATGGCAGTCACCGATCGGTTAGAACACGCATTGTAACTGGAATCCCGCCACAGCTTGTGCAGTCGGGCAGTCATCCGGCAGGCCCCGCGCAACAGGCCCCCGCGACACCTGTTACCGGTTTCGTGCTTGCCGTCGGCGCCGGCCGGCGATTTGCCGATGTGCACCGTGAGAGGGCTTCTATACAATGTTGCGCGATGGATTCGCTGCCCCCCTACCTCGTGCCTCACTCGCAGGAGGACATTCGCATTCTCTACGAGGATGACGACCTGTTGCTGGTACGCAAGCCCGACCTGCTGCTCAGCGTTCCCGGGCGTCACCCCCTGAACCGGGACTGCCTGGTGACACGCCTGCAACAGCGCTACCCGACGGCGAGTATCGTGCACCGGCTCGACCTGGATACCTCGGGCATCATGGTGATTCCGCTCAACAAACCCACCCACGCCCATATCAGCCGCCAGTTCCAGCAGCGACTGGTGGAGAAGTCCTACCACGCGGTGGTTTTTGGGGTCATCGCACAGGACCGGGGCGAAATCGACCTGCCCATCGCCTGCGACTGGGCCAACCGCCCGCGCCAGCTTATCTGCCATGAACGGGGTCGCCAGGCGCTCACCCGCTTCGAGGTGCTCGAGCGCGGCACCGATCGGACCCGGGTGTTATTGCAGCCGGTGACCGGCCGCTCCCACCAGCTGCGCATCCACCTGCGCGAACTGGGCCACCCCATCCTCGGCTGCGACATGTACGCCCACCAGGAAGCGCTGGCCATGGCGCCGCGCCTGTTGCTGCACGCGACCACCCTGGCGTTTACCCACCCCGCCACCGGGGCGTGGCTGCAGGGCGAATGCCCGCCGGATTTCTAGAGGTGGCTGCACCAGTCGCTCCAACTGCCCGCGTAGAGCATCGCGTCTTCCCGACCCAGCAGGGCCAGCGAGAACAGGTTGACGCAGGCGGTGATGCCCGAGCCGCAATACACCACCAGTTGGTCTGCCGCCAGCGCGTCGCCCCAGTGGGCGCGCAGGCCGTCCGCATCCAGGATTTTCCCGTCGGCCGAGGTCACCCCCTGCCAGGGCCGGTTGAGCGCACCGGGAATGTGGCCCGCCACCGGGTCGATCGGCTCCTCCAGTCCCTGGTAACGGCGCTCCTCCCGGGAATCGATCAGCCAGGCGCCGGCGCCCTGCGCCGCCCGCAGGCCCTCGATATCGCAGCAACCCCGGAAGTCGCCCGCCACTGCCGCCGTGCCGGTGAGGGGTTGCGGCTGGGGCACCCGCTGCTGGGGCTCGCCCCCGGCGGCGAGAAAGGCCTGGTAGCCGCCATCGAGCAGCCGCGGCGACCGGTAACCCAGACTGCGCATCAGCCACCACAGGCGCGATGCCCCGGCAAAACGCGAATCGTCGTAAGCGACCACCTCGGTATCGCGACCCACCCCGTGACGGGCGAGTAGCGCCGCGAAGGCGCCGGGGGCCGGCAGCGGATGACGGCCGCCGTGCCGGCCGGCGGTGCCGGACAGGTCGGTGTTCAGGTCCAGATAATGCGCCCCCGGTACATGGCCCGCCAGGTACCAGGCGCGGCCGGCGTTGGGGTCCTGCAGGGAAAAGCGGCAGTCGAACACGATCGGGGGCGGCGCGGCGATCAGTTCGGCGGCGTCTATGAGCATTGTGGTCGTCATGCGGGTCTCCTGTGGCCGGGGCGGCGGCACTGCCGGGCAGCCTTCAGGGCTGCGGTAAACTCAGGGATTAAGACTGAGATGCAAAGAGTAGGCGAGCGGCCCAAAATTCACTAGACTTTCAGTTAACAGACTTTCGGCTAACCACTCGTGAGATAGCAGCGTGATTACGAGCACCCGAACCGCAGCGCGGCTGATGATCATCGCCAGGCCCAATTGCTCCGCCAGCTGGCGCAGCAATTTGCTGGTGCTGCTCGCCCTCGCCGTGCCCTCGCTGGGGGCCGCCACCGGCTTTGCCCTGCGCGGCGCCTGGCCCATACTGCCGCTGGCCGGGCTGGAACTGCTGGCGCTGGGTTCAGCGCTCTACTACGTCAACTGGAAACTGCAGTACCGCCATGTCATCACCCTGAGCGATGACAGCGTTTGCATCGACAAGGGCTTTTACGCCCCGACGCAGAGCTGGCAATTCCCGCGCCAGTCCACTGGCCTGGCCATCATCCCCGAGCGGCATCCCTGGGAGGGGCCGGAGCTGTCCCTGCAGGGCACCGGCGAATCCGTCAGCATCGGCGAGTTTCTCAACCGCGACGACAGCCTGGAACTTGCCGCCCTGCTGCGGCGCGAAATCCGGGTCGGCAGCCACAGTGCGCGGGGTGACCGGCTGTTCTGACCGCCGGGTGAAAAAAATCCGGGCGGGGCATGACGGGGCCGATCCGGTCAGATATCCCCGAAGTCACCGTGGCGCCCCTTACCCTGTGCAAAGCGGGTGGCGCCGGTTACCGTTTCAAGGCTCTCGATGACGGCCACTCCCCGCCGAAACTCGTTGGCAAGGGCATCGTCCAGCGACAGTCCCCACTGCTCGCAGGCGCTGAGGCGATCCGAGCGCAGGCAGTTCTGGGGGAAGCGGCTCAGCAGCGTGGCCAGTTCAATGGCCTCGCGCAGCGACTCGCCGTCCTCCACCACCCGGTTGGCCAGCCCCATCTGCAGGGCCTCTTCCGCACCCACACCGCGCCCGGTGAGTATCAGGTCCATGGCCCGGCTGTGGCCGATCAGCCGCGGCAGGCGGATGGTGCCACCATCGATCAGCGGCACCCCCCAGCGGCGGCAGTAGACACCCAGCACCGCACTGCGCTCCACCACCCGCAAATCGCACCACAGGGCCAGTTCAAGCCCGCCGGCCACCGCATGGCCGGCGATCGCGGCAATCACCGGTTTGCCCAGCACCATGCGAGAGGGGCCCATGGGGCCGTCGCCCTCCGGCGCGAGGCGATTGCCACCCTCCCCCGCGGCTACCGCCTTCAGGTCGGCACCGGCACAGAAGGTGCCGTATTCCCCATGAAAAACAGCGACGTCACTGTCGGGGTTGGCATCGAACGCGCGAAACGCGGCAGCCAGCGCCCGGGCGGTGGCGCCGTCAACCGCATTGCGCACCCCGGGCCGCGAAAGGCGCACAATCGTGACGCGGTCCCGCACTTCTGTCCTGACTGAATCCATCGTGTCCCTCCCGCCATCGCCACCCGCTGGCGGGTCCAGTTTACCCTATCATCGCCGTTGCGGATGCCTGCAAGGCGAGCCGCAAGACCGCGCGCATCATCCACGCCAACTGGACGCCACGAGGGTCAGTCCCTATGATCCACCCAGAACCCACCAGAGGCACAGGCATAACAATGAAAACACAACTCCCCCTGGGCGCCTGCCTTGTGGCCGCGCTGTACGGTTGCTCCGAACCGCCTGAAGCGCTCTCCATCACGGCAACCAGGCGACCAGCGGGCAACCTGGTCCCGGCGAACACAGAAATACTGACCCTGCGACCGCCACCCAATGCCGAACGCAATGCCTATTTCGGCGACCTGCATGTGCATACCGGCTACTCCTTTGACGCCTATGTGTTCGGCAATACCACCCTGCCCGCGGACGCCTACCGCTATGCCAGAGGCCAGGCCCTGGATCACCCCAGCGGCTACCGCATCCAGCTGCAACAGCCGCTGGATTTTTATGCGGTCACCGACCACGCCATGTTCCTGGGCCTGGTGCGGGAGGCGGCGGATACCAGCACCCGCTTTTCCCAGTACGCCGTGTCCGAACCCCTGCACAATATCAATGCCTGGTACAACATGAACGAGTGGAGCCTGGGCGAGCGGGCGCGCAATTTCGCCGGGTTCCTGACCAACAGCATCGCCGAACTGCTCGATGGCACGATCGATCCCAGGGTGGTGGAGGCCGTGACCAAATCCGCCTGGCGCGACACGGTCCAGGCTGCGGACGACGCGTACGCGCCCGGCAATTTCACCACTTTCGCGGCCTTCGAGTACACCTCGTCCACCGACGACATGGGCAACCTGCACCGCAACGTGATCTTCCACGATACCGACCGCCTGCCGGCCGTGCCGTTCTCCCGCGTCAATTCGCAAAACCCGGAGGGTCTGTGGGACTGGATGGACGGGCTGCGCCGCCAGGGCATCGAGAGCCTGGCGATCCCGCACAACTCCAACGGTTCCAACGGCCAGATGTTCAAACTGGTGGACTGGGCCGGCGACCCCATGGATGACGACTATTCCATCCAACGCCTGCGCAACGAACCGCTGGTGGAGATCACCCAGATCAAGGGCACGTCCGACACCCACCCGCTGCTGTCAAAGAACGACGAATGGGCCGATTTCGAAATCGCGCCCTACCGCGTGGCCACCCAACTGTACAGCGAACCGGCCGGCGGCTACGTGCGCGATGCCTACCTGCGCGGCCTGGACCTCGCGGCAGGCGGCGTGGTGAATCCCTACCAGTTCGGCGTGATCGGCTCCAGCGACACCCACAACAGTGCCACCTCACCGGACGAGGAGACCTACTTTTCCAAGGTGGGCATGCTCGATGGCACCGCGGAACTGCGCGGCTCCATTCCAGCGTCCTTTGTCTCGGGCACCCTGCTGAAATGGCGCGCGCCGGACCTGCTCAAGCAAGTGGACGGCCGCGATTACATGGTGGGCGGGGCGTTCGAGTACTGGTCCGCCTCGGGCCTGGCCGGCGTCTGGGCCGAGGAAAATACCCGGGAGTCGATCTACCGGGCGTTCCGGCGCAAGGAAACCTTCGCCACCAGCGGCCCGCGCATGAAAGTGCGGTTTTTCGCCGGCTACGGCTTCGATGAGGAGATGCTGGATAGCCCGCAGCTGGTGACGAACGCCTACCGGGGCGGCGTGGCCATGGGCAGCGACCTGCCGGGGCAGGCGGGCGCGGCGCCCGCCTTCCTGGTGTGGGCCACCGCGGACCCGCGCGGCACTGCCCTGCAGCGCATGCAGGTGATCAAGGGCTACCTGGAGAACGGCGAGCACCGCGAACGGATCTACGACGTGGCCTGCTCTGACGGGCTGGTACCGGATGCCGGCAGCGGCCTGTGCCCGGACAACGGCGCGCGAGTCAACCTGGCGGACTGCTCAACCAGCGACGGCGTGGGTGCCGCTGAACTCAAGACCCTGTGGCGGGACCCGGCTTTCGACCCTTCCCGGGAGGCGTTCTACTATGTGCGGGTACTGGAAAACCCCACCTGCCGCTGGTCGACCTGGGACGCGATACGCGCCGGGGTAGAGCCGCGCAGCGACCTGCACGCCACTCTTCAGGAGCGGGCATGGTCATCGCCGATCTGGTACCGGCCGGCGCAGGCTGAACCGGCCGGCGAATCGGAATCTGTCTCGGCAGAGCTCACCCGGCTTGACGGCCTGCCGGACTGACGTCTGCCAGGCCTTGTTTAAGTTTGCTACGCATATCCACCAGCGTATTTAGGAAGACCACAGCTACCGATCGGCCAGTAGTTCTATCACAGTGCACACCAGCGCCGATTTTAGAAGCTGATCAGGCTAAGGGACTCAATGGTGGCCCGATATGCATCGACTCTTGCACCACGAAGCCCATTTAGAAGGCGAACATCTTAGGCATTTGTCTACTTATATCGGCCGAGAACTTGCCAGAATTAAAACGCACCACCAATAACAATGGAGTCGAGGCATACGAACCGCACCCTCGAACCCATCGATTCGCCATTGTTTACGGGCCTTGAACTCGGTTACAGGTCCGTCCCCGGAAAAAACTCCCAGCGGCTACGAGGATCACCACAGAATCCAGACGAGCCAGACTATTTCAAAAAAAGTCCATCCGCAGCGGGTTTAAAATGCTCATCTCGATCTGATTCCGGAACCATTCTCTCCACAAATGAGGAATAAGACTTGTACGTAAATTCTTGCCTTAAAATGTTCATTGTGCGCTGAAATGCTTCCGAGATAGCCCCTATCGTTACTTCCTCCCTCAAAGTGCCCAATTTGGTAAAAAAGTTACCCAGTGCGCCCGAAGCAACGAACAATCCTGCCGCTATTGCGCCCTCTCGGACACATTTTTCACTACTCAACGAGGCGATTTCGAAAATTGCACCCTCCCCAGCACAACTGAGAGTCGCGGCAACCCCAAAAAGATAACTACTAATTGAGGCATAAGGGATCTCATAGTAAATAAACTCTCCAAGACCGCCTCCTCGAACTAGCGTGTAACCTAAGCCTTTTGCGAGCGTCCCCGCCAGCGCTCCCAATACTCCAGAAGACGCGAGTTGATAAACAGCCCTGCCGGTTGAATAGGATGCCAGGTATTTAGGATCCAACGCCGCCTGAGCGGCAATACCGAAACCCGTAAAACTGATGGAGATCGTGGCGCCGATAACCTGAGACACCTGCAGCGATGTTAAATTTTCCCCCCAAAGCCCGCTAGGATCGATTACGTTCAAAGGGTTGGCATTCGCGTACAAGTATTTGTGGAGCGACTGCGGATCAATATTATTTCCCTGGAACGGATCCTTTGTAATAAAGCGACCGTCTTCTGGCGCATAGTACCTGGCACGCAAGTAATAGAAGCCGAGATTCGCGTCGAACTGTTCTCCGGTAAACAAATAACTGTTTGGCGTTATTCCGGTTGAGGCCGCCAATACGCCAAACCCTTCGTACTGATAGCTATCGGTAAGGTTGCCACTCGCATCAGTTAAAAAGCGCGTACTGTTGGTGCCATCGTAATGGTAATAGGCTATAGACCCAACCCGCTCCTGCTGAATTAGATCATCACCATACAGATACTGTACGACCGAACTACCCGAACTACTGTATTCGGCTATCACCTGTTGATAGCCTGTATTGTTGTTCGAATCAACCAGAAAGTAGATGGTGCCGAGTGCATCCGATTTTTCAACCCGATTGCCAAATGCATCATATCGATATTCGATCACCGAACCCGGACTACGGCTTTCAACGAGGCGATTTTCGGTGTCATAGGCGTAACTGATAACCGTTGACCCAGCTGACTTTTCTACCAAATTACCGTTCGCATCGTACACGAAGACGAACGTCCCATCGTTCGTCATACGATCCGCGGCATCATACTGGTATGTGTTAGTCACGCTTCCGACATTGTCCGTCTTGCTCAGTCGGTTGCCCACGGAATCATAAACGTATGACAAATCACGTATGACCGTGCCGACCCCGTCATGATGCACTTCACGGACCAGGCGATGAATACTGTCGTATTGGTAAGTAATATAGCTTGAATCCAGCTTTTCGACGCGAACCCTGTCTCCGACGATATTGAGAGTGTAGGTAAACTGCTCAAGCAGGGTGGCGCCTTTAAAGTGACTGATCTGGATGAGCCTGTTACGTGAATCGTAGGTATATTGCGCCATGGTGCCGTTAGGATAAGTCACCTGGCTGCGGTTACCATTCCTGTCATATTGATAGCTGGTTGTATTGCCGTTGCCATCAGTGACAGAACTCAGTCGATTCAGTGCATCATAGGTTTTGGAAATCAAAGTGGGTGGAGTTGATCCCGAGGTTTTGTACGCCGTGCTGATTACATTACCCACAGCATCGTAGCTGTAGGAAATCTCGCTCGCGTCTGGGTTTACAACTCGGGTCAGCCTGTCAAGAACATCATAGCTGAACAATGTCTGCCCGCGCTCATCAGTCGAAGACTGCAGCCGGCCCGTTGGCTCGTAACTATAACTGACGCTGCCCCCGCTCCCCAGCTGCTTGCTCAATAATTGATTAAGTGCGTCATACTCAAAATCTATAATCGCGGCATTTGCATTAACTTGTGTGATAACGTTGCCACGGCTATCGTAAACCAGCTGGTGGGTGCTGCCATCGGGGTACATTTTAGAAATTTCCCGATTGTTAGCGTCATAGGAAAATACAGTGCTATTACCGTTTGCATCTGTTCGTTGGATTAAATTGTTTTCCGCGTCATAGACGTACGTTGTTTCATGCCCCAGTGCATCGGTAACTTTTGAAAGATTGCCATTTTCATCGTACTCGTATTGCGTTTGACGCCCTGCTGCGTCTGTTTGCGAAACCAGATTTCGGTCATCATAAACACTGGTTTCGATGGCGCCATCTGGATACTGAATGGATATGCGACGGTTAAGTGCGTCGTATACAGAACTGTACACATTGCCTTTCGCATCTGTCTGCCTTGTTACGTTGCCAGCCGCGTCATATTCAAACAGTACCTGATTACCCAACGGATCCAGGATTCGCGTACGCCGCCCGGCTGCATCGTACTCTATGGATGTAACATTGCCATTCTTGTCCGTCTGACTGACAACCCGTCCCGCTGAATCAAATGCCTTCTCGGCAATGCCGCCGGCGGCATCGACACTTCGGGTCATTCTGTTCAACTGGTCGTATTCCAGGCTGGTTGCATTGCCCAGCGCGTCAATGATGCTGGTAAGATTTGATTTGATATCGTATTCACGCCTGATCGAGTTACCCAATGCGTCTACGCGCTCAAGTTCTTTCTCCTCAGCGTCCGTTACGAACGCGGTATAGTTGCCGGTAGCGTCCGTGATGGTCGCAAGTACTCCACTGCCTGTATAGACATAGGTAGTAGAGAAATTCAAAGGATCGATTGTCTCCAGAACCTGCCCCCGATTATCCCGGATCGTCTGGCTGGAGAACCCTCTGCGGTTTACAAAACTGATCGCATTGCCATTATTATCAAAACTTACCGTTCTGCGATTGCCGCGGGCGTCGGTCGTCGCCGTATTATTTCCAAATGCATCATATTCATAAGCAACTGTGGCGCCGCGCTTATCCGTGATGCTCGTAACATTCCCTCTGGCGTCATAGGTCCACCCGCGCGAACGCCCTGATGCGTCAGTTTCCGACAACTTATTGCGTTTTGAATCATAACTGTAGGTTGTAACGTTTCCGCGTGGATCGGTGGTGCTGATCAAAATATCCAGCGCATCATATGCATACCGAATGGTGTTCCCCAGGGGATCAGTCTCGGTGAGCGTATTATTCCGCGCATCGAATGTGCGGGTGATGGTTTCTCCCAGTGGATTGGTGGTCGTGAGGCGATTACCACGGCTATCATAGGTGTTAGTAGTTACCCCACCCAAAGGGTTCGTAACCCTGATTGCATTGCCCATCTCATCATATTCAAGCACAGTAAAACTGCCGTCGGCGTCCGTGACGATTTCCTGCCTTGATGTCAGGTCATGGCTGAACTCAACCCTTCTGCCATCTGCATTGGTGCTGCTGATCAAGCGTCCCTGGTCATCGTATTCATTGCGTGCAACCGTCCTGCCCAGGGGGTCGGTAATGCGCAATAGTCCGTGGTTCTGGTTATAGGCGAAGGCAGTCGTATTCGCCTCCTGATCACTGTGGGATATCAGGTCGCCATTGCTGTCATAACCATACAACTGCTCATGGCCATTGGGATCGATCAGCTTGACTATTCGACCCTCGCTATCGCGCTCAAACAGTGCCCGTTTGCCCGCGGAATGGAAAATACCCAGGGCATTAAAGGTCAGCGTATTGCCATTGGGCTCCCTGATGCTCTGCACCCCGTTTGCCTTACTGATGACAATGACAGTTCCATCTTGCGCCGTGTACCGGAATCGATCCGGGTTGTAGGCATTGTTATTGGTGTCATCCAGTAATGATATGACACCCGGCTGCGGATCAAGAATCGTCAGGTTATTGTTATCCAGGCTCTGCAGACTTCCTGTTGTCCCCGGTCGCGGCTGGAACACCACCCTGTTGGCAAACGGAGGGAATGGCACCAGGGGAGATACCAGGGGTGAAACCACCATATTGAACACTTCTACACGTCCGCCCGGGAGTGTAAGACTGACCTTGTGCTCGTCGGTGGCAACAAGTTGAAAGTTCAGGCCCTGCTTGACGACCTGCCAGCCGGTGCCGAGCTCCCGATTGGCACGGATGCTCAGTGTTTGCACATCCAGGCGCCAGCCTACCCCGAAATCGCCCTTGCGCTTATCGCGGCTGTCGTAGGTGCGATTCACAGTGATCGGGATGCCTGACATGGGTATCTCCAGGTCAGTAAACGTCAGGCTGAAATTGCCGACTTTCATGTCCCCGTCCACCTGGTAGACAGACTCGACCGTACTGACATTGCCGCCTGTGTCGTAGACACGTAACCGCACGCTATAGAGGTCGTTCAGCAGCAGGGTCGGATCGAACTGACCGAGCACACCACCCGATACCGGCACACCGCTTTCCCGGATAACGGTATAGTCAGTCTCGCCTGCGGGCGCCATATCCAGCACATACTTGAAGAAATTGGCATCCGTCGCCGTACCGGTAATCTCGGTAGGCGCGGTAATCGTGGCGTTTGCTGCGGGTGAGGTTATCGCAGCCGTTGGCGGCGTGGTATCACCGGGGGTAGGCGCTGCAACGGTAATGGGTACCGCGGCCGAAAATCCCAGGTGCGTCACACGAACCGTGGTGCTGCCGGCGCCGGTGGTGACAAACGCGCCGTTACCGTTGGATTGCACTACAGCCGCATTATCACTTGACCAGATGCCGAGCTGGGTTATGTTCACACTGCTTTGATTGGCCATAACGGCGGTTGCAGTCAGGTTGATAGACTGCCCAACCAACAGCAGCGGCATATTCGGCGCGATGAATATCTGTGCATTCCCAAAAAGGCCATCCACGCCGTCACAGTTCTGATCGATGCCGTCGCCCTGGGCATCCACTGCTCCGGGGAAAATAGTCGAATCGGCGTCATTGCAATCGCCCTGGTTCTCCGACACGCCATCGCCGTCATCGTCGGTATCCAGCGGCCCGGGGCCCTTGGACGCAACCAGGTTTACTTTTGAGCCGTTCGCCACTACGGTTCCGGCAACGGGGGCCTGGGCAATGACATTGCCGGCCGGTGCGATCGCATCGAACACCTGGTCAATTGTACCGGGCAGCAGGTTGACGGCCTGTATCTGCACCAGCGCGTTCGCCGTGGTCTGGCCAATCACATTGGGGACAACGGCCGGTACGGCGACAGTCACCGTAAAGTCCTGGATAGCCGCCAGGCCGTCGGAATCCTGCACGATAACTGTCACGGCATGATCACCCAGGTCAGCGGCGCCGGGCGTCCAGTTTATCAGGTGGGTTGCCGGGTCTATTGTCATACCGGTCGGGGCAACCGTGAGGAAATAGCTGAGCGTATCGCCGACATCGGGATCGGCTGCGATCACGCCATAAACATAGGGCGTATCCTGCGTGGCAAACCTGATGGCTGTCGACAAAATAACCGGCGGCGACATGGGCGGCGACACCGCCAGGTTGACCGTTGCCGTGTTGGAATCCAGCGAGCCATCAGTGATTTTATAGGTAAAACTGTCCAGGACCGCCCGGGGTTTTTGCACATCGGCCACGATCGGCACTTTATGGAACCCGTTCATTTGCGGCACGAGCCAGTGGGGGATGGGCTTGACCGGGATCGAGCCGTCTACATTGACATAGGCCGCATTGAACGACCACTGGTTGCTGACCCGTGGCGCCGGCGGCAACGGGCTGCTGCTCTTACCCTGGTAAATATGAAATGGCGTGTTGCCGGCACCCCGCGCATTCAGGGGGCGCTGGCCGGAGAGCAGTATCTCCGCCTCGCCATCATTATCCAGATCGGCGATCACCGGAAACACCGAGGAAGAACTGTCCTGGTAGGAGCGCGCCCTGAACAACTCGGCACCATTTCTGCCGTTGAAAGCGAACAACACGGCATCCCCAAGCCCGAGCGCGGGATCGTCCGTTAAAGCATCGACACGCAGATCAGCAACGATATCGTCCGCGCCGTCGCCATTGACATCATAAGCAGTGACCGCCTGGGGACCCTCATATAGGTTCGAATGGTAGTCTGGGTGCAGTAAATGTGACCACAGCTGCGTCCCGTCAGTGTCATAAACAACCTGGTAGGGCGCCGTCGTGCCATCTCTAAGTCGATGGGTGAACTCCATTTTCCCATCACCATCGAAATCACCAACCGTGATCTCACCTGCAGCGGTGGAAACACCTGGCGCAGTGGAAAAGACCTTTTTCCATTTCCGGGTGCCATCATGCTCGAATACATAAAAGCTCTTTTCATGACGGACCAGAATTTCGCCAAAGGCATCGTCATCAAAATTGGCAATGGCTGATTCAACCCGGCGAGGAACACCCCCGGAGCCTAAATCATCGAGCTGAAGCGAAAACTCCAGGTTGCCGTTATGATCGATGACATTATTGCCGTAAACGATCTCTGGCGTACCATCCAGGTCAAGGTCAGCAACCTGTGCCATCATTGAGCTGGGCCCTGTCACTGACGTACGGGTGCCATAGAAAACCCATTTTATCGAGCCATCAATGCCATTGAACGCAACCACGCCAGGGATAACAGCGCTCGCGGAGCCCGTGGTTTGATCGTCGTGGTAAAAACCCATGATGATTTCCGGCCTGCCATCGCCATCCAGATCGGCAAAAGTGGGTCCGGTATCGCGCCAGTCACCAATGGACGCTGTCGGGTGAGCCGGGTTTCGGAACACCGGTGTCAGGTTGGCCAGGCGAGGATCCTTACCCGGGGCTACGGGTCGATTCCACACAAACGAGCCGTCATGGTGCAAGGCCACCAAATGGCCAAAAATATCGTTATCCGGCGTGCCGGTAGTGCCGGGTAACCCCGATGACAGTCCAACAATTTCCAGATCACCATCGCCGTCCAGATCAGCGATACCCAGGTGATCTCTCGAGTCGAATAATGAGCCCCACAAATTGGAGTCTCTGGGCTCCGTGGCGCTGGAAAAATTAGGGGCGTGCTGATATTCAAGCGCACAGGTCGCGGCATCAAGAATGAAGAATCTGCTGAAGTTCAAACCGACGATCTCGGTCTCCCCATCATGGTCCACGTCACCGACGGCGACCTGGCCAATGGGGCCGTTTCCGGGCAGGAGCGGATGGAGATCAACGGTTGAGCAATGCGTTTCGAGCTCAATAACGGCCGGCACCGGCGGCACCGGCTCATACAGATAGGTAAACGACCCATCCGGCTGCAGTACGGCCGTACCCCTGGCTGGCGCATCCACCAGTGTTGCCGTGGTTGCATCGCCGTTGGGATCAGTATCATTGGTCATCACGCCGGGCGCAGGTTCGCTGAGCAACTCCCCGATCGTTCCCTGGTAATTGTCATCGCGGGCGATGGGCGGCGCATTGTCCGCCACCACCGTCACCATAAAACTCCGGGCATCCGACAAACCGGCTGTGTCTGACACCTGGACGACCACAGTTACCGCGCCCAGTTGGGTGTCATCCGGCGTCCACGTAATCTCGCCTGAACTGGCGTCAATGGCCATCCCCAGAGGCGCCGACGCCAGCAAGTACATCAAAGTATCGCCACTGTCGGGATCCGAACCGACCGCCGTCACGGTCAGCAGAACATTGGGCGCAGTGGTCACGTCAGCAATAGGCGCCAGCACCGGAGGTGCGTTCAAATCCGGGTCACTTGCGCGAATGACTACCGTGTCAACGTCACTGCTAACGGTGCCGTCACTGACAGACAGGGTTGCGGAGTACAATCCCGCTATATCTGCGATAAACGTTGGATTCGCGATGGTGCTGTCGCTGAGCACTGCAGCGGAACCAGCCGGGCGGCTCAAGGCCCAGCTATAGCTCAGGGCGTCACCATCGGCATCACTGGAGGCTGACCCGTCCAGTTCCGCCAGGGTGCCGGCGAAAATAGTCTGGTCCACACCCGCATTGGCCACTGGCGGCGTGTTCACCCGGGTCACCGTTATAGTCACGCTGTCGGCGACAGAATTCACGGTCCCATCGTTCACCACCAGGGTCGCGGTGTAGACACCGGCGATGTCTGCCGTAAAAAATGGGGCTGTCGCCGCACCGTCATTTAAAGCCGCCCCCGAGCCAGCAGGCGGAATCAGGTTCCAGGAATACGTTAAGGGGTCGCTGTCAATATCGGACGATGCGGACCCATCCAGGTTCACCACACTGCCAACAGGTACACTTTGGTCTGCTCCGGCATTGGCCACAGGTGCCGTGTTTTCTCCCGCCGGCTCGTCTCCCGTAAATGTCCATCGCAGGTTACTGGCACTAAACTTGAGTCGCCGGTCCTGGATAAACGAAAACGTGTCAACGCTTGGATTGTTGCCCCCGACAATGGTGCCGAAATCCACCACCGCATCCGTGATGGTTGTTTTTGAGGAGGCGGAACTTACCGTAGCGGTAACGTTTTCAAGCGCTCCGGCTGTATTTCTTAGTGTTATCGCGTAGGTGTATTGATAGTCGGATCGGTTGATCCTGGTTTTTTCTATCAGTCGATACTTGGTAACACTGAGATCCGATACAGCCCCGAACACAAAGCCAGAACAGCAGAGAAGCACCAACGCCAGCAGCGTCTTTTTAACAGGAAGCATTATTTTTTTCTCCACTTTTCCAGCACAACGGGAAATTTACTCGCCGCTTCTACCGCAAACAGCAAAAAAACACGTACTCAGATTTGCGTTGTTCTGGTTTTCTTCCTTCCTGCTACGAGCAGCAGCAGGCCGAGCAGGCACAAGCTGAGAGGCGACGGCTCCGGTACCGGGCTGGCCAACAAGGGCCGGGTAAACGACTCTCCGAAGATATCGTTACCCTGGGCATCGTAAGCGAAGAACTCAAAAAACTGCCGCCCCGGCGCGCCGGCACCCCGATAGGTAAAGGAAACGGAGAATCCTCCCAGGACATCACCGGGCTCGAGCAGATCACCCAGCGCAAATGCGTCAAAAAATCCGTCCTCTTCGACACCCAGTATGTCCGCGTCCGGGGCCACAAACACATCCCAGCCGGGAGGCCCCTGATAATCATTCGCATCCACCTCGAACTCACCCGGGAAAGCAGCCGACGGCAGGAGCGCAAAGTCGTACAGCGTGTAGTCAAAGTAGATCGTGAATTGCTCTATATCAAACAGCGTGTTATTTGCCACCGTGTAGTCATAGCGCCACCGATCGCCACCCTCGTTGCTCACCTGGTAGTAGATGGGATTGGCATTTACCGACGCGACAACGAGATACAGCGCGGTTGCAGTTATGAACTGGGATAGGGTCTTCACGGGGCACGGTTCTCCGAATGCTATACGCAGTTCTACGTAGAGCAATTTCCGGGCCAAGTTATTTTGTTGTATAGAAACAGGGGGTTGGAAGACGCCACACCGGCACGCCGGCGGCAACTGTAAAAAAATCCGACGTATTTAAAGGCGTGCCCCCGGGAAGCATGCACCCTTTGTCGCCAACCGCTTTCCCGATAATCGCTGGCACCGGGAAGGTCCTGGTTACAGCGCGGGAATCCGCAGGCTCTGGCCGGGGTAAATCTTGTCCGGGTCCTTCAGCATCGGCTTGTTCGCCTCGAAGATCACCGTGTACTTGTTCGCTGCGCCGTAGTGCTGCTGGGCGATCTTGCCGAGGGTATCGCCGGCCTTGACCGTGTAAAAGGTCGATTCGCCTGCGGGCGCTGCGGATGCAGCCGCCGCCGCATCCACCTGCAGCCGGCAATCGACTCTGGCGATGCCGTACTGGTTACCGGCACACAGCACAATTTTTTCCAGGGCCTCCTGGCTGGGTGCGGTCCCGGTGAGCACAGCGGTATCACCATCCACCTTCACCGCTACCTTCTCGCCCGCCACATCCAGTTGCGCCACGCTATGCGCAATATTCTGCTGGCGCAGCTCGTTGACCCGCTGGGGTGATACTTCCACGGTTTTGTTGATGTCCTCGCCGGCAGCGGAGCCCAATACCTTCCCGGCCAGCTTTTCACCCGCTTCCGCTACAAAATCAAATAATCCCATTGTCGACTGATCTCCTTTGTGCTGATTTGCAGGTGGCGGTACGCTCGACCCCCGCGGCCATGAAATGGCACCGTTTGTACACCACAGGTCACATGGTGTCCGGTCACTATAGCCGACCGTGACCGTGATGCAACGCCGCGGGGCTCCCGGTTTCGCGGATTCGCATTGGCAAGGTATAATCCGCGACCCTGTCGCCACCTGCCCGCGGTCCCACACCATGTCCGGTAACCATCGTGTCCAGTAACACTCCGTCCAGCAACAAGGTCGGCTTCGTCAGCCTCGGTTGCCCCAAGGCGCTGGTGGATTCCGAACGCATTCTCACCCAGCTGAAAATCGACGGCTACGACATCGTGCCGAGCTATGAGGATGCGCAGGTCGTGGTGGTCAACACCTGCGGATTTATCGACAGCGCCAAGCAGGAATCGCTGGACGCCATCGGCGAGGCCATCAGCGAGAACGGCCGGGTGATTGTCACCGGCTGCATGGGCAAGGGCGACGACGCCCGCGCCATCATGGAACTGCACCCGAAGGTATTGAGTGTCACCGGCCCCGCCGCCTACGAGGAGGTCGTGAGCGCGGTACACCAGTACGTGCCGCATACGCCGGTACACGACCCGTTCCGCGACCTGGTGCCGCCCCAGGGCGTCAAGCTCACGCCGCGCCACTACGCCTACCTGAAGATATCGGAGGGCTGTAACCACCGCTGCAGTTTCTGCATCATTCCCGCCATGCGCGGTGACCTGGTCAGCCGCCCCATCGGCGATGTCATGGGCGAGGCCGAGCGGCTGGTGCAGGCCGGTGTGCGGGAACTGCTGGTGATCTCCCAGGACACCAGCGCCTACGGCATCGACACCAAGTACCGCACCGGGTTCTGGAACGGCCGCCCGCTGAAAACCCGCATGCAGGACCTGTGCGAGGCGCTGGGGGAGTTCGGCGTGTGGGTGCGATTGCACTACGTCTACCCCTATCCCCACGTCGACAAGGTCATCCCGCTGATGGCCGAGGGTAAAATCCTGCCCTACCTGGACGTGCCCCTGCAGCACGGCAGCCCGGAGATACTCAAGCGCATGAAGCGGCCGGCGGCGGCGGAAAAATCGCTGGAGCGGATCAGGCGCTGGCGGGAAATCTGCCCGGACATCACCCTGCGCAGCACCTTTATCGTCGGCTTTCCCGGCGAGACCGAGGATGACTTCGAGCAGTTGCTGGACTTCCTGGAAGAGGCCCAGCTCGACCGGGTGGGCTGTTTCCAGTACTCCCCGGTCAAGGGCGCCGCCGCCAACGATTTGCCCGACCCGGTGCCGGCAGACGTAAAGCAGGAGCGCTGGGACCGCTTTATGGCGCTGCAGCAGGATATCAGTGCCGCCCGGCTGCAGGACAGGGTCGGCAAGACCATCGAAATCCTGATCGACAGCGTGGACGAACAGGGCGCTATCGGCCGCTCCAGTGCGGACGCGCCGGAGATCGACGGCAAGGTCTACCTCGACGGGATTACCGATCTCAAGCCGGGGGACATGGTAGAGGCCGAGGTCACCGGCGCCGACGAATACGACCTGTGGGCGGGATAAACCGGCGGTGAACCTGTTGCTCTTCAGCGCGGCGGACCGCCTCGACGAGCAGCGCATCCGGGTGGCCGACCACCGCCTGCAGCACCTGTTACAGGTGCTTGGCGCCCGCGCCGGCGACCAGTTGCGCGTCGGCGAGCTGGGCGGCCTCACGGGCTCGGGCCAGGTGCTGGCAATCGACCAACAGCAGGCCGTCCTGGCGGTAACCCTGGATCGGGCGCCGCCCCCCAAACTGCCCCTGTGCCTGGTGCTGGCGCTGCCGCGACCCAAAATGCTGCGCCGCATCGTGCGCACGGCGGCGGAGTTGGGGGTCGCCCAGCTCCACCTGATCCATTCCTACCGGGTGGAGAAAAGCTACTGGCAGACCCCCGCGTTGCAGCCCGGGACGCTGCGGGGCTACCTGTTGCAGGGGCTGGAACAGTCCCGCGATACCGTGCTGCCCGAGCTGGCCTGCCACCGGCGCTTCAAACCCTTCGCGGAGGATATCCTGCCCGGCCTGGTGGCGGGCCGGCGCGCGCTGCTTGCCCACCCCGGCGATTACCCGCCCTGCCCGCGCGACCTGCAACAGCCGACCCTGCTGGTGATCGGCCCCGAAGGCGGCTTTATTCCCTACGAGGTGGCAAAGCTCGGCGCGGCCGGCTGCGAGATTGTATCGCTGGGGCCGCGTATCCTGCGGGTGGAAAACGCCCTCGGCGCGCTGCTGGGGCGGCTGTTCTAGCGAGCGCCCGGCCGCTGCCTGTCAGAAGCGGTATTCGAGCTCCACGCCATACATGCGCGGCGTCGCCACCGAGTAGCCCCCGACGCCGGAGGATTCCACCAACGCGGTGCCGCCCACCATGTAGTGGGTGTCGGTGAGATTGTTGCCGTACAGCGCACCCACCCACTGCTCGTCCGGCGATACCCAGTTCAACCGGGCGCTGAGGTCAAACTGCTCGTCCTCCTTCCACAGGCCGGAAGTACAGCTGGCCGCATCGAAACAGTACTCGATATCGCGCTTGAGACTGGCCTGGATGCGCGGCGTGACAGTGCCCACAGACAGCGGCCAGGCGTACTGCGCAGCCAGATAATAGGTCTGTTTGGGCAGCCGCGGCAGGCTTTCGTCGGAGCGGTCGTTGGGGCAGGAATCGACCTGTATCACCACCAGGCTGGTCCGTTCGCAGCCCGGGGGTGGCGTGGCACCCTGGCCCAGGGTCAACTGCACGTCATCGAAGGTGTCGATATCGCCGTCGTTCAGCGTCATATTGAAGGTCAGGGTCAACTGCTCGGTAGCCAGCCAGGTGGTTTCCAGCTCGAAGCCGCTGATACTGGATTTCTCGGCGTTCAGGGTGGCGGGGGCAGGGCTGCCGGTGCCGGGGTTGATCACCAGCGTGGTCAGCTGCCGGTTTTTGTAATCCATGTAATAGAAGGCGCCGTTCACGCGCAGGGTGCGGTCCAGCAGATCCAGCTTGTAACCCAGCTCCCAGCTGGTCACCTCTTCCGGTTTGTAGTCCTCCAGTTCGCCACTGGGCGCCTCCGACAGGCCGCCCGAGAGGAAGCCCTGGCTGTAGGTGAGATATACCGTGCCCAGGTCCACCCATTCATTGCCGTCGATCATGTACTGCACACTGGCCATGGGAGAGTAATCGCCGTCGGAATTCTTGCGCCTGGCGTAGTCCTGGAACGCCAGCTGGAAATCGGGGTTGTAGGCGAAGCCCGGTCGCGTCACCGAGTACAGGCCGCCATCGATAGCGGTCACCGGGTTGCCATTGAGGTCCAGGGAAGCGGGAATGACGCTGTACCGGTTGCGCTCCAGTTTGCGGGTTTCGTCGGTATAGCGCAGGCCCAGGGTGGTACGCCAGTGCTCGTCGAACTGCCACTCGCCCTGGACAAAGGCCGCTGCCGCCTTGTTATCGGTATGGTATTGATTATTGGAAGTGTTGAGAAAGAACAGGTTGCCGATGGCGGGATCATAGGGCCCGAGGTAGCCGACACTGATGGCACCGTCGCTTTTTTCGTTAAACCAGTACAGCCCTGCGACATAAGTCAGGCGCTCGTTGAACATATCGCCGGTCAGCTGCAATTCCTGGCTGTACTGGTCGGTCTTGTTGGGCCCCTTGTAGGTGGGATGCACGGTCATCGTCCGGTGCACGAAGGGTGTACCGGTGTTGTCCAGGTCGTCGTCCTGCTCGGCCTCGGTATAGCGCCAGGCGCTGATGCTTTTCAGCCCCATATGCTCGTTGATATCCCAGGCTGCAGTGAGCGAGGCGCCGTCATTTTTCACCTGGTACTTGCCGCCCAGGTCAGAGATGACTGTCAGTTTGTCGCCACCGCCGGCGTCGGCGGCCTGCTGGCAGAAATCGCCATAGGTCTGGCCAGTGGCGGGGATAACCGCCAGCTGGTCCAGCAGCGCGGCCTGCCAGCCCTCATAGCCGGGCACCGGCCGGCATTTTTGCGGCCGCGGGCGCTGGTCGGTTTCGGCATGGTTCAGGTTGAGGTCCACCAGCCAGTCGTCAGCTGGCGCCCAGCGCGTTTGCCACATGATCGTGCTGCGGTCTTCGTTCATGTACTTCTTGCCGTCGTACTCGTTGTCGATATAGCCGTCGGCTGAGCGATAGGCGCCGGACAGGCGCGTCCACAGCTGGTCGGTCACCGGTACATTCAACATGAAGTCACCGTCGAGGCGCTCGTAGTTGCCCACCCGCGTGCCCACCAGTCCCTCGAATTCATCCACCGGCTTGTTGGAGGTGAACACCAGCGCCCCGGCGGTAGTGTTCTTGCCAAACAGCGTACCCTGGGGGCCGCGCAGCACCTGCACTGACTGCATATCGTTGATATCGAGCAGGGCGCCATCGGGGCGGCCGAGGTAGACGCCGTCCAGGTAAATCCCCACGCCGGAATCGATATTCACCCCGGTATTGCGCTGGCCGACGCCGCGAATATAGATACTGGCCGCGGGAGCATTGCCGTTGGCCGAGGACACTTCGATATTGGGGGCGATCTGGTTGAGGTTGGACAGGTTCCTGATGCCGGCATCCCGCAGGGCCGTGGCATCCAGGGCGGTCACCGCCACCGGCGTTTCCTGCAGGCTCTCGTCCCGCTTGCGGGCGGTGACGATGACTTCCTCCAGGGTCGCGGTTTCGGCAAGCGCGGGCAGTGCCCACCAGCCAAACAAAATCGGGGGCAAAACACAGGAAAGGGCAGGTAACCTGCCCACTGCTTTTCTATTTACAGGCATATTCTCACCGCGTTTTATAGTTATTGACTGGTCAGTCCGCCGACGCCGCCCGGCTGACCCGTCCTGGCAGATATACTGGGAAGCGCGGTGCAGTACAAGATTTTTTTGACGAGGGTCAAGGCGGTTGCCGCGGGTACCGGCTACCTTGGTGGCATTGCAACACAGCCCCGATTGAGGACCCCAACATGCTGACGGTCGCAGAAATCATGACCCGTGAACCCTACACCCTGGGGCCGGACGACACCCTGGCGGCAGCCCGCCAGCTGCTGGCGGAACACCACATCCGGCACATCCCCATCGTCAGTGCCGAGGGCAGCCTGATCGGCGTGGTTTCCCAGCGCGACGTACTCGCCGCGGGCGATACCACGGTGCTGCCCCGGGAGGCGAGCGGTTCGCGGGAAAACTACGTCGCGCTGTCGACCATCATGACCACGCCGGTGCAGACCGTGGACGAGTCCGCCAGCCTGCGCGGTACCGCGCTGCACCTGCAGAAACACAAGGTGGGCTGCCTCCCCGTACTGCGCAAGGGCAAGCTGGTCGGGATCATTACCGACTCCGACTTTGTCACCATTGCGATCAACCTGATGGAGCAGCTGGAAGCCCAGGAGCCGGAGGAGTTCGACTTCGACGAGGAGGAAACGCTGTAAAGCGCGGCCGGCTTAACCGGCGATACCCACCGGGCAGCTGACGCCGGTTCCACCCAGCCCGCAGTAACCGCCGGGGTTTTTCGCCAGGTACTGCTGGTGATAGTCCTCGGCGTAGTAAAACACCGGCGCTGGCAGAATCTCGGTTGTTATCGCGCCGTACCCGGCCTTGTCCAGGCATTGCTGGAAGGCCGTCTTCGAGGCCTGCGCCAGCGCCTTCTGCGCGTCATCGAACACGTAAATTCCCGAGCGGTACTGGGTGCCGCGATCGTTGCCCTGGCGCATCCCCTGGGTGGGGTCATGTCCCTCCCAGAACGCCTTCAACAGCGCCGCATAGTCGATGACACCGGGATCAAACACCACCAGCACGACCTCGTTGTGCCCGGTTTTGCCGGTGCAGACCTCGCGGTAGTTGGGGTTGGGCGTCACACCGGCCGCGTACCCCGCCGCCGTGGTGAACACGCCCGACAAGTGCCAGAACTTGCGTTCCACCCCCCAGAAGCAGCCCATGCCGAACAGGGCCTGCCGCAGGTGGGCGGGAAAGGGCCCCTTGAGGGGGTTGCCGTTGACATAGTGCGCCGCCGGCACCGGCATCGCCTCCGCCCGGCCCGGCAGGGCGGTGTCTGCGGTTGGCAGCTGGTCTTTCCTGCCCAGGTCAAACAGGCTCATGGCATTACCCCCCGTATAGTTCGTTAATTTGCAGGCACCCCCCGCATTGTGCTCGACAGGGCGCACGACAGCAGCGAATGTAGGCCACTGTAGCGCTTACTGCAACGCCCCAGCACACGTGTGGGGCGCGCCACCGGGAAAATCGCCGGCAGACTTACATCGCGCCCGCCCGGTGGGCTACAGTTAGGGCCTCGTCCAGCTCAAATAGTTCAGCGCCATGCCGATCACTCGCCGCATCCTGTTGGGGTTGTTGTCCTCCAGCAGTTTCTTCCTGAGCGCCGCGCGCTACGCCGGTGCCGCCGCCGCGCTCGGTGCGGATGCACCGGCCCTGAGCTTTCCCCAGGGCGTGGCTTCCGGCGACCCCCGGCCGGCGGGTGTCATGCTGTGGACCCGCGCCCTGCCGGCGGCGGGCACTGCGGGCGCGGACGCGGCAGGGAAAGTGCCGCTGCTCCTGCAACTCAGCCGGAGCGACGACTTTTCCCAGCCGCTGCTGCAGGTGCCACTGTCGACGGATGCCGCCAGTGACTACACGGTCCGGGCCTATCTCGATGGGCTGGAACCGGACACGACATACTACTACCGCTTCCTCGGCGGCCGCTTCCTCGGCGGCCGCTTCCCCGGTGGCCGTCTGCCCGGGGACGCCCGCCCCGGTGAAGCCCCTGTCACAGGCACACTCCCCGAGGGTGCCGGATCCAGCTCCAGAGTGGGACAGACCCGCACCGCCCCGGCCCCCGGCCAGGAGCGCGATGTCAAATTCGCCTTCGTCAGCTGCCAGAATTACGAGGACGCCTACTACGGCGCCTGGGCGCGCCTGCTCGCGGACGATGCCGCGGCGCCGGCAGACGAGCGGATACAATTCGTCCTGCACCTGGGTGACTTCATCTACGAACGCTGCTGGAACACCCGGCCCGACGGCAGCGCCCTGTCCCGTCGGGTACCGCCTTTCCCCGACGGCGTCACCACCGAGGACAATCGCTACGCCGTGTCGCTGGCGGATTACCGCCACCTCTACCGGACCTACCTGGCCGACCCCGAGCTGCAGGCAGCCCGGGCGCGCTGGCCCTTTATCTGCACCTGGGATGACCACGAGTTCGCCAATAACAACTTCCAGAGCTACAACACCTACGGCGAGGTGCCCCAGTTGCAGGCCCGGCGCAAGGCCTCGGCCAACCAGGCCTGGTTCGAGTATATCCCGGCGGTTCTGGATGAGCTTGTCGACCAGCCGGCGCATGACTTTCGGCCGGTCGCCGGCGACACACCCGGCAATGACGAGGCGCGGGACAGCCTGTGCATTTACCGCGCCCTGCGCTGGGGCCGCAACCTCGACCTGGTGCTCACCGACTCGCGCAGCTACCGCAGTGCGCCCTGCCTGCCGGACACCCTGGCCGGGGAACTGGGCCTGCCCCTGAACAGCGTGCGACTGGTGGAAATTGCGGATGCCGGCGCCGCCTATGCCGACGGCAACCCGCCGGCATTTCTTCCCTATGGCGATGGCACTATTGCCAACCCGGCCCGAACCCGCGAGCCCGGAACACTGCTGGGCCCCACCCAGCGCGACTGGCTGCTCGCCACCCTGGAGGGCTCCGGCGCGCGCTGGAAGATCTGGGGCAATGCCCTGCCGCTGCTGCCGCTGCGGCTGGACCTGTCAGCGCTGCCCCTGGCCGGCTACGAGGACAGCATTTTCACTATTGATGCCTGGTCCGGCTATCCGCACGAGCTGGCCTACCTGATGCGGGAACTGGCGCAGCGCCAGGTCAGCGGCTGTGTCTCCCTGTCCGGCGACCACCACATGCACGGCGCGGGCACTATTCGCCGATCCACCACCGCGGCGGATGCGGCGCCGGTGATGGTGGACTTCAATGTCGCCGGTATCAGTTCCTCGCCGCTGTTCGACGAGCTCAGCGTGGTCGCGGCCCGGGACCACCCGGTATTCCAGCCGATTGTCATGGCCGAGGAGGACGGCAGGATCGTGCCCGTCTGGAATATGACGATGGTGGACGGCGTCTTTGCTGCGCTGACATACGCCAAAACCGGCCTGGCTAGCCTCGCCCGCTGGCTGGGGCCCAACCATGCCAACCCCGGCCTCGCCTATGTGGACACAACCGCCAACGGCTATGGCCTGGCCACGCTGACCCCGGCCGAGATGCGGGTACAGCTGGTGACGATAACCGGCTCCCGGCAGCCATTCTCCGAGGCGCCGGCTGTCGCCCATATCGCCAGTTTCCGCCTGCCCGCCTGGCACAGCGGCGAGCCGCCCGTACTACAGGGTCCGGCATTCGAGCTCGGGGCCCCCTTTCCCTTCCAGCTGACAACCGTGTAAGCTGCTTGCAGAAGGCGGGGCCGGAACTTCGGCCATCACGCGATGGTCATAATTAAAATTTACTCTCACTCCGGTGAACAAACGCAGCCGCCACAGGCGAGCTGGACCTACCGGAGCAGTACAAAAGTGGTAACAGCATGAACACAGTCAAATTCAATCCAAGGGAACTTTGCAGCCGCAAATTGTGGCAACTGGTCAGCACAGAGACCGCCGAACAGGTGAGCGAGCGCGAGCTCAGGGAGGCTATTGCCGAGTTGGCGAATCGCCGTCATTACCTGGAGCAGCTACAGCAGTTGGGCGCGATCGGGAAAAAACGCCCGGGTGCCTGAACGCCCCGCCGCTGCCCACTGACCATCGATGGCCAGGCCGCCCGCCCGCGTATCCTCCTCGCACGACATAGACCGCTTCCTGCAGCGCAGCCGGAACATCACCGAGTTCGTGGCGAAACAGCCGCGCCTGCTGTTCGCCGTCGACGCCACCGCCAGCCGGCAGCCCACCTGGGACAGGGCCAGCCAGGTACAGGTGGAAATGTTCCGGGCCACCGACGAGGTCGCCGCGCTCGCCGTGCAACTGGCCTATTACAGCGGTTTCCGCCAATTTTTCGCCAGCCCCTGGCTGACCGACAGTGGGCAGCTCGCACACCTGATGCGCTCTGTTCGGTGTGAAGGCGGACACACCCAGATCGCCCGCCTGTTGCGCCACGCCCTGGAGGAGCACCGCAAACTCGCCCTGCGCGCCCTGGTCTTTGTCGGTGACGCGGTGGAAGAGAGCCCCGATACCCTGTGCGACCTCGCCGGTCAGTGCGGCCTGCTCAAGCTGCCGCTGTTCCTGTTCCAGGAGGGGCGGGAGCCGGCGGTGGAAAATACCTTTCGCCGCATGGCGAAGCTCAGTGGCGGCGCCTGGGCCCGCTTCGACAGCAGCAGCGCCAGCGCGCTCGCGGGCCTGCTGGGGGCGGTCGCACGCTACGCCCGGGGCGGGCGCGCCGCCCTGGAGAACAGTTCCGGCGACAGTGCTAGACTGCTGCTCGACCAACTGAAACCCTGAGGCAGCCGTGCCCCGATTGATTCTCCTGCTGGCGATCGCCGCCGTGCTCTACATCATGTTCCGTCGCGTGCAGACCGTGCCGCCCCACCGGCGCCGGGCAGAATATATCAAGCTGGGTCTGGCCGTGGCGGCGGCTGTGGTGGTGGTGCTCGCCGTCACCGGCCGGATGCACTGGATTGGCATTGCCGCCGCGGGCGTGCTGGTTGTCCTGCGCCAACTGCTGCCCACCCTGGTCCGCCTGTTTCCGCTGCTGGCCGCGCAGCGCGCCCAGGGCGCGACGGGCGCCGCCGGGGGCGCCCAGACCTCCACCGTCGAAACCCCCCTGCTGCGAATGCAACTGGCCCACGACAGCGGCGACCTGCAGGGCGAGGTGCTCAAAGGCAGTTACCAGGGCTGGCGCCTGGCCGACATGGACCGGCGGCAACTGGAGGAACTCATGGACTGGTGCCGCAGCCAGGACGAGGAGTCCACCCGCCTGCTGGACAGCTACCTGCAGCAGCGCTTTCCGGGCGAGGGGCCCTTCGGCCGGCCCCGGGGCACCACCGGCGGCAGCCAGGACATGAACCGGCAGGAGGCCCTCGCCATCCTCGGCCTGGCCGAAGACGCCAGCCGGGAGGATATCGTCACCGCCCATCGCAGCCTGATCCAGAAGCTGCACCCCGACCGGGGCGGCAACGATTACCTGGCAGCCAAGATCAACCAGGCCAAGGATTTTTTACTGGACTGAAGGCCGCTGCCGGCGCCGGTGGCCCGCGGCGGACCCGCCGCTGGCAAGGGCGCGGATAAATGCTTAAACTTGCGCCCTCGCAACAGCAGGACAGCCCTATCGCCATGACCGAAGTATTCGTTATCCGCAACCAACTTGGACACTACTGGGGCAAGAGCAAGGCCTGGGTGGACGGCTCCCATCCCCGCCTGGTGCTGCGCACCCGGTACCGGGACGAGGCTGTCAACACCCTGTTCGAACTCAGCTCGAAGGACATCGGGTTGCGCGGTGATGTACTGGCGGTCGAGCTCAGCGAACGCGGTGAGCCGGTCATCGAGCCCAGCCAGAATCCGCTGCCCATGGACACGGCGGCCGACGGCGCCGAGCAGGCCGGCGATCAGTCCGGCGAAAGTCCCCCCAATGCCGGGGCAGCCGTTCCCGCGGATACTGCACGAAGCGTGGAACCGACGGCCTGACAAGGCCTCTTCACTGGCTTCACCGGACTTGAAATAACCCGGAACGCCACCATATCCTTGCTGACCCGCACCTCCCGCCCCGGCGGCGGGGGTTAACTGTGCGGGCCGGTCGATGCATGTGAACTGTCACAGAGGCAGGCGAGTACGATGAGAATCCTGTTATTTATTGCCACCAACCTGGCGGTACTGATACTGCTCAGTATCGTGTTCAACCTGCTGGGGCTGGAGGGCATCCTCGCCGCCAATGGCGTCGATCTCAACCTGGGCGCGCTACTGGTGATGTGCGCCGTATTCGGTTTCGGCGGCGCCATGATATCGCTGTTCCTGTCCAAGTGGATGGCCAGGCGCGGCGCCGGTGTGCAGCTTATCGAACAGCCCCGCAACCGCGACGAACAGTGGTTGCTGGACACCGTCAGGGAACTGGCCGGCGAGGCCGGTATCGGCATGCCGGAGGTGGGCATCTTCCCCTCGCAGGCCGCCAATGCTTTCGCCACCGGCTGGAATCGCAACAGTGCCCTGGTAGCCGTAAGCGCGGGCTTGCTGCAGCGCTTTCGGCCCGAGGAAGTGCGCGCGGTCATGGCCCATGAAATCGGTCACGTCGCCAACGGCGACATGGTGACCCTGACCCTGATCCAGGGCGTGGTGAATACCTTTGTGATGTTCCTGGCGCGCATCATCGGCCACACCGTGGACCGGGTGGTGTTCAAGACCGAGCGCGGCTATGGCTTTGGCTATTACGCGGTCACCATCGTGGCAGAACTGGCACTGGGCTTTCTCGCCAGCATCATCGTGTTCTGGTTCTCCCGCTGGCGCGAGTACCGGGCCGATGCGGCGGGCGCAAGCCTTACCACCAACGGCCACATGATCGCGGCACTGCAACGGCTGCAGCAGGAGCAGGGACTGCCCCAGGACCTGCCGGGGGAACTGACCGCCTTCGGCATCAGCGAACAGCTCAGGCAGGGTGTCGGCAACCTGTTCCGCTCCCACCCGCCGCTGGAGGACCGGATCAGGGCGCTGCGGGGGTCCTGATCACGTACTCGCTCATGGGGATGACGTCGATGTGCTCGAAGTCGATGAAGCGGGCACAGCTGCCCATCATGGCACTCATCCTCTGCTGCAGCAGGTCGTCATCGCCGCCGGTGGCGTAGAACGCGTGATCGGAGGTCATCGCCTCCGGCGGGAAGTTTTCCTCGACAATGGCATCGAAATGCAGTGCCCCGTCACCCGGCACCTGCACCACCACGTTCTGGCGGTAGCCGAACGTGGACTGGGTGTCGATGGCGACGGCGGTGTGACTGCCCTGCCAGATATCCAGCCACTGCTTGCGCTCAAGCTGTACCGGCTTGCGCAGAAACACTACCTGGCACATGCCGTGAACGCGTTCGCCGGAGCCGGCCGGATGCAATTGCGCGCTCACCAGGGGCTCTGCTTCCACCACCAGGTAGGCCGCCCGGCGACTGACGTGTCGGTCGAGCAAGGGTTCCCACGCCGGTGCCGCACCGGCAAAATCCACCCACAGTGACAGCACCGCACCCGGCACCGGCGCATGGCTTTCAAGGCGACGTCCCGCGGCGGGCGCTACCGCGCTGTCGGCCACGGCCAGGCGAATACCCCGCACACCCGGCAACCGGGCCAGGCCGGGCGCGAGCTGCTCCAGTAAATCATCGCGAAAAGCATCTGCCGAAGGCTGTGAGCCCTGCCAGAGTGAGTAAATCAGCTTCTCCATACAAACCCCTCGCGCCTCTCATGCCCGTCGCACCCGTTGGGCCCGTTGTGCAGCTACCCGCGGTGCATCCGATGTTACCTGTTACGTTTGTTAAAGCGAGCTACGCCATGCCCTGCGGCGGGGTGATAGTGGCGCAGTTATCGATCAGCATTTCCGCACCGTTGACAAAGCCCGACTCATCGGACGCCAGATACAACACCAGGTTGGCGATATCCTCCGGTTCGCACATATTGCCGAACTTGCCGATCTGCTCGAGATCCTCGGCGGTGGCGACATCCTTGCCCATGGCGACTTTCACCACCATGGGCGTCTTCACGCCGTCCGGGTGAATGGAGTTGCAACGGATACCGTTCTTCTGCTCCTTACAGAACATCGCGATGCTCTTGGTCAGGGATCTCACCGCCCCCTTGCTGGCGGTGTAGGCCGCGACGAAAGACTGGCCGTGGATCGCCGCCACCGACGACATATTGATGATCGAACCGCCCCCGCTTGCCGCCATCGCCGGAATGCCGTGCTTGCACCCCAGGAATACGCCGTCGCTGTTCACCGCGTTGATCTTGCGCCAGCTGGCGAGGTCGGTATCGACGATGGTGCCCAGGGCGATCATGCCGGCGTTGTTGACCAGGATATCGAGGCGGCCGAACTGCTCGACCGTGGCGCTGATCACCGCCTTCCAGTTGTCTTCATCGGTGACGTCCAGGCGCATGAAAACCGCGTTGTCGCCAATGGCGTCAGCCACCGCCTGGCCGTCTTTCTCATTCAGGTCGGCCACCACCACCCGGGCGCCCTCGCGTGCCAGCGCTATGGCGTCCGCCTTGCCCATACCACTGGCACCGCCCGTGATGATTGCTACTTTACCGGAAACTCTGCCCATGCTGTTCAATACCCCATTATCAGTGGCCGCCCGCGCAGCTTTGCGGCGGCAGTTTCTTGTCAGCGCGAGAGTTAAGCAGATGTCGCCCGCGAGCTCAAACCGCGTGCGGCTAAACTGCCCCGGGGACTGCCCAATTGAACCGGCCTGGCACTCGCAACAGCCGCGGGCAGATAGTATTCTGTGTGCTCACCGCCAGCGGCGCAGGAGATCGGAATGAACCCGACAACCGAAATACCAACGCAGAAAACTCCGGGCCTGGTCAACTGGCTGGGCTACCTCACTGCCACCTTGCTTCTGGCTTTGCCGGTGGCGGTGCTGACCGTGCGATCGGGCGCCTGGCAGCAGGGTCTGCTGCTGTACGCCGTCGCCTGCCTGGGGGCGGCGATTCTGCTGCTGCTGGCCTGCCTGATGATGGTGCTGCCCCGCTTCGCGCCCTGGCGCAGGGCCATTGCCCGCCGGGCGCTGATCGCCCTGCCCGGCAGTCTGCTGCTATTGTCGCTGTTGGGTGGCGGCAGTTACCCGCGCATCCACGATATCAGCACCGACCTCGAAGACCCGCCCGTATTTACCGCTGCAGAACAACGCCGCGGCGCCAACAGCAACAGCCTGCAGCTCGACCCGCAAACCCAGGCGTTGCAGGCCGAGGCTTATCCCGAGTTGCAAACCCTGCGCAGCCGGCAGGCGTTCGATGACATGTTTGACCGGGCCGTCCAGGTCGCCACCGGGCTGGGCTGGGAGATCTACCTGCAGGACCGCAACGCCGGTGTGATCGAGGCGGTCGATAGCACGGCGATCATGGGTTTCAAGGACGATATCGTGATACGGCTGCGCACCAATGCCGACGGCACCGTGGTGGACCTGCGTTCTGTTTCCCGCGTCGGCCTGGGCGACATGGGCGCCAACGCCAAGCGGATCAGCGCGTTCATGGAACGCCTGCAGCAGGGCTGAGCGGGCGGGTCCTGTGCTGAAACGTTTGCTGCAGATTCTTGCGCTCGCCCTGCCGGCCGCACTGGCAACGGCGAGCAATGCCGAGGTCGATTACCTCAGCTTCGCCACCGACGATGAGGCCAACAGTACCGAGATTTTCAGCAAGGCCAGCCCCTCGGTGGTATTCGTTACGAACACGGCCCTGCGCCGCAATTTTTTCAGCCTCGACGTACAGGAGATCCCGCAGGGCGCAGGCACCGGTTTTATCTGGGACAAGAGCGGGCTGGTGGTAACCAACTTCCACGTCATTGCCGGGGCCCACAAGGTGATTGTCACGCTGCAGGACCGCAGCGAGCACAGCGCCGAAATCATCGGGCTGGCGCCGGAGAAAGATCTCGCGGTGCTGCGCATGGTGGACCCGCCCGACGGCCTGGTCACCTTGCCCATGGGGGATTCCAGCGAGCTGACAGTGGGCCGCAAGGTACTGGCGATCGGCAATCCATTCGGCCTGGACACCACGCTGACCACCGGCATCGTCAGCGCCCTGGGGCGGGAAATCCAGGCGCCCGACAACCGCAGGATACGCGGCGTCATCCAGACCGACGCCGCCATCAACCCGGGAAATTCAGGCGGTCCCCTGCTCAACTCACTCGGGCAACTGGTGGGCGTGAACACGGCCATATACAGCCCCAGTGGCGCCAGCGCAGGCATCGGCTTCGCCATTCCGGTCAACACGGTCAAGGAAGTGGTGCCGCAACTGATCAGCTACGGCCGTATCCTGCGACCGGTGATCGGCGTGGAGTTGGCCAGCGACCGCTGGGTACAGCGCTACCGCATAGAAGGCCTGCCGGTCGTGCACGTGTACCCGGGCCTGCCCGCGGCCAGGGCGGGGATGGCCGGGGCCTACCGGGGCCAGCGCGGGGAAGTAATTCTCGGGGACATCATCACCGCCATCGACGGCCAGCCGATACGCAGCAACAGTGACTATTACGACGCTCTCGAAGGCCTCTCGCCCGGTGACACTGTGACCCTCAGCTGTCGCCGCGGAGATAAGGAAAAGTCCTACCGCATCGAGGTGATCGAATCGCAATAGCGGCGCCGGGGTAGCAGGCCATCATGCCAATATTCCTGCATATCCCCGGTCCCAGTGCCGGTCGCTAGAAAACCAGCACCAGCAACAACAGCACGCCGGCAACACCCAGCACCCACTTGTACATCGCCTGTTTAGTGGGGGCCGGCTTCCTGCTGGATTTTTCCTCCATAACCAGCCGCGCCATCAAGGCGTCGACATCGCCACTGCCCAGGCGTTCCGGCCTGGCCGGCGAATACTCGCCCGCAACAGTACCACGCGCGGCCATCGCAGCATTGTCCACGGCCCTGCGGGCAATCGCCCGGGACCGCTCTTCCTGCTGTCTCACCGCTTCGAGCAGGGTAATCAGCTGCTGCCGCTCAGCCTCGGGAATAGCGCCAATGGCGGCGCTGTCGCCCGCGCGCAGGCTGTAAGTCCTGCCGTTGATGACAAACGTTATAGTCGACTGTTCCATCGCGTGGCCCCGCCTATCCGTCAGCTGAGGGTGCCGCCATCAACCCGGATATCCTCGCCGGTGATGTGCAGGCCGTCCTCGGAGGCGAGCATGGCAATCACGCCGGCCACCACCTCCGGGCCCCGCGCACCGGTGGGCGACATGACGCGGGAAATCAATTCGAAGTCCATGGTTTCGGGGAACGCCACCGCATCCGTCATCCCGGTTTTTATTTCTCCCGGGCAGACACAGTTCGCGCGCACCCCGCGCTTGGCGTATTCAATGGCGATACTGCGGGTCATGGCGAGCACTCCACCCTTGCTGGCGGAGTAGGCCACACCACAGGGCAGGCCGGACAGGGCGGCGGTAGACGCCGCATTGACGATGCTGCCCTTCGTTGCCAGCAGATGCGGTAAAACTTCCCGGCACAGCAGCATGGTACCGGTGAGGTTGACGTCTATCACCTTCTGCCACTGGCCAAGCGTGAGTTGCCCGGTATCGTCAAAACGCAGTACGCCCGCCATATTCACCAGGGCGTACAGGCTGCCGTATTGTTCGACACAGGCCGCCACGCAGGCACGCACATCCCCCTCGCTGCTGATATCGCAAACACGGCCGCTGGCGTTACCACCCGCAGCTGCCACCGCGGCCACTGTGGCCTCCACCGTGGCAGCATTGAGATCAACGCAAAATACCGCACCACCCTCCGCGGCGATGCGCAGGGCGCTGGCCTTGCCGATTCCGCCACCGGCGCCGGTGACCAGTACTACCCTGTCCTTGAAACGCTGCATGTTCTACCCCTGTGGCATAGAGGCCGCCAGCATGCCCTGCGCGCGGGGGAGGGGTCAACCACGGCGCAGCGTACGATGCACCTGCGCGCGCCATCGCTGCCGGTTTTTGCTAAGCAGACTGACTTTTTAAGCCATTGTGCCGCCATGTGCAGGCGTTACCATGAGAGGTCTTTATACCCTTGGGCCACCCCCGTAAACTGCGGCGTTCGCCGGCAACAAGCAACAGGAGACGACATTGCAGGAGCTCGAATCATTCCGTGCCGAGGTGCGCCAGTGGCTGGAAGCCAACTGCCCCGCCTCACAGCGCCAACCGATCACACCGCAGGAGCAATACTGGGGCGGCCGCCGCGGCCGGTTCTCCAGCGAGGACGCCCGCCTGTGGTACGAGCGCATGCGCGACAAGGGCTGGATAGCGCCGGAATGGCCCATCGAATACGGCGGCGGCGGCCTCAGTGACCGGCAGAGCCGGGTGATCCGGCAGGAGATGAAGCGTATCAACGCCCGCGCGCCACTGTACGGCATAGGCCTGTGGATGCTGGGTCCGGCGCTGCTAGAATACGGCAACGCGGCCCAGAAACAACAACATATCCCGGCGATCATCAACGGCGAAACGCGCTGGGCCCAGGGCTACTCCGAGCCCGGCGCCGGCTCCGACCTGGCCAGCCTGCAATGCAAGGCCGAGGACAGGGGCGACCACTTCCTGGTGAACGGCAGCAAGATCTGGACCACCGCAGCCGACAAATGCGACTGGATATTCTGCCTGGTGCGCACCAAGCCCGATGGCAAAAAGCAGGAGGGTATCAGTTTCCTGCTGATTGATATGGACGACCCGGGCGTCAGCACCACCCCCATCGCCCTGATCAGCGGTGAGTCGGAGTTTTGCCAGACCTTCTTCGACAACGTCAAAGTGCCCCGGGAAAACCTGGTGGGAGAACTGAACAAGGGCTGGTCCGTCGCCAAGGCCCTGCTGGTGCACGAGCGCAAATTGATGGCGGAGATGGGCAGCGATTCGCCCCGCAAGATCGTCGCTCCCAACGAGGCCGCGCGCACCTACCTGGAGTTCGACAATGGCAGGATCGCCGACGCCCAGTTGCGCAGCGACCTGGTGGATTACGACATGCAAATGCACGCTATCGCCCTCACCCATTTCCGCGGTTTCGAGGAAAAATCATCCGGAGTGAGCAGCCCCGCCGCCCTGGTAATGAAATACCTGGGCACGGAAGCGGAGAAAACCAAGTGCGAGCTGTTGCTGGCTATCCTGGGCAGCCGCGGCCTGGGCTGGGAGGGGGAGGGATTCACGCCCGAGGAACTCGACACCCTGCGCCTGTGGGCCATGTCCAAGGCCATGACCATCGCCGGTGGCAGTTCGGAAATTCAGCTGAACGTCATCGCCAAAAAAGTGCTGGGGCTGCCCCAGCCCGCGGAGGTGTAGGCCATGCCCCTGGTATTGAATGAAGAGCAGCGCCTGCTGCGGGACACCGCGCGGGACTTCCTCGCCAGCCACGCACCGGTATCGGCCCTGCGCAAACTGCGCGACGAGCGCAACCCGCTGGGGTATGAACCGCAACTGTGGCGCCAGATGGCGGAACTGGGCTGGGCCAGCATCATCCTGCCGGAGCAATACGGCGGCCTGGACTTCGGTTTCCTGGGACTGGGGCTGGTCATGGAGGAATGCGGGCGCACCCTGGTCGCCTCGCCCCTGTTCGCCTCCGCCGTGGTGGGCGCCTCCGCCCTGCTGCTGGGCGGCAGCAGCGCACAACAGGTGGCGCTGCTGCCAAAGATCGCCGCCGGTGAGCTGACCCTCGCCCTGGCGCTGGAGGAATACCATCACCACCGCCCCACCCGCATCGCCACCACCGCCGTACGCGAGGGCGACGACTTCCTGCTCAACGGCAGCAAGACTTTTGTCGTGGACGGCCACAGCGCCGATCTGCTGATCGTGGTTGCGCGCAGCGCCGGCGAGGAATCGGGTCCGGAAGGATTGAGCCTGTTCCTGGTCGAGCGGAAGTTGGCGGGAGTCAGTTGCCGTCGCACACTCATGGCGGACAGTCGCAATGCCGCCGACCTGCAGCTGGACAATGTCCGCGTGGGCGCTCACCAGATGCTCGGCGAGGAGGGGAACGGCTGGGCCATACTGGCGCCGGTGCTCGATCGCGGTCGGGTCGCCATCGCCGCCGAAATGATGGGTTGTGCCCTGGAAGCCTTTGAGCGTACCGTGGCCTACCTGAAAGAGCGCCGGCAGTTCGGCGCACCCATCGGTAGCTTCCAGGCCCTGCAACACCGCGCCGCACAGATGCAGGCAGACATCGAGCTGTGTCGCTCGGTGTTGCTCCAGGCCCTCAGCGTCGTTGACGAAAAGCCCGGGCAATTACCGATACTGGCGAGCCTGGCCAAGGCAAAATTGAACGAGCTGGTGAAGCGGGTCACCAACGAGGCGGTGCAGATGCACGGCGGTATCGGCGTCACTGACGCACTGGATATAGGTTTTTTCCTCAAGCGCGCCCGGGTGACCATGCAACTGTTCGGGGATACGGGTTTTCACAAGGATCGCTACGCCACGCTGTGTGGCTACTAGCGGTGCAGGCAAGGGCTAAAGACGAGGTGACACAGAGTATGGACGCAGCGGACAAGATAGCAGTGGTCGAAAAATACGTGGCCGCGTTTGCCACCGCAGACATGGACATTATCAGGGAGATCTACGCCGACAACGCGCGGGTAGAGGATCCAATCGGCACCCCGGTGCACGATGGCCTGGAGGCGGTATGCGCCTTCTACGAGGGGGCGCTCAAAAGTGGCGCGAAACTGGCCCTCACCGGCAAACCCCGTTGCGCGGGCAACGCGGTGGCTTTTCCCTTCCAGGTGAACATGCCGGGCATGGTCATCGATATCATCGATGTCTTCGAGTTTAACGAGCAGGGCAGGATCAGCAGCATGAAAGCCTACTGGGGCCCTGAAAATATCAGCTGACACGACACCACCGGGGATTACGGGATGGAAATAAACGGGATCGCCCACAGCATGCTCACGGTTGGGGATTTTGCCACCGCGCGGGCTTTTTACAGCCAGCTCCTGCCTTTTCTGGGGCTGTCACCGGTACTCGACAGCGCCGACACCTACTACTGCGTGGGCGGCAGGACGGCGCTGGGGATCCGCGCCAGCGAGCAACCGGGCAGCGCCAACCGTTTCGACCAGAACCGCAGCGGCCTGCACCACCTGTGCTTCCGGCTGCGCCAGCGGGAGGACGTCGACGAACTGCACCATTTCCTGCAGGGCATCGGCGCCCGCATCGTCCATCCGCCGCAGGAAGACGGCTGGGCCCCGGGCTACTATTCGGTACTGTTCGAGGACCCGGAGGGGATCCGGCTGGAGGCGAATTTTGTGCCCGGCAGGGGCCTGCTCAGCTGACAGCTTCGCCGGGGCGCCCGGCGCCGGGCCCGGCATTGATCCAGAGCAATCGCGACACTGCGCCGCGGGCGTTATAATCACGGCCCGGAGGTAAGCCATGTTTGAATACACCACACCCCTGATCGGCGGGCTGCTGATCGGCGCGACGGCAGTCGCCCTGTTGTACTTGCTGGGCCGCATCGCCGGCATCGCCGGCATTGTCTGGGGCGCCGTGTCGGCCCAGCCGGACAATGCCTGGCGCTGGCTCTTCATTGTCGGGCTGCTGCTGGGCCCGGTGCTGTATCACCTGCTGAGCGGCGTCCCCAACCCCGCGCCCAGTGCCCTGCCCTGGTGGCAGGCGGTTGCCGGAGGCCTGCTGGTAGGCTTTGGCGTCAAACTGGGCAGCGGCTGCACCAGCGGCCACGGGGTCTGCGGTATCGGCCGCCTGTCACCGCGCTCGCTGGTGGCGACGATCACCTTCATGGCAACGGGAATCGTGACGGTTTACGTGATCCGCCACCTGCTGGAGCGCCTGCTATGAAAGCAATCGTCGGACTGCTGTGCGGCCTTGTGTTCGGGGTCGGCCTGGCCATGTCGGGCATGACGGACACCGCCAAGGTACTGGGATTTCTCGATGTGACCGGCCACTGGGTGCCGGACCTCGCCTTCGTGATGGGCGGCGCCGTGCTGGTCACCCTGATTGCCTTCCGGTTCGTGCTCAAACTGCAGCGGCCACTGCTCAACCCGCGCTTCTACCTGCCGGGCACTACCGTCATCGATGGCCGCCTGCTCGGCGGCGCGGCTATTTTTGGCATCGGCTGGGGCGTCTACGGCTACTGTCCCGGGCCCGCCATCTCCGCCCTGACCTACCTGGACAGCAAGACCGCGATGTTCGTCGCGGCCATGCTGGTGGGCATGGCGCTCGCGAACAAGGCCGCGCCGGGCCGATAACCGCCCGACCATCACGCCCCTGCCAGTTAAGTAGTGTTGCTGGCGGGCTCCCTGCTAGACTGCGGTGCATGGATCCGCAGCTGATTACCACCCTCGTCGCCGTCGCCCTGGTGCTGGTCTACGTCATGGCCATCGTCTCGGCGCTGGAAGCGATCCTGAACGCTCGCACGTCCCAGGGTGCCGTCGCCTGGACAATCTCCCTGCTCACCCTACCCTATATCACCGTGCCGCTGTACCTGGTGTTCGGCCGCACCAGATTCGACGGTTACCTGGAACAGCGCGATGAGATCGAGCGGGAATCACAGCGCCTGAACCGCGAAACCAGCGGCCTGATCGAGCAGCACATCGTGCCGCTCTCCAGTGATACCCCGCTGTATACCAGCCTGTACAACCTGGCGCGCATGCGCGCCACCTCCGGCAATCGCGTGGAATTGCTGATCGACGGCAGGCAGACCTTCGACAGCATCCTGGCCGGCCTCGCCGGCGCGGAACACTACATCCTGTTCCAGTTCTACATTATCCGCGACGATGACCTCGGCCGGCGGCTGTGCCGGGTACTGGCGGACAAGGCGCGCGCCGGGCTCAAGGTATTCCTGCTGTACGACGAGATCGGCAGCCACAAATTCCGCAAGACCCGCCTCTGCCGCCAGCTGCAAATGACCGGCGTGAACGTCGCCCCGTTCGGCACCACCCAGGGCCGGCGCAATCGCTTCCAGCTCAATTTTCGCAACCATCGCAAGAATGTGGTGGTGGACGGAAAGGCCGCCTGGATCGGTGGCCACAATGTCGGCGACGAATACCTGGGCCTGAAAGAGCGTGGCCACTGGCGCGATACCCATACCCGGGTGGAGGGGCCGGCGGTGCTGGGCGCGGTGCTCGCCTTCGCCACCGACTGGCGCTGGGCCACCCGCTCGGCCATGAACATCGACTGGCAGTTTGCGGGTGGGAAAAAGGGCGACAGCACCGTGCTGGTTTTTCCTTCCAACCCGGCCAGCGAGTACGAAGAGGCGGGCCTGATGTATCACCAGGCCATTGTCGCCGCCAGGCGGCGCATCTGGATCGCCAGCCCCTATTTTGTGCCGGACCACGGCATCATCTCGGCGCTGCAACTGGCGGCACTGCGGGGTGTCGATGTGCGGGTGTTGATCCCCGATGAGCCCGACGGCCCGGTGGTGGCCATGGCCAACTGGTCCTACACCCGGGACCTGCTGCCAACTGGCGTCAAGGTGTACCGCTACCAGGGCGGTTTTATGCACCAGAAGGTGCTGCTGATGGACGACCATATCGCCGGCGTCGGCACCGCCAACTTCGACAACCGCTCGTTCCGGCTCAGTTTCGAAATCACCCTGCTGGTGCACGACCCGGCTTTCGCCGCCCAGGTCGACGCGATGCTACAGGCAGACCTGCGCCGCAGCCGCCAGGTGAGCACGGAGGAGATCGAGGGCAAGCCGGTCTGGTTCCCGCTGGCGATGGGCGTGGCGCGCCTGTTCGCGCCTGTGCTCTGATCCCACACCGGAGTCTTTGTCATACGACTGCCGGGCTGCCAACAGACGTCGCAACAGCCCGCGGCCTGAAGGTCATGCTTCGAGGGAATCAGCTGCCCGAAGGTGACCGCTAGCCGAATACCCCCATGATAAAAATGATCAACAGGGCCGGCGGTACCGCGAAGCGAATCAGGAAGTGCCAGACTTCATAGCCGAAGGCATTCAGGGTGGTCAGTTCGTCGCGACTGGCTTCCTTTTTCAAAACCCAACCGGCGAATACCGCAATCAGCATACCGCCCACCGGCAGCAGGATCTGGTTGGAGAAGTAGTCCATGATGTCGTTGAAGTTCCTGCCGCCCATATCCAGTTCGCCCATGACGTTATAGGACAGGGAGCTGAGCACGCTCAGGACCGCCACCGAACCCACTACCAGCAGCGCGCTTTTCTTGCGCGCCATGCCGTAGTGCTCTTCCACCCACTGGGTGACCGTCTCCACCAGGCCCACCATCGACGTGATGCCGGCCACCGCCAGCACCACGAAAAACAGGATACTGAAGAGGTAGCCGCCCGGCATCTGGGCAAAGGCGACCGGCAGGGTCTGGAAGATCAGGCCGGCGCCCGCCGCGGGGTCGAGCCCGTTGTGGAAGACAGCGGGGAACACCACCAGCCCGGCCAGCAGTGCCACCATGGTGTCAGCGGCGGCGATGATAAGCACCGACTGGGTGATGGAGATCGACCGCGGCAGGTAGGAGCCGTAGGTCATCATGCCGCCCATGGCCACGCTGAAGGAAAAAAACGCCTGGCCGATCGCTGCCAGCACCGTCGCCGCGCCTATCTTGCTGAAATCCGGGGTAAACAGCCAGGTCACCGCTTCATGGAATCCGCCGGTGAAATAATTGTAGGTGGCCAACCCCAGCAACAATATGAACATCATGGGCATCATCACGTTGACCGCGCGCTCAATGCCGTCTTTTACCCCGGAAAAGATGATCAGCCCGGTGATGCCCAGGCCCACCAGCGTCCAGAACAACATGCCCAGGTTATCGTTCAGCACCGCGGTAAATTCAGTTGCGGCCATGGGGCCGTCAATACCGGCAAAGCCGGTGGTCAGGGCCTTGAACAGGTACCACAGCACCCAGCCGACCACCACGGCATAGACGATCTCAATGGTATAGGCCGCCAGCAATCCCATGCCGCCCACCCATTTCCAGTGGCGTGACCTGCCGCTGGCCGTGGCAACTGCCGCCATCGCCGAGGGCGGACTGCCCTGGCCTCGACGGCCGATCAGGATCTCCGCCATCAGCACCGGCACGCCGATGCCGAAGGCACAGGCCAGGTAAATGAGGACAAAAGCGCCGCCGCCGTTCTCGCCGGCGACATAGGGGAATCGCCAGATATTACCCAGGCCGACGGCAAAGCCCACCGAGGCCATGAGGAACGAGAAACGGGATGACCAGTGCGCCTGGGCGCCACCTGCTGCCGACATATTGGTTACCACCCGTGTTGTTGTTATGGGCCCAGTCTACACAAATCGTCCGCGCGAATCAGCCGCGACACGGCCACCGGGTCCCGACAGGGCCGAGAAGCCTTTGCCGCAACCGCCGGGGACGGCTCAGGCAAGCAGGGGCCGGGTAGCGTTGGCCAGCCACTGGCGCTCGGGATCGTCCAGGAGCGGGCCAATCTCGGTGGCGACGCGCCGGTGATAACTGTCGAGCCAGGCCAGCTCCGCCGCACTCATCAGCGCGGTATCCACCAGCCGCAAATCGAACGGTACCAGGGTGATGGCCTCGAACTCGAGCATGGCCCGCTCCGGCCCCGCGCGGGGGGATTCGCGCACCACCACCAGGTTCTCACAGCGGATACCGAAGCCGCCGTCACGGTAATAGCCGGGTTCATTGCTGACGATCATGCCCGGCTGCAGCGCCGTGGTGTTGGGGGCCTTGGCGATACGCTGGGGTCCCTCGTGCACGCTCAGGAAAACACCGACGCCGTGCCCGGTACCATGGTCGTAGTCGAACCCCTCCTGCCAGAGGAACTGGCGGGCCAGGATATCCAGCTGGGAACCGGTAGTGCCCACCGGGAAGCGGGCCTGGTCCAGGGCGATATGACCCTTGAGCACCAGGGTAAACAAGCGGCGGATGTCCGCCCCGGGATCACCGATGGCGACGGTGCGGGTGATATCCGTGGTGCCGTCCAGGTACTGCCCGCCGCTGTCGATCAGGTAGACGCTGTCCATGGGCAGGCGCGCAGGAGTGGCAACATTGAGGTGATTGTAGTGGCACATGGCGGCATTGGCGCCCGCCGCGGATATGGAGTCGAAGGACACTTCCCGAAAATGCTCTCCCCGGGCCCGGAATGCCAGCAGTCGCTCGGCCAGTTCGTCCTCGGTGTGCAGGCGACCGGCATCCACCTCACCGTCCAGCCAGGCCAGAAAACGGATTTCGGCGACGGCGTCACGGATATGGGCGTTGCGTGTTCCCTGCAGTTCCACGGCGTTCTTGCAGGCCTTGGGCAACAGCACAGGGTCTGCCCCGGCCAGCAGGACGGCACCGCCCTGCTCCAGCGCAAGCTGGCTCCAGGCGTTGGCGGTGTCCGGGTCCGCCAGCACCCTGCGACCGCGATAGCCCGCGAGCACCGCTGCGGACCCGGTCTCCGGCAGGACAGTGACACCGGCACCGACATGATCGGCAAAGCCGGCGGGAATACGCCCCGGCTCCGCCAGCAGGGTCAGCTGGCCGTCCGCGGCCAGCAGGGCCAGGCCCTGTACCACCGGCAGTTTCGGTATGTCCGTGCCGCGAATATTGAGCAGCCAGCTGATCGAGTCAGGCGCAAAGACCAGCGCCGCATCCGCGCCCTTTGCCGCCACCGCCGCGCCGATGCGCCGGCGCTTGGCCGCACTGGACTCGCCGGTATAGTGCTCGGCCAGCAACAGGGCGGGGCTCAACCGCGGCACCGGGCGATCCCGCCAGCAGGCATCCACCAGATTGCTTGCCGTGGACACCAGTTGCATACCCGCCGCGGCGAGGGCCGCCGCAGTATCGCGGTACCAGCGCAGGCTGTGCATACGCGCATCGCAGGCCACTACCCCACGCCGCTGCAGCTGCGCGGCCAGCCAATCGGCGTGGAGATCATCCCCCAGGCGACAGTACTCGAACTCATCTGCCGACACCTCCTGGCGTACCTGCACGGTATAGCGGCCGTCGACAAAAATAGCGGCGCGGGTCGCGGTTACCAGCGCCAGCCCCGCCGAACCGGTAAAACCCGAGAGCCAGCGCAGGCGCTCGTTGTGGGCGGGTATGTACTCGCCCAGGTACTCATCGGCCCGCGGCACCACCAGGGCGTCGCAGCCCGCTGCCCGCATCTGCTCGCGCAGCGCCGCGAGCCGTTCAGCTGTGTGCGTCATTCACTTGTTCCCCGGCTTGCGGGTCAGGGACACCGCCAGTTCCCGGGCCGCGTTCAGCTTGGCCCGGAATTCGGGATTGCGGGCCGCGGAGGCCACCGGCTGGCTGGAGAACCACGCCATCACCGTGTCCGCGCCGCGATTGATGTAGATGACCTGGCCGTGGATGCCCACGGCGCAATACTCACCGGCCCCCGCGTCGAGGATCCACCACATATTGTGGTAGGCGGACCAGGGCTCCTCACCGTACTTGGGGTTAGCCCCCATATTGGCCTTCAGCCTGTCATCGACCGCCAGGGTCGCGTCCACCCACTGCGCGGGGATTACCTGCTCACCGGCAAATTCTCCGCGATCCCGGATCATCATGCCGAAGCGCGCCGCATCGCGCAGGGTGGTGTTCATGCCGCCGGTGGCAACGGGTACCAGGGCCCGGTCGACGGCGAGCAGCGCGTCGTGCTCCGCGCCCAGCCTGGCCCAGAGATTATGCTGGATAAAATCCTGCAGTGGCTGGCCGCTGATCCTGGCGATCAGCCAGCCCAGCACATCGGCATTGGTGGAGTTGTAGTCGAACGCCGCACCGGGCGCCAGCGCGGGATCGGGCTTGACAAAATGCACCAGGAAATCCTGCACACCGTAAATCTCGGCGTTGTCAGGCTGCACATCCGCCGCGCCGGGCAGCCAGGCCATGTTGAGGGCCGGGGCGTAAAAACGCAGGAAGTCGGAGTCGGGGTCGGTGTAGTTCTCCTTGAAATCGATGGCGCTGCTGTGGTCCAGCACCTGCTGGATAGTCACCCGCTCGAAACCGCTGCCCTTCAACTCGGGAATGTATTTTACCGGCGAGGCATCGAGCGCCACTTTCCCCTGGTCCACCAGCAGGCCGAAGACCGCGCTGACCAGGGACTTGGTCATCGAAAACCAGATGTGGTGGCTGCGCTCGTTGAACTGGTGAAAATAGGCCTCATGCAGCAGGCGACCGCCCTGCACTACCAGCACGCCATCGGCGTAATTGGTCTCGAACAATGCATCAAAGCCGATTTTTCCGCCCTTGCCGTCCGGGAACAGCCACTCGCCTATTTCCGGGCGCAATGGTCCGGGCAAACGGCGAATATCGCCCTCCCGCGGCACCACGACCGTATTGAGCACCGCGCCGGCATTGCGAAACGCCCACAGGCTCATGGGGTAACTGCTGTAATTCGCCATCGTGACCTGCGAGGTACGGCTGGGCGGCACCCCCTGCATCGGCGCATTCGCCGCTTCGTTCGCGGCCAGGCTGGTGCCAGTGACGACGATGGCCGTTAACAATAGCGCGGCGTGGACAGCGTGTTTCACTCAAGCCTCCATGGGTTCGAAATCGGCTTTGGATATCCCGCAATCGGGGCACTCCCAGTCCTCGGGCAAATCCTCGAAGCGCGTGCCCGGGGGTATGTCGTCCTCCGCCAGGCCCTCCGCTTCATCATAGATAAAACCGCAGATCACACACTCCCACTTCCTGTAGCCTTCCTCACTCATTGCCTGTTTCTCCCGTCACCAGATTGAACACATAATGTTGAACCGCCCGCCGCATTACCGCGGCGGCACAAACTCGCCATCGAGCTTGATACGGTAGCCCTGCGCTACCGGTCGCGCCACCAGCGCGAGGGCCTGCTGCAGGCGCTGGTCCAGCCCCGCCTCGCTCCCCACCGTAATATCGATATCGTACGAGCGGTCCTGCAACCGCACCGAGCCCCCGGCGGTGACCGTCCCCGCCAGGGTTATCACCTCGCCCAGGAGCGCTGCCGCCGGGGACTGCTCGAAATCCAGGGCGTAGCTGCCCAGCGGCACCGGGCCGGTGGGGGAGTTCCAGCCACCATCCTGCCAGACCAGCCGCCCGGCACCGGCTACCGGCCAGCCCGCCCGCAGCTTCAGCTCGTTTGCCTGCAGCGAAAACACTCCCGCCAGCCGAACCGGCACAAACTGCCGCACCAGGTCCGCCGGGATACTCGCCTCGAGTTGGTACAGGTCGACATCGCCGCCACCCCGCAGCACCAGTGTGGTCGCCAGCGCCTGGCTGCCCCAGTTCGATTCGATGCCCAGCCTGGGCGCCAACAGCAGCAGTGACAGCGGATCCAGCTGCCAGCCCACTGCACCCAGGTGCAGGTAGCCCGCGGGCGTATGCACGAGGCAGCGGCTGGCCTTGCCGCGCCACAGGGTGCCACTGAAACCCTGCATGCTCACCTCGCCGGCCGGCAGCACCAGCGCCAGGATGCGCGCGGGAGCAGTGGCCAGCAGGCAGGCCAGCAGCAACAGGACCAGGGCGATAACCCCGACGCTACGGGACATGATGTTCACGCCTGGGCTATGCGGATCGTGGCGTTGACCCGACCGGTCGTGCCGGACTGGGTGATGGCGACCTCGGTCACCAGCAGGCCCTCGCGATTTTCCAGCTCGTCCAGCCAGGCCAGCAGGTCGTCGAACACCGCGTTCTCCAGGCGCACCTGGATATCACCCCGGCTGTTGGGCTGCAGCCGGCTCACCTGCAGGCCGTGGCGGCCGGTCGACTGGTTGACCAGGGCCGTGAGATTGCGCTGGCTGGTGTCAGCGCCCCCGCCATCCCGCAGCTGCATGATCTGCGACACCATGGCGTCCACCCGCTGCAGGCTCAGGGCCACGCCCTGGTTCTGTTGCGCCAGCTGCTGCCGCCGCTCCGCCAGCGGCGCCCAGGCCAGCATGTAAAGCAGGTAGAGGACCAGCGCAATACCCAGCAGCAGCAGGCTGAGCTGCTCGCGCTGGTTGAGCCCGGCAAACCACTCTTTCAAGACCTGTCTCCCACCCGCAGCCTGGCCCGCACCTTGTCGCCCTGGGCGCTGCTGCTTTCCATGACCGCCTCCAGCCCCGCCTTGTTGATGTCCGAGCGCACCCGCTCCACCGCCTCGAAATCGGCGGCCACGATATTCATGCGCATCTCCCCGCCGCGGCTGCTGAAGTTGTAATTGATGGCGTCGATCGCCGTACCGTTATTGCCGGCAATGGCCGCCCCGACCCGCTCAACCAACTGGACGAAACCACTGGCCTCGCCGGAGCCGCGCAGCGATGCCAGTTGCCGGCGCAGCTGGGTCTCGGCATCGACCACCGCGCCCCTGGGATAGGCTTTGCGGTAGCTGCTCTCCACCGCGGCGCGCAGGGCGAGATTTTCCCGCGATAGCTTGAGGTAATCGGCGTAGGTGGCAACCAGTTGCAGGCCGAAGGCCAGCGCGAACACCGCCGCCACGGCGCGCCACTCGCGCCACCAGCGCGCCACCGGCAGGCGCACGGCGAACTCACCCTGCAGCAGGTTGAGTGCCGAGCGGGGCGACTCACCCAGCAGCAGGGCGGAATACAGATTGCCGCGCCGCCACTGGGCCTGCGCCTGCAGGGAAGGCGGCAGCAGGGCGATATCCGCGGCCTGCTCGCGGCCGTAAAACACTATGGCACCGGGCTGTGTGCCGCTCGCCAGCAGGCCCGCCAGCATCGACGGCAGCAGGGTCCGCTCCACGCTGAAACCGCCACACCGGTCATAGCGCACGATGGCGTCACCGCCATCCAGCACAATACACCACTCGCCGACCTGCCAGGGCAGCAGCAGGGGCTCGGGAATCCATTGCCGGATGCCGGGTACATCCGCCAGCTGCGCCTGCCAGGCACGCATTTTGTCAGTACTGCACAGGGCGACCGCGAGTTCGAGTTTGTCGAGCGGGGCGCTGGCAAAATGCAGCTGCTCTATATCGGCCGCCACGCGCTCTTCCAGCATAAACGGCAGCGACCTGCCTATGTGCTTTTTCTCCTCGGGCGTCAGCTGCAGCCGCAGCAGTCGGACGTCGGCCCCCGGGGCGGCAAAACAGGGTGCCAGGCGCTGCCGCGCGACTCCCTCGGCCAGGCGCTCGAGGACACCGTCCTCGTCCAGCCAGCGCGGCTCCTCGCTGGCACCCGGGGCATACCAGGCGAGACGACCGTTTACCAATCTAATGACGGCGCTATTGTGCAACTGTCCTGTTCTCCGCGATAAGGTTGACTGTCATCAAGGCTGCCGCTGGCCCGCGCGATGGCGCTTACCTGGCGCCCGCTCCGCTGGAGCACACTGTACAAGCGCATCCTCCGGTCGGCAACTTCCACTTCCGCCGACAGCAGGAAGTAGGACGTGGCCTCGCCCAACAGCGGTTTTACCGCCTCCATCTGGCCCTGCCGGCCGGCGAAGACCGCACTGGCGAGGAAGTCGTCGAGGTCGGCAAAGCCAACCGTGCGTCTTTGCTCAACCAGCGCCTCCGCCTCGGCCGCACTCAGCGGGCTCAGCTCACCATCGGCATTGATAGAGCGCAACACCGTGGCCGGGGCCGTATGAATATTCAGCGGCGCCGGCTGCTGCGGCCACACGCTGACCCAGGGCTCCAGCGCCCGGTAGATCTCGGGCGTCATATTGGCCACGGCGCGCAGTTCGCTGACACTGGCCATGGGCCGGTTGGCGGCGCGGTAGGCGGGAGTCTGGCCCACATAGTAGTCATCCTCGGCGCCGTCCATTGCCGGCTCGAGATCGCGATCGAGCCAGTCGCCGACCGCCTCGGTGATGGAGATAGCCTCCTGCTCGCCCAGCTGGGGCTCCTCCAGTGCCTGCAACAGGCGAATAAACTGGGCCTGGGCCGGGGTAAATTGCGGTGCGCCCTCCGCCGGTGTAACGCGGGTGGCCAGGCTGTTGAGGTTGAATCGCCCCTGCAGGTCGCGCAGGCAACCCACCATCCAGCCCCCCTCATCCAGGGCGTAGGGGACCGGGGTCTGGGCCCAGATTTCCTGCAGGTCGTCCCGCGGCCGGTCACGGTTCCGGTCCGCGTCGTGGTCTGCCAGCAGGGCCAGCGTCGCCAGATCCTCGGCGCCGCGCAGGTAGGCGTTGGCCTGCTCGGCCAGCAGGATATTGGCGCCGCGCTGGTAGAAGCGGCTGAACTCCAGCTCCATCGCCACCACCAGCGCGGTACACAGGGCGAACACCAGCAGCGCCACGATCAGCGCCGCTCCGCCCTGGGTCGAACGTGCCGGCCGGCCGGCCGGCATCCGGCTAAAGCGGTGGGAGTGCATAGAGTCGCCTCACCTCCCCCAGGTCTTCGAGCTGCAGCCTGAACTCCAGCGCCACCGGCGCCGGCAGCTCGGCGTCCGGTGCGCTGGTATCCGCCACCCAGCTGCCCTGCCAGTCGCTGGTGTCCAGGTTGATGCCGCGACCGCCAGGCTGCACGTCGGTCAGCGCGCCCAGAAATACCAGTTCCAGCACCTCCACGCCCTCCAGCAGCCTGACCTGCTGGGGCGCGGTATCCGGTACCCGGTCCAGCACCGTGTAGGCATCGCGCCACAGGGCGCCGTCCTCCACCCGGTAGTTGACCCGCTGCAGGTTGCTGCGCGAAATACCATTGGGGTTGTGCCAGCCGGTGCGGGTGAAGCTGAGGGGAAACCGGGCCGCGGTGCCGCCCGCCATGGCCGGCTCCAGCTGGCCAAACTCATCGCGCACCGGCCTGGCGACGAACTGGCGCAGGTCACGCGAGATGATCATCAGCGCCCGGTTCAGCTCGTAGCTGCGCCGGGCCGTGGCGCGGGTGCTTTCCACTGCCTGCAGGGCGGTGGCAAGGCTGCTGTAGGCGATCGCGGCGATAAACGCGGTGATCGCCAGCGCAATCAGCACTTCTATCAGGGTAAATCCTGCCGCTGCCCTACCCGCCCGCACTGTGCGCCCCGCCCTCGTCCTGCGCGCCGCCATCCCCCCGGGCACCGCCGGCTGCATCTGCCTCGCCCGCCGCGGGGTCCGCCCGCAAGTCGGCCGAGAGAAATGCCACCAGGGTATAAAGCGGTTGATCGCGCTGCTCCTCGCTGGCGGCCACGTCGATTTCAACGCGGTAAAAGTTGGTCACCTGGGTGGGCTGGCTGTCCAGCCACCAGTACCAGTCGCGACCCGCCATGGCCTCCTCACCGCTGTCCTGCCCCCGCAGCAGGCTCTGGCCGGCCCGGGACAGGATGCGCAACTCTTCCAGTTTATTGGCAGCCACCAGATGGGCCAGGGACTTGTCGCGCAGGTAGCCGGTAGCGTCCACGTGCTGCGACAGGGCGAGCAGCAGGGCCGGCAGGGCGATGGCCACCACCGCCAGCGCCACCATCACCTCCACCAGGGTGAAACCCTGCGCGCGCAGGCTATTCAAGTGCATGCTCCGGCTCCTCGCCCCGGGGCAGCAGCGTGAAGCGCCCCAGCAGGTCCCAGCGGACCCGCCAGAGCAACTCGCCGTCGGTCTGGCGCCGCAGGTCGATGGTGCCGGCAGTGGTTTCACCGCTGGCGTAAAAAACGACCTGGGGCGCCGGCGTTTCCTCCGCGCCCGCCGCCAGCTCGCTTTCAGTAAAGGGTGAATCCTCCAGTTCCAGTAGCAATTCATACCCCGCGGGCAGCGCCTGGCTGGCAAACACATCCTTGCCACTGGCGGGCGGGCGCCAGCCCTGGCCAGTGCGCTCGCGCCACTCGTAGCGGTAGACGACCTCACCGGCGATCACGTCCCGCTGCAACAGCAGGCCGTAATCCCGCCCCGTGAACTGCGCCTCATCCAGCGCGTAGGCCGCCACATCGGCCAGGTTGCGCACCCTGGCTTCCAGCTGGATCTCCTGCCCGCCGGAGTTCATGGTGAGGCTGACCAGGGAACTGACAAGCACTATCACAAACAGGGTGACCAGCAGTTCCAGCAGGCTGAAACCCCGCTGGCGCAGTCCTGCCGTCATGACGCGGCAGCCCTGCCCGGCAGCCCCGGGCGAAGGCGCGACAAAGCGCTTACTCCTGCTCCCGCCAATTGCCGACATCCGCGTTCTGGTCTTCGCCACCGGAGACACCGTCGGCGCCCAGCGAATACAGATCGACCTCGCCGTGCTCGCCGGGGCTCAGGTAGAGATAGGGGCGGCCCCAGGGGTCCAGGGGCAGCTGTTGCAGGTAGCCGCCGGCCTTGAAATTGCGCGGTTCCGGGTCCAGGCTGCTGGCCTCCACCAGGGCCTCCAGTCCCTGCTCGGTGGTGGGGTAGACGTAGTTGTCCAGGCGGTAGATTTTCAGCGCCGTCTCGATCGCCTTGAAGTCGGCATACACTTTCTGCACCCGGGCCTCGTCCGCGCGATTGAGCACGGTGGGGGCGACGATACTGATCAGCAGTCCCATAATCACCAGCACCACCAGGATTTCCACCAGGGAGAATCCGCGCTGGGCACCGGCGGCTTGTGCGTAGTCTTTCATAATGTCACTTCACCATAGTATTGAGATCAAAAATCGGCAGCAGGACGGCGAGCACGATCGTCAGCACCATCCCGCCCATGAACACCACCATCAGCGGCTCGAACAGGCTCATCATTGTACCCAGGGTCATTTCCAGCTCACGCTCCTGGTTGGTGGCGGAACGCTGCAGCATGGTCTCCAGCTCGCCGCTGGCCTCCCCGCTGGCCACCATATGCACCATCATGGGCGGGAAGTGGCCGCTGTGCTGCAGGGCGCGGTTGAGGCTGCTGCCCTCCTCCACCCGCTCGGCCACCACCCGGGTGTCCTCCTGCAATACCAGGTTGGTGAGCACCTGGCCGGCGATGCGCAGGGCCTCCAGCAGCGGCACGCCGCTGGCCATGAGAATGCTCAGGGTAGAGGCAAAGCGTGCCGTATCGAGTGCGATCACCAGCCGCGACAGGCCGGGCACGCGCAACAGGAATCGGTGCCAGCGCTGGCGCCGCTGGCGGTTGCGCAGCAGCCGGCGCACGATCAACCCCACCGCCACCAGCACCAGCAGCAGCCAGCCGCCGTAATCGCGGAAGAAATCGCTGGCGGCGATCAGGCCGCGGGTCAGCAGCGGGAGTTCGCGGCGGCTGTGGGCAAATATCCCCACCAGTTCCGGCACCACGAACACCATCAGGGCGATGACCACGGCGACCGCCACCCCCACCAGGATGAAGGGGTAGATCATCGCCATTTTCAGTTTCTGGCCGGTGTACTGGCGCTGCTCGGTGTAGTCCGCCAGTTGCTCCAGCACCGGCCCGAGAAAGCCCGCGTGCTCGCCGGCCTTGACCATCGCCCGGTACATTTCGTTGAACACCTGGGGGAATTCTCCCATGGCATAGGCCAGGGTGTGGCCCTCCGCTACCCGCGAGCGCACCTGCAGCAGCGTGCCCTTGATACGCGCGCTGCGGCTCTGCTGGGCCGCCGCCTGCAGCGCCTCGTCCAGTGGCAGGTTGGACTGCACCAGGGTGGCGAGCTGGCGGGTCAGCAGCGCCAGGTCACCGGCACTGATACCGCGCCGCAGCAGGGGGATACGCCAGCCGCTGCCGGTGGGTTCCGGCCGATTCGCCACCGCGACCTCCACCGGGCGCAGGCTCTGGACGCGCAGTTGGGAGCGCACCTGGCGCTCCGAGTCGCCCTCGAGCACACCGCGGACCAGTTTTCCCTTTAGGTCGAGCGCACGATAGCGGTAGGCAGTCATTGTTCAGTTCCGCGCAATCAGGCGACCGCAGTCACCCTCATCACTTCCTCGATACTGGTCTCACCCGCCAGTACCCGGCGCCGGCCGTCCTCCTCGATACCCGGGCAGCGCAGGCGGGCCTGCGCCAGCATGGCCTGCTCACTGCGACCCTCGTAGATCATCGCGCGCATGGCCTCGTCAACCTCGATCATCTCGTAGATACCCGTGCGGCCGCGATAGCCGCTGTAATTGCAACTGGGGCAACCCACGGCCTTGTAGAGGGTGGTCGCGGGGGCACTGGCGGTGAGACCGAGTTTCTCGCGCTCCGCCGGGCCGGCGATGACCGCCTCGCGGCAGTCCCGGCACAACAGGCGTACCAGGCGCTGGGCCATGACCGCCAGCAGGCTGGACGACAGCAGGAACGGCTCAATACCCATGTCCTTCAACCGGGTCATGGCGCCGATCGCCGTGTTGGTGTGCAGGGTGGACAACACCAGGTGCCCCGTCAGGGAGGCCTGCACGGCAATTTCTGCGGTTTCCAGGTCGCGAATCTCACCCACCATCACCACGTCGGGATCCTGCCGCAGAATGGCCCGCAGCCCCCTGGCAAACGTCATGTCGACCTTGGGGTTTACCTGGGTCTGGCCCACCCCGGGCAGTATGTACTCGATGGGATCCTCGATGGTGAGGATATTGCGACTGGCCTGGTTGATATGGGACAGCCCGGCGTACAGGGTGGTGGTTTTGCCCGAACCGGTGGGCCCCGTCACCAGGATGATGCCGTGTGGGCTGTGCAGGAACTTCTGGTAGGCCCCCAGCACCTGGTCGTTCATCGCCAGCTGCGACAGTTGCAACTGGCCCGCCGCCGTATCGAGCAGGCGCAGTACCACCCGCTCGCCGTGGGCGGAGGGGATGGTGGACATTCGGATATCCACCGCGTGCCCGGCGATCTTCACCGATATCCTGCCGTCCTGGGGAACCCGCTTCTCGGCGATGTCCAGCCGCGCCATCACCTTGAGGCGGGACACCAGCAGCGGCGCCAGCATTTTCTTCGGCGACAGCACCTCGGTCATCACACCGTCAATGCGGTAGCGCACACTCAGGCGATCCTCAAAGGTCTCGATGTGCACATCCGAGGCCTGGTCGCGCACGGCCTGGGACAGGATGGCATTGATCAGGCGGATGATGGGGGCGTCGTCCTCGGCGTCCATCAGGTCCCCTGTTTCGGGAATTTCGTCGGCCAGCCGGCCCAGGTCCACATCGGCGCCGATATCCTCCGCCATCTGCACCGCCGCGTTGTTATCGCGCTGGTAGGCCAGGGTGAGGCGCCGCTGGAAGTCGGACTCCGACACCGCCTGCAGCTGAAATGGCCGGCCCAGGTAACGCCGCAGCTCGGTCAATACCTCGATCCCCGGCTGCGCCTGGTGCACGACCACCGGCGTTTCGCCGCTGAAGTCCAGCAGCACGCCATTCTGTTTGGCGTAGGCGAATGGCAGGCCGCGGTGCCGTTCGCCGGCGCCGTCGGCGACGACAGGGATCACCGGGGCGAGCTCTGCCATTACGGGCTCCGGGGCGTCACGGCCGCCCCTTCCGCCTTGATCTGGTCGAGCTTCTCCAACTGCTCCTGCCACTCGGGCAGCACCGGCAAGCGGTCGTCCCCGAGGAATTCCAGGCCCTGCTCGCGGCGCTTGACCTGCTGGTCGCGGATATAGCGGTACTTATCCGCGGAGGCGCCGGCCAGGTCGTCGTCATCCCGGATAATGGTAGGACGAATGAAAATGAGCAGGTTGGTCTTGGTCGCCTTCACCCCATCGGTGCGAAACAGGCGACCCAGGAAGGGGATATCCCCCAGCAAGGGCACTTTCTGGGTGCCGTCCTGCACGTCATCCTTGATCAACCCACCCAGCACCACCACCCGGTTATCCTGGGCCAGTACCTTGGTCTGGATCTTGCGCTCGTTGGTAATCAAATCGGAGGCTACAGCGGTCAGGCCGCTGAGGCTGGAGACCTCCTGCACGATATCCAGTACCACCGAGTCGCCCTCGTTGACATGGGGCGTCACGGTCAGGGTGATACCCACATTTTCGCGCTGGATAGTCTGGAACGGGTTCTGGGCGCCATCGCCCCCGGCCCCGGTATTGGTGTAGGAGCCGGTGACGAAAGGCACATTCTGGCCGACGGTGATATAGGCCTCCTGGTTGTCCAGCGTCAACAGGCTGGGGGTCGACAGGATGTTGGCGTTGGTCTGCTCATTGAGGGCGCTGACGATCACCGCCATGGTGAGGCTGTCGCTGATCTGGCCCCAGCCCAGGGTGGTGCCGCCGGTTCTGGCCAGCGCCCCGGCCAGGCCGCTCAGGCTGATATCGTCGGTGCTGCCATCGTCGGGCAGGATAGCGTCGCCGATGGTTCGCGCCCGGGCATCGGCGGCGTTGATGTTGCTGCCGAAGGCGCCGCTCTGGTCGGCAAACAACCACTGGATACCGAGATCCTGGCCGTCGATCACTTCCATCTCGACAATGATTGCCTCCACCAGCACCTGGGCCCGGCGGATATCCAGCCGGTGGATGACCGCCTCAATCGCGGCCATCTCGTCGGTTTCGGCCGTGATGATCAGTGAGTTGGTGCCCTCGTCTGCTTCAATCGTGGCCGAGTTGTCGGTGCGGGGTTTCTTGGCGCCCTCGGACGTATCCAGGCGGTTGATATTCTGCATGACCCGGGTCAGCACTTCAGCTATCTCGGGGGCCTGGGCGTACTCGAGGTATACCACCTTGACGTTGCCACTTTGCTCCAATGGGGTATCGAGATACTCCACCAGCTTGCGTATCCGCGCGCGCTCCAGCTCGTCGCCGCTCACCAGCACGCTGTTGGTGCGAGCATCCGCGACCAACAGCACCTCGGTCTCGCCGCCGCTTTGCTTGGCCTCGGACTTGGTCAACTGGTCCAGCATGCTCACCACGTTCTCCGCCACCCCGTAGCGCAGCTTGACGATGTCCGTCTGTTGCACGGCGGACTTGTCCATGCGCTCGATAATGTCGCGGATTCGGTCAATGTTCGAGGACAGGTCGGATATAATGATGGCGTTGCTCGGCGCGTAAGCGGCCATATGCGCCTGCTGCGGCACCAGCGGGCGCAGCACGGGAATCAGCTTGGCGGCGGAAATATTGTCCAGCTTGATCACCTCGGTGACATATTCGTCGCTGGCCCGGCCGGAGTTGCCGTCGCGCACCTGCACCGGTGCCGAGCGGGCATCCTTGTTCTGGATAACGCGTATTACCCCGCCGGAACGCACGGCCGTATAGCCATGCACCTCCAGAATGGACAGGAACAACTCGTACAGCTCATCCTTCGAGACGGGCTTGCTGGACACCACCTTGACCTTGCCCTTGACCGACGGGTCCACCACGATGGTCGTGCCGGTCGCCTCGGCGACAAACTTGATCAGCTCCTGGATATCGGTTTCCTTGAGGTTAACCGTGAAGTCCTGGGCCAGGGTCGCAGGCGCGGCCAACAACAGGACCAGTACGGCCGCAAACAGGGCGCTGCGGGATGATCGGTTCACACGTTTCACTTAACTCGATTCCTCTGTACTGATTCTGTCCACGGCGGCTCCCTCACTGTCCCGAAGGTGCCTCGCCGAGACTCACGCTGACCGTCAGCGGTTGGTTATCCCGCCTGAGGTCGAACACCGCCTCGGTGGCGGTGCGCATGGTCTGGTAAAGGCGCAGGGTATTGGCCGGGTCGTTGAGCGAAATACCGTTGACACTGGTGACCAGGTCGCCCGGCCTGAAGCCCAGCTGCTCAAACTGCTCGCGCTCCCTGCCCGGCGCGATACGATAGCCCAGCAACTCGCCATTTTCCCGCACGGCGCTGACAGTAACCACCTCGGCCAGCGACTGCGGATTGTCATACAGCCGCGCCCGGTAAGCCTTCGCCACGTCCGACGCGCTGCCATCGGTAGCAGCCGCAGGCGAGGCCGGGGCTGGCGCGGCCTGTGCGGGGCGCTGCATGAACTGGGTGTCAAGGGTCGAGTCCTCAAACAGCTCCAGCAATTCATAGGTGCCACCATTATCGAGCACCACCTGGGCCGGCATCACCTTGGCCAGGGTAACCTGCCCCGGCAGGGGCAGCGTGTCTTCCACCGCGTAGATGTCCTGCTGCGCATTGTGCTCGATAATGGCATAGCCGAGTCCGTCCTCACTGGAGGCGACCACGCCCCGCAGCTTGAGCGCCAGACGGGTTTCCCGCGCGCCCTTTTCGATCCCGTCCCGGGTACTGGCCGCGGCGGCCTGCTCGGGTGCCGCCGTGGCGCTGGCAGGTGGCGCGGCGCCGGCCTCACCGAACAGGTGCCAGCCCTGCACGCGGGGCACATCGACGGAACGGCCGCCGCTCACAGGAGCGGCGACATCAACTGGATTTATGACAACGGCATCGGCCGGTAGTGCCGTACCGGCGTCGGGCAACAGTGCCCAGATCACTTGCGACAGGGCGATTACCGCCCAGATGGTGAACAGCAGCACCAGCAGGCGCCGCAGGCGTCGCGCGTTTGCCGGCCTGGACAGGGCGCGAAACATCGCCTCCAGGGCAGCGCTGACGCGCCGCGACACATCGCTGCGGTTACTGAGCCATAGGGCCGGCAAGGCGCACTCCCGTCTTCAGGCGTCCAGCGACTGGTAGTAGTCCGACAATATCTTCGCCACCTCCGGCCGGGAAAATTCCGGCGGCGGAGCGATACCCTTGCCCAGCATTTCCCGCACCGCGGTACCGGACAGCAGCACGAAATCGTCCTTGGTGTGGTCGGGGACATCGCACATCATCACCACTTTGTTCAGCTTCTTGCTGTAGGCGGTATGGTCGGCCCGGAAGATTTCCAGCTCCAGTGCATGGGGCGGGACCTCGTCGTCAAAAATCGTCTGGGCATCAAAGCCGCCATAGTAATCGCCCACCCCGGCGTGGTCGCGGCCCACGATCAGGTGGGTACAGCCGCAATTCTGGCGGAATACGGCATGTAATACCGCTTCCCGGGGCCCGGCGTAGAGCATATCGAAGCCGTAGCCCGTCACCATGACCGTGTTGGCCGGGAAATAGATTTCAACCATCTTGCGGATTGAGGCATCGCGTACCTCGGCGGGGATATCACCGGGCTTGAGCTTACCCAGCAGCATATGGATCAGGATGCCATCTGCCTTGAGCTGTTCCATGGCCATTCGGCACAGTTCCTCGTGCGCCCGGTGCATCGGGTTGCGGGTCTGGAAAGCCACGACCTTCTCCCAGCCGTGCTCCGCTATCTCGTTGCGGATTTCCACCGCGGTGCGGAAGGTATCCGGGAAGTCGGTCTGGAAATAGGAGAAATTCAGCACCTGGATAGGGCCGGACAGCAGGGTATTGCCCAACTCGCTGAAAGTGGACACACCGGGGTGCTTGGGATCAAGCGTGCGGAAAACCTTCTCCGCCATGAAATTGTTCTGCTCCTCGCTGATCGTCTCCACGGCGTTGATGTCCATGATCGCCAGCACCGGGTGCCCCTCGACATTGGGGTCGCGCAGGGCGATCCGGCTGCCGGCCTTGATGCCGGTGTCGTTGGTCCGGTTGACAATGGGCACGGGGAAGAACAGGCCATCGACGGTGTGCATCTTCTGGGCAACACTGAGGGCATCGGCCAGGTTCATGTAGCCGGTCAGGGGGTTGAAATACCCGCCTCCGAGCATCACCGCATTGGCCGCCGCGGCGGAATTCAACAGCAGCGAGGGCAGCGTCTCGGCCTCGGCCAGCAGGGCGTGGCGCTGCTCGGTGTTGTAGACAAAAAGCGGGTTGAGTTCGTCGGAACCGTGGGGCTTGATCATTGCTGACTCCTGTTCAGGCAGTGGCTGCTCATGCAGTAATGATGCCGCGCTCGCGCAGCACAGTGAGTATATGCTCGACCTCTTCGGCCAGGGTCTGCTGGTCCGAGTGGAGGTGAATTTCCGGCTTGGCGGGGGCTTCGTAGGGGTCATCGATACCGGTAAAGTTCTTGATCTCGCCCGCCCTGGCTTTCTTGTACAGGCCCTTCGGGTCCCGGCTCTCGGCCGCCGCCAGCGAACAATCCACGTAGACCTCGATAAAATCCATACCCGCCGCCTGGTGCAGGGCGCGCACCTGGTCGCGGTCCGCCGCGTAGGGGCTGATAAAGCTGCTCAGCGCTATCACACCGGCATCGACGAACAACTTGGCCACCTCGCCGATACGGCGGATGTTTTCAGTCCTGTCCTCGGCCGAAAAGCCCAGGTTCTTGTTGATGCCCATGCGCACGTTATCGCCGTCGAGCCGGTAGGCCAGCACGCCCATTTCGTTGAGGATGCCCTCCAGTTCCACCGCCACCGTGCTCTTGCCGCTGCCGGACAGGCCGGTAAACCACAGGGTAGCGCCCTTGTGCCCCAGGATTTTCGCGCGGTGTTCGCGGGTGATGTCGCCCTCGTGCCAGTGCACGTTCGTTGCCTTCTGCTCTGCCATGGTGTCTTTCCTCTTCAGTCAGTCTGTGAAATTTACCTGCGCCGCACAGCCACTCCACCCGGGCCGCGCAATCTTGTCATCGCCGCATGAATCGCTCCCGATAAGCACGGAACTGCTGCTCCAGGCCGGCCTCGGTAAAACCGTATTGCGCCAGGCTATAGTCGTGAGTCGGGCGCAACTCCCGGCGGTTGAATTCCTGCCAGCGCGCCATTTCGGTGCGGGCCCCCGGGGTTAGCTCCAAGCCGAGGAAATCGTACACTTTCTGGATTTCCGCCAGCGGCTGGCTGACAGTGTCCTCGAACCACAGGTCCAGAAACCGACCTTCACCCATCGCCTCGCGCACTGCCATGGTGTGTTGCATGCCCCTGGCAAACTTGCGCGACCACTGCCGACCCACGGCAATGGGGTCGGCCGAATCCGAATAGATCACCCACACACCGGCTATCAGGCTGGTCAGCGAGGGCAGGGTCTCTACCGGGTCGCGGTGGGATTGTACCACTTTCGCGTCGGGAAACACCTTGAACACCAGATCCATGTAATGCAGGTGATGGGGCGCCTTGAGGGTCCAGCGCTCCCCCTGCTGCCCGCTGCGCTTTTTCTGCCACTGCAGGAACTGCAACAGCAGGCGGAAATACTCGTAGCCGGGGGTATGGTCGCGGCTCTCGATCCAGGCGTCGAAGCTGGGGATATTGGCGAAAGCCTGGGTATTGAAACTGTAGAAAGACTGCTCCAGCAGCATGATGTCCTCATCCGGCCCCATGGCATCCATGGGGTGGATAGCCAGCAGTTCGGGGTTAGCCGCCAGCATCGCCGCCATCTCTGCCTTGGCGGCGGCGATTCGGGCGTCACCCGCCGCGGTAAAGTTCCAGTCCGGCGCCGGGCTGGGGTAGCGCACCTCGTACCATAAGGGTGCAAACATGCGATGGTCCGCCGCGATGGTGCGGTGCAGCATCGTAGTACCGGTACGCGGCAGGCCGACGATGAACAGGGGAGCGGTGATCTCCTCGTCGCGGATCTCCGGGAAGCGCCGCAGGTAGTCCGCAACCCGCAGGCGGGTGGCGAGTATATCCACCATACGCCGGCGCAGCACCTGGCGGCCCAGGGGGTTGAGTTGCGCCTCGTGTTCCAGCGACCACAGCAGTATTTCCAGTGGCTGGCGGTAACTGTCGTCACCGAAATCCCGCAGACCGTCCACCGCCCGGGCGGCGGCCACTACCGCATCGGGATCAAAGTCGGCGTTTCTCAAGTTAGTTCCCCCATTTCGCCGCGCAATAAACCCGCCACCGGGACCACCGCCGTCCGCACCGGCGGGTAATCCCGGGCCGCCACATAGCGCAGCAGCATGGCGCCATTACTGTGTCCGGCGGTCTCCAGCCAGTTGGGGAAACGCCGGGCCTGCACACTTCCCGCAGCTGCCGCCGCCAGGTGACTGACCACGATGCGCACGCTGCCGTCGGGCTCCGGCAGCGCAGTGTGGTTGTTCACGCAAATCCGGTGGTAGCGGTAATCCAGCGACTCCATCCAGTGATTCGACAGCTGGAAATTCCAGGCCCGGCACACCCGCGGCGGCGTGAATTCAATCACCAGCGCCTCATCCGGCGCCAGCTGCCAGCGGCTGTTGTGATAGTAGATCGCAGGGTCACCACCCGCCCGCAGGCAAACCTGCTGGTCATTGGGCGGCAACCGGTTGATATGGCCGGCGAAGGTTTCCATCCACTGCCGGAACAGGCCCGCCGTGCCAGTGACAAACGGCACCACCTGCGCCAGTTGGGTGGCAAACCGCCGCGGTTCGAGGCCGGCGCTGCGCCGGGGGTTGAGGCATTCTATGCGCAGCTGCGCCCGCTGCTCCCTGGCCCGCTCCCGGAACGTCTGGCGCACCAGGATATTATCCGAAGCCGGGCTCATGGGCAGCCAGTTGCCCGGCTGTGGCCGGGCACTTACCATCAGCTCAAAATCGCCATTGGCGGTCACCGCCAACGCATCCACCTCCACATGGCCGGTCGGGGCCATATCGCCACCGCCGATGAAAGAACCGGCCTTGCTCTCGATGCTGAGATAGGCCACCGAGCCGCGGTTGCCGCTGATACGGTAGTCCAGGCTGCCATCCACCGCGCAGTTGAGGTAGCAATTGTCGGGGTTGTCGTTGCCGATCTTGGCGGTCTCGTGGGAGAGGGAGTAAAACTGGGGGAAATCGGGATCCCCGAACTCCAGGTGCTTTTCCAGCCCGAGGCGCAGCAGGCGGGTGAGGTAGCGAAAACCCTCGGCCCGGGTGAGCTCATCGGTCGGGTTGTCAGCCGCCAGTACCTGCTGGCCGGCCTGCTTCAGCGCGTCGCAAAAGTCGTGCCAGAGGCGGCCCTCGACCAGCGCCAGCAGCGTGTCTTCCGCAGTGGCGTTGTCAGACATAGTATTTGAGGACAGATAACACGAGCATCAGTCCGACCAGGGGCAGGATCCAGCGCTGCAATCGCTGCACATGCACCGGGTCCGTGTCGCCGCCGAAACGCTTTGCCAGTGCCGCCATCAGGGCCACCCCGGCCAATATCCCCAGCAGAACCAGCAACAGGTTCATGTTGTCAGGGCGAAACCCGGTAGACTTCCGGAATCTGCTCAACACTGTCGACAGAGCAATCCAGGTCCTTCAACAGGCCGTCCTCCAGGCTGTAGACCCAACCGTGTACCGTGAGTTTCTGGCCGCGTTGCCAGGCGTTCTGGGCGATGGTGGTGTGGCACACATTTGCCACCTGGGCGACGACGTTGAGTTCGCACAACAGGTTCAGCCGGGCCGACTCGTCAGCGAGTGCATTGATGCGCGCACGGGACCGGTGCAGGACATCCTTGATATTGCGCAACCAGTTGTCGATCAGGCCGTTGTCCGCGTTTTCATAGGCCGCGCGCACACCGCCACAACCGTAGTGCCCCACCACAATGACGTGCTTGACCTTGAGCACATCGACCGCGTACTGCAAAACGGTGAGGCAATTGAAATCGGTGTGCACGACCATATTGGCGACGTTGCGATGAACAAAAATTTCGCCCGGCAGCAGGTCGACGATCTGGTTCGCCGGCACCCGGCTGTCGGAGCAGCCGATCCACAGGTATTCGGGGCTTTGCTGGGCGGCAAGCTTGGCGAAGAAGCCGGGATCGCTGGTGCTGATGCTCTGTGCCCAGCGCCGGTTGTTCTCGAACAGGCCTTCGAGCTTGCGGGGATTATCATCGTTCATACTGTTCTCACTCAGACAATCAGGGTGCTCAGGCGGGACAGGGTGATCCGATTGCCGCCCTTGGCCTGGGATGAGGCCAGGGCCTTGCCCGCGACCCCTTCCATCTGCCTGGCGAGGTGGGGCAAATCCACCGCCGGGTATTGCTGGGGCTCCCAGGTCACCATGCCAATACTTACCGTAACCTGTAGTACCGCGCCGCGCCCGTCGTCCACCGCAAAGCCCTCGATATCATCCCGCATTCGCTCGGCGATCTCCTGGCCCAGCATCTCGCCGCTGCCGGGAATCAGCAGGGCAAACTTCGAGCGGGACAGGCGCGCCATCATATCGGTGGCGCGCAAGTCCGACGAGATCCTCTCGGCGACCTTCTTGACCACAAACTGGCCGCTGCGCTCGCCGTAATGCTCATAAAGGTCGTCAAATTCGTCGATTTCCAGAATGAGGATCGTCAGGGCCTGGTCCGCCCTGCGCGCCCTGGCGATCTCCCGGGTAATATCCTTTTCAAAGCCGCGCAGGTTGCTGATCTGGGTCAGCGGATCGAGCATGGTCAGTTGCGACACCTGTTGCCGGGAAACCGCGCTCTTGAAACAGGCGGAGATCATGGCGGCCAGGTGGGCGATCAGCTGCTCCTCCTGTTCACCCACTATCAGGGTGTCGTCCTGGAGGCCCAGGTGAAGGCTGCCTATCATGCGCCCGCTGTCAGTGAGCGGCATCAGCAGCGCGTAATCAATGCCCTGCTCGGACTTGAGCACCTCGAACATGCGTGAATCGGTGGGGCTGAGCAACACCACGTCCGGCTCCAGTTCATACAGTTCCTGCATGATAAAAGCGTCCCGGTGCAGCTGCAGGCTGTGGCCGTAGCGCTGGCCGCCGACGATAAGTTCGGACAGCACGTTTTCCGGGTCATAAAGCCACAGCTCGGCCACCCGGAAAGAGAAATGGCGGGGCATGCTCACCAGCAGGACCTCCAGCAGCGCCTGCAGGTCGGTCGCCTCCAGCAACATATGCTCCAGTTGCTGCGTTTGCAGATACAGGTAACGGTTTACCGTAACCGTTTCCGCAAGCCGCCGCTCCCGCAACTCGGCCCTGGACACCGCCGGCGGTGCACCCTGGATTTCCTCGTTCACCCCGTTCAAATCACGCTCGTCTACCATCGCAACCACTCACGCCGCGCCGGGCTGCCAAGGGCGCCCGATCGTCAATTTTATTGGCAACCCAGTGTAAGCGCCCTATACTGCCGATGCAAACCTGGGGGTGGCCGGATTCAACAGCGAATCCGGCCTGAGATACCGAAACGGTGAACCCTTTGAACCTGATCCGGTTAATACCGGCGTAGGGAGAGGTGTCGCCCCATGTCCCCCTCCCCCGCGCAGCCAACCGGCCAGACTTTACCTTAGTCCGTTGAGGCGCACGCATGAAGTACCCCCACCTACAAGCCCTGGCCGCGCTGTGCTGCCTGGCGGGCCCGAGCCTGGCAGATCCGGCAAAATTGGAGGAAGTCATCGTCACGGCTGAACTGCGGCCCGCTACCCTGCTGAGCCAGATCGGCAGTATCAGCGTCATCGACGCCCGGGATATCGGGGAGCGCGAGGCCCAGCATCTCGAGGGCGTCATGAACCTCGCCCCCAACGTCAACTTCGCCGGGGGGACTTCCCGCGCGCGGTTTTTCCAGGTCAGGGGCGTGGGCGAGCGCAGCCAGTTCCAGGAACCGCTCAATCCCTCCATCGGCCTGGTCATAGACGGCATTGATTTCAGCGGCCTGGGGGGCGCGGGTACCCTGTTTGATGTGCAGCAGGTGGAAATCCTGCGGGGCCCCCAGGGCACCCTGCACGGCGCCAATGCCCTGGCCGGGCTGATCGACATCCGTTCAGGTGAGCCGGAGGCAGAGCCCGGCCTGCGCGTGGAGGCGGGCGCCGCCGAATACAACGGCTGGAATGCCGGCGCGGCGGCCACCGGCCCGCTGGTGGGCGAACAGTTGCTCTACCGCCTGGCGGTCAACCGCTTTCACAGCGATGGCTTCATAAAGAACGACTACCTGGGCAAGGACGACACCAACGGCCAGGACGAAACCACGGTGCGAGGTAAACTGCGCTGGCTGCCCGGCGAGCGCGACAGCGTTGACCTGACGGTCATGTATATCGACATCGATAACGGCTACGACGCCTTCTCCCTGGACAACACCCGCCACACCCTGTCTGACGAACCGGGCAAGGACAGGCAGGATTCGCGGGCCCTGGGACTGGAGTGGCGGCGCGAGCTGGACTCGCTGCGACTGGAAACGGCAGTGACCGGCGCGACCACCGCCAGCACCTATAGCTTTGACGAGGACTGGAGCTACGTCGGCATAGCCCCGGGCTGGGAGTATTCATCAAAAGACCGCTACAAGCGCGACCGGGACAGCTACAGCGCCACGGCCAGGGCCCTGTCCAATGACAGCAGCCGCCTGTTCGGTGGCCGCACCGACTGGGTCGCCGGCAGCTACTACCTCGGCGACAGGGAGAACCTGCAACGGCGCTACACTTACCTGGACGACGATTTCACCAGCCGCTATGACACCGACACCTACGCCCTGTTCGGCCAGCTGGATACCCAATTGACCGAACGCCTGACATTGATCAACGGGCTGCGCATCGAGCGCCGACTGACGGAATACCGCGACAACAATGGCGTCGACAGCTCACCGGACAAGAACCTGTGGGGCGGCCGCGCCGCCCTCGAGTTCCAGCTAGATGACCAGCGTATGGTCTACGCGGAGGTCTCGCGCGGCTATCGGGCCAACGGCGTGAACGCCGCCATCCTCGCCAGCGCGGATGCCAGCGAAGACCCCGGGATTGCCGCGCAGTTGCAGGCCCTGCAACAATTCGATGAGGAATACCTGGTCAACTACGAACTGGGGTTCAAGGGCAGTCTGCTGGCCGACCGCCTGCAGGCCCGGCTGGCTGTTTTCTACATGGACAGGGATGACCAGCAGGTCAAGGGTTCACTGGTGATCCCTCGCCCCGACGGCAGCACCGCCTTTATCGATTACACCAGCAATGCGGCGCGGGGCAATAACTACGGCTCGGAGCTGGAGCTGACCTGGCTCGCCCGCGACGACCTGCTGCTGTTCGCCAATATCGGCCTGTTGCAGACCGAGTTTGAGCAGTACATCGATGCCGATGGCAACGACCTGTCAGGGCGGGACCAGGCGCAGGCACCCCACTACCAGTATGCCGTCGGCGGACGCTATGAATTTGGCGCAGGTTTCTACCTGCGCATGGATGTGGAGGGACGCGACAGCGCCTATTTCTCCGACCGCCACAACCTGGAGTCACCGTCCTACGACCTCGTCAATATGCGACTGGGATACGCCGGCGAGCGCTGGTCAGTCGCCCTGTGGGGACGCAACCTCACCGACGAGGATTACTACGTGCGGGGCTTCGGCACGTTCGGCAACGACCCGCGCAATGAGTACGCGGTGGAACCCTATTATCAATACGGCGAGCCCCGGGTGCTGGGCGTCAGCACCAGTTTCACTTTCTGACGGGCGGCAAAAGAGGTCGCCTGCCCGGCAAGCCGAACTTATCGACCCCAAAAGGAGCAACAGCATGAAACTGACAGCAGAAATGAGTCTCTATCCGGTGCAGGAGGATTACATCGCGGTTATCGACGCTTTCATCGACGGCATACGGGCGCAGCCAGACCTGCAGGTGGTCACCAATGCCATGAGCACCCAGGTCTGCGGCGACTACGCGCGGGTGTTCGCGGTCATCAGTGACACCCTGGCGGCGACTACGCGCCAGTTCGGCAAGCAGGTACTGGTGGTCAAGTTCATTCCCTGGGAGCTCGAGCTGCGCCGATGAACGACGCGGGCCTGTCGACAGCGCTGCTGCAGGCCGCCCGGGCCATGTCGGGTTGGGAACTGGCCGCCGTCCTGCTGGGACTGGCCTACCTGCTGCTGGCCATGCGGGAAAGCCTGTGGTGCTGGTACGCCGCGTTTATCAGCACCGCTATTTTCCTGGTGCTGTTCTGGGACGTGGGGCTGCTGATGGAATCCGCCCTGCAGGTGTACTACCTGGCAATGGCGGTGTACGGTTGGTGGCAGTGGCAGCACGGCGCGGCCGGCCAGCCGGAACTCGCGATTTCCAGCTGGGGTGTGCGCCAGCACCTGGGTGCGCTGGCGACGGTGCTGCTGGTTTCGGGCGCCAGCGGCGCACTGCTGGCGCATTACACCGGGGCGGCACTGCCCTATCTCGACTCCTTCACCACCTGGGGCAGCATTCTCACCACCTGGATGGTGGCGCGGAAAATACTCGAGAACTGGCTGTACTGGCTGGTGATCGACAGTGTTTCAATTTATCTTTACCTCGACCGGGAACTGTACCTGACCGCCCTGTTATTCGCCCTTTACCTCATTATCGTCCTGTTCGGATACCGCAAATGGCTGCTGCATTACCAGGCAACATCCGGCTGAAACTGGAGCAGACCCTGGCCCAGTGGCGCCAGTGGGACTGCCACCCGGGCCTGCCGGGCGCGCCCACGGTGGTGGGTTTACTCACGCGGGGACTCAGCAATTACAGCGTGCTGGTGGAGGCCGGGCGATGTTTCGTGGTGCGTATAGACGGCATCAATCCCGCCGCCCACAGCCTCAACCGCCAGGGTGAATGGCACAGCCTGGGTGCAGCGCACCGGGCCGGGCTGGCGCCCGCACCGCGTTATTTCAACCCGGAACTGGGCAGCCTGGTGTGCGACTACCTCGAGCCGGATGCCCTGCAGCCGCTGACCGTGGCCGACGTAGCCACCCTGCTGCACGACATTCACCAACTGCCGGCGCGCCACCATCGGCTGGACCTGGCCGAACGCCTGCTCGGTTACGAGAAACGCGCGGCGCAGCACCAGCCCGTGCCGGCGGCCCGGCTGTCCGCCTTGCGCCCGGCCGTCATGCGAGCGCTCTCCCGGGCCCAGTGGGGCCAACACCCCACGGTGCTGTGCCATCACGACCTGTTGCGGGCGAACCGGTTGTATAGCGCGGGCAGGTTATACGCGCTGGACTGGGAGTACAGCGCCATGGGCAGTCGCTGGTATGACCTGGCGGTGGTCGCCGCCGGCGACGCCATGACGCCGGAGCAAGTGGATACGCTGCTGCAGGTATACCTGGGCCGGACCGCAAGCGCGGCGGAACGTCAGTCCGTCGAACGCTATGGCTGCGTCTATCGGTACCTTGAACTGCTGTGGTACCTCGCGCAGGATCATCCGGGACTCGGGCCGCTACTGCCAGAGGAAAGACTGGCGGGGCTCACCACGGCGCTGGAGCGGGCGGATCAACACCCGACGACACCGGCATAAAAAATCGCCCGGACGGGTTGCTCGCGGCTACGCCAGCGGCGCGTTAATCCCTGAAGTTGGTGAACTGCAACGGCACGCCGACTTCCGCCTCTCGCAGCAGCGCGATGGCCTGCTGCAGGTCGTCGCGCTTCTTGCCCGTAACCCGCACCTGGTCGCCCTGGATCTGGGTCTGCACTTTCATTTTGGCATCCTTGATGCGCTTGACGACATCCTTGCACTGGGCACTGTCCAGGCCGTGGCGCAGCACCACCGTCTGCTTGACCTGCCTGCCGGTCGTTACCGGCTCACCGCAGTCCATGGCGCCGGGTTCGATGCCGCACTTGATCAGCGCCGTGCGCAACATATCCTCCATCTGGCTCACCTGGATTTCAGCTTCCGCAGTGATGACCACGGTCCGCTCCTCCCGCACGAAGGACGCCTGTACGCCCTTGAAATCAAATCGATTGGTGACAATCCTGCCGGCCTGGTCGACCGCGTTGGTCAACTGGTGCAGATCAACTTCCGAAACAACGTCAAATGATGGCATAGTGCATTTCCCTGTTCTGCGCTCTACATTCGGGACTACATAGTAATGAGCCGCGGCAAGTTTACCACCCCGCGCCAATGGCTGGCACGGTGAAATACGCCTGCTGGCATGTGCTGGGCGCGGGCGCCATCGGCTGCCTGTTCGCCGGTGCATTGCAGCGGGCCGGCAGCCCCACGACCGTGCTGCTGCGCGCGGGCGCTACCGCAACCGGCATCACTGTGGCAGTGGCGCGTGAAGGAGCCACCCGCCGGGTGGAATTGCCGGTATCAACGGCAATCCAGCCGGGCCACATCAGTCATCTGCTGGTCACCACGAAGGCGCAGGACGTATGCACTGCCGTGATGTCTGTCGGCCACCGCCTGGACAGCTCCAGCCAGGTACTGCTGCTGGCCAACGGGCTGGGCTTTGCCGAAGAACTGCGCGCCTCGCTGCCATCGCCTGTTTACTATTATGGCACCACCACCGAGGCCGCCTACCGCCGCGATCCGTCCAGGCAAAACGCAGCGCGACGGGAAATTTATCACGCCGGGAGCGGCATCACTCGCATCGGTCGCCCCGGCATCAGCACACCACCGGCCTGGTTCGAGCAATGGGCCCGGGCGGTTCAGCCCAGCACCTGGGATCCGGCGATCGAGCAGTCCCTGTGGCTGAAGCTGGCCATCAACTGCGCCATCAATCCACTGACAGCCCTGCACCGCTGTCCCAATGGCGACCTGGCGAGGCCGCACCTGGCCCCCCGGGTGGCCAACCTGTGCGAGGAGATCATGCAGGTGAGCGCGGCGGCGGGTTACGCCGAGGCGACCGCCAACCTGCCGGCCCGGGTGGCCGAAGTGGTAACCGCCACCGCCGCCAATCGCTCCTCGATGTTGCAGGATGTGCTGGCGGGACGCGCCACCGAAATCGACTATATTACCGGCCACCTGCTCCGGGTCGCCGTGCGCCACGGCATAGCCGCGCCGGCGAACGAAGCGCTTTACAGGAGTATCGCAGCCCTTGCTCACTGAGACCTTGCAGTTACCCGGCGTGCTGCCACCCGTATTGGGTTCAGCCGTCGCCGTCATCGCCCTGGTAGCCTGCGACCAGCGTGATTACCGCCCCGGTCGCTACCTGTTCAAGCCGCTGGCGGCACTTGCCTTCATCTGGCTGGCGGTGGTACTGGGCGCCACGGAATCGAACTACGGTCGCTGGCTGCTGGCGGGCTTGCTGTGCTGTATGGCCGGCGACCTGTTACTGATGCCGGACAGGGAGCACTATTTCCTGGGGGGGCTTATAGCCTTTCTCTGCGGCCACCTGCTCTATGCCACCGCCTTCCTGCACCTGCCGCTCGAACCGCGAGGGCTTGCGGTTTCGGTGCCGCCCGCGCTGGTCCTGCTGGCGTTTGTCGCCCGCTGGCTGATGCCGCGGGTACCGGCGGGAATGAAACTGCCGGTGGCGATATATACCCTGGTGATAACGGCGATGCTGTTGTGCGCCGGCCTCAGCGCGGGCCAACCGGCGGCAGCGCTGATCATCGGCGGCGCGTGGGGTTTCGCGGTGTCGGACCTCGCGGTGGCGCGCCAGCAGTACGTCCACCCGGACCGCTGGAACAGGCTCTGGGGCACCCCGCTCTACTTCCTGTCACAGATGATCCTGGCCCTGTCGCTCGCCCGGGTATAACCCGTCACCGGTAGAGCTGGCGCGTGGTCGTGCGCACGATATCGCGCCACTGCTGCGCAGACATATCGGGGAACAGCACGGCCTGCTGGTTCGCCTGCTGCCCCTGCCAACTGCGCGACACCGCAAACACGCACAACATCTCGACGCAGCGCAAGCCCAACTGGAGCCGCTCCTCGATCGGCTGCTGCCCCTCCCGCCGGGCCGGGTCGGCGTAGAGCGTGGTGACAGGGGTGGCGCCAACGGGACCGGCCACCCGCAGCGGACCGAGTTGTTCGCGCAGCACCTGGCTCACTTCCTCAACCAGCCACAACGGGGAGATCTCGCCGGGTAGGTCGGCGTCAGCGGCCAGGCGCAGGACCGGCGCCTCGATAAAGACCTGCTTTTCCATCGCCGGCGCGAACTGGAAATACAGCGCGGCGCAGGCCAGGACCACGGCAGCGGCGGTAGCGGGCATTACCCGTCGAGCCGGCAGCCCGGCCAGCCAGCGACTGTGGCTCGACGCGCGCGCGACGGGCAGCCTCGAGCGTCCCTCGCGCCCGAGGTCAGCGGGCACCAACGGCGGTATATCCTCGGCCGATTCCGGTCGAAAGCAGGGCCGGGCCTCCCCCAGCAGGCTGTTGCTGGCAGCGAGCGGAATACCAAGGGCAACTTTCCGCAAAATACGCCGCACCACCCGCGTACTCGAAGGTCTGTCCGCCGGGTTTTTCTGCAGCAGCGCGCCAACCAGGCCCACCAGTTCCGGCGGTAACTCGACATCGGGAGTTACCCGCTCCTGCAAAGGCACGGGCTCCCGCTCCAACAGTGCCCGGCGATCCAGCCGCCCCTCATTGAGAAAAGGGTGCGCACCCCCCAGCATGCGGTAGAGCAGGCACCCGAGGCCAAAGAGGTCGGAGCGCTCATCCAGCGTGCCACCGAGACAGTGTTCAGGTGACAGCGCCGACAGGCTGCCCGCGCTGCCGCCCTGAAGCGTCGCACGCCGGGCTATCCCAAAATCAGTGAGCTTCACCCGCCCGGTAGTCGCTATCAGCACATTGCCCGCCTTCAGGTCGCCGTGGACGATGCGCTGCTGGCGGGCGACTGTCAGGGCGCCGGCTATATCCGCCGCTATCGTCAGGACACTGGCCAGCGACGGCCGCACTCTCCCCAGGAACTCCTCCAGGTCGCAACCCGGGACGTATTCCATCACCATCGCCAGATGCTCCGGGGATTCGATGACATCGTGGATCTGCACCACCTTCGGGCTGTGCATACTGGCCACCAGTTGGGCTTCATACAGCAGGCGCTTGCGCGCCGCGCGCTCGGGCGGCAGAGGATAGATTTTGATGGCGACCCGCCGATGCAGGCGTTTATCGTAGCCCAGATAAACCGAGCCCTGACCGCCGCGATTGATCAGTCGCAGGATTCGGTAGGGACCGACCCTGGCATCCGCGGTCACTCAGGCGACCGTCGCAGCGGCAAGGCGGTGCAACATACGGCTTAATACCACGCCAGCCCCGAATCCCGCAGCCGGGAACGCAGGCTGCTCAACGACACCTTCAGATCCCTGGCGGCGGCGCTGGCATCCCCCGCCCGCCGCGCCAGGGCATGCTCCAACTCGGATTGTGGCACCTGCCCCGCCAGGCGATGGCGCGCAGACTCGTCCATACGCCGGTACACCGCCTGGCGCGAGACGCCGAGTTGGCGCGCCACATTCGCCACCTCATAGCCATTTTGCCGCAGCGCCTGGTCAAACTCCGCCTCATCGATATCGCGCAGCCGGCGAGCCGTTGCGCGCCGTGCGCGCGGCCCGGACACGCCGCCATCGCCGTTAACCGCCTGCAGCGCGACCCGGACAGGCTCGGGCACCGCGATGCCACCGGTCGATGCGACCACGACCTGGCTGGCCGTATTTGCCAGTTCGCGCACATTGCCCGGCCAGCGGTACCGGAGGCAGCTGTGAAACAAGCCCGCCCAGGCGGCTATCTCCCGGGCCCCGGCATTGGCGCCGGGCAGCAGTTCGGTGCGCCCCAGCTCCCGACAGCTGACAGTGAGAAAATGCAGCAGTAACTCGCCAATATCCTCCGGGTGTTCGCGCAGCGGCAGCAGGCCGATCTCGCAGGCGCCCAGACGGTGGCGCAGGGCGGCCTTGAAATCGCAACCCTCCCCGTCCAGGGCTGCATCGGTGGCGGATATCACCCTGACATCCACTTTGCGGACTGCCCCGCCAACCGCCTGCACTTCCCGCTCCTGCAGGGCGCGCAGCAACTGGGGCTGCACCTCGGCCGGGGTATCCCCGATCTCATCCATGAACAGGGTACCGCCCTGTGCCTGGCCAAAAAAACCGGCATTGGCCGAGGCGGCACCGGTAAACGCGCCGCGCACATTGCCAAACAGGGTGGCCGCCGCCAGGCCCGGAGGTATCGCCGCCATATTGATACTCACCAGGGGACCGCCGCGCTGGCCGGCGCGATGCAGGGCGGTAGCCACCAGTTCCTTGCCGGTGCCGGTCTCGCCACGCACCAGCACATCAAGTCCACTGCTGCCGAGGCGGGCGATCTGTTCTCGCAACGCATTCATGTACACGCTACTGCCGCGCAGACCTGTGTCGTGCGTGTCGGCTGCCGCTTGCGGCGACGGCGCCAACCGCAGCAGCAACACCACGCAGTGACCCAGCAAAATGGCTACTCCCCGACGCAACTCATCCGCAGCGAGTTCGGTGTGCCGGTCCAGTTCCCTGCCGCCAATCCGGCACCGGCTGGAACCGGCCGGTCGATGCAGTAATAACCGTTCGCCGTCGGCCGTCACAACAAGGGCCTGCCGGCTGACGTGAGGCTCTGCCAGCGCCGCGGCCGGGGCGGCACCGAGGCGTGCGAATGCCGGGCTGCGGCGACCCAGCACCCAGGGCGGCGCCGCCGCCAGGTCCGGCAACAGTGCCACCTCACCTATGCGGCGGGTGTCGGGGTGAAAGACAATAGTGAGCACGAGGCGCCGGGCGCAATCGTCAACCGGCACGGCGGCCACCACAGAGGGCAAAGTCAGGTCGGCATCGGCGTTGGTCGTCATAGGCAGGTTCGGAACGCAGCGGATTACTTGATCGAGCGCGACGGGCGGGCTCCCCATCCCGAAAGCTTAGCAGCTGACTGAAAAAATGCCGCCTCCCGGCCCGGAAATTCGCCGCGCAGCCCACCGCGGCCATCACAGCAGCCGCTAGAACAGCAGCACCAGCAGGGAGAGAACCACGATCCAGCATACCGCGCTGCGCGACAGCAAGGCCTCGAACTCGCGGTTTTGCGCGGCAGCCGCGGGGCCGATCATGGCATCTTCCTCGCCGCCGGGAAGCGCGGTATCCGGACCCAGTGCCGCCAATCCCACCGTGTAAAGCAGCTCGTCAGCTTGTGCCCAGCCATTTTGCAGCCCGCTCAAAAGGCTGTCCCGACTGCTGATGAAGTCGCCTGTCAGGGTGAAAGTCGCCGCCAGCAGCCGGCTCGGCAACCAGTCCAGCAGAAACAGCCAGCGCGCCGCCAGCATGCCTTGTGATGCGCCCAGCTCGAGTTGCAGCAAGCGATACACCAGGGCACCGGCAGGGCCCAGGAGCGCGAAATAAAACAGCACCGTGAACCAGCGCTGCAGCCCCTCATAGAGCAGCGCCCGCTGAATCATGGCGTGTACTTCCGGCGCCGTGTCAGGTGCGGAATCGGCGGTAACCTCCCAGCCGAATTCCTCGCAGGCGGCCAGGTACGCCGCCTCAAAATCACCACTGTATGCATGCCCGCGGTAGCGCCCCATGGAGGCCTGGAAATCACCGCGTCCAAACGAGTAAAGCAGCACCAGTGCCGCCAGTGGCAGCCATAACAGGCCGAACAGGATGGGTTTCAGCATCTCCAGCAGCAGCGCCACCACCAGCGCCGGCAGCAATACCAGCAGCGCGAGGCCTAGGCCGTCGGGCAGGCCCCACCCCGCCACCCTGCCCTGCCAGCCGGCGAGCCAGCCGTCCCGGTGCGTGCGTTCGGCATTACCCCACACCTGCAGCAGCAATACGGCAATAATAATAGCTAGGAATGTCATCCCTGTTCTCCTGCGACAGCCAGCAGGCTGCGGTATCTGTTCCAGTCAAAGGCCGGACCGGGATCGGTTTTTCGATCCGGCGCGATGTCGCTGTGACCGACGATACGGCTGTCGTCGATGTCTGTGTAGCATGCCTGAATCGTCCGGGTTACCGCCGCCAGCACCCGGTACTGCGCCCCAGTGTAAGCCTCATCATCGGTTCCTTCCAATTCGATGCCGATGCTGAAGTCGTTGCAATTATCCTGCCCGGCATAGCAGGACTGCCCCGCATGCCACGCGCGGTCCGCCAGACTGACAAACTGCACCACCTCACCGCCGCGCCGGATCAGCAGGTGCGCAGAGACCTGCGCGCCGCGAATCCCGGCGAAGAAGGGGTGTTCATCCCAGTCGAGGCAATTGGTAAACAGGCGCTCAATATGGTCGCCACCGTACTGGCCAGGGGGCAGGGAGATATTATGGACAACCAGCAGCCGGGGTACGCAGCCCGCCGGTCTGGGGCCGAAATTGGGCGAAGGCACGCGCCTGGCCTGCTGCAGCCAACCACCCGCGAGGGTGAAATCTTCTCCTGTGAATCCCCGATCCATGCGCCATCATAGTCGAGTGGCGTCCGCAGGCTCAATGCCCACCACCGCGAGGATTAACAGGCCGCGACGCTAACTGCTACAATCGCCACCCCTTTCGGACGTACCGTGCTTATGACGCAGTCACAACCCCACCCGATCACGCCAGGTGACGACGATATTGCAGCCAATGTGCGCGCGGCGCTGGCCGAGGACGTGGGCAGTGGCGATATCACCGCGGCGCTGATTCCCGCTGCGGCGCAGGCCAACGCCAGGGTCATCACCCGGGAGGATGGCGTGTTGTGCGGGCGCGCCTGGGTCGACCGGGTGTTCGCTGAACTCGACCCGGCGATCGGCCTGGCCTGGCAGGCGCGGGACGGCGAGCGCATCACCGCGGGGCAGCAATTGTTTACTGCCGCAGGGCCGGCGCGCAGCCTGCTCACCGGCGAGCGCACCGCCCTGAACTTCCTGCAGTTGCTATCCGGCACGGCCACCACCTGCCAGCGCTATGCCGGCCTGGTGGCGGGCACGGGAGTGAGGCTGCTGGATACGCGCAAAACCATACCCGGGCTGCGTATCGCCCAGAAATACGCGGTGACCTGCGGCGGCTGCTACAACCACCGCATCGGCTTGTACGACGCCTTCCTGATCAAGGAAAACCACATTCACGCCGCCGGGGGCATTGCCGCGTCGGTGCGCGCAGCCCGGCAGCATGCGCCAGGCAAGCCGGTGGAGGTCGAGGTAGAGACGCTCGCCGAGCTGGAGCAGGCCCTGGCCGCCGGCTGCGACCGCGTGATGCTGGACAATTTTTCGCTGGCGCAAATGGTCGACGCGGTCGCACTGAGCGCGGGGCGGGTAGAGCTTGAGGCCTCTGGCAACGTCACCGAGCAGACGCTGCGGCCGATCGCCGAGACCGGGGTGGATTACATTTCGATAGGCGCCCTGACCAAGGACTGCAAGGCGCTTGATCTGTCGATGCGGCTGCTATAGCAGGCCGGTTTTGCTGACGATGACCCCGTTGTTGTCGGCGTAAATGTAATCGCCGGGCGCAATTGCCACGCCGCCCATCGCGATCGGCACATCGCGTTGGCCCATCCCCAGTTTTTCCGTCTTCAGGGGGCAGTGGCCCAACGCCTGCACGCCGATTTCGGTGCGGCCAATCTCATCGACATCACGCACCGCGCCGTTGATGACCAACCCGGCCCAGCCATTGGCGGCTGCCTGCTCCGCCAGCATGTCACCCAACAGGGCGCGGCGCAGCGAGCCGCCACCGTCCACCACGATCACGCGCCCCGCACCGGCCTCAGACACACACTGCTTGATGAGTGAGTTGTCTTCATGGCACTTGATCGTTACCGCCCGGCCACCAAACTGCCTGATCGCACCGTAGTTGGACAGCTGTAACTCAATGGCCGCGGCGGCGGGGTGGGCATCGGTGAGATCGGGGGTCGAGATAGCGGGCATGGGGCATCCTCGGTAGGGCGGCGCTGGCGGGTCAAAGTCGTTGGCAATTCTAGAGACCGGGGTATAATTTCCGCAATCAATAGATAGCATTTTCATCATTCGTTGAATGAATAGGGGTGAGCTCTGAATATCAACCGTGTCGACCTGAATCTGCTGGTCTACCTCGATGCCCTGCTGCGGGAGCGCAATGTCACCCAGGCGGCCAACCAGCTCAACCTGTCCCAGCCTGCCATGAGCAACGGGCTGCGCCGGTTGCGGGAGCTGTTCGGCGACCCGCTGCTGGTGCGGACCAGCGAAGGCATGACCCCCACCGAACGCGCACTGGAACTCGAGCCGATTGTAAGGGAGGTGCTGAGCAGCATCGACCGGGCGGTACAGCCCCGGTCGGAGTTCGATGCCGAGAACGCGCACCGCGTCTTTCGCATCATGGCCAGCGACTACGCTGAATCAACCCTGTTTCCCAGCGTGCTGGGAAAGCTGCGCACACTCGCGCCAGGGCTTACCCTGGATATCATGACCCCCAGCGACGTCAGCTTCCTGGACGTGGAACGGGGCAAAGTCGACATGGTTATCAACCGCTTTGACTCCATGCCACAGTCATTCCACCAGATCCACCTGTGGAATGACACCTTCACCTGTGTACTCAGCCCGGAAAACCCGGTGCTGGGGGACTTCACCCTGGAAAATTACCTCAAGGCCAACCACGTCTGGGTGAGCAAGACCGGCATGGGTGTGGGCGTGGGGGTCAACCCGGACGATGTCCAGCGCCTGGGCTGGGTCGACCTGGCGCTCAACAAACTGGGCAAAAAGCGCCAGATTCGCGTTTTCACCCGGCATTACCAGGCCGCCATGACCCTCGCTGAGCAGAATGACCTGATCGTCACCCTGCCCACCCGGGCCGCCCTGTTGAAGCGCGATAATCCGCGGGTTGTGCTGCGCGAGCCGCCACTGGACATCCCCCCGCTGGAGCTGAAAATGGCATGGAGCCCGCTGTTGCAGCACAACCCGGCCAACAAATGGCTGCGCAAGCTCATCGCGGATACCGCCCGGGAACTGGACGACAAGGCGCCTACTTTGTGAGGACACGGGCGGTAGCGGTCGCGCCCGATATTCACGACCAGAATGCCGATGATAAAAACGATAAATTAGCTAAATTAAGGTCGCTTCCCTAGACTCTAGGCCGATTTACGGCGCGCTCCGGCACCGCCCATTTTCAACAAGGATTATCACAATGACTGATCGTATCCAGCGCGGCGGCCTGCAGATCGCCCCGGTTCTATGCGAACTCCTAGAAAACGACATCGCCCCCGGCACCGGAATTGCACCCGAACAGTTCTGGCAGGGACTGGCAGCCATCGTGACCGAACTGGCGCCGATCAACAGGGCGCTGCTGGCAACCCGCGAGGAGATGCAGGCGGAGATTGATGCCTGGCATCAGGCCAACCCCGGCGCGGGCTATGATCGCGCCGCCTACAAGTCCTTCCTGGGCGAAATCGGGTACTTGCTGCCTGAGGGTGACGACTTCGCCATTGCCACCGAAAATGTTGACCCGGAGGTCGCCACCCTCGCCGGCCCCCAGCTGGTCGTGCCGGTAATGAACGCCCGCTACGCACTGAATGCCGCCAATGCCCGCTGGGGCAGCCTCTACGACGCCCTTTACGGCACCGATGTCATCCCTGAGGACAACGGCGCCCAGCGCAGCGGACCCTATAACCCGGTGCGGGGCGACCGGGTCGTTGCCTACGCCCGGGACTTCCTCACGCGTCATTGCCCGCTCTCCGCCGGCGCCCATGACCAGGCAAAATCCTACGCCGTGGTGGCGGGCAAGCTGCAGGTGGTAATGGCCGACGGGCGGATCAGTTCGCTGGTCCAGCAGGACCAGTTCCGCGGCTATTGCGGTGAGCCCGATTCACCCACAGCCGTTTTACTGCGCCACAATGGCCTGCATATCGAGATCCAGATAGACCCGGGCAGCCCGATCGGCCGCACCGATCCGGCCGGCGTGAAGGACGTGGTACTCGAAGCCGCCCTCACCACCATCCAGGATTGCGAGGATTCGGTGGCCGCAGTCGATGCCCGGGACAAGACCGTGGTCTATCGCAACTGGCTCGGGCTGATGCGCGGCGACCTCGCCGACACCTTTGACAAGGGGGGCAAATCGCTGACCCGGCACCTGAATCCCGACCGGGTATTCACCGCCGCCGCCGGCGGCGAATTGATCCTGCCCGGCCGCAGCCTGATGTTCGTGCGCAATGTGGGCCACCTGATGACCAGCGATGCCATCCTGGACAGCGAGCACCGGGAGATTCCCGAGGGCATCATGGACGGTATGTTCACCGCCATGATCGCCCTGCACGACCTGCGCAAGAACGGCGGCGCCGCGCGTAATTCACGCAAGGGCAGCGTCTATATCGTCAAACCGAAGATGCACGGGCCCGCGGAAGTGGCGTTCGCCTGCACCCTGTTCGATCGAATAGAGGATGCCCTGGGCCTGCCGCGGAACACGCTGAAAGTCGGCATAATGGACGAGGAGCGACGCACCACCATCAATCTGAAGGAATGCATCCGGGTGGCGCGCGAGCGCCTGGTATTCATCAATACGGGGTTCCTCGATCGCACCGGTGACGAGATACACACCAGCATGGAAGCCGGCGCCATGACGCCCAAGGGCGCCATGAAACAGGAACCCTGGATCAATGCCTACGAAGACTGGAACGTCGATATCGGCCTGCAGTGTGGCCTGCTCGGGCGGGCGCAGATCGGCAAGGGCATGTGGGCGATGCCGGATCTGATGGCGGACATGATGAAGGCGAAAATCGCCCATCCCAAAGCCGGTGCCAGCACCGCCTGGGTGCCCTCGCCCACCGCGGCGACCCTCCACGCCATGCACTATCACGAGGTCGATGTAGCTGAGCGCCAGGCCGAACTGCGGCGGCGTCCGCGGGCGTCGCTGGACGACATCCTGAGCATTCCCCTGAAAGGGGCCGTCGGCCTCAGCGCAGAGGATATCCAGCGGGAGCTGGACAATAACGCCCAGGGTATCCTCGGCTACGTGGTGCGCTGGGTGGACCAGGGTGTGGGCTGCTCCAAGGTGCCCGACATCCACCACGTGGGCCTGATGGAAGATCGCGCTACCTTGCGCATCTCCAGCCAGCATATCGCCAACTGGCTGCGCCACGGGGTCTGCAGCGAGTCGCAGGTGCGGGCCACCCTGGAGCGGATGGCCGAGATTGTGGACCAGCAGAATGCCGCAGATCCGCTCTACCGCCCCATGGCACCGGGTTTTGCCGGCAATGTCGCCTTCCAGGCAGCCTGCGACCTTGTATTCCTGGGCAGGGAACAGCCCAGCGGCTATACCGAGCCGGTACTGCACGCCAGGCGCAAACAGGCCAAGGAAAAATACCCCGGTTGAGGCGGTCCGCTCAATCGTGGCCGGCGTCGGTTTCCTTGTACTGCAGGTTGGTGAGCTGTTCCGAAAGCAGGCCCATGAGGAACACGATAACACCCGACAATATCATCAGGGTGGACATATTGGTGACACGCAGGCTGCCGCTGGCAAGGCTCGAATACAGGTAGTTGACCATACCCAACCCCGATATCAGCGCCGCTACCGGAAAATACACCTTGAGGGGCGAATACAGGGTCCCGATCTTGAAAATAATCAGCAGGAACCGCACCCCGTCGCGCACGATATTGATATGGCTGCTGCCCAGGCGGGGCGACACCGTGATCGGCACAAACCCCACCGAGTAACCGGCCCGGAAAAAAGCCATGGTGGAGGTGGTCGGATAGCTGAAGCCGTTGGGCAAGAGGTAGAGAAAGTCGAGGAACTTGAGCCGATGGACACAGCGAAACCCGGAGGTCAGGTCGGGAATCTCGCGATTGACCATCCAGCTGGCGAGGCGGTTGTAGACACTGTTGGCACTCCAGCGGGCAATACTGGCCTGTGACGACAGCCCGCTGCGGGCGCCCACGACCAGGTCATACCCCTCCTCCGCCCGGTAGAGCAGGCGAGCGACATCCTCCGGATCGTGCTGGCCGTCGCCATCCATAAATACGATATAGTCACCCCTGGCAGCGCGTGCCCCCGACTTTATCGCCGCGCCGTTACCCTTTGAGTAGGGGTGGGAAATCACGGTCACACCAACGTTATTGCATACCTCAACCGTGCCGTCGGTGGAGCCGTCATTGACCACGATAATCTCGGCCTCCGGGTAGAGCCCGCGCAGCGTTGGCAGGAACTTCGCCAGCCCCTCCTCTTCGTTTTTGGCCGGGATAACGATGGAAAATTTCAATAGCTACTGCTCCAGGTACAGTGACAGGGTTTGTTGCTCGCCGACCGTCAACTGGCCCCGCGCCTGCATCTCCTGCAGCGTGGCGACAATGTCAGCGGCTTCCGCCACTTTACCCAATGCCCGGGTAAAATGCAGCTTCATCAGCAGTCCCTGTGCATTGACGCCAGTGGCCGCCAGGTACAGGTCAATGTAAGCATCGGCATGCTGCCACCGCTGCAGGGTGTTCTCCAGCAGCGCAAGACCGAGATAAATATTGGCTGAGGCTGTCGCCGGGGAGTCGCCGGCGAGGAATATCTCAATCATGCGATCGGCGAAGCCCACCCGGTCGAACCCGGGGCAGGCATTGTCCTGCAGCAGATGCACCAGGGTCTGCAGTGTCACCACCGAGCTGAATGGCCGCCCGCGGTTTAGGGTGCCAAGCCGGCGGATCTGGTCCGGGGCGACCGGTTGTCCGGCGACGCAGGCAAGTGCGAGATCGCGTATATCCCGGTCGCCGCTGCGCTCACCCGCCGTGTTCACGGCAAATGCCCTGGCCGAGTAGTCCCGCGCCGCATCGATTTGCCCCAGGTTCGCCAATTGCACCGCCATATCGGCGTTGGCGCGAAACGAGTCCGGATGAGCGTTAAGATGGTTCAGTATCAGCAGCGGGTGACTGGACCAGATCTGTACCTGGGAGCCGGTCAGGCTGGCCAACCAGAGCACATAACTCGCCAGGTAGACCAGCAGGGGGGATTTGACCTCGGGCCACAACGTCACGAGGCGGGCAAATACCACCCCCACCAGCAGAAACAGGCCAATACCGGGAAAGTAATTGCGATGCTCAAAGTACAGCTCCAACGGAAACACCGTGGATTCAATACTGTGCCCGACCAGGAACCAGGCGATACCCAGGGCGGCGTAGCGACCCCGGCGCCAAAACATCAGCGCGCACACACAGGACAGCACTGCCAGCCAGGCCAGCACGGCGTAACGCGTCGCCGGCGGCCGGGTGAAAGCGGTGGATACCACCACATCGTCGTGATACAGCCCCATGCGCAACACGTCCGGGACGTAGAGTTGGCCCACATAGTCCCAGAGAATGCGGCTTTCGGTGAGCAAACGCTCGTCCAGGGTAAAATAGCGGTGGGCAAAACCGGCCGCGAGGTAGTCGTAGCCCAGGATCACGAGCGCCAGTGCGGCCAGGCCGCCCAGGGCTATCAGCCCCAGGACCAGGCGCTGCAGCCAGCGAATGGGCTCACCCCCGACACCCTCAAACCGGAACCAGAGCGCCTCGATCAGGAGTAACACCGGTATCACCACCACGGCGTTTTCCTTGGCGAACACCGCCAACAGGAAGTTCAGCCCGACCAGGCCGGCGAGGGCGACGGAAAACCTGCCGCGCGACAGTTGCCTGCGCCAATACACATAACTGATACAGGCGCCCAGCATGAACGTGGTGCACAGCATGGCCATGCGCTGCACCACGTACAGAACCGTGCTGACATACAGGGGCGAGAACAGCCAGGCGGCACCCAGCACCACTGCCAACCAGGGGTAACCGGGCACCGCGAGGTGGCGAAACAGCAGCCAGAACAGCCATATGACGAGGCCGCCGTTGAACAGGTGCAGCAGTATATTGAGCTGTTTGCTGGTGGCCAGGCTGCCGTCGAGCAGCAGTTTTTCAAGCGCAAAGCTGGCGATGGAGACGGGCCGCCCGAGCGGCCCGGAAGTCTCACCGGCGATGTAATCCCAAACCTGCTCCGGATGCCCCTTCAGGTCACCCATCACCGCCAGGCTGATGGCATCGTCCAGCAACGCCGGCCCGGTATGACCGGGCCAGTATGCCCAGCAGCAGGCCAGCAGGACCAGTGCCGCGGCCAGCAGCGCCAGGCCGGAGTCGATGCGCCCTGAGCCTGTGCGTCTCTGATCACTCATCAGCTGGCCCGAACAGCTCCTTCAAATCGCCAATCCGCTCCCGATTCCTGTCGTGTGCGAGCCACCGGCGAGCCTCCTCGTACATACTGGCGGAGTCGCCCTCCCGGGAATACTCGTACAGCAGGAAGTAATAGGGCCAGAAAGCGGCGGGCGTCAGCGCCTGGGCCCGCTGCAGCAGGGGGATCAATTGTGGCGCCTCCTCATTCCTGGCAGACAGGTAATCATACCGGTATCGCAGCACGGCAGGGGACGCGGGATACCTGCCCGATAACTTGTCCAACAGCCCGGCTACCCTGTCCGCATTCGTTTCATCGGCCCTGTCGGCCAATATCTCGAACAGTGTCGTCAGGGCATTCCAGTCCGAGGCCTGCAGGGTCCTGGTATTCAACAGCTCATCAAGCTTCTCCAGCCAATCGACCTGCTGCTGCAGCTGGGTAAAGTAAACGCTGTCCAGGTAATACAGCATGACCAGAGACGCCACGTCCCGGTCGTTGGTCTGGTACATTCGCTCGAAGTAGTGGCGGGAAAGGATCAGCGACTCGTCCTGCTCGCGCTGCCCCAGACCCAATTGCTCCGCCTGCCGGAAATGTCGCAACAGTGCGTTGGCATAGAAATAGTTGGATCTTGAAGATTGCGGATGTTGGGCCAGGTTAACCCGGCTCAAGGTCAGCTCATCCGACCAGGTCTGCACGCGGATAAACAGTGACAGACACAGCACAGCGAGGACGCCGAACACCGGGTACCAGGTGTTTACCCTGGCGCTGCGCGAAGCCGCGGTGACGACGGCCCAGGCGAGGGCCAGGCACACAAAAATGCCTGGCAGGTAGTTGCGGTGCTCGTACACCATCTCCAGCGGTATGACGCTGGACTCCATACTCTGGCCCACCAGGAAAAACAGCACTGCCAGCAGCAACAGCGGGTAGCGCCGCCTCGACAGGAATGCGACCGGGACCACAACCAGCCAGGCGCAGACCGCTACCAGTGTAGAAAACGGGCGCAATAAGGACGTGGATAATGGGATATCGTCGTGCTGGAAACCCATATCATTGATATTGGGCAGGCAGAGCCACCCCAGATAGCGCCAGAGCACCCGGGCCTGGGTGAGCAGGCGCTCCACCAGGGTGAATTCGCGCCCGGCATACGCCCGCTCCAGAACCTGCGGATTTGTCAGGTAGAGCAGGACCACAGCCACTACCGGAAGCAGGAGGATACCCCAGCCGGCGACACGCAGCGGGGCATTGGGACGGCCCGCCCACCTGCCGCGAAAAACACACACCTCCATCACCATGAGCAGCCAGGGCAACAGGGCACCGCTCTCCTTGGACAGCGCGGCAAGCACAGTCAGCAACAACAGCCAGAGCGCTGCCGCTACCAGTTCACCCGCGGAAGCACCCCGCTCTACCCACTTTTGACGGTAGCGCACAAAAATCCACAGGCCGGCGACCACAAACAATGTGGCCAGCTGGGCCATACGCTGCACGGCGTAGAGTACGGTGGATACATGCAGGGGATGCAGCAGCCAGACAGACGCTGCGACGAACGCAATCAGGCAGCGGACCTGGCTGTCGCGGCCGATCTCCAGGGCCCCCAGGACCCGCCTGAAAAGTGAAAACAACAGTGTGGCAATCGCCAGGTGAATCCCGAGATTTACCGCCTTCAGCCCCACCGGGGAAAAGGTACCCGCTACGGCATGATTGGCCGCAAACGACAACATGGCCAGCGGCCGGCGCAACGGCCCGGAATAAGAGCTGAAAGCCGCCACTCGCCAGCGGTCGAATTCGGCGCCGCTGACCTGGACCAGCTGGTTTACTGTCAGGGCTGGCCTGTCATCGAACAGTAACGGGCCGGACAGGCCCGGCAAGTAGATTGCCAGGCATACCATCAGTACCGCGCCAGTCATCAGCCCGAGGTGTGTTGGTTTTTGCACGATGGCGCTGTTACCCGTCACGTCATGTACCGGCCGACCCGTTGCAGATGAGTGTGCCCGAAACAGGCACGAAAAAAAGCCCGGCAATGCCGGGCGGAATTTTCAGGTAACTATCTTATCCGCGGCAGTTGGCGGGAAGATACTTGGTCGCCAGTGCGTTGGCCGTACCCGGCTTGCATTTCCAGATGATCCTGTTGCCGGCCTGGGTCGAACCCGACAGCAGGAACGTCTGGTTGGCGGCGGCACCCGGAACTACCGCCTGCTTGACATGGGCCGTCAGCAGAGGCTCGTTGCCAGCGGACGAGTAGACAATCGACGCTACGATGTCGGTATTCGGGCTGGTGTTGATGCCAGATGCAGCAAGGGTCGGGAAGACATTATTGGACGAGTAGTACTCCGCGATTGTGGTTTTGGCTTCCGCCAGGTTAACCATCGCCTCGGATACCTTGGCGCGCACGGTGTAGTCCTGGTATGCGGGCAGCGCGATGGCGGCCAGAATACCGACGATCGCGATGACGATCATCAGTTCGATAAGGGTGAAACCCTGTTGCTTCTTTTGAATGTTCATTTTGCTATCCCCATGATGGATGTTTGCTCGATTATCGGTACCAGCGCTCTGAATGAACCCTGGACCAACGACTGCACAAGGCAACAAGCAAACCGCATGCCAAGATTTTAAAAAAGCACCTCGTTAAATATTTTTTATATATTTTTCATAGACTTAAAAATTTATTTCAAGCTCAATGCCATTTTTGGCATGCGCTCTCGGGACAGGTGGACACTGCCGGCTCCTGCCACATAGTGACAATTTTTGTCTATTTTCCCCCGACTCAACCTACAAACCGACTGGCTGCGCAGCTGCCGGCAGCCCCGCTTCAACCGAAACCGGCTCTTGAGGCGGGGCTATCGGCCACACTCGAATCCAGGCGCCGGGCGTTGAGCCGCGCATCGCTTGCGCCCAGCGCCTGACGGCTGCCACTGCGGCCCACAGGCGCGGCGCAATGCCGCGATCACCCGACGGGCCTGTGTTACTTGGGTCACACGGCCCGCAAAATTAACTTAAATTCAGCCAATTAGGCTTGCCTGAACTCTAGGAGCCGGGTTGTTGGCTGGTTATACTGCCCGTTATAAATAGAGCAACACCGCAAAGTGCATTAACTTTTCGACCGGATTTGCATGGGTGTCAGCAGGGGCGCTGTTTCGATGAATGAAAAGGCCATTGGACAACTGAGCGGACTGGCGGGCCGCCTCGTAGCCGAGGGCCTGATCAGCGCGCAGGCGGCGAGCCAGGCGCAGAAGGACGCGTCGCTGGAGCGCATACCGTTTGTCCAGTTCCTGGTCGAGAAAAAAAACGTCGACAGCCAGCGGCTGGCCGAAGTCGCCTCCCATGAATTCGGGGTGCCCCTGTTCGACCTCAGGGCGTTCAATCGCAGCGCCCTGCCCGATGGCCTGGTCGACATTTCGCTGGTGACAAAACACCATGCCCTGCCCCTGTTTCGCCGTGGCAATCGCCTGTTCATTGCCGTCTCCGACCCGACCAACCTGGCGGCCCTGGACGAGATCAAGTTCCACACCGGCATCAATACCGACGCGGTACTCATAGAAGACCGGGTCCTTACCCAGGCCATCGCCGAGTGGGTGGATTCCCAGGACCAGTTGGGCGACGGCCTGTCGGACCTGGATTCCGCCGACCTTGACGATATCGATGTCTCCGCCGTCAGCGAGGCTGGCGACAGCGACGAAGGCAGCGGTAATGACAGCATCGACGAGACCCCGATTGTCCGCTTTATCAACAAGGTGCTGATTGACGCCATCAAGCAGGGCGCATCGGATATTCACTTCGAGCCCTATGAACGGAACTACCGGGTGCGCTTTCGCACCGACGGCATTCTGCGGGAGGTGGTCAAACCACCCAAGAACCTGGCACCCCGCCTGTCGGCGCGACTCAAGGTTATGTCCCAGATGGACATCTCCGAGCGCCGCATGCCCCAGGACGGCCGCATCCAGATGAAGCTGTCCCGCAGTCGGGCCATCGACTTCCGGGTGAACACGCTGCCCACCCTGTTCGGCGAAAAAATCGTGCTGCGTATCCTCGACCCCACCAGTGCCCAGATGGGTATCGATGCCCTGGGGTACGAGCCGGAACAAAAGGAGATGTACCTCAAGACATTGAGCCAGCCCCAGGGCATGATTCTGGTCACAGGGCCGACCGGTTCCGGTAAGACGGTTTCGCTGTATACCGGACTCAACATCCTCAATACGGCCGAACGCAACATCTCCACCGCGGAGGATCCGGTGGAAATCAACCTGGAGGGGATCAACCAGGTCCATGTCAACGCCAAGGTCGGGCTGAATTTCGCCGAGGCCCTGCGCTCCTTCCTGCGCCAGGACCCGGACGTCATCATGGTCGGCGAGATCCGCGACCTGGAAACGGCGGAAATCGCCATCAAGGCGGCCCAGACCGGCCACCTGGTACTGTCCACCCTGCACACCAACAGCGCCGCCGAGACCGTTACCCGCCTGCTGAACATGGGCGTCCCGGCCTTCAACGTGGCCTCGTCCGTCAGCCTGATCATTGCCCAGCGCCTGGCCCGCCGTTTGTGCAAGGAATGCGCCGCGCCCGCGACCGATATACCCCACGAGGCGCTGTTAAAGCTGGGCTTTACCGAGGAGCAGCTGGCAACGGCCACCATCAGGAAAGCCGTGGGCTGCAATGTCTGCCATGAGGGCTACAAGGGTCGGGTCGGCATTTACGAGGTGGTAAAGGTAACGCCGGCCATTGCCCGCATTATCATGGAGGAGGGGAACTCCATCCAGATTTCGGAACAGGCCAGGGCGGAGGGGTTCAACGACCTCCGGGCATCTGCCCTGCGCAAGGTTGCGCAGGGCCTGACAAGTCTTGAGGAAGCCAACCGCATCACGGTAGATTAGACTAAAAAATGTAACAGGCCGGGGACACCGGGCACAGGGGCGAGACGACTATGGCAACAAGCAGCGCAACCAGGAGCGATATCTTCGTCTGGAGCGGCACCGACAAGGCCGGGCACAGCAGCACCGGTGAGATACGTGCCGCCAGTTCAGCAATGGCCAAGGCCCAGCTACGGCGCCAGGGCATCAAGCCGAAGAATATCAAAAAGAAATCCAAGCCCCTGTTCGGCAGTGGCGGCAAACCCATCAAGCCGGCGGATATCGCCATATTCACCCGCCAGATGGCCACCATGATCAAGGCCGGTGTGCCGCTGGTACAGAGTTTCGAAATCGTGGCCGAGGGTTCCGAAAAACCCAAGATGCGGGAACTGGTGAACACTATTCGCAATGATGTCGCCGCTGGCGGCGGCCTGGCGCTGTCCCTGGCCAAACACCCGCGCCTGTTTGATGACCTGTTCTGCTCCCTGGTCGCCTCGGGCGAGGAATCGGGCACCCTGGAAGTGATGCTCGACCGGGTGGCGACCTACAAGGAAAAAACCGAGCAGCTGAAGGCCAAAATCAGGAAAGCGTTGACCTACCCGACCGCGGTGGTGGTGGTGGCGATCGTCGTCACCGGTATCCTCCTGGTCAAGGTGGTGCCGCAGTTCGCCGAGACCTTCCGCAGCTTCGGCTCGGACCTGCCGGCCTTTACCCTGTTTGTCCTGACGATTTCGAATTTTGTGCAGAAATGGTGGTTCGTCATCCTGCTGATGATCATCGCCGCGATTTTTGTGTTCAGGGAGGCGAAACTGCGCTCGGTGAAGTTCGCCGAATTCCTGGACCGGCTGACCCTGCGCCTGCCCATCTTCGGCATGATCGTGCACGACTCGGTCATCGCCCGCTTCTCCCGCACCCTGGCAACAACCTTTGCTGCCGGTGTGCCGCTGGTGGATGCACTGGAATCCACCGCCGGCGCCGCGGGCAACTCGGTGTACGCCAAGGCTATCCGGCGAATCAAGGATGATGTCACCACCGGCAACACCCTGTACTCGTCGACCAAGTCCACCGGCCTGTTTCCCAATATGCTGCTGCAGATGATGTCGATCGGCGAGGAGTCGGGTTCGCTGGACGAGATGCTCGACAAGGTTGCCACGCACTATGAAGAGGCGGTGGATAACGCCGTGGACAGCCTCAGTTCGCTGATGGAACCGATGATCATGGCGATACTCGGTGTACTGGTGGGCGGCCTGATGGTGGCGATGTACCTGCCCATCTTCATGCTCGGCTCGGTAATCTAGACCCGGCGGCGCCCGGGCCAGGAAACGAAGCTGATGCAGGCTTTATTCGACCAACTCGATTGGCTGTTGCCGCTGTGCCTGTTATGCCTCGGCCTGGTCGTTGGCAGTTTTCTCAACGTGGTGATCTACCGCCTGCCGCTGATGATGGAAACCCGCTGGCGGCGTGACTGCTGCGAGCTGCTCGAAGTGCCGCAGGAAAAGGAAGCCGCACGGCTGACCCTGGCCACGCCGAATTCCCACTGCCCACACTGCGGTAGCGCGATCAAGCCGTGGCACAACATCCCGCTCATCAGCTACCTGCTGCTGGGCGGTAAATGCGCCTCCTGCGGGGTAAAAATCTCCCTGCGCTACCCCGCAGTTGAACTTGTCACCGGGCTGCTCACACTCTGCCTCGCCTGCTTCTTTGCTTTCTCCCCGGCCCTGCTGGGGGCCATCATTTTCACCTGGGCACTGGTAGCCCTCACCATGATCGACATCGATCACACGTTGCTGCCCGACGACATCACGCTGCCGTTACTGTGGCTGGGCCTGCTGTTCAATCTCGGCGGGACTTACGTGAGCCTCGGCGATGCGGTGATTGGCGCCATGGCGGGCTATCTCATACTCTGGGGCGTGTACTGGCTGTTCAAGCTGGTCACGGGCAAGGACGGCATGGGTTACGGTGATTTCAAACTGCTGGCAGCGCTCGGCGCCTGGCTGGGCTGGCAGGCCCTGCCACTTGTTATCCTGTTGTCGTCCGTGGTGGGGGCGGTGTGCGGCATTGCGCTGATGTTGATCAAGCGCAGGGGCCGCGAGGTGGCCATTCCCTTCGGCCCCTACCTGGCAGCCGCGGGCTGGATCGCACTGCTGTGGGGGGAGGCGCTCACCAACCGCTACCTGTCGGCGGCGGGGCTGAACTGATGGGACTGGTGATCGGGGTCACCGGCGGCATCGGCAGCGGAAAATCGGCCGTCACCCGGCGCTTCGAGCGCCTGGGTATTGCGGTGGTGGATGCGGACATCGCCGCCAGGCTGGTGGTGGAGCCCGGCGGGGCCGCGCTGTCGGCGATCGCCGATCATTTTGGCGCCGCCCTGATCCTCGCCGATGGCAGCCTCGATCGCGCCGCGCTGCGCCAGAAAGTGTTCGCCGACGAGCGCGAACGGCAGTGGCTGGAACGACTCACCCACCCGCTGATACACGAGGAAATCCAGCGCCAGCTCGCGGTGGCCGGTTCCGCCTACTGCATACTCAGCTCCCCGCTGTTGCTGGAAACCCGACAGCGGGACCTGGTGGATTGCGTGGTGGTGGTGGACGTGCCCGAGGCGCTGCAGCTGGCGCGTGCCAGCCAGCGGGACAACAACAGCGAAGAGCAGATCCGGCGCATCATGGCGGCCCAGATGGACCGCGAGCAGCGGCTGGCACTGGCGGACATCGTAATCGACAACGCAAAGTCCCTGGCGGAACTGGACGATAGTGTGCAGGAATTGCACAAGGAGTTCCTGTTGCGCGCGGAAAGCCGTCGCTAACCCAGCCCGGCGGTCTCGCCCGGTAGCGCCTTTATCGCCCCGATGATCGGCACATTGGCGGCCGGGAACGGATAACGGTCAAGCTCGCCCGGCGCAATCCATGCCAGCGGCTGGGCTTCCAGGCCCCGCGCCTCGCCGGTGAAGTCCCACACCACGTGCACGTCCAGCAGCACCCGCTTGTCGCCGTAATCATGTCGCACCTGCAGCAGTGGGCTGGTGCGCCCGATGTGAATGCCCACTTCCTCCCGCAGTTCCCGCGCCAGGGCACGCTCCAGGGTCTCGCCGGCCTCGACCTTGCCGCCGGGAAACTCCCACAGCCCGCCCTGGTGACTGTCGCCCGCCCGGCGGGATATCAGTACCCTGCCCGATTCATCCAGCACCACGCCTACCGCCACGTGCACCCAGCTCACGTCAGGTCCGGTACTCGGCATTGATGCGGACATAGTCATAGGAAAAATCGCTGGTCCAGACAGTCGCCTCACTGTCGCCGCGGTTGAGCTCGATACGAATGACGATATCGCTGGGCGCCATGGCGGCCACACCCTGCTCTTCGGTGTAACTGCCGGCCCTGCAGCCCTCACTCGCGATCAGCACGTCATTGAGGTAAACGGCAATACGGTTCACCTCCAGGTCCGCCAGGCCGGCCCGGCCGATGGCCGCCAGCAGTCGTCCCCAGTTGGGATCGCTGGCAAACAGGGCTGTCTTGACCAGGGGCGAATGGGCGATGGTGAAGGCGACGTCGAGGCACTCCTGTTCCTCTCGCCCGCCGTTGACCTGTACCGTCACGAATTTGCTGGCACCCTCCCCGTCGCGCACCAGGCCCTGGGCCAGGGCCAGGCAAACTGTCTCCAGCGCCTCTCGCAAGCCCGAACAGAGCGCTGAGGCCGGGTCACACAGCGCATCGTTGCCGGCCGCGCCGGTTGCCACCAGCACGCAGGCGTCATTGGTTGAGGTATCGCCATCAATTGTGATGCGATTGAAGGTCGTCTCGACCGCGGCGCCCAACAGCGCCTGCAACAGGGTGCGGTCAACCGCCATATCGGTCGCGATATAGGCCAGCATGGTCGCCATGTTGGGCCGGATCATACCGGCACCCTTGGCGATTCCGGTGATCACATAGTCCTTGCCACCGGCGGCGAAGCGCAGGGAGCAGCCCTTGGGGCGGGTGTCTGTGGTCATGATACCCAGCGCCGCATCCGCCCAGCCATCGCTTGAGAGCGCGGCGAATGCCGCCGGTATGGCTGCTTCTATCCGCTGTACCGGCAGGGGTTCGCCGATCACCCCGGTGGAAAAGGGCAACACCTGTTCAGCGGACACCTCCCCCGCGAGCGCCACCGCCCGGGCGCAGGCCCGGGCATCCTCGATACCCGCCTGCCCGGTGCCGGCATTGGCGTTGCCGGTATTGACCAACAGGTAGCGCGGTTGACCCGCGCTGGCCTGTAAATACGCTCTCGCCACCGTGACCGGTGCGGCGCAAAACGCATTGCGGGTGAACACCGCCGCCACGTTCGCCCCCGCGTCCAACGCCATCAGCACCAGGTCCTTGCGCCCGGGTTTCCTGACACCGGCGGAGACGGTCGCCAGGCGCAGGCCGGGAACCGGATGGAGTACGCCCGGCGTGTCGTCGCCTACCGCCATGTCAACGCTCCTGATTCAAAGTTTGCCATGGCACTGTTTGTACTTCTTGCCACTGCCGCAGGGGCAGGGTTCATTGCGGCCGACTTTCGGCTGGTCACGGGTAAATGTCTGGGGCGCCGCCGCTGTATCCTGCTCCGGCGATTGCTGACCGTCCCCGTCCGATGCGGCCATTGCGGACGCCTGGGCGTGCTGGAAAGCCAGCTTTTCACGCTCGGCCGCCTCGCGTCGCTGCCGCTCGATCTGCTCCGCCTCGTCCTGTCGCTGGATCTGTACGTGGCTGAGGAATTTCACCACCTCGTCCTTGAGGTTTTTCAACAGCTGTTCAAACAGCTCGAAGGACTCGCGCTTGTACTCCTGCTTGGGGTTCTTCTGGGCGTAGGCGCGCAGGTGAATACCCTGGCGCAGATGATCCATGGTGGACAGGTGCTCCTTCCACAGGGTATCGAGCACCTGCAGCATGATCTGTTTTTCGATCTTGCGCATGCCAGGGCCGACCCGCTCGCTCTTGGTATCGTACGCTGCCTGGATTTCGCCGCAGATCTTTTCCCGCAGGGCTTCCTCATGCAGCTGATTGTCGTCCTCCAGCCACTGCGCCAGCGGCAGGGCGATGGCGAATTCTGTCTCCAGCTGTTTTTCCAGGCCCGGGATATCCCACTGCTCCTCCACGCTCAGGGGCGGGATGAAGCCGTCTATCACATCGTTGACCACGTCGCGGCGAATAGCGGTTATAGTGTCCGAGACATCGTGCTCGTCCAGCAGGTCGTTGCGCTGCTGGTAGATGATCTGGCGCTGGTCGTTGGCCACATCGTCATACTCCAGCAACTGCTTGCGAATATCGAAGTTGCGCCCTTCCACCTTGCGCTGCGCCTTCTCGATGGCATTGGTCACCATACGGTGCTCGATCGCCTCGCCCTTCTCCATACCGAGAGCCTGCATAAAGCTCTTGACCCGGTCGGACGCGAAAATGCGCATGAGGTTGTCTTCCAGGGACAGGTAGAATCTGGAAAGACCGGGGTCGCCCTGTCGGCCCGCGCGGCCGCGCAACTGATTGTCGATACGGCGCGATTCGTGGCGCTCGGTACCGAGGATATGCAGCCCGCCGGCCTCCAGCACCTGCTGGTGACGCTGCTGCCAGGCCGCCTTGAGCTCCGCCCGCCGGGCATCGTCGATCGCGCCGGCGGCAGCAAGCTCTGCCTCCAGGTTACCGCCAAGTACGATGTCTGTGCCCCGGCCGGCCATATTAGTGGCGATAGTCACCACCCCCGGCCGCCCGGCCTGGGCGATGATCTCCGCCTCCTGCTCGTGGTACTTGGCGTTCAACACCTTGTGCGCGATATCGGCCTTGCGGAAGCGCTTGGACAACTCTTCAGAGGTTTCCACCGAGGCGGTACCCACCAGCACCGGCGCGCCCTTGGCCATACAATCCTTGACGTCCGTCACGATGGCGTCGAATTTCTCTTCCTTGCTCAGGTACACAAGGTCGTTGAGGTCCTTGCGCTGCTGGGGCACGTTGGTGGGAATCACCAGTACCTCCAGGCCGTAAATCTGGCGAAATTCAAAGGCCTCGGTATCGGCGGTGCCGGTCATGCCGGACAACTTGCCGTAAAGGCGGAAATAGTTCTGGAAGGTCGTGGACGCCAGGGTCTGGCTCTCGCTCTGGATGGATACCCCCTCTTTTGCCTCAATCGCCTGGTGCAGGCCCTCGGACAGGCGCCGTCCCGGCATGGTCCGCCCGGTGTGCTCGTCGATCAGCACCACCTGCCCGTCCTGCACGATGTACTCGACATCGCGGTGGAACATGATGTGCGCCCGCAGGCCGGAGTACACGTGGTGCAGCAGGTTGAGATTAGTGGCCGCGTACAGGCTCTCGCCCTCCGCCAGCAGTTTCTCCCCGATCATCAGGGACTCGATGTACTCATGCCCCTCTTCCGTCAGCTCCACATGGCGCTGCTTTTCATCGATAGTAAAGTGACCGGACTGCCCCTCCACGTCGGGCTTCAGCAGGGGGACCATACGGTTGATGCGCTTGTACAGCTCCGAACTGTCCTCGGATGCCCCGGAGATAATCAACGGGGTGCGGGCCTCGTCGATCAGGATGGAATCGACCTCATCCACGATCGCGAAGCTCAGCGATCCCTGCATCTTGTCTTCCAGCGCAAACGCCATGTTATCGCGCAGGTAATCAAACCCGAATTCGTTGTTGGTGCCATAGACGATATCGGCGCCGTAGGCCTCACGCTTTTCGCTCTGTGCCTGGCCGGAACGAATCACGCCCACCGACACCCCGAGAAACTCGTACAGCGGCCGCATCCAGTTGGCATCCCGGCTGGCGAGATAGTCGTTGACCGTTATCAGGTGGACGCTGTTGCCGGACAGGGCATTGAGGTAGGCGGGCAGCGTCGCCACCAGGGTCTTGCCTTCGCCGGTGCGCATCTCGGCTATTTTGCCCTCGTGCAGGGCCATGCCGCCGATCAGCTGGACATCGAAATGGCGCATACCCAGCACCCGCTCACTCGCCTCTCGGGCGACCGCAAAGGCCTCGGGGAGAATCTTGTCCAGGCTTTCACCGTCCGCGATTCGCTGCCTGAACTCGGCTGTTTTGCCCGCGAGTTGCTCGTCATTGAGCGCCGCAGTGGCATCGACCAGGGCATTGATCTGCTTTACCACCTTGCCCATGCGTTTCAGTTCCCGGTCATTGCGGGTACCGAACAGTTTCTTCAGGCTGTTGCTAATCATCGTAATTCACTTTTTGACATAGGGGAGATCCGCCGGGGCGGTTGCCGCGACGCGTACAAGGCTTGAGAGTGCGAGAACTAGCGGTGGGTGCGGCGAACGTAACTCGAAGGATCGACCGAGCGGCCGTTCTTGTAGACCTCGTAGTGTACATGGGCTCCGGTGGAACGCCCCGTTGAGCCGATCAGGGCGATTGGCTCACCCTTGCGTACCAGGTCGCCGGGGGCGACAAGATTCTGCTTGTTGTGCGCATAGCGGGTAACCAGGCCGTCGCCATGGGAGATTTCAACCATGTTGCCGTAGCCGGACTCGCGGCCGGTCCAGGTGACGACCCCGGCCGCGACCGCCAGTACATTCGAACCTTCCTTGCCGGCGAAGTCGATCCCATTGTGGCGCGACCGGCGCCCGGTGAACGGATCGGTGCGCAAACCGTAGGCGGAGGAAATCCAGCCTTTTTCCACGGGCTGGCCCGACAACCAGGTCTCATCCGCCAGTTTCCGGTTGCGGAATAGCGACTCCAGGATCCCCAGCTGCTGCTCGCGATCGTCCAGCCTCGCCTCAAAACTGTCGACCTCGCCGGCGAGGTCCATAGAACTGAAATCGACGCTGTACTCGCCCGCCAGCGGCCCACCCACGGCGGGCGCCTGGCTGAAATCAAACTCCCCGTTGCCGAGATCCGCCATCGCCGTGAGGTGCTCCCCGAGGGCGTCCAGCCGGGTCATCCGGGCCTGCAATTCCGCCAGGTTGATGGTCAGGGCCTGCAGCTTCAGCTCGGCCTGGTCCTGCAAGGCCTCCAGGCCGATCGATTGCTGGTCCAGTCCCTCCTGGATGGTATCGAGGGTGGCGCCGCGCAGTGCACTGGCCTCACTGTCCTGTCCCGCCAGATAGCCGATAGCCATCATTCCCAGCGGGAAACCCAGGCAGCAAAAGGACAATAGGGCACGGGACCAGCGACCCAACTCAATGGAACGTGAACCCCCGTGCTTACCGCTAATAAGAATGACTTTCATTTTATGAGTGGCGAGCAGCAGTTTGGCTGGCGACTATGCCACAATTACCGTGAAAAATCCACGAACTCTGCGCTCATAGGCCCGCCGGCTCCGGGCGGGGTCCGGCGGCGGCGGGCTAGCCCGCCGCGACGGCAGCCAGGGCGTAGGAGATTGGCGCGGGCGCGCGATCGGTGAAGGTCACCATTTCCCAGGCATCGGGCTGGGCGATCAGGGCGCGCAAGGCGGCATTATTGAGTGCGTGACCCGATTTGTAGGCGCGAAATTCGCCCAGCAGGCTGTAGCCCAGCAGGTAGAGGTCGCCCACTGCGTCCAGCACCTTGTGGCGGACAAACTCATCCTCGTACCGCAGTCCGTCCTGGTTGAGCACCCGGAACTCGTCCACCACGATGGCGTTATCGACACTGCCGCCGCGGGCCAACCCCCTGGAGCGCAGGTATTCGATCTCGTGGATAAAGCCGAAGGTCCTGGCGCGGCTGACTTCCCGCACAAACGCATCAGTGGAAAAATCCAGTTCTGAGTGGGCCTTGCGGTCGCGAAAAACCGGGTGATCGAAATCGATGGTGAAGGACACCTTGAACCCGTCGAAGGGCAGCAGGCTGGCGACCTTATCGCCGTCCTCCACGGTAATCTTGCGCTTGATGCGGATGAACTTTTTGGCGGCCTGTTGCTCAACCACCCCGGCGGACTGTATCAGGAAGACAAACGGCCCGGCACTGCCGTCCATGATGGGCACTTCCGGCGCGCTCAGGTCAATGAAGCAGTTGTCTATACCCAGGCCGGCAAGGGCCGCCAACAGGTGTTCAACCGTGGCAACCCGCTCCCTGCCTACCACCAGCGTGGTAGACAGCGTGGTATCGCCGACATTTTCCGCCCGGGCAGGCAAGCACACCACGGGATCGAGATCGACCCGACGAAACACGATACCGTTATCGACCGGCGCCGGGTGCAGGGTCATATAAACCTTTTCACCCGTGTGCAGGCTGACGCCCGTCGCCTTGATCGAGTTACGCAGTGTCCGCTGTCGCATCAGAACCTCTCCCGAGCCGGCTACCGCCGGTCTTATCTGCGGCAACGAAGCCGCAGCGGGGGCGACAGCTTGTTACCTAATCGGCCTGGCGGCGCAAAAAGGCAGGAATATCAAAGTATTCCTCGCCGCCGGCCTCAATCGCCAGGGCCTGCCCCGCACCTGCCCTGCGCGATTTGCGCATGGCCGTGGGTCGATCAAATTGTGCGTAATCCGGTTCCAGGTCGACATCAACTGACGTGGCCTTGGGCGCGGACTCGACCACCTGCAGGGGAACTTTCGCGGCTTCGCTACCGAGCCCGGTGGCTACCACCGTCACCCGCAGTTCGTCCCCCATATCGGGGTCTATCACAGTACCCACCACGACGGTCGCTTCCTCTGACGCAAACTCCTCAATCGTGTCACCGACTTCGGAGAATTCACCCAGGGACAAATCCAGGCCGGCTGTTATATTCACCAGGATTCCGCGCGCACCCTCAAGATTGATATCGTCCAGCAGCGGGCTGTTAATCGCCCTTTCTGCGGCCTCGCGTGCACGGTTTTCTCCCCTGGCGCTGCCGGTACCCATCATCGCCATACCCATTTCGGACATGACAGTGCGCACATCCGCGAAGTCGACATTGATCATTCCGGGACGGATAATCAGGTCCGCTATGCCCTGAACTGCACCCAACAGTACATCATTGGCCTCTTTAAAGGCATCCAGCAGACTGGTATTTTTCCCCAAAACCTCCAGCAGTTTTTCGTTGGGAATGGTGATCAACGAGTCCACGTGTTGCTGCAATTCCGCCACACCCGCAGCGGCGACGCTAAGCCGCTTCTTGCCCTCGAACGGGAACGGGCGCGTGACGACCGCGACCGTCAGGATACCCATTTCGCGAGCGATCTCCGCTACCACCGGAGCACCGCCGGTGCCAGTGCCGCCACCCATGCCGGCGGTAATGAACACCATATCGGCACCGCGCAGGGCGTCGGCGATGCGCTCCCGATCCTCCATGGCAGCCGCGCGCCCGATCTCCGGGTTGGCACCCGCCCCCAGCCCCTTGGTGATGGCGCCACCAAGTTGCAGCACGGTTTTCGAATGAATGTCGGTCAACGCCTGGGCATCGGTGTTGGCGCAGATAAAGTCCACGCCCTCGACGTTGTTCGCGATCATGTGCTTGACCGCGTTGCCGCCGCCACCACCCACACCGATAACCTTGATTACCGCATTGGAAGGTACATTTTCTATTAGTTCAAACATGGCCTTGCTCCCCTTGGTATTGATAAGCCGCACTTTCGCACGACGGTTTTGCTACAAAAACAACAGTTAGAAATTACTCTGCAACCAGGCTTTCGCCCGGTTGAACAGCCCCTCACCCGAACCACTCGATTTGCCGGATACACCGGCCCCCGCCTCCTGGTAATGCTCCGCCCCGTACAGCAGCAAGCCCACGCTGGTAGCGTAGATGGGATTGCGTACGATATCGTTCAAACCCTGCACGGATTGGGGATAGCCCACCCGCACCGGCATGTGGAATATCTCTTCCGCCAGCTCAACCACACCCTCCATTTTCGAGGTGCCACCGCTGAGCACGATGCCCGCCGGCACCAGGTCTTCATAACCACTGCGCCGCAGTTCGGCCTGCACGAGCGTGAACAGCTCGTCGTAACGCGGCTCCACCACCTCCGCCAGGGCCTGGCGCGACAGGTCCCGGGGGGCGCGATCACCCACGCTCGGCACCTTGATGGTTTCGTCGGCGCCGGCGAGTTGGGTGAGCGCACAGGCGTAGCGAATCTTGATTTCCTCGGCATGCTGGGTCGGCGTGCGCAGGGCCATGGCGATGTCGTTGGTTACCTGGTCGCCGGCGATCGGTATTACCCCGGTGTGCCGGATGGAGCCGTCCGTGAAGATGGCGATGTCCGTTGTACCGCCGCCGATATCCACCAGGCAGACACCCAGTTCCCGCTCGTCATCGGTCAATACCGCGTAGCTGGAGGCCAGTTGCTCGAGGATGATTTCCTCGACCTCGAGCCCGCAGCGGCGAATACATTTCTCGATATTCTGGGCGGCATTCACCGCGCAGGTCACCAGGTGAACCTTGGCTTCCAGGCGCACGCCGGACATGCCCATCGGCTCCTTGATCCCCTCCTGGTTGTCGATGACATACTCCTGCGGAAGTATGTGCAGGATCTTCTGGTCCGCCGGTATCGCCACGGCCTGCGCCGCGTCGATCACCCGCTCCAGGTCGTGGCTGTAGACCTCCTTGTCCTTGATCGCGACGATACCGTGGGAATTGAGGCTGCGAATATGGCTGCCGGCGATACCCACGTAGACCGAGTGAATCTGGCAGCCCGCCATCAGTTCCGCCTCTTCCACGGCCCGCTGGATCGACTGCACGGTCGATTCGATATTGACCACCACCCCTTTCTTCATCCCCTTGGACGGGTGGGAACCGATACCGACGATTTCAATGCCGCCATCCGCCCCGATTTCCCCGACGATCGCCACCACCTTGGATGTACCGATATCCAGCCCGACGATCATTTTCTTGTCCTGCACGCTGCCCATGGCAGTGTCTCTCCTGTGCTACTTGCTATTTACTTATATTCCCGCCACCCGGGATGACTCGGTAAAGGCCACCGCGACCCCCGTTTCGTAGCGCAGGTCGACCCGCTCCACGTCGGCGGCCCTGGCGGCGAGCTCGGTGCGATAGATCGCCACAAAGCGGTGCATACGCTCGAGAAAATCCTCGCTGCCGAGCAGGAGCCTGATACCACCCGCCAATACCACCTCCACCTGGTCGCGCTCATCCACCGTCAATTGCGCCACCGACAAATGCACCGGTGCCAGGATTTCGACCAGGCGCTGGTAGCCTGCCACCAGTGCCTGGGCACTGCCCCGGGGTCCGTCGAGCCGTGGCAGCGCCTGCCAGTCCTGGCTGGATTCGGACTGGAACACCTGGCCTTCATGATTCAAAAAGCCACTGTCACCCCAGCGGGCGATGGGCAATTGCTCAACCACATGGATTTCCAGTGCGTTGGGCCAGCGCCGTTGCACGGTGGCCTGGTAGATCCAGGGCAGCTCTTCCAGCTGCGTCCGGATGCGCTGCAGGTCAGCCCGCAAAAAGCCTCCCACCAGGGCCGGCTGGATCATTTCCTGGATCAGGTCAGTCCGGGTATGCGCCAGTTCACCCGTCACCTTGATGTACTGAACCGGAATGGACTGCAACGCGATGTAGCCCTGCAGCGCAGCGACCAGCACAATCCCGGCACCTGTCAGGACGATGACCCGGTTCAGCCACGCCGCCGGCTGTCGCTCCGTCTTCACCGGCTGCGATTTTCGCGTCGCCCCCTTGGCCGGCCTGCGGCTGCGCTCGCCGGCTACCGGCTTGCGGGCAGCGGTTGGCGCTGTGCCGCGCTTGATCATTTTCATGCTAGCCACACCTCGCGCGACTCAATTCGAGTATGCGCCCCACCAAAGCGGCTATATCCATGCCCGCGGCCCTGGCCGCCATCGGCACCAGGCTGTGGGAGGTCATCCCGGGAATGGTATTGACTTCCAGCACGTAGAACCTGCCGGCCCGATCCCGCATGATGTCAACCCGGCCCCAGACCGCGCAGCCCAGTGAGCGGAACGCCCACAGCGCCAACTCGCCCATTTCCGCCTCTTCCGACGCACTCAGCCCACTGGGGCAGTGGTACCGGGTGTCGTTGGAAATGTATTTCGCCTCGTAGTCGTAAAATTCATTGGCGGTTTCAAGCCGGATGGAGGGCAGCACCTCATCACCGAGGATGGCCACGGTGTATTCGGGCCCGTCGATGAACTGCTCCGCCAGCACTCCGCCGCCGTACTGGCTCGCCCTGTCGTAGGCCTGCGCCAATGCCGCAGCGCTGGCGGCCGACGTCATACCGATACTGGAGCCCTCGCACGTCGGTTTTACGAACACCTTGCCGAGGCGATCGATGACCTGCTGCCAGTCGGTGGCCGGGGAAAGGTTTAAAAAACCGCCGGTAGACAGCCCGATACCCTGCCACAATTGCTTGCTGCGCAGTTTGTCCATGGCCAGGGCGGAACCCAGCACGCCGGACCCGGTATAGGGAATTCGCAATGCCTGCAGCGCGCCCTGCATACTGCCGTCCTCGCCCCCCGGACCATGCAGCGCGATAAAGGCGAAGGACACATCGCGCAGGTGTGCTACCCAGTCGCTGTCGGCCGTGTCCACCGCCCTGACGTCGAAACCCTGCCCCTGCAACGCGTCGATCACCGTTTTCCCGCTTTGCAATGACACCGCGCGCTCGGCGGAGTTGCCGCCCAGCAGGACCGCTACCGGCGCCTTGCGCAACAGCTCCAGACTCATTCCCCTGACTCCTTCAAAAATGTCATCCCCGCCAGGTCCTGCGCCAACCGGCCGATGTTGCCAGCGCCCTGGGTGATGACCACATCGCCCTGGGTAACGATGCCGCACAGCACCTCCGGCACATCGTCGAGATGCTCGACAAAAACGGGTTCCAACTGGCCGCGCTGGCGGATGCTGCGGGCCAGGCTGCGACTGTCCGCCCCGGGAATGGGGTCTTCCCCGGCCGCGTATACGTCCAGCAACAGCAGGACATCGCAGCGGGAGAGCACGGCCACGAAGTCCTCGTACAGGTCCCGTGTCCGGGTATAGCGGTGCGGCTGGTAGATCATCACCACCCGTCGCTCGGGCCACACCTGGCGGGTGGATTCCAGCGTCGCCCTGACTTCGGTAGGGTGGTGGCCGTAGTCATCCACCAGTTCCGCGGTACCGCCGGGCATGACCAACTCGCCCATTCGGGTAAAGCGGCGGCCCACACCGGCAAAGCCGGCGAGACCGCGCTGTATTGACTCATCGTCCAGGCCCTCGTCACAGGCCACTGCCACCGCGGCGACGGCGTTGAGGACATTGTGGCTGCCGGGCATATTCAGGTGCACCGCCAGCGGCGGCTGGCCGCCGGGGCGATGCACCAGAAACCGGGTGGAGAGCCCGGCTTTCTCAACCTGGTCGATACGGTAGTCAGCATCCCCGGCGATACCGTAGGTAATCACCTGCCGGGTCACCTCGGGTAGCAGTTCGCGGATCACCGGGTCATCCACACACAGCACGGCGACCCCGTAGAAGGGCAGGTTGTGCAGAAATTCCAGGTAGGTGCGACGCAGCACCGCGAAGTCCCCGCCGTAGGTGTCCATGTGATCGGCTTCAATATTGGTGACCACCGTCACCATGGGCTGCAGGTGAAGAAAGGACGCGTCACTCTCGTCGGCCTCGGCGATCAGGAAGCGGCTGGCACCCAGTTGGGCATTGCTGCCAACGCTGTTGACCAGACCACCGATGACAAAGGTGGGATCCAGGCCCGCCTCGGCGAAGACATTGGCAATCAGGCTGGTGGTGGTGGTCTTGCCGTGAGTACCCGCGACCGCGATACCGTGGCGATAGCGCATCAGTTCCGCCAGCATTTCCGCCCGGGGCACCACCGGAATACGCGCCGCACGGGCGGCAAGCACTTCCGGGTTTTGTTCGTTTACCGCGCTCGAGCTGACCACCACATCGGCGCTGCCGACGTTGCCCTGGGCATGACCGATATACACCCGGATACCCCGCGCCTCGAGTCGACTGGTAACCGGACCGGGGCGGATATCGGAACCGGAAACCTCATAGCCCAGGTTCACCAGCACCTCGGCAATACCGCTCATGCCGGCGCCGCCGATACCGATCATGTGAATGCGCCTGATCCGGCGCATCTCCGGCACGGCGTAGGCATTGCGTTCAACGGCCACGGATGAGTTCCTCACAGCAATCACTCACCCGGGCCGCCGCATCCGGAGTCGCCGCGGCGGCAGCCGCAGCGGCCATCTTCACCAGCAACTGGGGGTGGACCATGTAGCCCAGCAGGGAAGCGGTCAACGCTTCAACGCTCATCTCGGACTGGCGCAGCAGCATGGCGCCACCGTGATCGCTGAGCGAGCGCGCATTGGCACTCTGGTGGTCATCGATGGCATAGGGCAGGGGCACCAGGATGGAGGGGCAACCCATGACGGCCAGCTCGGACACCGTCAACGCGCCCGCCCGGCACAGCACCAGGTCGGCCCAGCCGTACGCGGACGCCATATCCTCGATGAAGGGGACCACTCGCATACCCCCGGCCAGCAGGTCGCCATAGCTCGCCCGCACCGCCGCGACATGTGCCTCCCCGGTCTGGTGCCAGAGCTCCAGTTGCCGACCCCTGCCCTGGATAGCGCGCACGGTGCCGGGGAGCACCTGGTTGATCGGCTGGGCACCGAGGCTGCCGCCCAGCACCAGCAGCCGCAGCGGACGCTGGCCAGCGTAGTCGTAGCGCCGGGCCGCACCGGCCTCGACCAGTGCGCGGCGCACGGGATTACCCAGCACCCTGTGTTCGACTCGCTCCCCGAAGGCCCCGGGAAAAGCCGCTATGACCTGTGCAGCCAGCGGCGCCAGCAGGCGATTGGTGGTGCCGGCAACGGCATTCTGCTCGTGGATGAGGAGCGGTTTGCGCAGCAGCCAGGCCGCCACACCCGCCGGGCCCGCGACATACCCGCCCATCCCTACCACACAGCGCGGCGAGAGTCGGTGTAACAACCACAGGGCCTGCACCGAGGCGAGCAGCAGAAACCACAACCCCAGCACCTTGTCCAACACCGATTTACCGCGCACGCCACGCACCGGCAGGCAGTGCAGGGTGATACCGGCGGCGGGCACCACCCGGTGTTCCAGCCCCCTGGCGGTACCCACCCATTCCACCCGCAGCCCCCGGGCCATCAATTCGCTGGCCACGGCGAGTGCCGGATAGACGTGGCCACCGGTGCCGCCGGCAGTCATCAGCACCAGGGGTTGCAGGGCCGCCGTCATGCCGCCCCCCCCTGCACGCGGGTATCGCGCTCGATGCGCAGCACCAGGGCGAGCATGCAACAACACACAATCAGGCTGGTGCCGCCATAGCTGACAAACGGCAGGGTCAGGCCCTTGGTCGGCAACAGGCCGGAGCTCACGCCCATATTCACAAAGGCCTGGCCGGAGAAGACCAGCGCGACGCCGTAGCAGACGTAGGCGCCAAACGGATTGGCCGCCGCCAGAGCGGTGCGACCGACCCAGAGAATGCGCCCGATCAGGGCGATATACAGGGCAATAACGGCCAATGCGCCGACAAATCCGGTCTCCTCGGCCCAGATGGAAAACACAAAATCGGTGTGCGCTTCGGGCAGGTAGAACAGTTTCTGCACGCTGTTGCCCAGGCCAACGCCCAGCCATTCCCCGCGACCGAAAGCGATCAGCGACTGGGTGAGCTGGAAACCGGTATCGAAGGGGTCTGCCCAGGGATCGGTGTAGGCCGTCAACCGCTTGAGGCGATAGGGCGCACTGACCACCAGCACCAGGCCCGCACTGAAGGCGCCGCCAAACACCAGCATGAAGTGGCCCAGCTTTACGCCTGCCAGGAACAGCATGCCGAAGGCGCTGCCGGCGACGATAACCGTGGCGCCGAAGTCGGGCTCGATCATGAGCAGCAGGGTGGCGGCGAACAATACCGCCATCGGCTTGAGAAAGCCCTGCCAGTGATTGCGCACCTCGTGCTCCCGACGCACCATGTAACCCGCCAGGTAAATCACCATGGCCATCTTGGCGAACTCGGAAGGCTGCAGGGTGAACGGACCCAGCGGCAACCAGCGCTGGGAGCCATTGACCTCGCGTCCGATCCCCGGAATCAGTACCAGGATCAGCAGCGCCAGCGCGACAAACAGCCATACCCAGCCTGTTTCCAGCCAGAAAGTCGGGGCGATCCGGTAGGTCAGCACGCCCGCCACCAGCGCCAGCACCAGGTAAACCAGGTGGCGCTCAGTGTGAAACCAGGGATTCTGGTAGTGCCAGTCGGCGTATTCAATGGAGGCCGAACTGATCGCCACCAGGCCCACCAGCATCAGTGCCAGGCCCAGCAGCGCGAGGGTGGTGTCCGGTGCGATGGACACTGCAGCGGCAGGCTTGTAAGCGCTCATGCGCCGGCCTCCTGCAACTGCGCGACCGCGCGGCTGAACACCTCGCCACGATGGACATAGCCGGAGAACATGTCAAAGCTGGCGCAGGCCGGGGACAGCAGCACGACATCTCCGGCAGCGGCCCCCGCAGCCGCGACCGCCACCGCCTCTTCCATGGTTCCGGCCAGCGTTACCGGAGCGATATCCTGCAGCGCGGCCTGCAGTTTGGGCGCGTCCTCGCCCAGCAGTATCAGCATCTTGCAGTGGCTGCCCACCGCGGATCGCAATTGGGCAAAATCGGCGCCCTTACCCTGGCCCCCGGCGATCAGCAGGATATTGCGCCCCTGGCCCATACCATTGAGCGCCGCGATGGTGGCGCCAATATTGGTACCCTTGGAGTCGTTGACGTAACTGACCCCGGCGATCTCGGCCACCCGCTGGCAGCGGTGTGGCAGGCCGCCGAACCGGCGCAGGGTCGCCACCATACTCACCAGCGGCAATCCGGCCGCATGCCCCAGCGCCAGCGCCGCCAGTGCATTGGCGACGTTATGTCGACCCACCAGCCCCAGTTCGCCGCAGGGCAGCAGCGCATCGAAACCGTGGCAGATGTATTCCCCGCCGGCCGAATCAACCAGGCCAAACCCCGACAGTTCCGGCTTGCCCATACGCCAGCTGATCACTTCCACGTCAGGCCCCACCAGCGGAATGGTCAGTGGATCGTCGCGGTTGATCACCGCTTTGCGGCAGCCGCGAAAAATACGGTGCTTGGCCTGGTGATAGCGGGGCATGGAACCGTGCCGGTCCAGGTGATCCGGGCTCACATTCAGTACAGTGGCGACTGCCAGCTTGAGATCCCCGGCCCGCTCAAGTTGGAAGCTGGACAGCTCGAGCACGTACAGTGCGCGGTTCGGGTCCAGCAGATCGAGTGCCGGCGTGCCCAGGTTGCCGCCAACACCCACATCCAGCCCGGCGTCCCGCGCCATCTGGCCCAGCAGTTCAGTCACCGTCGACTTGGCATTGGACCCGGTGATACCGATCACCGGTGCGGTGGCCTCGCGCACAAACAGGTCGATGTCACCGACGATACTGACACCGGCCGCCCGCGCCTGCTCCACCACCGGTGCGTCCATCGCCACACCGGGGCTTACCACCAGTTCGGTTGCGCCGGCTATCAGTTCCGGCGGATACGACCCGGCGTAGACCGGGACGTCCGGCATCGCCTGCCTGAATGCCCCCAGCCCAGGCGGTTCGGCGCGGGTATCCACCACGCTGAAGGGCAGGCCGCGCTGGTGGAAGTAGCGGGCGCAGGACACACCGGTGACACCCAGGCCCACTACGACCCGGTTCACGCTGCTTGCAATCACGCCCTGTGCCACGTTCAATCCCACCCTCGCTAGCGCAACTTCAGTGTCGCCAGTCCGAACAGGACCAGCATTACGGTGATAATCCAGAAGCGCACAATGACCCGCGGCTCCGGCCAACCCTTCAGTTCAAAATGATGATGGATGGGCGCCATTCGAAATATGCGCTTACCGGTGAGCTTGAACGAAGCCACCTGCAAAATGACCGAGACAGTCTCCAGCACGAAGATCCCGCCCATGATGAAAAATACGATTTCGTGACGGGTGATCACCGCCACAGTGCCCAGCGCCGCGCCCAGCGCCAGCGCGCCCACATCGCCCATGAATACCTGGGCGGGATAGGTGTTGAACCAGAGGAAGCCGAGACCGGCGCCGGCGATCGCGCCGCAGAACACCGCGAGTTCGCCGCTGCCAGCCACGTAGGGGATGTGCAGGTACCTGGAGAAATCCGCATGCCCCGTGAGGTAGGCGATGATACCCAGTGCCGTGCCCACCATGACCGTGGGCAAAATCGCCAGGCCATCGAGTCCGTCCGTCAGGTTGACGGCGTTGCTGGCACCGACGATGACGAAGTAGGCCAGCACCACGAACAGCGGCCCCATGCTCCAGGCGAAATCCTTGAAAAAGGGTATATACAGTTCTGTCGTCACAGGCGTATCGAACGCCAGGTACAGATAGAGCGCCGCGCCGAGTCCCGCCACCGATTGCCAGAGGTATTTCCAGCGCGCCGGCAGCCCGCGAGAATCGCGCTCCACCACCTTGCGGTAGTCGTCCACCCAGCCCACCGCACCGAACACCGCGGTGACCAGTATGGCGATCCACAGGTAGGCGTTGCGCAGGTCACCCCACAGCAGGCTGGCGATGGCGATGGCGACCAGGATCAGCGCGCCCCCCATGGTGGGCGTGCCGGATTTACTCAGGTGGCTCTTGGGACCGTCGTCGCGCACCGCCTGTCCCACCTGGTAGTAATTCAGGCGGCGGATCATCGCCGGCCCCACCAGCAGGGAAATCGCCAGCGCGGTGCCGGCGGCGAGGATGCCGCGCAGGGTGAGGTACTGGAACACCAGGAAGGCCTTGTGGAACTGGCCAAGGTACTCTGCCAGGAATAACAACATGCTCAGCCTTCCCCCGCCGGCGCAGCAGCCAGCAATGCGTGTAATACACGTTCCATCCGGGTGCTGCGGGAGCCCTTCACCAGTACCGTATCGCCGACCTCGAATTCGCCATCCAGCGCGCTGATGGCCGCCGCGCAATCATCGAACCAGCGCCCGCCCTCGCCAAATGCTGCCACTGCTTCGCGCAGCTCCGGACCCACACCCCAGAACCGCTCCAGGCCCGCGGCCCGCGCGTGTTCACCGACTTCCCGGTGCAGCACCTCGCTGGTGGGACCCAGCTCGCGCATCGCCCCCAGCACGAGGGTCCGCCGGCCAGCGCAACCGGCCAGCATATCGATAGCGGCCCGCACGGAACCCGGGTTGGCGTTGTAACAGTCATCGATAACCGTGGCGCCGCGCGGTGCCACCGCGGTCGCAAGCCGGCCGGCGGTGGCCTGGACCGATTCAAGCCCCGCGCCGATCTCCACCAGTTCCAGGCCGCAGGCGAGCCCCACTGCGATGGCCGCCAGCGCGTTGGCCACGTTGTGCACACCGGGCAGTGACAGCTTGACTGCCAGCTCTCCGCGCGGCGTGATCGCGGTGAACCGGATGCCGCTCGCGCCGTCCGGTCGCACATCGCGAGCAGTGATCGCGGCGGGAGTCACCAGCCCGAAATCCAGCACAGTCGCGGCCGTCGCGCGCGCGCGCCAGGCCTGCGCCCAGGGCTGGTCGGCATTGATCACGGCGTAATCACCCCTGCCCAGGCCATCGAAAATCTCACCCTTGGCTGCGGCGACTGCGTCCACACTGCCAAAACCCTCCAGGTGCGCCGGCATGGCGTTGAGCAGCAGGGCGACGGTGGGGCGGCCCAGCTCGCACAACCAGGCGATATCGCCAGCCCGGCCCGCGCCCATTTCCACTACCGCGTACTCAACGCCCGGCTCGAGTGCGAGCAGGGTCAGGGGCACGCCGATTTCATTGTTGAGGTTGCCCTGGGTGGCGAGGGTCCGGCCCCGTCGTGCCAGTACGGCGCGCACCATGTTTTTGGCCGTGGTCTTGCCGCTACTGCCGGTGATGGCCACCAGCGGCCCGGTGAAAAGGGCGCGGTTGTAGGCGCCCAGGCGCCCCAGCGCCCGCTGCGTGTCTGCGACCCGCAGGTGGGAGAGCGGCAGCTCGCCAGCGCGACTGACCAGCGCTGCCACCGCCCCGCCCGCGGCCGCCTGGCCGAGGAAATCGTGGCCGTCAAAATGCTCGCCCTGCAGGGCCACGAACAGCTCACCGCCGGTGAGCGTACGACTGTCGGTTGTGACCGCGCAGAATTCACGGTCCGCTCCGATCAGCTGCGCCTCCAGCGGCGCTACCAGCTCAGCCAGGGTCAGCGGGCGCATCATGACGCTGCCTTCCGCGCCAGGGCTGCCAGTGCCTGCTCTTCGTCACTGAAGTGAATACGGCGGCCATCGATAATCTGGTAATTCTCATGCCCCTTGCCGGCAATGACGACACAATCGCCGGGACGCACCTGCGCAATCGCACTGGCGATGGCCTCGGCCCTGTCGGGCACCAGGACAAAATCGCCGCTGCAGCCGGTGGCGATGTCAGCCAGGATCGCAGCGGGATCCTCGCTGCGCGGGTTGTCACTGGTGACGATAACCCGGTCGGAAAAGCGACTCGCCACCCGCCCCATCACCTGCCGCTTGGCGCGATCCCGGTCACCGCCACAGCCGAATACGGTGACCAGGTCACCGGCAACGTGCGCCCTGAGTGAGGCGAGTACCTGCTCGAGCGCATCCGGCGTATGGGCGTAGTCAACGATGACCTGCAGGCCCAGGCTGTTATCAATGACCTGCATCCGACCCGGCACCGGCCGCAGCTGCGCGACTGCCGCCAGCACCGCGGCCAGCTCTGCGCCGGTGAGCACCACGGCAGTGACCGCCGCCGCCAGGTTGGCCAGGTTGAACTCCCCCGGCAGCGGACTGGCAAACGTCCCCCGCCCCCAGGGCGTGAGCAGGTCGGCGTCGACGCCCCGGGCATGGAAGCGCGGGTTTTCGACCCGCACATCGGCCGCGGCCCCGGCGCGGGAGTAGGTCAGCACCTGCACCTCCCTGTCCACCGCCGCCAGCACCTGGGGCGCGAATTCGTCATCCAGGTTGATCACCGCATGGCGCAGGCCCGGGTCGGCGAAAAGTTGCAACTTGGCCCGGCCGTAGGCATCCATACTGCCGTGGTAGTCCAGGTGATCGTGGGAGAGATTGGTGTAGATCGCCGTCTCGAACTCGACGCCATTGACGCGCCCCTGCACCAGGGCATGGGAGGACACCTCCATGCTGACGGCATAGACGCCCTGGTCGCGCCATTGCGCCAGCTGGTGTTGCAGTGAGACCGGGTCGGGCGTGGTGTTGGCCGTATCGACGACCGTGTCATCAAGGCTGGCGCCAAGCGTGCCGATCACGCCGCAGGGCTTGCCGAGGGCGCGCCCCAGCTGCGCCACCAGGCGACTGGTGGTGGTCTTGCCGTTGGTACCGGTTACACCCACCATATGAAGATCACGGCTGGGATGACGGTAAAAACGCGCCGCGACAGCGCCCACATCGAACCGCAGCTCCGGCTGCTCCACCAGCGGCACCGGCAGGGCATCGACGAAACCGGCTACCGGGGCCTCCGCCGCGACGGCCGCCGCCCCGTTGGCGACGGCCTGCTCGATAAACTGGCGGCCGTCATGCACTTCGCCCGGTATCGCCAGAAACAGGTCCCCGGGGCGCACCTTGCGGCTGTCCAGCTGCAGGCCGCTGATCAGCGTGTCGCCGCCGGCGCAGGCGGGCCTGCCCAGCAGTTCGGCCAGGGGCATGGCCCGGGTGGCGGGAGCGCGGGTTGCCATCATCACACCGGCCCCCCGGCGGCGGAAGCCGCAGCCGCGGCCGCCAGCGCCGCGGTGTCTGTGGGCGCCACATTCAGCAGGCGCAGCACGCCCTGGGTGACGGTGGAGAACACCGGCGCGGCAACGGCGCCGCCGCCGTAGGCCGCACCCTTGGGATCGTTGATCACGACCACCGTCACGATACGCGGATCGTCTATGGGCGCGATACCGGCGAACCAGGCCACATACTGGTCGGCGCTGTACCCCTGGGGGCCGATTTTGCGGACCGTCCCGGTCTTGCCGCCCACGGCATAACCGGGCACGCGAGCCTTGCGCGCCGTGCCCTCGTCACCGGTTACAGCGTGCAGCACACCCAGCACTTCCCTGGCAATCTGGGCGGAGATAATGCGTTCACCGGGAGCCGCAGCGCCCTCCAGCGCCAGCAGCGACAGCGGCTGCCGGACGCCACCATTGGCAAAAACGCTGTAGGCGCGAGCCAGCTGCAAGGGCGTTGCGCTGATGCCGTAGCCGAAGGCCAGGGACACCTTCTCGGTGGCGTACCAGCGGGCCCGGTCGGGCAGCGAACCGGCGCTCTCGCCGGGAAAGCCGGTGCCCGGCGCATGGCCGATGCCGAAGCGGTTGAACACTTCCCGTATGGGCTCATGGCCCAGGTCGAGGGCGATCTTGGTGGTGCCCACCTGGCTGGATTTTTCAATCACCCGGGATACGCTGATGAGACCGTAATTGCGCGGGTCGGGGTAGACCTTGGGCCCCACCCGGATGCGGCCCGGGGAGGTGTCGATCATGGTGCTGGTGGTAAAGCGCCCGCTCTCCAGGGCCGCCACCAGGGTCAGGGTTTTCATGGTCGAGCCGGGTTCGTAGACATCGGTGAGTGCGCGGTTGCGCATACTGGCCGGATCGGCGCCCTTGGCGCTGTTGGGGTTGTAGGTCGGGTAATTGACCATGGCCAGGATCTCGCCGGTGTGGGCATCCAGCGTGACGATGGAGCCCGACTCGGCACCGATGTCAGTGACCGCCTTGCGCAACTCGCGGTGCTGCAGGTACTGCAGGCGCAGGTCAATACTCAGGGTCAGGTTCTTGCCGGGGCGCGCCGGCTGCAGCACGCCGATATCCCTTACCACCTCGCCGTGCAGGTCCTTTATGTACTGCTTCTTGCCGGGCACTCCCTTGAGCCAGTCCTCGTAGGCCAGCTCGAGCCCGGCGATACCCTGGTCGTCTACATTGGTGAACCCCACCAACTGCGCGGCCACCTCGCCGGCGGGATAAAAACGGCGGTATTCGCGCTCGCCACTCACGCCCCTGATTTTCAGCGCCAGGATCTCGCGGGCATCCGTCGGCACCATATGCCGCTGCAGGTACATGAACTGCTTGCCCTGGTAGCGAGCCAGGCGGTCGTTCAGGGTCGCCAGCTCGATTCCCAGCGCTTTGGCCAGTTCGGGAAGCCGTTCCGAGCCGGCCAGTAACGAGGGATTTGCCCAGATCGAAATAACCGGCGTGCTCACCGCCAGCGGCTCACCCCTGCGGTCGGTGATGACGCCGCGATAAGCCGGAATCTCGGCCGTGCGTACCGAGCGCATATCGCCCTGGTCCTGGAGGAACTCATAGCCGCGCTCGGTATCGATTATCTGTAGCGAGAGTATCCGCCCCACCAGCAGGATCGCGAACACAGCCAGCACCGCCACCACCAGGTAGAAGCGAATCAGGGAGTCGGGCTTGCGTTTGACTGCGCGCCTCATCGCGGCAGCACCTTGAGCTGGGCCAGGCCCGGGGCCTGCATGTGCAGTTCCTGCCCGGCAACCCGCTCCACCCGGTAATGGGACGCCCAGGTACTGTGCTCCAGCATCAGGCGACCGTAGTCTTCCTGCAAATACCACTGGGCGGATTCCAGCTCCTGCAAGCGCGCGTACATGGCGCGACAGCTGTGGGTGGTGCGAATCACCGCGAAGGTAGACAACAGAACGAGCACCAGCAGGCCGGTATTCAGCCACAGCAACTGCCGGCCGGATTTTGCGGATACTACTGTCGACGCTCCAGTCACCACACTCACTTTCCCTTTACAGGCCGACCAGCGGTCAACCGATTTTTTCCGCAACGCGCATGATCGCGCTGCGGGAACGAACATTGCCGGCAACTTCTTCGGCACTGGCCCGGACCGCCTTCCCCACCAGGCGCATACGCCGGTTGAGGGCGCTGTCAGGGACCGGCACACCCATCGGGAACTGATCCCCCCTGGCCATATCGCGCATATACCGCTTGACCAGGCGATCCTCCAGGGAATGAAAGCTGATCACCACCAGTCGTCCGCCGACCCGCAACAGGTCCAGTGCCGCTGCCAGCAGCGCCTGCAGGTCGGTCAGCTCACTGTTGACCTTGATGCGAATCGCCTGGAACGCCCGGGTGGCCGGGTGCTTGTGCTTTTCCCACCGGGGATTGGCTTCACTGACCACCTGCGCCAGCCGGGCCGTCGAGCTAATCGCCCTCTCGGTCCGCGCCTCGACGATTGCCGCGGCGATACGGCGGGCAAATCGCTCCTCGCCATACTCCTTCAACACCCGGGCGATCTCGTCCACCCCCGCGTAGGACAACCACTCGGCGGCGGTCTCGCCCCGGGTGGTATCCATGCGCATATCCAGCGGCCCGTCCTGCAGGAAGCTGAACCCGCGATCGCCCTCATCAAGCTGCGGGCTGGATACACCCAGATCGAGCAAAATGCCGTCGACGGCGGTGATACCCATACGCTGTAATTGACCGGGCAACTCGGCGAAAGAGCCGTGGAAAAACTCGAATCGGGTATCGGCGCCGGCCAATTGCTCCGCTGCCGCCCGGGCGGCGGGATCCTTGTCGACCCCCAGCAGGCGACCACCCGGGTCGAGCCGCTCCAGCAGGTAGCGGCTGTGGCCACCGCGGCCGAAGGTGCCGTCGACGTAAAATCCGGCGGGGCGTGTCACCAGAGCATCTACTGCTTCGCGCAACAGTACTGTCTGATGCATTGCTCTCACCTACAGGGTCAGGGACATTAATTCTTCGGGCAGTTCCGCCTCGGGGCCGGAATCCAACAGGGCCTGGTCACGCTCGGCCAGCCACAGGGGCTCGGACCACAATTCGAGCTTGTTGCCCTGCCCCACCAGCACCAGCTTCTTGTCGAGCCTGGCGTACTCCCGCAGGGGCTGCGGCAGCAACATGCGACCGTTGCCGTCCAGCTCCAGGTCGGTGGCATAGCCCAGCATCAGGCGCTGGAAGCGCTTTACCGCGGGCTTGAGGGCGGGCAGGTTCTGGATCTCGCGCTCTATACGCTCCCATTCAGGCAGGGGGTATATCGCCAGGCAGGCGGACTGGGTGTCGATGGTCACCACCACCTGGCCGCCGCACTCACTCAACAATGGCTCGCGCTGTCGGGCAGGCATGGCCAGCCGACCCTTCGCGTCCATATTGATATGTTGTACTCCGCGAAACACGCCAGTTTCCCCCACTCACCTGACCTCAAAACCCACTTAAAGCCAGATATTTCCACTTATTCCCACTTTTCGACACTATAGGTCTCGCCCTGAGAAAGTGTCAAGCCGCCTGGAGAAAAAAACGTTTTAATTTCAGTCAATTAGCGCAACTATCGGGGGGAAATGCGCAATGGTCAGGGATCTTACAGAAGAGAAATAATGGGGCAAAACATAACAGTAAACGGGATTGTTGAGGATCTACATTAAGTTACAGGTTAATTTTCTATTTGTATCGGGGTCGCTTAGCAGGAAAAGATATAAGAATCCGCAATATCCCAGCGCGATTGCTCGGGACACCGCCGCAGCGGTGGGAAGGGGGATAGGAAAAAGATGAGTCGGTCGATAAGCCGGGTTCTGTCGTGGACGATCATTCATCTGCGACAGGTGTCACCACCTGCCTGTAGCGACCTACCCGAATCCACTGCGGGCCACAGCTGACGGATTCCTATTTGGTCTTGCTCCGAGTGGGGTTTACCATCGCCACGCCTGTTGCCAGCCGCGCGGTGCGCTCTTACCGCACCATTTCACCCTTACCCAGCCATTACTGGCGCTCAGCCAGGGTCAGACCCTGCCTTTGGGCGGTGTACTCTCTGTTGCACTTTCCGTAGGCTCTCGCCCCCCAGGTGTTACCTGGCACTCTGCCCTGCGGAGCCCGGACTTTCCTCCCCCGCGCCACCCGAAAGCGGTGCGAGAGCGATCGCCTGACCGACTCGGCGCGAAGACTAACCCCGCGGAGCCGCAAGAACAAGCCTTTAACCGCGGCGCAGGTGAGCACCGGAACATCGCGCGGCGAGGGGCAGCTACTCGTCCTTCCATGCCAGCAGCAGGTCGTAGAGCTGCTTCTTGCGCAGGCCGGTGTGATCCGCCACCACCGCAGCCGCGGTTTTGGCGGGCAATTCCTGTGCCAGCCGGCGCAGCAAGGCGGCAATCTCCGGGCTCACTTCACGGCCGTCATCCCGGGCGCCCGCCACCAGCAGCACGATCTCGCCCTTTTGCTGGTTGCTGTCAGCGGCGACGAACACCGCCAGTTCCGCCAGACTGCCGCGCCTGATCGTTTCAAAAGTTTTGGTGACCTCCCGCGCCAGCACCGCCTCGCGATCCGGGCCGAAGGCGGCCGCCATGGCCCGCAGGCACTCCAGTACCCGGTGCGGCGCCTCATAAAAAATCACGGTGGCCGGTTGTGTGGCGAGTTCGCCCAGGCGATTGTCCCTGGCCCCGGCACGCGACGGCAGGAAGCCCTCAAACAGGAATCGGTCGGTGGCGAGACCGGAGGCGCTTAAGGCGGCGATCGCAGCGCAGGGACCCGGAATCGGATACACCGCGGCCCCGGCATCCTGCACGGCGCGCACCAGCCGATATCCGGGGTCCGAAATCAGCGGGGTACCCGCGTCCGATACCAGGGCGACGCTGCCGCCGCCGGCGATACACCCGCGAATTTTGTCTACGGCTTTTTGATCACTGTGATCGTGGTATGCCATAACAGGCGTAGCTATAGCATAATGCTGCAGCAGGCGCTGGCTGTGGCGGGTGTCCTCGGCGGCGATGATTTCGACACCCCGCAGCACCGCCACCGCACGGGAGGAAAGATCGCCGAGATTGCCGATAGGTGTCGCCACTACATAGAGACCGGAATCCACTGTTTCCCCTTATAATGCGTTCGCACCTGTAGCGCGCGTCAGCAGTTCGCCTAGTTTCAGCGGGCACGGCACCACGCGCATTAACCCGATAACTCAACTGGTAAAGCATAGCATGAGACATACCCGCACCAGCCACCTCACCCGCAGCGCGCAACTGGGCCTGATGACGGCGTTTCTGCTGCTTTGCGCCTGCGGCAGCGAGCCGACCAAAGAACCCGAACACGCCGCCCCGCCGGTGGCAGTGGTAGAGCCGCCACCGGTGGTCGGGCAGAAACCGAGCCTGGAGCTGCCCCCCAGCGCCTTCAGCGCACAATTCCTGAAAGCCGATCAATTGTTGACGCAAAACCAGTGGATGGCCGCCTCTGAGATTATCGCAGGCATCCCCACCGCCGGCCTCGACGCTGCCGACAAGGTCTACCTGGGCTACCTGCAGGCTCGCATCGATTATGTCCGCGGCAAGCAAAAGGAAGCGCTGGCGCTGCTGGACACGCTTGAATACCCGGGAATGAACAGTGCGCAACGTTACCGCATATTGAACCTGCGGCGGCATATCCTCGGTATGTCCGGTGAATATCTCGAAAGTGCCAGGCTGGGAGACGAGATCCTGCGGCTGGCTCCCGCGACGGATTCTCCCGCACTCAAGCGCAGTATATGGCACGACCTCCAGCGGCTGGACACCAGCCAGTTGCAGCAGGCCGTGTCCACCGCTACTGACCCGCAGTGGCAGGACTGGCTTGAACTGGCGCTGTTAAGCCGGGCCCCGCTGCCCGCCCAGCTGCAAAGCCTGCCCCTGTGGGTGCAGAACAACCCCCAACACCCGGCGGCCAGCCCCCTGCCCGGCGGTCTGGATTACCTGCTCAATACGGCCACGCAGGCCCGCAAGGTAGCACTGATCCTGCCCCTGAGTGACCGGCTCGCGCCCGCCGGCAGGGCGGTGCGCGACGGCTACCTGGCCAGCTACTATGCCTACCGCGAAACCGGCGGGGCCGCCTTCGACATAGTGGTACTGGACCAGGACAGCTTTGGCTCTGCCGGCGCCGCCTATGATGCGGCGCTGGCACAGGGAGCGAGTATGGTGGTAGGCCCGCTCAGCAAGGAATCCGTCGCCGAACTCGGCGCCCGCGCGGATCGGTCGATTCCGGTACTGGCGCTCAATCGCCTCGACGCCGCCGATGCGCTGCCGCCGGGTAGCAGCGCCCTGGTCCAGTTTGCCCTGGCCCCCGAGGACGAGGCGCGCGACATCGCCAACCTGGCCTTCGGCCAGGGCGCCCGCAGGGCCCTGCTGATTCGACCCCAGGGCGACTGGGGCAGCAAAGTGGCGCAGGCACTGGTTGAGCGCTGGCAGGCCCTGGGCGGCAGTATCGCCAACAGCGTCACCTACAGCGGCCGGGAAGACTATTCGGCAAGCATCAAGGATGCGCTGGGCATTCCCGCGAGCGAACAGCGCGCCCAGGCGATCAAGGAAATCATGGGTACCAATGTCGAATTCAACGCCCGCCGCCGCCAGGACATCGACGTGATCTTCCTGCTCAGCGGCAACGCGGCTGAAGCACGCTCGCTCAAACCGCTGCTGGCCTTCCACTACGCCGGCTCGGTGCCGGTCTACGCTGTTTCCAGTATCTACAGCGGGTTTACCGACCCTCGGGACCGCGACCTCGATGGCATCAATTTTGTCGAGACTCCCTGGCTGCTGGGCGCCAATGCAGAGTTGAAAAACGCCATCGCCGCCGGCAACACCGGCACGGACAGCTATACCCGGCTGAATGCGCTGGGCGCGGACGCCTTCCTGGTTCAGTCGCAATTCCTGCAACTGCAGGCGGGCCCGGATGCCCTGTTTCGCGGCAACACCGGCCTGCTGAGCATGGATCCGCAACTGCACATCCAGCGCGAGCTGGTGCTGACCACATTTGACGAGGGCGCCGTCAGGCAACAATAGCTAGACTGCCGGTTTCCGCCACAGTGACATGGAGGCACCGGCATGAATTCCCTTGGCGAGGACTACGAAGAGCGGGCGGCGCGCTGGCTGGAGGAGCGCGGCGTTCGGTTGCTGGTGCGAAATTTCAGCGGCAGGACGGGCGAGATCGACCTGATTGCACGGGATGGCGAGCACCTGGTCTTTCTCGAAGTGCGGGCGCGCAGCAACCGGGCTTTCAGCAGCGCCGCCGCCTCGGTCGACCGGCGCAAGCAGCAACGCATTGTACGCACTGCCCAGTTGTTCCTGCAGCGCCATCCCGCACTGGCACAGCTGCCCTGCCGATTTGACGTGATTGCCTTCGAGCCGCGACAATCGGGCAACCGTCTCGAGATCCACTGGATTCTCGGGGCCTTTACCGCCTGATGCAGGCTCCCGGGAACTCTCCATGGACCACTACCAGATCATAGCCGGCAATTTCCAGAGCACCATCCAGACGATTGCGGAGTCGGTCGACGCGCTGGCGGAGCCGGTTGGACTGGCCAGTACGCTCATGGTTAACGCCCTGCTGCAGGACAGTAAAATTATCGCCTGCGGCAATGGCGTGGATGCCACCCTGGCCCAGCTGTTCACCTGCAACCTGATCAGTCGGTTTGAACACGACAGGCCCGCGCTACCCGCCCTGGCGCTGGGCAGTGACAGTGCCGGCCTGACGGCCATCGCCCACGCCGGCGGACTCAATGACATCTATTCCCGGCAGCTGCGCGCGCTGGGCCAGCCAGGTGATATCCTGTTGTGCATCAGCAGTGCGGGCGAAGCCAACAACCTGCTGCGGGCGGTCCAGGCCGCCCATGAGCGGGGCATGGCCGTGGTCGCCCTGTCGAACGGCACGGACGGCGAGTTGGGTACCCTGCTGCAATCGGAAGACATCGAGATTCGCATAGACAGCCTGCGGCGGCCGCGGGTAGTGGAATTGCACACGATGACGATTCACTGCCTGTGTGAACTGATCGAGAACAGCCTGTTTGGAAGCTACTCGCAGGAATGACACGCGGCTGGGGCCGGAAGCCCGCCGCGCCGTCCGTCCGGGTAGCGGTGCTCGCCAGCAGGCTGGGGAGCGGGCGGCCCGCTACTTGACGATCTTGAGGGAGGGACGCCCCTCGGGCTTGATCGGGTCCGGCGGCGGCTCGTCCGGCGGCCCGGTGGAGTCCTCCGGCTCAAAAACCATGCCCTGGCCATTCTCGCGGGCGTATATGCCAACCACCGCGGCGATAGGCACGTAGATATCGGTAGCCACACCGCCGAATCGGCCGTTGAAGGCCATCGCCTCGTTGCCGATATTCAGGTCCATCACGGCGCCCGGCGAAATGTTGAGCACTATCTGCCCGTCCTTGACGAATTGCTGCGGCACCATCACGTCGGCGACAGAGGCATCGACCAGCACATAGGGAGTGCAATCGTTATCGACGATCCACTCGTACAGTGCGCGCATGATATAGGGACGGCTGGGCGTCATTGGGTATCCCTGTCCGGCAGAGCGCGCCTTACAGGCGCATTTCCCGTTCCTGCTCGGTGAGGCTTTCCTGGAAGGAATCCCGGCCAAACAGGGAGTCCATGTACGCCAGCAACGGCTTGGTCTGCTTGCTGGAGCGAATATCGACGCCCAGCGAGGGCAGGCGCCACAGGATCGGTGCCAGGCAGCAATCCACGAGGGTAAACTCTTCACTCATGAAATAGGGTTTCTCGGCGAAAATCGGCGCTATACCCGTGATACTTTCGCGCAACTCCTTGACGGACTTCTTCACCACGTTGTCACTGCGCGAATGCAGGATCGAATCCACCAGGCTGCACCAGTCTTTCTCGATCCGGTGGATGTACAGCCGGCTTTCCGCCCTGGCCACAGGGTACACCGGCAGCAGTGGCGGGTGCGGAAACCGCTCGTCCAGGTACTCCATCATCACCTTGGATTCGTACAGCACCAGTTCCCGGTCCACCAGGGTCGGCAGGCTGTTATAGGGGTTGAGGTCTGCCAGTTCCGCCGGAGGGTGGGCCGCATCTGCCTCGATCAGGTCAACGGTAACGCCTTTCTCCGCCAGGACGATGCGAACTCGGTGACTGTACTGGCTCGTGTTATCGGAGAAAAAGGTCATTGAAGACCGCTTTGCCACAACACCCATCGGGGAATTCCTCAGTGATTTCTTGGGTAAAACGACGTAGCGCGGCAAGCTGCCGCGCTGCAGCAATGGATCCGGCGGATCAGTGTACGTCTTTCCAGTATTCCCTGTTCAGCAACCATGCAAATACGAAAAACAGTGCAATGAACAGCAGCACATAGGTGCCTATTCGCTGGCGATCCGCCGCCATGGGCTCACCCATGTAGGCCAGGAAGTTGACCAGGTCATAGACCGCGCCATCGAACTCTTCCGGGGTCATCAGCCCTGCCTTGCCGATGCTGAAACGGCCGCAGGGGTCCTCAAGGATATCCTCGCCGGTGAGGGGATCGCGCTTGACGCCGCCGTTGTGTGCCATGACCGGGCCCATGGCGCACTCCTGCATACCCTGCAACTCCAGCAGCACATGCGGCATACCCACATCCTTGAATACCTTATTGTTCACCCCGTACGGCCGGGAGGGGTCCTTGTAGAAGGTGCGCAGATAGGTATAGAGCCACTCCGGCTGGCGCGCGCGCGACACCAGGGTCAGGTCCGGCGGGGTGGCGCCGAACCACAGCTTGGCGGTGGCGTCATCCATCGAATTATCCATCAGCGAGGCAAACCGGGTGTTGGGGTTGAACACCAGGTTGGCCATGAACAGGTCTTCCGGAATGCCAAGGTCAGTGGCCACCCGGTTATAGCGTCCATACTTCAGGGAGTGACAGCCCATGCAGTAGTTCATATACAGCTTGGCGCCGCTTTGCAGCGATGCTTTATCGTGAGGATTAACCGCCATCTCGTCACAGGGCATGCTGCCGCAGTTGAACTCCGCCTCCGACCCCACCGCCTTGAGCGGCAGGATCGTCAACGCGAGGATCAGCGCGAGGCCCGCCAGGCTGCCCCAGACACCGATACCACCGTCCATGGTGACGCGCTTGGGCACCGGCTTGGTTTTGTCCAGTGAACTCCAGATCGGCATCAACAGGAAAAAGGCGAAGTAAAAAATGGAGCATATCTGCGCAAGAGCGGTGCGGGACGGCGTCGGCGCCTTCACCCCAAGTACACCCAGGATCAGGAAAGAGGCCGTGAACAGCACCAGCATCACCTTGGTGATATTGCCGCGGTAGCGCCAGGAGTTGACCGGGCTGCGATCCAGCCAGGGCAGCATGAACGGTATGGCTACCGAAGCCGCAAAGGCGATGAAGCCCCAGAACTTGTCAGGCACCGCTCGCAGCACCGAGTAGAACGGGGTGAAGTACCAGACCGGGGCGATGTGCGCCGGCGTCTTCAGGGAGTTGGCCTCCTCGAAATTGGCGAATTCCAGGAAATAGCCCCCCATCTCCGGCAGGAAGAAAATGATGCCGCAGAAGATAAACAGGAACACCCCTACCGCCTGCAGGTCGTGCACCGTGTAATAGGGATGAAAGGCAATACCGTCCAGCGGGATGCCATCCGGCCCCTTGGTTTTTTTGATTTCCACGCCGTCGGGGTTGTTGGAACCCACCTCGTGCAACGCCAGCAGGTGCAACACCACCAGCGCCAGCAGAACGATGGGCAGGGCCACCACGTGCAGGGCAAAAAAGCGATTGAGGGTCACCCCCGATATCAGGAAGTCGCCGCGAATCCAGGTGACCAGGTCCTCACCGACCACCGGGATGGCGCCGAACAGCGAGATAATCACCTGCGCACCCCAGTAGGACATCTGGCCCCAGGGCAGAACATAGCCCACGAAGGCCTCAGCCATCAGGGCGACGAAGATCAGCATGCCAAAGATCCAGATCAGCTCCCGCGGCTTCTTGTATGAGCCGTACAACAGCGCACGGAACATGTGCAGGTAGACCACGATAAAAAACGCCGAGGCGCCGGTCGAGTGCATATAGCGCAGGATCCAGCCGAAATCGACATCGCGCATGATGTACTCAACGGAGGCGAAGGCGCCCTCCTGGCTGGGGTTATAACTCATGGTGAGCCAGATACCCGTCAACAACTGGTTGACCAGCACCAGCAGCGAGAGCACCCCGAAGAAATACCAGAAGTTGAAGTTCTTGGGGGCGTAGTACTTCGCCATGTGGGTGTTCCAGGCCCGCATGATAGGCAGGCGGGCATCGACCCAATCGCGCAATCCAATAAGCATATTAATCATCAGGCAGCCTCCCAATCCACGCCAATCACAAGGACATCGTCACCCTCGAAGGTATAGGGGGGAACGACCAGGTTGGAAGACGCCGGCACGCCAGAATAGACGCGACCGGACAGGTCGAATTTGGAGCCGTGACAGGGGCAGAAGAAGCCGCCCTGCCAATCCTTGCCGCCGAGGTCCGCGGCGCCGACCTCGGGCCGGAACTTGGGAGCGCAACCGAGGTGGGTGCACAGTCCGACGACCACCAGCAGGTTGGGCTGGATGGAACGGTCAATCCCCTTGATATAGGCGGGTTGTTCAGAAATCAGGGAGTCCGGATCCTTGAGCAGGCCGTTCAGGTTGGGCAGTTCTTCCAGTTGGGCATCAGTGCGGTTGACCACGTAAACCGGCTTTCCGCGCCACTCCACGACCACCATCTGGCCGGGCTCAAGCTTGCTGATATCGGCCTTGACCGGTGCGCCAGCCGCCTTGGCCCTGGCTGAAGGGTTCCAGGACCCCACAAAAGGCACTGCAATTCCCACCGCGCCGGCGACACCCACAACGCTGGTGGCCGCCGTCAGGAATTTTCTCCTGCCGGAGTTTATGCCATCGCTACTCATGCTTTATCTCCTGATTGCCCGCCCCTGTACAGCTGCGTCCACGCCATCGGTTCAGCTCTTCCCAAAAAAGGCCCAAATGGTAATGATTTTGCCCAGTTCTTACAAGGAAAACCCCTTTTACTTCAAAGGGTTTTCGGCCCTGCGGGATAAAAAAAACGCCCGGGCTGCAGACGCAGCCGGGCGCTTCCGGATCTCCCGAGATTCCCGCCATACGCGGGACGTCCCGCAGCTTAACGCTTGGAGTACTGGGGACGCTTGCGCGCCTTGCGCAGGCCGACCTTCTTGCGCTCCACTTCGCGCGCGTCGCGGGTCACGTAGCCAGCACTGCGCAGCGGTGAACGCAAGGTTTCGTCGTATTCCATCAGCGCGCGGGTGATACCGTGCCTTATGGCGCCCGCCTGGCCGAAGCTACCGCCGCCCTGGACGGTGACATTTATGTCAAATTTGTCTTTTAAATCAACGAGTTCCAGCGGCTGACGCACGATCATGCGCGCCACTTCCCGGCCAAAGTACACATCCAGCGGGCGCTGGTTGACGGTAATGGTACCGGCGCCATTCTTGATAAAAACGCGGGCGGTGGAGGTTTTGCGGCGGCCGGTGCCGTAATATTGGGTTGCTGACATAAATAATATCCGTTAGACGTTCAGAACTTGCGGCTGCTGTGCCGCATGCGGATGCTCGGTGCCTGCATAGACCTTCAGCTTCTTGAACATGGCACGACCCAGCGGATTGCGCGGCAGCATGCCTTTAACCGCCCCCTGGATCACCCGCTCGGGCGCCTTGTCGATCAGTTTTTCAAAGGAGATTGACTTGATACCACCGGGATAGCCCGTGTGGTGATGATATAGCTTGTCCTTCGCCTTGGCACCGGTTACGCGAATTTTTTCCGCATTGATCACGACGATGTAATCGCCGGTATCGACGTGCGGGGTGTATTCGGGCTTGTGCTTGCCGCGCAGGCGATGGGCGATTTCACTGGCCAGGCGCCCCAGGGTCTTGTCGGCAGCGTCTACCACGAACCAGTCCTGGTTGATTTCGCCCGGTTTGGCACTAAAAGTTTTCATGAATAACAGCCTCTTGGAGGGCTCCAATTTCGAGAGCGCGAATACTAATCAATGGAGGAGCCTATTTCAAGCAAAAAAAACCACGGTAAATTCCCGACCCGGCGCAGGGCCCGTCGCCCATCGTTCGGCGCTCAGCGCCGGCCACGTGCTGCAGGATCTCAGGCGGGTGCGGGAGAGTGTAATCAGTGCCGTTCCGGGCGCCCCGGCACCCCGCTAGGGCTTGTGCTCCCGTGCAAGGTACTCGTAAGACTGCATCTCTTGCAAGCGGGAAATGGTCCGCTGGAACTCAAACGACAACCGCCCGCCCCCGTAAAGCGACAGCAGGGGTCCGGCGGCGGCCAGTACCAGCTTGACGTTGCGATCGTAGAACTCGTCCACCAGGTTGATAAAGCGCCTGGCCTGGTCATCGGTATCCGCCCCGAACACCGGCACGCCCGAGACCAGTACCGCATGGAACAGCCTCGCGAGCTCAATATAGTCATTTTGCGAGCGCGGGCCGTCGCAGAGCTCCGCAAAGTCAAACCAGCCCACATCGTCCGCCCGGCAGCGGCAGGTGATGTAACGGCCATTCACCTCCATGCGCTCCCAGTGATGTCCGGGCAGTGCGGCCAGTTTCTCAAAGCTGTCGCGCAGGCTCTCATCCGCCGCCGCATCCAGGGGGTAGTGGTACAACTCCGCCTGCTGCAGCGTGCGCAGGCGGTAATCGATACCGGCATCGACGTTGACCACCCGGGTGTATTTTTCCACCAGCGCAATCGCCGGCAGGAATCGCTGCCGCTGCAAGCCATTCTCATAAAGCCGCTGCGGTTCGATATTGGAGGTCGCCACCAGGCAGACGCCCCGCGCGAAGAGGGCCTCCATCAGGCCGCCCAGGATCATCGCATCGGCTATGTCGCTCACATAAAACTCATCAAAGCACAGCACTGTGGCCTCGGCCGCCAGCCGGTCCGCCACTTTCTCGAGCGGGTTTTTCTCGCCATCAAGGGCTTTCAGTTCCTCGTGCACCCTGCGCATGAAGCGGTGAAAGTGCACGCGCATTTTTTGCTGGAAGGGCAGGCAGTCGTAGAAGGTATCGACCAGGTAGGTCTTGCCGCGCCCTACCCCGCCCCAGAGGTAGAGACCGGTCTCCGGCTCCCGCGGGCGTCCGCGCAACCGCTCGAACCATCCGAGCAGGCCGCCTTTGCGCTCGCGACGACGCACCAGCAGGCGTTCGTACAGATCCTGCAGTAGCGTCACGGCCTGCTCCTGGGCAGGATCGTGGGAAAAATCCTCCCGCTGCAAGTCGGCCTGGTAGCGCTTCCAGGGTGTGGTCATACGGGTGGTTGCATCCAGTGTGCCGGCTCGAGAGGTTGGCAGATGAGCGGCACACTTTAACGAGGGGCCCGATACTTGGCAACGCCCGCCTGGGCGGGCAAACACCCGTCCGCCTACCCCGTTGTACTTACAGTCGCGCAGGCATGGGGTTATACTGCGCGGCTCCATAACCGCCGTAGCAAGAGGACTCGCCTGTGGAACCTGCCCAATACAGCCTGAACATCGTCATAATTGTAGGTGTTGCACTTCTGTTAATGGGGCTGGGGCTGGGGCTGGTGGTTGGGCGACGGACCTCGAGTGCAGCCAGGCGCCAGCGCGAAGCCGAGTTAAAACTGGACCAGCTGCTGCAGGACAAGAAAGCCTACGAAGACGAGGTGGTGGAGCACTTCAGCGACACCGCCAAACTGCTGAACAGCCTGACCGAACGATACCGCGATGTGCACAATCACCTGGCAAAAGGGGCCAACACCCTGTGCCAGGGTCGGGGACCGGTGTCGCTGGAGCTGCTCGATGGCCATCGCGATGCTTCCGAAATCCCCGCTCATCTCGCCGACATCCGCCCACCGCTGGACTACGCGCCGAAAACATCCCCCGGGGAAAAGGGCATGCTCAACGAGGAATTTGGCATCGACCGCAAGAAGTCGGCCAGCAAAGCTGAGACCCTCGAGCAGAAGCCCGGCCCGGAGACCGAATAACCGGCCTATCGCCAGCCGCGCCCGGATGAACAGGCAACTCGCGAAGCGCCCCCGATGCAGGGCCTGAAATTCCTGGTCTGGCCCGCCATCGCCGGCCTGCTGGCGGCGCTGCTGATACTCGATCGCTGGGTATTGCCGGCAGCGGGCGGTGGCGGCGCTTACGATTCCGGGGTGGTCAGCTACGCCAACGCGGTGCGCAGCGCCAGCCCGGCGGTTGTGAATATTTATACGGCCAAGCTGGTGAACTCCAATCCCAACCCGCTGCTGCAGGATCGCAATTTCCGGCGCTTTGGTACGCAGTCACCGGGCCAGCGCATTGAGCGCTCGCTGGGTTCCGGGGTCATCGTGACCGACGCGGGCCATATCCTCACGAATAACCACGTCATCGCCGGGGCGGACGCCATCCAGGTATTGCTGCATGACGGCCGTACGGCCAGCGCGGCGGTGGTTGGCACCGACGCGGCCACGGACCTGGCCGTACTCAAGGTAGACCTGCCCGACCTGCAGCCGATCACACTGGGCGATTCCAATGCCGCCAGGGTCGGCGACGTGGTGCTGGCCATCGGCAACCCGCTGGGATTCGGCCACTCGGTAACCCAGGGCATTGTCTCCGCCCTGGGACGCTATGGACTGCAGCCCAATGCCTACGAGGACTACATCCAGACCGACGCCATCATTCACCTGGGCAATTCCGGCGGCGCGCTGGTCGACACCCGCGGTCGGCTGCTCGGAATCAACACGCTGATTTACACCGGCAACAGCCAGGGCCACAACAATGCCACCGGCATTGGCATCAGCCTGGCGATACCGGTCAACCTGGCCGTTTTCGTTATGCAGGACCTGATCGACTACGGCGAGGTCATTCGCGGCTGGCTGGGAGTCAGTGTCGAACCCATCGGGGTTCGACGCACGGATGGCAAGACCGGACAGGCGCTGATGGTAGTGGAGGTCGCACCGAACAGCCCCGCCCTCAAGGCCGGCGTGCTGCCCGGCGATCTCATTACCCACATCAATGGCGAGCCGGTGAAAGACGGCAGGCTGACCATGCACCATTTCGCCCTGCTGCGCCCCGGCGATTCCGTCGACATCGCCCTGTTGCGAGGCGAACAGAGCCTGGAGTTGCGGGCCGTGGTAGGGGTGCTGAGCCAGGCCGGCATCTAACCGGCCGCCTGGCCCTCGGGCCGATCAGTGAGCCGGTACTCGGCGCTGCGGGCGTGGGCAGTCAATGCCTCGCCCCGCGCCAGGGTCGACGCGACAGCCCCCAGTACCTGCACCCCCTGCTCACTGCACATGATCAGCGAGCTTCTCTTCTGGAAGTCATAGACCCCCAGCGGCGAGGAAAACCGCGCCGAACGGGCCGTGGGCAGCACGTGGTTGGGGCCGGCACAGTAATCCCCCAGCGCTTCGGATGTGTAGGGGCCCATGAAAATCGCGCCGGCATTGCGCACCAATGGCAACAATTCATCGGGTGCACGCACCGACAGCTCCAGGTGTTCCGGCGCCAGCCGGTTGCTTATCGCCACCGCCTCGGCCAGGTCGCGGGTCCGGATCAGCGCACCGCGGCCGGCAAGGGCGGCGCGGATGATATCCGCGCGTTCCATACCCGGCAGGAGCCGATCCACGCTTGCACTGACCCGGTCCAGGTAGGCGGGGTCCGGGCACAGCAACAGGGACTGGGCATTTTCGTCATGTTCCGCCTGGGAAAACAGGTCCATCGCGACCCAGTCCGGGTCGGTCGTGCCGTCGCAGATTACCAGGATTTCCGACGGGCCCGCGACCATGTCGATGCCCACGCGACCGAACACCTGGCGCTTGGCCGCAGCGACATAGATGTTGCCCGGGCCGACAATCTTGTCCACAGCCGGCACCGTCTGCGTGCCGTAAGCCAGTGCAGCCACGGCCTGGGCACCGCCGATAGTGAATACCCGATCCACCTCCGCAATCCGCGCCGCAGCCAGGACCAGGTCATTGAGTTCCCCGCCGGGGGCCGGCACTACCATGATAATTTCATCCACACCCGCCACCCGGGCAGGCAGGGCATTCATCAATACCGACGACGGGTAACTGGCCTTGCCACCGGGAACGTAGATACCCGCCCGCTCCAGCGGGGTTATCTGCTGGCCCAGCAGGTTGCCCGCCTCGTCGCGGTACTGCCAGCTGTGTTGCGTCTGGTGCTCGTGATAGCGACGGATCCGGTCGGCGGCATATTCCAGTGCATCCCGCTGGGCGGGCGCCACCCGCTCCAGCGCCGCGGCCTGCCGCTGCCGGGACACTTCCAGCTCCGCCAGTGAGCCCGCAGACAGGCGGTCGAAGCGCGCGGTGTACTCCAGCACGGCGTCATCACCGCGGCTGGCGACATCCTCGATGATGGCGGTCACGCGCTGGGTGAGGTCCTTGTCCAGATCCTCCTGCCAGCGGGTCAGGTCGTCGAGCCGGCGGTCAAAATCCCCCTGGCTGGTATCCAGTCTGCGCATGCTCATCGGACCCCGGCGACCGCAGCACCCTGTGCCACTGCCGCAGCCAGGTCACTGATCACCCCCTGTATGAGGGCGCAGCGCGAACGCATGGCGGCCTTGTTCACCACCAGGCGCGAGCTGATGGCCGCGATCTCTTCAAGCGGCTCCATGCCGTTCGCCCGCAGTGTATTGCCGGTATCGACGATGTCCACAATAAGGTCCGCCAGATTCATGATCGGCGCCAGTTCCATGGCGCCGTACAACTTTATGACGTCGGCGTGAACACCCTGCCTGGCGAAATAGCGCCGGGTGATATTGACGAACTTGGTCGCCACCCGGATGCGCGCGCCGGTGCTGCGCCAGCCCACCGGCCCCGCTGTCATCAGGCGACAACGGGCGATACCCAGGTCGAGCGGCTCGTACAGCCCCTCGGCGCCGTGCTCAAGCAGGATATCCTTGCCCACCACTCCCATGTCGGCGGCACCGTGGCGCACGTAAGTCGGTACATCCGTGCCGCGGATGATGACCAGGCGCACGCCTGCGTGGGTGGTCTCGAACACCAGCTTGCGGCTGCTCGCCACATCGTCGAGTGGCGCAATACCGGCGGCGGCCAGCAGCGGCAGTGTCTCCTTGAGAATGCGACCCTTGGTAAGGGCAATGGTCAGCTGGTGTTTCATAAGCGAAGATACCGGGATTCAGTCGCGGGATTGCGCCTGCCACTCTGCGGGGGTAAACGTGCGAATATTCACGGCATGGACGCTGCCATCGGCGATGCATTCGCCCAGGGCCCCGTACACCAGCTGCTGCTTTCGCACCGGGCGCAGCCCCTCAAACACCGCGCCGATCGCGGTAATGTCATAGTGATTGCCTTCACCCTGAACGTGAAATTCGCAATCACTCAAATGGTCCTGCAACAGTTGCCTGACAGTAACGGCATCCATAAGTCCTCTCCTGGGCGGGCTATCCGGCCTGGCGCCGCGAGATAGAGCGGCGCCAGCGCGGTAAAAACCGGCTATTCTAGGAGAAAACCTATCCGTTGGCGACCGCTAACTCCCCCGAAGTGTGTCGCCAGTGGCATCCTCAGGTCTCGACTTCAACGGCGGTCCAGCTGGCGATCACCGCATCCAGGTTGCCCTCATTCTTGCGAGCGCTGGCCTCGAACTGGTTGCGATAGATCTCGCCCAGGTTGACGCCTTCAATGATGATATTGCGCAACTTCCAGTCGCCGGACTTATCGCGACCCATCTGGTATATAAGCACGTAGGGCTCAGGCTGGCTGTTGTAGACCAGCTGGCGCACCGTGGCCTTGCCGCCCGCGGGATCCTCATCGGTCGCTGCAAATACCTCGATCCGGGAGTCGCCGTAGGCGAGCAGGCCCTTGCTGTACGTCCGCACCAGGCCCAGACGCATCACCTCGGTAAACTTATCGAGCTGTTCGCGCAACTGCGCCTGGCCTGCGGCGTCGAGTCCGCGATAGCGCTCACTGCTGGCGTAGGGCCCCATCACGCTGCGGGCAAAACCCCGGAAATCGATCACCGGGTCGAGAATAGCCTGCACCTGCTGGTAGTAGCGTTCGGGCTCCTGCTCGACATAACTGTCGGCCTCGGCCACCACGGCCATGACGCGCTGGGTGGTATCGTCGACCACCGCATGGGCGGTCACTACCGATCCCTGCGCCCACACGCTTGCGGCCAACCAGCACAAGCCCAGCATCCAACCCGTTTTCACCCTTGACACGATCGCTCTCCTCAAATTGCCTGATATGGGACTTCCACGGCCCCTTGGGGCCTGTATAATCCTGCCGTGCACAACACCTACCCCTACCTGCGCCCGACTGAACCCGCCCCGGCTTTTTTGACTTCCTCCGGCCCGCCCGGTTCCCACGCACGGCGCGGGGCATACTTTAACAGGAAATACCCCGTATGCTGATAGCTGCCGCGGCGATTATTGCGGGCTTCGCGATCATCATCTGGAGCGCCGACCTGTTTATCGTGGGCGCCGCCGCTGTCGCCCGCAACATGGGCATGTCGCCCGTCATCATTGGCATGACCATCGTCTCCATAGGCACTTCCGCGCCCGAGATCCTGGTGTCCCTGACGGCGGCGTTCGCCGGCTCGGGCGAGCTTGCGGTAGGCAACGCCATAGGTTCCAACATCGCCAACATCGGCCTGGTACTGGGTATCACGCTGTTGGTCACACCCCTGGTGGTACTGCAAAGCACCATAAAGAAGGAGCTTATGCTGCTGCTTGCCGTGACGGCGATGGCGGGACTGATGCTCGCCGATAACGTACTTTCCGGCGTGGACGGATGGCTCCTGGTAGCAGCCATGGTCCTGGTGATGGGTTTCATCCTGTACGGCCAGACCCGCGACACGGAACTGCGGCAGGAGGCCACCGAGGAGCCCCTGCGGGAGCTGCCGCCGGTGCGGGCCTGGCTGACGTTCGCCGCCGGCCTGCTGCTGCTCATCGCCAGTTCCCGCCTGCTGGTCTGGGGGGCCGTGGACACAGCCTACCGCCTGGGCGTATCCGAACTCCTGATAGGACTGACGGTGATCGCCGTCGGCACCAGCCTGCCGGAACTGGCGGCCACCGTCACCTGCGCGCTGCGCGGCCACACGGAGATCGCTATCGGCAACGTGATCGGGTCCAACCTGTTCAACCTGCTGGTGGTGATGGCCATTCCCGGCATTGTGTCGTCCCAGGCCCTGGTACCGGCGGTATTGACCAGGGATTACCCCGCCATGGCGCTGCTGACCACATTCCTGGCCGCGGCGGTTTATCTGGGTGGACGAAAAAAGACCAGCCCCCCGGGCCACGCCTCGCTGGGCCGGACTGTCGGGGTGTTGTTAGTGACATTCTACGCACTGTATTATTACCTGCTCTATAGCAGCTTGTAGCCACGGGATTTTTCATGCCAGGAACCGGTTTCGCCGCCTCAGCGCGACGCACGATCAGAATGGAATCCGAGGCGGTAGCGGCACTCGAGGAGCGTATCGGAGCCGATTTCGAACGCGCCTGTGAATTGCTGCTGCAGACACGCGGCAGGGTTATCGTCACCGGGATGGGCAAGTCCGGACACATCGCCCGCAAGATCGCCGCCACTCTCGCCAGCACCGGCACCCCCGCTTTTTTCGTTCATCCCGGGGAAGCGAGCCACGGTGACATGGGCATGATAACCGCCGCCGACGCGGTAATAGCCCTGTCCAACAGCGGTGCCGTGGCGGAAATCGTCACCCTGCTGCCACTGCTCAAACGCATGGGCACCACCCTCGTGAGCATGACCGGCAATGCCCAGTCGGTGCTGGCGATGGCCTCGGATGTGCACCTGGACACCGGCGTGGAAACCGAGGCCTGCCCGCTGGATCTCGCCCCCACATCGAGTACCACTACGGCGTTGGTCATGGGTGATGCACTCGCCATAGCCCTGCTGGAGGCGCGCGGCTTTACCGCGGACGATTTCGCCTTCTCCCACCCCGGCGGGACCCTGGGCAAAAAACTGCTGCTCAAGGTAGCGGATGTAATGCGGTCCGGGGAAGGCATCCCGCGCGTTGCGCCGGACACCACGCTGGCGGAGGCCCTGCTCGAAATCAGCAACAAGGGGCTGGGGATGACCACCGTGCTCGACGTCCGGGGGCAGTTGTCAGGCATCTTCACCGACGGCGACCTGCGCCGGACACTTAAGGCGCGTATCGACATCAACGAGACCCCGATCGGCCAGTTGATGAGCGCTGGCGCCAAGACTGCCACGCCAGACATGCTTGCGGCGGAAGCGATGCGGATAATGGAAGAAAACGAGATCAGCTCGCTGGTCGTAGTCAACGAGGACCGCACCGTCGCCGGCGTCATCCACCTGATGCACCTGTTGCACGCCGGGCTCGCCTGAGCTGTCTTCGACTGCGCCCGTGGCGGTGATTCCGGTGGACGACAGCAGCGCACGCGGGGGGCGATCCCCCACCGACCGAAAAAATAAAATTGCCTCTGCCGGCGAACCAGTTACCATCGGCACGGGTCAGAACAATGCCGGGGCGATTTTGCAAGGTCACCCCTCACACTGGAGAATCACAATGTCCAAGCAGAAGCCCGGGGAGCGCGAGCGGCGCTTGTCGAGGCAGGTTTGTATGCTCGCACTGCTTGCCAGCCTGCTGCCGGCGGTTATTGCGCAGGCCCTGCCGGATGATCGCGACCAGCCCATACGCATTACTGCGGACACCGCCATTCGGGACGAAAAGCAGGGCGTTACGGTGTATAACGGCAACGTGCACATGATTCAGGGCAGCCTGGATATCCTGGCGGACACGATCACCATCTATCACGAGACCGACCAGGCGGACAAGATAATCGCCGAGGGCAAACCCGCCAGGATGGAGCAGAAACCGGCAGTGGATGAGCCGCTGGTGCGGGCCCGGGCCGAAATTATCGAATACTACAAGCTCGAGGACAGGGTACACCTGAAGGTCAATGCCCATATCGACCAGGACGGCGCCTCGGTGACCGGTGATTCCATCGAGTATTTCATAGCCGAACAACTCGTCAAAGCTGATTCCGAGCAGACGCCTGACGGCAAGCGGGTGCAGGTCGTCATCCCCCCCAATGTCGTGCGCGAGGATAATGCCGCCAATGGCCCAGCTCAAAGCAAGTAACCTGGCCAAGGCCTACCGCGGCAGGGAAGTTGTCCAGGATGTATCCCTCGAGGTGGAGAGTGGCCAGGTCGTGGGGTTGCTGGGACCCAATGGCGCCGGCAAGACAACCTGCTTTTACATGATTATCGGCATCATCAGGGCGGACCGGGGCACTATCACCATCAACAATGAGGACCTGACCGCCCTCACCATGCACCAGCGGGCCAGGCGCGGCATCGGCTACCTGCCCCAGGAAGCATCCATTTTCAGGAAACTGACTGTGGGTGACAACATCATGGCCATCCTGCAAACCCGGCGCGACCTGAACAAGGCCCAGCGCCTCGAGCGGCAAGACCAATTGCTGACCGAATTCCATGTCGGGCACCTGCGCGACAACCTCGGCCAGTCCCTGTCCGGGGGCGAGCGCCGGCGGGTTGAAATAGCCCGGGCGCTGGCGACCGAGCCCCGGTTTATCCTGCTGGACGAGCCCTTCGCCGGGGTTGACCCCATCTCGGTCAGCGACATCAAGCAGATCATCAACCACCTGCGCGACCGGGGCATCGGCGTGCTCATCACCGACCACAACGTCCGCGATACCCTCGACATCTGTGAAAAGGCGTATATCGTCGGCGAAGGCCATATCATTGCCGCCGGCTCCTCCGAGGAAATACTGGCCAACAAGCGCGTGCGACAGGTCTACCTGGGAGACCACTTCCGCATGTAGCGGCCCCTGAAACCGCCCCCGGCAGCGCCGTCCAGCGACACCGTTCTCACTTCCGGCAATCCCTAAGCAAATTTCGCGCCATGTGGTTGCCACGCGCCGCTGGCGAGGGCTACACTGGACCTGAAAACCCGTCCCAACCCAATCGAGGGCAACCGCCCTCCCGAGGAAGTCCGATAGATCCATGAAGCAGTCGCTGCAACTAAAACTGGGCCAACAGCTGACGATGACACCGCAGCTGCAACAGGCCATCCGGTTGCTGCAGTTATCAACCATGGATCTACAGCAGGAAATACAGCAGGCGCTGGACAGCAACCCCATGCTGGAGGTGGAGGAGGACGGTGACGCCGATGAACACTTCAGCCAGCGCGATGACAAGACCGCCCCCGGCAGTGAGGCGACCGCCTCGGAAGACACCCCGGACAACCAGGAACGGGCGGCCGCCGAGTTGCCCGGCGGCGAAGACAATGAATGGGACGTCGGACTGCCCGAGGACCTGCCCATCGATACCCAATGGGACGACCTGCTCCCGGCGGCGTCTGCCTCATCCTTCTCAGGCGACGACCTGACGGACACCGGCTTTGACAGCCGCAATGCCGCCGATGATTCCCTGCGGGAGCAGCTGCTGTGGCAACTCAACCTGACCCGCCTGTCGGATATCGATCGACTGATCGCCCTGGCCATTATCGATGTAACCGACGACAACGGCCGCGTCATGCAGGATCTGGAGGAGATTCGCCAGTCCCTGGCAGAGGAGCTGGAGGTCGAGATTGAACTGGATGAAATGGTGGCGGTACTGCACCGGCTGCAGCAGTTTGAGCCCGCGGGGGTATGCACCCGCGACCTGCAGGAGTGCCTGCTGGTGCAACTGCAGCAAATGCCGCCGTCCACGCCCTGGCTGGAGCAGGCGCGACTGGTCCTGGGCCGCCACATCAACCAGCTGGGCAACGGGGATTATGCCCAGATTCTGCGCCGCACCCGGCTCAAGGAGTCTGAGCTCAAGCAGGTGCTTGCGCTTATCCAGTCGCTGGACCCCAACCCGGGCCAATCGATCGGCCAGGACCGCACCGAATACGTGGTGCCGGATGTGTTTGTCAGCAAGAAAGACGGCCGCTGGGTGGTGGAGCTCAATCCGGACATCGCCCCGAAACTTCGCATCAACAGCAATTACGCCGGCCTGATCAAGCGCGCCGACAGCAGCGCCGACAACACCTTCCTGCGGGACAACCTGCAGGAGGCGCGCTGGTTCCTCAAGAGCCTGCACAGTCGCAACGAGACGTTGATGAAAGTGGCTACCCGGATTGTCGAGCACCAGCGCAATTTCCTCGAATACGGCACCGAGGCCATGAAGCCGCTGGTACTGCACGAAATCGCCGAACTGGTGGAGATGCATGAATCGACCATCTCGCGGGTTACCACCCAGAAATACATGCATACGCCCCGGGGCGTGTTTGAGCTCAAGTACTTTTTTTCGAGCCACCTGGCAACGACCTCGGGGGGAGAATGCTCCTCCACTGCCATCCGGGCGCTCATTCGCAAACTGGTGGCGGCGGAGAATCCCCGCAAGCCGCTCAGTGACAACAAGATCGCCCAATTACTGGAGGAACAAGGCGTGCAGGTCGCCCGGCGGACGATCGCCAAGTACCGCGAGTCGCTCATGATCCCCCCGTCCAACGAACGCAAGCGGCTGGTATAGGTGGCGCACCCCGGATGCAGGTGAAAAATATCGTTTCCCTTGCGCCGGTGGTCTAATATTCCCCAAAGGACGCAACAAATCGGGCAATTGCCAGTGCCGGGCTACCCGGCGTAACGTAGAGAAGGAGCTGTATATGCAACTAAACGTCAGCGGTCACCACGTGGAGGTTACAGACCCCTTAAGGGACTATGTCGCAAACAAATTTGAGCGCCTGCAGCGGCATTTCGACCAGATCACCAATACCCAGGTCACCCTGATCGTAGAAAAAATGGTGCAAAAAGCAGAGGCCACCATCCACATTTCCGGTGCCGATATATTCGCGGCATCTGAATCCGAGGACATGTACGCCGCCATCGACGCCCTGGCCGACAAACTCGACCGGCAACTCATCAAACACAAGGAAAAATCCAGAGGCCGTTAACCTCTCGCCAGCTATGAACTTCCTCACCGATATCCTGAGCCCGGAGCGCACTGTCTGCCATGCCCCGGGCGTCAGCAAAAAAAGACTGTTTGAAACTATCGCCCGCATCATCAGCGAGGACCAGCCATCGCTGGTCTACGAGGAGGTTTTCTCACAACTGATTGCCAGGGAAAAGCTGGGCAGTACCGGCCTGGGCCAGGGGATCGCCATCCCGCACTGCCGCCTCGACGCCTGTCCGCAGCCTCTGGGCACCCTGATTACCCTGGAGCAGCCGATCGACTTCGATGCACCGGACGATCAGCCGGTTGACCTGTTGTTTGCATTGCTCGTTCCGGGAGAGGCCCATCAGCAGCACCTGGACATTCTCGCCAATGTCGCGCGACTGTTCAGCCAGTCCGGTTTCTGCCAGCGGCTGCGCAACGCAAAGGACAGTCGCTCGCTGTATGAAATCGCGCTCGGGCCGGATACGTGAGCCCACGGCAACGCCCTGCAGGCGCACATGAAGCGGCTTGACAGGAGCAGGCGGTAGTCCATGCAACTGGTGATCATCAGCGGTCGCTCCGGGTCTGGCAAGAGTACCGCCCTGCACCAGCTCGAGGACGAGGGCTACTACTGCATCGACAACCTGCCGGTCTCCCTGTTACCGGCACTGGTGGAGGAGACGAGCCGCGAGGAGTTCAGTAATTTTCGCGGCACCGCGGTGTGCATCGACGCCCGCAACGCCTGGAAAGACCTGGAAAATTTCGCCGATATCGTCGACGCGCTGCCGGATTCAGTGCATCGGGAAATCCTGTTTCTCGACGCCCAGGATTCCGCCCTCATCAAGCGCTTCAGCGAAACCCGGCGCCGGCACCCGCTCAGCAGTGAGTCCACGCCGTTGGCGGAGGCCATCGACAAGGAGCGCCTGCTGCTGGGCCCGATTTCCAGCGACGCCTCGCTCGTGCTGGACACCACCCAGATGACGATCTACGAGCTGCGCGATGCGATCAAGCAAAGACTCCTCAAAAACAGCACCGGCACCATGTCTTTACTGTTCCAGTCGTTCGGTTTCAAGCGTGGCGTGCCCGCTGACGCCGATCTGGTGTTCGATGTGCGCATGTTGCCCAATCCTCACTGGGTCAGGGAGCTGCGGATCAAGAGCGGCCTCGATGCAGAGGTACAGGAGTTCCTTGAATCCCAACCCCTGGCCGGTGAACTGTACCGGGATATCCGCGCGTTCCTGGATACCTGGCTGCCGCGCTACAAGGACAGCAATCGCAGCTATATGACTGTCGCCCTGGGTTGTACCGGCGGCCAACATCGTTCAGTATATTTGGCTGATCGCCTGTTCCATTATTACCGGGCCCGTTTTCCGAATATCCATGTCAGACACAGGGAACTGCAATAAACCCGTGATAACTTCCCAGGTCACCATCATCAACAAGCTCGGGCTGCACGCCCGCGCCGCCGCCAAGTTCGTCAGCTGCGCCGCCGCCTTTGCGAGCACGATAAAAGCGGGCCGGGACGGCAAGCTGGTGGATGGCAAGAGCATCATGTCGGTGATGATGCTGGCCGCGGGCAAGGGTACGGTGCTCGACCTGCAGATTGAGGGCCGGGATGAAGATGCCGCTCTGGAGGCCCTGAAAATCCTTATAGAAAATCGTTTTGACGAACCCGAGTAGCGCGGCAATCTGTAACTAATCACGTTGTTGTGCCACCGGCTTTCCCTGATAATTGCACCCCAACGGGCGCTCGCCCGAGGCGGAAAATTTTCGGGAAAAAGCGGTGAGCCAGGCAGAAGCGACATCCCAGAAGACCATCGACAAGCTGACCGCTGCACTGGACAGCGGCACCTTTGTGGATGTTCGCCGCATGCTGAACGGCCTGCCCCCTGCCGACGCCGCCCACCTGCTGGAATCCTCCCCGCCCAAATTCCGCCACATCCTGTGGAAAATGATAGAGCTGGAAAACGAAGGCGAGGTGCTCAACCAGCTGAGCGATGAGCTGCGCATTCATTTTCTCAGCGACATGGAGGCCGCCCAGGTCGCCTCACTGATGGAAGGCCTGGAGGACGACGACGTCGCCGATATTCTCCAGCAGCTGCCCGACCGCATTACCAGAGAAGTCCTCACCTCCATGGACCACCAGGACAGGACGCGCCTGGAGCGGGTGATGCTCTACCCGGAGGACACCGCGGGCGGCCTGATGAACACGGATACCATCACCATCCGCGCGCCGCTCACCCTGGATGTCGTGTTGCGCTACCTGCGACGCCACGAAGAAATTCCGGAAATGACCGATAACCTGATCGTGGTGAACCGCGCCGACCAGTTTATCGGCCTGTTGCCGCTGCGCACCCTGCTGGTATCCGATCCCTCGGCCTCAGTGCGCGAAATGATGGCAACGGATGTCGAACCCATCCCGGTGGATATGCCGGACTCCGAAGTCGCCAGGCTGTTTGAGCGCAAGGACTGGGTATCTGCGCCGGTGGTGGACAGGGAGGGTCGACTGCTGGGCAGGATCACCATCGATGACGTGGTGGATGTCATCCGCGAGGACGCCGACCACTCCTTCATGTCCATGGCCGGTCTGGACGAGGACGAGGACACCTTTGCCCCGGTATTTCGCTCTGCCCCACGCCGCGCCGTCTGGCTGGGCATCAACCTGCTCACCGCCTTCATCGCCTCGGGGGTCATCAACCTGTTCCAGGATACGATCGAGAAGGTGGTCGCGCTGGCGGTGCTCATGCCCATCGTCGCATCCATGGGCGGCATAGCCGGCACCCAGACCCTCACTGTACTGGTGCGCGGCATCGCGCTGGGACACGTTGGCCGCAACAACCAGATGTGGCTTATCAATCGCGAGGTGATGATCGGAATACTCAACGGCGCCCTCTGGGCCCTGGTGGTCGCCGTGGCCTCGTCACTGTGGTTCGATGACTGGAACATCGGCCTGATCATTGCAGCCGCGATGGTCATCAACCTGATCACCGCCGCCTTTATCGGCGCGGTGCTGCCACTTATCATGATTCGCCTGGATATCGACCCGGCCCTGGCCGGCAGTGTGGTGCTCACAACGGTCACCGACGTCGTAGGCTTTGTGTCCTTCCTCGGCCTGGCGACACTGTTTTATGCCTGATATCGAAGACGAATCGCTGGCAGCGGTGGAGTGGGACGGTCCCAGCAAGAGCGCCCTGAAACGCCGCATGCTGGCCCTGCAGCAGTTGGGCGAAACACTGGTGGGACTCAGCGAAAAGCAGTTGGCGAAGGTCCCGGTGGAGGACGAGCGCCTGCTGGGAGTCATTCGTCAGGCCAGGGCCATGCGCAGTCACGGCGCGCGCCGCCGTCATCTGCAACTGATTGGCAAGTTGATGCGCGATATCGACGCCGAGCCGATCGAGAATGCACTCAAGGCCATGGATCGCCAGCGACAGGGAGAGGCGGATGCTTTTCACCGGCTTGAACAGCTGCGCGACGACGTGCTGGCACTGGGCATGGGTGGCACCGAGCTGGTTGCCTCGCGCTGGCCCGAGGCAGACCGGCAGCAACTGCGTCAACTCATCGGGCAACACCAGCGCGACAGCGCGCGCGGCAAGGCGCCGACAGCCAGCCGAAAATTATTTCGTTACCTCAGGGAACTGCAGGAAAACTACGGCGACCCGGGCTGACCGGTCGCCGGCACGCGGGGCACTGGCGGCGCGGGAGTAGCGGCTGCCGGCGCGGCACCGGCGCCGGGCGCGGCAGTATCGTCAAACACCCGGTCGAAAGTCACCTCGGGGTCATCCCAGGTACCGCTGGCGGTATAGACCAGACTGGTAAGCCGGTTGAACTGATTTTCAAACACCTTGCTCAGCAGAAACACCCCGGCCGCCACCGGCAAACCGGCAGTGAGGGCCGCCACCCAGGGCAGGTTGTTCGCCACCGGCAATGTCACTACCAGCTCGCCGTCCAACGCACGGGACGCCACGGTGGAGACCCCGCTGAACTGGAAGCTGCTGGCGCTGCCCTCCACATCCATACTCGCGACCTCGATGGTGCCGGCGTGGAGCCGCACCTCGCCATCCACCTTGTTGAAGGGAATCCCCGACTCGAACATCTGCGACAGGCTGAGCCGCTGCACGATCTCGGCGAGGTTGAGAATACTCACGACGCGCAGGGTGCCCGCGGCCGCCACCGACACTTCCGGGAAATGCCCCTCGCCGATGTCAACCAGGAGTGAGCCCTGCGCCACCTGCAGGGCAAAGTCCTGGGGACCGCCGGGCCATGCCAGCGCCAGCTCGAACGAGCCGTTCTCCGTCACTATCGCCTTCTGGTAGCCCAACTGCTCCAGGGTCTGCCCCAGATCCTCGAAATAGAGACTGGCCATCAGCGTGGTGAGGCTGTCGGGCCCCTGGTGCCAGTGCAACTCGCCGGGATTGTCGGGGCGCAGCTGCAGGCCGGCGATGCGGCCGCTGATTTCACTGGCTGTGAGGTCGGGGCCTTCACTTTGCAGCGCAAATGCCAGGTTGCCCAGCAGCATATCCGACTTGCGCAACTCATCGATGGTTACCTGCAGCGGCGGCACTTCGATCACATCCGCCTCGTCGCCGACGGCCGGCTCCAGCCGGTCGAGCCCGGCGAGGTCCAGGTAGCCGATATGCAGCTGTGACTGGCCCGCGGGAAAGTATAACAACTCCCCGCGCAGCCAGTCGGAGTTCGCCTTCACCCGCCAGTGGCCGCCGTCATCTGTCGCGCTCAGGGACACCGCCCCGAGATTGTGCCCACCGACCAGCAGTTCATCCACCTGCAGGCTGTCGATCGCGATCTGCAATTGTCCCTCCTGTTCTTCGCCGGGCGCGGACATGCTGTTGTCACCGGCAAAATACGTCGCCAGGAATTGCTGCCACTGGCTGGCATCGGCTGCCGCAAGGTGCCCGCCAATCTGCAGTCGCCCGGTCTGCCGTTGCGCCGCTTCACTGCCCAGCGCCAGCACGCCGGAGCGCAATTTGCCGTCCACCAGTTCCAGTTCGGCGGTCAGCCCGCCCGCCAGATCCAGTGCCAGCAATAATTGGTCCTCGCCCGGTGCCAGCGTCAGGTGCAGCGGCTGCTCAGTCCCTGCGGGCTTACCCCAGAGCGTGGGCAAGTCCAGGCTCACGCCGGCCAGTGTGCTGTCAATGGTCACAGTCGGCGGTACGCCCGCGGCGGCGAGCAACTCCAGGGTTACACCTGCCTGCCCGCTGGCGAAGGCCAGCATATCCAGCCCCAGCCATTGGTGGATGTCGCGCATATCGACAGTGCCCGCAACGGCCACCGACACCGGGGAGCCAACGACGGCCGACCCTGACTGTGCCGGCAGCTGCGTCACCGCAACCTCCATCGGCTGCTCCCACAGCTGGCCGACAAGGTCACGTGAGCTGAAGCCCACCGCTGTGTCGTAGTCGATTATGCCGCTGATGCCACGCAGCGGCAGATTGCCGGGGCGTATGTCCAGATCGACGGCGTGCAAGTGGGCGGAAAGGTCGACATCCGGGCCGATCGAGCTGTCCGTGAGGTTCAGCAGCAGGGCGAGATCGGTTTCCATCTCCCCGGTCAATCGCCACTCGGCAAAGACATCGCCGACACTTTGGCGCAGGGGTGAACTGTTTATCACGGCCAGTCCGTCGGCCGCCGGGCCCGCCAGGTCGCCATCGACCGCCAGCCACAGCTGCGCCGCATCGTCCATCCATACTTCCACCGACAGCTCACTCACCCGGGTATCGAACAGGCGCGCGGTGTCGGCCCAGACACTGACATCGGTATCATTGATCAGCACGGTGGCATTGAGACTGTCCAGCGGCGGCCATTCCGGGTGGTAGTCGAGCGCGGCATCCCTGACATTGAAAAACAACTGCACTGTATGCCGTCCCGGGGAGTCAGGCGTCAGGCTTCCCCGCCAGAGAAAGCCACCTTGTTCGATCAGGCCGTCCTCTATGCTCGCTGCCAGCCAGGGCCGCAACTGTTCGCTGAGAATATAGGGAATATACTTTTCACGCTGGTAGGCCGGCGTGTCCTGCAGGCCCACCAGCAAATCCATTTCCAGGCCAACCTCGCTGGCGACCCGGGGGATTGCCAGGCCAAACAATACCCGCACCGGCCCTTCGTCGCCGTGCGCCTGCACCAGTCCGCTGGAGAGTGTGACGCCCTGCTCGTCCCAGGCGAGGTTGATGGTACCGTGGAAGTCGTCATAAGCCAGGGGTTGTTCGTACACAGTCGGGAAATGCATGCTGAACTGCTTACTGTCCAGTACTACCGAGCCGCCACCGGGCGCCAGTTGGGTGTAGCCACTGGCCCCACTCAGCGCGGGCGCGCCGTGCCATGCATCCACGGCCACCGAGGTAAAGTTAGCCGCCAGTTGCCAGCCGGCCATCGGTGCGCTGATATCGCTGACATTCACCTGCAGCCTGGACAGTGTGCCACGGGGATGCAGCAGCCCGATCAGTTCGTCGCCCGAGGGGGGCAGTGCACCAGTACCGGCCAGCAGCTGGCCGAGGGGTTCCAGCGCAACGTCCTGGACCCGCAGTTCAACCGTTTCACCCCGAAGATCCAGCTGTAGCCGCGGCAACGCCAGCAACACTTCGTCACGGGCCAGCTCCAGGCCGGCGAGAGTGAGCAGCCAGCCCCCCTGTCGGCTCTGCAGCTGCGCTTCCAGGGCCAACCGGTCCAACGGCAGCTGCCGGCCTGAGTCTGCCGCCTGCAGCAGCACATCGTTCATGGCGAGGCGCAATACCGCCCCCGGCTCACCCCGATCCCAGCTTGACCAGAGTTCCATGTCGAGGTGGCCCTCGATCTGCACCTGCCCCAGCGTGTCGCCCAGCAGATCGGTCACCGCGCCCACCTGGTCGGCGGCGATATCCAGGTAGAGTTCACCGGTAAAAGACCCGGGTTCAAACGGGTTGCCGACGCCCTCCGCAAGGGCCATGATTTCCAGCCCCCTGGATCCGGAAAGCGTCCCCTCCAGCCGACGACGGCTGCCCTCGCGTGACAAGGCCAGATCGAGATCAACATCGCGCCGCTCGCCATCGGCAAGCACCAGGTCCAGGTGCGCCTCGCCAACCTCCACCCGCTCCACATTCGCCAGGAAGTCCGCCAGCCACTCGCCCAACCGGGTGTCACCACCTTCAAAGCCACTGATATGCAGGCGCCCGGCCGCGTCGAGTTCACCGGCCAGGTTCAGGCCCCTGAGTCGCAGTTGCGTCAGCTGTGGTGCACGGGTAAGCAGGCTGGCTGCCACATCCAGGGCAATTCTGCCCTCGGACAGCTCGATCGCATCCTCCGCCTCCCCCGGCAGGGTCAGCTGCAGGCCTTCGAGCACCAGTACCGGGGTAAACGAATGCCACTCGGCGCTGACCTGGTCCGCGTCGACGTGGAATGGAACGCGGTAGTTCAACTCCCGCAGGATTTCCTGCTGGTAGGCGCCTGTCAGCGAGCTGAGCATGCGCCCCACGCTTACATAGATGGCCAGCAGCACTACGGCGATAACGATGGCACCCCAAAGTACGCTGCTGAGCCTGTGAAAGATCGATTGTTTCAATGGGTTTGGCTCTTCATTCCAGCCGCCTGCCAGGGCAGCCATTATGAAATCTAAATCACCGCTATGTCGAAGTGTTCCTGCGAGTACATCGGTTCTGCCCGCAAGCGGATGTCCCTGCCGAGGACAAGTGCCAGCTCAGCCAGGGTGCCCGCAGCCTCGCCCCGCAACAGCTCTATTACCGCCGGTGCCGCCAGGACAGTCAGCTCCCGAGTATCGCGCCCGGCGCCGGTCCGCTGGAGTTGGCGAAAAATGTCGTAACTCACCGTGCGGGCTGATCTGAGGATCCCGCCCCCCTGGCAAACCGGGCATTCGACGCACAGCAGATGCTGCAGGCTCTCACCCTGGCGTTTGCGGGTCAGTGCGACAAGGCCGAGGCCAGACATCCCGTTGAATGTGGTGCGCACGGGATCCTGTTGCAGCACCTGCTGCAGCGCAAGCTGCACCTGCTGGCGATGTTCCCGATCGGCCATATCGATAAAGTCGATCACGATGATGCCGCCCAGGTTGCGCAGGCGCAGCTGCCGGGCCAGCACCACCGCCGCCTCCAGGTTGGTCTGGTAAATGGTTTCGTCCACATTGCGGCGCCCGACGAACGAGCCGGTGTTGACGTCAACGGTGGTCATGGCTTCAGTCTGGTCGATGACCAGATAGCCGCCACAGGCCAGATCGACCCGACGCCCGAGAGCAGCCTGTATCTCCTGCTCCACGCCATACAGATCGAACAACGGGCTCGGGCCCGGATGATGCTCCAGCCTGTCGGTCATTTCCGGGACGAATTCCTCGCAAAACCCACGCAGGGCGAGAAAACCGGTGTAATCGTCAACCAGGATGCGTTGCAGGGTCGGCCTGGCCAGGTCGCGCGCCACGCGCAAATGCAGCGGCAGGTCCCGGTACAACAGGGCACTGCCAGTAGCGTCGCGGCCGCGGTTGCACACCGAGGCCCAAAGCCGCTGGAGAAAGCGTAAGTCCGCCCGCAAGTCTGCAAGGGTGATACCCTCTGCCGCTGTACGCAGGATATAAGCACCCTCTCCCGCCAATCCCTCGGCAGCCAGGGCCTCTCGCAGCAGCAATAACAGGCGGGCCCGCTCACCGGTGTCCTCGATGGCCCGGGACACCGCCGTTTGTGTGGACCAGGGCATGAACGCGAGAAAACGCGAGGCCAGGGACAACCGTGTCGTCAGTCTGGCGCCCTTGCCGGCCAGCGGATCCCGGGTCACCTGCACCACCAGCTTCTGGCCCGCGCGCAGCCGGTATTCGATGGTGGGTTCAGGCTGCACCCCCTTGCCCAGGCTCCGGCCGGCACCGCCCACCAGCTCCGAGACATGCAGCAGCCCCGTGCGCTCGCCACCGAAATCGACAAAAGCAGCCTGCATGCCGGGCATCACCCTGGTCACTTTGCCACTGTAGATATTGCCGACGATGTCGGGGCGCGGGCCGCGCTCGATATGAATATCCTGGACAACTCCATTCGCCAGCAGCGCCACCCGCGTTTCGGCCGGCCCCAGGTTGACAAGGATCGTTTCAGTCACGGGCCGGCGCCAGGCGGGTGGCGATACCGTGGGCGTTCAGCAGCTGCCAGGTTTCGCACAAGGGCAGCCCCACCACGTTGCTGTAGCTACCGCGGATGCTGCGAACAAAGGCGCCGGCGAGGCCCTGGATGGCGTAGGCCCCGGCCTTGTCCCAGGGCTCGTCTGTCGCCAGGTAGGTCTCGCACAGCTGCGGCGTCAGCGTTATAAACTCCACACAGGTTTCAACCAGTTCTGCGCTCAGCTTACCCGCACGCGCCAGGCAGACAGCCGTCAGCACCAGATGACTGCGGCCGCTGAGCCTGGCCAGTATGTCGAGGCCATCGAAATGGTCTCGCGGTTTACCCAGCACCTCCCCGTCCACCACCACCGCGGTGTCGGCGGCAAGTACCGCGTGGCTGTTACCGGGATAACGCGCGGCAACGCGCAGGGCCTTCTCCCGGGCGATGCGCGCCACGTACTTCGCGGCCGGCTCGCCGGGCCTGCCACTTTCATCGATAGCCGCGGGATCACAGGTGTAGCGGGCGCCCAATTGGTCGAGCAATTCCCGTCGACGGGGCGAGGCCGAGGCCAGTACCAGTTGCGGGGCGGACATTCAGTTCACCATATAATGGCGCCGCAGGCGCCTCAGGGTCCGCAGCACGACCGGCCACAGCAGGGCACTGGATACAGCCGGCAGCAGGAACAGCATGGTCGGGCTGCCCACCCCCTCGAGGTTCTGCACCCACTGGCAAACCAGCTGGTTGATACCGATCAGCACGAATACCGTGCCGGCCTGCTGCAATACACTGAACACCCGCAGGCGTTGGTACAGGGTCAGGCTCAACAGCGTGACCACCACCAGCGCAAAAGCATTCTGGCCCAGCACTGCCCCCTCCAGCGCGTCGAGCATGATGCCCAGCACCAGGGCGGTCAGTATCCCCACCCGGTGCGGCAGCGCGATAGTCCAGTAGATGAGCACCAGCGCCACCCACTCGGGGCGGGCCCACAACAACCATAGCGGCATCGGCAGTACCGCCAGCACGTAGGCCACTATGAAGGAGGAAATGATGACCCAGTAGCCATGCGCGCCTTGCTGCACCACGCCTCAGGGTTCCGGACTGGCGTCGGTGGAGTGAGTGGCGAAAACCAGCAGAATATGGCGACTGCGGTCGAGCGCCGCACTGGGTCTCGCAACCACATGGGCGAACATCTTGCCGGGGTCCCGGTCGATCTCCGTCACTACGGCTACCGGGTAGCCACCCGGAAAGCGCCCGCCCAGGCCCGAGGTTTCAAGCAGGTCACCAACCTGGATATCCGTGGTGGCGGATACATGGCGGATCTCCAGGGCGCCCAGGGAACCCGTGCCCTCAGCTATCGCCCGCACGCCATTGCGATTGACCTGCACCGGGATGGAGTGGGTGGCGTCGGTTATCAGCAGGGCGCGGGAGGTGCCGCTGCTGACTTCCACGATCTGGCCCATCAGCCCGTCAGCGTCGATCAGGGGCTGGCCGACGAATACGCCGTCCCTCTCCCCCTTGTTCAACACCAGTTGGTGGCGGACAGGGTCCGGGGACACGCCGACCAATTCGGCCACCAGCACGTCGTCACGCAGCATGGCGGTGGAATTCAGGAGCGCGCGCAGGCGTACATTTTCCGCCTGCAGGGCGGCCATTTGCTGGGAACGGCCCTGCAAGACCAGGTTTTCGCGAGTCAGGCGCTCGTTCTCTTCCTGTATCTCGGCCCTGGACTGCAGGTGCTCCTCGCCCCAGTCCCGCAGGCGCACCGGCAGGTCTGCCAGCCAATAGATGGGGGCACCGAGCGTGTCCAGCACGGAGCGGGTCGTTTCCAGGCGCTGGTAGCGCAGGTCGGCAGTGATCAGGCTGAGGATCACCAGAATCGCCAGCAACAGGCGCAGCCCGAATGAGGACTGTTTGACGAATAGCGGCTTGATTCAGTGTTCCTCGTCAGCCCGCCACGGGTGCGGGCTTTGCATGCAGACAATCACTCCGTTGACAGCAGGTCCATCGTGTGTCGATCCATCCGCTCCATGGCCATGCCGCCGCCGCGGGCGACGCAGGTCAGTGGATCTTCCGCCACAATCACCGGCAAGCCGGTCTCCTCGGAGATCAGCCGGTCCAGGTCGCGCAGCAGGGCGCCCCCGCCGGTCAGCACGATGCCACTCTCGGCGATGTCCGCCGCCAGCTCCGGCGGGGATTGTTCCAGCGCGGATTTTACCGCCTGCACAATCGACGACAGCGGGTCCTGCAGCGACTCGAGTATTTCGTCGCTGTTGAGGGTAAAGCTGCGGGGTACCCCCTCGGCGAGGTTGCGCCCGCGCACGTCGATCTCGCGCAGTTCGCTGCCGGCAAAGGCGCAGCCTATCTCCTCCTTGATGCGCTCCGCCGTGGCATCGCCGATCAGGCTGCCATAGCGGCGGCGCACATGGGCGACAATGGCTTCATCGAAGCGATCACCGCCAATGCGCAGTGAATCGCGGTACACAACGCCATTGAGGGAGATAATCGCTATCTCGGTGGTGCCCCCGCCCACATCGACCACCATGCAACCGCTGGCCTCCTCGACACTGAGTCCGGCGCCGATAGCGGCGGCCATGGGCTCCTCGATCAGGCGCACTTCCCTGGCGCCCGCGCTGAGCGCGGACTCGCGGATGGCGCGACGCTCCACCTGGGTGGACATACAGGGCACGCAGACCAGCACCCGGGGACTGGGGCGGATAAACTTGCTCTCGTGCACCTTGGCAATAAAATGCTGCAGCATTTTCTCGGTAACCTGGAAATCGGCGATAACGCCGTCTTTCAGGGGACGGATGGCGGTAATATTGCCCGGCGTACGGCCCAGCATACGTTTTGCCTCGGTGCCGACTGCCTCTATGGTCTTCTGGCCATTGTGGATGCGAATGGCCACGACCGAGGGCTCATTCAGCACAATTCCTTTGTCGCGCACGTAGATCAGGGTATTGGCCGTACCCAAATCGATGGAGAGGTCGTTAGAGAACACTCCGCGCAGCTTTTTCAACATTGATTTTTACTACCTTCTGAGTACGACGGGGAACCCCGGTGCGGAGTCCTGCATGCTTCCCTACCCACCACCTCCGGACCATAACCGATGGCCAGGACGGGCCGGAAATGGCCCTGTAGTGCTGCGGCGGCAGTTGTTTTCTCGGAGTTGTAATTTTCCGGCAACTGTATCAACCGCGGGGATTTTGGGCAAGGCGCAAATATGATAACTTTACGCCCCCGCTGCCCCGGAGGCAGCCCTTTCCGGTTTAAAATACAATGGCGATTGAGCAGGACGAGATAGAAAAGATTGCCGAGCTCGCGCGCATTCGTATCGCGCCCGGCCAGATCGGCGAAGTCACCCAGCGGATTACCGAAATCCTGGGTATGGTGGACCAGCTCCAGGCCGTCGATACCAGCGACGTGGAGCCCATGGCCAACCCCCTGGATGCCGTACAGCGCCTGCGCGCCGATGAAGTCACCGAGGAAAATCGCCGGGACGCCTTCCAGGCTATTGCCCCCGCCGTGGAGAACGGTCTCTACCTCGTTCCCCGGGTGGTCGAATAGCGGCCATCGGGCCGCAACAGGATATTCAGTATGCATGACAAATCCGTCGCCCAGCTGATCGCCGGGCTGCGAGCAAAGCAGTTTACAAGTGTGGAACTGAGCCGGTGCTTCCTCGACCGGATCGCCGCACTGGACCCCGGCTACAACAGCTTTATCACCGTGGATGAAACCGCTGTACTGGCGGCAGCAGCAGCGGCGGACGAGCGAATTGCCGCCGGTGAAGCCGCCACACTGACCGGTATACCCATCGCCCACAAGGACATTTTTTGTACCAACGGCATCCGCACCAGTTGCGGATCGCGCATGCTCGACAACTTCGTACCACCCTATGACGCCACCCTGATCGATAAGTTCAACCGGGAGGGGGCTGTTATTCTCGGCAAGACCAATATGGACGAGTTCGCCATGGGCTCATCCAGTGAAAGCAGCTACTACGGCCCGGTGCGCAATCCCTGGGATAGCAGCCTGGTACCCGGCGGCTCCTCCGGCGGCTCCGCCGCGGCGGTAGCGGCGCTGCTGGCGCCGGCCGCCACCGGCACCGACACCGGGGGCTCCATCCGTCAACCCGCCGCCTTTTGCGGTATCACCGGTATCAAGCCCACCTATGGCCGGGTATCCCGCCTGGGTATGGTCGCTTTCGCCTCCAGCCTCGACCAGGCCGGTCCCATGGCCCACAGCGCGGAGGACTGCGCGCTGCTGCTCAATAGCATGGCCGGCTACGATCCGCTGGATTCCACTTCATCCGAGTTGCCCGCCGAGGACTACACCGCCCGACTGGGCGACAGCCTGCAGGGCCTGCGTATCGGCCTGCCAAAAGAATATTTCGGTGAGGGGCTGCAGGCCGGCACCGCCCGGCGCATAGAGCAGGCGCTGAAAGAATTTGAAGCCCAGGGCGCCACGCTGGTAGAGGTCTCGCTGCCCCACAGTCACCTCACCATCCCCACCTATTACGTGATTGCGCCGGCGGAGGCATCCACCAACCTGTCGCGCTTTGACGGCGTGCGCTACGGCCACCGTTGCAGCGACCCCATCGATCTGCACGATCTGTACACCCGCACCCGGGAAGAGGGTTTCGGCGCCGAGGTAAAACGCCGCATCCTCATCGGCACCTATGCCCTGTCGGCCGGCTATTACGACGCCTACTACAAAAAGGCACAGCAGGTGCGGCGGCTGATAAAGCAGGATTTCACTGCCTGTTTCGAGCAGGTGGATGTCATCGCCGGGCCCACCACGCCCGGCCCCGCTTTCGCCCTGGGAGCGAAATCCGACGACCCGGTCGCCATGTACCTGGAAGATATTTACACCCTCGCGGTCAACCTCGCGGGCCTGCCCGGCATGTCCATACCCGCCGGCTTCGTCGACGGCAAACCGGTGGGCTTGCAGCTGATCGGCCGCCACTTCGGCGAGTCGCAGCTACTCAATGTCGCCCACCGTTACCAACTCGCGACAGACTGGCACCTGCAGCGCCCGGCGGGCGCTATCGGGGGGGCCGCCTGATGCAATGGGAGACCGTGATCGGGCTTGAGGTCCACCTGCAGCTCGCCACCCGCTCAAAGATATTTTCCGGTTCAGCCACCACATTTGGCGCCGAGCCCAACACCCAGGCCAGCGCCGTCGACCTGGCCATGCCCGGCATGCTGCCGGTACTGAACGCCCTGGCGGTGCGCTACGCCGTCATGTTCGGGCTCGGTATTGGCGCGGACATTGGCCGGCGCTCGGTGTTCGACCGCAAGAATTATTTTTACCCGGACCTGCCCAAGGGCTACCAGATCAGCCAGTTCGAGGCTCCCATCGTCGGTCGCGGCAGCTTTGAGATCCAGCTCGAGGACGGCACTACCCGCGCCATAGGTATCACCCGTGCCCACCTGGAAGAAGATGCGGGCAAGTCGCTGCACGAGGATTTTCACGGCCAGACTGGCATCGACCTCAACCGGGCGGGCACCCCGCTGCTGGAAATCGTGTCCGAACCCGACCTGCGCAGCGCCGCCGAGGCGGTAGCCTACCTGAAGGCCCTGCACAGCCTGGTCACTTACCTGGGCATTTCCGACGGCAACATGGCCGAAGGCTCCATGCGTTGCGATATCAACATCTCGCTGCGGCCACCGGGTTCCGACACCCTGGGCACGCGGGCGGAGATCAAGAACGTCAACTCCTTCCGTTTTGTCGAGAAGGCGATTCGCCACGAATTCGAGCGGCAGGCGGAGATCCTCGAGGACGGCGGCAAAATCGTCCAGGAGACCCGCCTGTACGACGCCGACCTGGACGAGACCCGCCCCATGCGCAGCAAGGAAGTCGCCAACGACTATCGCTACTTCCCGGAGCCCGACCTGTTGCCTGTCGTCATCGACGAGGCCTATATAGAAAGCGTTCGCGCCGACCTGCCGGAGCTGCCGACCGAAAAACGCCACCGCTTTGTCGAGCAGTACGGCCTGGGCCACTACGACGCCAACGTACTGGCGGACAGCCGCGAATTGGCCGCCTATTTTGAAGCCGTGGTCGCTGCTTGCGGCGATGCAAAAATCGCCGCCAACTGGGTACAGGTGGAGTTGCTCGGCCAACTGAACCGGGGCGAGCTAAGCCTGAACGACTGCCCGGTCAGCGCACCCGCCCTGGGCGGCCTGATCAAACGCATCCTGGATAACAGTATCTCGGGCAAGATCGCCAAGCAGGTGTTTGAGGCCATGTGGCAAGGCGCTGGGAGCGCCGACGAGATCATCGCGGCTCGCGGCCTGCAGCAGGTGAGCGACACTGGCGAGTTGGAGGGCATGGTCGACGCGGTAATCGCCGCCAACGCCAACCAGGTGGCGCAGTACCTCGCCGCTGATGAAGACCGGCGCAAGAAACTGGTGGGTTTTTTCGTCGGCCAGGTGATGAAACTTTCCAAAGGCCAGGCGAACCCGCAGATGGTCAATGACTTACTGGCGAAGAAGCTGGTGTAAGGGGAGCAACGGCATGAGAAAGGACAAGGAAAAGGTGCTGGACGAGGTATGGACGGAAGACCATGTCAGGAGTTTCCTGCGGGTGCGTTCCTATGACGGTACGGACGAGAACTTCCATATGCTGCTGAAGGCTTACCAGAGTATGCGACCGGAAGATTTTGAGCTGTTTGTCGGTTTTTTTATAGCCGAAAAGCGCGATATCAATGCCACCGGGCGCGACGGCAGGTCGGTGCTCGATATCGTGAAGACGCATCGGCATGGGGTGGAGTATCTGGAGATTCTTGTCGCCGCGGGTGCTGTTTAAGTCCTGCGCCGGCCGGAGCCCGGGCAGTGGCAGGGCGATGCCTGCCCGGCCCTCTCGAAACGATCGGGCCATGTTCAGCTCCATCCTAAACCGGATCGTAAGGCACCCGCCCCTTGGAAAACTTCTCCCGATTCTCCCGCTTTTTCTCCTCGCTCTTGCGCAACAGCACATACACCGCGCCGGTACCACCGTGCTGGGGCTGGGCGCTGGCGAAGGCCTGCACCGTCTCGAGCTCCCGCAGCCAGTGGTCGGTACAACCCTTGAGGAGCGAACTGCGCTCCTGCTCGGCCCTGGACTGGCCCTTGCCGTGAATGACAAGCACCGTGCGCAGGCCCAGCAAGTGCGATTCCTCGATAAACTCGAATAACTCCCTGCGCGCACCGGCAGCGGTCAGGCGGTGCAAATCGAGGCGGGCCTCACTCTCGTAGCGACCCTGCCTGAGCCGGCGAAAAACGCCGTTCTGGACACCGGGGCGCTTGAATTCCATAACATACCAGGCGTCCAGCGGGACGATGCCGCGCTCGGTGAGGGTATTGCGATCGCGCGGCGGACCCTGCACCGCCGCCTCACGACGCCGCTCCAGGGAGGTATCGCGTTCCGCCTGGGTTTTGCCGCGCAGCGCAACCCGCGGCGCCCGCTTGAGCGGCACCACGTCCGCCATTTCATCGATAAAACCCTTGTCTTCGTCACTGGCCATGCTTACACCCCGCCATGAGTCCGCTATTATAGCCCCGGTAATACCGGCGGAGTAACAAGGGCCCGTGACAGCACCTGAACAATGGCTGAAAACCTGCCCCCGGTGCGGCGGGAACAACGCGTGCGCGCTGGCCGCTGGCCTGCCGGCCGAGACTTGCTGGTGCGCGACCGCCACTATCAGCAGCGCCGCCCTGGCGGCGCTACCGGCCGATGCCCTGGGCAGGCGCTGCCTCTGCCCCGCCTGCGGCCACAGCAAAGGAGCCCCTCTTGATGAAAGGTAATATCGCCCACGGCGCCGGCTACCTGGCGCGCGGCGCCACGTTGCTCAAGCACCCGTCGCTGCGCCTGTTCGTGTTTATTCCGCTGCTGGTGAATATCGTAATTTTTGGCGGCCTGATCTGGTACGGGCTCAGCTACCTGGACGCGATGATGGATGGCTGGCTGGGCAAAATCCCCGATTGGCTGAATTTTATCAAGTGGATTATCTGGCCGCTGGTGGGCCTGACCGTCAGCCTGGTGACCGGGTATTTGTTCACTGCGGTTGCACTGCTCATCGCCTCCCCCTTCAATGCGCTGCTGGCGGAGAAGGCCGAGGAACTGGTCACCGGCAAGCCGGTGGATTCGCTGGAGGGCCTGGGCGCCGCCCTCATGGCCATGCCCCGCGGCATTCTGCGGGAGCTGTCAAAGCTGCTGTATTACCTGCCGATGGCGGCCTTTGTGCTGATCCTGTCGTTTATTCCCGGGCTCAATGTGGTGGCGCCGGTGCTGTGGTTCCTGCTGGGCGCCTGGATGATGAGCATCCAGTTTGTCGACTACCCTATGGACAACCACCAGCTGAGTTTTGCCGATGTTAAAGAAGCGGTGCGGGCGCGGCGCCTGAGCAGTATGGGATTTGGCGGGGTTGTGGCGCTGTGCGCCGGCATTCCTGTCGTCAACTTTTTCGTGGTGCCCGCCGCGGTGGTGGGCGCCACGCTGCTGTGGTGCGAGGAGCTGAGCCAGTAGTTGGCTCGGCCGCTAGACCAGTAATTCCGCCGGCGGGTGGGTGCATTCCAGCCGCGTTCCCAGCAGCACTTCCAGGTCTGGCAGCAGGAAAGCATCGTCCTCACTGGCAAAGCTGATGGAGACGCCGGTGGCGCCCGCCCGACCGGTACGGCCGATGCGGTGCACGTAGTCCTCCGGATCCTCCGGCAGGTTGTAGTTCACCACATGGCTCACGCCCTCGACATGAATACCGCGGCCGGCGACATCCGTCGCCACCAATACCTTGAGCTTGCCCTGCTTGAACGCATCCAGTGTGCTGGTGCGCTTGGCCTGAGGAATCTCGCCGGACAGGATACCCGCCGCCACGCCCGATTTGCGCAGCCGTTCATGCAGGCGTCGCACCTGGTCGCGCCGGTTGGCGAAGACGATCACGCTGGTGGCGTCCTCGCTGCGCAGCAGGTTGTTGAGCACCCGGTAGCGCTGCTCGCTGCTCACCAGATAGACCTTCTGGTCGACGGAGTCGGTGGCCACGTGATCGGGCTCGATCTCGATGGTGACCGGCTCGTAGGTCCACTGCTCGGACAGGTTGATGATGTCCTGGGTAAACGTGGCCGAAAACAGCAGCGTCTGCCGGTCCTCCCGGCGCGGGGTGGCGCGCACGATGCGCTTGACCTGGGGAATGAACCCCATGTCCAGCATGCGGTCCGCCTCGTCCAGCACCAGGATTTCGATATGGTCCAGGTAGAGGTCGCGACGGCTCATGAAGTCGAGCAGGCGTCCCGGCGTCGCCACCACCAGGTCGATCACCGTGTTGTGCAGGCGGTTGAGCTGCTTCTGGTAATCCATGCCGCCGATCAGGGTTGCCACCTGCAGGTCGGTATGGCGAGCCAGGTCCTCGGCGTCCTGGGCGATCTGCATGACCAGTTCACGCGTGGGGGCGATCACCAGTGCCCTCGGCTCGCCGACAAAGCGCTCACCCTCAATGGGGTTGCACAGCAGGTCGTTGAAGATAGTTACCAGGAAAGCGGCGGTCTTGCCGGTACCGGTCTGGGCCTTGCCTATCGCGTCATTGCCCTGCAGGGTCAGTGGCAGAATGGCGGCCTGGATCGGCGAACAGTACTTGAAGCCGACATCGGCGATGCTGTGCATCAACTCCTCGCGCAGGCCCAGATCGTGAAACCGGGTCTTGCCCTCTTCGGGTTCGACCTGAAACTCGTCGACAGACCAGGGCTTGCCGTCCGCTTTCACCTTGCCGCCGCGCCGTCGGCGCTTGTTGCTGTCGCGACCGATCTCCCGGCCGGCATCGCTATCACCACCGTGCGACGCGGAGGACGCTTTGTGTGAAGGCTCGTGCCGGGGCGGGGTACCGTGGCCTGAATTGGCCGGGCTGTGGTCCTGGGGGGCGCCGCCCTTGCCGGCGATACGCCCTACTAAACTCTTGATCAATTGTTATATTCCCGTGACTGCTCAAAAAACGCGCTAGTCTACCACTGTCGGCGGGAAAGGGGTGAGTACTGATATCAGGCGCGGGGGGCGACCCGGTTCGACGGGACGGGCGCTGCTCAGGACCTGCCCGGGTAGAGCCGTGACAGGTAGTAGTCCACGCTCACATAGCGCCCGCCACCGGTAAACAGCAGGCTCAGCAGCATAACAAAATAGGTCACCGCGAATTCGATACCGTTATTGAGCACCACCAGGTTGCCTTTTTCAGTCAGCCACGCGTAGTTGCCGTGCTCCCGCAGCAGATCCTTGGCGGTGCCCAGGCGCACGGCAATTTCCTGGGAACTGGAATCCGCGATAGCGGCCCAGCCGTAATCCCAGTGCACGGCGAAAATCGCCACCAGCATGGTGACCATCAGCGGAATAGCTATCCAGCGGGTGGCCAGGCCCAGCAACAACAGCAGCGCGCCGATGGCCTCGGTATAGGCGGCGAGATAGGCCAGCAGAGTCGGGAAAGGCAGCCCCAGACCCCAGTCGGGGTTACCAAACCATTCAATGGTCTGCTGCATCCCGGCGATCTTCTGGGTACCCGCCATCCAGAACACGGGCACCAGGAACAACCGCAGCGCCAGTGGGGCGAGCCCATCGAGGTGTTGCAATCGCGGAACAGCAGCATTGTGCAGGCGATAATACCAGTATGCCAATGTATTCATGGACCGATCCCCTGTAGGCTTGCCATCTCAGACCGCCGAAACAGATAAAAGTTTTCCCGCCGCCAGCAGCGGCGCTGCCGTGAAATTACCCCAGTGCAATCAAAACCGCCATGTCGTTAATCAAGCCACTGGCAATCCTGGCCGAGAGCCGCGCCCTGCTCGCCCTCGCCTGGCCTATGGTCATCGCCCAACTGGCCCAGATCGGCACCGGCGTGGTCGATACCGTTATGGCGGGGCATTACAACACGACCGACCTCGCGGCGATCGCCATCGGCTACAATCTCTGGCTGCCGATTTACCTGTTTTTTATCGGCGTCAGCCTGGGTGCCACCTATATCATCGCCCAGCATGCCGGCGCCGGCAGGATAAACCGCATCAGGAATTCCCTGCCCCAGGCCCTCTGGCTGGCCCTCGCGCTGGGACTGGTGGGCGGCCCCCTGTGCTATGGCGCCGCGCCTGTACTCGACCTGCTGCAACTCGACGCAACAACCCGGGCCAGGAGTCTGGCCTACCTGCAGGCCGTGGCTTTTGGCCTGCCGGCAGCGGCGGTGTTTGAAGCCCTGCGCTGCCACATCCAGGGCGTGGGCATCATGCGGCCTTTCGCCATAGCCAGCGTGCTGGGCTTCCTCACCAACATTCCGCTCAACTACGCCCTGATGTACGGCCGCTGGGGCTTTCCCGAAATGGGGGCGGCTGGCTGCGGCTGGGCGACCGCCTTTTCCCTGTGGCTCAGCGCGGCGGTATTGTGGTTTTGCATGACCCGCGCCGAGGGACTCGGGCGCTACCTGCCGCCCCTGCGGCTGGTGCCGCCCCGCCCGGATGACATCGCCCAGATCGTCCGCCTGGGCTTACCCCTGGGCTGTACACTGTTCGTGGAAATCGCCTTTTTCTCGGTTATTGCCCTGTGCATTGCCACCCTGGGCGATGCCGCGATGGCGGCCCACCAGATCGCATACAACATGTGGGAAGTCGTCTACATGCCGCTGGTCAGCTTTGGTTCTGCACTGTCGATTCGGGTCGGCCATGCGATTGGTGCCGGCGACCGCGCAGGGCTCAGGCTGTCGCTTACCTGCGGCATGTCGATGACGGTGCTGGTGGGCCTGCTGGGCATGACCGTGCTGCTCACATCTCCTGCAACCCTGGTGAGCCTCTACACCAGCGATGGGGAGATTGCCGACATGGCGGTGATCCTGCTGCGGCTGGCGGCGCTTTTCATCGCCGTCGATTCAGCCCAGGTAGCGGCGAGTTACTGCCTGCGGGCTTTCAAGGACACCCGCTTCGCCTTCATCGCACTGTGCCTGGCCTACTGGCTGATCACCCTGCCGTTGGGATACTGGCGCGGCATCGCGTCGGCCGACAACGCGCTGGATGGCACCGTGGCCTTCTGGCAGAGCATGATTGCCGGGATTGCGGTCACCTCAGTGCTGATTTTCTACCGCCTGTACCGGACCCTGCGCAAACCGCTGCCGCTGGCCTGACAGGGTCCGTCACCCGCCGACAGCGCGGGCCTGCTCCGCACCCATTCCCGTAGCGGTGACCGCCCCTCAGGGGTTCATTTCTTGGTCCAGCCCGCAGGCAGGTCAAAGCGATCTGACGGGATGCTTGCATCGCTCCACTGCGTCACCTCGGTGCTGACACGAAACACGGTGATCTGTGAGTTCGCGGTGTTCGCCGGCTTGGCCGCGGGTTTTTGCTCGGCGGGCGCCTGCTTGAACATACCGGTGAGACCGCCAATCAACTTGCCAGCTGCGGCGCCGACCGCCGCGCCGCCAATCGAGCCGGCGACACTGCCCCCCAGCGATTCCCCCGCCGCCTGGCCGATCGCGTTACCGGTTTCATACCCGGCCTGGTCCACAGCCGCGTTGTAGGCCGCGGTGGAGGCATCCGCCCACATACCGTCGAGGGCGATGGGCTGGCCGGAGGCGGTGGTGCACTGCTCGCCGCCTATACCCATCTGCAAGATCGAACGCAGCGGGTAACCCTGCATTTTCTCGAATTCGCCCACGACCTCGCCCCAGTTGCTCGCGAACATGGCGAGCAGGCTCTGGGCGGGACCGTCCACCTGGCGGCCGATATCATCCAGGCCCATGGCGGTCGCAAACTTGTCCCTGAAATTTCGCACTTCCTGCTCCGCCGGCACCTTTTCCGCCAGCCAGGCCTCCATCAACCAGGTGATATCGCAGGTCTTGTTCGTCTGCGGGTCGGTGCAGGACTGCCGCATGCGGATAATGTGTTTCTCCGCGTCGATACCGGCAATCTGCGCCGTGTCACCCGGGTGATCCACCTCCACCTTACCCTCACTCCATTCACAGCCCTCCGCCGACACCGGCAAGCCGGCACCGCCGGAACCCGATTGCTGCATCGCCTTTCTCGCCTCTGCCAGTTGTGCCTTCATCTGGGCAATGGTCAGCTCCGTGTACTCGCGGTCATCCGGAAACAGGTTCCAGGTCAGCGCCTTGTCCAGGCGCACGATGCTGCCGGTATCACCGCCCGCGACCATCCCGGCAAGTTTCGATTTCATGGTCATCTGGCTGTCGCTGCGCGATTTATCGCCTGATACCTGGGTCAGAATTTCACCCTCGGAGGCAAACATCGACATTCCGCCGGCCGCATCCACCTCGATGCGCTGGGTGTAGCTGATATCAGCCAATGCGGCCGGCACCGCCGCCATCAGCAGGGACAGTCCCAGGGTGCGGCGCAATAGTTTCGGGGTAATCATAAGGAGGCTCCTTTGTTATCGGTGGAGGGTCTGGTGACGCCCGGTTGTCGGCCCTGGTCTTGTCTCCAGCACAAACTCCGGGTGACGCGATCGGCCCCGGGAGAGGCGAGAACTTTCCCACCTGGACGCGGCATCCTGGCCCATTGCGCAAGAAATGTAGGCTACCTTGGCGCGAACTGCAATGTATCAATCAGCATCGTGCCAGCAGCAGGCATGATTGCACCCTTTGCCCGATTCCGGAGTTTTCCGGGAGCGGACGGGGCACCCGCGGGTAGCTCAGGCGCGCAGGTGCCCGCAGTCCGGGCAGTCTGCCCGCGGCAGCAGGGCGAACTGGCGAATGTCCATGCAGCGCAAGTCCAGCAGCAGCAGTTTCCCGCGCAGGGGCTCGCCGTAGCCCGCCAGGATCTTCAGCGCCTCCATGGCCTGCAGGGAGCCCAGCACACCCACCAGCGGCGCCAGCACACCGCTCTGGCTGCAACTGAGGGCGGTGTGGTCGCCGGTATCGGGATGCAGGCAGCGATAGCAGGGCCCGCCGCGCACCGGGTCAAACACGCTGATTTGCCCCTCGGTGCGCACTGCCGCTGCCGAGACCAGCGGCACAGCGGCGGTGATACAGGCGCGGTTGAGGGCAAAGCGCACGGGATAGTTGTCAGTGGCATCCACCACCAGGTCCACGCGCCCAACCAGGGCCGCCATGTCGGCCTCGGCCAGTTGCCGGGGTATAACCTCGACCTCCACGCCCGGGTTCAGGGCCGCTATGGCACTCGCCGCGGAAGCGGCCTTATTGCGACCGATATCGGCTTCGCCGTGGGCGATCTGGCGCTGCAGGTTGCCCAACTCCACCACATCGCCGTCAGCCAGCAGCAGCCTGCCCACCCCCGCCGCCCCCAGGTACAGTGCCGCCGGGCAACCCAGGCCGCCCAGACCCACCACCAGCACGCTGGCGGCCAACAGCCGCTCCTGCCCCGCGATATCAAAATCGTTGAGCAGCAGCTGCCGATTGTAGCGCAGCAGTTGTTCGTCACTCAGCATACAGGCACCCCCCGCTGATACGCTCCAGTCCCGCCAGGTCGTTGTGGGTAGTAACCTCCCCGAACCCGGCCACGCGCAGCAAATCCCGCACAGCCTCCCCCTGGCCGCATCCGTGTTCCAGCAGCAGCCAGCCGGCGGGATGAAGCTGCGCCGACGCACCAGCCACCAGCCGCGCCAGGTCGGCCAGGCCCGCGTCAGCCGCAACCAGCGCGGTGCGGGGCTCGAAGCGCACATCCCCCTGCACCAGGTGCTCATCGCCCGCATCGATGTAGGGCGGGTTGGCCACCAGCAGGTGAAAGCGCTCGCCGGCTACGGCGCTGTACCAGTCGGACTGCACAAAACTCACCCGCTGCAGCGCCAGCCGGGCGGCATTGCGCCTGGCGACCGCCAGCGCTCCAGCGCTGGCATCCACCGCGCTCACCTGCCAGCCCGGGCGCTCGCTGGCCAGGGCCAGCGCGATAGCGCCGGATCCGGTGCCCAGGTCGAGAACCCGGGCATCCGCCGGCAGCGGCAGTGCCAACGCCAGACTCACCAGGGTTTCCGTCTCGGGGCGGGGTATCAGGGTGTGGTGATCGACCTCGAGCGGCAGCGACCAGAATTCGCGCTGTCGCACCAGGTAGGCGATCGGCTGGCCGTGCCGGCGAGCGGCCAGAAGACGCCGGTATTGTTGGTCCTGGGCTACCGCCACCTCGCGCTCGGGCCAGGTATATAACCAGCTGCGGGAACGGTCCAGGCAGTGGCCGAGCAGGATCTCGGCGTCGCGTCGCGCGCTGTCTCCCGGCAGGTCGTCGCCGCAGCGCAGCAGTTCCCGGACCGTGGCCATCAGCTGCCGGCCATGGCCGCCAACTGGTCTGCCTGGTACTCCTGGCGCAGGGGGCCGACCACGGCATCGAGGTTGCCTTCGAGTATCTCATCCAGCTTGTACAGCGTGAGATTGATGCGGTGATCGGTCATCCTGCCCTGGGGAAAATTGTAGGTACGAATGCGGTCGGAGCGGTCCCCGGTGCCGACCAGGTTGCGACGCTGTTCGGCCTGTTCCGCCGCCGCCTTGTCCTGGGCACTGGTCAGCAACTTGGCCTGCAACAGTGACATTGCCCGGGACCGGTTCTTGTGCTGCGAGCGCTCGTCCTGGCACTCGACCACGATACCGCTGGGAATGTGGGTGATGCGCACCGCGGAGTCGGTCTTGTTGACATGCTGGCCGCCGGCCCCGGAGGCGCGATAGGTGTCGATGCGCAGGTCGCCCTTGTTGAGTTCTATCTCATCGACCTCATCGGGCTCGGGCATGATCGCGACCGTGCAGGCCGAGGTGTGGATGCGCCCCTGGGACTCCGTCTCGGGCACCCGCTGCACCCGGTGGGCGCCGGATTCAAACTTGAGATGGGCGTAGACGTCGCGGCCTTCGACCCGGGTAATGATTTCCTTGAAGCCACCGTGCTCGCCCGGCCGCTCCGACAGTACCTCGATTTTCCAGCCCTGCTGTTCTGCGTAGCGCGAATACATGCGAAACAGGTCGCCGGAGAAAATGGCGGCCTCGTCGCCGCCAGTACCGGCGCGAATCTCGAGGAATACGTTATGGGAGTCCATCGGGTCCCGCGGCAACATCAAAGCCTGTAGCTCAAGCTCCAGCGCCTCCAGCCTGTCGCCGTGGGATTCGACCTCCTCCCGGGCCATTTCGCGCACCTCCGGGTCGGCGTCTTCCAGCATCTGCCTGGCCTCATCCAGCTCGCGCCTGATGCGGCTGTACTGGCTGTAGCAGTTGACCACGTCTTCCAGTTCCGCGTACTCGCGCGACAGATTGCGAAACCGCTCCTGATCGGCAATGGTTTCGCCGTCACTGAGCAGGGCCGATACCTCCTCGTGCCGGTCGGTCAGAGATTCCAGCTTGGTTAACAGCGAGGCTTTCATTGCAGTGTGTGTCCGGGTTTTTCCGTATCGGGTGGCGGCAGTTCAAAGTCGCCGTCTTCCCGGGGGGCAGGCGCTTCCGGCCGGTGGCCCGCCGCCAGCCCCAGCAGCTTGCGGGCATGGGCCAACAGGTCCTGGCGCCCGTCGGCGCTGGCCTGGCGCAGGCCAGCGGTGGGTGCGTGAATCAGCTTGTTGGTGATCGCCCTGGCCAGTTGCGTCGCAATCCGTTGCGGATCGTCACCGCGGGCCAGGGCGCGCAGGGCGCGCTGCAGCTCGATCTCGCGCATCTGCTCGGCCATGCGCCGGTAGTCCTTCACCACATCGACGGCGGCGAGGCTGCGCAAATCGTCCAGGTACAGGTTGATCCCCTCGGCGATGATCTGGTCCGCCTTGCGCGCCTCGGTGCGGCGGCTGCGCATGTTCTGCTCGACGATCTCGCGCAAATCGTCGACGCTGTAAAGGTAGACATCCCGCAGGTCGCCCACCTGGGCTTCAATATCCCGCGGCACAGCGATGTCCACCATCAACATGGGCCGGTGCTTGCGCGCTTTCACCGCCTGTTCAACCGCGCCCTTGCCCAGGATCGGCAGCTGGCTGGCGGTGGAGGTAATCACGATATCGGCGTCCAGCAACTGCGCGGGGATCTCCGCCAGCAGTACCGCCTCGGCGCCGAATTTCTGCGCCAGTTCACGGGCTCGCCCGAGAGTGCGGTTGGCGATGACGATCCCGCTTACCCCCGCCTCTATCAGGTGTCGCGCCACCAGTTCAATGGTTTCACCGGCGCCGACGAGCAGGGCGTTGCACTGGTGCAGGTCGGCAAAGATATGGCGGGCAAGGTCCACCGCCGCATAGGCGACCGACACCGGGTTCTCGCCGATGGCGGTATCGGTACGGACCCGCTTGGCGATGGCAAATAGGCGCGGAAACAGGCGCCCCAGCTCGCTGCCCACGGTGCCGGATTCCGTCGCCACCGCATAGGCGGATTTCAGCTGGCCAAAAATCTGCGGCTCGCCCAACACCATGGAATCGAGGCCACTGGCCACCTGGACGATATGCTGCAGCGCCTGGCGGGCCTCAAAGTGATAGGCGCAGCGGCGCAGTTCCTCTACTGACAGGTGATGGTAGTTGGCCATCCAGTCGATCAATTGCAGGGCCTTGTCTGCCGGGTTGAAGCCCTCCGGCACGATGGCGTACAGCTCGGTGCGATTGCAGGTTGAGAGAATGACCGCCTCCTCCACCTGGCCCTGCTCACAGACATCGACCAGGGCCTCCCCCACCTGCTCCGGGGCGAAGGCAACCCGCTCGCGCACCTCGACGGCGGCGGAGTTGTGGTTGATCCCCAGGGCGATCAGGTTCATGTCAGGGTGAGCTCTCAGTTGTGCGCCATCATCGCCGGGGCAGTCTACCACTGCGGCTGAAGCCGGCGCACATTAGCATAATCGGATTGATTTACCCGCGATTTTAACAACTTGCGGGGTAAATGACAGTGCGCCGCGGGGGGCGGGTTACGGCAGCGGGCAAACGAGGCGGCAGTGGCACCGGCGGGTCGCCCCAGGGCGCCGGCCGATCGCCCCGGCGGGTAAAGGCTCGCGGGCTGTGGGTTTCACGCCCGGTCTATGTCATCATACGCGCCATCTTCGAGCTGGATTCACGCTGTAGCCCATTATGTTCCGCCTTCTTCCCATCGGCATGGCCTGTGCGCTGCTGCTGGCCTGCGCCAGCCAGGCGCCGGTCTCCGCCCCCAGCGCGCCGCCGGAGCCCGCACCGGTAGCCGCCGCCAGCGAACCGCCTGAAAGGGCTTTCCCCGACAGCAGCATCTATCCACTGCTGCTGGCGGAATTCGCCCTGAGACGCCAGGCCTACGATATCGCCCTGGAACAGTACCTGGCACAGGCGCCGCAGTTGCGCGACGCCGGCGTCAGCGCCCACACCACCCACCTGGCCCAGTTCATGGCGAGGGAACAGGCCGCGCTGGAAGCCGTGCAGCTGTGGGTCGCGCTTGAGCCCGATAACGTCGAGGCCAACAATACCCTGTCAATTCTGCTCATACGCCAGGGCCGCGCGGTCGAGGCCATGCCCCACATGGCCCTGCTGGCGAGCAAGGGCGAGCAGGTCAACTTCCCGGCGCTGCTCAGCGGCTACCAGGAGCTTGATCCGGCGCAACGCGAGGCCCTGCTCGATGGCATCAACAAACTGGCGCAGGAGTATCCCGACAATGTGCAACTGCTGCTGACGCAGGCAATGGTACTGGCCGAGTCGGAGCAATTTGACCAGGCCATGGCGGCCCTGCAGCACCTGTTTGAGATAGAGCCCAACCAGAGCCAGGCCGCCATGCTGGAAGCGCGGATTCTGCTGGCCCAACAGGCGCCCGAGCCCTATGCCCGGCTCGAGCGGGTCCTGGCGGAAAACCCCCATGACACGCAAATTCGCCTGCAGTACGCCCGCCTGTTGACCGCCACGGACATGGCTGCGGCGCGCGAGCAATTCGAACTGCTGTCCGCCCAGTCCCCCCGCGACGGCGAGTTGATCCTGGCGCTGGCGCTGATCAGCCGGGAAACGGGTGATGACGAGGCCGCCAAGGCCTACCTGCGCCAGTTGCTGGCGCTGGAGCAGCATATCGACGAGGCCCATTACTACCTGGGCCGCATCGCTGAGGACAACGCTGACCTGCCCGCGGCCCTTTACGAATACAGGCAGGTGGAGGACGGCCGCGAGCTGCTGGTGGCCACCAGTCGCGCCAGCATGATCCTGATCGGCGAGGGGCGCTTCGAGGAAAACAGTGCCTGGTTCAATCGTGTGCGAGCACTGCACCCGGAGCGCGCCGAGCAGTTCTACAGCATCGAAGCCGACCTGCTGACCCGCAGCGACCAGCTGGCGCTTGCCATCCAGGTGCTGGACAAGGCGCTGGCGCAGACCCCGGATTCGAGCTCCCTGCGCTACGCCCGGGCGATGCTGGCCGAGCAGGCGGGCGACCTGGAGCGGATGGAGCGCGACCTGCGGTCCATCATCGCCAGGGAGCCCGACAACAGCACCGCCATCAACGCGCTGGGCTACACCCTGGCCAATCGCACCGAGCGCTACGAGGAAGCCTATGCGCTGATCTCCCAGGCGCTGGCACTGCAGCCGGACGAACCCGCCATTCTCGACAGCATGGGCTGGGTCCTGTATCGCATGAATCGCCTCGACGAGGCGCTGGACTACCTTACCCGGGCCTACGCCCAATTTCCCGATCCCGAGGTCGCCGCCCACCTTGGCGAGGTCCTGTGGGTCAGCGGCGATACCGACAACGCCGTCTCGGTGTGGCGGGGCGGTTTGCTGAAGGACCCGGGTAACGCCGTGCTGGCGGAGACACTGGAACGGCTGCAGGTCACCACCATCAAGATGGACCTGCCCCAGGGCAGTGACCTGGCGGCAGATCCGCTGGAGCTCGACCCCTAGATGCCGGGCAAACTGCCCCTGGCCAGCGCCCTGCTGGTCCTGCTTCTGGCCGCCTGCGCCGGGCCGCAATCCAGGCCCACGACCTCGGCCAGCTGGGAAGACCACAGCGCCCGCCTGCGCGAGCTGACCGTCTGGGCGGCCGACGGCAAACTCGCCCTGCGCAGCCCGCAGCAGTCTGAATCGGCCTCCTTCCAATGGAGTCAGCACGGCGTTATCACCCGGCTGTACCTCAGCGGTCCGCTGGGCGTGGCGGCCACCAGCCTGTACAGCGACGGCAAGACCCTGACCGTACGCCAGGGCGAGGATGTAGCCACCCTGGACCTCACCGACAGCGGCGAACTGGAGCGCAGGACGGGCTGGGACCTGCCGCTGCTGGCCCTGCCCCACTGGCTCAAGGGCCTGCCGGCACCGGGAATAGCGGTGCAGCGCATGGAGCCGGGGCCCGACCCGGCATTGCTGCAGGTGCTGCAGCAGGATAACTGGGAAATACACTTTGAGGACTACGCCAACTACGGCGCGATGACACTCCCCACCCGCCTCACCATCCAGCGCCGGGACACCACCGTGCGCCTGATTATCCGCAACTGGGAGGCAGCATCGCGGTGACGACGCCCACCCTGAGCCTGCTGTCGCCGGCCAAGCTCAACCTGTTTCTGCACATTACCGGCCGCAGGGACGACGGCTACCACGAGTTGCAGACCTTGTTCCAGCTGCTGGACTGGGGTGACTGGCTGGGATTCACCCCCAACCACAGCGGCGAGATCACCCTTGCAGCCCCCGGTCTGGAGATTCCGCTGGCGGACAACCTCATCTACCGTGCAGCCAGACTGCTGCAGCGGGACAAGCTCGGGGCCCACATCACTGTTGGCAAGCAGATACCCGCCGGCGGCGGCCTGGGCGGCGGCAGCTCCAACGCGGCCACCACCCTGCTGGCGCTCAACAAGCTGTGGCAACGGGGGCTGGGGCAGGCGGAGCTGCAAGCGCTGGGGGCCACCCTGGGAGCCGACGTGCCGGTATTCGTAGGCGGTCATACCGCCTGGGCCGAGGGTATTGGCGAGATACTGACCCCGGTGGAGCTGCCCGAGCGCTGGTATGTCATAATCACGCCGCAATGCCACGTCGCCACAGGTCAAATTTTTTCCCACTTGCAATTGACACGCAACACCTCTCCCATCAAAATGGCGACCTTTTTTGAGGGGTACTCCCGGAACGATTGCGAGCAGCTGGTCAGGCGCCTTTACCCGGACGTCGAAGCGGTTTTTAGCTGGCTCGGAGAATTCACGGAGGCCAGGCTGACCGGGACGGGAGCCAGCGTGTTCGCCAGTTTCGGGACGAAGGCGGAGGCCGAGGCGGTCCTTGCGCAACTGCCGCACCGGTGGCGGGGCGTATCGGCCAGGGGGCTGAACGTATCTCCGGTAGCAGCTTCCATATATTGACCCACAAGTTTATTGGGGTGTCGCCAAGCGGCAAGGCACCAGGTTTTGATCCTGGCATTCGGAGGTTCGAATCCTCCCACCCCAGCCATACAGCAAGGCCCCGCCGCGGGACGGTCAGGGGCATCGAAGCCGGAGTGCTTCGTAACGCCAGGTAGTCATGGCCCAAAGGTAGCGCACAGTGTCCTCAAAAATGATGGTCTTTTCGGGTAACGCCAACCCCGAACTCGCCCAGAGAGTCGCCAGCAGGCTGTACCTTTCACTGGGTAAAGCCAACGTAGGCAAGTTCAGTGATGGCGAAATCGCCGTTGAACTGAACGAGAATGTGCGCGGCAAGGACGTGTTTGTCCTGCAACCCACCTGTGCGCCCACCAACGACAACCTGATGGAACTGATCGTGATGATCGACGCCCTGCGCCGGGCCTCTGCCTCGCGCATCACGGCGGTGGTGCCCTACTTCGGTTACGCCCGCCAGGACCGGCGGGTGCGCTCATCCAGGGTACCCATCACCGCCAAGGTTGTGGCGGACATGATGGTGACCGTGGGTGTGAACCGGGTGTTGACGGTTGATTTACACGCGGAGCAGATCCAGGGCTTTTTCACCTGCCCGGTGGACAATATTTACGGCTCGCCGGTGCTGAATGACGATATCCTGGCCTGCGAATACGACAACCTGATGGTGGTATCGCCGGATATCGGCGGCGTGGTGAGGGCGAGGGCCATCGCCAAGCAGTTGAACGAGGCGGACCTGGCCATCATCGACAAACGCCGCCCGCGGGCCGGCGAAGCCCAGGTGATGAACCTGATAGGTGAAGTCCAGGGCCGCACCTGCCTGCTGGTGGACGACATGGTCGATACCGCCGGCACCCTGTGCAAGGCCGCCGACGCCCTCAAGGAACACGGCGCCGCCAAGGTGGTCGCCTACTGTACCCACGCGGTGCTGTCGGGCAACGCCCTGGAAAATATACGGACCTCCCAGCTCGATGAACTGGTGGTAACAGACACGATTCCCCTGAGTGCGAAAGCGCGGGAAATCAGCAAGATCCGCCAGCTCACCATAGCTGGCCTGCTCGCTGAATCCATGCGCCGCGTCGCCAACGAGGAATCAATCAGCGCGCTGTTCCAGTAAGGGACAGCGTAAACAGCAACTCATTACCGGGTCGGTCGCGGGCAAGGTAATGATCTATCAAAGGAGTCACGACCATGTCTGGCCAATTTGAACTACATGCAGAAGTACGAGAGGACCTGGGGAAAGGTGCGAGCCGCCGCCTGCGTCGTCTTGCCGACCTCGTTCCCGCCATTATCTACGGTGGTGACAAGGCCCCCCAGCCCCTGACCCTGATCCGCAAGGATCTGGAAAAAGCGCTGGAAAACGAGGCTTTCTACTCCCACGTGCTGACGATCAATGTCGGCAAGGAGAAGCAGAAAGCGATCCTCAAGGACCTGCAGCGCCATCCGGCCAGGGAAAGCGTCATGCACGCTGACTTCCTGCGCGTCGAGGAGAACAAGGTGCTCAAGGTTCACGTGCCCATCCACTTCATCAACGAAGCGAAGGCACACGGCGTGAAAGTACAGGGCGGTATCGTCCAGCACCAGGCCACCGATATTGAAGTCCAGTGTCTGCCGGGCAACATTCCCGAGTACATCGAAGTGGATATGCTCAAGGTGGAAATCGGCCAGATCATTCACCTGTCCGACATCGCCCTGCCCGAAGGCGTCACCTCCGTTGCCCTGGCCCTGGGTGAGGATCACGACCTGGCGATCGCCTCTATCATTACGCCCAAGGGTGGTAGTGATGCCGCAGCTGACGAAGCCGGCGAAACAGAGGCAACCGAGGACGACAGCGAGGACTAAACCCCTCGCTGCAGGCGGCACGCGTTGACTGCAATCAAGCTGATCGTTGGCCTCGGTAACCCCGGTAGCGAGTACCGGGGTACCCGGCACAATGCCGGTGCAGACTTCGCGGAAGAACTGGCCCGGCAGCACGGCGGAACGCTGCGCGCCGAGTCCCGTTTTTTTGGCCTGGCCGGACAGATCAGCCTGTCTGGCCACGACTTGCGCCTGCTCATTCCAACGACGTTCATGAACCGCAGCGGCAAAGCCGTTGCGGCCATGGCCACGTTCTACAAGGTCGCACCGGACCAGATACTCATTGCCCACGACGAGCTCGACATTCCTCCGGGGAGCGCACGCTTCAAGCGGGGCGGGGGCCACGGGGGGCATAACGGCCTGCGCGACATCATACCGGCCCTGGGCAACAACAATGATTTTTACCGCCTGCGCATCGGCATAGGCCACCCCGGGCACGCGTCCAGGGTCAGCGGCTACGTTTTGAGCGCGCCGTCGACGGATGATCGCAGCCGGATTGATGCCAGTATCGGCGAAGCCATCAGCGCGCTACCCCTGCTGCTCGAGGGCGACGACACCAAAGCGATGACCCGGCTGCACAGCTTCAACGCCGCCTGAGCTGCCACAACCATAGGAAATACACATGGGTTTCAAATGCGGAATCGTGGGCCTGCCAAACGTCGGCAAGTCCACCCTGTTCAACGCCCTTACCCGGGCTGGCATCGATGCGGAAAACTTCCCGTTTTGCACCATCGAGCCCAATGCCGGCGTGGTGCCGGTGCCGGACCCGCGCCAGACCCGCATCGCCGAGATCGTCAAACCCCAGCGGGAAGTCGCCACCACCATGGAGTTTGTCGATATCGCCGGCCTGGTGGCAGGCGCCTCCAGGGGCGAGGGCCTGGGCAACCAGTTCCTCGCCAATATCCGCGAGACCGACGCCATCGCCCACGTGGTACGCTGTTTTGAAGACGACAATGTGATCCATGTGGCCAACCGCATCGATCCGCGGTCTGACATCGAGGTGATCAACACCGAGCTGGCACTGGCCGACCTGGAGAGCTGCGAAAAGCAGCTGCAAAAGGTGATCCGCATGGCCAAGGGCGGCGACAAGCCCGCCATCGCCATGAAAGCCCTGCTGGAAGGTAAGCTGCTGCCCCACCTCAACCAGGCCCTGCCCGTGCGCGCACTGGACCTGGACGCCAACGAGCAGGCGCTTGTGCAGCAACTGTTCCTGCTGACCGCCAGGCCCACCATGTACATCGCCAACGTGGATGAAGAGGGCTTCGCCAACAATCCTCACCTCGACACCGTGCGCGCCATCGCCGCAGCCGAAGGCGCTATCGTGGTGGCCATCTGTAACAAGCTGGAGGCGGAAATTGTCGAGTTGGAGGACGATGAGCGTGCCGAGTTCCTGAAGGACCTGGGCATGGACGAGCCGGGACTGGACAAGGTGATTCGCGCCGGTTACCAGTTGCTCGGCCTGCAAACCTACTTCACCGCTGGCGTGAAAGAAGTGCGGGCGTGGACCGTGCGCATAGGTGCCACCGCGCCCGAGGCCGCCGCCGTCATCCACACCGACTTCCAGAAAGGCTTTATCCGCGCCGAAGTCATCGGCTACGACGACTTTATCGCCTACAAGGGCGAGCAGGGCGCTAAAGATGCCGGCCGCTGGCGCCTGGAGGGCAAGGATTACGTGGTACAGGACGGCGATGTGATCCACTTCCGCTTCAACGTCTAGGGATGTCACCTGGCCGACACTCCGCCACTGTGGAGCGGCCCGCCGCGCGCTTGACTTGCCCGGGCAAAATCGAGAAAATGCGCGCCACCTCAGGGGCAGCTAGTCCCGACCCGATGTGGCTACGTAGCTCAGCTGGTTAGAGCACAGCATTCATAATGCTGGGGTCGGTGGTTCAAGTCCACCCGTAGCTACCAATTTTCCCTTTCAAAAACAGTCAGTTACGGATCGATCAAACCAGTTTTACATTTTCCCGCCTCCCAACTGCGGGAGATTTGCGGGAGTTTTCATTTTTAATCAAGGTCAGCGTCGGCGCTGAACTACCCGACCAACTCACTTTCTCCACCGCGTCTATCAGTTCCCCAATTTCTGCAGCGGAATAATGTGTCGTAATCTGGCCGTTCTTATGACCCAGGAGCACTTGCCGGGTTTCATGACTGACGCCTTTGGCCCGTAACCGGCGACCGAAGGTATGCTTCAGGTCATGCACCCGCACTTGCGGCAATCCAGCCTCCTCCCGCGCCCTGCGCCAGGCCTTGGTATTGATGCGATCAACCGGCCGACCCTTCGAATAGGTAAACACGTATTCCGAGTTCCTGCCGCGCTGACGATTGATCACCGCCCGCGCCTCGGCATTCATCACCACTATCCGATCCTCACCATTCTTAACACCAACACCCGGGACAACAAAGACGCTGGTTTTCAGTTCGGGAATCGATACCTCCCATTTCCACCTCAAACAAACCACTTCCTGCTCCCGCGTTCCGGTGTTGACCTTGAACAAGGCCATTTCCCTTAAGTGTTCCGGCAAGCGCGCAAACAACCTCGCCTGCTCGTCCCATGATAGGGGATACGGCTTTCGGGCATCGTCACAATCGAGTAATTGCAGCAAAGGGGCCGTCTCGAGCCAGGTCAATCCGGAACCATCCCGCCACAATCGGGCGGCAAGAGTCAGAATTCGCCGCACCACCGCCAGATCGCGGTTAATGGTGTTGGCTCTCATACCCTGCTTCCGACGATGCCGGATAAACGACTCCAGCGTGCCCTGATGGACCCGGCGCAAAGGCAGATCACCTATGTATGGGTCCAGAATTTTCAGGGATTGTGCATAACGGCAAATACTGCGCTTATGTTGGTAATCCAGCAAAAACTTGGTAGCCGCTTGCCGAAAAGAACGCTCCACTCGAATGCCATAAACATTCGCATTACGCATCTCTTCCAATCGTCGAATCAGGTACCTTTCCGCCTCCTTGAGTTCACATGTGCCAGTGCTCTCGTGAATTCGGCCATACCCCCTGACGCATTTATCGATGTGCCAGATGCCCTGGGTGCCTCTCTTGTAGAGGCCCGGGATTCGCTTTGACATAGGAAATCTCCTCTATGCTTTGGCGAACACCCACAGCGGTTCATATATTGCTCCGCCCAGGCGTCCATTTCAAGCCGATCAAATGCAATGCCCTGCTTACCGATGGGAATCTCCGTGAGGCTTTTCCGAACCTCCCGGTTGAATCGGTTCTTGTCCATTCCCAAATAGGCGGGAGCATCACGCAAACGAATAAATCTGGGGAGAATCGAAGTCATCTCTCAGCGCCCCAAGTAAACAGCAGTAATTTGCTCTCTGACATGGCCCAGCTCTTTGCTTATCGTCAGGCGGGCCTCATGATCCCTTCGTCTTTGAGCGTCGCTGAGTTTTGCTTTGGAAGGCCCACCCGCATGGGGCGATGGCCAGCCGGTGAGTTCCCGATAGCGCTGCTGGGCATATGCATGGCGCAGGCCATGCATTTTCGATAACCCGGCATTGGCAGTGTGGCGCTCGTAGATTCTCAACTGCTCGATGTACTGCCGGCCACCGGGGATCAGGGAACCCAGCCCGGCCAGTTGTTTTGCCTGTTCCAGTAAAGCTCGCTGCCCTATGGTGCGAATGGGCACCGTGCGCTCCCGCCCGCCCTTGGTCCAGCTGGCTTTGAGATGCAGGTGCCTGCCCCGATCTGCCCAACGGGGCTGGATCTTGAGGGCTTCCTCCCGTCTGAGCCCAAAGGCTTGTTGCAGGCGCAGGCTCATTCTTACGTGTTCATCCTTGACCAAGGCGAGTTGCTCCTCGGCCGGATCTTTCGCCTTGCTCTGATCGGACACAAACTGCCGGTCCGGTATCCCATAGAAATCGTTACTGCCGGCTACTACAGCCCGTTTGTTCACCTTCTCTGCCCACCAGCGCAAGCAGCTCATCCGGTTCTTGATGGTGCCAGGGGAGAGGTTTTGTTTGAGCCACAGGTCCACCAGGGTCTGGACATGCTTTTGCTTGAGGGACGTGGCCTTCAATTGTCGGAACCCCAAGTCGTGTAACTGGTTGGCGATAGCGCTCAACTGGCGCTCTCGGCCCACCCGGGTTTCGAAGCTGCCTTCGTGACTGTGTTTGCATAACAATTTCAGTTGGTAGTTCAGGTCTCGCATAGTGTTGCATCCGTAGGTGAGTGTTTCTGATCACCTGGCAACAATGCTGCGCAGGTCCGACGAGCGGTACGATCACGGGACACCAATCCCGGTTGACCTGAATGTGTCTGGCCATAGACAGCACGGTGTGTTTTCGCAAGAAAACTGGCCCGTGCAAACCAACGGTCATCCAGCCAAAGGCTGGTGGTGGATTTCTCCTTTTTAAGTTGAGCAGAACGCACTGACCGCCAGTGTGTTTGCGTGGTTGAAGAGACTGTCGTTCAAACCGGGCGTGAGCGCCCGACTATCAACAGTGGTTTTGGAGCAGGTCCCCATAGCGAGTGGGAGAGGTTTGAATGAGCGCTACCCGGATGATGCGGCATCGCGATCGTTCTAAGATGGACCCGGTCATTACTGACCGCTGCGTCTAAGAAAGCCCTGAGTGACGCGTTCAGCAGATTCTAAAACAAAAATATTCTGCCTACCCCTTTCGCTTGCGCAAGGTGGGGGCATCCTTGCCACTTTTCCGCAGTGGCCGCGTCTAGTGAGTCCACTATACGAACGCGTAATACGGGTGTCACAGGGAATTCGATCCGTATCCGGCGTGGTTTTTATCCGACGCCGGGTGCCTTGATATTCAGGAATCGGTCAAAAAAACACTTCGGCGGCAGTGAGCGCGGTCTGGAATGCGGATATCCACAAATTTCGCTACTTAATGCAGTGGTTCCAGTGGAACCACTCCTCAAAACTTATTGAGCAAATGAGGTACTGAGATTATTGCCGTAGAGCGGAGGCGCCCACGTCACTACCCGCTGCGCTTGGCAGTGACTTGAGCGCGTGCTTACCGGCGCAACACCTGTTCCAGAGTTAAGAGTGCCTGCGCACGTCGAACCGGGGTCATTTTTCTGATGTTGTGGAGCTTCCACTGTACCGCGGGAAGCTCACTTGCAATGGCGTGCTCCAGCAACTTCCACTGCGGGTCGCCCGACTTAAACGACAGCAGAAACGCTTTTTGGTTGTCCGTTAATTGCTGGCTGATCGACCGAATCATGCGGTCCCGCGTTTGACTCAGCTCCTCAACGCTGACCTCTCGCAGAGTCATCCCCTTGAACTGTTGATCGAACGCCGGTTGCAGCGGAAGCGGATTGGGATCCAGCAACTCGGCTATCGGCCGGTTGCTGCTCGCCAGATACACCAAGAAGCAATCCATCAGCGCTGGCGTAATACCTTCATTCGACAAAAGCTGCATCACGTCGAACAGGTCGCGAGGGTGCTGCCGGTCGAGCGCGGCGACCAGTTTACCTGCGTACACCTCATCCACAGCGAGCACTTGTGTTTCGACATACCCGAACTGGTCCGCCACGGACTCGCTTACCGCCATTTGTACTGCAGGCATTATGCTGCCACGGAGCACCGGCGAGACTTCCACCTTGATGCTGACACCGCCCGCCGCGATCTGCAGCCGCTGGACTCGACCAGCCTCGCCCGCCGCAGCCGTTACCTTTGCACCCTGAATCACCCGACGGATCTTGTCCGCAATCCGGTCAAGGCCACCTTCAATAGCCCCGAACGCATTCTCGCGATCGTCCAGCGGCAGATAGGTGAGATCGATATCCACGGACAGGCGCGGGAAATCACAGATAAAGAGGTTGATTGCCGTACCACCTTTCAGCGCAAAGCAAGGTTCGGAGGCAACCAGTGGTAACACTCGCACTACAAGCTCCACCTGGCGGAAGTAGGGATTGCTCCTATCCAGCATGAAAAGCCTCTGGCACCGTTATCTGGTAGCGCTTGTCCAGTTTTCCACCACGGGTCACCAGGCGCTTGCCTCGCCCCAGGTCTACCGCATCAACTTCAACGTGCTTCAGCCACGGATAGTCATAGCGCGTAGCAAAGAACAGGAACAGGCGCTTTGCTTCATTGTGGAGACAAGACTGTAAAAGCGTGTTCACCACAGCGGGCCGCAGTGAGGTCAACCCCTCGAACAGCTCGGCGGCAAATGTAAAGGCGGTAGGTGTTTCGTCAACTTGGCTCAGCACTTCGAGGATCGCGCGCTCGGGTGCCGAGCCCTGCATCGTCCAATCACGCACCTGCGTAGGCAACTGCACCCAACCTGCCTCCGCGTCGCCTTCGAATAGCTTCCTGCGATGGAAACTCCAGCGCACGTCCAGCGGGACCTGCTCCATCCAGCCCGGCAAGCGATCCTGCGTCCATAAATGAACAGCAGCATCGCCACCAAGCGAGAGGTAGTGCGCCAACCCCTGACGATTCAGTGCGCTTACTCCCCCCAGATGCAGTTGAATTCCCCCAAGCCGTTGCAATCCAAGTATGACGCCTTCCCAGGTAACCGGGTGACCCGGGCGGGCGTAGACGCGACTGCCCAGGCGTGTCAGCCACTCACTCTGTAGGTACTTTCGAACCAATTGGGGCGAAAAGCCGTTTGCCGTCAGCCAGGTGCTGGGAACGGCGACCCCTTCCGGGATCATTCGCATGAGTTTGTTCAATTTACTGTTTTCTCGTATACCCATGGTTTATTTATATATTTTTTAATAAACTATTTCAACCCATGTGGTTTGGTTATTTTAATGTAGATGTACCACTGGTATACATTTTGCGTCTTTGGCAAACCTGGTAAATCCTTCACTTTCTCTCAAGCCACTGCCCCCTCCGTTCACAAAATACACTGACCCTTTGGCCCTTTGACCCGTTGACCCGTTGACCCGTTGACCCGTTGACAGGAGCGGTCAATTGAGGCGGGTGCTTGATTCCACTTCCAGGGGTTTACTCCATAGCTCCAACAGTTGCGTATTGCGGTGACCCATGTGAAATGCGCAATTCACCGGGCCTAGGGAGGCTTTGATTCGGCCCCGACGGGTCAGGTTTCAGTGCAATCCTGGGGGGTGCGGTTATTTTCTTGGACTGATTCACTTCGTCAAACCCAGGCTTTCGCGGTACTCGATGGGACTGAGATAGCCAAGGGACAGTTTGATCCGTTTTTCGTTGTACCAGCGAATGTATGAGTCCAGAGCCTGAATGAACTGTTCGATGGTGGTCGAGCGCCAATCCTTTGGGTAGAACATCTCCGTCTTCAGCCTTCCGAAGAAACCTTCGCAGGCGGCATTATCAGGCGAGCACGCTTTGCGAGACATCGATCGGGTCAGGTTTGCCTCCGCGACCCGTGATAGCCAACCAGGCCACCGGTAGTGGGCGCCCCGATCGGAATGAACGATAGGCCTCCTGTCGACTCCGGCCACCGTCTCCACGGCCGCATCCAGCATGGTATTCACAAGTTCTGCGTCCGGGCTCGTTCCGATGGACCAACTGACGACCATACCATCAAAGCAGTCGATCATTGGCGAGAGATACACTTTGCCGGCCGGGATCTGGAACTCAGAGATATCGGTGAGCCACTTTTCGTTTGGAGCCGTGGCATTGAAATCGCGATTGACTATGTTCTCCGGGGCAGGGGCAATCTCCCCTGCGTAAGAACAATATCCCCGCCGCTTCGGCCTGATCGCTTGAAGGTGCTCTTGCTTCATCAAGCGCTGCACGACCTTCTCCGAGACGAAGACCCGCTGCCTACTCAATGATGCTCGAATTCGACGGTAACCATAAGCCCGATGATTGCTCTCGAAGATATCAGTGATTGTTCGACGGACTTCCGCATACTTGTCGGCAACCCCTATGCGCGATCGGTGGTAAAAGTAGGAGCTGCGCGCCAGATCCAGACGATCCAGAAGCTCACGTAGCGCGTACTCTTTTCTCAGGGCGTCAACCAGCGCTGTCTTCTCCCGATTGTTCAGGAGTTGGAGGCTGACGCCCAGGTCTTTTTTTAGAATTTCATTAGCCTTCTTCAAAAGATCGTGTTCAAGCTGCAGATTTCGGATGTCGCGTCGAAGCGATTCGACTTGCTGCTCCAGCTCTGCCCGATCAGTGTCTGCCGGTTGTTGTTTGTCTCGTTTCATGGGAGCGGGGACCTCTCGGCCAAGTAACTGGTTCTTCCAGTTGTAGAGCGTTACCCTGTCGACGTCCAGTCTTTGTGCAACTGCCTGTGCACTGCCTTCTCGTGTGCAAAGCTCGTAAACTGCCGCCCGCCTGGATGCCAATGAAGCTGCCGGCTTGCCCGCCTTGCCAACAACGCATTTCCTGGTCTCCGGATATCGCTCGCGAACCCACTCGGTTAGCGCCCCTCGGCTGGGGTAGCCCAACACCTTGAGAGTGGCGGAGAAGCAGCGACCGTGATTCATATAGTGCTCGATCGCGACGTTCTTCTGTTCAGCCGAGTATTTCTGTTTCGATCGTACATAATGAGCTTGAAGGTCACCGCATTCCAGGAATTCCTGATACCAGTGCCGAAGAGAATTCTTCGTCGGGTACCCCAACTGGCGAATGGTCGCCCTGCTGCGTTTCCCGAGTTTGAGATACAGCTCTACAGCCCGTAGGCGCTCGCCGTATGTATACATGGACTACCTCCCAGTAGTCCAAGATTTTGTCCGCACCCCCCCGGGGTCAATTTTTGATGCAAATCAACACCATAACACCTCATGACGCCGGCCGCAGCCGTTAACTTGCAATGTGAATTACCTAGCGGACCTTCTCTGCCATCCGGCCAAGGCCATCATCAATTGCATCGAGCGCATCATCGCGATTGTCCAGCGGCAGGTAGGTAAGACCGTTATCCACGGACAGGCGCGGGAGCTTGCGGATAATGAGGTTGATTGCCGTGCCACCATTGAGCGCAAAGCAAGGTTCGGTAGTTGTGGTAACACTCGAACCACAAGCTCCACCTGGCGGAGGTAGGAATAGCTACTATCCAGCATAAAAAGCCTCTGGCACCGTTATTTGGTAGAGCTTGCCCAGTTTTCCTAGACGGGTCACCAGGCGCTTGCTCTGCCCCAGCTTTCGCATCAACATCAACACGCTTCAGCCATGGCTAGGCATAGCGAGTGGCAAGGAAATAGGAGTGGTTCCACTGGAACCACCACTGAAAATACATTGAGCAGAACCTATATGAATTTTAATGCTTTAGCGCGCGGGCGCGCACTGGCGCAAACCTTCCTCTGACCTATCAAGCTAAAAGGTTGGCCTACGTAAATCCCAGTGCACACCAGACCGCTTGGTAGTGGTGCTCGAGACAAATTGATCCAGGTATTTCCAGACAGACCCTCTCGCTTCTAATATATTACGCTGGCAGGGTGTGCACTAACCGCGTTCGACACGCGTTTTGAGCTGCTCCAACACGCTAAGAAAGATCCGCTCGCCCTCCTTCTTGATAATCCCACCCAATCGATCACCCAGCAGAGGGATCCGTACCTCAATGGTCGAAGTCCATTGCGCCCTGCAACCGCCGGCAACTGGCGCCAGCTTAACCTGCCCGCCGTAGTGCTTCACTCCAGCCCACAGCGGCACAGGTCCGGCCATGACTCGGGCTTTGGATATCAGGTAGTGAAACTCGTTGGGCGGTTCAGCCAGGGTGATATCCTCGGTGAAGCGAATCGGTAGCCAGCCGAACATGTTGATTACCACCTGCCGCTCCGCGCCCAGGCCGTTGGGGTCCAGCGCGCCCGGACGCAACAGCAGGGAATCACTCAGCTCCCTGAACACATCGAGGTGCGCGTGATCAGACAGGATGGCGTAAACCGAGTCGGGGCTGCTGTCGATCCGCAGCGCCACGTCAATCGTATGCTTGTTCAAAACGTTTCAACCAACGCTAGCAGATCGAGTTCGGCGTCCCGGGTGCCCTCACTAGCGCTGAGTTTGCGCAGCCCTTCCTGCACGGCCGGAACCGACAGGCAGGCGACCATTGCCTCGTTCTCCGTCGCCAGTCCGGCCAGCAAACCGTCCTTGAGGGGGGCCATGGTCGCTTTTGAGACTGACTTGATGGCCTGAATCACTGCGAGGTCCCGCTTGCCTACCTGGTGGGCCGTGGTGGCCACATACTGGTCCAACTCGGTCGCACTGGCGAAGGAGCGGTTGATAAACCCGTACTGAGAGGCCTCGGTGCCGGAGAAATCCCGCCCGGTGGTCATGATCTCCAGGGCCCGACCGGAACCCGCCTTGAGTGGCAGCAGGGTGGCACCACCGCCCGATGGCAGGAAACCACAGGCTGCCTCAGGGAAGCAAAAGCGCGACTCATCGGTGGCAAAACACATATCCAGGGCCAGCATGAACTCGAAACCGCCGCCGCGACAGCGACCGTCCACCTTGGCCATGGTGACCTGCGGCAGGCTTTGCAAGGACAGGCCAAGCGCCTGCAGTACGTTGATTCCCGGTACCTTGCTCACCGGCACGTCTGGATCGTCCTCCAGCAGCCGCAGTATGTCCGCTATCTGGAAGTGCGCGATAAAAAAATCGGGGATTGCGCTTTCAAACACCACCACCCGGGTCTCACCATCGACCGCCAATTGCCCCACCAGCGCGAACAGCTCGCTTGCCATGGTGGCCGACATGACATTCGTTTCGCCGTTATCAAGTCGGACTGTGAGCACGGGGCCATTTTTAACTGTAGAGAATGTTGTAAAACTCATTGTGGTATTCCTCAAAAATCTGGTTGGAAAACAGGTATTTATCTCCAATTCAATCGAATCAGCAGTGCCGCTGCTCGGTCATATTGACGTAGCCGTAGGCCTGCAACGCACCGACCAAGTCCCTGTGCCCCAGCACTTCGGCGATCGAGCGGAAGCCCGCCACAACGGGCTTGTCCCTGAGCAAACGCATGGCCGCGTAAGCCTGTAGCAGCCCAGTGATCTGGTAGGCGTTGTTGCCTGTGATATGGCAGCTGACCGACACGTTATTGCCGCGGCCGTGACACCAGTCGATAAAGCGGTTCTGGTGGCGGTTTTCGCGCGGTGGCATGGTGCTTTGCAGATTGCCGGCCAACTGGTCCAGTACCGGGAACAACTGCTCGTCGCTGAGCCACTGCAGTTGCACCTTGTAGGCCAGTTCAAGTTCCTGGCAACCTTTCCATATTTTCTGATTAGCCATGGCCAGCACCATATTGCAGTTGCGGACCCTGCTGTCCTTACGGAAGTAAACCACGTGTGAGCCACCACCCCACTGGGTACCCATTACAATATCACCGCTCACCGGCAGGGTAAGCTGGTGGGGCTCAAAGGTTTGCTCATACGGTACCAGGCGGTGATTTTCCAGCCGATAGGAGGCATTCCTGCACATGTCGAATACGGATTGAGTAGAGGCTACCGTGGGTGTTCCATGGGTGAAAACACGCACGTCCAGGCTATCTACCCCCGGGGTCTCCAGGCAGACTCGGGCAGCAATATCGCTGACGGTAAACATGTAGGCCGTGGCCGGGGAACAGACCAGCCCCGCGGATTCAAAGAGATCGTGGTACTTGTCCTGCATAGCCAGCATCCAGTTCTGCTCGCCGGTAGTATCGAGATAGTGACAACCGGCCGCCAGAGAAGCCTCGATGGTAGCCTCACCAAAGCGCGAGAACGGACCCACCGTGTTACAGATCACCTTCCTGCCTGTAAACAACTCCGTCAGCGCTGGCACAGAGTGCTCTACTTCGGCTATCTCGTAATCGGCATTTTCAATACCCGGGATGACCCTTAGCGCTTCCTCGATTCGCTGCGCGCTGCGCCCAGCTGCAATGAACGGGATACTGTACTCCCGCAGAAATTCGATAACGAGCCGACCGGTGTAGCCGCTCGCACCATAGACAACAACCTGATAATGATCATTCATGCATGCTCTCCTTCATTTTTCTGTAAACGGTTTATGTACTTCAAGGCCAGTAGCGGCGCGTCTTGACAAGTATGGTTCCCCAATCAACGGAGTTTTCTCAATAGCTGTGGATAGGAATTGGGCAGGTACCGGGCCATCCAGAACATCAATGCGGAATTCTTGCCGGTGAGAATGCGCCTTTTACCCTTGCGCAATCCGCGGATAATGTCCGCTGCGCAGTCCTCGGGTGGGGTTACCAGGAACGCCTGTATCCGGGCGACGAATCGACGGTCTTCGGCGGTAGCCGCGGCACAGGTTCGACTTGCGCTTTCGATACTGGTTTTAATGCCGCCCGGGTGCACGCAGACTGCGCGCACTCCTGTGCCCTCCAGTTCGCTCCACAACGCCTCGGTCAATCCCCGCACAGCGAACTTCGACATGTTGTAGGCGCTCTGTGTGGGGAAACCCAGCAGGCCGAAGACGCTGGAAATATTGACGATACAGCCCTCCCCCTGCTCCAGCATCACGGGCAGAAAGGCCTTGGTGCCGTAGAGTACGCCCCACATATTCACATTGAGCTGCCACTGAAATTCTTCGACGCTGGTGTGCTCTACCGTGCCGAAAAGAGTTATTGTCAAATCTGGTGTTCAGGACCTGAATCAAGCGGCGACCTGATTTGATGTTGTTACCTCGATTCCATCTCTGAATTTCACTCCGGTTATGACCTTTGCCAGATAGACGAACCCTCGTTGGCGCCGCCAGTTCTTCTGTGCACACTGGCCCAACTTGAACATCATATGCAGCATCCCATCCCGTGTCAGGCAACCCTTCGATCGCTTGGTGCGATGGCGAATGGTGCCGAAGGTCGATTCAATCGGGTTGCTCGTCCGTATACTCTGCCAGTGTTGTGCCGGGAAATCGTAGAATGCCATTAACTCCTCCCGATCCTTCGCCAGGCACAGCGCGGCCTTCGGGTATTTTGGCTCATACGTCACCAGAAACAGATCGAAGGCTTTCTCGGCGTCCTCCCGGGTATTGGCCTGCCATATCTCATGCAAAGCCTGTTTGGCTTTTGGCTGGAGCGACTTCGGCAGGCAGTTCAGTACGTTCATCGTTTTGTGCATCCAGCACCGCTGTTGTCGGGTTGTTGGATAGACTTCCTCCAGCGCGGCCCAGAAACCCATGGCGCCATCACCGACGGCCAGCTGCGGGACATTCATGCCGCGGGATTTTAGCTTCAGTAGCACCTCCCGCCAGCTCTGGGTCGATTCCCTCACGCCGTCTTCGATCGCCAGGAAATGCTTCTCTCCACGTTCGTTCACGCCAATGATCACCAGGGCGCAGAGCTTGGCCTGCTCGGCTCTCAGGCCACTGTAGACACCATCGGCCCACACATAAACCCAACGATCCTTGTCCAGCGGCTCCTCACCCCACGCCTGGTATTCGTCCGCCCAGGCACGCTTCAATCGCGATACCGTGCTGGCAGATAACCCCCTGGCCTCCGGGCCCACCAGAACCTCCAGGGCAGCGCTCATTTCACCGGTGGAAACGCCCTTTAAGTAAAGCCAGGGCAGCGCCGCTTCCAGTGATTGGGTCTTCCGGACATACGGCGGCACCAGTGCCGATCTGAAGGTAATCGGCTTCCCGGTCTTTGCCCGTACCTTCGGGATCTGCACCGTGACCGGGCCGATACCGGTCTGGATCTCCCGTTCGGGAAGGTGGCCATTGCGCACCACGCCGGCCCTGCCGTCTTCCAGCAGCCTGTCTGAGTGCGCAGCAAGCAATTCCTGAACCTCCGCCTCAATGGCCTGCTGAAGGAGCTGTCTGGCGCCAGTGCGCAGCAGTTCTGTCAACGGATCGGTACTCCCTGCTCGACCTTCCAGTTCAATAACGTTACTCTTTCCCATGGTGGCGTATCCCTTTGGTTGGTGACTTGTGTCGCAACAACAAATCAACCAGATACGCCGCCTCTTTTCAAATCCTTAAACACCACATTCGGTTATAACTCTGCCGAAAATCGCTGCGCCGGCATTGTTGATGACGTAGTGTACGGTGCCGAAATCGCGTTGGACGTCATCAGCATGGGCGAACACGTCCTCACGACTGGCCACGTCCAGGGTGTAACATCGGGCGTCGACCTGTGAGCCAAGCCGATCAGCAATCATCGACTGTGTCTCGTCCACGGCCGCGCGATTAATGTCGGAGAGCGCCAGTCGCGCGCCGACAACCGCGAACTGCAGGGCGAGTTCCCGGCCGATACCGGAACCAGCTCCGGTAATTACGACTACCTTGCGGTCAAACATAAGCATGTTCCTCGGGGTTGTCCATCGGTCGTTCCTCATTGTGTCTTGCATCGGGTCGCCTGGGTGTCGCCGCCAGTCACTGCAACTTGTCCACTACTTTCTCAGAATATGTATGGCTACCGCGGCCTCTTCGATGCCCTGCATACCGCCACCGTTTTCCTGAATGGCGTTGCGGGCGCCTTCAACCTGCCGTTCACCGGCCTCGCCGCGCAGTTGGGTAACCAGTTCATAGAGCTGGCCGATACCGGTGGCACCCAGCGGATGACCCTTGGATTCCAGGCCCCCGGAAGGGTTGATGGGAATGCGCCCGCCCACGGTGAACTCGCCCCGCTCCGCTGCGGGTCCGGCGCCGCCAAAGGGCGCGAACCCGAGGTTTTCCGCCTGCAGGATTTCCCCCATGGCGGAGGCGTCGTGCACTTCCGCGACGTGCATGTCCTCAGGGCCCAGGCCGGCCTCCTCGTAGGCCTGCTGCGCCGCGAGGTGACCCACGCTCAGTTCCGGCTGGTCCATGCCGCGGTGGCTGAAACTGCGCAACACACTGGCCGCCACCCTGATGCAGCGCTTGCGGTCGGCGCCGATGCGCTGGAGTCCCTCCTCGGTACAGAGGATGGCAGCGGCGGCTCCGTCGGACAGGGGCGCGCACATGGGCAGGGTGATCGGGTAGGTTATGGGCGGCGCCGCCAGGATCTCCTCGACGGTGAAAGGCTTGCGGAACTGGGAAAAGGGATTGTGCACGGAATGCGTGTGGTTCTTGGCGGACACCGCGGCGATCTGGCGTTGGGTGGTGCCGTAGGTTTTCATATGCAGCCGGCACATGGCAGCATAGATTTCCATGAACTTGCTGAAAGGCTTGTCTGAGGTGGTGCCGGGGGGCACCTCAACTCCCTCCCCCATTTTTATCAGGGTCTGGTAGTTCTCCTCGGCCCGGGAAACATCCCAGCCGCCCTCGAAGATGGCAAAGGCCTTCGCCTTGTCGGGAATATTCATCTTCTCTGCGCCCAGCGCCACGGCCACATCCGCAGTGCCGGCCCGGAGACTCTGCAGGGCCAGGTTAAAGGCGGAACTGCCGGAGGCGCAGGCGTTTTCCACGTTGTAAATGGGTATCCCCTCGATCCCGACTTTGCTGAACACCACCTGGCCGGGAATCGATATCTGCCCCTGCAGCGGGCCGTTGGTCATGCCGGCGTAGAACGCCACGCCCAGGTCGGAGCGGGCGCAGCCCGCGTCCTTCAGGGCTCCGGCCAGGGCCTCCCCGGCCAGGTCTTCCAGGCTGCGCTCCAGGTGGCGACCGAATACGGTCATGGCTATGCCGGCTATATAGATATCGCTCATACTTGCTGCACTCCCTTCAGAGTTTACGCTCGGTATCCTGCCAGTAGCTCTCGCGCAGGTCCTTCTTGAGCACCTTGCCCACGGTGCTGCGCGGCAGCGCCGGGATAAAATCCACCGTCTTGGGTGCCATCACACTGCCGAGCTTTTCCTTGCACAGGGCGATCAACTCGTCCGCGGTGACGCTCTGCCCGGGGTTGAGTTCCACCACCGCTTTCACCGCCTCGCCCCATTTCTCGTCGGGCACGCCGATCACCGCGCAGTCCTGCACCGCCGGGTGGCTCCAAATCACCTGCTCCACCTCGCTGGGGTACACGTTGAAGCCCCCGGAAATGATCATGTCCTTCTTGCGGTCGGTGATGTGCAGGTAACCCTCGGCATCGATATGGCCGATATCGCCGGTATGCAGCCAACCGTCGATGATGGTCTCGGCGGTCTTGTCCGGTTGCTTGTAGTAACCCTTCATCACCAGGTCGCCGCGCACGCAGATCTCGCCGGTCTCGCCCCGGGGCAGGATCTCATTGTCGTCATTCATCATTTCAACCCGGATCAGCGGGTTGGGCCTGCCCACCGAGGACAGGCGCTCGTCGGAGGCGAGCTTGCCGTCGACGAAGTGGTGATCCGGCGGCAGGTTGGAAATACTGGCGGGGGCCTCGGTCTGGCCGTAGCCGCCGGCCATGACTGGCCCCCACAGGTCTATCGCCTTCTTGAGCTTGTCGACGGACATGGGCGCGGCGCCGTACATCAGGTACTTCACCGAGGACATGTCGATCTTTTCGATATCGGGGATCTCCAGGAGCTTGTAGATCACCGTGGGCGGCAGGAAGAACTCGGTGACGCCATGCTTGCCGATTGCCTCGAAGATCAGGGCCGGATCGGGCTTGCTCACCACCACCACGGTGCCGCCCTGTGCGGTGCAGGGCACTGCCAGCACGCCGGCGGTGTGGGTCATGGGGGCGGCAGCCAGGTTGACCGGGCGCTGCTCGGCGCCGTAATGACAGGCCAGCATGAAGTGGGCGATAAAGGTCTGGCAGCTGCGATGGGTGTTCATCACGCCCTTGGGCATACCGGTGGTACCGCCGGTGGGAGACAGCATGACCACATCGTCCATATCCACCGCGACCGCGGGGCGCTCGCTGGACGCACCCTCCACCCACTTGTCGAGCGAGGGCGCATCGGCACTGTCCGCGTCGATACAGATCCAGTGGCGGATCCTGGGCAGGCTGGGGCGCAGCCCGCCGATGAGTTCCGCAAACTGGCTCTGGTAGAACATCACCTCACAGTCAAACGCATCGAGCACGTAGTGATTGTCTTCTGCCGAGTTGCGCGCGTTTACCGGTATCCAGGTCATATTGGCGCGCCACAGGCCCAGGGTACAGGCCCAGGCGGTGACATCGTTGCCGGCCCAGATGGCGCCCTTGGTCTCCCTGGGCAGCCCCAGCCCCAACAGGCGGTTGGCGATGCGGCAGGACAGGCGACCCACCTCCTCGAAGCTATAGCTGCGATCGTCCTGGATATAGGCGATCGCATCGGCGTCCATGCCCCAGCCGCGGTCGTAAAAATCGATAATGGCCAAGTCAGTGTACTCCTGTGGTTTGCCTGGTGCCCGGTCCAGCCGCCGGCGTAACGTTGCTGGTTTAACAATTCCGGGCTAGTTCTCGGCCAACTGGCCGCATGATATTTTTTACAAGCTGAATAAATACACCCTGGCTGGCAGTCTCCCCCTGCCGACGGGGCGTCTGCAAATCCTGCGGCAGGCGGCGCGCGGGCTCACATTGAAATTGAATCTAATTATTAAGTCGCTTCCGCCAACATTATGCTTATAGATACACCTGAGTTAGACGGCAGAATATACCCCCCGGGAGCTTTACATCTTGCAGAATGCGTGCGTATATTTTGCATATTTCGATCACGAGGCGTGCGATGCAGGCTTGGCAAAAAGTCCGCAAGGAACTGGGTATCAATCCACTGGTGGATGCGATGGTCACAAGCGAGGGCGCCGAAGCGACAGTACTGTACGTTGAGCAGTACCTGATCCAGGACATAGAACGTTCCGTATCTGGTCTGCCGCGCACTACGCTGGTTACCCAATTCGGTGGCGCCCGGGTCAGGGAGGGCGAATCAGGTGTCTGGCGCAGCTCCAACCTACCCAGCCAATCGCTGCTGATTCCAGCCAACTGCTCCACGCACTGGCATTACAGCGGCACTGTGGATTTCGCGGTATTTTATTTTCCGGATCGCCCGACAGGTGTGACCGAGCGCCTGCAGTTGCTTGCGGCCAAGAGCGAGGCGCCAATGTCGCTCAGCGATGCTCTTGTCAGTGCATTGGCGCGACAGCTGGTGGCAGAGCTACACAAAGGCACGGCAGGCGATGAGCACTTCATGGCCACGCTGGTGCCGGTAATGCTGGACCAGGTTTACCGCGTGTTGACCACACCGGAAACCGCGGGTCTCAATCCCCGGCACGCCCACTTTTCGAGGCTGCAGTCGGCGCTCAGCCATATTCACAGTCACCTCGGAGACAACCTGACGGTACCGCTCCTGGCCCAGCGAGCCGGAGTAAGCGTTGCGCAATTTCGCCGCCTGTTTCTGGAGGCGATGGGCACCCCACCACACCGCTATGTGGTGGCCACGCGACTTGAACAGGCACGCAAGCTATTGGCGACCACCTCGCTACCCATTGTCCAAATCGCCGAAGCGTGCGGATTCAGCAGCCAAAGCCACTTTACCAACTGCTTTAAACGCGTCCACGCTAGCACGCCCGGGGACTATCGCCAGCAGGTCAAATAAAGCGTCGACGTACCGCTGCCCGGCTATGCCAACACTTCCTGCAGATTATTGCCCAGGTTACCCGCTGGCGGCTTGATACCCGCCCGCGCCGACAGTGTCGGGGCAATGTCATACGGTGTTACCGATCTACTCACGCTTTTCGCCTCGAAACCGCTGCCGACAAAAAAAATGGGGACAAACGTGTCGTAATTCCGTGGCGGGCAGTGGTTGGAGGCTACTGTCGGACCGTCAAACTCACTCACATAGGCGTTACTGTCCAGCACGACATATAAATCGCCGGAGCGCTTGGCATTGAAGTTGTGCAATTCCCGGCCCTCCACCAAACGATTGCGGTCCGCAGCGTATCGCGTGACCCGGGCCGTAATAGCCGCGCAGATCCCGGGGCATTCTCTCAGCAGGATCGCCACTGCCTCGCTCTCTTCCACGCCATCCAGCCCCGCCTGTTCTATCACAGCCTCATCCAGATAGACGTAGGGGTGCGCGTATTCACCGATAAGACTCCGAACACCATTCAATTTCCCGCACTCCAAGCGGGTCTCGACACTGTGTATGCACGCGTTGATATCGAAATACTACGCGTTTCTATCGCCCTGCTTGTTGAGATAAGGTAGCGCGCCTGGCGCGCCGTGATCAGCTGACAGTACGATCAATGTGTTCTCCAAGGCCACGGTTTTGTTGATATAGCTGAATAGTTCGGCCAGGGTACGATCCAGCTGTAGGAGGACGTCCTCTGCCTCCAGGCTTCAGGGGCAGAACAGATGCACCACGTAATCGTTGGAAGAAAAACAGATAGACAAGCAGTCCGGTATTGAGTCCTGTCCGAGCTGTTCGAGCTTCAACAAGGTTTTGGCAAAATCAAGCGTGAGCTTGTCGCCCGCACGGCTTGGCGTAAGTTTGGTGGTTTGAAGGCACCGTGATAAGCGTAAGCGAGTTCATCTCTGAAAGTGGAAGTCAACAAGGCGCGGGGGAGCGCCCGTCCGCTCGGGCCACTCGCTGGGTGGGGTCTATCTCGGCGCTTTGATCGAAAGCTGACTCTTCACCGAGCAATCTATAGTGATCATCTTCGACATTGTAGACCAATCGAATTAACTTCCTGTCATACCAGGCATTTCCCATCATGCTGTGCAGGGCCAGCGTGATGCCGGTGGCAAAGGAACTGTGCCCGACGAAAATTTCTATATTGGCGTGCGCCTAGTTGGCATCGCTGTAGTGAAGCCCTTCATCAAACAGGAAACGGAGCCCACCCCTACCCATGTTGTATTGCGGTCGCTTTGGCCGGTCGACTCGCAGCGCATCAACGGTTATCTGCAGGATCAGACGTCGCATTTCACTACTAAGTACAGGTGAGGGCAGGAAGAATAGATACGCCCACACGAGCGTCAGCGACAGCGTGTTACGCTGAGTAAGTTGTGCAATTGACATCAGTGAAATTCCAGCATGAAGCGAGGGATCAGAATAACATTCGCACGATTACAGTTTCTCGGTGTACTGCAATTCGGATTGAGTACCTGTTGGAACCAGAAAAGTTTCGCATCCACGGTGGAGAAGGAAATCGATCCCGATTTTTATCCTGCAGTCATATGACAGTTCCAATTGTCCTGGACCACGGACACTTACACGCGAAAACCACCGCGAAATGATCGTAAGCTGTCGCGTAATGACAGGCATCTGCATTAAAGGCCCGCTAGATTGCTGGCACAAACCAGATAGCGCCGCCTCCAAGACTTCATGGGGCCACAGTGGAGGAAAAAATGCCCAGCCTAGAACCTAATAAGTTGACTCCTTTCGGTAGAACATATTTTCGTCCCCCCCAGCATGCACGAAAACCAAAGGCAATATTCACCGCATCACGAAAGCTCGACTATTTGCCCGAAAAATCATAGTGCACCCCAGGCAGCGACGCGTGAGCACCGTGGGAATTATCGTCAATCCGGCCTCTGGCAAGGATATCAGGCGAGTCATTGCAGCGGGCACCGTGGTAACGAATCCGGAAAAGATGAATATCGCACTGCGCCTGCTCCGGGCCTGCGATGTTGTGGGTGTCGACCGCGTGCTGATCATGCCAGACCCCACCCATATTGCACGACGTCTGGTAAAGGCGACCGACGGAGAGTTGCGTCACACCACCGTTGCCGAACTTGAGCTACCCTTCATTCTCGGTACATGGAAAGACACCCTGCGCGCCACCGAACGATTCGTGGAATTGGATGTGGATTGCCTCGTGGTAATGGGGGGTGACGGTACCAGCCGCATCGTCGCCAAAGCCAGTGCGAATCTACCGCTGCTGCCCATCTCCACTGGTACCAATAACGTGTTCCCCCGGATGATCGAGGGTACGCTCGCGGGGTTGGCAGCAGCAGCGATTGCCAGCGGCGCGGTTACAGCAGAACTGGTTTGCCACCGCGCACCGCAGCTCGAGCTGTACGACGATGACAGCGAGCTCATCGATATCGCCCTGGTTGACCTGGTGGTACTGGAAGGCACGGACACCGGTGCCCGAGCGGTATGGGACAGTTCCAGCATCAGGGCCCTGTTCCTGACCGAGGCCAGACCCACCGAAATAGGCCTCACTGCCATCGGTGGCTGGCTGGGCCTTGAACCGGCGCCACCCGGTCACGCGTTGGCGGTGTACACCGGAACCGGTAAGGGTCGTCGACTTGTGGCACCCATCGCGCCTGGATTGTTCGTACCTGTCACCGTCAACCGCCACTATTTCTTCGACAGGCAGGCATCCCAGCAAATACCTCTGCGCAATGGTGTAATCGCACTGGATGGAGAACGGGAGGTTTTAATCTCGGAGCGTCAGCTCACGGTCAACATCAACCCCAGCGGCCCCAGGGTGATCAACGTGATTTCCGCACTGCAAGCCGCGGCGGCCACAGGCATGCTGGATAGTTGCCAGCCTACGCAATGACAAATCACATTCTGACAACGCTATTGGCGTAAGGAGACGGCATGAACCTTAATAAACAGCAGATGCGCATCCTGTACCGCAACCTGGTTCGGGCCGATCACCTGAACAGAATGATGTATCAGCGAATGTTGCAGGGGAAGCTGATCGGCTTCTATCACCCTTCCGACGGCGCAATTGCACCGGGCGTTGCCGCAGCCAGCTTCCTTAACAAGGATGACAACCTGAGTCCACACCACCGCGGCCACGGCATCACCCATATGCTGAGCAAAGGCATCGATATCAAGTACTACCTGGCAGAGCATACAGGCAAAGACACCGGCTGCTGTGGCGGTCGTTCAGCGTTCCACTTCAGTTTTCCGGAGCACAAGGTCTACATGATGTCCGGCTTCATCGGCTACAACTTTGCCCCGTCTGTGGGATGGGGCTGGGCAGCCAAGCGCCGCAACCTGGGTCAGGTCGTAATGAACTGTTCGGGTGACGGCTCCTATGGCCAGGGCCGTGCCCACGAGGCCTTGCTGATGGCCACAAACTGGCAGCTGCCCATCATCTTCTACTGCGAAAACAACGGTATGGCTATCCACTCCGAAATTTCGGAAATGCACCCCACCGAAGATGTTTCCAGTCTGGCCCAGGGCTACGGTATGCCGGCTATGGTAATCGATGGCCAGGACGTATTCGCTTGCGCAGAGGCCGCCCTGGCGGCAATCGAACACGCCCGCAAAGGCAAAGGCCCCACTTTCGTTGAGGCCAAGACCCTGCGCATCAAGGAACACGATATGGGCACACCGGATCTCAGGGGCTGGGAAGCCCGCAGCGAAGAGGAGAAGCTCGCACTCATGCAGCGGGATCCGCTGGTTCTGGCGACCACCCGGGTGCTCGCCGAAGGGGTGTTGAAGCAGGACGCAATCGACCAGTTGCATGAGGAGGCCAGCCGGGAAGTACAGGAGATCGAAGACTTTGCTGACAGCAGCAAAATCGCGCGCCCCTCGGAAGAACAACTATTGGCGGCGGCGTTTGCGCCTTGAAACCAGGAGAATCAGAGTATGGCTGAATTAACCCTCGTAGAGGCAATCAATCGCGCATACGCCGAAGAGCTGCGGCGCGATGACAGTGTGTTCCTGGTGGGCCAGGACATTCGCGGCGGGATCTTCCCCCACACGATGGGTCTGGTTCAGGAGTTCGGCCCCGAGCGTATCGTCGATACCCCCATAGCCGAGAGCGGCATGTATGGAGTCGCCTTCGGCGCTGCCCAGGAAGGCTTCCGCCCGGTCGTAGATTTCATGTTCGGCGGTTTTTCCTATGTCACGTTTGCCGAGGCCTCTGTCACCACCGGCCAGTACTACTTTCTGCACGGCAGCCAGCATCCCCTGCCGCTGGTCATTACTGCTGCCGTGGGAACCGGTATGCGCCTGGCCAATGACCACGCCATGAGCATTCACGGTACCTTTGCCCACCATCCGGGCATCAAGGTGGCTATGCCTTCCACACCCTATGACGCCAAGGGCATGATGAAGGCGGCGATCCGGGACAACAACCCTGTAGTGATTCCCTGGCACATGGGGCTCATGCAGGAGCGCGGTGAGGTACCGGAAGACGACTATATCGTGCCACTGGGTAAGGCCGCGGTGAAACGGCAGGGCAGCGACGTCACGATACTGGCCAACAGCGTGCAGTTGAAACACGCCCTGGCGGTGGCCGCCAAACTCGAGGGCGAGTTTGACGTAGAGGTGATCGATCCGCGCAGCTTCGTGCCTTTCGATATGGAGACCCTGCTGACCTCGCTGGCGAAGACCAGCCGCCTCGTGATCGTCGACGAGGATTGGGAATCGGGCGGCTTCGCGGCTACCGTGTCGGCTCGCGTCATGGAGCAGGGATTCGATCTGCTCGATGCCCCGGTAATCCGCGTAACGCTACCCAACCTACCTGTCCCCGGCGGCTATATGGAAGAATATATCGCACCCAACCCGGCCAAGATCGAGGCGGCCATCCGTCAGGTCTGTGCGTAATCGGAGCGCTGAAAGATGATTACTGATTATGTAATGCCCAAGCTGGCCATGGCCATGAACGAGGGCACTATCAACGAATGGCTGGTGGCAGACGGAAGTCACATCAACAAGGGCTCACCCGTGATGGTGGTGGAGACGGAAAAAGTTTCCTACGACGTGGAGGCGCCTGTAAGCGGTTTCCTCCACATCATCCTCCCCGTGGGGGAAACGGTCCCCGTAGAGACACTCGTCGCTAAAATTACCGATACCGAGGAAGAGTGGCAATCCCTACAGGGTGCCACTGCGCCTGCGAGCGATGAAAAGTCTACCCCTGCCGGAGCGGCTCCCGTGGTAAGTGCTGCGGCACCCGCTGCAGCGTTAACCACCGCTCGCATCAAGGCGTCACCGCTGGCGCGCAAACTCGCCGCGGAAGCGGGCCTGGACCTTGCCAGCGTGCCCGCAACAGGGCCCGGCGGCCGCATCGTCAAACGCGACGTCCTGGCAGCAAAAAACCAGGTGACAGCAGGCCCGGCTGCAGCGGCAAGCGCTCAATCCATCCGCGTGCCGATGAAAGGCACCATGCGCGGCACCATCGCCCGCAGGATGATGGAAAGCCTGCAGACTGCGGCCCAGCTGTCCGCTTCCTGGGAAACTGATATCACCAGGCTCCTTAAGGTGCGCCAGAAATTCCTGGCCATCGAAGACCAGTTGGGGACACGGGTATCGATCAATGCCTTTATTGCCAGGGCGATGGCGTTGGCACTCAAGCAGGTACCTATCGCCAACGCGTCTATTGAGGGGGACGATATCGTACTGCACGCCTCGGTGAATATCGGGGTGGCCATCGCGCTACCCGGCAACACGGAGATAGACACTCGTCTGGTCGTACCGGTACTGCACAACGTGGAACAGCTGGGCGTGGTGGAGATCGACAAGCGCATTAAAGCCATAATTGCCCGGGCGCGCGAGGGCGCACTGACTGCGCAAGAAATGAATGGCGCCACGGTGACCCTCTCCAGCACCGCCGGTATCGCCCCTGCGGGGCTGACCAGCACCCCGGTGTTGAATCTACCCAACGCGTTGCTGGTAGGGCCCAGCACACCCATAGAGCGACCCCTGGTGCGCAAGGGCAAGATCGTGGTGCGCACCATGCTGCCGATCAGTGCGACCTTCGATCACCGCATTCTCGACGGCGAGCCCTTCTCGCGCTTCGCACGGGCACTTCACGACCTGCTGGAAACGCCCGAACTGATGCTCGCCTGAGCCAACCACTGACTGATAGCAGCGATGAGCAAGCCAATGAGCCAGCCAATAAGCACGCCAACAAAAGACCGCTACGACCTTGTTATCATTGGCGCCGGCCCCGGCGGTTACTGTGCTGCCATCCGGGCGGCGCAGCTGGGTCTGCGCACCGCTGTGATTGAAAAAGACCAGCTCGGAGGGGTCTGCCTGAATTGGGGCTGTATTCCCTCCAAGAACCTGATCCACCAGGCGGACGTTTTCCATTCAATGAGGGAAATGGAGACCGTGGGGGTGGGCATCAATCGCTCCACACTTGACTACTCAGCGGTACAGTCCAGTTCACGCAAAGTGGTCAGCACACTCACCAACGGTGTCAGCGGGCTATTGAAAAAAAACGAGGTGGACCTGATCAGGGGTACCGGCCGCATCAGCGGTAAGGGCCTTGTCATCGTTGATGACAGGCGCGAGTTGACCTGCACACATATCCTGGTAGCCACCGGCTCCCGACCCATGCAAGTGCCCGGTTTCGAGTGCGACGAGGAACAGGTCCTGTCGTCCACCGGCATACTGGCCATGACCTGCCTGCCAACAAGCATGGTCATCCTCGGTGGGGGCGCCATCGGTTGCGAGTTCGCCTATGTCATGAACAGTTTCGGAGTGAAAGTAACCCTGGTCGAGGCTATGGATCATATTCTGCCTACTGAGGATTTCGAGACCTGCGCCGTGCTCACCAGCTGCCTGGCGCGCGACGGGATTGACGTGCGTACCAGAACCCGCGCGCTGGGTCTAAAAAAATCTGCCGGCTCGGTGAGCGTGAGCCTGCGCGACTCTGCAGGAAATACCAGCGAAGTCGTGTCAGACAAGGTGCTGGTCGTATTCGGGCGCGTCCCCAATACCGGGGACCTGGGTCTGCGGGAGTCAGGCGTCGAGCTGGATGACCAGGGCTATGTCCGCATCGGGGACTATTGCCAGACCGCCACGGTCGGAAATTACGCCATTGGGGACATCACCCGCACCCCCGCCCTGGCCCATGTGGCGTCCAAAGAAGGTGAGATCGCAGTGGAGCACATGGCCGGTCACCAGTGCGAAAAGGGGGTAAACCCGGATAGCGTGCCAACGGCGATCTATTGCGAGCCGCAGGTCGCGGGTTTTGGCTTGCGCGAGGACCTGGCCATCGCCAAGGGTATAGCCGTGAAAAAATCCGTGTTCCACTATCCCGGTGCAGGCAAAACTATCGCCATCGGCAAGCCCGATGGCCTGGTGAAAGTGCTGTGCGATCCGGCCACCGATGAACTAGTGGGAGCCCATATTGTTGGCCACAATGCCACCGAACTGATTCACGAGTTGCTACTGGCCCAAACTTGTGAATTGCTGCCTGAGGACTTCGCCAACACCATCCACGCCCACCCGACCATCTCGGAAGCGATCATGGAAGCCATGCGCGGCGTGAACGGCAAACCCATTCATGCCTGAAACTGAATAGTGCGCAGGAACGCACGCGAATCTGACAGACACCAATTGATCGTTTTCTGTCGCCGAATGACCTGCCAGGCGCCGTTGTTCAGCCTATAGTTTATTTCTTACAGGCCATCGGCTGATATAAGGCGGGGATATTCAATCGAAGTCATTCAGCGTCTACCAGGGCGCGAATTAGTCTAACAAAAGGTAGTAAAGATGAGCGAGCTATTCGGCCCAATTGGGCAACTGGGCATTGTGGTACGTGATATGGAAGCCGCCCTTCGCTACTGGACCGAGAAAATGCGTGTAGGCCCGTTCTTCGTGTTCAACCAAATTGACGCGCTTGAATTCAATTATCTGAGTGAGCCAATTGATAGGTTAGTTCCCTTCGATATACGCGTTGCCCTGGCAAACAGTGGACCATTACAGATCGAGCTTATCCATCAGCGCAGCCCGGTGAGAACGTCCTACAGCGACTTTTTGGACGCCGGATATGAAGGCTTGCACCACGTCGGCTATTTCACCGAAGACTATGACAAGCTTCTGCGTCGCGGCCTCGATTCAGGTCTGGTCATCGAGCAAAATGGCGCATTGTTCAGTACGGAGGGCAAGTTCGCTTACTTCGCGACGTCTGGCCACCCCGGAACAATCCAGGAATTGATTGCGGTACATGACGGCAATCGCGAACTCTTTGAGATGGTAGCCGCCGGTGCGGTCAACTGGGATGGCAAAGACCCGATTAGAAACGTGAACTGATTTTTCCTCGGACTTGCAAGACATTTTACAAAGAATGACAAGCAATGGGGCGGGTACCCACATGGGAAAGGAAGCAATAAGGACTGGATACAGCAGTTATTTCAAATCTCTTGGTTGCGTCTTCGCATTGTATGCTTCGGGGCTTTTATCAGCGGGAGAGGCAGCCAAGATTCAGATAGACAGGCAAACCGGCTCTAACCCGTGGTCCCACCTAGAATTTCCTGACTCGGACATCGAATTTCAGTTTGCAGTTGTCAGTGATAACACGGGCGGAGCCTATCCCGGTGTTTTTGATGCGGCGATGACCAAACTGAACCTGATGCAGCCCGAGTTTGTGATGAGCGTGGGCGACCTTATTGAGGGCTACAGCAATAACCGGGAAACATTGGCTGCCGAATGGGAGGAGATCGATGCTTCGGTAGATAAATTGACTATGCCCTTTTTCTATGTCGTTGGTAACCACGATATGGGCGACCCGGCCTCGGTGGATGTTTGGCGGGAGCGACTGGGGCGCAGCTATTATCACTTCGTCTATAAGGATGTCCTGTTTCTTTGCATGAATACTGAAGATCCGCCACAAACGATTCCGGATTGGCTAATACAGGGATTGGCAAAAATATCCAAACTGGAAGAGAGTGACCCGAAACAGGCGAAGGCCGTGCAGCTTGAGATGCTGGCGAAGGTGAAGGAGGCCGTCGTTACCGGCGAAGAGTACGTCTCAGCATTCAGCGATGAGCAAATCGCCTACTTCAAAGAAGTGATTGCCACCCATCCGGATGTGAAATGGACTTTTGTCTTTGTCCATCGACCGGTCTGGCAGGCCAGCCCCAGGGATAAGAAGTTCATGGAGATCGAGGCCGCTTTAGAGGGCCGGCACTATACGGTGTTTGCTGGCCACGCGCATACCTACGATTACCAGGAACGCAACGGCATGGACTATATACGCCTTAGCACTACCGGGGGCGCATGGATTCTCGATCCACCAGGAAATTTTGATCACATCGCCTGGGTGACGATGAGCAACAATGGACCGATAGTTGCCAACATTGTTCTCGACGGAATATTCGACAAGACCGGAGAGCGCAAGCCGGTCAGGGATAGCTTTCAGTAGGCTTTATAGTCCTGCCTAGTACACTCAGGGGAATTCCGCAATGACGGCATCGATCTTTCATCCGCCTCTTATCCAGATCGCCTTTTCTGTGCTGGACCTACGCCTCACTGAACGCTGGTTTCGCGAAGGATTGGGATATCTACCGGCTGGCGGCAACACGGAGTTCATGAGCAGCCCGCTCGCAGAACAGGTACAGGGGCTTCCCGGTGCCGCCTCCACCTGCTGGTGGCTGGTTGGCCGCAACCCCTGGTTCCAGCTCGAAATGTTCCAGTTCCGGCAGCCCAGGGCAAAACCGATGCCCGTGGACTTTCGACCTTGTGATATCGGCTATACCCGCATCGGCGTACATGTGTCTGACTTTGACGCCGCCCTTGCCAATCTGCAGGCGCTGGGGACCAGGCCGCTGGCACCACCAATGGGCAGTACTGGGAATAGGCGGGCCTGTGTGCGCAACCCGGATGGAGTGTTCGTTGAAATCATGGAAACAGATCCGCTGGCCGATAATAGTGAGGGCAAGCGCGCCTGCCCGGTGGCAACCCGTTCGGTGACCATGAGTACGCCGGACCTGGCAGCTTCGGTGGCGTACCTCTCGGCAGTGACCGGTCAAATGCCCGCTGACATCGAACTGCACAGGAATGAGCACGAGGCCCTGTGGGGGTTGAGCAGGGCAAACTGCGAGCGCGCCGTGTTCGCGTGCGGCGATATCTTGCTCGAATTAGTACAGTACCTGGATCCGGTGGGTAATCCCTGGCCGACCGGATACCGTATCTGTGACCAGGGTATCCTCAATATCGCTTTCGGGGCGCGCAACCAGGCAGATCATATGCAGGTATATGAGCGCGCCAGCCAATTCGGGGCCAGTCCTAACTGTACCCCGCTCCACATGCCGGACGCGGGCGTGGTCTATCTCAATGACACGCTGGGCTTCTCGGTTGAAACACTGTGGATGACGCCCGGCAAAGCAGACAGGCAGTGGGGCTTCGAGCCACTTCCCCTGGTACAACGCCCAGATCCTGACTGTGACTGGCCCAGCTGAACCTGCTGGATTTTTCCGAGAGCACGCCTGCACCGCGTTATTCCAACACTTCCGGCAACGGACTCCCCACACTGCCCGAGGGCGCCTTGATACCCACCCGGGTAGAGAGGGTCGGGGCAATGTCATAGGGTGTGACCGGTCTGCTTTCGCTGCCCGATTCAATGCCATTGCCGGCGAAGAATATGGGTACAAAGGTGTCGTAGTTCCAGGGTGAGCCATGGTTGGAGGCTACCGTCAGACCGTCCATCTCATTCACATACACATCGCTGTCCAGCACTATATAGACATCGCCGGAGCGCCTGGCATTGTAATTGTTCCATATTCGGCCCTCCAGCAAACGGTTTCGGTCCGTGGAGTATTGCGTGTCATGGGCCGTAACCGCCGTGCTGACTCCAGGGCATTCTCTCACCAGAGTTGCCACCGTTTCGCTCACTGCGGCGCTGTCCAGCCCCGCCTGCTTGAGCACCGCCTGGTCCAGGTAAATATAGGGGTGGGCGTATTCGCCCAGCAGGCCCTGTACACCCCTGAACTTCTCATCACCCAGGCGCGCCCTAACGCCCTGCATGCAGGCGTTCATATCAAAGTAGTGAGCGTTGCTATCGCCCCGTTTGTTGAGGTAGGGCAGGGCATCTGGCGCGCCGTGGTCGGCCGACAATACGATCAGCGTGTGTTCCAGGCCCACTGTTTTATCGATATAGCTGAAAAGATCTGCCAGAGTGCGATCGAGTTGCAGAAGCACGTCCTCTGCCTCCAGGCTTGAGGGGCCGAACAAGTGCACCACGTAATCGTTGGAGGAGAAACTGATCGACAGGTAATCCGGTATGGCATCCTTCCCAAGCTGCTCTTTCGCCACCAGGGTTTTGGCAAAATCGAGGGTGAGCTGATCGCCCGCTGGGCTGATAGTAAGCTTGGTGGTGAAGTACTTGTCGTCAGCTGTGCCCCAGGCGTGGGGAAAAGTGCGCCCGAAGCCAGGAAAATCCATTTCCCAGGGCTGATCGTCGTCTGCGCCGAACAGGTAGTCTCGCTCTGGCCTCAGCAGTGTCCATGACTTGCCGCCGTAGGCCGCGGATGGGCCAGTGTGATTCCAATCTAGCACCCATTGGGGATAGCGGTCATAGTAGTAATTGCTGGTGACAAACTCGCCTTTCGCCTTGGAAAACCAGAAGGCTTTTCCCGCCTGGCCCGCCATGGGTATAGCGCCTCTGTCTTTCACGGAGACTGCAAAGATCTTGGAGGCGCCGTTAAAGGCGTAAGCGAGTTCGTCACTGAAAGTGGATGTCAACAAGGCGCGGGGGGAGCGCCCGTCGGCGTTGGCCACCCGTTGTGTCGGATCTATCTCGGTGCTTTCATCGACATCCGCGCCAGCCCCTAGCAGTCGGTAGCGATCGTCCTCTACGTTGTAAACCAATCGCTTTAACTTCCGGTCATACCAGACATTTCCCACCATACCGTGCAGAGCCGGCATGGCGCCGGTGGCGAGTGAGCTGTGGCCAACGACGGTTTCTGTGTTGGCGTGCATGTAGTTGGCGTTGCGATAGTACAATCCCTCATCAAACAGGTACCGAAAACCGCCCTTGCCCATATTGTGCAGTTGCCGCTGAGGCAGATCGCCGCGCAGGGCGTCAACCGTTATCTGCAGAACAAGCCGCGGCGGCTCGCTACCAAACGCAAAGCCGGGAAGGAGAACCAGGTAGATCCACGCGCATGCCAGCCGCTGTTTGCCAGGCCTCGGATAAGGTGCATTAATCATGAGCGGCATTCCAGTCGCACGAGAAATAGCGGGCTTTTATGCCCACCAAAATAGTATTCAAGATCGCCAATTGCGTCTGTCCGAGCGGCCTCAATTTCTTTCAACCAGAAATTTATTTGGCAAAAAACGAATAAGCCGGGCAATCAGCGCCCACGGCCATGCCGGAACATAACTAAAATTTATCCTGCTTTCGATCTTGTCCGCCAGAATACGCGCGCCTTTCTCCAACGGAATAACGAATGGTCTGGATGCCAGGCCACGATTCATATCTGTATCGATAAAGCCCGGCGCAAGTTCAGTGACGATAATGTTGCTACCAAACACCTCGAGCCTTAGTGACTCCAGGTAGCGACTCACGGCCGCCTTGGATGCTGAATAAATTCCCTGCCCGGGCAAACCCCTTATAGCCGAGACAGAGCTAATACCAACAATATGGCCGGCTTCCTGGCGCTGAAATATCCGGACAGCGGCATCAATTGTGGCCACCGCCCCGGTAATATTGGTATCAATGGTGGTGCAAATATCAGTGAAGTGATCGCTTCCCACAGGAAAAAATTGCCCCACTCCAGAATTAGCGACCACGATGTCCAGACCACCGAGCTCATCAGCTATCGCTTCCAGCGTTGGTTGAACGCTATCGTACTGAGTAACGTCTAAAACTTTTACGATTACCTGAGGGGCAATCGCTTGCAGTTCCTTTTGCAATACCTCCAACCGATCGATTCGCCTACCTGTCAGTGCTACTCGATAACCGCGACGCGCAAATTCTCTTGCCATGCCCTCACCCAAACCTGAGGAGGCGCCCGTAATCAATATCGACTTAGCCATACTTATTACCCACGCCACCCGACCATATCGGTGGCGATAATAGAAACTATGCCGGGTGTAGAGGGCAAACCCGTTCATGCCTGACCGGGGCAGCGTTCAACTCGCAACGGGCGAAAACCTTACGACCTGAACATGCCAGGCACAGTCTAACCGACTGAATTATCCACCCTGAACCAGTCAAGCAGCAAGTTTGTCACGGTGTCAGCTGCGTCCATCATCATCCAGTGACTGGCACCTTCGATACGCTCGTAGCGCCATTCGGCGTCCATACGTTTTGCTGTGCTGGTCATCCAGCTCTCCTCCGGCAGGAAGGCATCACCGCTGGACCACACGCCCATGGTCGGCACCTTACAGTTACCGTATTCGAGCTGACCGCTAGCGTGCGCCAGATAGAAACTCACCATCTGGTTGGCCCTGTCCCAGTTCAGCATGCCGTTCATGGCAGCCGGGTCAGCCATTCGGCTCGTCACTTCATCCAGATCGGGATGGGACGGAATGAGTACTTCACGCATATACCTGAAGTTGTTCTGAGCAAATAACTCGGCTGCGTGCTCCTGGCTGTTCATGAACATGTACCAGTTCGTTTTCACTGACTCCATCGAAATGTCGTCGAAGATGCCAGCGGGATGCCCTACCGCAAGGGCGACATGCTTCTTGAACATTTCGGGCTTGGCCAACACCAGCTCCCAGGACGCAAATGCGCCCCAGTCATGGCCGACAATGTCCATTTTTGGTAACTGCAGGTGCTCGGTTAGTGCCAGTATGTCCGCCAGGATGTGATCCGCAGCATAGCGGGCAGCGGCCTGGGGTTTGTCGGTTTGACCGTAGCCCAGCATATCCGGTGCGACGACGCGGAAACCGGCTTCGACCAGCGCGGCGGCCTGGTGTTCCCACATGCCCGAGGTATCCGGCTGGCCGTGCAGCAACAGCACCACCTGTTCGCTGTCACCTTCGTCATAGACGTGGTAGTTGACGTCGTTGATCTGAATTTTCTTACCTGGCAAACTCATGATCTGATCTCCTTGATGTTTACAGTGCCGAAAAATAGCGCGAAAGGTTGCCGATATCCGCATTCGACAAACCGGCCGCAAGCCCGGACATAATGCCTGCCGGGTCGACACGGCTGCCGTCACGGAATGCAGTCAGTTGTATAGTGAGGTACTCATAACCCTGGCCCGCGAGGCGGGCGTAGTTGTTCTGGCCCTGGTAGGCCTGGCCGTGACAGGCGGCGCAGCCCAGCGCCTCTGCCCGGATCTTACCCGTGGCAGCAGCGGCGGTTGCCAGCAATTTCGGATCTGCGGCGCGCGGTGCCTGCTCCGCGAGGTAGCTCGCCAGCGTATCAATCTCCTCGGTAGCCAGTATCTTCACCAGGGACGACATGATGGCGTTCTGGCGCGTACCATCCCGGAAGGCACGTAGCTGCTGCAGGAGATAGCCGACTGGCTGGCCAGCCAGGCGCGGGTAGTATGAAGACTCTGCCCTGCCCTGCCCGCCGTGGCAGTAGACGCAATCCTGGTACAATTGCGCGGCGGGCGACCTGGCCGCTAGCTCTCCACCCTGCGCGTCGATTGCGACCGTGAATTTTTCCGCGTCAAATTCTCCGGCATCAGCGACTGCCGTCCGACCGACGGTGACACCCCACAGAAGGAGCAGCCCCATCGCGATACGACCGCAGAGCCGGAGTGTAATTGCAGTGGTGCGCAGTAATTTTACGCCCGACGGCTTCATAAGCATGCCTCCTGTGCTTGCGAGGCGAGGCCGCTGAGTGCTTCCAGTGCGGCCCGGTGGCCGGATCGCACCGCCCCGTCCATATAGGTCTGCCAGATCTGCGCGGTTTCTGTCCCGGCCCAAACCAGGCTGCCGATAGGGGCGCGCAATGCTTCCATTAAACCGCTGGTCAGGAATCCTGGGGTCAGCGGCGACACGCAACTCATGCACCAGGGTTCTTCACCCCAGTCCTGGTCGTGGAACTCGCTGTAATCCAACGCAGCCTCACCGAAAGCCTCGGCATACAAGTGGGCAAGCTGGGGAGCGAGCACCGCCGGGTCGTTGGACATAGCGGGATAGATAAAAGCGTTGATAACGCCGATGGAACCATCCTCCGGAGAATTGTCGTAGGCCCACATGACCTCACCGCCGATGTCGAATAACCAGCCGTTATAACCCGCGTCGCGCCAGAAAGGCCTGGAGTAGACGTGAGCGGTCTTACGACCGGGCGCAAAGGCCGGCCAGGTCTGCTGTAGCGCCTGCCGCTTTTTCGGCAGATCGGGCTCGAAGGCGACCTTGTTACACAAGGCCGGGGAGATGGCCATGATGACCTCGCGCGCACGAAATACACTGTTGTCGGTATGAACGCTGACCACATCGCTGTCCCATTCCGTAATGCTACGCACCGGGGTAGACAGGCGGAGGCGATCGCCAATACCCGCCGCCAACACTTCGCTGATGTATTGCGACCCATTTTCGATGCGCTGCTCCTGGGCGCCACCGGCAAAGCCTTCCAACTGCTCGTAGCTACCCGCGTAGTTAATCCGCGATAGCGCATACAGCAGCGATACCTCTTGGTAATGGATAGTATCGGTCAGGCGCAGGCCCAGATCGAGGGACAGGGTATCGAGGGGATTGAGACCATAGGGTTTGACAAATTCCGCCAGCGAAATGGCATCCAGTTCCGCGGCCCTTGGAGCGGTCCAGGGTGCGCTAGAGGGTACCTCAGCGGCCAGTTCGTTCAGCTTTTCGATAACCTTTTCCAGTTCGGGGCCCACTGAAAAAGTACCACCGGCGTCCTCCGCATACATGCTGCCATCGGCAGCGCGATAAACGGACTTGCCTTTCAGGTAGGTGGGAAACATGCCGATATTCAGTTCCCGGCACAAATCGTAGACTGCAGTTTGACCGGGACCAACCCACTGACCGCCCGCTTCGGAATAATGGCCGCCAGCCAGCTTGTGATTCAGGGTGCGGCCACCAACTCGATCATTGGCTTCCAACACGACAAAGGCATTGCGGCCCGCCTGCATCAGGTCCCGGGCAGCGGTAAGCCCGGCAAGGCCTGCACCGATAACTACTACATCGAGCACATTCGCATCAGCGCCCTCAGGCTTCCCCATGACCTTGTTTGCCGCCAGACTGGCTGTGCCGGCCACGGTGGTCGCCAGGGCGGTGCCAGTCGCGGCGAGCAGCATTTGTCGGCGGCTGATACCAGCGTCGGTGCTTCTTTCGTTTATTGGTTTAGATTTCATCTCTGAGTCCGCTATTGTTGTTAGAGCGATTGATCTTCCACCCGGGAGAAAAAGGAGTCGGCCTCAACCCCGGGGAGCGGGGCCGACCCAAAACCCGTGCTAGTAGTTAGCCCGGACTGTCAGCCCGTAAGACCGGGGAGACTGGACGTAGCTCGCGATGCTGTTGTCACCGGTGTAGATGTTGGCAGTGGCATCCACGTTACTGACGGCTTCATCGGTCAGGTTCTCCCCCCACACCACAAACTCCAGGTTGTTCCAGTGGGTGCCGATGCGCGCACTGAACCAGCTGTACGAAGATTGCACCAGCAACGGATCCGCTGAAAAGCTGGTATTGTAATCGTCCGACCAGCTCCAATCAGCCCGGGCATACAGATCACCCCAACTCACCGGGGTTTCGTACGTCAGGCCGAGGTGAGTCTTCCATTTGGGCGCATTAATCGGATGCTCCCCACTCAGATCGCAAGCGGTGGGATTGGTGGGGCTGTCCGGTGTGCGACCGGGATAGCATTGTCCATTGGTGAACTCGTTGTACTCCAGGTCAGCATAGGACACGCCAAAGTCAGCAGTGATTTGCTCGCCCAACAGCCAGGTGCCATCCAATTCCACACCCTTGGTCGTGGCCTTTTCCGCGTTACCCACGGTAAAGTTGGCACCGACAAAGGCCGCCTCCTGGTAATCCTTGTACTCCGTGTGGAATACGTCCAGGTTCAAGCGCAGATTGTCGTCCAGCAAGGTGGTTTTGATACCCGCCTCGTAATCCATCACATCTTCATCACCAAACTCGCGCGCATCAATCTCGGTGGCCCCCCAACTCGTGTTAAAGCCGCCAGATTTGAAGCCCTTTGACGCTGTCGCGTAGAGCATGATCTCATCGGTCAGGAAATACTGCGGCGATACCGACCAGGTCACCTTATCCTTACTCCGATCGAGGTCGCTCGAACTGATATCGGTGGGGCTGAGAAGGAGCGATATGATCGATGGTGAGGGATCGTTGATCGTCTGCAGAACCGAGGCATCCTTCTCCTCTCTTTGCCAACGGAGGCCAGCCGTTACCGTCAACTTGTCGAAGACTTGCCAGGCGGCCTGTCCATAGGTAGCGTAATAGTCGGTCGACTGCCGGCCATCGACGTAACTGAGCTGGCCCTGGGTGGCGAATGGTATCGGGATAGGTGCATCCAGCACTATCTGGTTGATGGCTGCTACCGTCGGGTCATCACTCAAGGTATCGTAGAGGAATACCGCGCGCTTGCCTTTGTCACCGCGATTGAATTTGTTGTGGTAGTAGAATGCACCGACCATCCAGTCGACGGTTTCGCCGCCGGCGGAAGTCAGGCGCAGTTCTTGCTGCCAGGCCTCGCCTTCCTGGGTGTCGTGATATTTTATTACCGGGGTCATAATTTGCCCCGCGTCATCTTGGGCACCTTTGAATCGGTAGTAATCCCATGACGTAATCGAATCGACACTCCAGCCGTTATCCAGCTCATAGTTGGCGAGCAGTATTGCTTCACTGGAGTCCAGGTCGCTGGTTGTCTGCCTGATATTACAGCCTTCATAGTTTTTGGGGTCATTATCCGTACAGACCTTACCAATGCCCGCGCTCTGCAAGGTGGGCAGCACGAATCCCGCAACATAACCGTTGGGATCATAATAGTAATCATTGGATGTCGCATCGTTGTCATCCTGCTGCACGGTGCCCACAATAGCGCGCAGGTTCAACTTGTCGGTGGCGTCCCAGTTCAGTTCACCGCGCAGCGAGTAGCGCTCCAGCTCATTGGTGTCCTCCCCGCCAACCACTGCCTGAGTCTGAATCTTATCCTGATAGGCATAGGACGCACCCAGGCTGGCGCCCAGGCTATCAGTAAGGGGGCCGCTGATACCGCCCTTGAATCGATACAATGGGGCATCATTCGCTCCCTCCATCGACCCGCCGGTGACCTCGCCTTTCCATTCGAATTCCTCTGCGGGAGGTGCCGTATATATGGCGATCACGCCTGCTGTCACATTTTTACCGTACAGGGTGCTCTGTGGCCCCCGCAGCACTTCCACGCGCTCCACATTGAATAAGTCGCCCATACCAAAAATGGATCGAGCCCGGAATGCGCCATCCTGGAACACGCCGACCGCCGGTTCAAAATCGGGGATATTCCCCAGGTTGCCAATACGCCGCATCCTGAAGTTGGCACTGACGGTGGAGGTAGTGGACTGCATCTCAAGTGAGGGCATGACCCGGGTGAGACCCTCAATGGTATTTATCCCCGCGGCATTGAGCTGGTCGCCACTCATGGCTGAGACCGCGATGGGCACATCCTGCAAAGATTGCTCGCGCTTTTGCGCCGTGACCACGACCTCTTCCAGTGCCGCCTGTGCGCCCATGCCATAGCAGGCAGCTGCCGCAACCAGCAGGCTCATGCCTTTTTTATTGAAACGCCGAGGAATCATTTAATGCTCTCCATTCACTTTTATAGTGGCGACTGTCAAATGACGGCCTCCGCTCGAACGTGGTCGGGCGAAGTCTTTTCAGTCCAGTTGAAAGATAGAGATCCGGGCATAAATTAACCTGTCATTTCGCGACAGATATCAGTCTATTTGTGCTCACCCGATGAAGGTCAGCCGGGAGTGGTATCTACCGAGGGGATAGGCTCATCCAGGGTCGTCGTTGGAAAGTGGGCTGCTGGTGCTGAGGGTGTTCGACCGGGCCGAAAGCTGCCAGGCAAGACAGTCCCTGACAGACACCAAATGATTGATTCTTGTTGTCGAATGACCTGCCCGGGGCAGCGGTTAACTCTATCGTTTCACTGCCAGACAGACCCTGAGTCGACACCGGACGAGACCATACAACCGATACCGTTAAGCGTTGCTCAGGTAATGAATCAGTTCAACAGAGGTAATATTGATGAGCGAGCTATTCGGCCCCATTGGGCAAATGGGCATTGTGGTACGCAATCTGGAAGCCGCTCTGAGCTACTGGACTTAGAAAATGCGTGTTGACACTTTTTCGTGTTCAATCAACTAGATGTGCTTGAGTTCAAATACCTGGGTGAGCCAATTAACAGGTTAGTCCCATTTGATACACGCGTTGCTCTCGCCAACAGTGAACCACTTCAAATCGAAATTATCCACCAGCGCAGCCCGGTGCGAACATCCCACAGCGAGTGCCTCGACGCTGGATACTGGGGCTTGCACCACGTGAGGCATTTTACCGAAGACTATGATCAGCTTCTCAAGCGCGATCGACGAATACCTTTTTACTGCAATTAAACGATATGGAGCCGGGTGGATTAAAACCCTTCATTTCGCGACGAAGATGAGTCTTTTAGTGTACGGCCGCCCCTCCCCACAGAGCAGGCTGGGGGCCAGAAAGTGGAAAGTTACACGACTGTGTCCGACACCCAGCGGCCGGCTGCAGGCTTTATAGTACCGGGCGTTTCGTAGCGAGTCGCCGTTTGCGGGTCGAGGGTTTGCGCTCGGAGTGTTCTTCTCGCCAATCGCGCGGGGACATGCCAAAACGCTTCTGGAAAGCGCGGGAAAAATTACTGGTGTCGGTATAACCGGCGACCTGGGCCAGCTGCGTCATCGGCAGAGTAGAGTCGCGGAGGTAATTCTGTATGAGGTCAAAGCGCACCTCGTCCAGCAGCGCTTGGTAAGTGGTGTCGCTTTCTTCACGCAAATAGCGTTGCAGCGTGCGTTTGTCGCAGTGGTAATATCTGGCGACGCGCTCCACTGTGCACTGGCCCGTCGGCAGCAGCCTCCTGATGATGACCCGCACATCGTGAACCAGGTCTGTCTGCCTCCCGCTCAGATCCAGACTCGATATCTGCTGACGCACCACCTCGTGCAGCGCGGCATTGTTGGGAGATACGGGCCGGTCCAGCAGACCCATGGGGAAATCCAGCGCATTCACCTCCTGGTTGAATTCCACGGGAGCGTGAAAAAATCGCCGGTAGGTCTGCCGGCCCTCCTCGAAGTCATAGCGCACCCGAACTCTTTCCAGATAGGCCGTGCTGCCCACCAGGGTCTTGACGATCAAAAAGGCCTGGGCAAGGGCCAGCTCGACCGTCAGGCGACGCTGCAGCGGGCTGACATCCTGCACATCCACCCAGAAATTAAGCGAGGCTGTGCGTGCGGTCGTGGTCAAGGTCCACGTTGCCGCCTGTATATGGATCTGGTGATAGTCCTGAATCTCGCGCAGCACTTCACCGACCGTGCCCGAGGTTTGCAGCAGCAGGCCGAAGGTACCCAGATATGACAGGTCCTGGCTTTCCGCCAGGTAAAAAGGCAGGCGTTGGTAACCGGTGACCTCGACGGCCCGAGCCAGCAGGCTGCCCGCGTCCCTGAGCGCAACCAGCTGGTCAGGGTCGCTGAACATGTACCGTTCCAGTCGCAAGTCATTGAACACAGCGTCCACATCTGCACCGAAATGCGCCATGGCATCCTCAATACCCTGGACTGCTCCTACCCGAACCAGCTGGTAATGTGGTGACCTCTTGTCGATGACCCAGTCCTCCCGGGTAATTGTGGTGTGGCTGCCGGCGTTTCGACTCGCGCCAGATTAATCCAAATAAACAAATCGGTCTATTCGCGACAGCACAGAAGTTGCGTTTAATGACATGTTTCTGTCGTTTAATGACTGGTTATTGTGCTTCCCCTATCCTAGGCTTCACTGTTGTGGATAGGCAATCCAATATGGCACACCCTGATACTTGGAACCCCTGGGCATTCAGCAGATCAGTTCCCAGGGATGGGGGAATCAACTTCACCGTCGTGGGATATCCACCACCTCACTGCAGGAAAACAAAGATGACAAAATCAAAACAGGTCTTCCGCTCAGGTCCCTATTCGGATTTGATCGCCCAGGGAGTAAAAATCGGCAGCACTGTGTATTTGTCGGGTCAGGTCGGCATGGATAGCGCCGGCAATATACCCGTGAGTATGGCCGAGCAGACGGCTCTGGCCTACTCCAGCATACGTATACTATTGGCCGAGTTCGGAGCCACCATGGACAACATCGTGGACGAGACCTTCCTGGTAACCAACATGGAAGAAACCCACGCCAACCTAGAGGCAATATTCGGTGCCCGTGCCGAGGCCTACGGAAGGATACCTGAGGTTACCCAGACACTGTTCGGCGTCGCTGGACTTTTATTTCCAGAACTCAAAATCGAGATCAAGTGCATCGCACACCTGTAGCACTGTCGACATAGGGTCTTGCCATCCCGCACTCAGGCGGCAGCGATGGCCGTACTGATTGGTTCAGAACGAGGCGCCTGATACCGGCTTCCCCCGAATTGGCAGGAGTGCAAAAGTGACAAACGGTAGTGGCCACAAGAAAGGCAACGATGTGAGACGCCGTCAGTTTATCAAAACTACCGCTACTTTCGCATCCGTGGCCGCTGTTGCGGGCAGCACCGCGCTAGGCGCCGCCAGTACCGAAGCGAAGACCGACTCCAAAGCCGAAAGACCGCGTCCCGGATATGACTACGAGGTAATCGTGATTGGCGGCGGCAATGCCGGAGCTGTGGCAGCCCGCGACTGCATGAAGCACGGTTATAAGACCCTGCTGATAGAAGCTGGAGACCGCCTCGGTGGCCGCACCTTCACCACAGATTTCCACGGTACACCGATAGAGCTTGGTGGCACCTGGGTCTACAACAACCAGCCGTTTGTCTGGAGCGAAATCGAGCGTTATGGGTTGGCAATAGAAGAAACGCCGGGGGCTGTACCCGATGTCATGTACCTGCGCATGGAAGACGGCCAGCGCCTGGCCTTCACCGAGACTCAGCTTATTGAAGCGATGAGTGGCTGGGAACTGTTTGCCGGCTCCGCCCGTGAGGTGGTTCCCCGCCCCTACGATCTGCTTTACAACCGAAAAGCGGTGTTAGCCGCGGACCAGGTAAATGCCCTGGAGCATCTGCAGGGTCTGGAGTTGACGCCATTACAATACGCCTTCAACAGGGGTTTTATTGAACTGATGGCAAACAATGAGGCCTCGGCTATTTCCTATGCCGAAATACTACGTTACTACGCTCTGGGGAGCGCCTACTTTCCCACCTTTATGGATGCGCTGGCGAGATTCAAACTGCGCGACGGCACAGTGAACCTTATCAATCACATGATCGAGGACGGTGCCCCGGAAGTACGCATGATGACCCCGGTAAAGTCGGTGGCAGACCAGGGGGACAAGGTGCTGGTGACCACGACCGCACACGAGGAACTGACCTGCGAGGCTGTGATCAGCTGCCTGCCCATGAATGTGCTTGTCGATGTGGCGTTCTCACCACCCCTGCCGACGGGGGTTATCGCGGCAGGCCGGGAACGTCACGTGGGCCAGGGCATAAAAGTGTATATCAAGGTAGAGGGCGATATCGGCAATGTCGCAGCGGTTGCGCCAGGCCAGCCATTAAACTATGCCATGACCTACAAGCAGGCCGAGGACTACACCGTGTTGGTCGCGTTCGGCAGCAGCCCCGGGAACCTGGATGGTCAGGCAATGCAAAAAGCACTGAGCGTTCTACTCCCCGGTGTAAAAATGCTGAAACATTTAGCCTACGACTGGAACAGCGAGCCCTATTCAAAAGGTACCTGGGCCAGCTATCGCCCGCACTGGATCGAACGATACTACGACCAGTTCCAGAAAGCACAGGGCCGCATATTCTTTGGCTCGGGAGATCACGGTGAGGGCTGGCGAGGGACCATTGATGGCGCAATCGGTGCCGGTATCCGAGCGGCCCGACAGGTCAGGAACCACTTAGGATGAGCACGCAGACACTTTTCGATAGAAGCAGTTCTCCAAACGCATCCAGCGGTAGGAGAACTCGGTTCTTCGCTGTGCTGCTCACAGTCTTGATCCTACAGATCTTCACACCATTGTTGAGTGCAGCCGGCAACGAGGCCCAGTCCACCGGCACAGATGTCTTCTCGCCATACGCAGACCCTTTGCAGCCTTTCCAACTGTTGTGGGGCGATACGCATGTGCATACCTCGTATTCCACCGATGCCGCATTGCTGGGGAACAGCCTCGGCCCGGAGCAAGCATACCGGTTTGCCCGCGGCGAGACCGTGACCTCGTCCACAGGGCTGCGCGTAGGTCTGAAACATCCCCTGGATTTTCTGGTGATTGCGGACCACTCGGAGAATCTCGGGCTCGCTCCGATGATGGTCGAGTCCAATCCCGAGCTGCTTTCCAGCAGTTTTGGAAAAAAGTTGAACGGCTATTTTCGCGCAGGGGATTTGCTCAAATCGATGGTCTTCTATGATGAACAGGTGGGAAAAAGCATAGACCCGATACCGCTGAGTGAGTCGACAAAATCGGCAATGTGGCAACGCATGACAGCGGCGGCAGAAAAGTACAACTCGCCCGGGACCTTCACCGCACTGATCGCCTACGAATGGACAGGCACACCAGGGGGCAGCAACCTGCACCGGAACGTTGTCTACCGCGATGGCAAGGAGCGGGCCGACAGCATTCTGCCGTTTACCGCCTTCGACTCTACAGATCCGGAAGCACTCTGGGACTGGATGAGCAGATACGAGGATGTATCCGGGGGCAAGGTCCTGGCGATTCCGCACAACGGCAACCTGTCCAATGGCCTGATGTTCGATGATAGTAGTCTTAGCGGTGAGCCGTTGAACACGAACTATGCCCGGCGTCGGATGCGTTGGGAGCCGGTATATGAAGTAACGCAGATTAAGGGCGATGGCGAGACGCACCCGCTGCTTTCCAGTGACGACGAGTTTGCTGATTTTGAAACCTGGGATACTGGCAGTTATACCGCTGCGAAAAAGCCGGGCATGATCGCCCGGGAATATGCGCGGGAAGCGCTGAAGCGGGGTCTCCTCTATCAACAAAGTCTTGGCGTGAACCCCTTCAAATTCGGTATGGTCGGCGGCACCGATTCACACACCTCGCTCGCGACCAGCGAGGAAGACAATTTTTTCGGCAAAGCGCCGCCTTTCGAACCGTCCGCCCAGGATACCCGATTCTTCGAAAACATCATTGGACATTATCCCGACCCGGACGGCGTGGACTATGCCATGCCCCATGCCCGCGTATCCGCCTCAGGTCTCACCGCGGTTTGGGCTACGACAAATACCCGTGAAGCTATATGGGATGCGCTCAAACGCCGGGAGGTGTATGCCACCACCGGGACCCGCATCCGAGTCCGCCTGTTCGCCGGGTACGGCTTCTGCCTGGAGGATCTGACGCGCAGTGATTTTGCATCCTACGGCTATGCCAACGGAGTACCGATGGGCGGTGAGTTGCAAGGTGCGGGCGAGAATGAATCACCGGCATTCATCATCCAGGCAGAGCGCGCGCCTGAAGGAGCCAATCTTGATCGGATCCAGATTATCAAGGGGTGGATTGACTCCTCCGGGGAGAGTCAGGAACGCATCTACGACGTCGCGGTGTCGGGACATCGTTCGATTGACAAGAAAGGCAGGGCGCGCACCCCGATTGGAAACACTGTAGACGAGAAAAGCCTGATATATAGCAACGCCATAGGCTCCGCCCGCCTCGAGGCCTTCTGGCGCGACCCGGCGTTCGCTCGGGAGCAGGGTGCAGTTTACTACGCGCGGGTACTGGAGATTCCCACACCACGATGGACCAGCTACGACGCCGGTCGTTTTGGCGTCGAACTACCGCCGAATGTGCCATTGACCATTCAAGAGCGCGCGTATACGTCACCCGTATGGTATTGGCCGACGACATAGACTGCGCGCCCCCAAACGGCCAACGGCCTCATAGAAATAGCTTAATAGAAAATGGAACGTTTATGAAAGTCCCCCACCCTGGAAAACGCTTCAGTCTTGCGCATTTGACAAGAGTTTTCGTACTGCCAGTCATCCTGGTACTAGCCATTACCAGTGTCGCATCCGGTACCGAGCATTCGACCATTCCTCTGGACGACTCAGAGCTCCACAAGATCGCGGAGGAAGGCTTCATCTACGGCTTGCCTATCGTAATGAACTACGCGGTAATGTATTCCTATGCTGTGGACCGCGATTCGGGAGAGTTCAAAGCCCCGTTCAACCAGATCAAGAACGAAGCGCGAGTGTATACCTACAAGGACACAACCATCATCTCGCCCAACAGCGACACTCCCTACTCCATAGCTTGGCTGGACCTGAGGGCCGAGCCGATCGTCCTGTCTGTGCCCGCAGTGGAAAGATCAAGATACTATTCGGTGCAGCTGCTTGATGGCAATACATTCAACTTTGGTTTCATTGGCAGCCGCACCAACGGCAATAAGCCAGGCAATTACATGATTGTCGGTCCGGACTGGCAAGGCGAAACCCCCGCTGGAATTGCCAAGGTATTCCGATCTACCACCGACTTTCCAGTGGCGTTTTACCGCACGCAGTTGTTCAACCCGGCCGACCTGCCAAAGGTGGAACAAGTACAGGCCGGCTACAAGGTAAAGACCGTCTCGGCCTACCTGGATAAACCGGCGCCACCCTCGGCCCCCCCAGTCGATTTTCCGGAAATAGACAGCGATCAGTTGCACACACGCTTCTTTGAGTACCTGGCCTTCGCGCTGCAATTCGCACCACCCGGACGGGAGGAGAAGGCGATACGTAACCGCCTCGCCCGACTGGGCGTGAACTCCGACGGGACGTTCAACCCGAAGGCCTTGTCACCGGAGCAGAGGACTGCACTCACCGAAGCAATGAAGGCCGGGGAGGAGCATATTGACCACTACCTGAACACGGCGCTGACCAATGTAAGTGGATGGACAATTGGCTCCCTCTGGGGCGATCGCGAGTTCTTCAACGGCGACTGGTTGAAGCGGGCGGCGGGCGCCAAGGCCGGCATCTATGGCATCGATGTGGTAGAGGCGACGTATCCGTTCACTCGAGTGGATACAACCGGACTGCCCCTCGATGGCAGCAAATCCAACTACACATTAACCTTTCCGGCTGGTCAGCTGCCGCCGGTGAACGCGTTCTGGTCGATCACCATGTACTACGGGAAGACACAGTTGTTGATCGAAAACCCGATAAATCGCTACCTGATCAACTCCCCGATGCTACCAGCTATGAAAAAAAATTCTGACGGATCCCTGACGATCTATATCCAGCACGACTCTCCTGATGTCGATAAAGTGTCGAATTGGCTACCCGCGCCCGATGGACCAAGTTACTTGGTGATGCGCCTGTATTGGCCAAGAATCGACGCCCCATCGGTACTGCCGCTAGGTGAGGCCAGCTGGGAACCGCCTGGCATCGTCGCTGCAAATTAGCGAGAGAATCGACAGAACCAGGATTACCGTCCTCCGGCATCAATTAACAAAAACCCACACTTTTGTAGGGAGAGTTCGACGATGAAGCTCAATGGAAAATTTTTTCTCGTTACTGGTGGTAACAGCGGAATCGGTTTAGCTAGCGCGCGTGCCCTGGTAGAGGCGGGCGCAAAGGTCGTCATTTTTGGCCGCGATCAGCAAACCGTGGAAGCTGCCGTGGCGGTACTCGGCGACAACTCCGTCGGACTCGCCGGTGACGTATCGAGGAATGAGGATCTGGATCGGCTTTTTGCTGAAGTTGAAAAAAGCGGCCAAAAACTGGATGGTATATTCGTCAACGCCGGCATCGGGGCCCTCGTGTCAATCGCGAATCTCTCCGAAACAATGTTCGACAGTATCATCGGCATCAATCTGAGGGGTGCCTTTTTTACGGTGCAAAAGGCACTGCCTTTGATGAAAGATGGCGGATCAATCGTGTTTACCTCAACCGCCGGGTGGCATCAGGGCATTCCCGGTTATAGCCTTTATGGCGCCTCAAAGGCAGCACTGGTTGGACTAAGTAATTCACTCGCCGGTGAGTTGGCGCCGCGTAGAATCAGGGTAAACACTGTAAGCCCTGGCGCAATAGAGACTCCTATCATTGGACGACTCGGCCTGCCGGCAGATCAAAGCCAGGAAATATTCAACTCGTGGGGCTCTAAATGCATGGTCGGGCGTGTCGGCAATGCATCTGAGGTGGGCTTGCTCGTTCGGTTCCTACTCTCTGATGAGGCGAGCTATATAACCGGCGTCGAAATTCCAGTCGATGGCGGATATCTGTTAGGAGCGGCAGCTTAATGCTCAGTTAAGCCAGCCCTCCTTCTCCGCAGCCCGCTATTGCATCCTGTCCGGTGCCTCGTGCTCGGACCTTGAGTGAGCCCAGAATTCTCAACAAATGTAAATGACATGAGGATAAATCCACCACGCAACGTATATCCAAACAGTGGCAGCTGATAAGATTTGAAATAATGTAAGATCCTACAAGACGGCACATACAATTTATGAAATAGGAGTCATCAGAGTGAAATTTTTCCTGCATAGTACTGCCAAACTGGCCATGGCCGGCGCGTTTGCGCTCGCCGTGCTGACAGCCGGCAGCAAAACCGAAGCTTCGGCCACCCCCGCAACAGAAACGGATAGTTTGACCGTCGAACAGTTCAAGGCGCTCGGCGAGGAAGGCTATATCTACGGTCTGCCTTTGGTCATGAATTACGCGATCATGAACGAATATGCCGTCGACAAGAACACGAATCAGTTCAAGGCACCGTTCAATCACATCAAGAATGAGCCGCGCGTCTATACCTACAAAGACACCGCAGTCCTCAGCCCGAACAGCGATACGCCGTACTCGGTCGCATGGCTGGACCTGCGTGCCGAGCCCATTGTGATTACGGTCCCCGAGGTTGAAAAGGGCCGATACTATTCCGTACAACTGATCGACGGCAATCTCTACAACGACGGCTACATCGGCAGCCGGGCAACTGGAAACAAAGCCGGCTCTTATGCCGTTGTAGGCCCCGACTGGGAAGACGACACGCCTGAAGGCGTCAGCAAGGTTTTCCATTCGACGACGCCGTTCATGCTCGTCATTTTCCGCACCCAGTTGTTCAATCCCAAGGATATGCCCAACGTGGAAAGGATTCAGGCCGGATACAAAGTCCAGACGATGTCGGCATTCCAGGGCAAGCCCGCGCCAGTCGCGGCCCCGAAAATCGATTTTCTGCCAGCGACGTCAGCCGGGGTCAAAACCCACTTCTGGAGCTACCTGGGCGCAGCGCTTGATTACATCCCCCAATCCGCCAAAGACAAGGACATCCGCGCCAGGTTAGCTA